>CANDEV010000007.1 GCA_947383835.1 uncultured Clostridia bacterium
GCAGCGCCTGCTCTTGCTCTTCTCAGGTCGCCCTTTCTGTGAGGACCGTCAAGGATCATCTGGTCGCCTGTGTAAGCGTGGATAGTGGACATGATACCGCTCTGGATAGGAGCGTAATCGTTAAGAGCCTTAGCCATAGGCGCGAGGCAGTTTGTAGTACAGGAAGCTGCGGAGATGATAGTATCATCCTTAGTAAGAGTGTTCTCGTTTACGGAGAATACGATAGTCTTAAGGTCGTTTCCTGCGGGAGCGGAGATAACAACTTTCTTTGCGCCTGCGTCAATGTGAGCCTGGGACTTCTCTTTAGAGCAGTAGAAGCCTGTGCACTCGAGAACAACGTCAACGCCGAGCTCGCCCCAAGGGAGATCCTGAGCCTTAGGCTGTGCGTAGATAGTAATTTTCTTGCCGTCAACAACGATAGCGCCGTCAGCAGCCTCTACAGTATGGAGACCCTCGCCGATCCTTCCGCAGTAGCCGCCCTGAGCGGTGTCGTACTTAAGAAGCTGAGCAAGCATTTTGGGGTCTGTGAGGTCGTTGATAGCTACGATCTCGTAGCCCTCTGCGCCGAACATCTGGCGGAATGCGAGACGGCCGATTCTGCCGAATCCATTGATTGCAACTTTAACTGCCATGATAATTTCCTCCTAAAAGAAATTTAATTTTTCAGGTATCCTGCTTAGCCTAACGGCTGTGAGGATACTGCATATATCTATTTTACCCTATTTTTGAAAATTTTGCAATACTTTTTTTGGATTTTTTTCTAAAAATTTCATAAAGCATGGTTTGGGCAGAGTGTTTTGTTATTTATTGGTACAGTGCGCCTGCAGCGATCCTATAAATATACGCGCAAATTTTGCATGGGCAGCTACGGAATCCGCCTATACAGATCCGGTTATTATTTTGTCGGATTGCCATAATAAATTAACCCGCCCCTTGGGGGCTTTGAAAATAAAGTTTTTGTCATATTTATAGCAATCCATAAAATTATCTAAACATATCTGTTTCATTATAGCAATTCATAAAAATAGCCATACTGTAGGGGCGGGGTCTTCCCGCCCGCGATACAAAAATATGCTGAACCACGGGACGGGAAACCCGTCCCCTACGAATTTTGTCAAGATATTTTTATGTACCGCTATAAAATGGGGGGACTCCCGCCGCGGAGCGTTCCCCGCAAAATTAAAATGAAACGTGAGAATTAAAGAGATTTAAAGCAAATAGCAGAGAAAACGAGAGATTAAGGGATATATATTAAAAATTCGGCAATTTGACCGTTGACTTTAAAAAAATAACCATGTATAATGTTAAATGTTGCGTCGGAGGGACGCTTTCAAGGAGTTGCTGAAAGTCCCCCAAACCCGATAAAAATTTAAAAACAAGGAGAATGATTATGTCAACTTATATGCCAAAGGCAAACGAAATAAGCCGCAAATGGTATGTGCTTGACGCTGCGGATAAGTCCCTGGGACGTGTGGCTGCCGAAGCCGCTTCTATCCTCAGAGGCAAGAACAAGCCCACATTCGCACCCCACGCTGACTGCGGCGACCACGTTATCATCATCAACTGCGCAAAGGCTAAGCTTACAGGCAAAAAGCTTGAGCAGAAGTACTACAGATGGCACACAGGCTGGATAGGCGGTCTCAAGGAGATCAAGTACAGCGATATGATGAAGAACGAACCCGAAAGAGCTATGATGATCGCGGTAAACGGTATGCTCCCCAACAATACATTGGGCAGAGCTGCTCTTAAGCGTCTCAGAACCTACGCAGGCGCAGAGCACGGACACGCTGCTCAGAAACCCGAAAATTACGAGATATAAGGAGGCGGAGTAAATGTACGAATCTAAACAGCCATATTTTTACGGCACAGGCAGAAGAAAAAGCTCCGTTGCAAGAGTAAGAGTTTACGCAGGCAGCGGCAACATTACAATTAACGGCAGAACTCTCGACGATTATTTCGGTCTTGAGACCCTTAAGCTTATTGTTAAGCAGCCCCTTATCCTTACCGAAAACGCTGATAAGTTCGATATTGTCTGCACAGTAGCGGGCGGCGGCGTAACAGGTCAGGCGGGCGCTATCCGTCACGGACTTTCCAGAGCGCTTCTCCAGGTAAACGCAGAGCTTCGTCCTGTTCTTAAGAAGGCAGGCTTCCTCACACGTGACCCGAGAATGAAGGAAAGAAAGAAGTACGGTCTCAAAGCTGCACGTCGTGCTCCTCAGTTCTCAAAGAGATAATCAGACTATCTCATTTATGCCGATTTTTCGGTACTTTGCAGACCTTGCAAAATCGCTTTGGTCTTTGTTTGGTCTTTATTGCAAGATTTTTGAAATCCGTTCCTTTTTTGGAACGGATTTTTTATGTCAGCTTCAAGGTGACAAGGTCGGCGACTTTTGCTTTGGTGCTTTTCAGTACGTCGGCATAGATGTTGGCAGTTACGCCTATGTCGCAATGGCCGAGATGTTCGGATACTATTTTAATATCAACACCGCTGTTGAGAAGCATTGTAGCGTTACAATGTCTAAGCTGATGAAGCGTCAGATTTTCAAACTCCGTACCCTTTGTAAAGCGTTTTAAAGAATGGTAAACCGATTGCCTGTCACGATAGTTCCCTAATGCGGACGTAAAAACCATTTTGGGGTGGGCAAAACTGCTGCCGATTGCAGATGAGATTTCTTCAATGTACTTCTTTTGCGCTCTGAAGATATTGGCAAGAGGCTCGCTCATTCCTATAGTTCTGCGGCTGCTTTCCGTTTTGGGAGAACCGAGCGTGTGTTTGCCTCCAATATCTGTAAGATTATGGTTGATTGTGATAGTCATTTCATTAAAGTCAATGTCCTCCCACATCAAACCAAGACACTCTCCCGAACGCATACCCGTGTACAACAGTACCTTTATTATACGCTTGAAATCCTCGTCCCAAGGTTTGGTGTCAAGAATTCCCATGAAGCGTTTGATTTGTTTCTCATCAAGCGAGGAGGTTTTCTTCTTACAGCGATTTTTAGGCAGAATAACATTGTGACATGGCGATTCACGGATAAAGCCTTGCTCCACACCCCTGCGGAAAATACTTTGAATGACGATATAAACCTTGCGTACAGTTTCAGGATTAAGCTTTAAGGACTGCACAAATTGAGTAAGCCTCGGCGTATTTATGTCCTTAACCTTAACATTTCCGAGAATGGGAGCAATGTGGTTATTATATTGTCCGCTATAAGTGTATGCTGTGCTTTCTTTGAGTTCAATCGGTGCGTAGTTGGTAAAATACCAGTCAGCAAGTTCCGAAAATCGCATATTTTCATTAAGTACCGCATAACCCTTGCAATGACGTTCAAACTCGAAAGCATATTCGGTCGCAAGTTTCTCTGCCTTTCTGGGCGTAATTCCGTCAGGCGGGGTAAAAGTTGTGGATTTTATAATTTGTTTCCCGTTGGTATCATATCCCAATGACACCTTAATTCTATAATTAGAACCTCTTTTTGATATGGTAGCCATAAAAATATCTCTCCTTTTGATATTATAGATTTTATGACATACCCCTGCTTCTTTATTATATCATTTTCGCGTGGTAAAGTCAAGAAGTTTTTTCAGAGATATGCCAATAATCTTACTTTGACCTATGCTGAACAACAGGCTTTAAAAACTCCCGCAGCTTCTCTTTAAGCCCAAGACTATCTATAAAATCCATAACCTTCTGATATTTATTTTTCCAATCGGAAAGCTCCCGCAATGCAGAATTAAGCTTGTCCCGAAGTGAATTTACGGACTTCAATTCATTATTAAGAGATTTATTTTTATCAATAAGAGCAGCATTATCTTTTTCAAGCTGAACAATTTTTTCAGCCAATTCATTGTTGTTATTTTCGGCAGCAATTTGTTTTTTGGCAAGTTCGGAGAGATTATTATAGTCCTCCTGCGAAACGGTAACATTATCCCCGAACAAGGTTTTCTTTGCCTGAATACGGTCAATATTTTTTATCCTGCTTACCTTATCCGCGCTTATTTCTATCAATGAATTGTTTTCTGAAATGATTGCAGCAGTTTCAGCAAGAACATTTTCCTTTCCGGTAATCTCATCATCAAGCTGACCAACCGCCGCTTTTTTCTCTTGATATTCCCCATCCAACTCGTCAATAATTCTTTCGGTATCGTTCAACAATTCCTGACGGCTTTTTAGAATATTATCCGTACATTCAATTTTATTTTCCAAACGGACAATTTCCTTTTTCTGCTCCTGCTTTTTAAAATCCAAAACGGAAAGATGATTATTATGTGTACCAAGCTTTTTCCACTCGATACCGTACCGAGCCATAATTTCCGAAAGCTTTTCTTTTTCGCTGTCGATCCAAAGCTTTGAGGAAGTGTCGAATTTACCTTTTGCAATAAAACCTTGCTGTTCCAAAGCCTTTGTAAGTGCGTTTCTTGTGGATAATCCCCGCTTCTGATTTGTTGCGAACGGTACAAAGTCGATATGTAAATGCGGCGTATTCTCGTCCATATTAAGTACGGAATTGAACACTCTGATATGCGGATTTCTCTTTTGAAAATCCTTTTCAAATTCAATCAAAATCTGTGAAGCAAGCTTTCCCTCACTTGAATTACAAGGAGTATCGTCCTTGTTGCCGACCTGAATTATCAGTTCGTAAAACGGCTTCTCCTGCTTGCTGTGAAAAATATGGTCGTAGTAGTCCTTGATAATTCTATCCTTGCGTTTCTGTTTAGCGTTGTATTCCGCAAGAGCAGTATCAAACAATTCACGGTAAACCGCTTTAATATTTTCTTTACAAAAAATGATATTATTTTGTGAACGGCTGCTGTCAATATTATCGGCAAAAAAAGCCCGATTGTTGTGACCGATACTGCCTTTGCCTATAGTTATGCTTAATGTTTTCTGCATAGCGTTCCTCCTTTGTTTTTCTATTATTTTTTGAGGGCGGCAACCTAAGCCTTTGTTACTTTCGCAAAAGTAACGCAAAGACACTTTTGACATTCGTACCTCACATCAAAAGCGTCATTGCGCTCTCCGAGGGGCAGCCGTTCCCTCTGCACTCCCTTTTAATGGCGTACTTGCGTACGCCATACGGACGGCATTTAACAAAATATATGCTAAACTTATCAAAATGCCGTCCACCCGTCCGAATGGCTTAAATACGTCGTTTCAACCGTCCGAATAATCCGTCCCAAAGCCGTACTCGGACGGACGTACGCCTCGGACGCCATTTTTCAACTTCATTGCAAAATAATATTTCTGAACCGAGAGCGAATACCTTTATACCCACGCACCTCTCTGTTGTCAGTCTTGATGTGGGTCGAAAATCTTATATTGTACTTCTCGGAATTTGTTTTCAGCCAACTGCTGAAAGTATCCTTTTTTAATTCCGTCAAAAGATTTTTATGACACCAATCAATATATCCCGAATAAAGATTTGTGGTGCTTTCTTGAAAATCCGTACCAAATTCTATGTAACCTTTATCGGAGAGAAATTCAATTATGTTGCAGTTATCCGCCATAACCTCTGAAACATTCCGGCGTGTTTTTTCAGAGATTGTAAATCGAAAATTATTATTTATCAGCCGTTTTAATCCGTCGAACATCCAGCAAAATATTTTTTCTTTCTCGAAAATAAATCTCTCCGCAAGGTACGGATCGTCAATTCTGTTCGGCGGTTTTTGCTTCGTTGTGAGAATTAAAAGCCGCCTTGCAAAACCGTCCGATTTATCATAAAGGGCTTTCGGAGAGCCGTTTCCAAAGCAAAGGAAACGAGTATAAAGTACAGCTTGCTCGGATTGAAAACCTTTTGCTTCAACATCAACGGGGATTTCCGCTGTCACAAGATTTTTAATAATTCCCGTTGTTGACAGCGCACTCATCTGCATATCGTCGTCCAACATCAATAATTTATTTTGCAGATTATATCTAAAAAATCTGTCCGTTTCAATACGCTGAAAATTCCCCGTGACCATTGCACCCTTGAAAATCTCCTGCAATACTACTCCGATACGACTTTTACCCTCGCCGCCGTTGCCGATAATAAAGAGCATAGCTTGTCCTTTTGTGGACGGGATTAAGCAGTAACCGAGGTACTCCTGCAAAGTTTTTATGTCCTCGAAGTCCAATAATTCATCAAGGAATTTTAGAAAATTATCGGGATAATAATTCCTATTTTGCATTTCGGGACGGTAAAAAACGTTCAGCCGATTAACGCAAAACTGCTTTTCGTAAATCCAAGTACCGTCAGTTTTTAGTATACCGTTAATCAAATTAATTTCATTTTCACGGACTGGAATAGGCTCGCTGTGACAGAATAACTTTAACGCTTCAAGCAAAGATTTTACTTTGCGGGAAATACCCGTTGTAACAAATTCCGTCAGCATTACGGAAATGTCGTGACATATCTCGCTGTCGGAAATCTCTCCGTCAATGCCGTAAAGCTTGCCGCCGATACATTTCAGCGGACGGTTCTGCACAAATTCTGTGCAGAACTCAACCTCGTTTACAGACTTCCCGTTGTACCAGTTGGGAGAACTCATCACGCCGCACCTCCCAAGTATTCAAGCAGTGCCGCGCGGCTGATAAGGATTTTACCGCGCTTGCCTTGACCTGTCCTTATATACGGGATTTTTTCCTGCGCAACAAGCTGACGGATTGTGTGTTCCGAAAGTCCCTTTACAGCTTCCGAACATTCCTTGATTGTCAGCATTTCCACAGGTTTTGAGAAATTGGGAATAGCCTCTGCTGCCTGTTCCTCCACTTCGATTACCTCATTGAGTAGTGCTGCAATTTGAGTTATAAGCTCCTGTTTGGTTTTCATTGTCAATAATATCGACCTCCTAAAATTTTTTATAATTACATAATTTGCCATTTTATCTCACATTAATATACCCCCTCTATTAATCCCTACAAAAACAGCCCGTTTTGTAAGTCTTTTTCAGAAATTTGTTTTTAAAATCTGCTAATTGCATAAATCTTATTGAAATTTTATATATCTTTTCATATGTTACATACAGTTACGGGTACTTTTTTTACCTTGCGAAAAAAGTTTGTATATCTGCATAAAACCTGATATTTTATGCTGTAACCTTTTGTAATTTATAACTTTCCTCATTTAAAAGGACAAAAACAGACGAAAAAACAGGCAGTTTTCAAAAACTTTTTATTTTTTCTCATACTTGCATAAAATTTGATATTTTATACCGCAGCATTTTGTAACTTATAACTCCCCTCACTAATAGGAAAATTTTTGGTGAGATTTCAATGTTTTTTTATATCATTCATCAGATAATTAACAAATTATTTACATGTGTAAAGGTACCAAAGATTTTTTACCACCATAAACTTATATTTTATGACTACTTACATCTGCCCTCACCATAAGAAGAAAAATCTGCTGTTTTTTAAGGTTTTTAGGAAAAGTTTTCAATAGGTTTGGATATTTGCATAAACTATGTTATTTTGTAGTGTAACCTTTTGTGATATAACACGTCTCTCCATAAATAAAGACATTTTTCAGAGCCGTTTCCCACAAAACAAGAAAAAAACTTGCACATTGACAACAAAGTTTGTTTCATTGCACAGATTTAGTAACACAAAGTTGTATAAAATTTCACAACCCAAACCATTTATATGCTGATGTCACTATAACATAGCTTAGACATCGTATATTTTAAATGTTACTTATAATGTGTAGACTTATCGGATACAATGCGGTATAATTACTAATAAGGTAGGCGGTACATCATGGACATTATAAAAGTATTTGGTTATAATTTAAAGCGATATCGTATTTTATTGGGACTTTCACAAGAACAATTTGCTGAAAAATGTGGGCTTCACCGCACTTATATAAGTTCTGTTGAGAGATTTCAACGCAATATTTCTATTGAAAATATTCAGCGCATAGCTGATGCTCTTGGTATCGAAGCTTACAAACTACTTATTGAAGATTATGAGGAGGACTAATAATGCCTGCTGATATGATTAAATTGCAACAATGCTTAGATGATATGAAACATACATATTTAAGTGGTCCTATGGCTGCGGTAAGAAGTTCAACTTTTATTTATAAGTTACATAAATATTGCGCTGAGGAATTGTATGCGGCATTAGATAAAAATAAGGTTCAGAGAATTAATTTGTCTGATATGAAAAAACCTACTGGTCGGCCACATTATCCTAATATTCAAATAGAGCCTAATAAATTTCAGTTAATGCAAGAGGTGACATTATTTGGTTCTCACAAAAATAAAGATGAAGATATTGTTCTTGCCCATTATGCTAATGGTCCACAGATTGCCATTGGAGTAAGGAGTCAAATGTCATCTGTTGGTAAGAATATTGAAAATTATTATGAGGGCATTATAGGCGAGTGTATCTCGTTGCATGATCGATTCCCTATGGCTACGCTTGGATATGTATATTTATTGCCTAAAAACTCTATTAAAACTGGACGTGAAGAGGGTATAGATTTAGATCGGGTAGAAGGTTTATTTAAAAAGATAACAGGTAGAAAAGATTGGCACGATTCTTCTGATAAATATGAGCATTTTGCTTTTATAAAAGTTGATTTTGATACTACTCCGCCTACAATTATTCCAACTTGCCATGAATTAAGTATTGAGACATTCTTTGATAAACTTATAGCTACACATAACGATCGGAATTTTTTTAATCAATTATAATTAAAATAAAGTAAAAAGCGTTTGCATGTTGCAAACGCTTTTTACTTTATCTTCTTAAATCGGGCTTCCGCCATGAACGCAATTTTTCAAGTGATTTTCGTATCTCGTTTATTTCAATATCTGTTAAATTGTAAATCTGCTTTAGGACAAGTTCATCCCCAAGAGAATATGTTTCAGATACTCCTTTGGAAATCATGCAATCATTTAGTTTATCAAAAACATCATTAATTTTAGATTCTGGATAATTTGAAATAAGTTCCATTTTGTCCATTTCTCCAGGTATCATTACCAACGTGCCCCCGCCCAAAGAATGTATGTATAGCTCTATCATCAAAAGAGTTAAACTATTATACCATCTGCATACCAGTTCTTTAGCGGATGTATTTTTAGTAGTGGAATTTATTTTTCCGCAGAGCAAGCTATTAGATACAGCAAACCCTTTTGAGTTTGTTATCATTTTTGGAACATCACCAAAAACCGTTAGTATAAGGTCAGGTATTTCAATGCTTGGTGTAATATACCACGGATTTCTAACCCTGCATTTATAACCTAAATTGACATTTTTTGCCTCGCCAAAAGAAATATATTTTTTTTCGCCTCTTCCAATATCCATTGGATAGAATAGGTAACTATCTGAAATAGCGTTTTGCGTATCTAATCCTATACATTTTTGGTTATTAATATCCTTAGAATTAATCAGACAAGGAATAAGATTGCTTTCTTTTAATTTGTACTTGTTTATTGTATCTAATGACGGGTGAAAAAATTCTTTGTTTCCGCTTACATAACCAATTTTAAATTTACATTCTTCAACAAGAGGAACAAGTGTATTATTTTGCCTAAGTGAAGATATTATTTCTTTAGTATTTTGGGAAATAAGCGCTCTTTCAAAAGGCTTGCTTAATGATGAAATATCTTTTATAGGTATTGAAATATTTATTAAGCTGTTGTCGCAAAACAAATTAACCGTATCTTTAAATGCTGTATATTCAACGTTGTCAGTAGTACCACCTTTTCCTTCTGCAAGAAAAACAATGGTTTCCACATCTACTTCAGGAAAAAAATCTTTAAAAACTCTATATATACGCAGTTTACTATAATTTTTTTTGAGATAATCCCATAGTTTGAAAGCATATCTTACGTATGTAATTTCATATGGAAGAACAAAACCCAATTTACCGTTTTCATTTAACATTTCTGTTGAATGTACTACAAATGGCATCCATAAGCTACTGCTTGACGGTATTTCAATGCCATAACTGTTCATTAACGATATAACTTTATTTCGTTCACAAGAAGAAAGATTTTTTAAACTCACATATGGTGGGTTGCCGATAACCGCATCTATACCTGAACTTAATTTGTAATCCATAAAATCAGTGAGAGTACAGTCAACTATATCATTGGAATTCGTAAAATTGAAAAATGGTTCATCTTGAATTTCAACTCCATATATGACAGGATTACTCTTTCCAAATTCATTAAATCGATTTAATGCGGAATAAAGAAAACTTCCATCACCAAATGAAGGCTCTAAAACCGTGGTATATTCATCATCTATTGCCCACCTTACAATATAATCTGCTACAGATAAACAAGTGTAAAACGAACCTGTTGCTCTTTTTTTTTCTTTTACCATAATCATCACTCTACCCTTTAGTTATCTGTGATACGATAAAGTCAACATAAAACTATACAAAATTTACAAAATAGTTTTAGTATAAAATGGCACAATCACATAGTAATCTAATCTTTTTTATATTGCAAATTTATAATCTGTTTTATATGACCCTGTTTCAAAGTATCCTTTTTTAGATTTAAAAGTTCCTCAACTTGTTCTGGATACAATGTCAAATTGTAATCCATAGATAACTCCTGTAAAAATTCTCTAGGAGTAACAATATTATCATTTAATAACATATTGACAGCAGTTTCCAATAGCGAAGGCTGCGATGTCATAAGAGTATCATCTAACGGTTCCTGTTTACGAATACCCAGCTTTTGCATTTTTCTCATTAATGATTGGTATTTATCATATGAGATTAATCCAAGATTTTTGGAACGCCTAATCATTGCTGCTATTGATACTTTCCATTTTTTCTTTAATTCAATATAGTGGCTTAATTTATCAGCATAGCTACCTACATCTTTAATAAAGGTTTCTTTGGGAAGAAGAAATGCAGAAGCAAAATCATTTGCTTCTTGTTCACGTTCGCGAAATTCTTGTGTAGAAAGGTTTGTAATATCATCATCCCAATCGTGCAATAAAATGTGTCCTAATTCATGAGATACATCAAAATGTATACGAGCCGCAGTATTCTTATTCCTAGAAAAAGCTATAATATATCTATTCTCATCATTTACTACAATTTTTTTACTAAAAGCATCAATATCATTTGTATCAGTAGAAAATGACGTTATAATAATTCCATTTTCCTCTGCATGAAATATTAATCTATCAATAGGTCCACGCCCAAGCTTCCAATGTTCTCTCAATGTCAAAGCAACTTCCTCAATGTCATAGTTATCTGGAATATTGGGAAGATATGTTTCTGGAAAAGTAATGTATTCACTTATATAAGCATATATAGCAGATATAAATTCTATTTTTACTTCCTGTTCATACCTGTATTTTTTACAAGTCGTCAATAAAGATCTAAAATAAGTTGAAGGATATGATTCTACGTGACTTAAGTTATTATCTAAAAAGAATTCTATTGGGAAATTGAGTATTTCACTCATTTTATATATTTTTAAGTATTCGGGTTCAGAAATTTTTCCATTTTCATACATGGATATAGTTTGTCTCTGAACTTCTAATTTTTCAGCTAAATCGGCAATGCTCATACCGCGTACTGTCCTTGCTGTTTTTAATCGTTGCCCATTGAAAGATCTTAAATCACTCATTAAAAGAGCCTCCTAATATCATTTAACTTCATTTGTATCCTCAGATTCAACAGGCTTATATGAAACACTTGCATTTAAATTTTGTTTTTGTTTAGCTCTGTTCGTATATTTCAAGTTCCTGTTAGGAATATTATGTATAATATCATCTTTATTAACTTGTTCTACAACGGTACTTTCATTAACACTAATATATTCGTTCCATGAAACGGATTCACATTCATCAAAATTGCGGTTTATCATTACACAGCGAATGGAATGCAGTATCTCGTTTTTAGCCGAAAATAACACTATGGCATGATGTTTAACTGTTTCAATAGATATACACAAATCACTACATATCTTTTCCACAGTTTTTTGTGCTTCTGTTTTGTCAGATTCTTGGTCAAAAATTGTCTGCTGATCTTTTTCCAAATTTACATTAAAAATCTGTGCCAAATGTGCAATATAGTGATGACCGTTTTTTCTATCTTTTTTTACTGTCTGAAAACGTTCTTCGCGCATAATAGTAACAAGCATATTGGTTGATTTATCAAAAATCACAATAAAATGCCAAGTTCCTCGCAAAGTCGATCTGATAATTATATCATCGTTTTCTCCGTAGATAGAAAATAAATTTCTATTAAGTAAATCCCATATTCTTGTCGGATAACCATTCATATAACTACGATTAAGTCTAGCTTGTCGAGTATCTTGTATAATATCATCAGTAACTGCATCAAGAATACTGCTTGTAATACCATAAATAAAGGTTTTGCTTAGATTGCAAATAAGGCTCATTAGAAAATCTCCTCTCAAATATATTTATTATTTTACATTATAGGACTTTTTGGCTAATTTGTCAAGCAGTTTACAAAATTTAACGTAAAAAATATAGTTTATTGCAGAAAATATATAATTAAATTGAATAAACTTTAAATTAAACTATTGATATTGCACAAGTATTATAAGCTGGTTTATATAATAGCATTTATATTTTTCACAAATATGGTGTGCACATCAGACAATAGGTATGACTAAAAGATGTGCTAATGCTTTGGTGACTTTATACTCTTTTAAACATTCTTTGTCTAATAAAATTACAGGAGTATGTCAAAATTTTGGTCTTCATTTGGTCTTTAAAGTTACAAAAACATACAAAAAGCTGCAAAAAGACTGGCGTATGCAACATCAGCTTAACCCGCTTCATTACTGAATTTACGGGCATTTGCGAAAAAATCTGCAAAAATAAGATAATTGATACATCAGCCTCGAAGAGATAACATTATATATGTATATCAAAAGCTCCCGAAATTCGGGAGCTTTTTCTTTCAGGAGCAGAGACTCGTCCCTACAAAAATAAAACCGCAGCCTAAAATAAAATGCTGCGGCTTTACTTTTTTAAGGTCTCGCTCATAGAAAGCAAAGCGTTCCCTTTTTCATCGGACAATGTTCTGAAGTTTTCAATCAGCTGTCTTTCCTTTTCCGAAAGATATGACGCTTCACCCTCGTTAAAAAGCTCGGCAAGCGTTATGCCAAGCGGCACTATCATCTTTTTAAGAGTTTCGATAGTCGGCTGACGAGTACCCTCTTCAATGCCTTTTATATGATGTCCCGAAATTCCCGTAAGCTGTGTTAAACGATAACGCGTAATATTTTTTGCTTTACGAATATCCATTATACGTTTTCCCAAATCCAAGCCGCGCTCACACCTTTCTGTAAATATTATAATACTTTTAAAAAAATAAAATAATCTCCAAAAGGTATTGAATTTATTGACTTATAAGTCTATAATATAAGTATATGATTTACAGGAGGAGTTATAATGAAAGTAGCAGTAATAGGCTCTCGCGGACTTACCGTAAACGATCTGGGAAAATATCTTCCCGCCGATACCACAGAAATTATTTCCGGCGGAGCAAAGGGCATTGACGCCTGTGCAAGAGAATACGCCGCTGCCCATAATATAAAGCTGACGGAATTTTTGCCGAAGTACGAAAAATACGGAAAAAGCGCGCCGCTGAAGCGCAATATCGAAATAATAGAAAATGCGGACGTTGTTCTCGCGTTTTGGGACGGAAAATCACGCGGCACAAAATTTGTTATAGACAAGTGCGCCGAATTAGGCAAGGAAATAAAGGTTGAAACCGCGGCAGTTTGACAACGCCGCAATGCCGTGATATAATAAAAATATAAAACAAATCAAGGAGAATAGCCATGCCTCTCGAAAACAAACTCGGAATAAAAAGCTCCGCGCAGCTTGCGGAAGCGGAGGAACGCATAAGCAAGAAAAAAGCCGCCGAAATGTTTGAAAGCGGCTTTCTCGACAGCCTTGAAGCAGGGACTTTCCGCTCCCTTGCGGAGATACACCGTTATCTTTTTTTCGAAATTTACGACTTTGCGGGGGAGCTTCGCACCGTCAATATTTCAAAGGGCGGTTTTAGGTTTGCACCGGTGCTGTACCTTGAAGCCGCTTTGAAAAATATTGAAAATATGCCCCAGTCCACCTTTGATGAGATAATCGAAAAATATGTGGAAATGAACGTCGCCCACCCCTTTCGCGAGGGCAACGGCAGGAGTACACGTATCTGGCTCGACCTCATGCTCAAAAAAGAGCTTAGCATGGTCGTTGACTGGAGTACTATTAATAAGGAAGACTACTTCCTTGCAATGGAGAGAAGTCCCGTAAAGTACACGGAGATAAAAACCCTGCTTAAAAACGCCTTGACGGACAGGACTGCCGACCGTGAAATTTACATGAAAGGCATAGACAGAAGCTATTATTATGAGGGGTACGACCTTTACTCCGCAGGACAAATCAACGAAAGAGGAATATAAAATGCCAAGATTTTTTACCCCCGAAAAGCCGTCCGAAATAATAACCGTAACAGGCAGCGACGCCCGTCACATAGGCTACTCCCTGCGAATGAAAGTGGGGGACGGTCTCACATTCTGCCACGGCGGAACGGACTATTCCTGCACAATAGAAAGCATGACCGAGACGGAGGTCGTCTGCCGCGTGGAAAGCTCCGCGCCCACTCTTGCAGAGCCGACGGTGGGACTGACGATCTATCAGGCGTACCCAAAGCAGGACAAGCTTGAGCTTATCATACAAAAGACCGCAGAGCTGGGCGTGAGCCGTATCGTGCCGTTTTTATCCGCGCGGTGCGTTGCACGTCCCGACAAAAAGACCTATGAGAAAAAGCAGGCTCGCTTTCAGAAGATCGCGGAGGAGGCAGCCAAGCAGTCGGGCAGGGGGAAAGTCCCCGAAATTGCTCCGCTGATGACCTTTACCGAGGCGTTAGAGGATATGGGGCAGTGCGGTGTAAAGCTGCTTTGCTATGAAAACGGCGGAAAACGTCTTAAAGATACAGACCTGCCCGAAAGCGGCAGCATTGGCGTAATGATAGGCTCAGAGGGAGGCTTCGAGAGGTCGGAGGCGGAAGCTGCGGAGGCTGCGGGAGCGATCCCGATATGGCTTGGGGAGCGTATACTGCGGTGCGAGACCTGTCCCATAGCGGTCACGGCGATAATAATGAACCTAACCGACAATATGTAGCAGGGAACGCCCTGCGGCGGCAGGGAACGCCCTGCGGCGAGAGTCACCCCCAATGTTAAATGCTATAAGAAGTTACTTATTCAAGCCCCCTCAAAGGGGGCGGTTTAATAAAATACAGGGCATTTGCTGCCCCATAAAAATTGTTTATAGCAATCCATAAAAATAATCATACTGTAGGGGCGGGGTCTCCCCGCCCGCGATACAAAAATATACTGAACCACGGGACGGGAAACCCGTCCCATACAAAAGGCATTATTTATAGGATCGCTATAATTATTCATTATAAATTTTTAGTTATCATAAGGAGCACGAAATGCAAAAACAACGCCTTGACAAATTCCTGTCAAACCAACTGAACATCTCCCGCGCCGACGCAAAGGAGCTTATCAAAAAACGTCTTGTAACGGTGAACGGCGGGACTGCAAAATTATTCGACATTAAAATAGACCCGGAGGGGGACTCCGTTGCCGCCGAGGGAAAAGCTGTGACCTACCGCGAGCACGTTTATATCATGCTGAACAAGCCTGCGGGGGTGGTCTGTGCGACCCGCGACAAGCTTTCGGAGACCGTTCTGGAGCTTATCCCCGCCGAGCTTCGCCGAGAGGGACTTTTCCCTGCGGGCAGGCTGGACAAGGACACCGTGGGCTTTGTGCTTATTACGGACGACGGCGGATTTGCCCATGATATTTTGTCCCCCAAAAAGCACGTGGATAAAAAATATTTCGCTGTTTTGGAAAAAAATATTGCCGAGCATGACATAGAATTGCTAAAATCGGGAATTACTATTGACGGCGGGGAAAAATGCCTTCCCGCATATGTTGAAGCTTCACAAAAGCCCAACGAAATATTTATCACGCTTAACGAGGGCAAGTATCATCAGATAAAACGCATGGCCGAAGCGGTGGGCAACAAGGTTCTGTACCTGAAGCGTCTGAGCATAGGCGGACTTGCTCTGGACGAGACTCTGCGGGAGGGAGAGTGCAGGGAAATCACAAAGGAGGAGCTTATATCAATTAATAAGTAATAACGGTCATATAAACAAAAAGTTGAAAGGTTTGTTGTCTTTTGCTCTAATTGCACAAAAAAACTATGAAAATTTTGGCAGTCTTGAAACGGCTCAATATATTGTGCCGCAGCCGCCTTTTTCAACACTCTATGCTCTAAATTGCACAAATAAATCTGAAAGTTTTATGCAAAAACATTAGTTTTTTCGGCGCGATCCTTTCACAGCGTTAATTTTTCGTCAATCTAAATAAATAAGGTTTTGTAAGTTTGGTTAATAAATGACTTGAAATTTGTGTGCGAAATTTGGTATTATATTAACATAGCCGAATGTATATCGGCAAGACTATATTTGGGAGGTCTGCAAAAAATGGCAAGTTTATCACTCAGATCCATTTATAAGAAATACCCCGGCGGCGTTGTTGCCGTTTCAGACGTAAACCTTGAGATCAGAGACAAGGAATTCGTTATCCTTGTAGGTCCTTCAGGATGCGGTAAGTCCACAACTCTCCGTATGATCGCAGGTCTTGAGGAAATTTCAGAGGGCGAGCTCTACATCGGCGACCGTCTTGTAAACGACGTTGCCCCTAAGGACAGAGATATCGCGATGGTTTTCCAGAACTACGCTCTGTATCCTCACATGACCGTATATGATAACATGGCTTTCGGTCTTAAGCTCCGTAAGGTACCCAAGGACGAGATCAACCGTAAGGTTGAGGAAGCTGCAAGAATCCTCGACATCTCCCACCTCCTCAGCAGAAAGCCTAAGGCTCTCTCCGGCGGTCAGAGACAGCGTGTTGCTCTGGGTCGTGCTATCGTTCGTGAACCTCAGGTATTCCTTCTCGACGAGCCTCTTTCCAACTTGGATGCGAAGCTCCGTGCACAGATGAGAACCGAGATCTCTAAGCTCCACCAGAAGCTGGGTACTACATTTATCTATGTAACCCACGACCAGACAGAGGCTATGACAATGGGTGACCGTATCGTTGTTATGAAGGACGGCTTCATTCAGCAGGTAGACTCTCCTCAGAACCTCTATACAAGCCCTGTAAACCAGTTCGTAGCAGGCTTCATGGGCTCGCCTCAGATGAACTTTGTTGACGCGTTCCTCAGAAAGATCGACGGCAAATTTGCTATCGAGTTCGGCTCCGAGGATACCAAGACAAGCCGCGGCAAGAAGTACTATGTTGAGCTTCCCGAGGCTAAGGTCGAAGAGGCTGTTCTCAACGAATATGTTGACAAGGAGATCATCATGGGCGTACGTCCCGAGAACATCCACGACGAAGAGATGTTCCTCTCCGCAGCTAAGACAGGCGTTATCGACGCTAACGTAGAGATCACCGAAATGATGGGTGCAGAGACATTCCTGTACCTGAACTGCGAGGGTATTCCTCTCACAGCTCGCGTTGATCCTCGTTCCACAGCTCGTCCTCAGGACACTATCAAGGTTGCTATTGATCCTAACAAGGTTCACATCTTTGATAAGGAAACTGAAAAGACAGTTGTCAACTGATGATTTTCACAAGGTTGAATTTAAAGCCGCTCCCTTTTTGGGGGCGGTTTTGTTTTTATTTTTTTGCACGTATTACAATTTTGGGGTACGGTTTTGGTTGGGACTGTTGTTTTGCTTTTGAATTTTATACTATATCAATCCAACAAAATAATAACCGTATCTGTATGGGACGGGTTTCCCGTCCCGCTGTTTCATAATTGCGGGCGGGGAGACCCCGCCCCTACAAAAGGCATTATTTTATAGTATCAGAAACAATCCCCCCAAAATCTCCCAAAAAGTTCCCAAAACCACTTTTCGTCATATAAAACAAAAAATCATGTGGAATTTTACCCGATATATGCAAATCCACTAAATTAAATGCCGTAATTGTAAACATTCAACCTATAATTGTCGAAAAAATACCCACCAATTAACAAAAATACCCAAATTTGTCCCCGCTGTTCAAAATTAAAAAGCTGTTTTGGCTAACCTGCATAAAATCCGTTGGAAAAATTTGTCTCAATTTCAAGCTAAATGGCACTTAATGGAAAGTACTTGTAAAAACAACCGTTCTTTTTTGTTAAAACTGCACAAAAATACCCCCTCTAAAAAGCTTGACAAACAGCAACTCGGTGAGTATAATAGGGAAAGTTACAAAAAAGGTTACAGCTGTAACCAATTTGTAACCTTTTGAACCAAGTCAAATTTAATACGGTTCAATAAAGTTCCACAGGGTCCGGAACAGAAAAAGGTTTATGCTTCTTCGTTCTGTTTTGCGTCCTATATCGGAAGGAGTCTTTATGAGTAATAAAAGCAAGAACTGCTGCAGCTTTAAAACCGCAGCCGCAAATTGTAAAAAAGTCTTAAAGAGCTTTAACGTTAAAAAAACAATAGCATTAATGTCGCTTACAACAGTTATTGCAGCGTCGGCAGCAGTAATGGCTGTATCGGCAGCAACCGGTGATGTAGCCCTTGACGCCAATCCGATCGCAAACGCCGGCGAAGCAGCCGTAAAAACTGCGATCCCCCTTAAGGAATACGACGTTAAGATCAGCGTGGACGGAAAAAATTTGGGAATAAAATGCGCGGGAACAGTTTCCGACGCACTCGCCGCCGCAAAAATAGATATATACGACGACGATCTCATCAACATCGGCTTTAACGAGCCCCTTAATGCAAATACAGAGATAATAGTAAACCGTGTGAACATTGTAGAGGAAGTTCAAATAGAAACAATTGAGTACGCAACAAGATACAAAGAGGACAACAATTATACTATAGGATACTCCGAGGTCGTTGTGGACGGCGAAGAGGGAGAGGTCGAAACGACTCTCCGCCATGTCTATATAGACGGCGAGCTGGTCTCCTCAGCGGTAGTGGACGAGGACGTTACCGAGCCTGTGGACGAGGTAGTCCTTGTAGGAACAAAGGAATACAACCCTATTGACGATTTCAGTATCTCACAGATCCCCGCGCCTATGGATCTTACCTTGGACGCAAACGGCGTTCCCACAAGCTATACAAAGGTGCTGACAGGTAAATCCTGCGCGTATTCGGCAGGTCCCGGAGCAGGCACTGCAAGCGGCAGGAAAGCTGTGGTCGGCTGCGTTGCGGTTGACCCTAATATAATCCCATACGGAACAGAGCTTTATATCACAACCACCGACGGCTCGGCAGTTTACGGCTACGCAATAGCGGCGGACACGGGTACAGCCCTTATGGACGGACTTATCCTCGTAGACCTGTTTATGGAAAGCTACGACGCAAGCTGCGACTGGGGCGCACGTCAGGTAAATGTTTATATACTTTGATAACATCTAATTTCTTTATTACCCCCTATAAAAGGAGCAGAGCGGTACGCCGTTCTGCTCCTTTTTACAATTCAGTATTATACTATAGCTGTCCAACCGAATTTGTTGGGGGACGGGTTTCCCGTCCCGCTGTTTCATAATTGCGGGCTGGGAGACCCCACACCTGCAAAAGGCATTATTTTATAGGATCGCTGTAAAAAGCGTATAAAGACCAAACAAAAATTTGCGTATATGATTTTTGCGAAGATTTTTTATCTGTACTTTAAGATCAGTGTTAAAGCAGCTTTAAATTTCTTGCGGTAAGTATAGCCTCCGCCTTTCCCGAAACGCCAAGCCTTTTGTAATTTTCCTGAACGTGATATTTGACCGTTCGGGAGTTCATTTCCAGCATTTTCGCTATCTCCGTAACAGAGTAGCCGTCCGCCTGCATACGCAGGATATCAAGATCTGTTTTGTTAAAGTCAGCGGCAGTGACCCTGTGTCCCTTTAAATATAAGGGATAAAACACCGCGACCCTTTTAGCCTCGGAAAAAACCCGTTCAAACCAGCCGCTGTCAATGCTCTTGTCAGCGGCGCACCCGTCCCTTACAGCTTCGAGAAGCTCTGCCGCGGCAGCTCCCTCCTCGCTTATTATCCGCACAAATTTATATTTGCACGCCGTTTTCAAGGTCTGCATGAAATCTTCGCGCCATTCGCCGCCAAGACGCTTTTTCAGTATCGCCGTTAATACCCCAAGCTCCATAAGAATGTAAGTCCTGCCGCATTTTTCACCGTAGTACCTTAATTTTTCGATAAGCGCAAACGCGGACGTATACTCGCCGAACGCTATATAGCACCTTATTTTCGTAAGATATCTGTATCTCTCCAGCGCATTGAATTCCACATTTTCGTCGGGAGCCTTTTCATACCATTTTTTCACCTCCGCAGTATCTCCCGAAAGCAGGTCAAGCCTGCACCTGAGAGCCTTTATATTAGGCAAAAGCTTATAGATGTTTTCGTCCGTTACCCTCTTTTCAAAGGAATCAAGAAGTCCCGCCGCCGACTCCGCGCTGCCCTCCAGAGCAAGCATTCTCACCTGCAAGCCCACCGCCGCAAAGGTTATCTCAAGCTTTCCTCCCATTTCCGAGTCTATCTGCGCCTTTGAAAGCAGCGACAGCACCTCGTAATTGTCCTCCGCCTTTTCATAAAGGCTTTCGCCCAGCGCCACGCTGACAAGACCCTTTCCGTACGCCCCGAGAATACGCTCCACAAGCTTTCCTACAAGCTTGGCAAGCTCCCTGTCCCGCGGGCTCCAGCTGCAAAAATCCTTTCCGCCGTTCATTGTGGAGGGCATATTGCTGGTGACGGAAAATTCGGGAAGCCCGATACCCTTGTCAAACAGCAGCGCGGGTACGCTTTTTATTACCTCCAGCACCCCTGCGCTGCCCCTGTGGGGAAGCCCTATGTCAAGATAAACAAGCCGTGAAGCCGCCGCCTTTTTTTCAGCTCCCACAGCCCTTTTTGAGTATTCCTTCAGCTTGCCGTACCAGTATTCGCTTTTTTCCTCGTCCATCATGAACGAATACAGCATCGACATTGCCGTCATCAGGATAACGCTCTTTTCGATATCCGATTCTTCAAGCTGGAAATAATATTTCCGCATCTCAAAATAGTACCCTACTCCGATATGCTTTTGGGCGTTGCGTATCAGCAGATCCCGTATATTCTCGCTGCTGCCGCATTTTTTATAAGCTTCAAGAGCAAGACCGTCCTGCCCGTTAGCCTCGTAGTACATTCCCGCGTTATACAAAAAACGGTCGTACTGCTCCGAACCGAAGACTTGCACCGCTCGCTCCCGCAAAGCCGTCAGCAATGATTTCCGTATGGTATAAACGCCGTTATCCTGCGAAATAAAATTGCCGCATTCCACAGCGCGCTTTAAAACCGAAGCGGCGTAGGGATTTCCCGTGACCGCTTCCGCCATAGGCAGGGTGAACTCGTCGGCGGCGCTTATTTTCATAAGGAAATCCGTTACGTCGCTGTCCCAGTACGGGATTATTTTATTGTTAAGATATTCGCGGAAGTGACTGCTTATTTCATTTGAAAATTCTCCTCCCGTCTTTGAGCCCTCCGCAAGCTTTGCCGCGCAGTACCGCAGGATAAGCGCATTGCCGTCGCACTTTCGGCATATCTCGGAAACCTCGTCCGGAGATATGCCTATGTCCATATCGGAAAAATATCCAAAGGTATCCGCCGCGGAAAGCTTAAGGTCGTTTTCCGAAATTATCATCAGCCCAAGCTCTATGCAGCACTCCATCAGCCAGGAGGGTATCTTGCTCCTGCACAGCATAATTACCCATACCTCGCCGTTTTTCAGAAGAGCGATAAGCTCCCGCTGCTTTTCCTCGTCGGAGAGCATATGCATATCGTCTATAACAACGGTCTCGCCTCCCTTCAGAAGCTCGCCTGCATTGATCGCGCAGTCCCCCGCACAGGAAATATATTTATATTTTTCCTTTCCCATAAATCTTTTTACCAGTTCGGTCTTGCCGAAGCCCGTTGCGCCGCAGATATATGCGGGCTGCAGCATTTCATATGCCGCGCTGAGCTTTTTCCACGCCTTTTTCGGTCTGATATATTTTGTTGTATTTATCCCTATCACTCCCGTTATCCTGCTCCCAAAGCCTCGGCATATGACAGACCGCGCCGTTCCGCAGCGGTCAAAATAATATCAAAGCATATGATATACAGCCTTTTGCTATATTATAACACAGTTTCCCGAAAAATGGAATTGTCCAATTGGACATATCGGCAGAATTTTTTTGTACAAAAAGGTAAGCTTTTCAGAAAAACCTGTATGATACGGTGCTCCTCCGATAGGCGAACGGGTCTTATGTTTATTCTCGGAATTATCGTCCATACTATTATATAATACAGAAAGGAGAATATATCCATGGAAAAAAAACCGACCGTGCTTATCCTCACCGGCGGGGACGCCCTCAAGCTCCGCCCGCTGACCTGTACGAAGCCTGCCGCCTTGCTGCCCGTCTGCGGTACGCCGCTGATAAGCTACACCCTGAGCCTGCTGGAGCAGCACGGCTTTACCGAAATTTTCACCGCCGCCGACCGTCTTTCCGACCGTGTCACAAGCTATCTGGAGGACTTTCAGAATATCGACTTTATTATAACCCCCACCCCAGAGGGGACTTGCTCCGCGCTGTCAAAGACCGCCGGGGTCATGGAGGACGATTCCCCGCTTATTGTGATCTTCGGCAACCTGTTGTTTGATACAGACCTTACCGCCGCTTTGGAGCAGCACGAAAAAACCTCCGCGGACGTTACCGTTCTGACCCTGCCCAAGGACGCACGTTCCTACACCGACAGCGTCCTTACCGTTACGGACAGCGAAAATAACATCACCGACCTTATTCCCTGCGCCGCAAGGGAAAACTGCCGCTCCGAGACCGCCGCTGCGGGGATCTTTATCTTTTCAAAAAAGACCGCCGCAAAAGCCGCCGACAGCGCAGACCGCGACGGAGACATACTTGCCAATTTCCTGCCGAAGCTTATCAAAAAGGGCGGCAAGGTCATGAGCTATACAGCCGACGGCTATTTTTGCAGCATTTCAAATACCGAGGGGTACTTTGCGGCAAACAGCGGCGTTTTGAGCGGCACCTATCCGCAGCGCCCCGAAAACATAATCAAAACGGCGGAAGCCCGTCCCGAGCTTAAGCTGCTGCCTCCTGTGTATATTGCGCCCTCCGCCGAGATAAGCGCAGGGGTCGAGATAGGCGCGGGGACGATAATCGGCGAAAACGTCACCGTCTGCCGAGGTGCAAAGCTTCACGGGGCTATCTTAATGGACGGCGCGTTTATAGGCGAGCGAGCCACCGTCAACAGCGGCATAATAGGCACAGGAGCAAGGCTTCTCACAGGCGCGTCGGTCTACGAGGGAGCGATAGTGGGGGATTCCGCCGTTATATCGGAGCAAGCCGTTGTCCGCAGCGGCGTAAAAATTTGGAACGGCAGGCATATCGACTCCTACGCCTGCGCCGCGCAGGATATAAAATACGGCTTCCTCACCCCCATGAGGATAGGCGAGGACGGTATCTGCGGCGAAACGGGAAGTATAATCACACCCCAGACTGCTGCTGCCTGCGGCAGCGCGCTTGCCTCATTGGGAAGTAAGATAGGTATTGCCTATAAGGACAGTCCCGCCTCAAAAAGCTTAGCCATGGCAGTCGCCTCGGGAGTAACCTCGGCAGGGGGAGAGGTATGGTTTTTCGGCGCGTCCTCCGCCCCTGCTCTGGAGTACTGCACCGCTAAGTCGGGTCTTGCCGCAGGCTGCTGGGTAGAGGCAGGCATTACAGCCAAAATACGCCTTTGCTCCGGGGACGGTCTGCCCCTTACCCGAAGCGAGGAAAGGATAATCGAGGGCGGCGTGAACCGCAGCGAGTACAAAAGAGCAAGCTTTTCCAAATTCGGCGAAATTCGCGACGCTGCCGCCATAACAAGGCTGTATTCAGCAATGATAGAAAGCCTTGCTCCGAAAAAGCTGTCCAAAATAAAAGCTGTTTTAAACACTTCGGGTACGGCGGTGAACGACCTTTGCGGCGGCATTTTAAACAGGATAAGCAACAAAAACGGCAGCCCCGTAGTTTTTCACATCGGCAGCGACGGCAAGGGTGTTTCGGCGTACACCGATGAAACGGGTTACGTCTTTGAGGAAAAGCTGCTGCTGCTTGCCTGCATGAGGCGTTTTGCAATGGGGTACGATATCGCGCTGCCCTATGATTTTCCGAAAGCGGCGGACAAGCTTGCGAAAAAGTTCGGCAGCAAGGTGCTTAGATACAGCGGCTGTCCCTCCGACCCAACGGATTCGGAAGCGCGGCGGCTTGCGGAAGAAACGCCCTTTGTGCGGGACGGGGCGGCGCTGATGATGTCGGTGTTGGAGGTTCTGGAAAGCAGGGGAATGACCTTGGCGGAGGCTGTTTCGGAGCTGCCCGACATGGCTTTGTCCACAAGATTTGTTGCCATTGACAAGCAGCCTGTACGGCTTCTGCGGAGCATATTCGCGGGTGGGACGGCAACGGCGGACGGCGTAGAGATAAACGACCGCAAGGGGAGGGTGCTTATCCGTCCCGTAAAGACGGAAAAGGGGGTACTGATGAAGGTGGAGAGCTACTCTATGGAGGCTGCTTCGGAGCTTTGCGACTTTTATCAGGATCTTTTGAGAAACAATTAAACAATAAATTTATATTTGCATCAACATTTTTTCGGCAGTTGTAGGGCGGGGGCTTGCTCCCGCCTCGTTGTGCCGAACGTGTCTAAAAGGCGGGAGCAAGCCCCCGCCCTACATTCCGCGGATTTTATATATAGCAACACAGAAAATTATCTTGACATAAATTGTAGGGGACGGGTTTCCCGTCCCACAGAACTGCGTAAATGTCTGTTGCCTGCGGGCGGGGAGACCCCGCCCCTACAGTAATTTTAAGGTTATTTTTATGGATTGCTATAATTTGAGCAGTTTGTCTATCTAAATACGTGACAAGGGCAGGAATTATAAGCACAAACTTGTCAGTAAACGGCGGCGTGGAAACGCCGCCAGTTTGACACACTGTAAAAATCGGCAAAGGGGAGGGAGATTAAGGAAGTAGGGGGTTCGGGGGCAGAAACCTCAAAGAGGGAGGGGAAATGCCGATTTTTGTTGGGTTTGTTGTTCCCCTCCCTCTTTGTGGTGTCTGACCCCCGATTTTGTGAACGACTAACAGTTACTAACCTTGATACTAAAATTCAAAGATAAAGTTACAGCGACAAAACCTAACAATTCCACCCGCGAAGCCCCCTTGACAACCCATAAATTTTAGTGTATAATAAATAATGATTTATTATGTTCGGACTTAGACTTTCTAAAAACCAATATATCTAATCAAAAGGCTGAGCCTTTACCCTTTTGGACATACTGTACCAATAAGAGTAAATTGCTCCCATGGGTAACATCGCTTATGTACCGTTACCTGCCAAAAGCTGCGGGATTTTTGCCATACGCCTCTCCACACCCCCTGCGGTAAAACAATCAACCATACTACATATATCAATTGTTGAAAGGAATGTTACAATAGTGTCAAAAAACGATAATATCGAGCTTAACGCTTACGGGGAGAGAATTGCTCCCAAAAAACAGGTAAAAAATAACAATTTTGTTAAAAAATCTGCAAAAAACCCGAAAAAATCTGAGCCCGCAAAAAAATCCGAGCCAAAGAAATCTGATATTTTCGCAAAAAAAGCTCCCGCAAAGCCCGTGAAAAAACCCGCTCCTCAAAATAAAAAACCGCAGAAGAACGACGCGCCGATGATCCACCCCGAAACGGGAAAGCCTCTCCATACAACAAACCACCGTCCCGCCAAAAAAACTCCCCTTAAAATTATCCCACTGGGCGGACTTAACGAGATAGGCAAGAATATGACCGTTTTCGAGTGCGCCAACGATATTTTTATTGTGGACTGCGGTCTGGCTTTCCCCGACAGCGATATGCCCGGCGTCGATCTGGTGCTCCCTGACTTTACCTATGTGGAGCAGAACGCCGACAAGATACGCGGTATCGTCATTACCCACGGTCACGAGGATCATATCGGCGGACTTGCCTACCTGCTGAAAAAAATAAACGTCCCCGTATATGCAACGCGTCTTACTATCGGCTTGATAGAGGGCAAGCTCAAGGAGCATGACCTGCTCTCCTCGGCAAAGCTTAACGTTGTCGTACCCCGACAGACCGTTAAAATGGGCTGCATGGCGGTGGAATTTATCCGCGTGAATCACTCTATCCCCGACGCGGTGGCTCTTGCCATACACACCCCTGCGGGAATTGTTGTCCACACAGGCGACTTTAAGGTGGACTATACCCCTATCGAAAGCGAAATTATAGACCTTGCCCGCTTCGGCGAGCTTGGCAACAGGGGAGTGCTGGCGCTGATGTCCGACTCCACAAACGCCGAAAGACGTGGTCACACCGCTACCGAGCGGACGGTGGGAAACAGCTTTGAAAGACTTTTCGACACCGCCGAGGGCAAGCGTATTATTATCGCAACTTTTTCCAGTAATATCCATAGAGTACAGCAGATAGTGAACAGCGCAATACGCTGCGGCAGAAAAATTGCGGTTTTCGGCAGAAGTATGCTCAACGTTATCAGCACCGCTATGGAGCTTGGGTACTTAAAAGTACCCGAGGGACTTATTATAGACATCGACAGCATGAACCGTTTTCCGCCCGAAAAGATAGTGCTGATAACAACGGGAAGTCAGGGCGAGCCTATGTCCGCACTGTCGAGAATGGCTATGAACGAGCACCGCACGGTAACTATCACCCCCATGGACTTTATTATTATAAGCGCAACGCCTATCCCCGGCAACGAAAAGCTTGTGACAAAGGTCGTGAACGAGCTTATGCGGGCGGGCGCGGAGGTCATATACGAGTCCATGTACGACGTCCACGTTTCGGGACACGCCTGTCAGGAGGAGCTTAAGCTTATGCTCTCACTGACAAAGCCGAGATTTTTTATACCCGTCCACGGCGAATACAAGCACCTTAAAAAACACGCTGGGCTTGCCTACAGCCTTGGCTTCGAGCAGGACAGCGTTATCATCGGCAGCATAGGCAACGTTATCGAAACGGACGGCGTTGACATGAGGATAACGGGACAAGTCCCCTCGGGACGGGTCTTTGTGGACGGTCTGGGCGTTGGCGACGTAGGCTCTATAGTCCTGAGAGACAGAAAGCACCTTTCCGAGGACGGCTTGATAATAGCTGTTGCGACCATAGAAGCGGAAAGCGGAGCGATCTTGGCGGGACCCGATATAGTGTCCAGAGGCTTTGTTTACGTCCGCGAATCGGAGGAGCTTATGGACGCGGCAAGAAACCTGCTTATGAAGACGCTTCAGGGCTGTCTTGACGACGACCTCCACGACTGGAACACCATAAAGGGCAGAATGAAGGACGAGCTCAGCGATTACATCTATATAAAAACAAAACGCCGCCCCATGATACTCCCCATAATCATGGAAATATAGCGGTGAAGCCCCCGCGGGCAGTGTCACCCCCAATATTCAATGCGGCAATAATACTAATTTCTATCTAAAAGCGTAGTTAAAAAATCTGCACAAAAATCATATGTGCAAATTTTTGCTTGATTTTTTACACGCTTTTTAGTCGCAAATTAGTATAAAACCAAATAAAATTGACTTTACATTTTAGCAAGTTTGTGATATAATATTTTCAAATAAAAATAATCAAAACATCTTATAATATTGATAATAAAAGAAAGGGAAGTGATACTATGGGCAATCAAACCGATAAACAATACGACGGTCAACTAATAGACGAATATTACAGATTGATTGATATTAGAGAATCCGCCGTTAAAGAAAACGCAACGGAAACTATTAAGAAAATCGACAAGCAAATAACCCAAATCAAATTGAAACTCCAGCCCCTGACACTTCCCGAGGAATAAGAAAGGCGGTAAAGGTATGCGCCAAACCAATAGGCAGTTTAAATCCTTTGTACGGCTTCTTCTTGACGCTTTAAAGGACGCCGAGTCTCAAACCGACGAAAAAAAGCGCAAAGAAAAAATGGAAAAAATATTTGAAAATCTTCAAAGAACTTTAGAGGACTAACCAAGAAAGGACGGTAATAATATGCCAACTGATATTCAATACAAAGACCAATTAAGAAAAGACCTTATCGACTATGAGTTAATAGCCGAGCTTCTTGAAAATGGCGAAACGGAAAAAGCTTTGGAGCTTGTCCGTAAGCATATAGACAGAATTACTTCCAGCCTGCAAGACTGATTTCTAAAGGTGCAAAGCCCGCTTAAAGCCCTTTGCACCTTTTTTAAAAAGCGCAATTTTATCATCTACGAAAGGAAAAACAGCTATGAAAGGAAAACGCTGGACAGCTTTTAAAATGGTATCGCTGCTGCTGGTGGTAGTGTCTCTCGCCTGTGCATTTTCTGTGTACGAGGTGAACGAGGTCCGCTTCTGGACTCTCCTTGCCATTACGGCATTGTCAGCCCTTGCGTTTTTAACGCTGTTTTCGGCTTCACAGCAGAACCTCCATAAATTTGTTACGGAAATGGAGTCCCAGCTGAATCTTACCGAACGGGACTCACTCTATAAATTTCCCGCCCCTGCGGTCATCGTGGACAGCGAGGGCATAATCGTCTGGTACAACATCGCCTTTACCGAACAGGTATGCGGAGACGACGTTTTCGGACTTCACATAACAAAGCTTTTCAGCGACCTTGATTTGCAGAAGTCCATTGAAAACAAAAACGCCACCGTCAGCTATGAAACGGGACATTTCCGCATTTCCGCGGTAACTACCGAAAAGAGGGACGATTCCTCCGAGCTTATTTCGGAGCTTACTCTGCTCTATTTCGACGACATCAGCGACTATATAAATCTGGAAAGCAGATTGAACGAGATACGTCCCGCGATAATACTTATATCCGTTGATAATTATGAGGATATTCTGTCGGGCGAAAAGGACAGCGAAAAAGCCCACATAATGATACAGCTTGACAAGCTTCTTGAAGCTTATTTCGAGGAGCACCGCGCTTTGCTGAAAAAGCTTGGCAGCGACCGCTTTATGGCTATTGCCGAGGAAAATCAGCTTGGCAAAATGATAGAAAACAAATTCAAGATACTTGAAAGGGTACGAAGCATAACAGTTACCGAAAAGTACCCCATAACTCTGTCCATAGGCGTTGGAATAAACTCCGAGGGAATACAGTCGGGAGAGCGCGAGGCAAAGCAGGCTCTTGAAATGGCGCAGGGCAGGGGCGGCGATCAGGCTGCCGTAAAGACTGAGAACGGCTTTGAATTTTTCGGCGGAGTCGCAAAGGGTATCGAAAAAAACACAAAGGTCAAGACCCGCTTTGTTGCCACCGCTCTTATGGAGCTTATCAATTCATGCGACAGCGTGATAATTATGGGACACCGCTACGGCGACCTTGACAGTATAGGCTCCGGCGCGGGTATGTGCGGCGCGGTACGTCTTCTCGACCCAAATATAGAAACATATATGGCTGTGGACTATGAAAAGTGTCTTGCAAAGCCGATAATCGACCGTCTCAACGAGAACCTTACGGAGGAGCTTCCTATTTTTATCTCCACCACCGAGGCTATCGCCCGCATGACAGACCGTACTCTGCTTATCGTTACGGACACGCATAACAAGGACATTATCGAGAGTACCGAGCTGTACGAAGCGGCTAAGCATATCGCGGTCATCGACCACCACCGCCAGACGGTGAATTTTATCGACAACGCCGTTATTTTCCACCATGAGCCGTACGCTTCCTCGGCAAGCGAAATGACCGCCGAGCTTATACAGTATTTCCCCGGCATAGACAAGCTGCCAAGCTACTATGCGGACGCAATGCTTGCGGGAATAATGCTTGACACTAAGGATTTTGTAATGCGTACAGGCGTGCGTACCTTTGAGGCGGCGGCGTTCCTGCGGAAATTGGGCGCGGATATGGTAGCGGTCAAGGGACTTTTCGCCAACACTTTGGACTGCGTTAAGCACCGTTCACAGCTTATATCCGCAACGGAGATCTATAACCGCTGCGGCATAGCAATGGACGAAAGCGGCGACAGCAGCGCAAGAGTAAGCGCGGCGCAGGCGGCGGACGAAATGCTGAGCATATCGGGCGTGGACGCAAGCTTTGTAATTTTCAGAACTCCCGACGGGGGAATAAATATCTCCGCAAGGTCAAGAGGGGCAATGAACGTCCAGATAATCATGGAGAAATTAGGCGGCGGCGGACATCAAACCATGGCGGCAGCACAGTTCCGCGATATAAGTATAAACGAAGCGAAAGCAAAGCTGATAGGCGCAATAGACGAACACATAGCGAATATCAGTTGATGAATAATTGAAAAATTCCCCTTTAGGCAAAAAGCTGGTCCAGCTGAGCACAGCTGGTGGGGGTCAAGGGGGCAAAGCCCCTTTGTCGCAAACGGCTTTTGAGCCGTTTTGAGCAAAAGCGGCGAAACTCCCCTATCGTTCAAGCGCTCCGCAGGGGGTGAATTGCGGTGAAACCGCAAGAGGGGGACGCCCTGCAAGAGAGGGCGTCCCCCTAAGGTACAGAACGTATAACCCTTTAAAACAGTCCGCAGGGACTGTTTTAAACAAAATACAATAAAAAGGAGATAAAAAATCATGAAAGTTATATTTTTACAGGACGTTAAAGGCTCGGGCAAAAAAGGCGACGTAAAAGAGGTCGCGGACGGCTACGCAAGAAATTTCCTTATAGGAAAGGGTCTCGCAGTAGAAGCCACAGCAAAGAATATGTCTGACTTGGCAGGAAAAAAATCCTCCGAGCAGCATAAGGCTGACGTTGCAAAGCAGGAGGCTGAAGCTGCCGCCGCAAAAATAAAGGGCAAAAAGGTAGTGTGCAGATCCAAGGCGGGACAGGGCGGAAAGCTTTTCGGCTCTGTTACGGCGGGAAACGTTGCCGACCTTATCTCGGAGCAGCTTGGCGTTAAGGTGGACAAGAAAAAAGTCTCCCTCGACACGGAAATAAAGTCCTTCGGCACATATACCGCAGAGGTGAAATTTCTTGCGGGAATTTCCGAGAAGATCACCGTTGAGGTCACCGAGGAATAATTTTAGGTAAAATTTTGTAAGGATATGATAAAATGGCAGAGCTAACTTCAATGATGAACATTGGCAGTGAGATGAAAAGAAAACTCACCTCCATAGGTATAAATTCCGCAGAAGAGCTTATTTATACGGGCGCAAAGGAAACTTTCAGACGGCTGAAAGAAACATACCCCAATGTCTGCCTTGTGCATTTGTACGTTTTGGAGGGTGCTGTCACCAATACTGAATACAACGGTCTTTCCAAGGAAAAGAAAGCCGAGCTGAAAGAGTTCAGCGATTCTTTAAAATAAGTATCCCTTACTTCCAAAAAAGGAGTCAACCTAAATGGATTTCGATATAAATTCAACCGAGCTGCCCTATAATTTAGAGGCGGAGCAGACCGTACTGGGCGCATTGCTTCTCGACCCCGAATCGCTGTCGGTGGCAATGGACTACATAAAGCCCGACAGCTTCTATGTTTCAAAGCACCGCGACCTTTTTTCAATAATCATACGCCAGTTTTCACTGGGCGTAAAGACCGATATAATCACCGTTATAGACGAGGCGGTGAGGGAGGGTATTTTTGAAAGCTCCTCGGCGGCAAAGGAGTATCTTGCCGCGCTTATGGAGGGAGTGCCCACCACAAAAAATATCAAGAGCTACTGTAAAATTGTCGAGGAAAAATATTATACAAGAAGCCTTATAACCTCGGCAAAGGAAATAATCGAGGCAGCCTCCGCAGGGCAGGAAAACGCACAGCAGCTCCTGGATTTTGCGGAGCAGAAGATCTATGACATACGTCAGGGCAAAACGGTGGACGGGCTTGTTAAGATCGACGAGGTTGTACTTGAAGCATACGACGATCTGGGCAGAAAATCGGGTCCCGACAAAGAAAAATACGTGGGAGCAAAATCGGGATTTTCCGACCTTGACCGCGTTATCACAGGTCTGAACAAGTCCGACCTTATAATAGTAGCCGCCCGTCCCGCTATGGGAAAATCTGTATTTGCACTTAATCTTGCGTCTAATTTTGCGCGGCACAGCAGAGATATGGAAACGGTGATCTTTTCCCTTGAGATGTCAAAGGAGCAGAATGTTACCAGAATGCTTTCCTCGGAAAGCTTTGTGGAGCTTGACTATCTTATGAAAGGAAATATTTCGGGAGATCAATGGACAAAGCTTGCTCAAGGCGCGGAAAGCCTTTCGGGAATGAATATTTATCTTGACGACACCGCGGGAATAACGGTGCCCCAGATGAAAGCTAAGCTAAGACGCTTGAAAAATCTGGGACTTGTTATCATAGACTATTTGCAGCTTATGAATTCGGGCAGACGGATCGACAACCGCGTAAATGAAATTTCCGAGATAACAAGGCAGCTCAAGCTTATGGCAAAGGAGCTGAATGTCCCCGTAATAACCCTTTCCCAGCTTTCCCGTGCAGTCGAGTCGAGGACTGACAAGCGTCCCATGCTTTCCGACCTGCGTGAATCGGGTTCTATCGAGCAGGACGCGGATATTGTTATGTTTTTGTACCGCGACGCTTATTACAACAAGGATACCGCCGAACCGACCCTTGCGGAATGTATCGTGGCGAAAAACCGTCACGGCGAGACGGGTACGGTCAACCTCCGTTTCAGCGGACAGTATCAGCTTTTCTCGGGCGTGAGCAGGCAGCCGGAGCAATAACCGTACAATTTAAAGAAAGATAAATTATGCTAACAAAAATAAAGTCGGCAATTGAAAAATACGCCATGATAAAAAAAGGCGAGACCGTCTGCTGCGCCCTTTCGGGCGGAGCGGACAGCACTGCTCTGCTTATTGCCTTGAACACGCTTTCAGGAGAGTTGGACTTTTCCCTCACCGCCGTCCACATAAATCACCTTTTGCGTGGTGATGAAAGCTTTCGGGACGAGGATTTTTGCAGAGAATTGTGCAAAGGTCTTGAAATACCTTTGACAGTTTTTCAGAAGGACGCCGCCGCTTTTTCACATTCCTTAGGAATGTCGGTGGAAACAGGGGCGCGGGAAATGCGGTATAAAACTTTCGGGGAGCTTCCCGCAGACAAGATATGCACCGCTCACAATTCAAACGATAATGCCGAGACCCTTATCTTCCGCATTGCACGGGGGACGGGTCTGAAAGGCTTGACGGGGATACCGCCTGTTCGGGGAAAAGTTATCCGTCCGCTGCTTTTCTGCTCCAGAGAGGAGATATTGAATTTTCTTGCCGACAGCAAACAGGACTTTGTAACCGACAGCACCAATTTTTCCGACGATTACGCAAGAAACAAAATACGGCACGGAATTATCCCCTCAATGACGGATATCTGCGGCGGATTTCCAAACAATACGTCAAAGCTTATCCTGTCCCTGACCGAAGACGAGGACTTTTTGTCAAACGCCGCCGCGGAGAAAAAAAATTCCGACCTGCGCGGTCTGCACCCCGCTTTGAAGAAAAGAGCGGTTATTATCCATTTAAAAGAGCAGGGAATTGAGGTAAATTCTCAATATATAGAAATAATTGAAGAAATTCTGGAGCGGGACGGCAAAGCCGATTTTGGAAAGCTTACAGCATATGCCAAAAACGGAATACTTACATTTTATCCTAATAAATCGGAAGAGGATATCGTCCCCCAAATCATAAACGAAGAGGGAGAATACCCGTTCACAAGTGATAAAATTGTGATAATATCGAAAGTAAACGGCGAAAAAATGAACAAAGGGCAAATTATTAACAAAAATTCAACAACTGACCTCTTGGATTATGATAAAATAAAGGGTAGTATTGTTTTGAGAAATCGACTGCGAGCCGACAGGATAAAGCTTGCGGGAAGGGAACACACAAAGGAGCTTAGAAAGCTTTTACAGGAAAAGCTTCCGGAGTGCGAGAGAAAATACTCCGCGGTTTTGGCGGACGAGACCGGCTTGATATGGTCGGAGCATTTCGGTATTGCCGAAAGGGTAAAGCCCGATGAAAACAGCGGAAATTTACTGAAAATTGAAATAAAAAATAAACAAAATAATTAACCAAAACTCTAAGCAGCTGGTCAAGCTGAGCACAGCTTGTGGGGTCGAGGGGCAAAGCCCCCGCAGGGTCAAGGGACGGAGTCCCTTGTCGCCGCTCGCAAGCGGCGAAATCCCCCAATCGTTTAAGCGCTCCGCAAGGGGTGTGAATAAAACGCCGTAAACGGCGTTTCCGAGTTTTGCTAAGCAAAACATCGGACGAGGGGGACGCCCTGCAAGAGAGGGCGTCCCCCTAAGGTACAGAACATCTGACCGGATAATAATACTAATTTGCTCCTAAAAGCGTAGGTAAAAAATCTGCGCAAAAATCATACGCGCAAATTTTTGCTTGATTTTTTACACGCTTTTTAGTCGTAAATTAGTATAAAATATAACAGTTGATAAACAGTGCGCTAAAACAGAAAATTACCGAAAACAGTAAATATATATTTTTACAAGGAGGACAAACAAATGGGTTCAAAAAAGAACAGTAACAAGGGGCTGATAATATACGCCGTTGTGATGATTCTTGTAATAGCCGCGGCAGTAATGCTGCTGAGACAGGCGACAAAGCCTGTGTCGGAGTACAGCTATTCGGAAATAATGGAGTATTTTGACAACTATCAGGTGTCGGAAATGAATTTCGACCTCGGCACAGGAGAGTTGGAGATAACAGTTGAAGGAAAAGATACTCCCATATCATATACCGTACCGAATGTTACCGTGTTTCTTAATGAAATACAAACAGGCTCTGAAAATTACCGCCGTGAATACAACGAAAGACACCCTGACGCACCTTTAGCGCAGGAGTACTATAAAATTCAGGATACCTCATGGCTTTATAATCTGCTGCCTTCGCTGCTTATTATAGGTCTGATGATATTTTTCTTCTTCTTTATGATGCGTCAGGCGGGCGGCGGCGGAAAGATGAACAATTTCGGCAAAGCCAATGTGAAAAACTCCTCAAACAAAAAGCATACCTTTGAGGACGTTGCAGGCGCGGACGAGGAAAAGGAAGAACTTGCGGAGATCGTGGACTTCCTTAAAAACCCCAAAAAATACACCGAAATGGGCGCAAGGATACCCAAGGGCGTACTGCTCATGGGACCTCCGGGTACAGGTAAGACTTTGCTTGCAAAGGCTGTTGCGGGCGAAGCGGGAGTACCTTTCTTCTCAATTTCGGGTTCGGATTTTGTTGAAATGTTCGTCGGCGTTGGCGCGTCCCGCGTCCGCGATCTGTTTGAGACGGCAAAGAAAAATTCACCCTCTATCGTGTTCATAGACGAGATCGACGCGGTGGGACGTCAAAGAGGCGCAGGTCTCGGCGGCGGTCACGACGAGCGCGAGCAGACCCTTAACCAGCTCCTTGTTGAAATGGACGGTTTCGACGGCAATGAGGGCGTAATTGTTATTGCGGCTACAAACCGCCGTGATATTCTCGACCCTGCGCTTCTCCGTCCGGGACGTTTCGACCGTGAGGTAATGGTTGGCTACCCCGATGTAAAGGGCAGAGAGGCAATTCTTAAAGTGCACTCCAAAAACAAACCGCTGGGTCCCGACGTTGATCTTAACGTTATTGCAAAGACGACCCAGTTCTTTACGGGCGCGGACTTGGAGAACCTCCTTAACGAAGCCGCACTTTTGGCGGCGCGCGCAAACCGTAAGGCTATCATTGAGACCGATATCGAAGAGGCTACTCTTAAGGTCATAGCGGGTCCCGAAAAGAAGTCCCATATCGTTACCGACAGAGATAAGAGGATAACCGCGTACCACGAGGCAGGTCACGCTGTTGCAGCATATCATCTGCCCGAGTGCGAAAAAGTACATCAGGTTACAACCATTCAGAGAGGTCAGGCGGCAGGTATGACGGTGTGCCGTCCCGATTCCGACGACAGCCACGTTACAAAGGGCAAAATGTATCAGGACATCGTTATGACAATGGGCGGACGGGTTGCGGAGTCCATAACCTTTGAGGACGTTTGCACAGGCGCAAGCGGAGACATTCAGCAAGCAACCAAAAGGGCAAGAGCCATGGTTACCCAGTACGGTTTTTCCGACGCTTTGGGACCTGTCCTGTACGGCGGCGATTCCAATGAAGTATTTTTGGGAAGAGACTACGGTCATACCCACCAGTACAGTGAAAGCACAGCAAACCTTATAGACAGTGAAATAAAACGGATTATCACCGAAGCATATAAGGAGTGCGAAAGAATTCTCACCGACCATAACGACCAGCTTGTAAAGGTTGCGGAATATCTTATCGAAAACGAAAAGATAAGCGGCGACGACTTTGAAAAGATGATGAAAGAGACAGAGGAAGCGGAGGCTCCCGCAGTAACTCTTGAAGAGATCGGCGCGGACGATACTATAGGTCTCAGCAAGCTTGAGGATATTGAAGAATTTGAAAAAAGAGACGACGAATAAGAATATCCGAAAAAATCTTGACAAAAATATTTTTGTATGGTATAATAATATCATAAAAGGATATAATTTGAATTTCCATGTTGGGTTATTCACAAAAATTGTCCCCCGATGGCAGTCGGGGGACTTTTTTAGAGTTGCTATTAGGATAGTTGCCGATGTTTTACTTCCTGTGACTGCCTATCCACTTGCAAACGCAGTTGTATAAAAAGTTTGCAGCTACGCCTGCTCCGACAGAAACAAGAAAGGATATAATTTGCTCCATAATGGGCTTCACCTCCTTTCCGCCAAAAGCGTATGGGAGTTGGCAACATAAAAATTATATCATATTATGTATTATTTTGTCAAGAAAAACAATTGCATATAACATAATGAATATCCGAAAAAAACTTGACAAAAATATTTTTATATGGTATAATTTAGGTATAGAAAACAAAATCCCCCGCAGAACGCTACGGGGGAGATTTTATTTAAACGTCCTATAACTGTAAACTATACTCTGTCAAGCGAGGTATTTAATGAAACTTCTTTTCTTAGGAGACGTTGTGGGGAACATCGGAACAGATTTCGTCACACAAAAGCTCCGCACGCTTAAAAATTTTTACGGAATAGATATTACCGTCGTCAACGGAGAAAACTCCGCGCAGGGAAACGGCATCACCCCAAGCTCCGCAAAAAATCTTTTTGACGGCGGCGCGGATATTATTACCACGGGAAATCACTGCTACCGCAGACGGGAAATCTACCATACCTTTGAAAGCGAGCGAAATCTTATCCGTCCCGCAAATTATCCAAAGGGCAACCCGGGACGGGGTTACTGCGTTTATGATATGGGCGCGTTCAAAATAGCCGTAATAAATCTTATGGGCACAGTTTATATGGAGGCTCTCGATAATCCCTTTGCCTCCGCGGACAGAATTATTGCAAGCCTTGATACTCCTAATATTATTGTGGACTTCCATGCCGAAGCCACAGGGGAAAAAAAAGCCATGGGGCACTATCTTGCGGGACGGGTCACTGCTGTTTTCGGCACGCACACACACGTCCAGACCGCTGACGAAACCATTTTAAAGGAGCATACCGGATACATCACCGACGCGGGAATGTGCGGACCCGAGCTTTCCGTGCTTGGAGTAAAGACGGAAATTGCCATAGAAAAACAGCGTTTTCATGCTCCCGTAAAATTTGCCGAGTCGGAAAATCCCCCTTTTATAAACGGCGTTATAATTGAATTTAATGAAAAGAATGGTAAATGTGTATCAATAGAAAGACTTATAATTAGATAAACTGCCGAAATTATTACCAAACTATTGCATTATGGTTAAATAAGGTGTATACTTAGAATGTTGATTTACAGAAATTTTTAGGCAAATACCCAATAGATATATAAAAACGGAGGTATTGTTAATGGAAATTCTTAAGGTCTCGGCAAGGTCAAACCCAAACGCCGTAGCGGGTGCAATAGCAAGCGTAATGCGTGAAAGCAGTACCGTCGAAGTACAGGCAATAGGCGCAGGCGCTGCAAATCAAGCGATAAAGTCCATAGCAGTTGCAAGAGGGTACTTAGCTCCAATAGGAGTGGACTTGATATGCTATCCAGCATTTGGCAGTATAGAAATAGACGGAGAAAACCGTACAGCAATACGGTTGATTTGCGAAGAAAGATAAAAATAAATCCCCCGAGGAATAACCTTGGGGGATTTTTTATTTGCATTGCAGCAGGTGTAGCAGCAAATATCCTTTATCACTGCATTCTGATTGGCTTAACGGTCAAAAGAAGTAAAAGACAGCAGCAACAGCCTTACATTAAAGCAGTGACAAAAATAGAAATTCACATTCACATCATTTTATGATATTATTATACCACACAAAAATTATTTTGTCAAGGCATTTTTATCTTGACAAAATATTACAAAATGTGATATAATTTTTATGTTGCCGACACCCAACGCTTTCGGCGGAAAGGTGGTGAAGCTTATCATGGAGCAAATATTGTCTTTTCTTGCGTCCGTCGGAGCAGGTGTAGCTGCAAATTTTCTATATAGCTGCATTTGCAAGTGGATAGACAGCCGCAGGAAGTAAAACACAGGCAACTATCCTATAGCAAACCCTAAAAAAGTCCCCCGAATGCCGTCGGGGGACTTTTTTGTGAATAACCTACCATGGAAATTCAAACATTGTCTTTTATGATATTATTATACCATACAAAATTTATTTTGTCAACACATTTAAAAAATATTCATATAGTACCCTTTGCAGCCCTTACCATTTGAACAATGACTGCAATAAGCAGTATTACATCAATAATTTTAAGAGCAATACTTATCACCGTTCCCACAAGAGGGATCCAAGTCACTATTGAAAGAAGCTTTCCCAGTATGAACATGACCGCAAAGCATACGGTAAAAATTATTCCCCATTTTGAACAGGTATGAGCAAATTCCGAGTCTGCTCCCGAAATATAATAAATCAAGAAAAGCACGGGGAATACCGATAAAATACCGATAACCTTATTTTGCTCCGCATCACTTTGACTGTAATTTGCCATAATTTACTCCTTACTTTATAACGCGTATTTTAATTACGCTGTCAACAGCCGCAAGCTTGCCGGTAATATCGTCGTTGATGTCGCCGGCAGCGTCAAGCATTGTGTATGCATAATCCTTTTTGGACTTGCTTACCATGTTGTCGATATTTATTTTAGCGTCGCCGAGAACTGATGTGAGCTGTGAAATAACGTCGGGGATATTCTTGTGAAGCACACAAATTTTTGTTCCCGCTGCGTTCATTTCAGCGTCGGGGTAATTTACGGAATTCTTGATGTTTCCGTTTTCAATGTATTCGATAAGCTCCAGAGCAGCCATCATTGCGCAGTTGTCCTCAGACTCGGGAGTGGAAGCTCCGAGGTGGGGGATAGCTATAACATTCTTAACGCCCAATACTTCATCGCTGGGGAAGTCCACAACATAAGCGGAAACCTTGCCGCTTTCAAGTGCGGAAATAATTGCGGCATTATCAACAAGCTCTCCTCTTGCAAAGTTCAGCACTCTTACGCCGTCCTTCATAAGTCCGATAGTTTCAGCGTTTATTGTACCCTTTGTATCGGCGTTGTACGGTACGTGGATAGTGATATAGTCCGAAGCCGCGTAAACTTCCTTAACATCTGCAACAGCTTTTACCGCAGGATCAAGTCCCAAAGCAGCCTTTACGGAGAGATACGGGTCGAAGCCGACTACTTTCATTCCCAGAGCAACAGCAGCGTTTGCAACCAATACGCCGATAGCACCGAGACCGATAATACCCAAGGTCTTACCCATAATTTCGGGACCCGCAAACTGACCCTTGCCCTTTTCAACCATTTTGCCGACTTCTGCGCCGTTGCCCTTTAAGGTCTGCGCCCAAGCCATAGCTTCGGGAACTTTTCTTGACGAAATAAGAAGTCCCGCAATAACAAGCTCCTTAACAGCGTTTGCATTTGCGCCGGGAGTGTTGAAAACAACGATACCCTGCTCCGCGCACTTGTCAACGGGGATATTGTTTACTCCTGCGCCTGCGCGTGCGATAGCAAGGAGATTGCTGCCGAATTCCATATCGTGCATAGCAGCGGAACGAACCATTATCGCCTCGGGGTTCTGCACTTCATCGGCAACATTATACTTTGCGGTATCGAAATTGTCGGTACCGTATTTTGAAATTTTATTCAATGTTTGGATATTATACATTTCTAACAACCTCTCTAAAATATTTTTTGCGGGACTTTCCTGTCCCTCTTAATTTTTATCGGATTATTTTTCAACTTTAAATTCAACGCTGTCAAATTCGTTTGTAACAACAGGCTTGCCGTCAGAATCAAGCAGGGGAGTGAGACCGCCCGAATTGCCATCCTTGCGGTAAAGATAATTCACGCCTGTTTCGGTATCAACCCAAATTTCAATGACGCTTATAACTCCCTGCGTGTATACCTTTTTAAATCTTTCAGCCATATATTATCCATTCTCTTGCTCAAATTTCTTCATAAATTCAACAAGCTTTTCAACGCCCTCGATAGGCATAGCGTTGTAGATAGAAGCTCTCATGCCGCCAACGGAACGGTGTCCCTTAAGGTTCTCAAAGCCCGCAGCCTTTGCTTCCTTGACAAATTTAGCGTCCAGCTCCTCGCTGCCTGTTACGAAAGGAACATTCATGAGCGAACGGTCTTTCTTCTCAACAGTACCCTTGAAAAGCTTGCTCTGATCGAGGAAATCGTAAAGGATAGCAGCCTTTTTCTCGTTGTGCTTCTTCATAGCTTCGAGACCGCCCATTTTCTTTATCCACTTGAAAACCTTGCCGCAGATGTAAATTCCGTAGCAGGGAGGTGTATTGTAAAGGCTGTCGTTGTCCGCCTGTGTTTTCCACTTCAGCATTGTGGGAGTACCCTCAAGAACGTCGTCTCTGATAAGGTCCTCACGGATAATAGCGATAACAACGCCTGCGGGACCTATATTCTTCTGCACGCCGCCGTAGATAACGCCGTATTTTGTAACGTCAACAGGCTCGGAAAGGAAACATGAGGAAACGTCCGCAACAAGGTCTTTTCCTTTTGTATCGGGGAGCTGCCAGAACTTTGTTCCGTAAATGGTGTTGTTCTCGCAGATGTAAACATAGTCCGCGTCATCGGGAATATCAAGATTTGAACAGTCGGGAATATAAGAGAAGGTCTTATCTGCGGAGGAAGCAACGTCCACAGCCTCGCCGTACAGCTTAGCCTCCTGAAAAGCTTTCTTTGCCCACTGACCTGTGATGATGTAGGCAGCTTTCTTGTTTTTCATAAGGTTCATAGGAACAGCTGCGAACTGCTGTGACGCGCCGCCCTGCAGGAACAGTACCTTGTAGTTGTCGGGAATATTCATCAGATCGCGGATATCCTTTTCCGCATCCTTGATTATCTCATCATAAGCCTTTGAACGGTGGGACATCTCCATAACGGACATACCCGTACCCTTATAATCGAGCATTTCCTCTGCGGCTTCCTTGAGAACTTCCTCCGGCAGAACAGCCGGACCTGCGCTGAAATTGTAAACTCTGGACATTGTAAAAGACCTCCAAATAAAATTTTTACTGTTTTCCGTTAAAATACAAAAAAATCTGTATTAATACTTAAAGATAATTATACCATTTTATTAAATAAATGTCAATACCGCAATAAAAAAAAGAGTAAGCGACATTTTTCTGCTTTCAAGCAAAAAATTCTCTGCTGTAAATTTGCTGAAAATGCACAAGAAAAGCAAAAACAAATACCAAAAATCTCTTGCAATTTACTCAAATTTATGCTATAATATAATAGTATAGTTTAAACCAAAAACAATGCCAAAAAAATGTGAGGGGAATTAAAAAATTATGAATTCTTTTGTAGAGGTTTACGACAGAATTCGGGATTACTGCTATGATAAAATAGAAAAAAACGAATTTAACGATACCTCCTATAACCTATGGATAAGCCCGCTGAAGCCCGAAAGGCTGGACGGAAATGTCGCGTATTTCACCGTTTCAAACGAGTTTATCAAAAATACCTTTTCTAAAAATTACACCGACTTTTTCAAGGGCGCTTTAAAGGATATCCTTGGCTTCGACGTGGAAATAAATATCTCGGTAAAGGCTGCCGAAAATGAGGACGACAACGAGCCGAACGTTAAAAAAGCCGAGCTTATGGAGTCATTTTCAAATGCTGAATACGGCTATACCTTCGGCACTTTTATAGTCGGACGCTCCAACGAGTTCGCTTATGCTGCCTGTACCTCTGTGGCAAAATTTCCGGGAAGCACCTATAATCCTCTTTTTATATACGGTCCGTCGGGACTTGGCAAGACCCACCTTATGACTGCTATAAGTATGTACATCAAAGAGGAACGTCCCGGCACAAATATCATCTACGTTACGGGCGAAGCCTTTGCAAACGAGCTTATCAACGCCATTCAGCAGAAAAAGGACACCAGCCAGTTCCACCAGAAATACCGCAGCGCGGACGTGCTGCTTGTGGACGACGTTCAGTTTATTGCGGGAAAGGAATCAACACAGGAGGAATTTTTCCACACCTTTAACGAGCTTCACAATCTCGGCAAGCAGATCGTTCTTACCTCAGACCGTCCGCCAAAGGAAATGAAAACGCTGGAGGACAGGATCAGGACGCGCTTTGAGTGGGGACTTATCGCAGATATTTCCTCCCCTGATTTTGAAACAAGGGTCGCTATCATACGCCGAAAGGCAGAGCTTTTGGACTTTATTATCCCTCCGGACGTGGGAGAATACATAGCTAACAAGCTGAAAACCAATATCCGTCAGCTTGAGGGCTGTGTTAAAAAGCTTAAGGCGGGGCAGCTTCTTATGGGTACGCCTCCTTCCATGGCGCAGGCGCAAAAGGCTGTAAACGAGATACTTTCCGAGGAGCAGGCTCCGCCGATCACGGTGGAAAGAGTCCTGAACGAGGTGGCAAGCGTTTATTCGGCAACAGCGGAGGAAATATGCTCAAAGAAGCGAAGCTCACAGATCTCAATGGCAAGAAAGGTCGCCTCCTACGTTATAAAGGAAGTTACCGATATGTCCTTTAAATCAATAGGACTGGAGCTTGGCGGCAGAGACCACAGCACTATAATGTACTACTATGAAGATATACAGAAGATCATGAATAAGGACTCCCACACCAAAGAAATGATAGAGGACATAATAAAAAATCTCAAAAGCGTAAAGTATTGAATCAATTAATAATTAATAATTTTTGCAATTTTTTATATTGCTGCAAAAAACTTTATACTAATATCCAATTAAAAAGTGTATAAAAAATCAAGTAAAAGCTTTAATATGTGTGGTTTTGCGCAGATTTTTTATTTACACTTTTAATTGGAGATTAGTATTAAATACCGCCCTGCCCCCTTGGGGGGCGTCAACAAAGTAAAATGCTGCTGTATCTAATATTGGGGGGACTCTCGCCGCGGGGCGTTCCCCGCTAATATGTAAAGCTATGATTACTGACAGTTGTAATTTTAGTTTTCCACATAGTGTGGAAAACAATGTGGAAAATCTGAAAAGCCGTTTTTACGCCATGTAATTCGTTACATTACTTTTTGTATAACGAATTTTTCCACCTCTTCCACAAACAATTAAAAATCGGTTCAAATCAATATATACCGTCATTTAAGGTATGTGAGAAAAACTTACAGGAAAAAAATAACATTGATTTTCCACAAATTTATCCACTTTGACTTATGATTTAACATCTGCTTTTCCACCTTTTCAATAAGGGAAAAAATATTTGACATTTCCAACATTTTTCCCACATATACCCTATGGAAAATCAAAGCTTGTCCCTAAAAGGGATAGGAGCGGTTTTCAACACTTCCGACATTACTACTGCTGCTGCTGTTTATAACTTATCATTGTTGTTTTTAACGGCGCAGCTCCATATAAAATTTTCTGAAATTGCAAATAAGGCGGCGGAAAAAATTCTGTCCTCCGCTTATGTTTTCTTATTGGGCAATTACGGAAAAAATATATATCGAAGCATCAATATTTATAGGAAAGGAAAATTCTATCAATGAAATTCTTATGCAAACAGGCGGAGCTGAACGAAGCGCTTGCAAACGTTTCGAGAGCAGTTCCGCAGAAGTCCCCGATATCAGCTTTGGAGGGGGTAAAAATTTATCTTAATAAAAATATGCTGGAGCTTACTGGCTACGATCTGGAGCTTGGCATACAAACCAAAATAGAAGTGGTTTCAGAGGACGTGGGGGAGTTTATCCTCAACAGCAAGCTTTTCAGCGAGATAGTCCGCAAAATGCCCTCCGAGACTATTGAAATTGAGGTCAGAAGCGATCTTTCCACAATTATAAGGGGCGAAAAGGCGGAGTACAGCATAGCGGCTCTTCCTGCGGACGAGTACCCCTCTATACCCGACCATGACACGGGCGATAACTTTACTATCTCGCAGGCTATGCTTAGAAATATGATAAATCAGACGATTTTTGCCGTTGCGGTAGTAGATAACAAGCCCATTTTAACGGGCGAGCTTTTTGACATTATGGATCACAATTTCAATCTTGCTGCAATTGACGGTTTCCGTCTTGCGGTACGGTCAGAGCATATCGAGTCGGATAATCACTACAATTTTGTTGTAAAGGCAAAAGCCTTGTCTGAAGTTTCAAAGCTTTTAAAGGACGACGGCGAGGAGACTGTTACAATGCACGTATCCAAAAAGCACATCACCTTTGAGATAGGGAAGTATATGGTGCTTTCAAGGCTTTTGGAGGGCGAGTTCCACAATTATAAGGGTTCTATCCCCGCAAATCACAACACGGAAATTATTCTCAATACAAGAGACCTGATAAGCAGTTTGGAGCGTTGTATGCTTCTTATAAACGAAAAAACCAAGGCTCCCGTAAGATGTCTTTTTAAGGACGGTACAGTAAAGATCTCCTGTTCAACGGCATTGGGCAAGCTTAACGACGAGTTCGGCGCGGATATATCAGGTCCCTCGGTTGAGATAGGTTTTAACTGCCGTTATCTTCTGGACGCGCTGAAAGCCTCCGAGTCTGACAGGGTAAGGCTTCTTCTTAACGGCGGACTTTCGCCTATGAAGATAGTTCCAATGGAAGGCAATGCATATGTATTTTTGGTACTTCCAATGCGGCTTAAATCAGAATAGCGGGGAAGCCCCCGCAGGCAGAGTCGCGAGGAAGCCCTCGCAGGCAGAGTCCCCCCAATGTTAATTGATATAAGAATTTTTTTGTTAAGCCCCCCAAGGGGGCGAGTTAATGATATGTATAATTGATTTAAATTATTGCAAAGAGGAATAATATGGATAGTGAAGTTAAGATTACCACCGAATACATTAAGCTTGATCAGCTTCTGAAATTTTCGGGAGCTGTGACTATAGGCTCAGAGGCAAAGGAGATAATTGCTGCGGGCAGTGTAAAGGTAAACGGTGAGGTCTGCACCATGCGCGGGAAAAAAATACGTGCGGGAGATACAGTTACTGTATACGATAAGGATATTTCTATTAAATAAATACAAAATGTAAAAGGAGTTTCCCGTGACTGTAAACAGTATTTATGCCGACGGCTATAAAAATCTGAAGCAAGTTAATATTGATCTCGATCCGAAAATGAACATTATCTGCGGCGAGAATGCCCAAGGGAAAACCAACCTTATTGAAGCGGTCTGGCTTTGCTCCGGCTGCCGTTCTTTCCGAGGGACAAGAGACAAGGATATGATCTGCTTCGACGGAGACGTATCGAGAGTTTCGGTGAATTTTCAAAATTCCCGCAGAATGGAAAATATTGAGTTTATCCTTAAAAAAGGCGCTGTAAAGGAAAAAAACATTACACTTAACGGCATAAAAAACGACCGCCTTTCAAAGCTTTTCGGGGAATTTAAATGCGTGGTTTTTACTCCGGAGGATCTGAATATTACAAAAGGTTCTCCCGACAACAGGAGGAATTTTCTTGATATTGCTATTTCCCAGATAAAGCCTTCATATATAAACGCGCTGAAAAAATACAACGGTATTTTGCAGCAGCGCAACTCACTTCTTAAAAGCATGAGTACCGTCCACGGCAGCGATACAAAATATCTGGACGTTTGGAACGAACAGCTTGCGGAGGCGGGAGCGTTTATTTCGGTGCTCCGATATAACTACTGCAAGACCCTTAATGAACAGGCAAATAAGCTGTATAATTTGATTACTGACAGTAAAGAAAATTTACAAATATACTATCAGTCAACGGTTTATGATAATTTGGAGGGTGAGACCGACACCAAAAACAAGCTTGCAAATATGTACATCAGAAAGCTTAAGGACACTGCCGAGAACGACAAAAAAATGGGCTACACGGGGTCGGGCGTCCACCGCGACGATATGCACGCTTTTGTGAACGGCATTTCTCTGCGGGACTTCGGTTCTCAGGGGCAGTCACGTTCCGCGGCTTTGGCTTTAAAGCTTGCTCATGCCAAAATTTTAAAGGCGGAGCAGGGGGAGTACCCCGTAATGCTTCTTGACGATGTTTTGTCGGAGCTTGATTCGACCCGTCAGAAATTTATTCTGAATAATATAGACGATATGCAGGTAATTATTACCTGCTGTGACAGCCGTCCCATAACAGACCTGCGGGACGGGAAAGTTTTCACGGTTGAGAACGGGAGGGTGGAATAATGTATCTGCACTTAGGCGAGGAGACTGTTGTGCGTACAAAGGATATAATCGGTATTTTTAATATCGAAAATACCTCCGTCAGCAAGCATACTAAGGAATTTTTGGCGCACTCCGAAAAGGGAGGAAAGGTTTTCAATGTCAGCTATGAGATGCCTAAGTCATTTATTGTTTGCGAAAGCGGGGATAAGGAAACTGTTTATATTTCCCAAATATCCGTTGCTACCCTAAAGAAGAGGTCAAAAATATTAAATTGATTTTGTATATAATTATATAAATAATACTTTTAGTAAATAAAATCTTGCAGAAAATTCTGCGAAAGGAAGTAAAGAAATGCCCGATATCCAAAAGTACGACGAAAATCAGATACAGGTCCTGGAGGGACTTGAAGCGGTAAGAAAACGTCCCGGAATGTATATAGGCTCAACAGGACCCAAGGGACTTCACCACCTTGTCTATGAAATTGTTGACAACGCTATCGATGAGGCTTTGGCAGGGTACTGCTCACAGATAGACGTTGATATCCTGCCGGATAATATAATCTGCGTTTCCGACAACGGCCGCGGTATACCTACAGGTATCCACCCCAAGGAGGGTATTTCCGCAGCGACTGTCGTGTACACGATCCTTCACGCGGGAGGAAAATTCGGCGGCGGCGGATATAAGGTAGCGGGCGGACTTCACGGCGTTGGCGCGTCCGTTGTAAACGCTCTTTCCGAATGGCTGGAGATCACAGTCAAGGACGGAAAGAACGTCCATTATCAGCGTTTCCATAACGGCGGAAAATACGACGAGCCTCTTAAAATAATAGGCGAGACCACAGAGACGGGTACTACGGTAAAGTTTAAAGCCGATCCCGCAATTTTTGAAGAAACTACGGAGTACGAATACGAGGTGCTTTTGAAACGTTTGCGTGAACAGGCTTTTCTTAACGCGGGAATTAAAATCGTCTTTTCGGACAAGCGCAATGCTGACGATGTAAAGTCTGAGACCTTGCACTACGAGGGCGGCATTAAGCAGTTTGTTGAGCATATCCACAATACAAGGGGACTTGAGCCTCTTGCGGAAGAGGTAATTTATGTTGGCGGCACACAGGGGGATTCCACCGCCGAGGTCGCTTTGATGTACAACGACAGCTATAACGAGCTTATTTTGTCCTTTGCAAACAATATCCACACCACCGACGGCGGAAGTCATGAAACAGGCTTCAAAAACGCTTTGACAAAGGTCATTAACGAATACGGAAAAAAATTCAACCTTTTAAAGGACGGCGACAAGCTTCTCGGCGACGACGTTCGGGAGGGTCTTACCGCAATAGTTTCGGTAAAGCTTACGGACTGTGAGTTTGAGGGTCAGACAAAGGGCCGTCTCGGCAATCCGGAGGTGCGCCCGTTCGTTGAAAATATGGTGACGGAAAAGCTTATGTGCTATCTGGAGGAAAATCCTGCCGTTGCAAGAGCTATCTTTGACAAGTCACAGGCTGCACAGCGGGCGAGAGAAGCGGCGAAAAAGGCAAGAGAAACAGCCCGCCGCAAATCGGCAATGGAGTCCGCTTCACTTCCCGGAAAGCTTGCGGACTGCTCCGAAAAGGACGTTGAATTTACCGAAATTTATATCGTCGAGGGAGACTCTGCGGGCGGCTCCGCAAAGCAGGGTCGGGACAGGCGTTATCAGGCTATCCTGCCTCTTTGGGGAAAAATGCTGAACGTTGAAAAGGCGCGTATTGATAAGGTATACGGCAATGAAAAGCTTATGCCTGTGGTTACTGCGCTGGGCACGTCCATAGGCGAGGATTTTGATATATCAAAGCTCCGCTACGGAAAAATAATCATTATGGCGGACGCCGACGTTGACGGCAGTCATATCAGGACGCTGCTGCTGACTTTCTTTTTCAGATTTATGCGTCCCCTTATTTCAAACGGCAATGTTTATATTGCACAGCCGCCGCTTTTCAAGGTTTTCAGGGGCAAGCAGATAAGGTACGCCTTTTCAGACCCCGAAAGAGATAAGTATATCGAGGAATTAAAGGGCGGAAATGAAAACGCAAAGGTGGAAGTCCAGAGATATAAAGGTCTTGGTGAAATGGATCCCGAACAGCTTTGGGAGACTACAATGGATCCCGAGACAAGGACAATGCTCCGTGTTACAATGGAGGACGCTGTCAAGGCGGACGAGATATTCACAATTCTTATGGGCGACAAGGTTTTGCCCAGACGTGAATTTATTGAAAAGAACGCGAAATACGTTCAATCCCTTGATATTTAGCGGGGAACGCCCCGCGGCGAATGTCACCCCCAATGCAAAATACAGTAATTTATTTAATTTATCAAGCCCCCTCAAAGGGGGCGGTTAAAAAATTATAGAATATAAATAATAAGGACGGTGAATAAATGGGAATTTTAAACGAAATGTTCGGAGACGGTGAAAATCTTTCCGAAAAAGCGGAGGGAGAGCTTTTAGCCGCAGGGGACTATATCAGCGAAAAAACGAAAATGCTTGCGGGATATAAGGAATTCCGCAAAAGATATGTTATGAAAAATCTTTTGCTGCGGCTTTTTATAGTTGCGCTTGCAATGGCTTCCTCGGTGTTTATGCTTGTGACAAGTCCGTCTGGGCAGAGGGATGTCCCCGTTTTCTGCCTTGTTTTGTGTGTTGCTATCGGGGCGTACTTTATAAGCCAGTCCGTGAGCAATAAAAAGAAATATATGAAAGGTGTGGACAGCCTTGAGGGTATTCCTTACTATGCGGAAATTTACACCGATAAAATAAAAATTTCCGATATGTCCCCAATTGAGGAAATTGCTGAAGAAACCCAAAGCGAAACGGAGACGGAAAGTCTTCACGAAGAAGAACACCCCACAACGGTGATACATCTTGATTCCCCGATTGTTGACTTATTGGATAAAAATGAAATATTTATACTTATAGTAAAAAAATCCTATGTGTTTATAATTCCCAAATCCGCTTTTTCGGAGGAAGATGCCCAAAAGGTTAAAGAAAAGCTTTCCACAATAATGGGAATAAGATATAAGACATAAATCGACTTTGCAGATACGCATAAAATATATGATTAACAAGGAGTTGTATAATTTGTACAATGATGAAAATTCAAAGGTCATAAACGTTGACATTGAAAGCGAAATGAAAAAATCCTTTTTGGAATATTCAATGTCGGTTATAGCCTCGCGAGCCCTGCCCGACGTTCGGGACGGCTTAAAGCCCGTCCACAGGCGTATTATTTATACTATGGACGACGCGGGAAACACCGCGGACAAGCCATACAGAAAGTGCGCCTACACAGTCGGCGAGGTTTTGGGTAAATACCACCCTCACGGCGACGCTTCCGTTTATGACGCTTTGGTGCGTTTGGCACAGGATTTTTCCCTGCGCTACCCCCTTATAGACGGTCACGGAAACTTCGGATCAACGGACGGAGACCCTCCTGCTGCTTACCGTTATACAGAGGCAAGAATGGCAAAGATAGCGGGGGAAATGCTTGCCGATATCGGAAAGGACACTATCCCGTACCGTCCGAACTATGACGACCACCTGCTTGAACCGGAGGTTTTGCCCTCCCGTTTCCCAAACCTTTTGGTGAACGGTTCTATCGGTATTGCTGTCGGTATGGCGACAAATATCCCGCCTCACAATCTCCGTGAAGTTATCGGCGCGATAGACGCTATGATAAAAGACCCCGATATTTCCATAGAGGGTCTTATGGAGCATATCAAGGGACCAGATTTCCCCACAGGCGGAATTATTATGGGACGTGCGGGAATCCGTTCCGCATATGCAACGGGCAGAGGAAAGCTTACCCTCCGCGCACGTACCGAGATTGAGGAAATAAAGGGCAGACAATGTATTATTGTAACGGAAATTCCCTACATGGTGAACAAGGCGAGGCTTGTTGAAAGCATTGCAGCTATGGCAAAGGAAAAACGTGTGGACGGTATACATTTTGTCCGCGACGAGTCCGATAAGGAGCATGCTGTAAGAATTGTTATCGAGCTTAAAAAGGACGCTGCTCCGCTGATAGTTCTGAACAAGCTTTTTGCTTACACTCAATTGCAGGACACCGTTGGCGTTATCATGCTTGCTCTTGTCCGCGGCGAGCCGAAGGTTCTTACTCTTAAGCAAATGCTTGAAGAGTACATTGATTTTCAGGTGGACGTTATCCGCCGCCGCACCGAGTACGATCTTAAAAAGGCGAGAGAACGCGCCCATATTTTAGAGGGCTTGATGATCGCTGTTGACAACATTGATGAAGTCGTAAAGATATGTCGAACATCAAAGGACGCGCCCGAAATAAAATCCCGTCTTATGGAGCGCTTCGGCATTTCTGAAGTTCAGGCGGACGCTATCGCGCAAATGCGTCTTGTCCAGCTTTCGGGCTTGGAACGTCAGAAGCTTGAGGACGAGCTGAACGCGCTTCATGCAAAAATACAGGAGTTCCTTGAAATTTTGGGCGACCACCAAAAGGTGCTTGAAATTATTTCAAACGAGCTGGAGGTCATCAAGAACAAGTACGGCGATGAAAGACGTACAGCAATAGAAACTATTTCCGGAGAAGTGGACGTTGAGGACTTGATACCTGTTGAAAACTGCGTTGTGACTTATACCGATATCGGGTACATCAAGCGTCAGCCCGTTACGGTGTACAAGGCGCAGAACCGAGGCGGCAAGGGCGTTTCGGGAATGAAGCAGAGAGAAGAGGACTTCGTTCAGGAGATGTTTATCAGCTCCAGCCACGACAATATTTTGTTTATTTCCAACAAGGGAATCATGTACAAGCTCCGCTGCTTTGAAATACCCGAAGGCTCAAAGCAGGCGAGGGGACTTAATATTGTAAATATCCTTCCCATGGGAGAGGGCGAAAGCGTTGCTGCAATGCTGAATACCTCGGATTTCAGCGAGGGCAAGTACGTTATAATGGTTACTAAAAACGGAAAGATAAAGCGTACTTCACTTGAAGCTTATAAGAACGTCCGCAAAAACGGTCTTATTGCCATAGGTCTTGACGAGGGTGACGAGATCGCTTCGGTAGTTCTTACCGAGGGTAGCGCTCAGCTTATTATTGCGACGCAAAACGGTATGGCGATACGAATTGAGGAAGAAAAAGTCCGCGCTTTGTCACGTTCGGCGCACGGCGTAAAGGCGATAACTCTCCGTGACGGCGACAAGGTGGTTTCAATGGCATTGCTCCGAGAGGGAGCGGAGGTGCTGACCGTTACCGACAAGGGCTTCGGAAGAAGAAGCTCGGCGGACAGCTACCGCATACAGAACCGCGGCGGCTTCGGACTTCTCAACTACAAGGCTTCGGAGGAAAAAGGAAAGGTTTGCGGCGTAAGAGTTGTAAATCAGGACGAAGACGTTATAATGATATCCACCGACGGAGTTATTATCCGTATCAGAGTAAGCGACATCAGAGTTATGGGACGTTATGCTACCGGCGTTCGGCTCATGAGAATTTCAGACGACGGAGCAGTTGCGGCATTTACCTCTGCGGAGCATGACGATACTGCGGAGACCGCAAAGGTTGAAGAACCCAGCGAGGAAGAAATTGCCGCTGCCGAGAACGAGGAAAAGTCCGAAACAGTCGTTGACGAGCCTGTCCCCGACGACAGTGAAATGGAAGAATAAAATTTTATACTGCAACAATCCAATAAAACGATACAAAATGTGCATTTATTTGTTGGATCGCAATAGTAATACCCTGCTTTTCGGAGCAGGGTATTTTTTTAATGAGGAACATTTTTTATTCGATTGAAGCAATATAGGGTAAGTTTCTGTAATATTCCCCATAGTCAAGACCGTATCCGACCACAAAAAGATCGGGAATAGTAAATAAAGACAAGTCCGCTTTAAAATCGACCTCCCGTCTGTCCGGCTTGTCAAGGAGGGTGATAATTCTAAGAGAAACGGGATTTCTTTCCCTAAGTATTTCCGCAACGGCTTTAAGCGTTCTGCCCGTGTCGATAATATCTTCGACGATTATCACATGATATTTTGAAATATCCTGCTGCAAATCTAATGTGATATTGACTTCTCCCGCGGAGGTCGTACTCTCATAATAACTTTTCGCCGCCATAAAACCTATCTCGCAGGGGACGTTTATTTCTCTGCACAGATCGGCAAGAAAAACGAACGCGCCTTTTAAAATGCTCACAAGCAGCAGCGGGGTACCGTCGTAGATATTGTTAAGCTCCCGTCCTGCGTTTTTGACCGCTTCCCGAATTTTTTCTTCGGGGATAAGAACATTTTCGGTATTTTTTTTGTATGTATCAAGATTTTCAAACTTCATAATTTTACCTCATTTGTTTTTTCTTTAGTATAGCACAATAATTAAAATAAGTCAAGCAAGCAAGCAAGGCTGAGCCTTGACCCCTGTCACCCCCAATATTAAATACGAGGAAAATTTTACTTTATATTTGCCCCCTCAAGGGGGCGAGTAAGTTATAACAATCTGAATAATTATAAATTATAAAATGTTCCACGTGAAACAAGGCTGAGCCTTGACCCTTGTCACCCCCAATGTTTGGAATTTACAAACACTTAAAAAACAAAGCCCCCTCAAGGGGGCAAAGTAAAATGTTCCACGTGAAACAATATTGTTATTATTTTAACAAACTTGTTTCACGTGGAACAATGCTGAGTCTTGATACTTGTCACCTCCCAAGTTTGGAAGTTACAAACATTTACATAACAAAAGTCTCCTTAAATGGGGACAAATCAAAATGTTCCAAATACGACATTATTTTTTATAAATAAGTGTTATAATAATAAAAATCCAAAATTTGTAAATTTTAAAAGGAAGTGTCATTATGCCGTTTTTGGTAAAGGAAAAGGTCGTAAATAAAGTAGTCCAAATCGAGACAGACAAGATAATTCCAAACCCGTATCAGCCCAGACGAGATTTTGACGATCTGGAGGGTCTTGCTCAAAGTATTCTACAAAACGGAATTTTGCAGCCGCTGACAGTCCGCAGGGAAAACGGGGAGATAGAGCTTATATCGGGGGAGCGGAGGCTTCGAGCCGCAAAAATGCTTGGAATGGAAACAGTGCCGTGCATAATCGTGGAGATGAGCGGAAGAAATTCCGCGGTAATGGCTCTTATTGAAAATATCCAGCGGCAGGATCTGTCCGTTTTTGACGAGGCGGAGGCTATCGCTAAGCTGATAGATTTTTACGGAATGACACAGGAGGACGCCGCTGTAAGGCTGGGAAAATCACAGTCCACAATTGCAAACAAGCTCCGAATTTTAAAGCTTGACGAGGAGACCCGCAGTAAAATTACCGAATACGGACTTACCGAACGTCATGCGCGTGCGCTTCTGAAGCTGCCGGAGGAACGCCGTACCGAGGTCGTGGAGGCTGTACACAGCAGAAGTCTGAATGTTGAAGCGACGGAACGTTTGATAGATACCATGCTGAACAAGCAGATAGAGGCTGAAAGTCTCCGTAAACGCAGCGCGGTTTTCAAGGACGTGCGGCTTTTTGTGAACACTATCAACAAGGCGGTTGAGATGATGAAAGCGGCGGGGATAAATGCCGACTCCAAAAAAATCCAGCAGGAGGATTTTATCGAATACATAGTGAGGATACCCACCAAGTGAGGGGAACGCCCAACGGCGAGCGTCCCCATTCTCAAATACAAGAAAAATTCAGTTTTTCAAGCCCCTAAGGGGCGGGTCAGTTTTTATCGAATTCGTAATAATTGTTGAGAATTATTACGCCGCCGTCCCTAAATTCGAGGACGTGCATAGGCTCTTTGTGCATAACATTATAAGAATTGACGTAGACCGTCACAAACCCTGCCACAAACAAAGACATCAGAACAAAGGCTGTGACGGTGTAGGCAGTCCACCTGCGGAGCAATTTTTTACCGTCCATAACAACATTAAAATTAAAAGGACTCATATTTTTTACCTTCCTTTTGTTTCACGTGAAACAAATATAATTTACCCGCCCCCTTTGAGGGGGCTTTGTTATGTAAAGCTTGTAATTATTAATATTGGGGGTGATAGGGGTCAAGGCTCAGCCTTGTTTCACGTGAAACAAATAAAATTTACCCGCCCCCTTTGAGGGGGCATTGTTATGTAAATGCTTGTAATTATTAATATTGGGGGTGACAAGGGTCAAGGCTCAGCCTTGTTATGTAGTAAGGGATTTTGCGAGTGATTTTCCGATAAGCTCGCCGCTGTAGACCGCTTGGTCTATGCTGTTGGCGTGTCCTCCCACCTCTATCAAGATCGAACCTGTGGTCAGGTCCTGATTGTATTTTCGGTAGTCAAACAAAATCGGTCTTGTCAAGCCTTTATAGTCGCTTTCAAGCTGCTGTTGGAGCAGTGCGGCAAAACGAAAATTTTTCAGATAATTCGGCATACCCATCGTGCCGTCGTCGCAGCCGCTTATTATCATGATCTGCGCCGCGTTTTTGCCGTCGATCTCGGCAACGGGAGCGATACGCTCGCCGCTTTCACGCTCGATAGCGTCGCGGTGAATATCCAAAACTATTTTTATGGAGGGGTACTCCGCAAGAATATTTTCCACGGTCTCCCTGCTTCTGTCGTAGCTGTCGTTGTAGGAGGGGTAGTCGTGCATTGTTGTGTCGTGGATAACGGCTATTCCCGCCGCTTCAAGCTGCAAAGCAATAGCGTCCCCAACAGCAGCCATGTTCATGTTTGGGTCGGTGGTTCGGGAATTGAAGCTTTTGTCGTAAAAATCCCTCTCATATGGCTCATAGCTTTCGGTAGCATGGGTGTGCATTATCAGCACCTGCGGTTCGCCGTTCCTTTCAATTTCAAAATCGGGGGCAAGGCGGCTTTCCTCCAGCAGGGTACTGTTCGGCACGGTTGTGATGTTCCGCACCTGCCCCGCCTTGTCAAGATCAATATAGTTATCGCCGTTAAAGCTTCCGTAGCACATGGCAGTAATTGCGCCGTCGCGGTTTTCAAGCTCCGAGGGGTAAGGTTCGGGACCAACGTCATAGGTTTTATCGGGTACGCGTCTTTCCTCGTCGGTACTGTTCGGTATAAGCAGTTCGCCGTATGAAAGCATAAACGTATCGTCAATTTCAAAAAGCGTACTGTGATTTTCGGTGGACTTGTCCGTAATTTCTTCTTTGGCTTCGTTAATATTTTTAATATTCGGTTCGGTGCTTTCCGCAGAAAAAACGTCCCCCACAGAGAGCATTGCGGAGGCGCTTGCTGCAAAAAAGACAGCAGATTCCGCGGAGGGTGCGGAGGCGGTCACCGCTGCTGTCATAAGGGGAAGCAGGGATAAAAAAAGCGTCCCCGCGGATATATTTCTTAATCTTATTTTTTTTCGTCTTGAAAGCGGCATAAGATCAGCTCCTTTCATTACATATTATGCTTAATGGAGTGGGAAATATTCTTATTCTTAGGTAAATGTTCCACATGGAACATTTTTGTTATTTTTTTAACAATATTGTTTCACGTGGAACAATTTTTTGATTGCAAAATTTTAGGGGAATTTGTTCGCTGTTCATGTTGTATTTGTTGGTTTACTTTTGAATTTTAGAAGCAATGTTAGAAACTGTTAGTCGTTCACAAAGGTGCGAGGGGAACAACCAAAGGAGGAGGGAGGGGACTCATCAGTTATAGTGGACGCGCGCCGTCCCCTCCCTCCCCCTTAGGTTTTTCCCCTCGCGCTCCCTTTTTCCTTACTCCCTCCTGCCCCTGCTACGCTATTCAAGAGCCTTTGGCTCTTTTTAGCTTGTTTTGTACGGTCGATTTCGTTTGTTTTGTTACTTGGCGCGTTAGGCGGGAGCAAGCCCCTGCCCGCAATTATGAAACAGCGGGACGGGAAACCCGTCCCCTACAGATATGGTAATTATTTTGTTGGATTGATATAAATACGTATGCTGTAGAGGTTCATCGGCAACAAACTTGTCAGTAAACGTCGGCGTGGAAACGCCGCCAGTTTGACATACTGTAAAAATCGGCAAAGGGGAGGGAGATTAAGGAAGTAGGGGGTTCGGGGGCAGAAACCTCAAAGAGGGAGGGGAAATGCCGATTTTTGTTGGGTTTGTTGTTCCCCTCCCTCTTTGTGGTGTCTGACCCCCGATCTTGTGAACGACTAACAGTTCCCAACCTTGATACTAAAATTCAAAATCAAACCAACATTACATTAGCAACAATTGAACAACAAACAAACTCCCGCAAAGTACATAAAATACAGAAACACCGCACCAAAGAACAACACCTCTCGAACAACCAACAAATAACAAACAGTGCAAACAAAATTGTAACACGTGCCAAAAATAAAATAAAATTTGCACAGCAAAAAAACGATTTGCCCGAATTTGCGAAAAAACATTGCAATAAATATGAAAATGTGCTATAATATTCATATTGATTATTTCTGAAAGGACGTCCTCAAAATGTCTATTGTTATTGCGGTAGCTAACCAAAAGGGCGGCGTGGGCAAATCTACTACGGTGGTGAACCTTGCCGCTTGTCTCGGTCTTAAAAAGAAAAAGGTGCTTTGCGTGGATATGGACGCGCAGGGCAATACTACAAGCGGCTTCGGCGTTAAGAAAAAAAGTATCGGCGCGTCTACATATGATGTGCTGCTGGGACTGCGGCGTATCCAGGAGGCTGTGATAAAAACCGAGTTTGACAACGTTTGGCTTGTTCCCGCCACGTCCGCGCTGGCTGCCGCCGATATAGAGCTTATTGAGGTGGACAATATGCAGAAGCGCATGAAAATGCAGCTGCTCACTATCAGACAGGATTACGATTATATTTTGCTGGACTGCCCGCCGTCCCTGTCGCTGATACCGATAAACGCGCTTTGCGCCTGCGACACGGTGCTTGTGCCCATGACCTGCGAGTATTTCGCTTTGGAGGGACTTTCACAGCTTGTTGAGTCCATAAGGCTCGTTAAGCAGCGGTACAACCCCACAATTGATATTGAGGGCATTCTTTTCACCATGTTTGACAGCAGGCTCAATCTTACGGCTCAGGTTGTCAGCGAGGTGAAAAAGCATTTCCCGAAAAAAATGTTCAGGACGGTCATTCCGAGAAACGTCCGCATAAGCGAGGCTCCCAGCTTTGGTAAGCCTGTGGTTTACTATGACAAGGCTTCACGGGGCGCGGAGGCATACATAGCTCTTACCGACGAAATGCTAAAGAGACACAAGGCTGAGTCTTGACCCTTGTCACCCCCCAATATTAAATACGAAAAAAATTTGGTTTACCAATGCCCACTCAAGGGGACGGGTAAATAAATTGTTTTATGTGGAACAATTTTTGCAGGGACGGATATAAAATCCGACCATACAGTTAAAAGGAGATAAAATATGGCAAAGAAAAAAGCGCTGGGACAGGGCTTGGACGCTCTGTTCGGCGATAACGGCAGCGACAGCGGCGAGGGTGCGGTAACTCTCCGTATGTCCGATATAGAACCTAACCGAAATCAGCCCCGTCAGCAGTTTGACGACGGCTCTATCGCCGAGCTTGCGGACAGTATCCGTCAGCACGGGCTTATTCAGCCTATCGTAGTCCGTCCCATGGGCGCGGCTTATCAGATAGTTGCGGGCGAACGCCGCTGGCGGGCTTGCAGAATGTTGGGACTTAGCGAGGTCTCGGCGGTGATAAAGGATTTTACCGACGAGGAGACGGCGCAGATCGCTCTTATAGAAAACATTCAGCGTGAGGACTTGAACCCCATTGAAGAGGCAATGGCGTACCGTTCCCTTATGGAGGAGTACGGCATGACGCAGGAGCAGCTTTCAAAGGCGGTAGGGAAGTCCCGTTCGGCGATCGCAAATTCGGTGCGTTTGCTCAATCTCCCCGATACCTTGGTGGATATGCTGAAAAAGAGGGAAATTTCCGCGGGACAGGCTAAGGCTATCGCGGCTGCCGAAAACGAGGAGGACATGGTTACTCTCGCAAGGGACGCGGCGGCGGGAAAAATCACCGTCCGCGGCATAGAAAAGGCTGTTGCAAAGGGTGCGGCGGAGGCTGTTTCCGAGGAAAAAGCAAGTCAAGCAAGTCCAGAAGTTACGCAGGAGGAAACTTCTGTCACGGAAAACAGCTTTTGCGAAAGCACGCCCTTTATAACCGAAATGCAGATAAGCCTTGAAAAGCATCTGGGAAGAAAGGTGCGAATTTCCTCAAAGGATGGCGAAAAGGGGAGCATCACCATTGATTTTTATGAGCAGAGCGAGCTGACCGAGATCGCCGATAAGCTTACGATGTATTGATAATGCTTTTTGAGTTGAAATTATCAGCCATTGCCCCGCAGTCAAAAAAAATTTCCCGAAAAGTTGATTTTTCGGAAAAATGTGCTATAATATTATTATACCGATATTCGGGAAAAATATAAGAAAAGCGCGGAAATTTACGCAGATGATCTTTGTCTGCGATATAATACATAAATATTTTTAGGAGAAATGAATCATGCTGGATATTAAATTTGTTCGGGAAAATCCCGAAGCCGTAAAGGAAAATATCAGAAAAAAATTTCAGGAAAAAAAGCTTCCCCTCGTTGACGAGGTTATCGCTCTCGATACGGAGCTTCGCGCCGCAAAAACCGAAGCGGACGACCTTCGGGCAAAAAGAAACAAGGTCTCAAAGGAAATAGGCGGTCTTATGGCGCAGGGCAAAAAGGAGGAGGCGGAAGCCGCCAAAAAGCAGGTGTCGGAATTTGCCGACCGTCTTGCCGCCCTTGAAGTCAAGGAGACAGAGCTTAGCGAAAAGCTTACCAAAAATATGATGGTGATACCTAATATCATCGACCCCTCCGTCCCCGTTGGAAAGGACGATACAGAGAACGTGGAGCTTGAACGCTTCGGCGAGCCTGTTGTTCCCGACTTTGAAGTGCCGTACCACACCGATATTATGGAGAAGCTGAGCGGCATTGACCTTGACAGCGCAAGAAAGGTGGCGGGCAACGGCTTTTACTACCTTATGGGCGATATTGCGCGTCTTCACAGCGCGGTAATTTCTTACGCCCGTGATTTTATGATAAACCGCGGCTTCACCTACTGCGTACCCCCGTTTATGATCCGCAGCAGCGTTGTGACAGGAGTTATGAGCTTTGCGGAAATGGACGCTATGATGTATAAAATAGAGGGCGAGGACTTGTATCTTATCGGTACCTCGGAGCATTCCATGATAGGCAAGTACATCGACACTATTGTGCAGGAAAAGACACTGCCCCACACTCTTACGAGCTATTCCCCCTGTTTCCGCAAGGAAAAGGGCGCGCACGGCATTGAGGAGCGCGGCGTGTACCGCATACATCAGTTTGAAAAGCAGGAAATGATAGTGATCTGCAAGCCGGAGGACAGCATGGAGTGGTTCCACAAGCTTTGGAGGAACACTGTCGATCTGTTCCGCTCAATGGATATACCCGTCCGCACAATCGAGTGCTGTTCGGGCGACTTGGCGGACTTAAAGGTTAAGTCCTACGACGTTGAGGCATGGTCGCCCCGTCAGAAAAAATATTTCGAGGTGGGAAGCTGCTCAAACCTCGGCGACGCACAGGCAAGGCGGCTGAAGATACGCGTAAACGGCGAGGACGGCAAAAAATACTTTGCTCACACCCTTAATAACACCGTTGTCGCTCCGCCGAGAATGCTTATCGCGTTCCTTGAAAACAATCTTTGCGAGGACGGCTCGGTAAAAATTCCCGAGGTTTTGAGACCTTACATGGGCAACATAGAGAAAATCACGGCAAAATAATTTTTCGGCAATTAAAATTGCAGGGTAGAGGCGTGCCTGTATCAGCGCGTCTCTGCCCTGCAAAATCTTTGTCTGCATAATGGGAGTGAATTAGTATCAGTTCCCTGCACAGCCGTGCTTGTCCTCTCCGCAGGAATGTCCACCGCAGGTATGTCCCTCGCCATGGTCGTGGTGACTGCACATTACGTTGGGGTCGAACACAAGCTTCCCTGCAAGGAAAGCTGCCGCAGCCTCGTCCGCGCTGCCGCTTACTCCGCCGCAGAGCCTTATGCCAGCCTCGGAAAGAGCGTTCTGCGCTCCGGCTCCGATACCGCCGCAGATGAGGACGTCCACATTAAGACCCGAAAGCAGTCCTGCAAGCGCGCCGTGACCGCTTCCAACCGCGCTGATTATTTGTTGGTTTGTGATTTTTCCCTCGGCGGCGTCGTAAATTTTAAACTGTTCGGAATGTCCGAAGTGCTGAAAAACGTTTCCGTTTTCATATGTTACAGCAATTCTCATGATTTAACAGATCCTTTCTGAATTTATACTTTTCCAGTATAGTATAGCACAATATTATAAGAAAGTCAAGGCGGAAAGCCTGTAATACTAATCTCCAATTAAAAGTGTAAATAAAAAATCTGCGCAAAACCACACATATCAAAGCTTTTGCTTGATTTTTTATACACTTTTTAATTGGAGATTAGTATAAAGACATTTCCCTTATCGGCATTATTTGCAAATGTTTGCAAAAAAATTCAAAAAGGTATTTACTAATTTTAAATTATGTACTATAATTATATATATACCTAATTGAAAAGGAGACTTAGTATGAAAAAAATATCCGATGAAAGAAAAGAAACTATCGCCTACATCAAAACAGCGGTCCCTATATCCGCAGCATTGGTACTGTTCCTTGTTTCGGCAGGCTTTATCGCTTACAAATTCGTTCTTGCTTACCGTCACAACGAGCGCTGGAAGGACTACGATGAGTGCGGATTACAGTAAGCAGGGAACGCCCTGCGGCGAGTGTCACCCCCAATGTTAAATACGTGTAATTTTTACTTTGCTTCAGCCCCCTCAAGGGGGCGGGGCGGTTTGTTTTATTTAATTTCTTATTTTTAAAGGAACTATTATATGTTTATTTATAATGCAAAAATATACCCTTCGTCAAAATCTGCTGAATTTATACCTCACGGATATGTTGAGGTCGAGGACGGAAAGATCCTCCGCGTGTCGGGGGGTACTCCGATAAAAGTTACCGAGGAGGATTTGGACGTTCACGGCTTGCGGCTCTATCCGGGCTTTATCGACATTCACACACATATGGGACTTATCGGCGACGGTCAGGGCGCGGAAGGGGAGGACGTGAACGAGGACAGCGACCCTGTTACCCCTCACCTGCGGACTATAGACGGTCTCTGTCACAGGGACGGCTACTTTGCCGACGCTGTTCGGGCGGGTGTGACCTGCGTTGTGACGGGCGTCGGCTCAACCAACCCCATAGGCGGAGACCTTATTGCTGTAAAAACAGCGGGACGGTGCGCCGATGAAATGCTTTTGAAGCGTGTGGGGATAAAATTCGCTCTGGGCGAGAACCCCAAATCCACCTTTGCCGAACGTGATACCACTCCCATAACCCGAATGGCAACGGCTGCGCTGATACGGGAGGCTCTTTTCAAGGCAAAGCGTTATATGCAGGACAAACAGTCCGCAGAGGAAAACGACGAAGCTCCGCCCGAATTTGACATGAAGTGCGAGGCTCTTATACCTCTTTTGAACAGGGAAATAAAGGCGCATTTTCACTGCCACCGCGCCGACGACATTTTAACGGCGGTGCGTATCGCAGAAGAATTTTCTTTGGACTATGTGCTTATCCACTGCACCGAGGGGCATTTTATTTCCGACATTCTGGGGGAAAAAAAGGCGTCCGCAGCGGTGGGTCCGATCATATGCGACAGGGGAAAGCCGGAGCTGGCTGGACAAATTCTTGAAAACGCAGCGGAGCTTTCCGCAAAGGGTGTAAAGGTCGCTGTCTGTACAGACCATCCCGAAACGCCTATTCAATATTTATGCACAAGCGCGGCGTACTGCGTTAAAGCGGGCTTGCCGAAGGAGGAGGGCATAAGAGCGATAACGTCCACAGCCGCGGAGATCGCGGGGATATCTGACATTACGGGAGATATTGCAGTGGGGCGTAACGCCGATCTTGCGCTTTTGGACGGCGACCCGTTCGATATAATGACTAATGTAAAAATGACGGTTATCGGCGGAAAAATAGTCTTTAAAAAATAAAACAACAACGATAAATTACCATTTATAGCAATCCAACAAAATAATAACCGTATTTGTAGGGGACGAGTTTCCCGTCCCGCTGTTTCATAATTGCGGGCGGGGAGACCCCGCCCCTACAAAAGACTGGCGAACCTTTTAGTTTCCTAAAGGGCTTTTGGTAAAATGTGCAATAAATAAAAAATACACCAAAAGGAGTAAACAAAATGCGCGAAATATCTGTAAACCAAATAGAAACCACCGTCCGCGACCTGTGCATACAGGCAAACCGTTTCCTGCCAAAGTCCCTTGCGGACTGTATCGGCTGCGCGGCAAAAACGGAAAAGTCCCCAACGGGACGCGAGGTGCTTTCCGACCTCGTCCGCAACCTTGAAGCCGCGGAGACCGAAAACCTTGCCATTTGTCAGGACACAGGCATGGCGGTGATTTTTCTGGACGTCGGTCAGGAAGTCCACTTCACAGGCGGCAGCCTTACAGAAGCTATAAATAAAGGAGTTGCGCGGGGTTATACCGAGGGTTATCTCCGCTGTTCCATAGTATCCGACCCATTGGAGCGGGTCAACACGGGGGACAACACCCCTGCCGTGATCCATACCCGCATTGTGGACGGCGACAAGGTAAATATTTCTGTCTGTCCTAAGGGCTTCGGCAGCGAAAATATGTCCGGGGTGAAAATGTTCACCCCCTCCGCAAGTATCGAGGATATAGAAAATTTTGTCGCGGACGTTGCCTCAAAAGCGGGCAGCAACCCCTGTCCACCCATGGTTATAGGCGTTGGACTGGGCGGCGATTTTGAGTACTGCGCCTACCTTGCGAAAAAGGCGCTGTGCAGGGATATTGCCGAGAAAAATCCGAAAAAGCTTTACGCGGACATGGAGCAGCGTATTCTTGAAAAGATTAATAAGCTCGGTATAGGTCCTCAGGGCTTCGGCGGGACTACCACAGCCCTTTCCGTTGCCATAGAGCAGGCTCCGACCCACATTGCGGGACTCCCTGCGGCGGTGAATATCGGGTGTCATGTTACGCGGCACGCTCATGCGGTGATTTGAGGTTTTTTGTAAAAAAATTTTCCCCCTGTTTCGGCAGGGGGAAATTTTTATTTTAATATCAATAATCAATAATTCTCTTTTTATCTCTGATACTCAAAGCGTCAGTAAGATTAGTAGCTTTAAATTCATATTCAAAATAATCATTGTCCACTAAAGTTAAATTTTCCGATTGATTTTGCCATTTAAAATGCAGCCAATTAGACCAAGTATCGTCACCGTCATTATATGTAATTGTAACACCACTGTTAAGGTCGCCCGATTCGATTTTCAGACGGTCGCAGGTTTCATCACCGTTTCCCTCAACAAATCGGTAAACATATCCTTCGTCAAAATCAATTATATAATATATGTAGTACGTTCCGCCCTTGCTTCTGTAAGAAAATACGCCGCTGTTGCCGTTTTTTGCTGTTTCTTTGTCGTTTGTAGAGTAACTTAAAGTTTTTGACTCGGTTGTTGTCGTCGTCGTTTGGCTGTAAGTTGGATCGTCTGTATAACTAAGGTGAAACGTCACAATAACTTCGGCGTCATTTGAGAAAATATCACCTTTGCTAAAGTCTGAAATTCCGTCAATTGAAACAGTTTCGGTATCTTCCTCATCAACTAAAAATCCAAAATAAACATCATAAAGAATATCGGTTTTAACATTTTTAAAACCCAAACTATATAAGTCACTAAGAACATCTTGATAATTTTCACCGTAATAATCTCTTGATGATTTCAATATTCTTACTTTGCCGGGGTCTACATTTTCATATGTTTCTAAAACTGTTCTTGTTGTCTCAACTTCGGTATTATTCGGTTTTTTGCTATAGCTTAGATGATATGTTATAACAATTTCAGCATCTTTTGGGAAAACGTCGTTTTTATCGAATTCAGCTATGTCGTTAATTGTAATGTTGTCAACCTCTCCCTCTTTCGCAAACACACTAAAATAAATGTCATAAACGGGTTCACATGTAATGTTTGTAAATCCCGATTTTTTTAACGAGTCTGTAGCCTGTTGATAATTTTTTTCACAGTAAGAAGATGACGACATTGCAACAGCAGCCATATTGGGGTCATCGAGTTGAATTACTTCGTCCTCTTTTGTACTAAAGCGCAGTAAAAATATCGATATTCCTATTAAAACAACCATACACATACAATATCTAATTAAAAATCTATCGCTGTTCTTACGCTCTTCATACTTTCTTTGCCGTTCTTTTTCCTCCATTTCCAATTTTTTTAATTCAATTTCCTTTTGAGTATCATTTTTGATTTTGGCTATCGTTACATTATTATTTTCTTGTATAAGCTCTGTTGAACCGCAATAAGGACACTTTAATACAGAACTGTCCTTGTCTATCGCCATTGTACCACCGCAATGTGCACAAACAAGAGATACCGTATTGCTTCCCGCAACAGAATTTCCATTGTTGTATATTTCCGTATTATAGGTAATTGAACTTTGGCTGTACTGGCTATTACTATTTGATTTATGTTTATTAAAATTCGTTTTTGCAACATGAGTAATTAATTTTTCAGCACTTTTCTCCACTGTTTTTATAATGAAAAATTCTTTTAGCATAATAAATACCTCCATAATTTTTTAGTGCAAATTTGTCCTTATAATTATATCACCTTTGGTTTAGTTTGTCAACAACTGACGTTTATTTTAATATCCCGTGGTTTAGGCTATACTAAAACAAAGGAGTGATGCTATGGACGAACAATTGCTTGAAGTCGGGCAGCGAATATCAAGCCTGCGGAAATCCTACGGCTACACGCAGGAGCGTTTAGCCGAAATGGCTGATATATCGGTGCAGTTTCTGATACAGATCGAACACGGCAGGAAAACCATGAAGGTCGCGACACTGCGCAGGCTGTCGGCGGCGTTGTCCGTCAGCGCGGACTACATCATAAACGGCAGCGACCGCCTTTCCGAGAACGAGGAGATAAACGCCATTTTATCCACGCTCTCGGAGGATAACCGCAAACAGGCTGTGAAACTGCTTGCGGTCTTTGCGGACGCCATTAACAAAAATGTGTAAAAAAACCTCCTTTCATAAAAGCGTATGTTTTTTACGCGAAAAAGGCTGAGCCTTTACCCTTTTGGGTGTACTATATCAATAATGGTAAAATGCTCCCATGGGTAACAATACTTCTATACTGTTACGTGTCAAAAAGGCTGAGCCTTTACTCTTTTGGGTGTACTATATCAATAATGGTAAAATGCTCCCACGAGTAACAATACTTCTGCACTGTTGCCTCATAAAAGAAAATGTTTTTTACGCGAATGAAAGGAAACAGAAAAACCGTACCCAATAATTTGAGTACGGTTTATTTTTATATTCGGTGCACCAAATAATGCTATCTTATCGCCTTAAACGCCTCTTCAAGATCAAAAATAATATCGTCGATATGCTCCGTGCCGATAGAAAGCCTTATAGTATTGGGCTTGATACCCTGCTCGGCAAGCTCCGCTTCGTTAAGCTGGGAGTGCGTTGTGGACGCGGGGTGTATCGCCAGACTCTTAACGTCCGCAACGTTTGCAAGCAGCGAGAAAATTTGAAGGTTGTCAATAAATTTTTTAGCGTCCTCTTCGCCGCCCTTTATCTCAAATGTAAATATCGAACCCGCACCCTTGGGGAAGTATTTATCGTACAGACGCTTCTGCTCTCCCTCCGCAAGAGAGGGGTGGTTGACCTTTTCTACCTGCGGGTGACTGTTCAGGAAATTTACCACCTTTACGGCGTTTTCAACGTGCCGCTCAACTCTGAGGGACAGAGTTTCAAGTCCCTGCAAAAAGATAAACGCGTGGAAAGGGGAAAGTGTCGCGCCTGTGTCCCGAAGCAGGATAGCTCGAATTTTTGTAACAAACGCCGCCGCTCCCACAGCCTTTGTGAAGCTTACACCGTGATAGCTTGGGTTCGGCTCTGTCAGGGACGGGAACTTTCCGCTTGCCTCCCAGTCGAACTTTCCGCTGTCAACAATTACGCCGCCGATGGCAGTACCGTGTCCGCCGATAAATTTTGTAGCCGAGTGCACCACAATATCCGCGCCATGTTCAATAGGTCTGATAAGATAAGGCGTGCCGAAGGTGTTGTCGATAACAAGGGGTATCTTGTGTTTGTGAGCAATTTCTGCTGTCTTTTCAATGTCTATAAGGTTGGAGTTGGGGTTGCCAAGGGTCTCGATAAAAATAGCCTTTGTATTGTCCCGGATCGCATTTTCAAAAGCGCCCTCTTCGTCGGGATCAACAAAGGTCGCAGTGATACCGTATGTGGGCAATGTATGTGCAAGCAGATTATATGTACCGCCATATATGGTTTTTGCGGCAACAATATGGTCGCCTGCTCCCGCAAGGTTTTGTATTGTGTACGTTACGGCAGCCGAACCCGAAGCGACCGCAAGTGCGGCAACACCGCCCTCCAGCGCAGCAATTCTCTGCTCAAAAATATCCTGTGTGGGATTTGTGAGACGACCGTAAATATTGCCCGCGTCCTTAAGAGCAAAGCGGTCGGCAGCGTGTTCGGAATTGTGGAAAACGTATGAGGACGTAGCGTAAATGGGGACTGCTCTCGCGTCGGTAACAGGGTCGGGATTTTCCTGACCGATATGAAGCTGTTTTGTTTCAAACCTTAAATTTCTATCATTAAAATTACTCATTGTAAAAAACTCCTTATTTTATATTTTTAGTAAACCGTTTTCTTTTTTCTTGTATCTAAAATTCCTGCTCCTGTCAGCACATTCGCTTGCTTAAAATAACCATAGTCAACGATCCTTTCAGTATTTAATATATTACCTATATGTTTAATAGGAATTGTATGAATATATTATACACCAAAAAATCCCCATTGTCAAGGGGTATTTGAAAAAAAATTAAAAAATTACAGCAATCAAAATAATTATAGCGGTACATAAAAATATCTTGACAAAATTTATAGGGGACGGGTTTCCCGTCCCGTGGTTCAGCATATTTTTGTATCGCGGGCGGTAAGACCCTGCCCCTGCAAAAGACATTATTTTATAGGATCGCTATAATGCAAATTTATTGCAAAATCTTTTCCGATATGCTAAAATAAATATAAAGACAAATTTTGCGGAGGAGTGTTAATGTGAAAAAAACCGAAAGCAAAGTCCTTTGGGCGTTAAAAAGAATTTTTTTCGGAGTTGCTGCGGGACTTATTTTATTCGCGCTGTTTATTATATTGTTGGACTTTATTTTCCCGTACTCGGAGCGTAAGGTCACTCTGAACACGGAAACAGGTATGACCTCCGCCGGGCGGGTTTCCGATTTTAAGGCTATGACGGAGCTTATCGAAAAGAACGTCCCCTTTATTTACGACTATGAGGAGCTTTACAAAATAAGCTTTGAGGACGTGAAAAATTACTACTCAAAGCTTGCGGAAAACGCCGAAAGCGATTATGAATATTACTGCCTTGTTCAGGGGTTCATAAACAATATCCCCAGCGGACACATGACTATGGGCTACCCAAGCGAGGCTCTGATTCCCGCGATGTATCAATATACCGCGGCGAACTATGCGGGCTTCGGCGAGGCTTGCGGATACTGGGAAAACGTCCTGCATAACGAGTGCAGAAAATATTATGACGAGGATTATTCGCTGCACGCTTTTTATTATCTGAACGGCGAATATGTTGAAAGCGAGTACACAAATTCCGTCAATAATATTTCTTACGGCGGGGCGCGGCTTTTGTCGGTGGACGGCGTTTCTGCCGACGAGTTTGTAAAGCTTTGCCCCTTGTCAGCCAAGCTTAATTACGATTTTCAGCAGGATAAGCCTTTTCGGGAAACGATTATTTTCAACAGCTTTGACGGCGTTGAATGTACCGTTGAGTACGAGACCGAAAGCGGAGAAATTGTCAGCGAAAGGGCATATTACTGCGCGTCCGCCGCGGTGGATCATATAGAATATTTTCGGGGACTTGACAAGCCGTCCCCAAACGCGGAGGAAATTCCAGATACAGCGGACATTCCCAATATTTACACCGCCGAGGACGTGGAAAGGAACGTCCTGTACATAAAATTCAACGACTTTATTCTCGGCGCGTCGGAGGCTTCGCGGTTTATTCGGGGAAACGCTCTGCCCGACAATATTATTATCGACCTGCGTGACAACGGCGGCGGTTATAAAGCGAACTGCGACAATCTTATCGCCGCGCTTTCCCCGCGGGATATTGAATTTAACGGACGGATATACTGCACATATAAAATTATTGACGACTTTACCGCGGTGCGTTCTCCGCAATTGCCCTTTGAGAGCCGCTTTAAAAAGCTGTACACAAAAACCGAGGAAAATCTTATTCACGGCGAAAGCGGCAGGAAATACAACATTTACGTGCTTGTGTCCCCCCATACCCTTTCCGCCGCGGACAGGTTTACCGCTATCGTCAAGGAAAGCGGTCTCGGCACGGTGGTGGGAGCTTTCAATACAGGCGGGGAGGCTTTCGGGTCGCCGGATATAGCCGTCCTTGAAAAAAGCGGGCTGTACTTTTATTACACAGATTATAAATACGTTGACCCGGACGGCAGGGATAATTCGGTGTACGGTACTGCGCCCGACGTTTATGTTACACTTGACGATGATTTTCTTAAAAACCGCGACGAGGCGATTTTTCAGGGCGAGTCTTACGGTACTTACGAAAAACGTCTGGGGTGGGACAGCGTGCTTTCGGAAACCCTTGAAATGATCAATGAAGCAAATTGACCCCTGCAATGGGCTGAAAATCGGTACGCAAAAAATAAAATTCCGCCTGCTGAATTTTGCGGACGGAATTTTTTTTGCAGGCAGAAATTCACCTGTCTATCATATCAAAGTTATTCAACTTCTCCAGCATGGCAAGGGAGAGGTAGGTTTCATATTTGGTCTGTAATTTCTGTAAGCCCTCGCTGTCCCCGAAAGACCAGCCCAGCAGCCACCGACCGTCGTCGCTTTGCTGACCCATTCTGTACTTCAGCGAGTCGAGGACCAAGTCCCTTACAGCAGGAAAAACGACGCTCTTAGGGTGTCCCGCCACGTCGCAGGGCAGGTGGACGTACTCATTATCCGATCTTGAAAAGTCAAGCTCCATAAAAGCGGTGGGGTTCTGACGCAGAACCGAGGTAAGCTTGTCCGCCGTTGCCTTGTCTTTCAGGCAAGGCACGAACCATTGAAAATACTCAATATAATAGGGCTCGCCCTTGTCGAAAATTTCCCTGTTATAGTCGGGGGAATTTTTGTCCCAGCACCGCAGGATATGCTCCGTTGGATATTTTATTATTTCGCTGTACAGCTCTTTCGGAACAAGCTCCGAATAATACGCAGCAAATGCGGCAAAGCAAGCTTTTTCATTGGCGTCGTATTTTTTTATCCGTTCGTCCTCGCTTTCTATCGGCGATGTATCTTCCCCACTGTACCTGACCCAGTAGCAATGAACTCCGTCGTTGACTTCGGGGACTGTGACTTCGCCCCAGTTTCCTATCTCGGGAATATAAAGTCCCAGAATATATTTCATCATATTCTGGATAAGCGGGTGACTTGCAGGCGGCTTTTCTTTCAGATTTAAAATATATTTGGCAGCGATCTCGGTGGCTTTAAGGCATGGACCCTGATAGTCAAATTCGTAATAAATACCGCCGAACCCGCCGTTTTCGTGCTGATATTTTTGCAGTACCTTTAAAAATTCGTTTGTATCATTGCCCTCAAAAAGATATTTGAACCAAGCGCGGTTTATGTCGTCGCCGTTGGCGAAAATGTAATCCCGTGCCTTGATAAAATTTTTGCGGCTTAGTTTATTTATTTTGCTTAGCTTTTTCATGATTTATCGCACCTCCAATAATTCTTTATAATAACACATAACGTCTGTTTTGTATTGTAAAAATCCGACAGTATCGGAATAAAATAACAGGCTCACGAGCATTGTCCGTGAGCCTGTGTATAAATCCTGTTACAGGAATTACTTCTGATCCTTGATTGCAGCCTGTGCAGCAGCCAGTCTTGCGATAGGCACGCGGAAAGGCGAGCAGGATACATATGTCATGCCGAGCTTGTGGCAGAACTCAACAGATGTGGGATCGCCGCCGTGCTCACCGCAGATACCGATGTGCATTTCGGGACGAACCTTTTTACCCATTGTGATAGCCATTTCCATGAGCTTGCCAACGCCTGTCTGATCCAGCTTAGCGAAGGGATCGTTCTCGAAGATCTTAGCGTCATAGTAAGCGTCAAGGAACTTGCCTGCGTCGTCACGGGAGAAACCGAATGTCATCTGTGTAAGGTCGTTAGTACCGAAGCAGAAGAATTCAGCTTCCTTAGCGATCTCGTCTGCTGTGAGAGCAGCACGTGGGATCTCGATCATTGTACCAACCTCATACTTGAGGTCTGCGCCTGCGTTCTTGATAACCTCGTCAGCAGTTGCCGTAACGATATCCTTAACGTACTTCAGCTCCTTGATCTCGCCAACCAGCGGAATCATGATCTCGGGTACGATATTCCAGTCGGGGTGGTTCTTCTTAACATTGATAGCAGCCTTGATAACAGCCTTTGTCTGCATTTTAGCAATTTCGGGGTATGTTACTGCAAGACGGCATCCGCGGTGACCCATCATCGGGTTGAACTCGTGGAGGGAAGCGATGATAGCCTTGATAGTATCAACGGACTTGCCCTGTGCCTTTGCAAGAGCCTCAATGTCAGCTTCCTCTGTAGGAACGAATTCGTGGAGAGGAGGATCGAGGAAACGGATAGTAACAGGGTTGCCCTCAAGAGCCTCGTAGAGAGCCTCGAAGTCGCTCTGCTGCATAGGTTCGATCTTGTCGAGAGCAGCTTCTCTCTCTTCAACTGTATCGGAGCAGATCATCTCGCGGAATGCAGCGATACGGTCAGCCTCGAAGAACATATGCTCTGTACGGCAGAGACCGATACCCTCTGCGCCAAGCTCGCGAGCCTTCTGAGCGTCCTTAGGTGTGTCGGCGTTTGTTCTTACCTTAAGCTTTCTGTACTTGTCAGCCCAAGCCATGATCCTGCCGAACTCGCCTGCGATAGTAGCGTCAACGGTAGCGATCTGACCGTCGTAGATGTTACCTGTAGAGCCGTCGATAGAGATCCAGTCGCCCTCGTGGTAGGTCTTGCCTGCCAGCTCGAACTTCTTGTTCTCCTCGTCCATATTGATAGCGGAGCAGCCGGATACACAGCAAGTACCCATACCGCGCGCAACAACAGCAGCGTGAGAGGTCATACCGCCGCGGACTGTAAGAATACCCTGTGAAGCCTTCATACCTGTGATATCCTCGGGAGAAGTCTCAAGACGAACAAGAACAACCTTTTCGCCCTTAGCTTTCCAAGCCTCTGCGTCCTCGGCTGTGAATACGATCTTGCCGCAAGCAGCTCCGGGAGAAGCTCCGAGACCCTTTCCAACGGGTGTTGCAGCCTTAAGAGCAGCAGCGTCGAACTGTGGGTGGAGAAGTGTGTCAAGGTTTCTGGGGTCGATCATAGCAACAGCTTCCTGCTCGGTTCTCATGCCCTCGTCAACAAGGTCGCAAGCGATCTTAAGAGCAGCCTGAGCTGTTCTCTTGCCGTTACGAGTCTGAAGCATATAAAGCTTGCCGTGCTCAACGGTGAACTCCATATCCTGCATATCGCGGTAGTGATTTTCAAGTGTGGAGCAAACCTCTGTGAACTGCTTGAAAGCTTCGGGGAACTTCTGCTCCATTTCGTTGATGTGCATAGGAGTACGAACGCCAGCAACAACGTCCTCGCCCTGTGCGTTTGTAAGGAACTCGCCGAACAGACCCTTTGCGCCTGTAGCGGGGTCACGTGTGAAAGCAACGCCTGTACCGCAGTCGTCGCCCATGTTGCCGAACGCCATGGACTGTACGTTTACGGCAGTACCCCAAGAGTAAGGGATATCGTTGTCGCGGCGGTAAACGTTAGCACGGGGGTTGTCCCATGAACGGAAAACAGCCTTTACAGCGCCCATGAGCTGCTCCTTGGGATCGGAGGGGAAGTCCTGACCGATCTTGGACTTGTATTCAGCCTTGAACTGGTTTGCAAGCTCCTTAAGGTCGTCGGCGGTAAGGTCAACGTCCTGCTGAACGCCTTTCTTTTCCTTCATAGCGTCGATAAGCTGCTCGAAGTATTTCTTGCCGACTTCCATAACAACGTCGGAATACATCTGGATAAATCTTCTGTAGCAGTCCCAAGCCCAGCGGGGATTGTTTGACTGCTTAGCCATAACCTCAACAACGTCCTCGTTAAGACCGAGGTTGAGGATAGTGTCCATCATACCGGGCATTGAAGCTCTTGCGCCCGAACGAACGGAAACGAGAAGAGGGTTCTCCTTGTCGCCGAATTTCTTTCCTGTGATACCTTCCATTTTGCCGATGTACTCGTTGATCTCGGCAAAAATCTCATCATTGATCTTTCTTCCGTCCTCATAGTACTGAGTACAAGCCTCGGTAGTGATAGTGAAGCCCTGGGGAACGGGGAGACCGATGTTGGTCATTTCGGCAAGGTTAGCGCCTTTACCGCCCAAAAGCTCTCTCATGTCTGCATTGCCCTCGGAGAAGAGATAACAATATTTTTTAGCCATTGGTATTACCTCCAAAAATAAAATTTATTCGCATGAGACGAATATTTGCCAAAATAAGGAAAATATTTTTCATACGACCATAAATATATTATAACAGATATTCTTTCCATTTTCCATACTGATTGGCAGGAAATTTAAGGGCACTTTTTTGTGCAATTTGCACAATTAATCCAAGGAGGGGGAAAAACCTCGGAATTTGCTTGAAAAAAATATAATTTTATGGCATAATATAATTGTAAATATGTTAATGTAGGGCGGGGGCTTGCTCCCGACGGTCGGTATGCCGTCATAAGGCGGGAGCAAGCCCCCGCCCTACATTTAATTGATAAAAAATAAGAGGGATTTTATGAACGCCGAAAGAACCTGCGGTCTGAAAAATTCATATATCGAAGCCTACCTCGGCGAGGAGGAAGCGCGACGGTGCATACCGAAATGGCGCAGGCTTGAAAAAAGGCATTGGATAAGCTTTAATCCGTTTGCGTTTATATTTTCCTTTTTATGGCTGTTTCATAAGAAAATGCACAGGGAATTTGCGGCGTTTTTGGCTGTGTTTTTTATCCTGCCCGTTGTTGTGGGCGGTATCGCGGGGATAAGCAAAATGGAGGGTGACATTACCCCTAAAGCCGTTTACTCCGAGCTTCGGAAAGTACCCGTCGTTTTGGAATATTACCCCTGCCGCTGCACCGAGCATAGGTTTGAAAATCTTTGCAGAACAACCCCGTGGTATGAGATCATGCTTTTACCCGTTACGATGCCTGTTTACTACGGACTTGGCATAAATTCTGTTCCCGCGTTTTATTTCGGACTTTTCAGAGTACTGACAATGCTTGTGATAAATATTTTTCTCGGTTTTTACGGCAGCAGGCTGTACTTCCGAAGCGTGCGCGAAAAAATTCTTTTGCAGCTTGCGGACATGAGCACCGACGAGGAAAGCAGCCGTCTGCGTATTCTGGAAAAGTCGGGCAGGGAAAACGCCTTTAAGGTACGGCAGATGAAGCTTGCGCCGATCATCGCGCCGGTATGCGTGATAATGCCGTTTTTCTATGACGCGATATGTATTATATACTAATTAAATAAAAGAGGTTTTTTTATGAGCAACAATTCTTGCGCCGTCATTCTGGCGGGAGGACAGGGAAAACGAATGAAGTCGGAGCTGCCGAAGCCTATGTTCGAGGTTCTTGGCGAGCCAATGCTGGAGTGGGTAATGACAGCCTGCGAAAGGTCGGATATAAACGATCTTTGCGTGGTAACGGGCTATAATGCCGAGGTCATTGAAAATTATGTGGACGGTCGGTGCAAAACCGTTTATCAGCCCCAGCGCATGGGTACGGGGCACGCTGTTATGATGGCTGTGGACTGGCTGAAGGAACGTCCCCAAAGCAATGTTTTTATCGTATGCGGAGACTCGCCCTTTATCGACAGCGAAACTATCACCGCCGCTTTGGAGCAGCACATTAGGCAGGACAACGCTGTTACCATAATCACCGCAAAGGTTGACGACCCAAAGGGCTACGGAAGAATTTTGAGAGGACAGAACGGCGTTATCGGAATTGTTGAGGAAAAGGACTCTACCGATGAGCAGAAGAAAATAAACGAGATAGGCTCGGGGGCATACTGGTTCAAATCGGAGCGGCTTATAGAGGCTCTGAACGAGATAAAGCCAAACAATTCGCAGGGGGAATATTACCTCACCGACTCTGTGTACATACTTATAAATCACGGTTTTCGGGCGGACGCTTATATCGCTCCCAACTCCGATGTTGTGCTTGGCGCGAACGACCGCAAGGGCTTGCTGATGTTAAACAATGTTGCAAGAAACGCGGTTATTGACAAGCTTCTTGCGGACGGCGTTGAGTTCACCTGTACGGACGGCGTTACCATAGGCAGGAATGTTACCGTGGGAGCGGGTACTAAGATATTGCAGGGTACTATTATTCGGGGCGATACCGTTATCGGGGAGAACTGCGTGATAGGTCCCAACTGCCTTATTGAGGACTGTATTATCGGCAGCGGGGTGACTTTGAACAGCGTACAGGCGTATAAGTCCCAAATAGACGATAATGCGAAAATAGGTCCGTTCGTGCATATAAGACCCGACAGCCATATTATGGCAAAGGTCAAGATAGGCGACTTTGTGGAGGTCAAAAACTCCACCGTTGGCGAAAGGACCTCGATCTCACACCTTACCTATGTGGGGGACAGCGACGTTGGGTCGAATGTAAACTTTGGCTGCGGCGTTGTTACCGTTAATTACGACGGCGAAAAGAAGCACCGCATTTCAATAGACGACAACGCCTTTATAGGCTGCAATACAAACCTTATTTCCCCCGTAAAGGTTGGTAAAAGCGCATACACGGCGGCGGGTACTACAGTCACAAAGGACGTCCCCGACGGCGCGCTTGCTATCGAGAGAGGGGAGCTTCACTTCAAGGACGGCTTCGGCGACAAGCGGCTTAAGCTGAGGAATAGCAGGAAATAATTAATAATTAATAATTGTTAGTAACCGTTTCCATTTATAGCAATCCAACAAAATAATACCCAAATTTGTAGGGGACGGGTTTCCCGTCCCGCCGTTCCACAGCCGCGGGCGGGGAGACCCCGCCCCTACAAAAGGCATTATTTTATAGGATTGCTATAGTATAAAATGTTTATTATTAATAAAACGTAAAACCATTGTTCAATTAGGAGAAATACCGATGAAAAACGACAATATCAGCTTCAAGCCCACAGACGAGCTTATTATGAAAAAATACTGGCACACGGCGTACCTTGCGGCGGCGGTCGTGATACCCATAGCGGTGCTTGTTATCACCCTTGTGCGGGGAACTTTCAAGTCTCTGACAATACCCGTGCTTTTGGTTATTGCGGGAATAATTCTTGTGCTGGACTACACAAACGTCAAGAACAAGGTAGTCTGGAACGATGAGAAAATAGCGTTTTTGCAGGCGTTCGCCAAGCCGCGGGAGTATGTATGGGAAAACCTTTCCGCCATATACAGCGGCGGGGAGGAAATGCGGCTTGAATTTGACGACGGCAAAAAGCTTTATATTGCGCTTAAATACGACGGAACAGACCGCTTTATCGAAAAGGCGCAGGAGGTTTACAGCGCAAAATTCGGAGAATGAACATACAAGACGACAGACAAACTCCGCAGGGGCGGATTCCATATTCGCCCGACGTTACCGCACAAATAAAATTTCAGCGGACGCATATGGAATGCGCCCCTACAGAACACACAGTATACGATAGAGCGGCTACGCTCTTGAAATAAAAACCACAAACCCCTAAATAATGTAAAGGAGACTTTAAAAAATGAATCTTCACGGCAAGGATATTAAAATCTTTACAGCCAACTCAAACCCAAAGGTAGCTTCCGAGATAGCGCAGCAGCTCGGTCTGCCCCTCGGACAGTCGGAGGTAGTGACATTCTCCGACGGCGAGGTAAGCGTTTCGATCAAGGAGAGCGTCCGCGGCTCGGACGTTTTTGTGGTGCAGTCCACAAGCTCCCCCGTAAACGACCACATGATGGAACTGCTCATAATGATCGACGCGTTCAAGCGCGCTTCTGCGGGTCGTATCACCGCGGTAATACCCTATATGGGGTACGCCCGGCAGGACAGAAAGGCAAAGGCGAGAGACCCGATCTCCGCAAAGCTTGTTGCAGACCTTATTTCCGTGGCGGGCGCAGACAGGATCCTTTCCATGGATCTGCACTGTCCCCAGATACAGGGCTTCTTCAATATCCCTGTGGATCACCTTTTGGGCGTACCTATCCTTGCTCCGTTCTTTGTTGAAAAATTCAAGGACTGCAAGGAGGACATAATGGTAGTCTCCCCCGACCTTGGTTCCGTTACAAGAGCGAGAAATTTTGCACAGCGTTTGGGAGTACCCTTTGCAATTGTGGACAAACGCCGCCAGAAAGCAAACGTCTGCGAGGTAATGAATATTATCGGCGACGTCAAGGATAAAACGGTGGTTTTGGTGGACGATATGATAGACACCGCAGGTACGCTTTGCAACGCGGCGAAAGCGATAATCGACATCGGCGGCGCGAAAGAGGTCTACGCCTGCGCTACACACGGCGTACTGTCGGGTCCCGCAATAGAGCGTATCCAAAACAGCGTTATCAAAGAGCTTGTTCTGCTTGACACTATCGCCCTCCCCGAGGAGAAGCAGATAGACAAGATAACTATTCTGCCCTGCGCGCCCGTATTTGCACAGGCTATACAGCGTATTTATGCGGATAAGCCTGTTTCGCCTTTGTTTAATACTTAATTTTTTTGTAAATTTTATAACCGCGTTCCCCCTCTTTTGTAAAGAGGGGTTATCGTGGTTTATGGGGATTGCGGGGGAATTGTTTGGACGTATGTTGCTTGGCGTGTTAGGCGGGAGCAAGCCCCCGCCCTACATTCCGTGTATAAAATTTTGGCAGTCGTATTTATTTAATTACGTAACAAAGGCAAGGGTTATAAGAACGAACTTGGCAGTAAACGGAGTCATCCGTTGTTTACGTATTTGAAAGACTGTAAAAATCGGCAAAGGGGAGGGAGAAATAAGGAAGTAGGGGGTTCGGGGGCAGAAACCTTAAAGGAGGGAGGGGGAATGCCGATTTTTGTAGGGTTTTGTTTTCCCCCTCCCTCCTTTATGGTGTCTGACCCCCGATCTTGTGAACGACTAACAGTTTCCAACCTTGATACTAAAATTCAAAAATAGAGAAACAGCTACAAAGAAAAATAAATTCCTGAAAGGAACAAATAAAATGAGCATTTTCGACATCTTTAACCAGTTAGAAAAATCAAAACCCGCTCCCATAGGCAAGCCCGAATTTATCATTGCGGGACTGGGCAATCCCGGAGACAAATACCAAAACACCCGCCATAACGCAGGCTTTATGACTCTCGACAAGCTTGCGGAAAAGTGCGGAGTACCCATGAAAAAAATACGCTTTAAATCCCTTACCGCAGAAGCGGCTGTGAACGGCGTACCCTGCCTGCTGATGAAGCCTACAACCTTTATGAACAACAGCGGCGAGGCGGTGGTGGAGGCGATGAATTTCTACAAGATCCCTGCCGAAAACGTGATAATATGCTATGACGACATCAGTCTCGAACCCTCGCATATCCGCATACGCCGCAAAGGCTCGGACGGCGGTCACAACGGTATGAAGTCCATTATTTATCTCACTGGGTTTGACAGTTTCCCCCGAATAAAGATAGGCGTTGGCGCAAAGCCCCATAAGGATTACAATTTGGCGGACTGGGTGCTTTCTCGTTTCACCGAGGAGGAAATGAAGCTTATGAACGAGGGAACGGACAAAGCCGTCTCCTCGCTGGAGCTTATGGTAAAGGGCAAGACCGACGAAGCCATGAACAAATTTAACTCGTAAAGGAATATCCGCAATGTCTGATTTATTTATTAAAGCTATTGAAAATTTTCCGCCGTACCGCGATATGCTTGAAGCCGTGGACAGGGGACAGACCCCTCTTTCGGTTTCGGGCGTTTCCGGCGTTCATAAGGCGCATTTTGCTCTGGGACTTGGCAGCGCTGCCGACAAGCCCATGCTTATCATTACCGACGACGAGGCCTCCGCAAAGCGTCTTTCGGACGATATAAACTCTCTTTCGGGGGAGAGCCGCGCTCTTGTGTACCCGGCAAAGGATCTCGCCTTTACGGCAGCCGAGGGCGTTTCCCGCGAATATGAGCATACCCGTCTCGGCGTACTGTCAAGGCTTCTTGCGGGCGAGCCGCTTTTTGTGTGCGCCTCCGCAGAGGCTGTAATGCAGGCGGCAATACCGAAAAATATCCTTGCGGAAAGGACGGTCACACTGCAAACAGGCGGCACGGTAAATATCGAGGAGCTTATAAAAAAGCTTACGGCGGCGGGATATTCACGCTGCGAAAAGGTGGAGGGGGCAAGCCAGTTTTCCGTCCGTGGTTCTATCGTTGATATTTTCCCCGTGCAGGAGCAATTCCCTGTCCGCATGGAGCTTTGGGGAGACGACATTGACACTATGGCGTACTTCGACCCCGAAACACAGCGGCGTACCGATAATGTGGAAAAAATAAATATTTCCCCGGCAATGGAGACGCTTTTTGAAAGTCCCGAGGTACTTGTTTCCGCTCTTGAAAGGCTTGCCAAAGCCGCCCGAGGAAAGCGTATGGACTTGATACGGAGCAATATTCAGAGAGATATCGACAGAGTGCGGAACGGTCTTTCTCTCGGAAATATCGATAAGTATATGCCTGTCGCCTATGAGAAAACGGGGACGGTTTTTGACTTTCTCCCAGAGGGTTCGCCTGTGATATTCAGCGAGTATTTCAACGCCGTTGAAAAGTCACGGGGAGTAATGACTCACCATACCGAGGACTTGAAGATACTCCTTGAAGCGGGAGAGCTTTGCAAGGGCTTGGAGGGGTATATTTTCGATTTTCAGGAGGTTTACCGCCGTGCCGAGAAATTCCCCCTTATCCACTTTGACACCTTTTTAAGGGGGACAGACCTGCGCTTCAAAAAGCTTATCTCCGTAAGCGCGAACCAGACTGCGCCTTGGGGCGGCGAGATACGCCAGCTTATCGAGGACTTGCACAGCTTCCGCGAGAGACATTACTCCGTGATAGTTATGGCGGGGTCGGATAAGACCCTGCCCATAATTGCGGACGATTTGCGGGAGGAGGGGATAGACTGCGGCTTTGCGGCGGAAAGCTCCGAGCTGAAAAAGGGTACTGTTCTGCTTATGACGGGCAGCGTAAGCGCGGGCTACGATTACCCCGACGCGGGGACTGCTCTTATTACGCAGGCGCAGGCAATGAACTCCAAAAAGAAATTCCGCAAGGCTAAAAAGGGTGAAGAGATAAAGTCCCTCTCGGATATTGTACCTGGGGACTTGGTCGTTCACGCTCTCCACGGCATAGGAAAATTTGTTGGCATACGCAAGCTTGAAATGGAGGGCATTACAAAGGATTACATCACCATTCAGTACGCGGGGACGGACGTTTTATACGTCCCCGTAAGCCAGCTTGATATGGTTTCAAAATATATCGGTCCGAGGGACAACGGGGCGGTGAAGCTGAACAAGCTTTCCACAATGGAGTGGCAGAAGACCCGTGCTAAAGTTAAAAAAGCCGTCAAGGACATGGCAGACGAGCTTATAAAGCTGTACGCAAAAAGAAGTCAGACAAAGGGTTACGCCTTTGACGCCGACGACGATTTTCAGCACGATTTTGAAGCCCGCTTCCCGTACTCCGAGACGGACGATCAGCTCCGCTCGGTGCAGGAGATAAAGGAGGATATGCAGAAGCCTGTTCCAATGGACAGACTTCTCTGCGGCGACGTTGGCTTCGGCAAGACGGAGGTCGCTTTCAGAGCGGCTTTCAAATGCATGGAGGAGGGGAAACAGTGCGCCATATTAGCGCCCACAACCGTCCTTGCATGGCAGCATTACCAAACGGCTTTAAAGCGGTTTGAACACTTCCCCATGAAGATAGAATTGCTGTCAAGATTTCGTTCCAAAAAGGAACAGGAGCAAATTCTCAAAGAGCTGAAACGTGGCAATATCGATATGATAATCGGCACTCACCGTCTTGTGCAGAAGGACGTTGCCTTTAAGGACTTGGGTCTTGCGGTCATCGATGAGGAGCAGCGTTTCGGGGTCGCCCATAAAGAGCGTTTCAAGGAGACCTTTGCGGGGGTGGACGTTCTTACGCTTTCCGCTACTCCGATACCGAGGACGCTGAATATGGCAATGAGCGGTATCCGCGACATGAGCGTTATCGAGGAGCCTCCCATAGACCGGCACCCTGTACAGACCTATGTTATAGAACACAACATGGGCGTGATAGTACAGGCAATTACAAAGGAGCTTCGCCGAGGGGGACAGGTGTACTATATCCACAACAGGATAGAAAGCATTGACCTTTGCGCGGCGAAATTGCAGGAAATGCTCCCCGACGCAAGGATAGGAATTGCCCACGGACAGATAACCGAGGAACACCTCTCCGAGATATGGCGGCAGCTTATCGAGCATGAGATAGATATCCTTGTCTGCACCACGCTTATTGAAACGGGGGTGGACGTACCGAACGTAAACACCCTTGTTATCGAGGACGCAGACAGGCTGGGTCTTTCACAGCTTTACCAGCTTAGGGGACGGGTGGGACGTTCCAGCCGCCGAGCCTTTGCGTACTTTACGTTCCGCAGGGGAAAAGCTTTGAGCGAGATAGCCTCCCGCCGTCTGGACGCCATAAGGGAGTTTACCCAGTTCGGCAGCGGCTTCAGGATAGCCCTCCGAGACCTTGAGATACGGGGAGCGGGTTCGCTTCTCGGCGGCAAGCAGCACGGTCACATGGAGGCGGTGGGTTATGATATGTACTTGCAGCTTCTCAACGAGGCAATTGCGGAGGAAAAGGGAGAAGCCCTGCCCGCAAAGCCGGAGGACTGTCTTATCGACATACAGATAGAAGCCCACATTCCCGACAATTATATCGAAAGCCTTGCGGGACGTCTGGACGTGTACAGAAAGATAGCCTCCCTGCGCACCAACGAGGACAGCATGGACTTGTTAGACGAGCTTATAGACCGTTACGGCGATCCGCCTAAAGCAATACAGGGGCTTATAAGCGTTGCGCTTATAAGGAACATGGCAAGCGACCTGACCATTACGGAGATTTCTCAAAAGAACGGTATAATGTTCTTTTACCTCAAATCGGCGGACATGGAGCAGATACAGGCTCTGACGGCGGCGTACAAGGGACGGGTCACTGTCAACGGCGGTGAAAAGGCGTACATTGCCGTAAAGATGAAAAACGACAAGCCTGTCGAGCTTATGCAGGGGGTAATTGAGGTTATGGCAAAAGCAATAAATAATTAATAATTATGATTTTTAATTTGACATTAAAAGCGCCATGCTGTATAATAATGTATAGTTGGAAATTGTCCCGGTGTTAAGATACAGCACACTCAAACTGCATAAAAGCCCCCTCAAGGGGGCGGGTAAAGGAAAGGAAAATTTCAATGCTTGCGGAAATAAATTACGAATCCCTCGCTTTGTTCGGAAAATTCGGCGGGGCAATGCTGGGGCTGCTTCTGATAGTGTGGCTGATAGCGGTACTTACGCCGAAAGCAGCCAAGCTGATAGATAAATTAGGAGGGAAAATTCCCCCCGAGGGGGGCTGTGAAAAAATTATCAAACCGGAAGAATACGAGGTGCACTCATTTTTTGAGGACGTACCCTTAAAGAAGCAAGAGACAAAAGAAGATAAGAAACAAGGGGGTTCTTTATGAAAATAAAAAAGCTTGCGGCGGTGTTGGCGGCTTCCGTTATTTCGGTAACGGCTGTTACGGTTACGGCTTTTGGGTTGGGGACTAAAGTCCCGATAAACGAAAAGTATTTTCCCGACGAAAATTTTCGGGAATATGTTTCGCAGTTCGACACAGACGGGAACGGTTACCTCTCCCAAAAGGAGCGGGACGCTGTTACGGAAATAGACGTTTCCGCAATGAAAATAAAATCCTTAACGGGTCTAAGTTATTTTCAAAATCTTGAAAAGCTTGACTGTTCTTTTAACCATCTTACAAAGCTTAATATAAGTAAAAACGCTGAAATTGAAGAATTTGAATGTGGCGTAAACGATCTTACCGAACTTGATGTGAGCAACGCCGCTAAACTTAAGAACGTTTCGTGCCGCAGAAATAAACTTACAAAGCTTAACATAAGCTCAAACGTTGAACTTGAAAGTCTTGATTGCAGCGATAACAAAATTACAAAGCTTAATACGAGCAGGAATACTAAACTTAAAAAGCTTTACTGCAACGGGAATGATCTTACAAGCCTTAACGTAAGAAAGAACACAAAGCTTGAAGAACTTATATGCTATAACAATCAACTTGTAGATCTTGGCCTGCACAAAAGCACCGAGCTTGAAGTGCTTTGGTGCGAAGGTAATCAGCTCACAAGCCTTGACGTAAGCAAGAATATTAAGCTTAAAAAGCTTATGTGTGATTACAACAGCCTGATGAAGCTTGACGTAAGCAAAAATACGGAGCTTAAACATCTCGACTGCTCTGGCAATCAGCTTACAAGCCTTGATGTAAGCAAATGTACCGAGCTTGAAGTGCTTTGGTGCGAAGATAATCAGCTTACAAGCCTTGACGTAAGCAAATGCCCAAAGCTTAAAGAGCTTTGGTGTGAAGATAATAAACTGACGGAACTTGATATAAGCAGCAATTATTATGTGATTTTTGAGTATTTTGAATGTGACGAAAATGTAAAAGTTATAGAACCCGATTATGAAAGCGAGTATGAAGAAGTCTGTTAAAGTAAGAGGATAAAATTTCTACCCTCTATCCTCTAATCTCTATCATCTAAAAAGGAGTAATCTATTATGGCAAAAGATAACAAAAAACTGGTGGAAGCGATAACCTCAATGGACGAGGATTTCGCAAAATGGTATACCGACATCGTTAAAAAGGCGGAGCTTATCGAGTACACCTCGGTAAAGGGCTGTATGGTAATTCGTCCCTACGGCTACGCTATATGGGAGAATATGCAGCGAATTCTGGACGGTATGTTCAAGGCTACGGGACACGAAAATGTTTGTATGCCTATGTTCATTCCCGAAAGCCTACTCCAAAAGGAAAAGGATCATGTTGAGGGCTTTGCTCCCGAGGTTGCTTGGGTAACTCACGGCGGCAGCGAAAAGCTGGAGGACAGGCTCTGCGTCCGCCCCACATCCGAGACACTTTTCTGCGAGCATTACGCTAATATTGTGCACTCCTACCGCGACCTGCCTAAGCTGTACAATCAGTGGGTGTCAGTCGTACGCTGGGAGAAAACAACACGTCCTTTCCTGCGGTCGAGAGAATTTTTGTGGCAGGAGGGTCACACCATTCACGCAACTGCGGAAGAAGCAATTGTCGAGACGGAGAAAATGCTTAACGTATATGCGGAATTCTGCGAAAAAAGTCTTGCAATGCCTGTTATAAAGGGCAGAAAGACGGACAGTGACAAGTTCGCGGGCGCGGAGGCTACCTACGCTATCGAGGCTCTTATGCACGACGGCAAGGCTTTGCAGGCGGGTACTTCCCACTACTTCGGCGACGGCTTTGCAAAGGCTTTTGAAATAATGTACACCGACAAGGAGAATAAAAAGGTGTACCCTCATCAGACCTCGTGGGGAGTTACCACACGTCTTATCGGCGCGATAATCATGACACACGGCGACGATAACGGACTTGTCCTGCCTCCTGCGGTTGCGCCGATACAGGCGGTTATTGTTCCTGTACAGCAGTTCAAGGAGGGGGTACTTGACAAGGCAAACGAGCTTGCGGAAAAGCTTAAGGCGGCAGGAATTCGCGTTAAGGTTGACGACAGCGACAACTCCCCCGGCTGGAAGTTTGCGGAGTACGAAATGAAAGGCGTACCCGTGAGAATCGAGATAGGTCCGAGAGATATTGAAAATAATCAGTGTATGTGCGCTCTGCGGTACAGCGGCGAGAAGCGGACGGTGTCCCTTGAAAACGGTCTGGAGCTGTTTAAAAACGCGGTTGTTGAAATGCTGGAGGAGGAAATTCCCGAGGGAATGTTCAAAAAGGCTGCCGAAAACAGGGAGAAGCATACTTACAAATGCACAACTATGGAGGAGATCACAAAGGCTTTGGAGGAAAACGGCGACGGCTTTGTAAAAGCGATGTGGTGCGGCGACGAGGAGTGCGAGGACAAGGTCAAGGAGGCCACAGGCGTTGGCAGCAGGTGCATACCCTTTGAGCAGGAGGAGCTTTCGGACAAGTGCGTTTGCTGCGGCAAGCCTGCAAAGCAGATGGTTTACTGGGGAAAAGCGTACTGATAGTTGACAGTTTTGCAGGGGACGGGTCTCCCGTCCCCTTATATTTTAAAGAAAGGCGGCTGCGCTATGTTTGATTTCGGCGGCTTGTTCGGTATTTCAAAAAGAGATATTTCCAAAGACATAAAGGAGTACGACCCCAATGTGCAAAACGACTGCGATAAGCAATTTCTTTCGGAGGTTACGGAATGGATGTCGTCGGTTATCGAAAAAATTGACGACGACGGAGTTTACGCCCTTGCGGTTTCGTACCAGCTCGGCGGAGACGAAAACGGCGAATGGGGCGCGGATTTTTCCTTTGCCTACAATACGGAGCAGTATTTCGAGCATATGAAAAGCAATCCCGAAGCGCAGTGGAATTTCTGCAACTGGAAAGAGCACTATATCGGCGGACTTGACGGTGCGGCAGTAAAAAGGTGGCTTTCGGGCAACGGCTTGAATTTTGACGAAGATGAGGATACCATTGAAGATCTTGCTTATGATATACTCGTGCTTGCGGTAATGGAACTCCATAAATCCAATGTTATCAAAAATCATTTTGGAAAGGAGCTTCCCGTCATAATTCACGGAATGGAGTATTATGATAAAACCGCCGTTATGTCGGTCAAGGCTAACGGAGCGGGGCTTTTGGACAAGGGATTTTTCGATTTATGCTGCTGTAATGCGCCTGAAAGCAAATAAACAAGGCAAAAAGCTAAATGGAGAAAAAATATGGACTACAAAAAATTCCACCGCACAAACGTTATAATTCAGCATATAGGCTGTGTAATTGCCGCGGCATGGGCTGCCACCGATCTTTTTATTGCGGACGTATACGCCTCCGCTCCGATCATGCCCCTTTGTATTGCGTATATTATAACCGCCGTCCGCATTATTGCTCTGACGGGGCGGAAGGATTACGCGCAGGAAAGCTATACGGAAAGTCAAAAAAGCTTTTACACGGATAACCGCAGGCTTTACATTTTTTCGGCAATTTTCGGCTGCATAGCTTTGGTATTGGTTGTTATTAAAATGATAATCCGGTAGAATGCAGCTAAAGGAGTAATGCTATGGAATACAAAGGCTATTTCGGAACGGTAGAATATTCCGAAACCGACAACGTTCTTTTCGGCAGTGTCATAGGCATAGACAGTCTTGTTTCCTATGAGGGCGGCAATGCAGACAAACTGCGTGAAGATTTTGAAGGCGCTGTTGACGATTACATTGATTTTCTTGCAGAAATGCAGTAACTCCGATATTGTGCAAAATGCGCAAAATATACTCATAATAGATGAAACAATCGCTTACTTGCCAAAGCCCCCTCAATGGGGCGGGTGTACAAACGGCAATTTGTACAAAAATGATACTAAAAAAAAGGAAAAATTGTTCTTGACAAAAGATTTGCTAAATGTTATAATAATAAAGTATCCTCGTCCGTATATCGTGACGGACGTGATCCAAGAGGAGGTGTTTTAAAATGGCAAAGATTACCGAGAATTATGAGACCATGGCGGTTTATAGTCTCAAGAACGGCGAAGAGGGCGTTAAGGCTCTTAACGACAAGTTCACTGCGCTTATCGAGGCAAACGGTACTATGGAGTCTGTAAACGAGTGGGGCAAAAGAAAGCTCGCTTACGAGATCGACGACCAGACCGAGGGATATTACGTGCTTTACACATATTCCTGCAAGCCCGATTTCCCCGCAGAGCTCGACCGTGTTTTCAAGATCACGGACGGCGTTATGCGCTCGCTCATTACTGTAAAATAAGTTTTCAGTAATATAACGTTCGGACAAAACCAAAAGGAGGCTGTAAAAATGCTGAATGCTTGTTCTATCAATAAAGTTATCCTTATGGGAAGACTGACTTCCGACCCGGAGCTCAGGCAAACCCCAAACGGGATATCTACCTGCCGGTTTACCGTTGCGGTTGACGGCGGCGTTAATCAGAATACAAACGAACGCCGCAGCGATTTTATTACGGTGAACGCATGGCGTCAGACTGCCGAATTTGTATGCAAATATTTTTCAAAGGGCAGGCTTATCCTTGTGGAGGGCAGCTTGAGAACAGGCTCGTACACCGACCGCAATCATTCCGATGTAACTCACTATACCTGTGAGGTAACTGCGGAAAATGTTTCCTTCGGCGAGACAAAATCCTCGTCACAGGGTTCATATCAGGGCGGCGGAAATTACGCTCCGCAGCAGTTTGCACAGCCGCAGTACAGTCAGCCCGCTCCCGCAGCACAGGCTGCTCCCCCTGCTCAGCAGCAGGAGGCTGCTCCCGCTGTCGCTTTCGGAGACTTCAACGACTTCGAGGGCATTATCGGCGACGGAGATCTGCCTTTTTAAAGGGGTACGGAAAGCTAAGGCTGAAAAAAGTTATTTAAAGGAGGTTTCATAATGGAAAAGGATAGAGAAAGAGCTCCCCGCGGCGCAAAGAGAACCCGCAAAAAGGTTTGTATGTTCTGCGCTGACAGGGTTGAAAAGATCGACTATAAGGACGTTGCAAGGCTCAAAAAGTGCATGACCGAGAGAGCTAAAATTCTCCCCAGACGTGTAACAGGCACTTGCGCTTATCATCAGAGAGAGCTTACGGTAGCTATCAAGCGCGCAAGATATATCGCTTTGCTTCCTTACGTTTCAGACTGATTTTTGAAAATTGCTCCTTTACGGGGCAATTTTTTTGCTTATTTTAATGTGTAATTCGCGCAATTTCTGCATAAAATAGTTGCAAGTTTATAAAAAATGTGCTAAAATAATAATACTAATTCCCTCCCATTGTGCAGACAAAAATTTCTGCGCAAAATTCATATACGCAAAATTTTGCTTGAAATTTTTGTACACAATCAGGTCGGGAATTAGTATAATACCAATTTCCGTCTAAAAGCGTAGTTAAAAAATCTACGCAAAAATCATATATGCAAATTTTTGCTTGATTTTTTAAACGCTTTTTAGACGTAAATTAGTATAAGAAATATTTCTTTTGTAAAGGACGGTAGATAAAAATGAATAAAGAACAGTTTCTGACAAAAATAAACGAAAACCTCCGTGTTGACGGCAGGACCGATATTTCCCACGCCACTCCGAAGCAGCTCCATGGCGCGCTTTCACGGGCTGTAATGGACGAAATCATCCCTGTTTGGGACAGAACCGAGGAACGCCATAACGAAAAGCGCAGGGCATACTATCTCTCCGCGGAATTCCTTATGGGTCGTGCGGTTTTCAACAATCTTTACTGCGCGGGACTTCTGGACGAGGCTAAGGAGATCTTGTCCGGGCAGGGCGTTGACATTGCCTGCTTGGAGGAGATAGAGGACGCGGCTCTCGGCAACGGCGGTCTGGGTCGTCTTGCGGCTTGCTTTTTGGACTCTGCCGCTGCTCATGACATTCCCCTTAACGGCTACGGCATAAGATACCGCTACGGACTTTTCAAGCAGTCTATCGGCAACGGCTTCCAGCAGGAGTCTGCTGACGCTTGGCTTGACTACGGCGACGCATGGAGCGTCCGTGCGGAAAACGACGCTGTCCGTGTGGATTTTGCGGATCAGTCTGTGCTTGCTGTGCCCTATGATATTCCCATAATCGGTTATGGCGGAAAGGCTGTGAACACCCTCCGTCTTTGGCAGAGCGAGTCGCTGAAAGGCTTCGATTTCGGTAAATTCGACGATCAGGACTACGTTGGCGCAAGCGAGAGTACTATTCTTGCGGAGGCAATTTCAAACGTTCTGTACCCCAACGACAATACCGAAAAGGGACTTCGTCTCCGTCTCAAGCAGCAGTATTTCTTTGTTTCCGCTTCAATTCAGGATATTGTTAAGAGGTACAAAAAGTCACACGGCGATGATTTTTCAAAATTTGCGGAATGCTATGCCGTCCAGCTCAACGACACCCACCCCACGGTTGCAATTCCCGAGCTTATCAGAATTTTCATGTTCAAGGAGGGTATGTCCTTTAAGGAAGCCTTTGACATCGCGCAAAAGACCTGCAATTACACAAACCACACCGTCCTCGGCGAGGCGCTGGAAAAATGGGGTATCGACCTGTTCAAGAGCGTCCTGCCAACCATTTACGAAATTATTCTTTTGGTGGACGCGCATCTTGAAAAGTACCTTAAATCTATCGGTCAAACGGGCGAGCAGATCGCCGCAAAACGCATTGTGGACGGCGACCGCATACACATGGCGAGAATGGCTATCTTTGCTTCAAGCCACACCAACGGCGTTGCACAGCTCCACACCGATATTCTGAAAAACGACGTGCTGAAGGATTGGTACGAGATTTTCCCCGACCGTTTCCAGAACAAGACAAACGGTATCACACCGCGCCGCTGGCTTGGCTTGTGCAATCCTGAGCTTTCGGGACTTATCACCGAAAAGATAGGGGACGGCTGGCAGACCGACCTTGATAGGCTGTCCGAGCTGAAAAAATTTGTTGACGACGGCAATACTATCCGCCGCTTTATGGACATCAAGAGGGAGAAGAAAGTCCAGCTCTGCGACTATATCAAAAAGCACGAGGGCGTGGAGCTTAACCCCGACTGGGCGTTCGACATTCAGGTAAAGCGTCTCCACGAGTACAAGAGACAGCTTTTGAACGCGTTTTCTATTGTTGACCTCTACTTCCAGATAAAGGAGAACAAGCTGCCCGACCTGCAGCCTACCTGCTTTATTTTCGGCGCAAAGGCAGCCCCTGCGTACAGACGTGCAAAAGGTATAATCAAGTATATAAACGAGGTCGCAAAGCTTGTGAACAACGACCCGCAGACAAAGGATAAGCTGAAAGTACTGTTTGTGCAGAACTATAATGTTTCCTACGCCGAGAAGCTTATACCTGCGGCTGACATTTCGGAGCAAATTTCCACAGCGGGACTTGAAGCAAGCGGAACGGGCAACATGAAATTCATGCTGAACGGCGCGGTTACACTCGGCACATACGACGGCGCGAATGTTGAAATTGTTGAAGAAGCGGGCTGGGAGAACGAATATATCTTCGGCGCAAGAGTTGAGGAGATCGAAAAGATCAAGCCCAATTACAAGCCAAAGGAGAAAATTTACTACACCAACGAGCGCGTTAAGCGTGTTATAAACACCCTTGTGGACGGCACGTTCAACGACGGTGACACGGGAATGTTCGGCGAGCTTTTCAACGCCCTTATAAACGGCACAAGCTGGCACAAGCCCGACCACTACTTCCTCCTTGCGGACTTGGAGGGCTATGTGGACACCAAGCTTAAGGCTCTGTACGATTACAAGAACCGTGAGATGTTCTCCAAAAAGTGCTGGATGAACATTGCCTGCAGCGGAAAATTCTCCTCCGACAGGACTGTTAAGCAGTACGCGGAAGAGCTTTGGAAGTTGCGGTGAGCCACCGCGGGCTTGTTCGTCCCCCGCGGATAAATATTACTTCACTTGACATTATCAAGCCCCCTGTCGCGGGGGCGGGATAAATATTAAAGCCCCCTCGGTTTGAGGGGGTTTTTTGTAGGGCGGGGGCTTAGGCAGGTAGCGATACAGAAGTATTGTTACCCATGGGAGTATTTTACCCTTACGGGCGATGTATGCCTATAAGGGTAAAGGCTCAGCCTTTGCTCCCGCCTTTGTATCGAATTGTTTCAGTTTTTTGGGGGGGACAGTTTTCATGTCCCTAAATATAAATGACAAGTCCCCTTGGTTTAAGGGGACTTGTCTGTAAATATTATCTCCCTTACATATAACATCTCAGGGACGATTTCATTGTAGCACTTTTTTCAAACGTTGTCAAGCGTTCATCTGTAATTTTTCAAATCGGGCAGCTCGTCAAGTGTCAAAGTCCTGTCGTGATTGTATGCTTTGGTAAGCATATCCTTGCTTGTGTATTCCTCGTTGATAAGTCCCATATTAATGGTGTACGGCTCTGCCCATGTGCCCCAGAAAAGCCACCGCGCATTGTCCCGCATAACAAGGTCGGGATCCATTACGCAGCCGTTTTCCGAAAGGGCTACAAGCTTGTTTCCGCAGGCGGCAGCCCGCGCGAAAGTGCCGCTGAAGCTGGTGTAAACGTTGTTTCCCTGATAGATATCCCAGGAAATAATGTCCACACAGTCATCGCCGGGGTACCATTCCTCGTCCTGACCGTTCCACATCCATATGAGGTTTGTCAAATTATGCTCGTTTGTCATTTTGTCGTACATGGTCGTCCACAGCTTTTTATAGCTTTCGGGCTGACAGCTTCCCCACCAGAACCAGCCGCCCGCAGCCTCGTGGAGGGGTCTCCATATTACGGGCACGCCCTGATCCCGCAGCCTTGCAAGCTGTACGGAGATATTGTCGATGTCAGCCATGAGCAGGTCGTAGCCCCGCTGATCCTCGCCGTTCATGATTTTGTCCAGATCAATGTTGGAATGTTCGATATAAAAGGAGCTGTACCATGGGTGTCCCTCGCTGTTCATGGCGTATTCCTCGGGGGAATTCCAGTGCCAGCAGAACTGGACGATACCGCCTGCGTTTTCGTACCAGTCATAGGCGTACTCCACGGTTTTTCCGTTTGCGCCGTTGGCAACGTTTGCAGCGGAATAGTCCATCATATCAAGTCCCAAAACAGCAAACTGCTTGCCTGTCGTGCGCTCTATCTGGGAAAATTCCGAGGAAAGCCGTCCCTCGTCCGCAAACTGTCCCGTAAGGCTGTACTTGCCGTAAATATCACAGAGGAATTTGTACAGGCTTTTCGTATGCTCGTCGGCGTTGGGGTTTGAAAGATTTTCCGCGACCTTGTAGGTGTCCACCGTGACCGCAGCGCTTGCGGTAATTTTCAGGCAGTCGAAATCCGTGTATCCCCATGAGGGAACAAGAGCTATCTCACGGCTGCCGGCGTCAAGGTAGATATTATTCAGCTTGGAGTCCACCAGTGCGCCGTCGGAGTTGCATACAATGCTTCCCGTGTTTTCGCCGTCGATATAAACGAAATTTTCTCTGCCGCTGTCTCCCGCGTGAGAAACGAAGTTAAGGTCGTAAAAGCCCGCGTTTTCTATCTCTGCGGTAAATTTTATCCTGTCGTTTCCCTTGCCGAGGGTGACAAAGGCGTCTCCCGAATAGCCCTCTCCGCCCTGCACGGAGCAATTTCCCTCAAGAGCCGCGTCCTCCGCCTCGATAGTAAGGGAGAAGTCCGCCGCCGCGCCGTTTTCGGTGAGCGGGTAATCGCTAAGGTCAAGGGACGTGTTATATTCCGTCCGCAGTTCGCCGTAGATCGCGGTTATTTTTTCATATTCGGCAGCCGTGTCGGCATCCGCAGGCGTACCTGCCGCCGCTGTTTCGCCCTGAACGGTTCCTTCCGCCGCGGAGGTCTCGCCGCCGTCAGGCTCGGACTGTTCCTTTGAACAGGCGGAAAATATCATACCTGCGGCAACAGCCGCGCACAAAAATTTTGAAGTACCTTTTTTCATAGCAAACGTCCTTTCAAAATATAAAGTTCTTAATGATATATTACCCTAAATTTTGAATTATGTCAACTTAAAATTTTGAATATACTTTGGTATTTTGAACATTGCTGATTTTGGTAAACCGCGTATTTACCGCTGCTTGATAAAATAAGTCAAAATATTTGATTATTCAAAAAACCAATGCGTGTTCAAAAATTATTATTGACAAAAGCTTTTTTGCGTTATATACTGAAATAAAGAAAGGTTAGAAATTTGAATATGCTTGCCGGCAAAACATATTCCCGAAAAAATAAAAATTTTTTTGAAAGGATTTGGAATTTATGAACAAGAAATTCAAAAGAAGCTTTTCATTTGCATTAGCGGCGTTTTTAACGGCGGGACTTGCGGGCTGTACGGACGGCGAAGAAAATTCCTCCGAAACAACAACGACCACAGCCGCTTCGGTGAACACCGAACAGCTCAGCGATGAGGAGCAGCAGGCTGTAAACGACGCTGCGGATTCCCTGCTTACAGACAAGGAGCTTGAAAACAAAACAATAAAATGGCTTGCCCATTACGATCTTAACCCGGACAGCAGAGGCGGCTCGAAGTCCGTGGCTCTTGAGATGTTTGAGACAAAATACGGCGGAAATATCGAGTATGTACCAACAACGTGGGAAAACCGCTGGTCCGATCTTTCCACCCATGTGCTGGGCGGCGACGGCGTGGATTTCTTCCCCTTTGAGACAAGAGCAGTACCCAAGGGCATAGTTTCGGGAATGTTCGTGCCTGTGGACGATTACATCGACCTTAACAGCGAGATATGGCAGGAGACCGCTCCGTTTATGGAGGAATTTGTTTTCGGAGGCAAGCATTATGAGCTTTGTACCGGCGTTACTCCCGAGGCTGTTGTTATCTACAGCAAAAAAACCATAAGCGAAAACGGTTATGACGACCCGTGGGAGCTTTATAAGGCGGGAGAGTGGAACTGGGATACATTTAAAAATATGCTTACGGATTTTGTGGATCCCGACAACGACCGCTACGGTCTGGACGGCTACTATTACCAAAAGGCTCTCGGTACCTCTTCGGGAACCTCCGTTGTAAGGGTAAACAACGGCTTGCTGGAGCTTACCCTTGACAGTCCACAGCTTGACAAGGCAATGAACCTTGCGGAGGATATGTACTCCCACGGTCTGTTCTTTGACAAGTCACTTTTCAACTGGTCGGAGCAGGCGCAGATGATGGGAGAGGGCAGACAGCTTTTCTATTTCGGCGGTTCATGGGTCTTGGAAACGGCGCAGAATTCCTTGGGAATAGACCCTGCCGACGCGGCAATGGTACCCGTGCCCTGCTGTCCCGACTATGACCCTGCGTATTCGATAATACCCGACGGCTTTATGCTCTGCAAGGGTACTGCAAACCCCGAGGGCGTGGCAAGGTACGCCGAGTGCTGCATAGCTGCTTCCCTTGATGAAAGTGCAAAGCAGATAAGCGACGAAAAGAAAAAGCGCGATTATCACTGGACAGACGAGCTTCTGGAGCAGTACTACGAGTGCAGCAATTCCGCAAAGGAGCACCCGTTCTATGATATGTCCTACGGTATTTCCGACGACTTTGTTTCGGCTGTTACCGATAATGTTATGTACAAGCCCTTTGAAGGCTCGTCCTACGCCCAGGGCAAGGAGGCTTCGAGAGGCGTTGCCCAGACCCTTGCGGACGAGGTGAACGCCGACCTTTCAAAATTAAATTAAAAATATTAAATTAAAATTCTTCATATGCCGAAAAGAGCTTCCCGTCATTTTGACGGCGAAGCTTTCGGCGTATATGAAGATAACGGAGAGGCGGTATTTTTATGGCAATAAATCAAAACATCTATCCATACGGTATGCAGGTGAAAAACCTGCCCGTGTATCTTACGGGAATAGGCGGAAGCGAGTATCAGTACCACGTCAAGCGTCCCGAGGGTTATAACTGGCACCAGATACTTTTCAGCGCAAAGGGCAGGGGCTGCCTTAAATTCGACAATACAAGCCTGACGCTGGAGGAAAACAGTTTTTTCTTTCTGCCCGCCGGCTATCCTCATGAATATTTTCCCGTGGGGAATAGCTGGGACGTCCGCTGGACGGCGTTTGACGGCTATGCCTGCCGCCATATTTTAAGTGAATTCGGCATGACGAAGCCCGTGTCTGTAAAGCTTGAGGACTCAAGCGCAATGCAGAGCCTTTTCAACAAAATGCTTGCGGCGCAGAAGTCCGACATAGTTTACGGCGACTATACCTGTTCGGGACTTATTTATCAGTATGTAATAGAATTTCACAGGCTTTCCTCAGACAAAAGTCTTACCGGCGGCGTTGACCGAAGCGATATTTTAGTGCCGGTGCTGAATTATATAGACGAAAATTTCAGAGAGAACTTCCCCATGACGGCGCTGGCGGAGCAGGCGGGGATATCGCCGCAGCATTTGTGCAGGGTGTTCAAGCAGACAATGAATATGCGTCCCAACGAGTATCTGACGCGCCGCCGCATAAACGAAGCGAAGCAGCTTTTGACCGACACAAAGCTTACCGTTGCCGAGGTGGGGGAAAGGAGCGGGTTTTCCGACACAGGATATTTCAGCACGGTTTTCAGGAGGTATGAGGGGATATCCCCCTCTGAATACAAAAAGCGGGGAACTCCCCGCGGAAGCTTGTAATACTATAGCAATCCATAAAAATAACCATACTGTAGGGGCGGGGTCTCCCCGCCCGCGATACAAAAATATACTGAACCACGGGACGGGAAACCCGTCCCCTACAGATACGGTTATTATTTTGTCGGATTGCTATAGTATAAATACATAAAAACAAGGCGGGAAATTTCTTCCCGCCTTAAAATAATATTTTTGATTATTGCCGAGGCAGGAATAAAGCCTGTCCGCTGTTATTTTTCTTTAAGCGATTTGAAGTAATCAACAAGCTTTATGACCATTTCTTGTTCCTGTGTGTTAAGCTCGGTAATATCGACTTTTATTCCGTCGTCAAGACTGAGCAGGTAATCGGTGGAAACTCCGAATATCCTCGACAGTTCTACAAGGTAAATGCTTGACGGCGTAGAAAGGGACATCTCCCATGAGTTTACTGCGCTTCTTGAAATTCCGAGCCGTCTTGCAAGCTGCGTTTGGGTCATACCGCTTTTTTCCCGCAGTGATTTTATGCGGTCTGCAATAAAAAGAATCATTTTCAATCCCCCTTTTGATTATTATACACTACTTTAAATGATAGTAACATATCTTAAAAGATGTATTAATTATTGTGTAATTTTGATAAATATATAATTAATCATTAGTGATTATTTTACTTGACAAGGTTAAAAATATGTGGTATACTTTTTTCAGACGGAAAAAATAAACTCCGCGCTCCCTTTGTTATAGGGAGCGCGGAGACTCAAATAGTTTTACCTTTGAGAAATTACCGCCGCAATTACTTGCGAGCCTCTTCTTCAAGAGCGTGTCTTATTGCAGCCTCGTTCTCGCACCACGCAAGGCACTGACCGTCGGGGTCGTAGTCCTTGCACTTCTGTACCATGCCTGCAACGATCTGATCGTATTCCTCGTCGCTTGAAGCGTAGATCGCTTTCCATGAGTCGCTTACGATACATTTAGCGACCTGTTCCCAGATGATCTTAAGCTCGTCGGACTTTTTGGTCTCGGTATATGATGTTCCCAAAGAGACCTTGTGAGGAACGCTGTCCATGTACATCTGCATTGTGAACTGTCCGGAATAGTCACGCCAATCCTGGAAGATCTCATACTTTGTATCCACGAGACGGCTCGCCCAGTTCTCGCAGTTGTATGTTTCGCCGTTGGAATCGGGGTTGGGAGCGTCCTTAGACCATGTGGTATTGTTCGCCTGGAACGTGCCGTCGTTGAAGCTTCCGCCGCCCCATTCGTCAGGCATTATAGTACCCTTTCTGTCCTTATACGCAAGCTCGCCAAATTCGGTGAAGTGAGTCAAGCCGTCCTCGTCGTAGTACCAGCAAAGGTCCTTCGGTCCCCACCAGTATGTCATGTAACCCTCGGGAGTGGAGAGGTAGTTGATGATAGCCATGCAAAGCTCGGGGTACTCGGTGCTTGCGCCGATCGTCCATATTCTGTTGCTGCCCAGTACGTTCATGCCGTAGCAAAGGGGTGTTGCGTCCTTGGGAATAAGGGGATACATTCCTGTGCCGCCCTCAAGGTGAGCTTCGCTGTTATAAAGCTGTGAGCCTGCGTAGTCGAAGATAGAGTAGAATACGCCGCCTGCCTGAACCTTTTCACTCATTTCGTTATAGGTCTGAGTCATGGAGTTGGGGTCGATAAGTCCCGCCTGATAAAGCTTGTTGAAGAATTTGAGAGCCTTTTGATAAGGACTGTCAGCTTCAAGAGCGTCCATATACTCGCCTGTATCAACGTCGTAAAGACCGAAGCCAAGCTCGTCGTAGCCCCAGTAGCAGGTAGCGAACGCCTTAACGTACATTACCATATTTCCGTCCCAGTCGGGCCACATGGAGATAGCGTAGCTTTCATTTCCGTTTTCGTCCTTGGGCTGTATCTTCTTCATCTCTACAAAAACGTCGTAAAGATCGTCAATGGTGTTTACCGTGGGGTAGCCAAGCTGCTTGTACAGATCCCAGCGCAAGTCCATTGTGTAGAAGAACGCTTCGTGGTCGTCGGTGCTTTCGGCAACGTTGTGACCGAAGCCGTGAACAATATGCTCCGCGCCTATGGATTCGTTAAGGTTGGCGTTGTTTTCAAGAGCGTAGGGCATATGAGCTTCTATATAAGGACCGTACTCGGTAAGTATTTTGTCCTCGTTCCAGTCAAAGAGCATACTCTCCTTGGCGGCGCGCTGATACTGCTCGCCGTTTGAGCCGAACACAACGATGTCGCCCAGATTTCCCGATTCCATACGTGTGTCGAACATACCGTCAGTATCGGGGATAATTGTCATTTCAACGTTAAATTCACGCTTCATGACCTCGGCAAACCAGCCTGTGAGCTTTCCGGAATAGTTGGCAAGCTGGCTGAAAACGGTAAGCTGAATGGGTTCGTCCGTACCGTAAAGGTCGGCGAAATACTCCGCGCCGTAAGGGTTCGCGGTAGTGTCGCTGCCGTCGGAGGCGTTTGCGGTATCTCCGCCCTCGGTGACCGCGTTGTCTCCGCCGTCTGCGGCTGCGTCAGTGTTGTCGCCGTTGTTTGCCGTTGTAACGGCAGCGTTTCCGCTGTCGCCGTCGCCTCCCGCAAGCTCGTCGGGAGTTTTAGCTCCGCAGCCTGCAAGTGTGCCGAGCATTGCCAATGAGGTAAGCCCTGCTATAAGCTTTTTGAGTTTCATTTGTGAAATCGTTCCTTTCCTATTAGATTTTTAGAATTTCAGAAGCAAGAGGCAAGAATATTTTACCTCCTGCATTTTGTCGGAAATTTGCAATACTGTACAAAAAATATGTGATATAATTTCATTGTAAACGCGGGACGGGAAACCCGTCCCCTACAAATGCTAAAGCAACTGTCAACTGAAAATCAGCCTTTAACCGCGCCTAACATAAGACCCTTTTCAAAGTACTTCTGCATGAACGGGTATACGCACAAAATCGGGATTATCGTTACCATTGAAATGGTGTACTGGAGCGTTTTGGTGCTCATCTGACCCGCTATGTTGCCCATATCTCCGCCGTTTGCGATCGCGCCTAAGTTGGAGCTTTTGTTCAGATAGATGTACAGCCTGTGCTGAAGAGTGTAAAGCTCCGGCGTGTTGGCGTTGAGGATAAGAGAGTCCTGGAAGGAGTTCCAATGCCCCACCGCGCCGAATATGGCTATGGTTGCAAGAATAGGCTTGCTCAACGGCCATATTATCTTTCGGAATATCGTCCAGTAGCTTGCTCCGTCCATATAGGCGCTCTCCTCTATCTCTCCCGGTATGGACTCAACGTAGGTCTTTACCAGAATGATGTTATAGGGCGATATGATGCCGGGGATTATGTACGCCGCGAATGTGTCGGTAAGACCAAGCATAGCCATGTTCAGATACCAGGGGATAAGTCCCGCGTTGAAGTACATCGTGATCACAAGGAAGCGGTACCAGAACTGTCTGTGCCACATTTCCTTTTTAGTTACAAGATAACCTGCCAGCGCGGAGGTGAATACCATTAGCGCCGTACCTAAAAACGTTCTTATAACGGTAATAAGAACAGAGGTCCACAAGTCGCCCACATTGCCCATTTGAATGTAGTTTGACAGCGTGATGCCTTTTGGGAGTAACGTTACCGCGCCGCGGTTGATAAACTCATTGCTTGAAATGGTGTTGATAAAAATGTAATAGAACGGGAAAATACAGCTTAATGTAAAAATTGCGAAGAACGTGTAGTTTATTATCGAAAATATTATGTCTCCCGTTGTGAGCTTGATGTGAGAGGTTGTGTCCGATATTTCGTCTGCCGACTTTTTCTTGCTGCCGCCGAGATTGATTCCGTTATCCATTCCTGCACCTCCTTAAACTATGCTTTCGCCGCGGATAGCCTTTGATACGCCGTTTGCGGCAAAAAGAAGCGTTACGCTTATTACCGACTTGACCATACCGATAACCGTTGACAGAGGGATAAGTCCCTTACCGATACCAAGGTTATAAACGTACAGGTCAAGCACCTGAAGCGACTCTCTGTTCATCGGGTTTGAGAATACCATGTACTGCTCCATGCCGTTTGAAAGAATGTTTGCAATAGACATCAGCAGAAGCACGCAGTATGTTGGGATAAGCTCGGGGACGGTGATGTGCCACATCTTGGCAAATCTTCCCGCGCCGTCAACCGTTGCAGCCTCGTAAAGACCCTGATCGATACCCGAAATGGAAGCTATGTAAATGATAGCGCTCCAGCCCACGCCCTTCCATGTACCCCATGCAAGCATTTTCAGCCACGAGTGGGAGTTGGACATAAGATAGTTTGTGTTGACATTAGCGTCGGACATACTGTTTATCATGGTGTTGATAAAGCCGTCCGTTGAGAAAAGCGCGATAGCGATAGCGTACACAAGCACCCAGCTTATAAAGTTAGGTATCGTTGTGAACGTCTGAACAAAACGGCGGAAGTGCTGATTCTTTATCTCCGAGAGGAAGATAGCGAACGCCATAGGTATCCAGCTTGTGAGGATACCGAGACCGCTCATTGCAAGAGTGTTTTTAAGCACCGTTAAAAGGTCTTTCCTTGTCGCCGCGTTCTGGAAAAGCGAGGTGAACCATTTAAAGCCCACAAATTTATCCATGCTAAGGGTCTCGCCTGAGTTGTATTCAAAGAAAGCGTACCGCCAGCCGTACAAAGGCAGATAGCTGAAAACGAACGCCAGCGCGATAGCGGGGAGCATCATCAGGAAAAGCTTGAATCTCGGCTCCATATCGAAGCCCTCGCCCTCTTCCTCCTTGGGGACAAGCAGGAAGTTTATTACAGATATTGCAATAAACGCAATTGCCAAAGCAAGGAATACTGTGTTCACGTAAGGGAGCTGGGGAGCTACTTGTTTGATCTTGTCGGCAGCCCTTGCCTGATCCACAATGTCGTTGTAAAGACCGTTTATGCCGAGTATTGCGGCAAGCTCAATAACGCCGCCCGCAAGAGAAAAGATACATCCCAGCTTTTTGAGCTTGCGGTTGCCAAGTGACATACAGCCGCCTGCCGCCGCAAGGATTATTGCAAGGATAACCACCGCCGAAAGCGCGTTAAGGACTTTAAAGGTAGACTCCAGCACCCAGCCCTGTCTGAGAGCGCGCCCGAAGTTGGCGACTATGGAATCGTAAGAGATACCGCAGGAAAACAGGGAAAGGTTCTTGTTTATCATGCCGCTTAGTCTCGCGGGGTTGAACGCCGGGAAAAACAGCATAACGATGTTGGCGATAATAGCAGTCCGCAGAAGCCAGTACATAACGTCGGCGACCTTTTCAGCCGGTGTTTTGACGGCTATCGGCTGATTTCTCTTGATTTTAAGAGCTTTTTCTGCCATTGTATCAATCCTTTCTTAATATGTAATCGTTTTACATATTTAATAATTAAACCGTTCCGCCGCTTTTTACACCAAAATACACAGAAGGAACAGGTTTGCAATAATAATTTTACCACATATTTAACAAAGTATCAATTAACATTTTAACCAAATACATTGATAATTAATAGTTAATAATTAATAAGCAGGGAACGCCCTGCAGTGAGAGTCCCCCCAAAGCCGGATACGATAATTCCAAAATTTGATAAAGCCCCCCAAGGGGCGGTAAAAAATCAAGAACCTATATACATTGCGGATAGGTTCTTGATTTTTTATTTTTTCGGCAGTCCGATCAATTATTGATCGTCATTTGCCGACAGATCATTCCAGCCGAAGCCGCCTATAAGCTCAAATTTAATGTCCTTAAGAGTAAGTCCGCCCTGACCGAAGTAGAGCCTGCACGCCGTAAAGCGTGAGAACATTGGCAGCTCCCTCGAAATGGATACCCATTCCTCCGAGCCGTTAAAGGTGTAAGTCCCATGGGGAGAACCCATTGCGTACAGCGTAACGGGGACTTGCGCCACTGCGCCGCCCTCCGCCTTTGCGGTAATCGTCGCTTTGTATTTGCCGGGGACTGAAACGTCCAGAGCGAATGCAAAGGCTTTGCCCTTGACAGTCTCCACATCCGAAAGGGAGATGACCGCCGTTCTGTCCACCTTATGGAATTCCACATTTTCGGCGTCGAAGTCCTCCGCGTCCTTGGGACGGTTTATTATCTCTATTTCCTCCGCTTCATTCAATAAGCGCTTCATAGCGCGGCTGTTCATAAGATAGCCGCAGATATTTCCCGCGCACCGCTGCAATTCTCCTCTTGTGAGAGTACCGCTTTCAAGGGAGGAAAGAGTATTGTCCCCGTGGGTATTTTGGGAGCTGTCCGCGCAGACCATGTAAACGTCGTTCTGCGCCCTTGCCATGGCGGCGAAGTTGTTTCCGTCGGGAGCTTCCCCTCTGTCGTTCATGGTCGCCCACCAGTCCGTCATAACAAAGCCCTTGAAGCCCCATTCGCCACGCAGGATAGTCGTGTTCAGGTCATAGCTGCCCGCAGTCCACAAGCCGTTTACAGAGCCGTAGGTTGTCATCACCGTTTCGGCTTTTCCATTTTTCACCGCAATTTCAAAGCCCTTCAGGTAAATTTCCCTCAAAGCTCTTTCGGATATTACCGAGTCTATGCCGCGGCGGTTGGTTTCCTGATTATTTCCGCAGAAATGCTTTATCGTACCTGTCACGCTGCTTTTGTGCAAGCCCGCAAGCTCCGCCGCAGCCATTGTCCCCGTAAGGAAAGGGTCTTCGCTGAAGTACTCGAAATTACGTCCGTTCAAAGGGTGGCGGTGGATATTCATTCCCGGTCCCAGCAGACATTCAACATTGTTTGCGGACATTTCAATACCCGTAAAGGTGAAAAGCTCCTCCACAAGCTCTTTATTAAAGGTACACGCCAGCATAGTTCCGTTTGGCAGGCTGAACGCCTTTGTGCCGCAGTCAAGCCTCATTCCCGAGGGTCCGTCGTCGCAGCAGCCGCAGGGTATGCCGTACCCGCGAAGCTTTTCGGTAACTCCGCCGAAAGCCGCAGCCGTTCCCGCCGTGACTTGGGGACTTCCCATTCCCTCGCCGCGTATAATGCAGGCAAGGTCGTCGTCCGAAAGCTGTGCGACAAATTCCGCCATGGTATTTTTGCCGCTTAAAACGTCCGCAAGCTTAATGCCCCTGTCACCCGTTTGGGGTATTTCGGCGGGGAGATTTTCGGCGCGGCGTTTGTCCATGTCGGTCTCGGCAGCGTGCACAAATTCTTTTTCGGCACGTCCCCCGATATTTTTTATTATCTCAAATTTTTCCACGGGGGCGTAGGCTTCGGCGCACTGCTTTGTAACCCTTGCTTCGGCAATTTCAAAGCTGTGGACTTCCTCCGCCGACCGCACGTCCGAACCTGCGTAAATTTTGTATTCTCCCGCTTCAAGAACATAGCAGGACTTGTGACCCGTTACTCCAGAATCGTCATAGGAAGCAAGGTCGTCCAAATCAATTTCAAAGTGCAGAGCCTGTTTTTCATTTGGGGCAAGCTCCTTTGTTTTTTCATAGCCGCAGAGCACCCTCGCCGCCTTGCCAAGCTTGCCCTGCGCCGCGCCGCAGTATAGCTGTACAACTTCCTTGCCTTTGCAGTCCCCGATATTTTGTACGGTCACGTCAATGGTTATCCTGCCGTCAGCTGTCTCGGCACGGTCAGTGCTTATCTTAAATTCAGTGTACGAAAGTCCAAAGCCGAATGGGTACAGGACTTTATCCTTTGCAAAGGTCTCAAACCAGCGGTAGCCCACGTAAATATCCTCGGTGTAGAAATTTTTAAGCTTGTCGCCGAAATATGGGGCGGAGGGGTAATCGCTGATATTTTTTGCGATAGTGTCCGAAAGCTTTCCGCAGGGGGAGATGTTTCCGAGAAGCACGTCCGCCGTTCCGAGACCGCCCACCATTCCGCCCTGCCAAGCGTACATAACCGCGTCGGGAGAAATTTCGCGGACAAAGTTCATGTCGATTATTCCGCCCACGTTAAGGACTACAGCCATTTTCTTAAAGTATTTGCGGACGGTTTTCAGCATTTCCGTCTCGGTTTTTGTCAGCAGATAAGAACCCTCTTGAAGAGTACTGTCCTGCTCCTCGCCCGCTGTCCTGCCGATGATGACAAGAGCCGTTTCGGAGGCTTTTGAGATACGCTCCGCAAGCTCATCCGAGACGGGCATTTCCTCCTGCGACCAAGGCTCGCCGCCCCAGCCCGAACCGTCGTTGAACGGGTGAGCCTGTTCCCACTTTTCATAGACCTCCGCAAGGTCGGCGTTGATTTCCGCGCCGCATTCTTTCAGACCGTCGATAATGCTCCAGACCTTTGAGACGTTCACAAGACCGCCCGAGCCTGTGCCGCTTTTGTAGTAGTGGCTCTGGATACGTCCGAAAACCGCCGTGGGGGAGTTTTTATCAAGGGGTAGCGCGCCGTTGTTTTTCAGCAGTACGCAGCCCTCCGCAGCGGCGCGCCGTGAAGCATCGATATATTTATTCCAATCGAGGGTGATTTTTTTCATTGTTTTTCCTCCTAATTTTGTGTAAATTTCACTTCAGCGCACTTGTTACACAGGCGCACCTTTAGGTAAAAAGCTGGTCCAGCTGAGCCCAGCTGGTGGGGTCGAGGGGCAAAGCCCTCGTGGGGGTCAAGGGGGCAAAGCCCCTTTGTCGCCGCCCGCAGGCGGCGAAACTCCCTATCGTTCAAAAACGGAGAAGGGGGTGAGGAATGGCGACAGCCATTCCGAGGGGGAGCGTACACGACCGCTCCCCCTTGTTACAGTACGTGACAAATTTACCCTTTAAAACAGTCCGGTGGACTGTTTTAAATCTAACATACTTTATCCCGTTCCAAACAGTCCACCGGACTGTTTGGAAGATTTAGTTCTTAGGTTTACCGTAGGGGGACGCCCTCTCTTGCAGGGCGTCCCCCTCTTTCGGCTTTGCCGAAATTCACCCCCTGCGGAGCGCTTGAACGATAGGGAGTTTCGCCCTCTGCGGAGGGCGACAAGGGGCGTTGCCCCTTGACCCCACGAGGGGACTTTGCCCCCTCGACCCCCACAGCCTTGAAAGGCTGGCGAACTTTTTAGTTGCCTAAAGGGACTCTTACGTAACAAGTGTAAATATTATGTTTATTGTACAACAAAGTTTGGCTGTTATCAAGAGCAAAACTTAAAAACGGCGTAATAAATTTATGAAGAAAACGTTTAAAAATTATCCCTTGAAAAAAAGTCCAAAATAGTTTATCATTATAAAAAATATTCAGGAGGATTTTTTGATGACCATAGACTACACCGAATTTGCCGAAATTTTTGAAAGGGAAAAGCTCACCGTTTCCATAGAGCAATATGAAAAATTCAAGCTGTACGCCGAGCTTCTTGCGGAATGGAACAAAAAGATGAACCTCACCGCAATAACCGACAGCTACGGTATTGCAGTAAAACACTTTCTGGACAGCGTGCTTCCCATGAAATTTTTGGATATTCCCAACGGCGCAAGCCTTATTGACGTGGGTACGGGCGCGGGCTTTCCGGGTGTGCCTATGAAAATAATGCGCACCGACATTAAGCTTACCCTTTTGGACAGCCTTAACAAGAGGGTGAATTTTTTGTCCGAGGTGTGTAAAGCCGCAGACCTTGCCGCAGAGTGCATACACGCCAGAGCGGAGGAGGGGAGCAGGAAACCCGAATACCGTGAAAAATTTGATATTTCCACGGCAAGGGCTGTGGCGGCAATGCCTGTCCTTACGGAGTACTGTCTGCCTTACGTTAAAGTGGGCGGGATATTTGCGGCGTTAAAAGGTACTAAGGAAAATTACAGGGAGTGCGAAAACGCGGTAAAAATTCTCGGCGGAGAAATTTCGGACGTGACGGAATACGCCCTTCCCGACGGAGACGGCAGAACGCTTATATGCGTTAGAAAGATACGGGAAACGCCCAATAAATATCCCCGGAACAGCGGACAGATATCAAAAAAGGCATTGTGACCCGCGGCGTAAAAAATTGTACAAAAAAATTGCCGAAAACCATTGTAATTTTGAAAAAGATGTGGTATACTATATATTATAACAATTTGTTACAACAATTTATGTCAAAAATATTTAGGAGTTGATTTTTTATGAAAGCTTTCGGCGCATTAATGCTTGCTCTTACATCTGCCGCTGCCGGCGCTGCCGCTGCCGCTTATGCTATGAAAAAGCGTGAGGAAATTGAACAGTACGATTACGATTTTGACGATGACGACGAGACATATTTCGACGACTGCGACTGCTGCGGAGACGATGACGATATGTCCGAGCTGGACAGTCTTGACGCTGACGCAGAGACTGCGGCTGACGAGGCTGCTAAAAGCGAGGATTTCTGATTGCAAAAAATCGGAGGACGGGCAGGCGAAACGCTCCGTCCTCTTTTAATTTGCAGGGGCGGCTGCGGACGTTTGCCGCTTGCCGTATAATACTAATTTGCTCCTAAAAGCGTATGTAAAAAATCTGCACAAAAATCATATATGCAAATTTTTGCTTGATTTTTTACACGCTTTTTAGCCGCAAATCAGTATAAAATACATTTTGAGGAAAATTTGCAATGAAAAAAATTTTTGCTGTACTATTATTAATATGTGTGACCGCTCTCGGCGGCTGTTCCTTGAAAAAGGAATACGAGCTGGCGGGCAAGGAACAGGTTGAGGCTTTGCGGGACGAGGCTAAGGGCTGGAAAAGCGGCAGGTATCTGCTGACAAATCTTGACACGGGGGAGACGGATCAGGCTTTTTCCTTTATGTATAATGAGGACGGTACTCAAAGCTACCTTTACGAGGTTGTGAACGGCGGGGATTATTACGCCGAATACAGCGACGGCAGGCTGCTTTATGTTGTTGACGGGGGAAATGCCGCCGTTATCAACGAGGGCGGCGATGGGTACGTTAAATACTCCGAAAGCGCGCCTCACCCTTATTCCACGGGGGAGCTGCTGTTTTATGCAAATCTGTTTGTAAAGTCCTCCGCGGAAGCGTCTGTTGAGGGAGGAACGTCCTATGTATACTATTATAATGTGGATAAGATCAACGAAACGCTGGGTACTTCTCTTACGGAATTTTACACAAGCTATGTTTTTGACAGCGAGGGAGGCTTTCTTTATTTTGAGCAGCACAGCACCAACGCCGAGGGCAGCTATGCGTACAGGATAGAAACGATAGACGCGAATTCTCTTACGGAGATAGAAAATCCCGTTGCGGGAGAATAATTACAACAGCATTTACTTCTTGTTAATTAAATACAAATATATAGTGAACGCAATTTGGCTTGTTTGCATAATCAATATGTTTAAATTATTAATCAAACTGATTCCTATCAAGCCACAATACCTTTATTTTAAAACTCCAAATCAAAAGTGCTGTAAAGTAATCATATTTTTAATATTGCCAAATTAGAAAAGTAAATGCTGTTGCCCTTTACATCCCATGTTCAAGCAGTATACTATAATTCAAAAATAAAACATGTATAACATTGGATAAAGATTATCACAATGGCGGGATTTGGAAAATGGCAAAGTCACCTAATGCTTTAAAAAGCAAACAAGAATGTGTACTTATGATGAAAATTTGAATAGAATTGGAGATTAGTATGCTGTACAGAATTTCTCATTATTTAAGTAATGATAAAAATCAGTGGACATCAATATATGACATAGATAATTCAAATTATAATCTAAATTTAGATACGTATTTGCAATGGGAAAAAATACATATAGATTGTATTATGGGTTTTGTTAATATGTTATCTGATGAAAATTATATTATAAAAAAATTTGAAGCGATTGAACCACTTGATAAAAATAATGACAGAAATAAAAAGCAACCGTATAAAATGATTATTGATGATTATTGTTCACCAATATATCAATCTCTGTATTTAGGACAATCACAATATGAAAAAAAAGATATTATTACATTAATTAAAATATTATTAAGAGAGGAGGCGTGGTTTGTGATAGAAAGTGAAAATATGTCTATTGATGTTGGATTTGATTATTACATACATATTGATACTTCTCGAAATATTTCAGATGAATTTAAGAACTTTTATCTAATGAAAGGAATACTTATAGAGGATTGGATAAATTGATACTCATACAGTGTTATGAAAGTGCGAGCCGAAAACTCCATTACGGTTCACAAAAATAAAAGTCCCCGCTGCTACGGGGACTTTTTGTGTTGTTACCTTGGATTTTAACACCTTGCCGCTGTTTGGAAAAACATAGTATGCCCCGTATTAAAGGAAATTATGCACTTTTTGGAGCGGTTTGTTAAAAGTGCATAAAAATATTTGGAAAAACGGCAAAAAATTCTATAGCAAAATTTTTGTACCCTCTTGCAATTGCAGGGGGTTAATGTTATAATATTACTTGCGTGACAAAACTCGGTTTTGACGCGCTGTGTAATATGTTTTTGCGAGGATGCGGAAGGTTGCCTGCGGTTTGCAGGGGAATTTCCGCGGAGTATGTTCGGTCTTGAACCGGGCGGCTGTGATAGTGAACGCTGTGTGCGCTTAAACCGTGGACATGTCAATTCAGACAGTGTCAATTCAGACCGTTTTGTCCATAGGTAAGCATTGTGTTTGTATCGGCTCGGAAAACGTTTCGGTTTTTCGGGTTTTTTAATATGAGCAGTACGAAACACACGGAGACGTGTAACGTCGGAATGTGTTTTACACACAGGAGACGTGTAACGTTGATTATCGCAAACTCGTCCCCAAAACACTTTAAAGTTATTCAGGAGGCGATTCTAAAATGGCAGTTAATGAAAAGATCAGAATCAAAATCAAAGGTTACGACCATGCAGTCGTTGACGCGGCGGCAGCTAAGATAGTTGACGCGGCTAAGCGCAGCGGAGCAAGAGTAAGCGGTCCTATCCCGCTTCCTACCGACAAGGAGATAATCACTATCCTCCGTGCGGTACACAAGTACAAGGATAGCCGTGAGCAGTTTGAAATGCGTACTCACAAGAGACTTATCGACGTTATCAGACCGTCCGACAAGTCTGTTGAGGCTCTTCAGGGTCTTGAACTTCCTGCGGGCGTGGACGTTGTAATGGAAATCAAGTAAGCCGAAGGCTTATCATTTCCCAAAAATGTCCCCCGTAGAGTAATGTTGCCGAAAGGCAACCAATAACCAAAAGGAGGAAAAAGTATGACAAAGGCACTCATCGGAAAGAAAATCGGTATGACTCAGATTTTCGATGAAACAACAAACAAGGTCATTCCCTTGACTGTTGTGGAAGTCGGTCCCTGTGTTGTGGTTCAGAAGAAAACCGTTGAAAACGACGGCTACAGCGCAGTTCAGCTCGGCTTCGGCGACCTGAGAGAAAAGCTTGCAAACAAGCCTATCAAGGGTCATTTCGCTAAGGCGGACGTTGCTGTCAAGAGAACTCTTAAAGAGTTCAGACTTGAGGGCGCTGACGCTATGGAGGTCGGCGCAGTTCTTAAGGCTGACACTTTTGAGGTAGGAGATATCGTTGATGTTTCCGGTACTTCAAAGGGTAAGGGCTTCCAGGGCACTATCAAGAGAAACAACAACTCCAGGATCAAGGAGACCCACGGTTCGGGTCCTGTGCACAGACACGCAGGCTCAATGGGCGCTTGTTCCTCGCCGTCCCGTATTTTTAAGGGCAAGGCTCTTCCGGGACACATGGGCAGCGAAAAGGTCACAGTTCAGAACCTTGAGGTTGTCAGAGTTGACGCAGAAAATAATCTTATCGCAGTCAGGGGCGCAATTCCCGGTCCCAAGAACGGCATTGTTACCATTTGCGACTGCGTGAAGAAAAAGGCTTAATGGAAGGAGGAAGCAGTAATGCCTAATATTAAAGTTTTGGATATGACAGGTAAGCAGGTTTCCGACATTGAGCTGTCAGACGCTGTTTTCGGTATTACGCCCAATGAGGCTGCTATGCACACTATGGTCGTAAATTACCTTGCAAATCAGAGACAGGGCACACAGTCCACACTCACCCGTACAGAGGTAAGAGGCGGCGGAAGAAAGCCTTGGAGACAGAAGGGTACAGGTCATGCAAGACAGGGTTCAACAAGAGCTCCCCAGTGGACACACGGCGGCGTGGCTCTCGGACCTAAGCCCAGAAGCTATCGCTTTACTGTAAATAAGAAGCTTAAGAGACTTGCTATGAAGTCCGCTCTTTCCACAAAGGTATTGGACAATAACATGATAGTTCTTGACAATATCGCTATGGACGAGTATAAGACAAAGACAATGATCGCTATGCTCAAGGCTGTTGAGGCAGAGGGCAGCAAGGCTCTTATCGTAATGCCGGAGGTAAACAGCTTCGTTATAAAGAGCGCGGCTAACATTCCGGGCGTTAAGACAGCTCTTGTAAACACTATTAACGTATACGACATTCTTAACTATGACAAATTTATCATTGTTAAGGACGCGGTTGCTAAGATCGAGGAGGTGTACGCATAATGATCGCACAGGATATTGTGATAAAGCCCATCATCACCGAAAAGAGCATGGAGGGTCTTCAGGAAAATAAGTACACCTTTAAGGTTGCCAAGGCTGCCAACAAGATCGAGATTGCCAAAGCAGTTGAAGAGCTTTTCGGAGTTAAGGTTGCTAAGGTGAACACCATGAACGTCAGAGGACGTTCCAGGAGAATGGGTATGAACAGAGGTTACACACCCGACTGGAAAAAGGCTATCGTTACTTTAGCCGAGGGTTCAAAGACCATCGAATTCTTCGACGGCATGATGTAACGGGGCGGGGAAGCCCCCGCGGGCAGAAATGCTTATAGGGGAAGTTACATTAATATGGGTTTGTCAAGCCGCTGTCAATGTAATAGAACCTGATTTTGATGTAAGTTCTGCGGTGCGGCGGTGTAAAAGAGTCCCCAACGGTGTACGCTATGGAGGAGCAGCTTCCGAAAAGTACACAAGAAATTCTAAAAGGAGTGAACTGCAATGGCAATTAAATCATACAAGCCTACGACGCCTTCAAGACGTCAGATGACTGTTACTGATTACAGCGTACTTTCCAAGGTCGCTCCCGAAAAAAGTCTTCTTGCACCTTTGAAGAAGACCGCGGGCAGAAACAGCTACGGCAGAATTACCGTTCGTCACAGAGGCGGCGGAAACAGAAGAAAATACAGAATTATCGACTTCAAGAGAGATAAGCAGGGCATGAACGCTACTGTTCTTACTCTGGAGTACGATCCTAACAGAAGCGCTTTCATCGCTCTCGTTCAGTACGAGGACGGCGAAAAGAGATATATCATCGCTCCCAACGGTCTTGCGGTTGGCGACGTTGTAACAAGCGGTCCCCAGTCCGACATCAAGCCCGGCAACGCGCTGGCTTTGACAGACATTCCCGTTGGTACGTTTATCCACAACATTGAGCTTTATCCCGGCAAGGGCGCACAGCTTGTACGCTCCGCAGGAAACATGGCTCAGCTTATGGGTAAAGAGGGCGCTTACGTTTTGGTAAGACTTCCCTCCGGCGAGATGAGAAAGATCCCCTCAAACTGCATGGCTTCTATCGGTCAGGTTTCCAACATTGACCATGAGAACGTAAGCCTCGGTAAGGCGGGAAGAACTCGTCACCTTGGTATCAGACCTACAGTCCGCGGTTCTGTCATGAACCCCTGCGACCACCCCCACGGCGGTGGTGAAGGTAAGTCCCCTGTCGGACGTCCCGGACCTGTTACACCTTGGGGCAAGCCTGCTCTGGGTTACAAGACAAGAAAGACTCACAACCGTACAGACAAGTTTATTGTTAAACGTCGCAACGGTAAGTGATGTGTTTCGTCAGTGCCGTTTGTACCCCGCCCCTTGATAGGGGCTTACCACAGTAAACGTATTTTAAATTTAACTGTGGGGTAGAACAAGGGTGCAGGCTCAGCCTGCTATGTTGCGTAATTTATATTACGTTTCACCAATATTTAACACGACCTTTGGGTCAACTCATTGGTTAATTTAAAGATAGATGTTTTTAACATCTTGCCTTAAAAGGAAGCGGAGCGGGAGCAAGGAAATATCTTGCCTCTTGTCTCTTGCCTCTAACAATTTGGAAGGAGGAAAACAATGAGCAGAAGTATTAAAAAAGGACCTTACGTGCAGGAAGTCCTTTTGAAGAGAGTTATTGCTATGAACGAAGCGGGCGAGAAGAAAGTTCTCAAGACATGGAGCCGTTCTTCAACTATATTCCCCGATTTCGTAGGTCATACATTTGCTGTTCATGACGGCAGAAAGCACGTTCCCGTATATGTTACGGAGGACATGGTAGGTCACAAGCTGGGCGAATTCGCTCCAACAAGAACTTACAAGGGTCACGCAGGCTCTAAAGTATCCAATAACGGTAAGAAATAAGGCAGAGAGGAGAATTTTAAATGGAAGCAAGAGCATATCTTAAAAATGCTCGCATTGCGCCGAGAAAGGTACAGATAGTTCTCGACCTCATCAGAGGAAAGGACGTTGAGACCGCTATGGCGATTTTGCAGCACACACCCAAATCTGCCTGTGAATATCTGGAGAAGCTTTTGAAGTCCGCTGTTGCAAACGCAGAAAACAATTTCGGAATGGATAAGGATAACCTTTATGTTTCCGAATGCTTCGTTTGCCCCGGCCCTATCATGAAGCGCATTATGCCAAGAGCACAAGGCAGAGCTTTCCGTATCCTCAAGAGAACTTCCCATGTTACTCTTGCGGTCAAGGAAAAAGAATAAGTCGAAAGAGGAGGTAAACTAAATGGGACAGAAGGTTAATCCGCACGGAATGCGTGTGGGCGTTATCAAGGATTGGGATTCCCGCTGGTTTGCAAACAAAGCAACTTTCGGCGATACTTTGGTTGAGGACTACAACGTTCGTAACTATATCAAGAAAAACCTGTATGCAGCAGGCGTTCCCCGTATCGAGATCGAAAGATTTGCAGACAAGGTAAGGATCCACGTTCACTGCGCTAAGCCCGGTATCGTTATCGGACGCGGCGGCGAGAACATCGAAAAGCTCCGTCAGGACGTTGAGAAGATGATGAAGAAGTCAGTTGCTATCAACATCGTCGAGGTAAAGTCTCCTGACATGGACTCACAGCTTGTTGCCGAGAGCATAGCGGCACAGCTTGAAAACCGTGTTTCGTACAGAAGAGCTATGAAGCAGGCTATCGGCAGAGCTATGAAGCTGGGCGCAAAGGGTATAAAGGTAATGGTCAGCGGTCGTATCGGCGGCGCAGAAATTGCACGTTCCGAGAGCTATCACGAGGGTACGATTCCCCTCCAGACTATCCGTGCTGACATTGATTACGGTTTTGCTGAGGCTGCAACGACCTACGGCAGGATCGGAATTAAGGTTTGGATCTACAAGGGCGAAATTCTCAAGGGTGACGCTGCTAAGGCAAGAGTTATGACCGAGAGAACAGAAAAGAAGCCCCGCAGAAACAACGATGACCGCAGAGGCGGCAACAGGGGCGAGCGCAGAGAACGTGCTCCCAGAAGAGAAGGAGGTAATCAGTAATGCTTCTTCCGAAGAGAGTTAAGTACAGAAGAGTACACAGAGGACGTCTTACGGGTAAGGCTTACCGCGGAAACAAGGTTTCCAACGGCGAGTTCGGCTTACAAGCTCTTGAGCCTGCATGGATCACCTCCAATCAGATCGAGGCTGCCCGTATCGCGATGACTCGTTATATCAAGAGAGGCGGTCAGGTTTGGATAAAGATCTTCCCCGACAAGCCTATCACTGAGAAGCCTGCCGAGACTCGAATGGGTTCAGGTAAGGGTTCACCGGAATACTGGGTTGCTGTTGTTAAGCCGGGCAGAGTTCTTTTTGAGATCGCCGGCGTAAGCGAAGAGACCGCAAGAGAGGCTATGCGTCTTGCTATGCACAAGCTTCCCATTAAGTGTAAATTTGTAGTGCGTGAGGAACAGGAGGCGAGCGAATAATGAAAGCATCAGAAGTCAGAGATATGACCACTATTGAGCTGGACACTAAGCTTGCCGATCTTAAGAAGGAGCTTTTCGCTCTTCGTTTTCAGCACGCTATAAATCAGCTCGACAACCCTACACGTCTCAAGGCTGTTAAAAAGGATATTGCTCGCGTTAAGACAATTATCAACGAGCGTTCCAAGTCTGAGCAGTAAGTGAAGGGAGGAAACAAAAATGGCTGAAAGAAATCTTAGAAAAACAAGAGTTGGCAAGGTAGTTTCCAACAAGATGGATAAGACCATTGTTGTTGCGATCGTTGATAACGTACAGCACCCGCTGTATAAAAAGATCATCAAGAGAACCATTAAGCTTAAGGCTCATGATGAGAACAACACCTGCAACATCGGCGACAGAGTTGAGATCATGGAGACACGTCCCATATCCAAGGATAAGAGATGGCGTCTTGTAAAGGTTATCGAGCAGGCTAAGTAAGCCGCTCAGAGACGGTGCAAACGGCAGCGGTGCGGTCTTCATAAGAAACGCACGGCTGCGTGGATTGCGCACAACGAAATTATTTGGTTGGAACTGACTGAGGCAAGGGTAATGATATTATCCTCTGCCCTCGGATTTCTAACCTCTAATGGAAGGAGAATTGCTATGATTCAGATGCAGACTTATCTGAAGGTGGCTGACAACACAGGCGCTAAGGAGCTTATGTGTATCAGAGTTCTTGGCGGCACACGCAGAAGATATGCAAATATCGGCGATGTGGTCGTTGCTTCGGTCAAGAAAGCAACACCAGGCGGCGTTGTTAAGAAAGGCGACGTTGTTAAGGCAGTTATAGTACGTTCCGCTAAGGGTCTCAGACGTGAGGACGGAACCTATATCCGCTTCGACGAGAACGCTGCCGTAATTATCAAAGAGGATAAGAACCCGAGAGGTACCCGTATCTTCGGACCGGTTGCCCGTGAGCTTAGAGACAAGGATTATATGAAGATCCTGTCACTTGCTCCCGAGGTTCTGTAAGGAGGCGTCACGATATGAATAAATTACACGTTAAAACAGGTGACACCGTTGTTATCCTTTCCGGCAAGGACAAGGGCAAGCAGGGCAAGGTACTGGAGGTATCACCCAAAGAGGGCAAGGTAATCGTTGAGGGTCTCAACATCGTTACCAAGCACGTTAAACCCAGACAGATGGGTCAGCAGGGCGGCATCGTTAAGTGCGAGGCTCCCCTTTACGCTTCAAAGGTAATGGCTGTATGCCCCAAATGCGGCAAGCCCACAAGACTTGCTCACAAGATCGAGGCTGACGGCACAAAGACAAGAGTCTGCAAGCACGCGGACTGCGGCAAGTCTTATTAAGGAAAGGAGTAATTGATATGGCATCTAATATGAAAGAACTCTATGTCAGCACAGTGGCTCCTGCTTTAATGAAGAAGTTCGGTTACAAGAGCGTTATGCAGATACCCAAGGTTGACAAGGTAGTTATCAACGTAGGAGCGGGCGAGGCTAAGGACAACGCAAAGGTCATTGACGCGATAATGTCCGATCTGGCAGCTATCACAGGTCAGAAGCCTGTTGTATGCCGCGCCAAGAAATCCGTTGCTAACTTTAAGCTCCGTGAGGGAATGCCTATCGGCGTTAAGGTAACTCTCAGAAGCGAGAGAATGTACGAATTCCTGGACAGACTGTTCAATGTTGCGTTCCCCCGTGTTCGTGACTTCAGAGGAATAAACGGCAACTCCTTCGACGGCAGAGGCAACTATTCCACAGGTATCAAGGAGCAGCTTATTTTCCCCGAGATCGAGTACGACAAAATAGATAAGGTAAGAGGTATGGATATCAACATTATCACTACCGCCAATACAGACGAAGAGGCTAAGGCTCTGCTTGAGCTTATGGGCGCTCCGTTCGCTAAGTAATAGGGAGGGAAAGATCAAATGGCTAAAACGTCTATGAAGGTTAAGCAGCAGAGGACTCCCAAGTACAGCACAAGAGCTTACAACAGATGCAAGATCTGCGGCAGACCCCACGCTTATATGAGAAAATTCGGCATTTGCCGTATCTGCTTCAGAGAGCTTGCTCACGACGGTCAGATCCCCGGCGTTAAGAAGGCAAGCTGGTAAACAGAGGCAATATAAACAGAGGCAGGAGGCAAGAAATTGCTCGGCTTTTGTTTTGGGTAATTAATTTATAAGCGATTTTCAGTTGGAACTCCAAAATAAGAAACGGGCGGCGGAACAGAGAAAATTCTTGCTTCCGGATTTCTTAAAACGAGATATCTAAGGAAAACTGAACAATTCACTCTAATAAGGAGGTTAACCGTTATGCAAATTACAGATACAATTGCGGATATACTGACGAGAATACGTAATGCTAATTCCGCAAAGCACGCGACTGTTGACGTTCCTGCTTCCAATATGAAGAAGGCTATCACTCAGATACTGGTGGACGAGGGCTACCTCAAGAGCTATCAGATCATCGACGACGGCAAGCAGGGTATCATCAGAATTACACTGAAATACGGCGAGAACAAGTCTCAGGTAATCACAGGTCTGAGAAGAGTTTCAAAGCCGGGTCTCAGAATTTATTCAAGCTGCGAGGATATGCCTAAGGTAATGAAGGGACTCGGTATCGCTATCGTTTCCACTTCCAAGGGCGTTATGACCGACAAGAAGGCAAGAGAGCTGAACGTCGGCGGCGAAGTCCTTGCATTCGTATGGTAAGGAGGAACAAGTAAATGTCAAGAATAGGCAAAAAGCCCATTACTGTTCCTGCGGGCGTTGATGTTAAGATCGACGGCTCTACCGTTACGGTAAAGGGACCTAAGGGCACACTTTCAAACACTTTCAACAGCGATATGATCATAAAGTCCGAGGGCAGCGAGATCATTGTTGACCGTCCCTCCGAGGATAAGGTCCACAAGTCTCTCCACGGTCTTACAAGAACTCTTATCAACAACATGGTTGAGGGCGTTACAAACGGATACTCCAAATCTCTCGACATCGAGGGTGTTGGTTACCGTGCAGCTAAGCAGGGCAAGAACCTTGTGATGAACCTCGGTTATTCGCATCAGGTAATAGTACCTGAGATCGAGGGTATCACTATCGACGTTCCCGCTCCCAACAAGATCGTTATAAACGGTATTGACAAGCAGAAGGTCGGTCAGTTCGCCGCAGAGGTAAGAGAGAAGAGACCTCCCGAGCCTTATAAGGGCAAGGGTATCCGCTACACAGGCGAAAGGATCATCCGTAAGGAAGGTAAGGCAGGTAAGGGTAAGAAGTAATCCCGGCTTGTATATTAGTTATCCTAACATTAGAGAATGGGACAGCTTGGCGGCGTGGATACTGTCCTGCCCCGAACTACTATTCTCCGTACAAAAAGGAGTTGAAATTAAATGGTAAAGCAGATCAACAGAAAAGCTGCAAGAGCTAAGAGACAGCTCAGAGTCCGTTCAAAGATCAGCGGTACAGCCGCTTGCCCAAGACTTAACGTTTTCCGCAGCGCAAAGCACATCTACGCTCAGATCATTGATGATGAGGCAGGCGTAACACTTTGCTCCGCTTCCTCCCTTGAAAAGGGATTTGACGTTAACGGCGGCAATAAGGAGGGCGCTTTCAAGGTAGGAGAGGCTATCGCTTCAAAGGCTGCCGAGAAGGGCATCAAGGACGTTGTATTCGACCGTGCAGGCTATCTCTACCACGGCAGAGTAGCAGAGCTTGCAGAGGGCGCAAGAAAAGGCGGCTTAAACTTCTAAGCGGGCGGGGAACGCCCCGCGGCGAGAAACGCTTATAGGGGAAGTTACATTAATACGGGTTTATCAAGCCGCTTGCAATGTAAAAGAACCTAATTATTAAAAACCAGCCGCAAGGTCAGCGGCAGGAAAAGAAGCAGGAGTTTACAAATTCTTGAGTCTTACCTCTTTTCGCTGTATCCTACACAGGCTGACAAAGTAACTCTAAAAGGAGGAATAATTTTGGCAAACGCTAAGATAGACGCTTCTACAATGGAGCTTTCCGAAAAAGTCGTTGCTATCAACAGAGTTTCCAAAACCGTTAAGGGCGGACGTATTTTTAAATTCGCTGCTCTGGTGGTTGTTGGCGACGGCAACGGCACAGTAGGCTTCGGTATGGGTAAATCGGGAGAAGTTCCCGACGCTATCCGCAAGGGTATCGAAGACGCTAAGAAAAATTTGATCAAGGTTTCCCTGAAGGGAACAACTATACCTCACGAGATCATCGGCGCATTCGGCGCAGGCAGAGTTCTTATGAAGCCCGCCGCTCCCGGTACCGGTGTTATCGCAGGCGGTCCCGTTCGTGCCGTTATCGAAATGGCAGGAATCAAGGACATCAGAACAAAGTCTCTGCGTTCCAACAACGCCTGCAACGTGGTAAGAGCTACCATAAACGGTCTTGCTCAGTGCCGCAGCGCTAAGGAAGTTGCTGAGATCAGAGGCAAGTCGATAAAAGAAATTCTGGGTTAAGGAGGACTGAGGATCATGGCAAAAAAAATCAAGCTTGTCAGAAGCCTTAACAGCGTTAAGAAAGCTCAGTATGCTACGGCGATCTCTCTCGGACTCCGCAAGATCGGCGACATTACCGAGCAGCCCGACAACGACGCTACAAAGGGCAAGATAAATAAGATCGCACACCTCGTAGAGGTTACAGAAGCATAAGCCGAAAGGAGGCGCAAAAGCTATGAAAATTCATGAATTATCCCCTGCAGAGGGTTCCACAAGGGACGTTAAGAGGATCGGCAGAGGTCACGGCTCAGGCAACGGCAAAACTGCCGGCAAGGGTCACAAGGGTCAGAATGCACGTTCAGGCGGCGGCGTAAGACCGGGCTTTGAGGGCGGTCAGATGCCTCTTGCAAGACGTATCCCTAAGAGAGGCTTCAACAATGTTTTTGCTGCGAAGCCCGAGGTCATCAACGTTTCAGACCTTGCTAAGTTCAAGGAGGGCACTGTTGTTGATACAGAGCTGCTGAAGGCGGCGGGTATCGTCAAGAAAACAGGCAACGGCGTTAAGGTTCTCGGAAAGGGCGAGCTTAACGTTAATCTTACAGTAAAGGCTGCTGCTTTCTCGGCTTCAGCTAAAGAGAAAATTGAGAAGGCAGGCGGAAAGGCTGAGGTGATGTAATGTGTTTTCAACCTTCAGAAACGCTTGGAAGGTTCCGGAATTAAGAAAGAAAATTCTTTACACATTACTGATAATACTTGTATTCAGAATCGGCTGTCACGTTCCGGTGCCGTTTATGGATCCGGACGCGGTGAGCAGTATGTTTGCGGAGGGTAATTTCCTCAGCTACATGAACTTGCTCAGCGGCGGCGCTCTCTCGCAGGGCACGCTGTTCGCGCTGTCGATACAGCCGTATATCAATGCGTCGATCATCGTTCAGCTTCTTACCTACGCGCTCCCGCCGCTGGAAAACCTCCAAAAAGAGGGAGAGTCGGGAAGAAAGAAGCTTCAGAAGATCACGAGCTTTGTTGCACTGGCGATATCGCTGGTCATGTCTTATGCGTATTTTGTTACGCTGAGAAGTCAGCACGCGCTGACCTATAACAGCGGCTTCGCCGGAGTATTCACGGGAATTGTTATCGTCCTCGCATTTACGGCGGGATCGAGCATTGTCGTGTGGCTGGGCAACAGAGTCAACGAAAACGGTATCGGAAACGGTATTTCCATGATACTCTTCGCGGGTATCGTTTCAAGAGGACCGAGCGCGATACTGAAAATGTTCGAGCTTGTAAAATCCGAAAAGAAATATATTTTCGTTGTACCGGTAGTGATCATAGTATTCGTGGTTATGATCGGATTTATCGTATTCATGAACGAATCCGAAAGACGTATTCCCATTCAGTATGCAAAACGCGTTGTGGGCAGAAAGCAGTACGGCGGTCAGAGCACTCACATTCCTATCAAAATAGCAATGAGCGGTGTAATGCCTATCATCTTCGCTATGGCGATAATGTCGCTCCCCTCCACGCTTTCAATGTTCATCAAGCCCGCAGCAGTTCCGGAAACCTTTTGGCAGAAATTTTATGTAGGTTTCCTTAATTTCTTCAGCTATACCAGTCCGTGGTATGCAGTTCTTTATTTCCTGCTGATTATTGCATTCAACTATTTTTATGTTTCTATGCAGTACAATCCGATAGAGATCGCAAACGGTCTCCGTCAGAATAACGGCGGTATCCCGGGTATCCGTCCCGGTAAGCCCACCAGCGATTTCATCAAGAGAGTTCTCGGCAAGATAACCCTTGTGGGAGCATTCTTCCTTGGCGTTATCGCGATATTCCCTATTCTTACCAACCTTGCTTTCCCGCAGCTGGGCATTGCAATGGGCGGTACGTCTATACTCATTATTGTAAGCGTTGTTCTTGAAACTGTCAGAACGCTGGAATCCCAAATGATGATGAGACATCATAAAGGCTTTTTGGAATAGCGGGGAAGCCCCCGCGGGCAGAAATGCTTATAGGGGAAGGCACATTAATAGGAGTTGTCAAGCCACTGTCAATGTTGCTGAGCCGTAAGCTAATGTGGGGAAGCCCTCGTAGGCAGAAATGTTTATAGGGGAAGTTACGTTTATTGCAGTTTATCAAGCCGTTTTAAATGTACAGAACCAATTAATAAAAAGTTGGGAAGTATGGGGCGAAAGCTTCTTGTCTCTTGCTTCTTGCTTCTAATTTTCTAAAAGGAGGATAAATTATGAACTTGATTTTATTGGGCGCTCCCGGAGCAGGTAAAGGTACTCAGGCAGAGGTCATCAGCGAAAAGCTTGGAATACCCCAGATCTCTACGGGAAACATTCTTCGCGAGGCTGTTAAAAACGGCACGGAGATGGGCGTAAAGGCTAAGAGCTTTATGGAAAGCGGCGCGCTTGTTCCCGACGAGGTGGTTATCGGTATCCTTAAGGACCGTATCGCCGAGGACGACTGCAAAAACGGTTATATCCTTGACGGTTTTCCCAGAACTGTTCCCCAGGCAGAGGCTTTGGAGAATATGGGCGTGAACATCGACAAGGTGGTTTCCATTGAAGTTCCCGACGAGACTATTCAAGGCAGACTTTCAGGCAGAAGAGTATGCGAGAAGTGCGGCGCGTCCTATCACGTTGAGTTCAATCCTCCCAAGACAGAGGGCGTTTGCGACAAGTGCGGCGGCGCTGCCGTTCAGCGTAAGGACGACGCTCCCGAGACAGTTATCGAAAGACTTCGCACATACCATGAGCAGACTGCTCCTCTTGCGGACTTCTACGACAAGAAGGGCAAGCTGACAAGAGTTCAGGGTCAGGAGGAAGTAAAGGAAACTTCCAAAAAGGTTTTGGAAGCTATCGGCGCTTGATTCCTACAGGAAAAGTGTGAAAAAATGATCAGTGTAAAATCAAAAACAGAGCTGGAGAAAATGCGTAAGATCGGTACTGTGACCGCAAACGCGCTCCACTTCGGCGGACAGTCCATAAAGGACGGAATGACGACCTTTGAGCTTGACAAAATAATCCACGATTATATCGTACAGCACGGCGCGCGGGCTTGTCTTGTGGGATACGGCGGTTTTCCCGCTTCCTGCTGCATAAGCATAAACGACCAGCTTATTCACGGTATTCCCTCAAAAAAGGTAAGAATTAAAGAGGGTGATATCGTAAGCGTGGACGTGAGCGCAGAAATGGACGGCTTTCACGGGGACACTGCGTATACCTTTGCCTGCGGGAAAATTTCCAAGGAGGCAGAGCAGCTTCTTAAGGTTACCAACGAAAGTCTTTACAAGGGCATTGAACAGGCTGTCCCCGGAAACAGGATAGGCGATATCGGTCACGCTGTCGCTGAATACTGCGAGGGGTACGGTTACAGCGTATGCAAAAAATATATCGGTCACGGTATCGGGCGAAAGCTCCATGAAGACCCTGAGGTGCCGAATTTCGGCAAGGCGGGTCACGGTCCGAGACTGGTGGCGGGAATGACTATTTGTATTGAGCCGATGATAAACGCTGTGGGCGAGGACGTAAGAGTTCTCAAGGACGGCTGGACGGTGGTTACAAAGTCGGGTTCGCTTGCCGCTCATTTCGAGCATACGGTGGCGATCACGCCCGACGGTCCCGTGATCATGACAAAGCCTACGCTGTAATGCATGGCAGCGGCACAGAAATATGCAGCCCATGGGAGCATTTTATTCTTGCCGAAAATGTATGCCAATAAGGGAAAAGGTTCAGCCTTTAGGAGGGAAAAGCTGTGGAAGCAACACCCGGAATGATCGTCAGGTCTAAGGCGGGACATGATAAAGGACGGTTTATGGTTATAACGGCGGCAGAAGGTGATTTTGCTTTTCTGGCGGACGGCAAGGAGAGGAAGCTTTCCAAGCCGAAAAAGAAGCGGTTAAAGCATTTGAGCGTTACGAAAACCGTTATAGCTTTGGACGATCTTACAGACAAGGGGCTGAGAAGCTGTCTCCGCGAATTTGCGGAAAAGGGCAGTCCCGAAACCGAAAATTCCTAACGAGGAGGCATTTGCTTGTCTAAGGAAGATGTTATTGAGATTGAGGGTACAGTCATAGAGGCTCTGCCGAATGCAATGTTCCAAGTGGAGCTTGCCAACGGACATAAAATTCTTGCTCACGTTTCCGGAAAGCTCCGAATGAACTATATAAGGATAGTTCCGGGGGATAAGGTCACGGTAGAGATGTCGCCTTACGACCTCTCAAAGGGCAGGATCACCTGGAGAGCCAAATAAATTTATTCTTGCACGAGAATTCGGAAAGGTGGTAATTATAATGAAAGTAAGACCTTCAGTTAAGCCAATGTGTGAAAAGTGCAAAATTATCAAAAGAAAAGGCAAGGTTATGGTTATCTGCGAAAACCCCAAGCATAAACAGCGTCAGGGGTAGGCAGTGCCTACAGCCGGAAATGCTTATAGGGGAAGTTACGTTTATAGGGGAATATCAAGCCTCTATAAATGAAATGACCCGCTGCAAAAAGGCGGGGAAGCCCCCGTGGGCAGAAAGGCTTATATGGGTCTGCGAAGCAAACAGGCTACTAAGCAGCCTAGACTTCTAACCTCTCTTGTGAACAATTAACGGTTCACAGAGAAGCAACCCAAAGCACAGATGATCAAACAAATAAGTACAAAGTAAAATCTAATACGGAGGTGTATTGTTAATGGCACGTATTGCCGGCGTTGACCTTCCAAAAAATAAGAGAGTCGAGATCGGTCTCACTTATATCTACGGAATAGGTCGCAAATCAGCGGACGTAATCCTCGCAAATACAGGCGTAAACCCCGACACAAGGGTAAAGGATCTGACAGAGGACGACGTTGCTAAGCTTCGTGAATATATTGACCATAACTTTATGGTGGAGGGCGATCTGAGAAGAAACGTTGCTCTGAATATAAAGAGACTGGTTGAGATCGGCTGCTACAGAGGAGTCCGTCACAGAAAGGGTCTCCCCGTAAGAGGTCAGAGAACCAAGACAAACGCAAGAACACGCAAGGGTCCCGTAAAGACAATTGCTAACAAGAAGAAGTAAGGAGGGAAATGAACAATGGCTCAGGTAAAGGGTAAAAAGACGGTCGTAAGACGCCGCCGTGAACGTAAAAACATTGAAAATGGAGCTGTTCATATCCAGTCCACTTTCAACAATACTATCGTAACTATCACTGATACGCAGGGCAACGCTATTTCGTGGGCTTCAGCAGGCGGTCTCGGTTTCAGAGGCTCAAAGAAATCCACTCCGTTTGCCGCACAGTCCGCTGCAGAAACAGCCGCAAGAGCTGCTATGGAGCACGGTCTCAAAACCGTTGAGGTTTATGTTAAGGGACCCGGCGCAGGACGCGAGGCTGCGATAAGAGCGCTTCAGACTGTAGGTCTGGAAGTTAAGCTCATCAAGGATGTTACTCCTATTCCGCACAACGGATGCCGTCCTCCCAAGAGAAGACGCGTCTAATTTACAGGAGGTGTAATTGTAATGGCTTTAAATAAAGAACCTATCCTTAAAAGATGCAGATACCTGGGTATCAGTCCTATGGTAATGGGCATTTCTAAGGAGTCCAACAGAAACCCCGGCGCAAACAACAGAAAAAAGGTGTCGGAATACGGTATGCAGCTTAAGGAAAAGCAGAAGCTGAAGTTTATCTACGGCGTGCTTGAAAAGCCTTTCGCTCACTATTTCGAGATCGCGGAGAAAATGGATGGCAAGACAGGTGATAACCTTATCACTATCCTCGAATCCAGACTTGACAATGTTGTTTACAGAATGGGTCTTTCCCTTACAAGACGTGAGGCAAGACAGCTTGTTACACACAGGCATTTTACCGTAAACGGCAAGCGTATCAACATTCCGTCCTACAGGATCAAGCCGGGCGACGTTATCGCTCTTTACGAGGGCAGCAGAAGCAGCGCTAAGTTCAAGGACGTTGTTGAGCAGACTGCAAGCAGAACAGTTCCTCTTTGGCTGGAGTCCGACAAGGCTAACTTTGCGGCTAAGGTCGTTCGTATGCCTAATACCGAGGATCTCGATTACGAGACACAGACTCACCTTATTGTCGAGCTGTACTCCAAGTAATAATGAGCTTAATACGTTATCCGCAATACGAAACAGGAGGGTTTTATTATGCTTGAACCAATTCAGAAGGCGGAAATTGATACCGTCGAGCTTAAAAGCAACGGAACCTACGGCAAATTTACGGTTGCCCCGCTGGAGCGCGGCTACGGACACACACTGGGCAACAGCCTCAGACGTGTTCTGCTCTCCTCACTTCCGGGCGTTGCTGTCACATCTGTAAAGATAGACGGCATTCACCATGAGCTGTCTACAATTCCGGGCGTTAAAGAAGATGTTACGGAGATAGTTCTGAACCTTAAAGGTCTTACGGCTAAGCTTCACGGCGAGGGTCCGAAGACTGTTTATGTGGAAGCTGAGGACGAATGCGAGGTCACTGCGGGTGACATAAAGACGGATTCCGAGGTTGATATTCTTGTTCCGGAGATGCACATTGCAACCCTCGGCAAGGACGCTAAGCTCTATATGGAAATTACCATTGACAAGGGCAGGGGCTATGTTCCTGCCGAGAAAAACAAGCAGCTCTCAAACTTCGGTATTGACGTGATCGCAGTAGATTCTATCTATACCCCTGTGTTAAAGGTGAACTACTCTGTTGAGGACACCCGTCTGGGTCAGGTCACCGACTATGACAAGCTTGTGCTTGAGGTCTGGACCGACGGCGTGGTTTCCGCAAAGGAGGCTGTTTCACAGGCAGCCAATCTCCTCATTGAGCATCTGAAGCCGTTTACAGAGCTTTCCGATGAGTCCGCTATTACCGAGATAATGATAGAAAAGGACGACAAGGGTAAAGAAAAGATCCTTGAGATGACCATTGAGGAACTTGACTTGTCGGTACGTTCCTTCAACTGCTTGAAGCGTGCCGGTATAAATACGGTGGACGACCTTATCAACAAATCCGAGGAGGAAATGATGAAGGTCAGAAACCTGGGTAAGAAATCCTTCGACGAGGTCAAGGAGAAGCTCCAGTCACTGGGCTTCGATCTCAGCTCCGAGGAGGAGTAACCTCTGCTGCAAGGAACGCGCACAATTTTTGTTTGAATTTTTGATATGTAAGGAGTGAATATAAATGCCGGGAACCAGAAAATTGGGTCGTACAAGCGACCACAGAAAAGCTATGCTCAGAGCAATGGTAACTTATCTTCTCGAAAACGGCAAGATCGAAACAACTGTTACCAGAGCAAAGGAAGTCCGCTCAATGGCTGAAAAGATGATAACTACAGCCAAGACCAACGACCTCCACTCGAAGAGGCAGGTTCTTGCTTATGTTACTAAGGAGGATGTTGTCAAGAAGCTTTTTGACGAGATCGCTCCCAAATACGCCGACAGAAACGGCGGTTATACAAGGATCGTGAAGATCGGTCCAAGAAGAGGAGACGCAGCGGAAATGGCTGTTATATCCCTTGTAGACTAAAAAAATTGCGGCGGAAATTTATTTCCGCCGCGTTTGCTTTTATGTAATATTATTACAAAGAAAAGACCCTTTAGGCAAGCAGCTGGTCAAGCTGAGCACAGCTTGCGGGGTCGAGGGGCAGCGTCCCTCGTGGGGGTCAAGGGGGCAAAGCCCCATTGTCGCCGCCCGCAGGCGGCGAAACTCCACTATCGTTCAAGCGCTCCGCAAGGGGGTGAATTTCGGCAAAGCCGAAAGAGGGGGACGCCCTGCAAGAGAGGGCGTCCCCCTATGGTAAACCTAAGAACTAAATCTTCAAAACAGTCCTGTGGACTGTTTTGAAGGGTGAATTTGTCACGTACCGTAACAAGGGGGAGCGGTCGTGTTCGCTCCCCCTCGGAATGTCTGTCGACATTCCTCACCCCCTTCTCCGTTTTTAAACGATAACACGCCACCGTCCTGCGGACGTGCGCCGCTGCAAGGGGCTTTGCCCCTTTGACCCCACGAAGGGCTTTTCCCCCTCGACCCCCACCAGCTGGGCTCAGCTGGTCCAGCTGCTTGCCTAAAGGGACACTTAAAAATATAACTTTAATTTCGTTCGGGGACGTCCGTTATGCCTACGAGAAAATCCACGCTGGTATCGTAAAAGTCCGCAAGGGCAGCCATTGAGTCAAGAGAGGGTATAAGCTCCCCCCGTTCATATCGGGAGTAGGTCTGCTGGCGCAGACCGAGATATTCGGCGAGCTGCCGCTGGGTAAGGTGGCTGTTTTCACGGAGCATACGTATTCTTTCTGTCAGCTTGTCCATTTGCACATCTCCTTTCGGACTGCTTTCTTAATTATAACGCCCTGTCTTGAATTTGTCAATTAGGTGCAGAGGATAAAATCGGTCATCATAACTATTGATTTATGTGAAATTGTATGCTATACTGATATTATTATATAATTTTTTAGGAGGAATTGTATGAAGATATTCAAATTGCTTTCGGCAGTAACGGCGGCTGCAATGCTGATCACCCTTACAGCCTGCGGCGGAACAGGTTCGGCGGACGCTGCCGGCGACTCAAACGACACATCAGTAACGGAGGAAGAACACGATATGAATACCGAAACTATTTATCAGCTCACCGATGAAAACGTAAAGCCTTTGGGACGTACATATTTTGACGGTGAAAAGCGTTACTGCGCTCTTTCAGGATCGGGCGCGGAATTTACCTTTAACGGCACAAAATGCTCCGTTGTTGTAACGGGCGACGCAAATGCCATGTCCCCCACAGCGGCGGACAATCAGGCGAGGGTTGCCGTATACGTAAACGGCGAGCGAGTTGTGGACGATATGGTGGATAACATTCAGGAGGTATACGACGTGTTTGAAAGCGACACTCCGCAGGACGTTACCGTATCTGTAGTAAAGCTTTCCGAGTCCCCCATGTCAACTATCGGCATCAAGGAGATCAGAGCAACAGGCTCAAAGATAGCTCCCACGCCGAACAAGGATATGCTTATCGAATTTATCGGCGACTCGATCACCTGCGGCTACGGCGTGGACGATCCCGATAAGGATCATAACTTCTCCACAAAAACGGAGGACGTTACCAAGGCTTACGCCTACAGGACCGCGGAGGCTCTCAACGCCGATTACAGCATGGTATCCTTCAGCGGCTACGGAATAATTTCAGGCTATACAAACGACAAAAAGGTGGAAGCGCAGACCGTGCCCCAGTTTTATACAAAGCTGGGCTATTCATGGGCTGCAAACGGCAGCTTTGTGCCCGCAAATGTCGATTGGGATTTCAGCAAGCGTCAGCCCGACGTTATCGTTGTCAATCTCGGAACAAACGACGACAGCTACACCAAGACCGACAGCGAGCGGCAGCAGGAGTACTGCGACGCATATGTGGAGTTTATCAAAAAGATACGCGAGAACAATCCCGACGCAAAGATACTCTGCACCCTCGGCATAATGGGGGACAGGCTTTTTGACTATGTTCAGCTTGCGGTATACAACTACACCGAGGAAACAGGGGACAGCAACGTCTCTGCAATGAAATTTGACGTACAGCTCCCCGACGACGGCTATTCTGCGGACTGGCACCCGTCAATAACCACTCACGAAAAGGCGGCGGAAAAGCTTACCGCAGAGATAAAAAATCTTTTGGGATAAATTGAACGGATATGAAAAACTATATCGGGACGTTTCCTTTTCGGCAGCGTCCCGATATTTCCCCGTAAATTTTGAACAGTTACCCCTCAAATAAAAAATTTATCATAATGAACCCGTATTTGCTGTAATTGGAAATATTTTGCGCCAAATAATTACAAAACGGTTAAAAGGTAACAAAAATTGTAACCAAATTTTCACTTTCGAGTGAAAAATTACTGTACTTTTGTAGTTGTTGCACAAAAAAACATAAAAAAAGAACTTAAATTTTGTTGTGTCAGCAATTGGATTTAATCGTCAATTATGTTATAATTACAGCATAGTTAGGTTAAACTATGATAAAACAATTGAATGGAGGAAAAAAACAATGAAAATGAAGAAGATTCTTGCTGCTATCGCAGCTTGCGCAATGTCTGCAGCTATGATCAGCATGACAGCTTTCGCTGCTCCTATCGAGGGTGACACAGAGGACCTCCCCGAGGATCCCACAGAGGTTGAGGAGCCCATCGATCCTGAGGAGCCCGAAGAGCCCGAGGAGCCTGAGGAACCCGCTGAGCCCGATCCCGAGCCCGAGCCTGCTCCTGCACCCAACCCCGGTACAGGCAACGCTCCTATCGCTCTCGCAGTAATTCCTGTAGCTCTCGCTGCTGCAGCTGTTGTTGCCAAGAAGGCTAAGTAAGCGGAAAAATTCCGTTGGCACGTTACCCTAAATCCGTTTTAGGCGATAATGAAAATGCTGCCGCTCCCTTGATCGGGGGCGGTTTACTTTTTGTAAATTTATATTTTTCAAAGCGGGAGTATATTATGTGCTCCAAAAGCGTATAATGTGTTAAAATGCACAATGTAAACGTTATTATTTGTTGCAAAATTGATATAGATTTTTTTTACAGTTTATTGTATAATTAAGCTGTAAGGTTGCCCAATAAAAGGCATACTACACTATAATTTTTTGGAGGAGTTTATCATGAAAATCAAAAAGATTCTCGCTGCAGTTGCAGCAGCTGCTGTTGCAGTTTCTACAATGGCTATCTCGGCATTCGCTGACGACACATACCACGCATATCTCGGCGTTCAGACAAATCCCAGCTGGATATTCAGAAACGCGTGGAACGACTCGACCTACGGCAAGGACTACGAAGCTTTCGACAAGCTCAGTCAGGACGGCGCACCCGCAGATATTGCAGGTACATTCACCGATGTTGAGATCACAGGCGACGGCACCTACAAGGTAAGCCTTACCGGCGCAGACCTCAGCGGCGAAGAGCTGTTCAGCCTGTTGTTCGTCAACACAGATATCCCCGTTGACTCCGGCATTACTTTCACTGACGTTAAGGTAATTATCGACGGTCAGACAAAGTACACCTTTGACGAGGGTTATATTCCCGAAGATACAGGCGATTATATCCAGGTTCAGGCTCGCAACATCTGGAACGATGACCTCGGCAAGGAAGACGGCCTCTTTGCTTACACAATGCCTAACGATTCCGTTGAAATGGAATTTACAATTTCCGGCATGGGCGGCGGCGCAGCAGCTTCCGATACAGCTGAAGCTCCCGCTGACACATCTTCCGAAGCTCCCGCAGAGACTACAACTTCCCCCACAACAGGCAACGTTCCCGCTGCTGTTATGGTTTCCGTAATGGCTGTTGCAGGTGTTGCTGCTGTTGCAACAAAGAAGAGAAAATAAGCAAGTAATTGTTTGGCTTTATCGCCTGCCCTAATTGGGCAGGCGTTTTTTGTAACGTAGGGCTGCCTTTTTGTAGCGAATGTGTTGGAAAGGCGGGAGTAAACCCCCGCTCTACAAAATAATTTTCCCGCCCCCTTGATAGGGGGCTTGACATAGTTTAAAAGTACTGATATTTACAATTTGGGGGTAGAACAACGCCGCACGCGTAGTGCATTTTCGCTATTTTTAACAAAAAAATTGATAAATTATTATTCAAAAAAGATGTTGTTTAATTTTAATAATAATGTTATAATTAAAATACTAATAATGGCGCAATAGCCATAGAAAAAGAATAGGAGGAAACACCAAATGAAGATTTCTAAAATCATTGCAGCTATCGCAGCAGCAGCTACTACTGCTTCTATGATCGCTGTAAGCGCAAGCGCAACAAACTGGGCTAACGCCAGCTATGCTGACGACGACCCCAACACAGTAAAGGTCATTTCAACAGACGAGTCCAAGGCTTCTTTCACAGCTACTGCCGACGGAGCAGCTGCTAAGCTTCGTGTTACAATAAACGAGCTTATCGATGAAGCTGACATTGCTAATGTTAAATCCGCTACCTGGACTGTTACCTACGATATCCCCGAGGGAACAGCAGCAGGCAACGGCGTTGGCGGCGGCACATACTTCGGTATCAAAAATTCCACAGGCTACTGGATCAGCCCCGATTATGACGATGACGGAAACGCATACTGGGGCAGCACAACATATACTGCTACAGACGAGGCTAAGTTCCTGCTTCCTACAGAGGTTCTTGCTGCTGATTCCGAGCTTGTTTTCATGGATTGGTCCAGCCACGAGGCTATCACATCTATGACAGTAAGCATTTCCGACCTCAAGTTCTTTGACGGCGACGGAAATGAGATCGCACAGAAGGCTTATGCCGGCGCAGCTTCAACACCTGCTGTTGAGACAACAACAGATGCTCCCGCTGCTGACACAGCTCCCACAACTACAGCTGCTACAGGCAACGCAGCAGTTGCTTCTATCGCTGCTGTAATGGCTGTTGCAGGCGCTGCTGCAATCGCAGCTAAGAAAAGAAAGTAATATTGTACGGCATTTCCCGGACAATTTATTACTAAATAAATTTTTTAAAAAAATTTGGAGGAATTTACAATGAAACTTAAAAAGATTCTCGCTGCTGTTGCAGCGGCTGCTGTTGCTGTTTCTACAATGGCAGTTACAGCTTTCGCGGCAGACCCTGTTACTGTAACACTTGATTCTGATTACGTAGGTGATTGGCGTTCAGGCGCTACAATCAAAAAAGAAGAATTTGACAAGTTTGACGGTGACGTAAAGGTTGTTCTTACTGTTGAAGCTATAAATGTAGCACCGGATAAGTCCTACATATTAAAGCCAATGGATAAGGATAAGGGTTGGGATGCTATTACTTCTCAGCTTACAGCTGAGAAAGCAGTAGCTAAGCCTGACGGCTTTATGCAGGTAAGGGCTGATCAGACAGAGGTTGAATTTGTTGTTCCCTCTGCAGTAGCAAAGGATTTCTGGGGAGCAGGTCTTGGTTTCCAGGTTAGTAATGTTATCATTAAGTCCGCTACACTTTCTGATGGTGCACCCGAAAATGCTATCGTAACTGTTACAGATGCAGATACTCCTGCATATTGCAATGGCACATTTGATCCATTTGCTGCTGAGACAGAGGCTGAAACAACAGAGGCTGCTCCTGCTGAGACAGAGGCTGAAACAACAGAGGCTGCTCCCGAAGAGACAGAGGCTGCTCCCGAGGAAACAGAAGCTGCTCCCGAGGCTGAAGAGGCTGAGGAAGAAGTTGACGTTGATGTTGACGAAGAAGACGCTGACGTTGACGAAGAGCCCGAGGAAGAGGCTGCTCCTGTAGAGACAGAGGCTGCTCCCGTTGAGGAAGCTCCCGCTGCAGAGACTGCTACTCCCGCTCCCGCTACAGGCAACACAGCTGCTGCTGCTATCGTTGCTGTAATGGCTGTTGCAGGCGTTGCTGCTGTTGCAACTAAGAAGAGAAAGTAATTTAAATTACTTAAATTTAACGCCTATCTCGGTTGAGATAGGCGTTTTTTTGTAATTGCAGGGCGGGAGCAAACCCTCGCCCCGCGTTACTTTTGCAAAGGCGGCTGCTGTCGAAAAAAATTTAATTTTTCTCTGTTATACACAAAAATTCTTAAAATTTTTATATAAAAATGGAGTTGCTAAACATAAAATAAAATGGTATAATTATATTGTATAAAAAGCGGATAAACCGCTAATGAATTGGAGGAAATTTACAATGAAGATTAAAAAGATCGTAGCTGCAATCGCAGCTGCTGCTATGGCTGTTTCCATGGTGGCTGTAAACGCATTCGCTGCAACCGTTACACTTGACAACGAGTACAAGGGCGGCTGGGCTGCAACAAGCGGCATTCCCAAGAGTGAGTTCGAGGCTATCGGCGGCGACGTTAAGGTAGTTTTCACTATCGAGGCTAAGGAACCCCTCGTTGGCGAACACAACCACCTGCTTAAGCCTATGAATATGTGCGTAAACTGGGACGCTATCACATCAAGCCTCAAGAGCGACACAGCTATTGCTAAGGGCGACGGCTTTATAGTTATTGCTGACGGTCAGACAACTCTTGAATTAGTTATTCCTGAGTCTGTATGGACTGAATTTAAGGGCTATGGCTGGGATACAGGCGAGGAGGACACAGCTTCCGCAGGTCTCTACTTCCAGGCTAATGATGTTATTGTTAAGTCCGCAGAGCTTTCCGCTGCTGATGCTGCACAGGCTGACCTCATGATAATTGAAGAGGCTGACGCTAAGAGCGTTATGGACGGCACACTTACACGTGACGCTGCTCCCGCTCCCGCAGCACCCGCTGACGACGCTCCTGCTGCTGATACAGCTCCTACAACTACTGCTGCTACAGGCAACGTTCCCGCTGCTGTTATGGTTTCAGTAATGGCTGTTGCAGGCGCTGCTGCTGTTGCAACAAAGAAAAGAAAGTAAGCAAATAATTGCTTAACTTTAAACTCCTGCCTCAATATAGGGCAGGAGTTTGTTTTTCTTGTAGGGCGGGAGCAAGCCCCCGCCCTACAAATATATGTTGTGGTAAAAAAAACGCCCCCTTTGAGGGGGCAAAAATAAAGCAAAAAATTGTCGTATGCAACATTGGGGGTGACACTCGCCGCGGGGCGTTCCCCGTTAGCCGGCGGATTTTATGGCTTTTTTTGCCTTGTTGACAATAGATTTATCGTTCTCATAGGTGAGGACTGTGGTGGCGTGACCTATGTCCACCCACTTGATCTCGGCGATCTCCTCCTCCTGCGGGGTAAAATCGTAATTTTTCGCCTTGGCAATAAAGTACACAACAATTTTCTGCGTGTCCTTCCGCGGGAAGTACTGGACGGTCTCTCTGAACGTGGGGTCGATTATCACGTTCACGCCTGTTTCCTCCATGATCTCGCGGCGGGCGGTCTCCACTTCGGTTTCGCCCTCCTCAACGTGACCCTTGGGAAACGACCAGTGACCGCTGTTGACGTGCTTTATGAGAAGTATCTCAATGTTTCCGTGGTGCTTTCGGTAAACGATCGCGCCGCAGGACTTTTCATGGGTCATATGTACCTTTCCTTTCCGAGTATAAATAAATATCATTATTATTATACCACAAAAAATCCTGTTTGTCTCGTTTTTTTCAAAAAAAATTGGACGCTAATTTTTAGCGTCCGATTTTTTATACTAAAGCCATATAAAATAATTCCTTTTGCAGAGGTAGGGGAGACACGTCCCCCTGCATATACGGTTATTATTTTGTTGGATTGCTGTAATATGCAAGCAGCGGTCTGTAAAATCTTGCCGAAGCCGCAGCAGTCGTTGTGACGTCTGTATCCTCTGTACCGCCGCTTTCGTCAATTTCTGTGCTTGTATCCTTTTCCTTGACTTCAAGGAGCTTTTCCGAGACGATTTTTGTGATTCTGTCAATAAGATCGAATATGGGGTAGTCAAATTCAAAATAGGTGTGCTTCCACACGTCGTCGGTAAGCTTATAGGTCATCTCGCCTGTTGGGGTCTCTTCAAGAAAGTCGTTTTCGTCAAAGTACTCCTCGCCGTTGATGTACAGCTTGTCGCCCTCCCAATGCACGTCGTACCTTAACGCATCGTCGCGGTTTTCCTTTATAGCTTGCTTTACAAGCTTTTTTATAGATGTACGCAGGACTATAAAATCCAGATCTTTGTCAAGCTTATTGGGTTCAACGTAAACGTCCACCTTTCCGGAGGATTTGTTCTGCACGTCCAGAACATAGCAGCGGAAATTCTCGGAGGGTGAAATGATCCCTCCCGGCGCGGAAAGCAGTGTGTCCACCGTAGTTACCCTGAAAACGTTCATAATAAGAAAGAACGCAATTCCGCCCAGAACGTACAAAAGCAGGAAAATAGTGCCGAAAATGGTTTTCATGGTGTCGTTCATTTTGCAGCAGAAAAAGCCGAACAGCGTGACTATCGCCGCAGGGACGATAAGAGGCCAGTTGCCCCAGTCCAGCAAAAGGGTTGGGAAAAACACCAGCATATTCACAAGACTTATTATACAGGTTATGAACGAGCGGCGGGTGTAGAAAAACAGCAGTCCCGCCAAAATTGATATAACGGTGTAGATTATGGCGAATTTGGTTTTGTCAACGTATGTTATGTCGTAGAAGAACACTGCGTATGCAAAATAGCACAGCACCAGCGTGTATGCCGCGCAAAGACAGCTTACGACAAGAATAAACCACTTGTTGGTAAGGATTTTTTTGATAGTTTCCATATTTTGAAAGCTCCCAAGTAATAATAATGGTATTGCTGATATATATATAATACACCAAATCGCGGCAAAAATCAATTACAATTCGGTTACAAATTAAATACAAAACGGTAACGCCGCAAAACGTTACCGTTTTGAAAATGTTTAAAATAAATGCCCTCAGGCAAATTTTTTGATGACAGAGGACACAATAAGTCCGATACCGCCGACAATGGCAAGGATAAGTACTACCAAAACAATAGTGAGAACGATATTTGTACCTGTGGAGACAGTCTCCGTTGAGGATACGGTTTTCGCCTTATAGTCGCCGACGTTGGCAATAATTGTTCCGTCGGAGGTCGTCACTGAAAAATCGTCGATGTAAACTATCTCTCCCGAATATGCGCCGAAGGTGGGGATAGTAAAGCCTGCTCTTGGATTTTCCGCGTTTTCGGGAACGGTAAGGGTAACGTCCGTCCATGTCTTGGAATTGATGTCAATTACAGGCGTTTCGAGCCATATCATGCCGTCGCAGAAAAGGCTGAAAGCCTCAATGTTATCCGCAGCGCTCTCATTGAGCAGTACGCTCATTGAGATAGTGCAGCCGCCGAAATCCCTCAAGCCTAAGGTCTCTGCGGAAATATACGCTCCGCCGTAGGTATCGGAAATCTCTCCAGTAACGTTTTCTGAAACGGCAATGCAGCCCTCTCCGTTTTTGGAGTTTGATGTTATCTGCTTAAAGGAGAAGCCTGTTTCGGCTGTGGAGCCGTAGGTCTGCCAGTCCGCAAGCTTGTCGGCTGTATCAAAGCAGTAGGCAGCCTGACCGTCCTCCAGCGCAAGAGCGGTAAACGATGAACAGGTCAGAATGGCAGCCGCTGCCGTGACTGCTGCAAGAATTTTCTTTAATTTCATTTTGGATCGTTCCTTTCTTTCTTTTGTTCTATTGATAAAAAATGTACTAATATCCATATTAATATTTTATTATATTTTTGCGGGTTTGTCAATGGTTTTGGTATAATTTTTTAATATGCGAAAACCTCCCCGATTGCAGTCGGGGAGGTTTTACTTTAATATTATTTTCGTTAATACTTTTTTATTCGCAAAAGCACTTATTCCCCGTTGTCAACGCTTAAAATCACTTCGCTGACAAGGTTGCCTGGGAGCTGCTCGTACCTTAAATGCTCCAGAATGAAGCTGCCGTTGCCTCTTGTGATCTGACGGAGCTGTGTTGTAAAGCTCTGCATCTCACGCATGGGGACTTCCGCTTCGATTACGGTAACGCCCTTTTTCCTGCTGTCGGGGTTCATGCCGATAACTCTGCCGCGGCGCTTGTTAAGGTCGCCCATGATGTCTCCCGTATTTTCATCGGGAGCGGTAACAACAAGCTTTCCGATAGGTTCGAGAATAGTTGGGTCGGCTTGCTTCAAGCCCTCCTTAAAGGCAATGCCTGCCGCTGTTTTGAACGCCATTTCGGAGCTGTCTACAGGGTGGTAGGAGCCGTCCACGAGAACAGCTTTAAGTCCCGTTACGGGGCAGCCCGCGAGGACGCCTTTCTTCATGCAGTCCTGCAAGCCCTTTTCAACGGCGGGGAAGAAGTTTTTGGGTACTGCTCCGCCGAATACCTTTTCTTCAAATACAAGGTCGTCCGAGAGGCACGGCTCAAATTCGATCCATACGTGACCGTACTGACCGTGACCGCCGCTCTGCTTCTTGTGCTTGCCCTCCACCTTTACCTTTTTGCGTATGGTCTCTCTGTATGCGATCTTCGGTTCTTTAAGGACAACGTCCGCGCCGAATTTTGCTTTCAGCTTTGATACGGCAGCTTCAAGGTGCTGCTCGCCAAGACCTGCCAAAACTTGCTCCTTGGTAAATTCGTCAAGACCGTAGGAGAGAGTTTTGTCCTCCTCGCAGAGACGCTGGATACCTGCGCTTATCTTGCTTTCGTCGCCCTGTGTTTTTGCGGAAACCGCCATTCTGTAGCATGGCTTGGGGAATTCTATTGCGGGGAATTTTATCTTGCGCTCCGCCTCGCAGATAGTATCGGAGGTCGCCGCGCCGATCTTTACAGCAACAACAATGTCTCCCGCATAAGCTTCTGTAACTTCGGTCTGCTTCTTGCCGCAGAGGGAGTAAAGCTTGCCTATCTTTTCTGCGCTGTCAGAGGTTGAATTTGTGTACTCCGTATTTGCTTTCAAAACGCCGCTGATTACCTTTATAAAAGACATTTTTCCAACAAAGGGGTCGGCGATAGTCTTGAACACGAATGCCGAAAGGGGAGCTTTTTCATCGTATGCGATCTCAACAGGTTCGCCGCCTGCGTCCTCCGCAAGCGCGGGTTTGTTGTCGCAGGGCGCGGGGAGAAGCAATTCTATTTCTTTAAGGAGCATATCGATTCCCGCTGTTGTGGTCGAAGCGCAGCATACAACGGGAGTGATTATACCCTCGTTCATGCCCTTGTGGATACCGTGTACAAGCTCCTTCTGGGTGAAAGGCTCGCCCTCAAAGAATTTGTCCATAAGCTCGTCGTCCGTTTCGGCAACGGCTTCGGAGAACGCCTCAACGAGACCGTCCATGCGGTACTCCATTTTCTCGGAAATCTCGGCGGTGGGCATATCAGTCTCAACGGCGTTACCCTTGTCGTCGTAGGTGTAGGCTTTCATTTCGATAAGATTTACAAAGGAAACTACCTTTCGGTCCTGAATAACAGGTACAACAACGGGGCAGACCGTGGGACCGAATTTTGTTTTAAGGTCGGTGAGTACGTTATAGAAGTTAGCGTCGGGGTCGTCAACCTTTGTAACAACGAACATGGTAGGCTTGCCAAGCTCGGAAGCAAGCTCGTAGGCTTTTTCTGTACCCACCTTAACGCCGGATTTTGCGGATACGGCTATCATTACCGTACCTGCGGCGGTTATGCCCTCGTGCATACCGCCCGCAAAGTCAAAAAGACCGGGAGTGTCCAGAAGATTTACTTTTATATCGTTATAGGAAAAGGACGCGAGAGCCGTGCTCAATGAGGCTTTGCGCTTTATTTCCTCGGGGTCGAAGTCGCAGACTGTGTTTCCGTCGGCAGTCTTTCCCAGACGGTCTGTTGCACCCGCCTTAAAAAGCAGTGCTTCTGCCAAAGAGGTTTTGCCCGATCCCGCGTGACCGGCTATTGCAATGTTTTTGATAGTTTCAGCTCCGTAATGGTTCATATGCTTTGGACTCCTTTTTTAGAAATTTATTATAGTTAGAGGATAGATAACGCTTTGATCAACAAGTCGTTGTTCTCCGATTTAACTAAATATTATTGTTATTATAACGCATTTATGTATAAATTGCAATGGATAAAAGACAAATTCAACAAACTACATTATAAAATGTCAAAATTATTGTGCATGTTCTACAACAGGGATTACAGAAAAAGGCAAAAACTTTTTCCGAAAAGTTTTTTGGCGGCGGAAATAGGTTACAAAACGATTACAATTTGGAAACAAAGCGGTTACAGCCGAAAGAGCAAAACCCGAAAAGTCCCGCAAATACGCCAAAAAATCGGATTTTTGCGGGGAAAAATTCATAATATTTGGCTTAAAGCTCCGCCTTGACTTTTTTGATAAAATGTTGTATAATTTTTAATGTGTCAGTTTGTGCATAAAAAAGTTTTATTGCATAAAAATTTTGCATAAAAAATTTTGCCCATAGGACGAAAAGGTACGCGCTTTGCCGAAGTACCGCGCCGAACGGGCGGGATATATCGAAAGGAAACCGATTATTTATGGATACTGACGGGCAGAGCGGTTTAATTATCGTTTTGGCGGCAGCTTTGGTCAAGGCGTTTTTTACAGTCTGCGAGACGGCTGTGACGGAGATAGGAGACAAAAAGCTGAAGGGCAGCGAAAAGACAAGACGCGGGACGATACTTCTTGAGCTTCTTGAAAAGCCTTCGAGGCTTGTGACAACGTTTTCGGTGACGAGAATGCTGACGGCGGCGGTGATATCATACGGCGCGGCGTTTTCGTTTATTGCGCCGCTTAAAAGGGCTTTGAGCGGTCTTCCCAATATTGGGGACGGCTTGGCGGGAGTCCTTGCGACGGTGATCGTGCTTTTGTGTACGGTGCTTATGCTGACGGTGCTTTGCGACGGGCTGCCGAAAAAGATAGCGTCGGGAGGGAGCAGGCGGCTTGCGTGCTTCTGCGCGCCGTTTGTTAAATATCTTGTGATCATCCTTACGCCGCTTACTGCGCTTTCGGCGCTGCTGATAAGGCTGCTGGCGAAGATCTTTGTTCCGGGCGGCGGCGACAAAAAGGACGTTGTCACAGAGGAAGAAATTCTGATGATGGTGGACGCGGGCAGCGAGACAGGCGTTGTGGAGCAGTCCCAAAGGGAAATGATAAACAACGTTTTCGATTTCGACGACAGGCTCGTTTCCGAGATAATGACCCACAGGACGGATGTTACTGCGGTAAGGAACACGGCGAAAATTTCCGAGATAGTCAATGCGGCTATCGAGAGCGGGTTTTCCCGAATACCCGTTTATGAGGACAGCATAGATCACATCGTGGGAATAATCTGCGTTAAGGATCTGCTGTGCTTTGTAGGCTCGGAGGCTGCGGAGAGCGCAGAGGCGGCAAGCTTTGTGCGGGACATAATATACCTCCCCGAATCCGTACCCTGCGGGGAGGCGTTCAAGCGCCTTACGGAAGGGAAAATGCAGATGGCTGCGGTCATTGACGAGTACGGCGGAACTGCGGGTATAGTTACAATGGAGGATATTGTTGAGACCATTGTGGGAAATATTCAGGACGAATACGACGACGAGGAAGAGACTATCGTTAAAATATCTGAGGACACATACACAATAGCCGGAACTGCCGATCCGGAGGAGGTCTTTGAGAAGCTTGGGATACCGCTCCCCGAAAAATCGGAGGAGAACGGAGAGGACAGCGACGGCAAGCCTTTTGACGACCTTGACGATTTCGATACTATGAGCGGCTTTATTGTTGAGCTTCTCGGACGTATACCCGAGGAAAACGAAAATCCCTCGGTGGAATACGGGAACTGGGCTTTTACCGTGCTTGTCACGGAGGATAAATGTATATCAAAAATCAAAGCAACGATCACAAACCAAAATAACGATGAAAAAGGAGAGCAAACAAAATGAAGAAAAAACTAAGCTTTATCCTTGCGCTTCTTATGACTGCGTCTATTATGGCGGGCTGTAAGAAAACGGAGGAAAATACCGACGGGCTTCCCGATGTGACGACCCCTTCGGTGTCTCTTACGCAGATGACAACAGAGGAGACTACAACAACAACTGCGGAAGAAACCACTACGGAGGATACAACAACGGAGGAGACTACGGAAAGCGAAACTGAGACGACAACGACAGCCTCAGAGACCGAAGCTTCGTCAACGACCTCCGCGGATACCGCTGCCACAGCGACTGCCGCCGCTTCAAAGGAATGGAACGAGACGGAGATAAGCGAGACGCTGTATATAAAGACCTCATGCTATTCAAGACAAAAGGCTGTAGTCGGCTCTGAAGCTATAAAAAAATATTCCGCGGGAACAAAGATAGACGTTGTTGCCGCTACGGATACAGGCTACTATAAGCTTGCGGACGGCACTTTCATCCACTCCGACTATGTGACCGATCAGGCTCCCGTCGCCGAGACAACGGCGAAGAAGCCTTCCACAACCGCAAAGGTAACGGAGGACGACGGTCTTATCATCGACGATACTCCCGTGACGACTAAAAAGCCGAGCACAGGTTCTTCCTCGGTAGACGGCAAGCACCCCAAGAGCTTTAAGGACAGATATCCTTATCAGCAGCTTTCAAGCAAGGAAAAGGAGCTTTATCAGGCGATCGTTGAGGCGGCTTACAGTTTCAATGATATGACGGATATGCCTCAGGGTCTTGACAGCGATCAGATATACAGAGTTTACAGCATGGTGTACGACAACGAGCCTCAGCTTTTCTGGCTTTCAAGAACAATGCCTACAGCTTTGGGCGGTATGCTCATGATAAACTATGCTCACAGCAAGAGCGACGCGGAGACCTATCAGGCTGTTATCGACAAGAACAGGAATGAGATCATGAAGTCGGTAAACGGCTACAGCAGCACTATAAGCAAGCTTAAGGTCATTTACGACTGGGTGATCCGCAACAATACTCCCGACACCTCTGCGGGACCTGACGGAAGCACGATCATAAACGGTATCGGCGGCTACGGAGTTGCTCAGTGTCAGGGCTACGCTAAATCCATACTTTATCTCTGCGACTATGCGGGCATCGACTGCATGACAGTTCCCGGCATGAATCCGGAGGGTTCTTCCCATGCGTGGAACATCGTTTACTGTGATAACGGCTACTATATTCTTGACTCAATGTGGGGCGATCCTCAGCAGACATGGGGCAACAAGGATTATACAAAATATCTGTTCTTCCTTGCAAATGATGAGATGACAAAAAATTCTCACCTCAGAAAGGCTACAATGACAAGAAACAGCGGCACGGTCGTAAAGATATACGAGCCTCCCGCCTGCACAAAGACCTCATGCTACTATTTCAAGGCTTACAACAAGGAGTTTACAGGTCTTGAGGCTGCAACACAGGCTATGTACGACGAGATCGACGCGGCTATCAAGGAGAACAGGAACGTTGTTCACATCAGAGTTACAGACAAGGCTACATATGACAAGCTCATGTCCAACGATATGTGGAAAAAATTCCAGGACTACGCAAGAGAAAAGAGCAGCAAGGTTGACAAGATAAGAAAGCAGCCTACCTTTACGGAGGATCTGCTGGTCGTTGACTATGATATTCTTTACAAATAAAATTTAAATAAGCAGGGGTAGGTCACAGCTTTGATTTATCCCTGCTATGCAATATCATAAGAAAAATATGTGAAAATTATTCTATCAGGAAGGATATGTGTAAAAAATGAAAAAGAAGTTTTTAAGCGTTCTCGCTTTTATTATGGCTTTGTCTATGATGGGAGCGGGCTGTTCAAGCAATACGGATCAGGATCCCGCGGACGGTTCGGAGACATCGGTATCAATAAAGGTGATAGGCAACGATGAAGCCGATCTTGACGGAAACCCCGGCAGCACCACCGCCGCTTCAGCGGCTGAGACCGAGGAGACTGTAGTGCTTACCGACGACAGCGGAAACGCTGTTACAAATATTGACGGAAACGCTATAACAGTTCCCGCGGTAACAACTCCCGTGAACACCGAGACTCTCAGCGAGGACGATATCCTTGCGGCTATGACAAGCGAAAGCACCGCCCCCGATCTCAGTATTCCAAAAACCAACACCGAGAGGTACGGCTACTCCACTCTTACAGCGGAGGAGAAGAAGCTTTACGACGATATTGTAAGCGGTATTGAGGGTCTGCGGTACAAGATATGCGAGGAGGACGCTTACTCTATAGAGGAATGGGCTAAGATATACGGCATGGTATACAATCAGGAGCCAAGACTTTTCTACATGAACTCAAAGGTAAAGGTCGGAAAGCTTTTCTATACGACAAAAAGCTCCGAGGCAATAAATCAGATGCAGTCGGCTATAGACGCCACGGCGGACAAGCTTGTAAGCGAGGCTGCGGGCAAGTCCTCAACATTTGAAAAGCTCAAGGTCTTTCATGATTATCTTGTGCTTAATTCTTCCTTTGAATTTTCATCGGGCAATCAGGATTACAATACCAGTATTTACAACGCTTTCGGCAGCGGCGAACCGCAGGGCAACATTCAGTGCAACGGCTACGCCAAGGCTATGCAGTATCTTTGCGACAAGGCGGGCATTGTCAGCATGGTGGTAACTGGCGAATCCGCAGAGGGAGCTTCCCACGCGTGGAACGTGGTTGACGTTGACGGAAAATGGTACAACATCGACTGCACATGGGACGACCCGCTTATGGACCCGCCGAACTACAAGAATATACGCTACAATTACTTCCTTGTTCCCGACAAGTGGATACATAACGTTACTCATATGCACGTTAATCAGCACAAGCTTTCAAGCGGAAAGTACATCACATACTTTACTCCCCCTGCCTGCACGGAGACCGCCCAGAACTATTTCATAAAGAGCGGATATGTTTACAATGATTTTGATTCCGCAGACGCTGCTTTAAAGGCTGAGATCAAAAAGGCGGCAGAGAACAAATCCCGTTCGGCGCACATCATGGTAGGCTCAAAGGAGCTTTACGATCAGCTTTACGCAAAGGGCACTGACTATCAGAAGTACGCAAGAGAATTTTCCGGCGTAAGAGGAATCAGCAACGCTGCGTGCAGCGAGGAGATGCTGATAATCGAATTTGACGTTCTGTATAATTGATCTTTGATATTTTTATATGATGATAAATAAATTGAAATTATCCGGCAGGATAGTATCTATGGCTTTATGCGCAGCCGCCGCTCTATCGTTCGGCGGCTGCCGTAAAATTTCGGAGGAGCCTGTTTCGGACAGCTCCGGCAGTGTGGTTATTTCCCCGGAAATTACGGAGGGAGAGTTTGTTTCACCTGTTTACGAAATGCTCAGCGATGAAGAGAAGCAGCTTTACGACAAGATACGCGAAGCTGTGGAGAGCTTTGAGGAGTCCGTAAGCTTTGACTATCCCGTACCGAGAAACACGGTGAATAAGATATACCGCCTCGTCTACGCGCAGGAGAGGGATCTTTTCTGGCTCAGCAACGTTTTTTACAGCCCCGAAAAGGAGATAAGCGTTTATAAATTAAGCTATCTTTTTACCAAGGACGCTGCAAGCATTATGCGGGCGGAGCTTGATCTTGCGGCCTCGGAGATAATAAACGGCATTTCGGACAGCGCGGACGTTTTTGACAAGCTGGTGTATTTTCACGACAGTATAGTTACGGGCTGCGAGTTTTCGCAGGCAAGCGCAAACAGCAACTCGGCTTACGGGGTGCTGGTGGACGGCGAGGGTCAGTGCGAGGGCTATGCGGCGGCTATGGCGTTTTTGTGCAGCGAGGCGGGCATACCTAACTATATGGTGACGGGCAGCGACGCAGACGGCGCGACTCACGCGTGGAACAAGGTCATTCTCGACGGAGAATGGTACAATGTTGACTGTACATGGGACGATCCTATTTTAAAGCGGGATCAGAAGGATTTTGTCCGCCATGATTATATGCTTGTAACGGACGCCGAGATAGAGGGGATAACGCATTTTACCAACGAGCTTTACAGCGGTGTTCCTGCATGCACGGCAACGGCGGGGAATTACTTTACAAGAAAGGGTCTTGTTTACGGTACTGCCGCGGAGGCTATGGAGGCTATGAGGGAGCAGGTAAAGACTGCGGGGCTTGCGGGAAAGCGTGAGACGGAGTTCAGGCTTTCGGACGGAAACGAATATTTTGCCGCGCTGGCAAGGCTTATCGACAACGGTGAGATGAAGGATATCATCGAGGATATAAACGGCGAATACGGCACTAAAATAAGCTCCGCCTACAGGCATAACAACGATACTCTGCACATTGTTCATCTCTCCCTGAGATATGAACAGGACAAGTCCTGATACTGATTTCTGTCTGAAAGCGCAGTTAAAAAATCTGCGTAAAAATCATATACGCAAATTTTTGCTTGATTTTTTAAACGCTTTTTAGACGGAAATTAGTATGAAAAGATTTTTTCGATCATTATTTTCTAATTTTTTTAAAGGAGCAAATGCCGTTTTATGAACAGGTTTAAAAAAGGCTTTTTGAGGATAGGAGCGGCGGCGCTGTCCGCATTGATGCTTTCATCATGCGACACTCATACCGCGGAGTGGGAGGACACTCTCCCCGCGCCTGTGACGACCTCCGCTTCGCCTACGGTAAGTATCATGACCGAGGAGACCACCACTACCGAGGAGATAACTCTCCCCACAAGGGAAAGCACCTCCAGAACGGCGGCTACCTCTGCCACTCCGGAGCTTGCCACAACGACAAATCCGCCTACAGACCCCATAGACGGCACAACAGCGGTCTCTACCATACCCGGCATACCGAGAGTACCTATTTCGGAATTTACTTCCACGACCCCGTCGGCGGCGGAAACGAGCGCTTCTTCCCTGTCCGATACAACGCAGAGCTTTTCCTTTTCTTCCGATACTGACAGCGGGACGGTATCCTCCGATACCGAAAACGTTATTCAGGTGGTGACAACGCTTCCCGAGGCGGCGGATCCTTTTGCTCCTTACACCGCAAGGGAAGAGATAGTACGTCCATACAGCTATAAGGCGCTTGACAACGAAAAGTACACTTATATTTATGACGCTATTGTGACTGCTGTTGACAGGCGCAGGACGGACATTAAATTTTCAGAGGTCATGGGGATAACCGCAGACGATTACCTTGCGGTATATCAGCAGATATACAACGACGAGCTGAATATGTTTTTTATCGACCCGAAAATACAGTATTCGATACAGTCCTCCACAAAGACGGTGGCTTCGGCGGTAATAATATACAAGCACGGCGAAGAGGAAATAAACCGAATGGAGAACGCCATAGACGAAGAGGTAAACAGAGTGCTCGGCGGCATTACCGAGGATATGTCGCAGTACGATATAGTGAAATATTTTCACGACTATATATGTGAAAATGTAGTTTACGACGACAAGGCGGAAAACTGCAATAATATTTACGGCGCGTTTGTGAACAAGAGGGCGCTGTGTCAGGGCATGGCAAAGGCGTTTTCCTATCTCTGCGGGAAGGTCGGCATTGAAACGCTTACGATAACGGGCGACGCTGACGGTATAGCTCATATGTGGAATATGGTAAAGATAGGCGGCGACTGGTACCATATCGACCCGACCTATGACAACGCGGAGTCGGCGAATTACGGACGGTATGTACGGTACGATTACTTCTGCCTCGATGATGAGACCATATATTCAAAGCGTGATATTTACGATACAGATTACGATTATCCGAAGGCTGACGCGCAAAGGTGCAACTATTATGTCAGGAACGGAATTGTGGGAGACGATTGGGAATCTGTAAGGGAGATACTTACGGAGCAGGTCGTTAGATCCGCGGAGGAGAAAAAGGTCACGGCGCAGGTAAGGTGCGCCGGCAAGGACGTTTACGATGAGGCTATGGACAAGCTTTTCGGGCTTTCGGAAAAGCGGGCGATAGATATTATGAACGATGCGCTTACAATGTCCGATAACAAGTTCAGGACGGATAATATTTCTTACGCATATGATGAGGGTACCCGTATAATAACGCTGTATCTGGATTATACAAATTAGAGCGGGCTTTATACGGTAATATAATTTCGGCGTTGCGTCAGGTGGTGGGAATTTGAAGAATAGGGAATCCTGCTGTGCGGGCTTTCGCGGCACAGCGGTCAAACGAATACTTGCGGCTGCTTCGGCTGCGGCTTTGCTTATAATGAGCGGCTGCCGCAGAAACGGTTCGGAGGACGGTATCCATATTTATTCAAACGGTACCTCCGCCGTTGCGGGAGAGCAGGAGGCTTATCAAACAACGAGCAATGCCGAATTTTATGTCCCCAACGGCATGGTAACGGATTATTACAGAACCGCGGAGCTTACCGATCAGGATAAGGAAGTTTACGACGCTATTTTGAACGACCTCGGAAATCACAGGGAAAGAGTCCGTCTTGAGGTGGACTCCTCGATACTTCAGAGGATACTGGAGGTAATCAGGATAGAGCAGCTTGCTTATTTTCATCTTTCCAACCGTTGGATAGAGGTCAATAAGCAGACGCAGGATTTTGAGATAGTGTATGAGTACCGTCTCACCGCAGACGAGGTAAGCAGCATGAATATTGCCTCCGAAAGGGCGGCAAGGGAGATAATGAACGGTATCACTCCCGAAATGGACGATTACGACAAGCTGAAATATTTTCATGACTATCTGGTGCTGAACTGCGAAAACGACACGGAAAGCCCTTACAGCGACACGATATACGGCGCGCTGGTGCAGAAAAAGGCGCTGTGCGAGGGATATGCAAAGGCGTTTTCATACCTTTGCAACCTTGCGGGGATCGAGAACACTATCGTTACGGGCGTTACGGTGCAGACCAACGTCCCGCATATGTGGAATATGGTAAAGCTGGGCGGCAACTGGTATCATGTTGATGTTACGTGGGATAATCCGGACGACGTGCTTCACGCGGATTACCCTGAAGTGATACTTTATCAGTATTTTATGGTCACGGACTCGGTGATAAAAAACAATCACACGATACGGACATATCCAGCGCCGCCGCCAAAGGCTACGGGCAGGAATGAAAACTATTTTGTACGTGAGGGCGCGGATATAAACACCGAGGAGGAATTTTTTACAGCGTCACAGAACGCTGTTCTGAACGCGGTGAAAAATCATGAGCAGAGCGCAATGGTCAAGTTTGCGTCAAACGATCTGTATATATCGGTAACGTCGAAGCTGGGCAACAACTCCGCCGCTTTCGAGACTATAAGACAGCGGGCGCAGTCTGATTACGGGATAAGGATAAAGCTTAACTGGACGGATTACTATGAGCAGTACAGGATATTGACTTATATAATAGAATACGTATAATACCGATCTCCAATTATTGCGATCCGACAAAATAATAATCGTATCTGTAGGGGACGGGCTTCCCGTCCCGCTGTTTCATAATTGCGGGCGGGGAGACCACGATCCTATAAAAGGCATTATTTTATAGGATCGCTATAAAAGTGCAGATAAAAAATCTGTGTTTGTTTTGAACAGAATGTGCAATGCGGCAATGTGTTGAAAATATAAAAATAAGATGATATTTTTTAAAAAGAGTTGCAAAGAGCGCGGAGTTGCGGTATACTTTTAAGAGGGGCTTTTTTATCAGTCCGAGGGTGAGCGGAAAATGGATAATGTCTATAAGCTGAAAAAAGAATATTCGGCGTCGGGAGTGCCAACGGCGATCGCCGACGAGAAGCTGGAGATATTGTGGAAAAACAGCATAGACATCTGCATAGGAGGCTCTGAAATATTTGAGGTCGGCGAAAGCGCGGATGATATTTTTTCCGGAGGCAGACCGTACACCGGTCTGATCTCAAAGGAAATAAACGGCGAGCTTTGCACGTTCAACGTCATAAAAGTTTCGGACAGCGGCAGCAGCTGCTATATAATAGAGCTTATCGCTTCAAGAAGTCCGAAGGGTATTGTTTCGGAGACGACTGTGAGGGGATATATCGGTTATATATGCTCAAGGATAAGGACTGCCGTGAGGGAGATAACTTCTGTTACGGACAGGCTTTTTGACGATATTTCAGCAGGTTCTCTCAACAGAAGCAGGGCTGCGGAGGAATTTGACAGAATATATGAAAGCGTTGCCGCGCTGGAGAGCGAGGCTTCCTATCCTGAACGGATATATTCTCTTATTGATCCCGAAAAGCCTGACGATATCATAATCCTCGACAAGGAAATGACCGCGGTGGTATCGGGGATAAAAAGCTTGCTGCACAGCAAGCCGGGGAGCGGCGTCTGCGGCGGTGTTATAGGCTGCATTGCAGGCGCTGCCGCAGACAGGGTAAGGATAATCGAGGATTACGACAGAGACATTTTCTTCCGCATGAACGCAGATCTTTTTGAAACAGCCGTTGCTTCAATGACGGCGGAATGCTGCGGAGGCGGACGTTATCCCGAAAGAATGATCTTTTCGGCAAGGCGTTCGGGCAGAGACAGAGCCGAGGTAACGGTAATGTCGCTGGATGTTGCGGACAGAACAGGATATGCGGAAGCTTCCCATATCCGCGGAACTCGGGGCGGCTTTGATATAAGGCTGTTTGCCGAATATATTTATGATGTGCTGGGAATTAAAAACGGGGCAAGGTTTACAAAGGAAAACATTCACGGCGGCTTGATCTGCAAAATGAATATAGAGACTATGCCGAGAGGGGCTTCGGTCTTTGCGGGACGGCTTGTTGACGGTTCGGGACGGCGGCGCGGCATAGCTGAAAAGCTTGCGTTTTTCTTAGGGAATATCTCCGCGGGATCAAGCGGACGGTATACCTCCGAAAACAGAGACAAAGCAAGCGAGAAAGACAACGGGATATAATACTGATTTACTCCTAAAAGCGCAGGTAAAAGGTCTGCGAAAAAATCATACGCGCAAATTTTTGCTTGATTTTTTACACGCTTTTTAGTCGTAAATTAGTATAAGGGGTACACAATATTTACAGAGAGGATATTAAAAATGAAAAATCAAAAATTCAAAAGAATTATAAGCGGTATCTTAGCCGCGTTGTGCGCTGCGGCGTTAATGACGGGCTGTTCATCGCAGGACGGCGAGACGGATACCACCACCGCGTCACAGGCTGACGTAACTTCCGTACCGACCGAGGAGGCTGAGGACCCCTTTGAGGTCACGACCATTGCAGAGGGCGACGATTATGCTATAAACAAGATATCAAACAAGACCGAGGGAGAGGAATTTCCCGGAGGATATAAGCTTGTAAATTACAGCGAAGAGGGTCAGGGCAAGCATTTTGCCAACGGCGGCTCAAAGGTGATCATACGTGCGGGAAACTATGCCGACAGCTTCCCCGATCTTGCAACATGGGCGGAAAGCACCAGCGCGGGCATAGTTATATCAAACATCACAAACAACGCGGCGGACACGAATTTCGGCGACCCTGTCGAGGCGAAGATATGCGGCTTTGACGCGATATACTATGATTATGAGATGATACAGTATGAGTTTGTGGAAAACCCCGACGATCCCGAGGGCGATCCTATAAAATCCGAATATGCAAGGTTTATGGGACGCAACTATTATTTCTATTCCGAGCAGGACGTTTACGCGGTAATGTTTGATACGGCTAAGGCGGACTGGGAAGAGCAGCTCCCGAAATTTGAGGAATTTATCGCCGACTTGCAGGTAACAAAGACGGAGTATTAAGAATATCGGAAAATTTGCAGGCAGGGTGATTACCAAGCCGCAGAAGCGTACCGCTCGGTATTTTCCTAACTGAATTTATAATTTTTTAAACGGTAAAATCCAAGGCAGCGCCGCAGATATGCTTTTGCGGAGCTGCCTTTTTCGGTCACAAATGCTTTAGATTTATACGGTAACCGCGCATCTCCTCTTCGCTGTAATTACGCATAATATTGTCTATGTCCGCAATAAGCTTTTCTTTGTCGGAGGGCAGGTCTCCGCGGAGCATAAACATATTTGAAGCTCCCAGCGCGGCAAAATGGGTGCGTATTTCAAGCCTTTCTATCAAAGCGCGCATTTCGGCAAGCTTTTCCGTTTCGCTCTCCTCCTTCCAGCTGCCGAGTAAGATATCTTCGTACAGAGCCGAATCAGGGTAGACCGTCAGCATGGAAGCGCCCACTATTTTAGGGGCAAGACGGTTAAAGACCTCCGCAGTTTTTTCCGCGCCGTCTTTTCCTCTGCCGAAGCCGCTTATGCCCGTAAGATAGAAAAAATTATACTCAATGCCGGCGCAGTCCAGCTTTCGGCACTGTTCGATAATATCGGCGGCACAGTACCCCTTGTCCATAAAATCCAGCGCGCTGTCGTCGCCTGTTTCAACGCCTATGGTTATCCTGTTGTAGCCCAGTACGCGCAGTTCTTTCAGCTCCGATATTGTTTTTGGAGCAATATCAGTCACTCTGGCAAAGCAGCCGATACTTGTAAGACGCTGTAAATACTGTTTTGAAATACGGGCAATTTCCTTTAGCTTTTCGGTACTCAAAACAAAGGGGTTTGCGCCCACCAAAAACAGCCGTGTCGAGTCGGGGGCGTACCTGTACAATTCCCGCAGATCCTCCTCTATCTCGGAAACGGGGGACATTCTGAACCTCGGCACGTCATTGTACAGAGTGCAGAATTTGCATTTGCCGTGGGTGCAGCCCGCTGTGACCTGCAATAAGGCAGACCACGCCTCATAAGGCGGTCTCCATACAGTTCCTGTAAAGTGCATAAACATCAATCCTTTCGGAATGATTATAGCACCTCCGAAATTATTTGACAAGTACGATTATTTTTAATATATACTATCATTTTTGATACCGAAACGCTCTTACAGACATTATTTTTCGGACTTTATCAAACGAGTTGACACCTGCTGTCCAATAAGGTATAATATTTATGAACGGAGGAATTTATATGCCCGAAAACAAGCATACCGAGAAAAAGCAGCTTGCCCGCTGCGAGTCGATGAGCAGGCTTCAGTCTGTTATAAGCGGCAAGTGGAAGATACTTATTATTTGGTACATATCGGCATACAGAGTCCAACGCTTCAATGAGCTTCAAAGGCGGCTCGACGGAATTACGCAAGCCACTCTCACAAAGCAGCTCCGCGAGCTGGAGGAGGACGGCTTTATATCACGAAGGGTCTATCCGCAGGTGCCGCCAAGGGTGGAATATTCCCTTACAAAAATGGGGGAAAGCTTTGTTCCCATACTGCTTGAAATGCAGGAATGGAGCGAGGAAAATTTACTGTGATAACTTACAGCGCTCCTAAAATATTCGCGCAGATTTTGCAGAGGACGGGTCTGCCGTCCCTACAGACATGGTTATTATTTTGTGGATAGCTATAAAAAATATTGGAGGAAATGCAGATATGAAAATACTGATAATACGCCACGGCGACCCCGATTACTCAATAGATTCCCTGACGGAAAAGGGTTGGCGGGAGGCTGATATGCTTGCGGAAAGGATCGCTCCGCTGACGGTGAAAAATTATTATGTTTCCCCTCTCGGCAGGGCGCGGGATACTGCCGCCGCAACGCTGAAAAAAGTAGGCAGGACGGCGGAGACGCTGCCTTGGCTGCGGGAATTCAACGTCCCCGTAACAGACCCGAAAACAGGCTTGCAGCGGGGCATTCCCTGGGATATGATACCGGAGGAGTGGACGGCTGTTCCCGAATATTACGACAGAAATTTGTGGTACGAAACGCCGATAATGCAGTCGGGAAGCATGAGAGAAAAGCTTTCGGAGGTATGGGACGGACTGGATAAAGTCCTTGAAAGCCACGGCTACGTGCGGGAGGGAAATTTTTACCGAGCGGTGAAGCCCAACGAGGACAGGATAGTGTTTTTCTGTCATTTCGGGGTGCAGTGCGTTATGCTGGGGCATTTGCTGGGTATATCCCCAATGATACTGTGGCACGGACTTATGACCGCGCCAACGTCGGTGACGACCCTTTGCTCCGAGGAGCGGAGAGAGGGTACCGCGTTTTTCAGGGCAAGCGCGGTGGGAGACATTTCCCACCTTTACGCAAAAGGGGAAGAGCCTGCCTTTGCGGGAAGGTTCTGCGAGATGTTTTCCAATAAAGAGCAAAGGCATGATTAGCGTTATAGCAATTCATAAAAATAGCCATACTGTAGGGGCGGGGTCTTCCCGCCCGCGATACAAAAATATGCTGAACCACGGGACGGGAAACCCGTCCCCTACGAATTTTGTCAAGATATTTTTATGTACCGCTATAGATAGAAATTAGTATTATTCATTATTGCAGAAATCCTATAAAATAATACTTTTTGCGGGAGCACTGTAATATTTTTTATTGACAAATCTGTTTTTTTGAGATATAATATTTATGGAATATCGGCAAAGTAAAGGAGTGTTTTGTATGATCTTTACCGTGGACGCGGGCAATACAAATATTGTTCTCGGCGGCTTTGAAAATGACAAGCTGCTGTTTACCTCACGGATAGCAACCCAAACTGCCCTTATGGCAGATGAGTATGCCGTTAAGTTCAGCGAGATACTTTCCCTTTACGGATATAAGCCCTCGGACATAAGCGGAGCTATCGTTTCAAGCGTTGTGACCCCCCTTACCCCTGTTTTCGGGGCTGCTCTCGGACGTCTTGGCAGCTTCAAAACGATCGTGGTGGGTCCCGGGATAAAAACGGGCGTGAACATCAAAATTGACGACCCTGCCGCTCTCGGCGCGGACTTAGTCTGCGGCGCGGTGGGCGCAATGGAGAAATACGACCCTCCCTGCGTTATTTTCGATTTAGGGACGGCGACCACTATTTCCGCTATCGACAGGAACAGGTTTTTCCTTGGCGGCTCGATAATACCGGGCGTAAAGGTGTCCCTTAAGGCTCTTTCCGCAACGGCAGCCGCGCTCCCCGACATAAACACCGAGCTGACGGGGAACGTCCTTATCGGCACCAATACCGTGGACAGCATGAAGTCGGGCAGCATTATAGGTACGGCAAGCATGATGGACGGCATGGCGGTGCGCTATAAAGAGGCTGTGGGGCAGGACGCGACGGTTATCGCAACAGGCGGACTTGCGCCTGTGATACTGCCTTATTGCAGAGAAAAATTTATTCTTGACGAGACCCTGCTTATAGACGGGCTTTACACGCTTTACAAAAAGAACGCTTAAAAAATTAAAAAAGCTTTTAAATTTTTTTGCCGAATATTCCGAAAATTACGCGAGACCCTATAAAAGGGCTTACAGTAGGAGGAATTTTTATGTCAAAAACAAGAGAAAAAACACTTATGCTCACAGTAATGGGCGTGCTTACGGCGATAGTTATAGTGCTTCAGGCGCTTGCTATCGGTATCAGATTTGGACCGTTCAGCATTACGTTGGTCCTTGTCCCGATAGTTGTGGGTGCGGCAATGTACGGCTGGAAAGCGGGGGCATGGCTGGGACTGGTTTTCGGAGTTGTAGTACTGATGACGGACGCCGCTGCATTTTTAGCGGTAAGCGTACCGGGAACGGTAGTGACCTGCATACTTAAAGGAGTTCTTGCAGGGGCTGCCGCAGCTGGAGTTTACAAGCTTCTTGAAAACAAAAACCGCTGGGCTGCCATACTTACGGCTGCGGTTATCTGCCCTATAGTAAATACGGGAATTTTCCTTTTGGGCTGCCTTGTTTTTTTCTACAGCACCATTTCCGAATGGGCTGCGGGGGCAGGCTTTGACAATGTCGGCGCATATCTTATAGTCGGCTTTGTTGGCTGGAATTTTTTTGTTGAAACGGCTATCAATCTTTGCCTTAGCACAGTTATCGTGCGTGTTTTGAGTATCGTTAAAAAGCCTGCTGTACAGGCGTAAATAAAAAAACAAATCCTCGGGAGATCTTAAGATTTCCCGAGGATTTTTATTTTGCACAGCTTATTATTTTCTTGTGATTTTAGTACCCTCTCTCGTCTCGGTGATAACATACCCGAGTGCGGTAATTTTGTCCCGAAGCTCGTCGGCGAGAGCAAAATTCTTTTCTTTCCGCGCGGCTTTTCTCTGCTCCGCAAGAGCGGCTACCTCATCGGGGAGAACATCCTCACCGTCAGCCTTTGCGGAGATTTTTTCCGCCGCCTCGATAAGTCCCAGGGACAAAACCTTGTCGAAATCCTTTATAAGCGCAAGCTTTGCCGCATTGCTCACGTCCGCCTTTAAAACGTCGTAGACCGCCGTAATTGCAAGAGCCGTGTTCAGATCGTTGTCCATAGCGTCGGTAAATTTCTTCTTTAATTCCGCGGACTTTGCTTCGTCAATTTCCCCTGTGCCGTCCAATATCCCCGCAATTTTCGCCGCAAGCTTTTCATAGGCAAGCTTGGCGTTGTCAAGGTTCTCCCAGCTGAAAACAAGGGACTTTCTGTAGTGGGACTGCAAGCAGAAAAATCTGTACACCAACGGGTCGTAACCTTTTTCCTCCAAAAGTGAAACAGTGAGGAACTCGCCCTTGGACTTGCTCATCTTGCCGCCCTCGGTGTTGAGGTGGTGGACGTGGAACCAGTAATTGCACCAATCATGTCCCAAGTAAGCCTCGCTTTGGGCGATCTCGTTGGTGTGGTGGGGGAAAGCGTTGTCAATGCCGCCGCAGTGTATGTCCAGGTATTCTCCCAAATTTTTCATGCTTATGCAGGAGCACTCGATATGCCAGCCGGGGTAGCCAACGCCCCAGGGACTGTCCCATTTAAGCTCCTGATCGTCGAATTTGGACTTTGTGAACCACAGGGCAAAGTCAGCCTTGTTCCGCTTGTTGGAGTCCTCCTCAACGCCCTCGCGGACACCCACGGCTAAGTCCTCCTCCTTGAAATCGTTGAAAACGTAGTATTTGTCAAGCTTTGAGGTGTCAAAATAGACGTTGCCTCCCGCCTCATAAGCGTATCCCTTTTCGATGAGCGCGCCGATAACGCGGATAAACTCGTCAATGCAGGAGGTTGCAGGCTCTACAACGTCGGGAGTCTTTATATTGAGTTTTTTGCAGTCCTCGAAAAAAGCCTTTGTATAAAATTCCGCGATCTCCATAACGGACTTGTGTTCGCGCTTTGCGCCCTTGAGCATTTTGTCGTCCCCCGTGTCGCCGTCGCTTGTGAGATGACCAACGTCGGTGATGTTCATAACGCGCTTAACATCATAGCCCGCGTAACGGAAATATTTTTCAAGAACGTCCTCCATGATATAGCTCCGCAGGTTGCCTATGTGGGCGTAGTGGTACACCGTGGGTCCGCAGGTGTACATGGATACCTTGCCCTCAAAACGGGGGGTAAAATCGTCCTTTTTTCTTGTTAATGTGTTGTACAGCTTCATATGATTACTTCCTTTAAGTATTTTTCGCAGCATTTATTTCTTATTGTTAAGCCTTTTCCCGATCTCGGCAATTTCCATTTCATTTATCTTTTTTTCCAGCTTTTCTATACGCATGAGGTGCTTGCAAAGCTCCTGTGAAACAGGGTCGGGAATGTGTATCTGATCCATGTCGCAGGCGGAGACCTTTTTGCCGTTTTTGCGGACTATCCTTGCGGGTACGCCCACAGCCGTACAGTTGGGGGGGACTTCCTCCAAGACAACTGCGTTGGCGGCAATTTTAGCGTTGTCCCCGACCTTAAAGGGACCCAATACTCTTGCGCCCGCGCCCACCATAACGTTGTTGCCGAGAGTGGGGTGTCTCTTGCCCTTTTCCTTGCCCGTGCCGCCAAGGGTCACGCCCTGATAAACGAGACAGTTGTCTCCGATCTCGGTGGTCTCTCCGATGACAACTCCCGAGCCGTGGTCGATAAAAAAGCCCTTGCCGATTTTTGCGCCCGGGTGTATCTCGATACCGGTCAGCAAACGTGCTATTTGGGAAATGCACCTTGCGACTGTGTACAGCTTCAGCTCATAAAACCAATGAGCGGCGCGGTACATGAGAACGGCGTGAAGTCCCGAATAAGTCAGAAGGATCTCAACGGTGCTGCGGGCGGCGGGGTCGCGTTTTTTGACAGATTCAATGTCAGCCTTTATATGTTCAAGCATAGTAAAAGTCACCTTTCCGAAATGAAAATAAAAGTCGTATAAAGCAAGCTGTAAAGGCTTGCTTTATCAGTATACCATATTTCGGCCGCAATTTCAAGAGAATTTTGCGTTTAAAAAATTATTTGCCGGTTTTATTTTTGTGTGCTTTTTTGTCGGGGTGTTTTGTCGTTTTTTTCAGCACTGTTTGTTATTGGTTCGCTGTTCACGGAGATGTGGGGGACAAGTTGGTTTGTTTTTGAATTTTAGTATCAAGGTTAAAAACTGTTAATCGTTCACAAGGGTGCGAGGGGAACAACCAAAGGAGGAGGGAGGGGACTCATCAGTTATAGGGGACGCGCGCCGTCCCCTCCCTCCCCCTTAGGTTTTTCCCCTCGCGCTCCCTTTTTCCTTACTCCCTCCTGCCCCTGCTACGCTATTCAAGAGCCTTTGGCTCTTTTTAGCTTGTTTTGTACGGTCGATTTCGTTTGTTTTGTTACTTGGCGCGTTAGGCGGGAGCAAGCCCC
>CANDEV010000008.1 GCA_947383835.1 uncultured Clostridia bacterium
TGGAAACATTTTATCCTTATTGACAAAGTACGCCCAAAAGGGTAAAGGCTCAGCCTTTTTCCGCAATAAGCCTGTTTATCTGCGGCACTTTAAGAAGCACAGCCGCGCCTATCACCGTGAAGATCATTTCGGGGAGCATATACGCGCCGTTGTAAAGGGTGCTGTAGAGCCACTCGTTGTCGGTGGAAAAGGTTTCCCAGATCATACCCGCGGAGTGGAATATGACCGCACCGCTGACAATGTGGAAAATATACCTTATAAGAATAGCGGCAGCCGTTCCTCCAAGTCTGCCCATAAGACCCTTTTGGCGGAAAATTCCCGCCAGACCTATAGCGGTGTACGCGCCTATGTAGTCCAAAAAAATGCAGGCGGCAAGCATTGCGGGAGTAAGTCCCCAAGCAAAAAGCCCGTCCACGATAATGCCCTGACCAAGCTGTAAAAGCGAGGAAACGAACGCAGCGAAAAGTCCTGCCTTAACGCCCCTTTTAATGCTGAATATTGCGATAGGCAGCATTGACAGCAGTGTAATGGATCCTCCCCATGGCAGGTGGAAAATCTTGATATAGCTTAAAACGAAAGCCATAGCTACCATTATCGCGCCCTCTGCGAGGACTCTTGTTTTTGAGTTTCTTTCCATAATACATACTTCCTAACTTTATAAAATGTATAATTACGGCATGGCTGTCCGACAGAATAAAAAAAAGTCTGTACAAACGCACAGACTTTGACTTTTCATAGAAAGCGAACAAATTCCCTACGCCGGCATTACCCGTATCAGGTTTTAAGGGTCGGAACTGGTGAAACTTGCCGCGCAAGATATTGGTTCCCTCTCAGCCGCCTTAAGCAGCTCCCCTACTGGAATATTAGATTTTAATAAGCAGGAGGCAGAAAATTACTTCTCCTCTGTAATTATTTATTTTACCACAGCTCTTTCGGTTTGTCAAGGGGTACTGCAAAATTTGTTGACAAACAAAGAAAAATCTGATATTATAGCAATAAGAGTGTTGCCCGAAGCAGGAGTGTTCCTTGCCTGCGGAGGCGGTTGCTCCCCTTTATCAACAGTAAAGGGGGTTGATAATTAATGGATACATATGTTACCTTTAACGAATTAATGACATTTATTATTATGTTGACAAGCGTTATCTCCCTGTGCTACGTTGTTTTTAGCAATAAAAACAACAAACATAAATAGCCGGGAAAAGCAAATAACCGCCCAAACTTCCTACAGCCGGCGGTTATTTTAATAATCAAAAGCATTAAGGGGAGTAGCCCGTTCCGCAGCAAGCCATAGCTCCTGTGTAGGGCATACACTCTTTATGTTTATATTATACATGGTTTTCTCCGTTCTGTCAATAGCCGCGGACAAAATTTTATTTAAAAGCAGCGTTCAATGCGCTCGCTGTCGTTTGGGACAGAATAAATATTTATTATCTTTATGCCTTTTTCCGCAGCCATTCGTACTGTCTGAGCAGTACCGCTGCCGATATTCTTTTCATTGTAATAGCAGAAGCACCTGTCCGCCGCTTCAACAAGCCGCATATTCCGCACCTTTATACAGCCGTCGAAATATTCCTCCGAGACTACCTCAACGCTGTCCGCCGAGTTCATTATTTTATAGCAGACCTCACGCCGTCTGCCGTCCCACTCCGCTGTATGCTCCTTTGCGGGACAGGGCAGAATAAGGTGCAGCCTGATGTGTGGATATTTTTTTCTAAGCTTCAGGACCGTCAGCTCGCACATTGCCTCCCAGCTGTATGTCCCTCCCGAATAAAAATCCGTAACACCGTTTTCGATAAGAGCTTTAAGCTCTTTTTTTATTTTATACTCCAGATTTCTTGTGGACTTGACAAGCCTGTGTCCCGTAAAGCAGCAGTTCAATCTCATCAGCTCCAATATCAAATTTCCTTTGTTTTTTAGCAGTATTTTGGTGCATTTAATCGTCTTATATTTGATTATAACATATTTAATATGTTATTTCAATATATAAAACATATTTTATTTGAGTATACGAGGGACAATTTGCTGCATTATAATATTTATACTATAATTATAATTTTACGGCAAACATCGGAGGTACCTCAAATGTATGAAGAATTTGTCAGGGACAGGATAACACAGCTTCGACTGAAAAAGGGCGTGTCGGAATATAAAATGAGCTACGACCTCGGGCACAGCAGAGGCTATATCTACAACATCTCATCGGGAAAGTCTCTGCCTCCGCTGACCGAGCTTTTTGCGATATGCGATTATTTCGGGATAACACCCTCTGAATTTTTTGATGATAATATTGCACGTCCCGAGCTTCTCCAAAAGGCTTTGGACGGCTTGAAAAAGCTTGACGAAAATGACCTGAAGCTTATTTTGGATTTTATAGACAGGCTTTGCAATAACTGCTCCCATGATGTCCGTTGAAGCCGCACGATAATTTTCTGCCCCCGCCGACAGCTGCTTTCACAAGTACTGCAAATTTTTGTCGTAATTCATTGAAAAATCTTGACATAAGCCGATATATGTTGTATACTGTACATTAACAGGATCTTAAAAGACGGTTTTCCCGAATGCGCTTCATAAAAAGCTTAGAGCTTCGGTGGGAAAATCCGTTTATTAAAGCATGATACAACATTTACGTGTTCCATTTTTGTAAATGAACTTGTCGAAAAATCACAGTCAGAAGCGCGAAAGCTGCGCCCTTGTTCCGTATGGGACGCTTTTTATGGGAATGACCCCGTGAAAATTCCTCAAAAGCTGCCGAACCTTGTAAAACATTCCTTATTTTAACGGCTCTTTTCGACAAGCTCCATACTTCAAAAAGAATAAGATCGCGTATAATAAGAAGTGCTTACAACATTTATGTGTGCGAATTTTGTAAATAAGCTTTTCCACCGCTTTTTTGATCCTGACAGAAAATAATTTTTTCCATGTTTGCATAAAATTTTGTTGAACTTTGTATTTTTTTACCAAATAATCTTGTATTGCCTTGTAAACTGCGATAAATAATTACAAAATTTGGGAAATAAGTATTGATTTTTGTTCCATTTTGTGGTAGAATATGGAAAGAGAAAAATTTTAGGAGGTAGTCCAAATGTCAACACAATCGGAAATCAAAATACTTATAGGAGATGAAAATCTTGAATTTGCAGAGCAATGCTCAAAAGAAGCCGAAGAATCGGGTTATACGGCAAAATTATGCGCTGCGGACGCGGGAGCTATATTATCTGAGATCAAAAGCTTTATCCCTGATTTTGTAGTATGCTGTGCGCTAATGCCGGGAGGGAATGCTATCGAGCTGATCGAAAGTACAAAAAGCATGAAAAGACGTCCGTTTTTTATTGTTATGTCATCATACAAAAATGAGAGGATAGAAATGGAGATACTCTCCCACAGCAACGCCTATCTTATGGTAAAGCCGTTTAATGCTGCTGCCCTTGTGAACACGATAAGGCGGCTTGAAAGCAGCGGCGAAAACGGCCGTCCCCCCGAAAACAAGGATGCTCGTCTGGAGATAATCGTTACCGACATCATACATCAGATAGGGATACCCGCGCACATAAAGGGCTATCATTATTTAAGAAAGGCGATAATGCTTTCCATAAAAGAGCCTGAAATGCTGGAGAGCATAACAAAGCTGCTTTACCCCACTATTGCAGAAGCTTTCAACACGTCCCCCTCCAGAGTTGAGAGAGCTATCCGCCACGCTATCGAGACGGCTTGGGACAGGGGCGACGTGGACGTACTTAACAATATGTTCGGCTACACCATAAGCGTAGGCAAGGGCAAGCCCACAAACTCGGAATTTATTGCTCTTGTTACGGACAACCTCCGTCTTAAATTCAAGCTTGAAGGCGGCGGCGGGGAACGCCCCGCGGCGAGTGTCACCCCCACAGTTAAAAACTAAAAAACTTTACTGCACTAAGCCCCCTCAAAGGGGGCGGGGCAGGGAACGCCCTGCGGCGAGTGTCACCCCCACAGTCAGAAATTAAAAAGCTTTACTGCGTCAAGCCCCCTCAAGGGGGCGGGGCAGATACAGGTGTTTTTTCCGCTCTGTTTGATTTGTTATAAAATATGCACCGATTTTTCGGGGGACGTTTTTACGTCCCCCTATTATTTTTTCGGACTGTTATAATTTAATTGCCCGAATTGCTCCCCACGGTTGAATTTTGCAGAAAAGTATGCTATAATTTTCTAAAGAAAAAATTTGAACGGGAGATATCTTTATGAAAAAATCATCAGAGCTTTTATGGTACAAACAGCCCGCCCGCAACTGGGACGAGGCTCTCCCCGTGGGAAACGGCAGACTTGGCGGAATGATATTCGGCGTCCCCGAAAACGAGCTTATCCAGCTTAACGAGGACTCCGTCTGGTCGGGCGGCTTTCGCAAGCGGAACAATCCAAAGGCGTATGAAAACCTTGAAAAAATGCGGCAGCTTATCCGCGAGGGAAAAACCTCCGAGGCGGAACGTCTCTGCGAGGACGCTTTCTACGGCGTGAACGAGCAGCAGCGGCATTACCAGCCCCTGGGTGACTTCCACATTTGGCAGGATAATACCGAAAATTACTCCGACTATATGCGCTGTCTCGACCTGTCAAGCGCTGTCTGCGAGACCTACTGGACAAACGGCGGTGTACGTTACTGCCGCAGGGTATTTTCCTCATATCCCGACAATGTAACTGTTATAAGCTTTACCGCTGACAAAAAAGGCATGATCAGCTTTACCGCAAGCATTGACGGTCGGGACGACAATTACGACAAAAATGAAGCTTACGACAGCTCCACCCTGCTTTTTACCGTTTCGGACGGTATACCCTATGCGGCGGCAATCTCCTGCTCCTCGGAGGGAGGAAAGGCTTTCACCGACGCAAACCGTATCCGTGTCGAGAGTGCGGACTCCGCTTTTATCACCATAGCCTGCCAGACCTCTTACAGAAGCGGCGATTACGAAAAGCTGTCCGTAAGTCAGGCTAAGGCGGCGATCCGCAAGGGTGTGCAAAACCTGCTGACATGGCATATTGCGGACTATACCGAGCTGTACAACAGATGTGAAATTGATCTCGGCGGCGATGATATGGGCAGTATACCGACAGACGAGCGTTTGCAAAAAATCAAAGACGGCGTCAGCGACAGCGGACTTATTGAAATGTACTTCAATTTCTCACGCTATCTTATGATAGCAGGCAGCCGCGAGGGCAGTCTCCCCCTGAATTTGCAGGGCATTTGGAACAAGGATATGTGGCCTGCTTGGGGCGGCAAGTACACCATAAACATCAACACCGAGATGAACTACTGGGGCGCGGAAATGCAGAACCTGTCCGAGTGCTGCACACCGCTGTTCGACCATATCGAGCGCATGAGGGAAAACGGCAGAGTTACCGCCCGTGAGATGTACCGCTGCGGGGGAACTATGTGCCACCACAACACCGATATTTGGGGGGATACTGCCCCGCAGGACAAATGGCTCCCCGGCACGCTCTGGGTAATGGGCATGGCGTGGCTCTGCACTCATTTGTACGAGCATTATTTATTCACGGGAGACAAGGCTTTCCTCACCGAAAAATATGACACAATGCGGGAGGCTGCGGAATTTTTCATTGATTACCTTATCGACGACGGCAGCGGCAGAATGGTTACCAGTCCGTCTGTCTCACCCGAAAACACTTATATTACCAAGGACGGCGCAAGGGGTACTATCTGTCAGGGCGCGGCTATGGACAGTCAGATTTTGTACACGCTGTTCACGGCGGTAATAAATTCCTCCGCGGAAATTTCCGAAGAATTTAAACCTAAGGACGACAGAGAATTTATTGCAAAAATAAAGGAGCTTAGAGAAAAGCTCCCCAAGCCCGAAATAGGAAAATACGGACAGATCATGGAATGGGCGGAGGACTACGATGAGGCAGAACCCGGACACAGGCATGTTTCACAGCTTTTTGCCCTGCACCCTGCGGATATTATTTCAAAACGTCACACCCCCGAGCTTGCTGAGGCTGCAAAGGCGACCTTGATACGCCGTCTCACCCACGGCGGTGGACACACAGGCTGGTCGCGGGCATGGATAATAAATATGTGGGCGCGTCTCCACGAAAGCGAAAAGGTTGGGGAGAACATTGCCGCGCTGCTTGCTCATTCAACGAGCATTAATATGTTCGATATGCACCCGCCTTTCCAGATAGACGGCAATTTCGGCGGCGGCGCGGGAATTGCGGAGGCTCTGATACAAAGCCACAGCGGAGAAATACATTTTCTCCCTGCCGCTCCGAAAGAGTGGGAAAAGGGATTTGTCCGCGGCATTATTGCAAGAGGCGGCTTCGAGGTCGACTTTGAATGGGAACACGGCAAGCCTGTTTCCGCGGCAGTGCTTTCCCTTTGCGGAAATCCCTGCCGTATAGTCGGCAGCGGAATATCGGTTTCCTGCGGCGGAGAAAACGTCCCCGCGAAGGACAACGGGGACACGGTGAAGTTTGAGACTGAATGCGGAAAGGTTTATGAGATAAAATTTTAAAATATAAAAATCGGCTGGATCTTCAGCCGATTTTTTATTTTTATTCAATTTCCTGCTCTAAGCTTTGAAAAATTTCGCAGTTAAAAAATTCAACAACAGTTATTTCCAAACCGTCACAAAGCATTTTTATTGTTGCAATTCCGGGATTTTTGCTTGCGCCGTAAATAATGCTTTTTACTGTAGACGGGTGTACTCCCGATAAATTTGCCAAACCGTTTATTGTAATTCCGCGTTCTTTGCAAAGCTCTTCAATTCGCATTGCAACCGCTTTGGAAATTTTCATTTTAACCTCCGACTATATATAGACTTAACAAATATAAGTATATCATTTGATATTTATATATGCAGACTACATATAGACTTATTTTAACAAATATGTTAGACTATATATAGACTAACATATTTATTTAACAAGGTGAGATTTTATGAAATGTACATTTTTCGGGCACTCGGACGCGCCGCAGGAAATAAAAAACGCTCTTAAAGAAAAAATTACCTCGCTTATAGAAAAGCGGGACGTTAATTGCTTCTATGTGGGAAATCACGGAAATTTTGACAGAATGGCTTTATCCGTCCTTAAAGAATTAAGCAGCATTTATCAGATAGAATATTACGTTGTTTACGCCTACCTCCCCGAAAACAAAGAGGACTTTTTACACACAATTTTCCCCGAAGGCATTGAATGTGTTCCGAAACGCTTTGCAATAAATTTTCGCAACAAATGGCTTGTAGAGCGTTCCGACATTGTGATAACCTTTGTGCAGCGTTCATACGGCGGCGCAGCAAAATTTAAAAAGCTTGCCGAAAATAAAGGCAAGGAAATTATTTGCATAAAATAAAATCTTAATACCTGCCCCCTTTGAGGGACGTAGTAAAGTAAATGCTTATTGTATTCCAAATCTGGGGTAACTTCCGCCTCGGGACATTCCTCGCCACGCCAATTGTAAAACATTTGTGAACCGTAAGAAATGTAAACCGTTTCAAATTAAATGTAATCCGTTTCAATAAGAATAAGTGTTAAAGTTTTGTGACTTATACCTTTAAGTGCAAAAATTGCTATTGATTTTTGGAAAGATATAGTGTATAATAAATAGTAATGTGGGTCTGTCCCAGACTAAAACGAAAGTGCGGACTACCCAGAGAATTATACACCTTGAAAGGCGGTTATTCAATGAAAGTAAAAGTTTTAAACGGCGTGTCACTCCCCAATATCCCCTGGCAGGATAAGCCCGCAGACTGCAGGGACGTAGTTTGGCGTTACGATGCAAACCCCATTATCAAGCGCGACCACATCATGGTCAAAAAGGCTAACGGCTACAGAGAACCTTCAAACTCTATCTTCAACAGCTCCGTAGTTCCCTTTGAGGTTGGCGACTACAAATTTGCAGGCGTTTTCCGCGTTGACGACAGAGAGCGCAACATGGAGCTTCACGTCGGCTTCTCCAAGGACGGCTTCAACTGGGACATCAACGAGGAGAGAATTAAATTTAAATGCGATATCCCCGAGGTAGGTCAGTGGCAGTACGGCTACGACCCCCGCGTTTGCAAGATCGAAGACAAGTATATCGTAACATGGTGCAACGCTTACGGCTGGAAGCCCACTATCGGTATCGCTTACACTTACGATTTCAAGGAATTTACCCAGCTTGAAAACGCATATCTGCCTTTCAACAGAAACGGCGTAATGTTCCCCCGCAAGATAAACGGCAAGTACGTTATGATGAGCCGTCCCTCCGACAGCGGACACACTCCTTTCGGCGATATGTTCATCAGCCAGTCTCCCGACCTGACATACTGGGGCGAGCACCGTCACGTTATGGGACCCTCAAAGGGCTGGGAAGCTACAAAAATGGGCGCAGGTCCTATTCCTATCGAAACAGACCGCGGCTGGCTCATTTTCTACCACGGCGTACTGACCTCCTGCAACGGTTATGTTTACAGCTTCTCCGCTGCACTTCTTGACAAGGACGAGCCTTGGAAGGTCCTCAAGAGAGGCGCTTCCTACCTCATCAGCCCGCAGACCGATTACGAGCTTATCGGCGACACAGACGCAGTAACATTCCCCTGCGCTAACCTTGTTGACGCCGACACAGGCAGAATTTGCATTTACTACGGCTGTGCTGACACCTGCACATCTCTTGCGTTCACATACGTTGACGATGTAATGGACTTCCTTGACAATAACAGCCAGGTTTGAGCAGTTGACATTTTATAGTGTATAATTGATAGTTAAAGCGTACCCCGATTGGAGTACGCTTTAATATTGTCGAAAAAAGAAAGTAGCTTGAATTGTAAGCGTCAAATAAACCCTCGTCCATTTTATAGAAATCCATAAAAATATCCTTACAAGCAAGCAGAGGAAAACCAGCCCAAGCAATCAGATTGAGAAACAAAGGAAAAAGCGAGATCAACAGCAGAAGGTAATTCGGAAAGTACTCTAACTTTCAACTTTCGCAAAATGGCTTTTATCTTAGACCACATATTCTCTATTGGATTAAAATCGGGACTGTATGGCGGCAAGTAAATAACATTGATCTGTAATTCATCAATAACCTTTTTAACAGCCTTAGCATGATGAGTACGCATATTGTCCATAACAACAATATCACCCTCATTAAGCGTTGGCGCAAGCACACTTTTTAAATAATCTATAAATTTTTCGCAGGTTGTTCCGCCTTGATATGTAGTGTATGCTGTTTCTCCGTTTAAGCGTACTGACGATAAAATCGTTGTGCTCTGAGGTTTGCTGAGAGGAGCTTTATCAACACATCGGTTCCCACCGATAGAGCGTCCGTATATCCTTGTCATATCGGTATTTACACCGCTTTCATCAAGAAAAACAAGTTTATTTTTATCAAGTTTCGGAAGCTTACTTATCCATTCCTTTCGCCGACTGACCACATCGGGAGCGTTCACGCTCTGAAGCGTGAAGAGATTTCTTTTTGTAGACAAAACCCATTTGAACGACCTTTTCCCGTATATTTTCTTCGCTGACGGGAAGATCCAATTTTTCTTTTATTTCGTGAATTGATATATCGGGCTGATCTATTATGGTTTGTGCAATTTCATCAAGCTGATGTTGACTTAATATTGGTTTGCGTCCGCGTTTACCGGTTTGGACAGCCACCGATCCGGTCTCACGCATACGGTTGACATGATCGTATACTGTTGTTCTGCTTACTGAAAAATTCCTCGCTACTTCTGTTGCGTTTTAAAAATTTATGAGTGGAAAAAATAACGAGAGCAGGTGAACCCGCTCCCGTTTCTATTTTCACGAAACATTATTATAAGCTTTTAGGAGACTGATTTAAAATTTCCTCCCAGTTTTCGGGAAATCCCATGTGTTTAAGATTAATGTAATTTTTGTATTTTTTCAACAGACTTCTTAAAGGCTTAAGGAAGTCAGCTTGCCACTTATTTTTATCTGGATAAAAGAATTTAAGCAGCATAATATAATCGAAAACACGTTTTTGCAGCATATATTCCATTCCGTTAGGAGTAACAGGTTTCGATGTGAACACCGTATAATAAAGCCTTGACGAGTGTGCACAATAATTTCGGAAATCTGTAAGACATACCAACCAAGATTTTGCATTTTGATAGGTTGAACCGCATATTTTAAAGGCAACACTTTTTTGGTCGGCGGTTTTCATATCCGAATAAAAGCGTGAAATTTCGCCAAAGGTCAATAATTCAACAATGACCCATATCGGGAAATTGCCGTCATATTTTTCAATATGATGTTTCACAAAAGGTTGGTTCTCGTTATTTTTTATAGTTCGGTTTATATGTTCTGCAAATTTTTCCAAATTATGATATTTATTAAAATTATCCTTGTTTAAATACCCCAACGCACCGTATTTTTGTGCATGATAATAAGCAATCTGCACACGGAGCATAATTTCTATTTTTTCAATTATTGAGAAACAAAGCCGACGCAGTTCACAGTCAAATTCATGGATATTATAAACTGTTTCAAGACTTGTCCCGTCTATGTACATATCGTTTTCAGTCTTAAACGGCAGAAAATAGGCGGTAAGCCGATAATAATTGATCTCGCTTAATACCTTGCGCGCAAACTCACGGCTGCCTATATTACACCCGCGTTTCGCTATCTTGTCTATCTGTTCCTCAATGTTTGTAGGCTTTTTGACTTCAATAAAACACCTCATAAAAAAACGTCCCCCACTGGGACACATCACCGTCGAAACGGGAGAGGTGCGGGGGGTCCTATTATTTATATTATACACGATTTTACTATAAAGTTATAGTGGCAATCTGCACAAAGTTAAGCTTGCACAAATTGTACATTGTGTATACTATTCCTCCCGTTCTGCTCCGTCGGGAGCAGGTTATATTACATACCAAACAAATCAGCGTGTGTACCAGTACGATACAGCAACAGCTCACTACCGTCATAGCGGTAAATTAACAGCCAGTCGGGCGCAATATGACATTCCCTATATCCAACGTAATTTCCGCTTAAATTATGGTCTGAATTTTTTAGCGGCAAAATATCGGGTATTCTCAAAATGTCAATGACCTACCGTAACAAATCCAAATTATACCGCCGTTTTGAGCAGGTTTTTAAGTCCCTTTTAAATTTAGAGGAATATCTAACATCAAGCATTGTCAATCCTCCAAAAGCTCGTTAAAAAGCTGTTCGGTCGCACCGCTAAAGCTGTATCCGCCTCCGTTATCCAATTCCGCAAACGCTTCAAGGGTATCAGCGTTGAGCGTTTCATCGGGAACGGCTGCACCCTGCAAATATGATATAACATAAAGCAATCTGCTTTCAGGAATTTTATCAATAAGATTTTTGGCTAAATCACGGTTACTCATTTTGCGTACCCTCCTCTGTATCTCGCTGTATAGTTTCATTGACAGCGCGATTTAAAAATTTATTTAGACTGCCGTCAAATTTTTCTGCATGTAAAACAATTCCGTTTTTTTCACCCTTAGGAACTTTCATTTCAAGTCTATCATAGGTTTTAGCGTTATATTTAGCTGTTGCTCGTTGTCTTGCTGCACTTGTTGCCATTCGTTTTACCTCCTTTCTCAATACCTATTATACAGTATAACATATAATATCGTCAATATGCAATATATACAATGACGATATTATATGTTTGGCTAAATTGCTTATTGAATATATAATGTCGATATGATATAATATAATCAAGCTCAAAGAGCAAATACAAAACAGGAGGTAAACCAGTATGAACAAAACAAGGTCAAAAGTAATGACAATAGCGAACCGCCTTGTAAAGCAGGGACTGACCCGCTCACTTGCAACGGTCAAAGCGTGGATCATTGTCAAAGCAAATGCTCTCCGCACAAATGTAAAAGGAACGTCCCGCCGCCAAAGCGCATTGGAGAAGGTTGCAGGGGTAAATCCTGCGGACATATCCGTCAAGCTGAAAAGAGAACCCCGCAACTCCCACGACAGCAACGCAGTAGCCGTATACGCCGCCTTAAAGGATAACCGGGTATTCTTTATCGGCTATCTTCCGAAAGCTGTTGCAAACGTCCTCGCACCGCTTATGGATAGCGTATCGTTTTCTAAACGCTCCACAACGCCAAAACGGATAAGAGCCTCAACTGTAAGCTTCACAACGTTTTCGTCCTCATCGATTGCTAATGCAAGCTCGCTTACACAATCGGGCAATATACCCTCATAGCTTATAATACCCTCTGTTTTAAGACTTTTAAGCTGCATTTTAAGATAAACTATGACCTGGCTATCTCCTTGCGGCAGTTTGCGCAAAGCTTTGATGTATTTCTCGTCGAAAAAATCTTCCTTAAGTTTTAGCCAAAAGTAACGTTTGTCAGCCATTCCGTCCACCTGCTTCCGCAAACTGCTTAGCAGATTTCAAAGCTTCTTGTGCACTATGTATGCGGCTTTCCTGCAGTCGGATATACGGCAAAGCTTCTTCAGCCAAAGCAGGACGGTAGTAGCCGTTTGCATTTTTGCTACATACAGAACAAATGATTTCACCGCGTCGACGCGCTTCAAAAACCAATTTTCGAGCTGTGCGTGTATCATCTTTTAATCCTGATCTCAAAGTCAATTCTGGCATAGAAATGGCATTTTTTCTTCCTACGGGAATAAATTCAAGAATATTAATATTGTTTTTCATTCAGTCGCCCCCTGTAGATAGTCACAAAGCGACTGCGCGTTAATTAGAATTTTCCCTCGCTGACCTGCACCGAGCCGAATGTATTTAATTTTTCCACTTTTTACAAGATGTATGAGTGTGGGACGTTTTAAACCTGTTTTGGTTTCGGTTTGTTTCAGTGACCACATTACGGGGACATCTATTTGTTTTAACATTTTGCCATTCCTCCAATTTTGACTTGACTTGCCACAAAAAATATGATATAATCGGAGTAACAAGTCGGTTTTTGATTTGTAATATTGCTATGCGCTGCTCGGTGACTGGTTTCACTGAGCAGTATTTTTTTGTCTGCTGTCAGTTCAGCGGCTTTCTTTGCATAAAACCGCCTGTTATGTTGTTTCACCCTGTCCCTGTTGGCGGCACGCCACTTGCGCTGATATTCCCGCCGCGCTTCGATTTCTTTACGTTCTTCAGATGATAAAGAATTCAAATCAATCATTTTTTCATCTCCTTGCAATTTTATTTTCTTTTCACTTGACAGATGAATTATCAAGTGCTATACTAATTATAATGCCAAAAGAAAAGAAAAGCAATAGTTTTTGCAAAAAAAATAAAATTGCATATTTTAAATGCTAAAAGGTGGTTTACTATGGATAATTGCAATAAAAAAAGAGGCAGACCCGCAAAAGAGAAAAATTATAATTCGCCGTTTGCGGTACGACTAAGAGAAATTTGTAATGGTCGAACACAGCAGGAAATAGCAGATGGAGCAGGTATTACCCGACAAAATTTAGGCAGGTTTCTATTAGGTGAAACAAAACCCGATACTGACACGCTTGAAAAACTGGCAAAATATTTTAACGTTTCAACTGATTACATGCTCGGATTGACTGATAATAAAACAACTGATACGGATTTGCGTGCAGTTTGCGAATATACGGGACTTTCAGAAAAAGCTGCAGAAAACTTGCATAATTACAAAACTACAGCAAACAGCAAGTATAGGCACCCCGAAACAGACGAAAACGGCGAACCCTGTTTCTTTACAGATGATGAGGGGGTATTATATTATAGATTACTTGAAATCATAGACGAATTGATAAGTAACGGGGATATGTATGATTTGGCAAAAGCTCTTTCAAACTTAAAAAGCAGTAGTCAAGATGTTATAAATAATAACGAAATATACAACACAATACAAATGCAAAGAAAAGAGCAGGGGGACAACCGTTCAGAAAACGAAAAAAGAGCGGACAAGGAACGTAAAAAAATACAGGATAAGCAAGGAAACGACCATGTTGACATTTATAGGTATAAATTAAACGAATTTATTGTACACCTTTCAGACCGCTACGACCAAAGAGAGCAGGTGAAAAATAATGGCAACCATAACCCAACGAACAAATAAAGACGGTTCGGTTGTATACCGCATAAGAGTTTTCGCAGGACGCGACTCGGAAGGCAAGCAGCGGATTTTCCAAACGACGTGGAAGTCCGACCCTAAAAGAACGGAGTCGGCTAATAAAAAGGCTCTTAACAAGTTTGCCGCTGATTATGAGTCGAAATGCCTGTCGGGTGAGGTTGCTGAACAGCGCGTTTTATTCGGTACGTATTGTCGCAGGCTTGTGGACGATAAACAGCGAAACGGTCTTATAAAGATAAGCACGGCGAATTTTTACCGCTCATTGTACCCGCTCCTGCACGATATTGACGGATTGCCGATCTCGCTTATAAACTCAAACACGCTGAACAACCTTTATAGAAACCTGTTCGACAAGCCCGCTGTTTCAGATACAAAATACCGTCTCAAAGCCAAAACCGACCTGCTGAAGTTGGGAGCAGTACCAAACAAAACGCAATTTTCACAGCGGTACGGCATAGCCGTTACCACCCTAAACGCCGCACTGAACGGCAAAACCGTGTCACAGCAAACGGCGGCAAGGCTTTCAGAGACTTTAAATATGCCTGTTTCAAGCCTGTTTAATGTTACCGAAAGTAAGGCAAAGCCGTTAAGTCCCTCGCAGATACATAAGGTTCACAGCCTTGTCAGTATGGTATTGTCCGAAGCTTTCAAAGACGGACTCATTACTTCCAATCCTGCGGAGCGGGTAAGACTGCCTAAAGTCGAAAAGACAGCCCCAAGATACTTGGAGTCAGAGGAAATAGGTGCTCTTTTGGCGGCGGCAGAACATGAACCTCTGGAAGTAAAGGTATTCGTATTCCTTGCCGTTGCAACAAGCGCACGGCGCGGGGAACTGTTAGGCTTGCAATGGTCTGATGTTAATTTCACATTCAATCAGATAGAAATACATCAAGCCGTATATTACCGTCCTGCTTCTGGAATTTACATTGACACACCGAAAAACAAGACAAGCCACCGCTTTATAAGACTTCCCGGCGAAATTATGGAACTGCTCAAAGAATACAAAGCGGAATGGGATAACTTCCGTGCTGAATGTGGTACAGCGTTCCCGCAAAGCGTAAGCATAATGGACGGCAACGGCAAACAAAGGGATTTTACGACGAATTTCCTGTTTTTCCAATCAAAGAATATAGGTTATCCCCATGCGCCCGATACGGCTAACAAATGGCTGAAAATCATATGCGACAAGAACGGTTTGGAACACATCAATCCCCATTCCCTGCGGCACAGCGCGGCAAGTGCACTCATTTTCGGCGGCGTTGACCCTGCTTCGGTTGCAAAGTATTTAGGGCATACCAGTCCCCAAACCACCGAAAAGGTATATGCTCATGCGTTGGAGGAAAGCCGCGCCCGCAATTCAAGCATAATCGGAGAATTTATGTTCAAAAACAAACCTGCTCCGCGCAGGGAGGATAAAAAGGAAGATGTTGGATAATAACTAAAGGCTCTTTTCCTAACGTGGGAAAAGAGCCTTAATTTTTATATTTTTCTTTAAATTGTTGTCAATCTGTTGTCAAAATCGGTAAATCGAGCAAAATAATAAGCCGTCCGAGAACCCTCAAACGGCTTAAAACGTGGTGCGCCTGACAGGAGTCGAACCTGCGACCTTCAGAGTCGGAGTTTGCCCAGTTATTTATTATGTTCTATTTAAAGTTGTTGCAAATGGCTATTTTACGTTGTTTTTTTGCAATGATACTTGTTGTAATTTATCGCCTTTTATCGTGTTTTTTGATAACTTTCTTGAACAAAAGTTGAACATTAAACCGTTCAGCAATCCGCTCAAATTTGAGCAGGTTCAAAATGGGTGAGCGGAACAGCTCCCCCTCGGAGAGCGCCTGTACTTATGATATGGAGTTTGCGGAATGTCATAAGTACTATGGCGTTACTTAGGGCAAAGCCCAAGTAAATCGTAAGGCTTTGCCGCTGAAAGGGGTGCAGAGGAAAGCTGCCACACAGACTATTTACATCGGAAATAGTCATAGTGTGTTAGAACTTTCGTGGTAAAGTGTTCTGCGTGACCCGCTCCGTGATCGGCAAGCTGGAAGTGCTTGGAGGACAGCAAGCGCAGAAAAGCAGGAGGTTTTTCATTTTTGTATGGAATACAGTTTATTTTTTTCTTTAAAAAACAGAAGCGATGCCGTCATTATCACCGCCGAACCAGCCAATATCTGCACGGGATACCATAGCACCGCTTCCTCGGGAATTAGCATTGCCAAAACCGAGATTGCTCCCGCGGGCGGTATGTACGACTTTATCAGCCTCATCACCGCGATAACCAACAAAAGAGCAAGCGCGGAGACCGCATATAAAGGAAATATGCCGAGTTTTATGCAAAAAACGTATCTAAGTCCCGCGCCAAGCACCGCGCAGCCCGTTATCAAAGCAACAGCTTTTACGGGAAAGCTCCGCGCCTTGGAGTTTGGATTGGAAAACTCTGTGAACGCCACTAAAAGCGGCGGCGCGACCGCAAACCGAAAATCCAAAAACAGCGCGAGAACTATCATAGCCGCAGAAAAAAGCGTCCGCCAAAGAATGCCCTTATACTCATTCCAATGCGGTTTTGACAGCGGCGTGAACTCGTTTTTTTCAAGTATATTCACCTTTTCAAAGGCAGTCCTACATAACAGGATAAGTGCCGTCATGATCACGGCGGACGCAAGATAGATCGGCGTATCCGTTTGCAGCATTACGGGGAGCACCATAGCCGAGATCATAGGCGCGAAAGAGGTTTTGGAGTTCACCAGCAAAATTTGAGCAAGCAGAAACGCGGTTATCATCTGCGCCCATACCGGCAGCGGCAGCCACAGCACTATCGCGACCCCAAGCACCGCGCAAACGGTTATGTATATGAATATCCGCAGCTTATTTGCATTCCATGAGAATTTTGGCGAAACCAGCGCCCCTACCGCGATAGCGGCGATCTCCGGGAAAATGATCTCGCGGTTGTCGAGCAGAACCGCTGCCGCAGTCATTCCACAGACTAAAATGACAGTACAAATTATAGGTAAAAGTTTTTTCATATCCCCAAAATATCTCCCCGCAGCCAAAGGCAATGCCTTTTTTATTTCGTTTCATGGAGTCATTGTGATTTTATAAAAAGAGATGGGAACGTATCCGCTCCCATTTTAAACCGCGTAAAGCGTTGCCTTTTTTATTTTCCGCGTAAAGCGTTAAGCAAGCCGAAAAGCTTACAATACTATGATACCACACTTTCGCCACTTTGTCAACTATTTTAGCTTATTATCACCGTCCAATAAGTCAAGCCGTTTAATGCTTGCCGCATCCGAAAGTGTTTTCAGCTGCTTTATGGCAAGCTGATTAAGCAATACCGCCCGTTCGCTTTGCTACACACCGTTCTCGATAAACATAGCGTTTGCACTTTCAAGATTGGCAAGCACTAAAAGCTGTTCTATAGTGGCATAATCACGCATATTGCCTTTAGTCTGCGGATTTGCTTTGCGCCATTCTGCGGCGGTTTGCCCGAAAAGGGCAACATTCAGCACGTCCGCTTCACTTGCGTATATAAAACCTTGTCGGCTCTTTGCAATATCGGGCGGTATGAGGTTTTCCTTTATTGCTTCGGTATGTATTTTGTAATTAGCCTTTGATATAAGCCGCTTAACGTTCCAGTCCAGCGAAAGCCTATATGCTTCATCTTCCTTAAGTCGTTGGTAGTCCTTAATGATATACAGCTTGAACTCGGGAGAGATCCACGAGGCAAACTCAAAAGCAATGTCCTTATGCGCGAACGTCCCGCCGTATCTACCCGATTTTGACACAATACCGATCGCGTTTGTGGTATTTACCCACTTTTGAGGGGACAAAGCAAAGGCGTTTGCTCCCGCCTCGTTTTTAAACCCCTCGAATTCGAGGGGTTTAAAATCAGCGTTGTTAAGCTGTTCCCACAATCCCAAAAATTCTATTGTGTCCTTTAGGCGCATCCAGTTTGAAATTACCGCCGTCGGATCATCGCTTCTGTATCTGGCAATATCGGTAAGAGAAATATAATCATCTTTACCGACAGCCGAAATTACCGCTATATCGGTATCTTTTGCGTGAATTACACTTTTTATATTGTTATTCTGCATTTTCGCTTCCCTCCCGTTCTGCTCCGTTGGGAGCGGGGCAATGCTTCTAAGCTGTGGTTATTCGCCGTTCATTATGTCAAAATGCCGCCGATATCTCTTTGGTATTTCTACCGGAACATTATAACCTATTTGCGCAAGTGAAGTCGGAATTACCCTCATGCCGTCTTTAAAGAATTCCTCTATACGTTTATCCTTTCGGGTTATGCTGCTGTAATCCGACGGACATACAAAAGTCCAATCTGCGCCAGAATGATCAACCACAAGACGAAAATATTTATCAATATCAGTATCGGATAATTCAACTTTTCTCAATAAAATGTGATGTTCTACTGCCTCATCTATCTGACTTGTTATAAGCGTTTCACCGTCATAGGATATCAGAACCAATAATGGTTCGTCACGTTCTGAGGCAATTTTTACACTGTTTTCATCTGGATAATATATTACTTCCATTCGTTGCTTTCCTCCCGTTCTGCTCCGTCGGGGGCGGGTTTGTCGCTGTTCTGAATATCATCTTCAACTAAGTCCACAATTAAAGACGTTAAGCTTTTCCCTTTGCTTTCAGCGTGTTTTTTGTATCGTTCCTTACTACCAAGAGGTAAATTTATATTTAAATTCTCGCGTTTTTCTTTCATATATTTCATTGTTCTTGCCTTTGCTTTTTCATCATACACAGAAATCACCGTCCTTTATAATATTATATCATGTTTTTATATACGTGCCTATATGCAAGATATATAAATATACACGCGTATCTTTGTACAACATTTTCATAAAAACGCCTTGGCGTATACGCGTGTGTATGATATAATATAGGCACAGGGTTAAACAAGAACCCCAATAAATGAACAGGAGGTAAACCAGTATGAACAAAACAAGGTCAAAAGTAATGACAATCGCGAACCGCCTTGTAAAGCAGGGACTGACCCGCTCAATAGCAACAGTCAAGGCGTGGATAATCGTCAAAGCAAATGCGTTACGCACAAAGGTAAAGGGAACGTCCCGACGCCAAAACGCATTGGAGAAGCTTGCGGGCGTAAATCCTACGGACATATCCGTCAAGCTGAAAAGAGAACCGTCACTGCAACGATTTTCGCGTGAGGATTGGAGTACCGAAGCCGCCGTATATAATTATCGAGGTTTTTCACAGCTTCGGCGTAACTTTCTGGTAAATGTTCGTTATCATATGTAAGTGTCACATAATACCCCGTGCTTGTGAAGTTAGTATTTACCAGTCGTATAAAACGTTTTTGGGATTTGTGGTTATTATACCGCGCCTTTTCCTCATCGATGCGGACGTTCTGAGGCTTAGGCTCTGTATTTTTTGTGAGCTTAACGCCGTCGGGTACGCTGTAAACCTCGATTTCACAAACCGCGCCCGACCGCGTTTTCTTTAGGCAGCGCATAATCACTCTTTGTGTAAACACATAGAGAGGAACTCTATAAGTTCACACATTTCCCTACTTTTGCGCCTTGATTTTTTCAAACAAAGGAGAATTTCCTCCCATTCGTTGTCAAAAGCTTTCAAAGGGAACCTCTTTTCAGACTTTATACTGCCCATTCTCCTCATAGTTGAAGTCAAGATATTGTCCTCAATTTGCGCCTTAACACGGCTGTCAGACCTTTTTAAATGAAGTATGCGATTAAAAACTATCTTTTGTCTTTTCATAATAGAGTCCCTAATTAAATCCAATTCCGAAGCTCTCAAAGGAATTTCAATTGTTTCAATAGGCTTTCCGTTATCGGGGACAATAAGACCTTTCGGCAATGATATTTTGTTCGTTAAATTTGTTTTTTCCTGCTTATTCATAAATTTTTCCTCCAAATTATAGCAAAAAACTTGAACTTTAGCCCTCATCATGATATAATTAGAGGGTCAAGTAAAATTTTGCTTCGGTAATGTTCCAGCCCACAAGCACCTCGGTTTTAGCGTCAAGAATTCCCGTAACATAAAGCCTGTGAGTTTTTTCGCCGCTGTCGGTACGGGTAATAAAGTCGAGAGTGTGATTATCCGCGATCCAAACGTCGTTCGCCTCAATGTCGTCGTATAAACGCTCTATATACGGCGCGCAGTCGTCAATAAAAGCCTTTTCGCCATATCGGAAATATTTTACAACAGCGGGATATATCTTATCGGTAAGCCTGCGGAACGTCCGCTCGCTTGCCATAAAAGGCAGATATTCGGGGATTTCGTCATGTACATAGTCGCGGGTCAGCCTGTAACAGTCCGCAACGGGAAGCCGCGCGTCACTAAGATACAAGGCGTTAAAGCACTCTATCACAGTCTGCGGGATACTTGTCTGACCCTTGTTCCACCCGCCGCGGTTCTCGGTCAAGCCCTGCAAATTGTTTTCCCTGTAAGCTTTGTACTTGCGATACAGAATATCCCTGCTAATGGAAATATTATGCTCCGCAAGATAAGCACGCCGCAGCCGCTTTGTCTCGGCAATAAAGACCATGTCGCCCTCGGCGCAGTTGTCATACTCTCTGCGGCGTATCTGCCACTCACGGAGCAGGTCAGTCCAAAAGGTGATAAGCTCACGCTCCTCGGCGTTGAATTCGCCGAATTCTTTTTTTACCACGGCTTTAGTGCGCTTGGTTTTCTGCGGTACTGCCGTTTCCTGCACCTTTTGTAAACATAGCTGTGCCTCCGAGGTAAGCTTGCCGTAGTATTTCATTTGCAGGGGTTCGGGAAGCGCGGAAACGGGTACAAGGTATTTAGGGCGGTTCTTTTCGTTATATTCGACTTGTGATTCGATTTTTCCGTCCTTAATAATTTTTTGAACATACTGCTCTGAACACCCTTTAAGCTCCGCCACTTCTTTTACTGTTAAATAATCCAAATAAATCCACACCTCCCGAAAAAATTTTTGAAAAACACTTGCATTTTTGCACCAACTCTGCTATACTATATATTAGAGTTGGAACGCTCGTTCTTATGAACGATATTAAAGGTTTTGAGGAAATCCTCTGTTTCGGTCAGGATCACAAGAATGGTAGCAGCATTCTTCCTGACCTGTTCCTGCTCTAATTCTCCATTTTGAGAGACTTCCAACAGGATTTTGGTTGCTTTAAGAGCGTTTACAAGCATTTCTGCCTTAAACTTCTCAATTGTAAAGTTATCCATATTTCACCAACTTTCTTGACCTGCCATCATCAGCGTAGGGCGGTCATTCCCTGCAGACGGAGCGGGGTTGCTCCGTTTCGGCTATTTGTTTTCATAGGTAAACTTTCTGATAAGATGTCCCATTCGGATAAGGGCGTTTTCGTAGTTGAGATAGTTGCTTGAATGTTCAAACGCGTCTGTCTCGCTGTCATAAGTAACTACATCATAGCGATTGGGCGGATAACCGTTACTGTCATTTTCGTTTCGCGGCATATATGCTATACCAACGTAAAATCGTTTTTCGTTCTTGTTGGTTGTGCCGTAGGCAAAGTTTACAAGCTCCTTGCCCTCTTTTTCAAGGTACTCCTCGACCTTGATCCTTGCGGTGATTTCGGGGTTGTGCATAATTTTCATGTTAATTTCTCCTTTACAATAGTTAGTGGTTAGCTTGCTTTACGATCCAACAGCTCGTCGACCGAACAATGTAATGTGTCAGCAAGTTTAATTAAAGAGGGTATCGACGGCAGTTTTATGCCTTGTTCGTAATAGCCGATCATTGCCTTGCTCACGCCTATACGTTTGGCAAGCTCAAGTTGGGTGAGGTCGTATTCAAGCCGCTTCCTGCGGATATTCTCGCCGAGTGTCATAGTTATCATGCCTCCTTGTTTTTGTTTTTGAGATACGTATCGTATTGCAAAAGCACCTTGGCGAATGTGTTCAAAGGAACATTGCAGGCAGCCACGACGTTGACAGTGGTTTCGACGAGCTTTTCCAATACATCTAAAGGGCTTTCCTTTTCAATGTTTATTTTTGCACTTTCGTTGGTGATGTGAATATCAATCATCAATATTCCTCCCTGTGATACAAACAAATTGTTCGTATGTATTTAATGTATCTTCCTCACGGGCGTGATCTTCCATAGCACGGTACAAAATGTACGCCGCTTCGTCGTGACCGCCGTGGGCTATTTGGATAATCGCTTCGGCAATGCTGTTTACCATGTCGTCGATTTCTTCAAGGGCTGTTTCAAGCTCTTGAACGGTTTCTTCGTTGTTCATTTTATTAGTCCTTTCTTTATTTTTAATCTTATGGGAAATCACTATAATTTGAGTTTTGAAGCATTTTCAACCATAGCATTCAAGTCAATATCAACTTCGGAACTGTTCAAAGCTTCATTTACTGCTTCCGGTTTAGTGGTAGCAGTATTATCTGCCGAAAATTTCTTTATTTTGTCATAGTGATTTTTTATAAGCTCACCAATTGTGTAGTCTGATCTCTTTTGCCTATGACCTCTGCCTATATAATCACAACAGGCAAACGGGACAAATTCTTTTCCGTCATCAAAAATGACCTTGTTAGAAACACCAAAAGAACTGAGTGCGCTTCTAAGTTCCGTTTCCGTTCCCTCAAAAATAATTTTCATAAATTTTCCTCACTTTCTATTGTTTTTTCAAGTTTCTTATGGTACAATGTGTTTGTACCATTGTAACAACAAGGGGTTACTGCGCCTATACGGTCAACCTCGGTTGTTTACAATATATATTATAATCTAAAATATCAGATTTGTCAATAGATTAATCTAATATTTTAGATTTCAGCATTTTAACCAAAAAAGGAAAGGTGAACATGACTATTACAGAACGTATTTTTGTTCAATTATTACAAAAGAACATTGTTCAAAAGGACTTTGCAAGTCAAATAGGCGTAAATGAAAAAACACTCTCCGCATGGAAAAGAAATAATTCTTTGCCCCCCGCCGATAAGCTGTCTAAAATATCAGATTGCTTGGGAGTATCTTTAGATTATTTAATTACAGGAAAAGAAAAAAGCCCGACCTTGCCAAAGGACGAGCTTGAACTTCTTAGGCATTATAAAAGATTACCGCACGATGAGAAAATCAGTCTTATAAGCAGAGCGGAAGCCATAGCTGACGTATACGAGGAGCAGGTCGAAGAACCTAAAACAAATATAATATCAATATACTGTTCGGATAATCGCGTTTCTGCCGGGGTAGGAGAAGATCTTTTCGATTATGAACAATGGCATACGGTAGATGTTATAGAAACACCGCAAAGTCGAAAAGCTGATTTTATGCTGATTGTTGACGGCGAAAGTATGTCACCGAAATTCCATGACGGTGATTATGTTCTTGTTCGGCAGCAGCCCGCAGTTGAGTTAGGGCAAATAGGCATTTTTTATGTTGACGGCAAGGGTTACATAAAAGAATATGACGGTGATTATCTCATTTCAATTAATCCGGATTATGATGATATTGATTTAAAAAATACGGATTCCCGTTGCTTCGGATTAGTGCTTGGAATAGCTGAATTAGCTGAATAAACAGGTAATACCAACTGGTTGGTATTAAACTTAATTTTAGTTGGTATATTGGTATTAAAAAATTTCCAATAATAAATAAAAATAAAAATAGGCTTTTTAACGCTTTAAAATTTCTTTAAAACGCTTAAAATGCCTATTTTACGTTATCTGCAAGTTTTGCTTTAATAAGCGTTAAAACGATTTTAACGCTTTTGATGATTTTGAAAATTTCCAATTAAAAAAAGCCAAAAACGGCAAAATTTTTTGACACCAAAAAATTCCACCGTTTCAACTTTTTAAATTTTTTGCACTTAGAAAACGCCTATTTTACGCCATTTTAAAGGCTTTTTTATATTTTTTACACCTTTTTTCGGATTATTGCACTTTTTATATTATGCTTGTCAAATCACACTTGAACAAAAGTTGAACATTTACAAATTTTAAGGTAAAAACATAAGCCGTCCGAGAACCCTCAAACGGCTTAACTACGTGGTGCGCCTGACAGGAGTCGAACCTGCGACCTTCAGAGTCGGAGTCTGACGCTCTATCCAACTGAGCTACAGACGCATGCAACTCCGTCGGACGTTTCCGTCCTATGGAGTTTAATGGTATTATTATGCAAATTAATTTGAAATATTCAGCTTTTTACCTTTATTAACGTTCGTGTTTGTACCGGAAAAATAATTGATTACCTGCTTGCCCTTTGCGGATTCCTCAAGCTTTTCTTTAAGCTCCTCCTGCATTTCGGCAAGGTGACTGTATGCAGCATTGTTGCTTTCAATGATCTGCAAACGCAGTTCGTTGGTACGCTTGATTTTTTCCTGAAGCTCCAGAAGTTCTCCGTTCAGCGCACCTATATCTTCAAAATTCATAAGCTTTTCCAGCTTTTCCTTGCGCTCTACGGACTGCTCGTTGATGTACTGCTTTATATCCACGGAAATACCGTCCATTACCGTTATGATCTTCTGGCACTCGCCCATAAGCTCTTCCACGCCGTCTATGTCCTCATAGATCATTCTGTTGGTAATTTCCTTGTATCGCTCCATTTCCTGTATTTTCCTGTCAACCAAACTTATAAGCGGCTTACTCATTTAGAATTTACATCTCCTTTATTAGAGAATAACAAATTGTTTTTGGGAAAAACGACATACTATACCCTATCAGAAGACAGAGGTTAGATTTGGGGACGGCTTCTCCGCTTCCCCCAAGCATTTATGCCCGCGGGGGCTGCCCCGCCTAAAAGCCTTTTGAAGCCTCGGCAAAGGCGTTCCTTATTTCCGTAAAAAACGGTATCAATTCTTTAAGCAGCTCGGCGTCCTTTTTTACGTTTGCCCTGATCAGGGTTTCGCGAAAATACTGATACATATCAGCAAGGCTTTTAGAGATCTCATACTTTTCCTTAAGGTGCGCGTCAAGCGTGTCCACAATATCCGCGACCCTTGTTATTGCGTTATGAGCCTTGGGTATGCTTGGCTCCTCCTCAATGAAGTACACTGCCTTGTTAAGCTCTGTTATTGCTTTGTCATAAAGCGCAACCACCAATTGTCCAGGGGTCATTGTTGTAACTGATTGCTGCATAAATTTTTGGTAAGGATTTTGCTGCATTATGACTTTTCCTCCTATTAGAAATTATAAATCATAGCGGGAGGTTGGTCTCCCGACCTCCCGCAGGTTTATTTTCCGTGACCTATCAGCCCTGTGTGAAGTAAGACATCATAGACTGCATATTCGCCATCATCGTTTCAAGCCTTGTGTACTGCTTCCAGTAACGCTCCTGCTCGTTCTCATACTTTGTTGTAAGTCTTTCAATGACCTTATTAATGGATTCCATCTGCTTGTAAATGGTGTTGTCCTTGTCGGTCTTTGTATTCTCGATACCTGCAAGAGCGGAAAGATAACCGTAAGTCTTCCTGTTATTCGGATTGTTGGATTTGCTTGTGGATATAGCTTTGTCAACAACCTGTTCAAGCTTTGAAGCGAGACCGTTGGTGCCCGTGAAAAGATCCGCAACCTTATCGCCGTAAGCCTCTATAGCGCTGTCAAGCTTGCTCTCGTCGATCTTCAGCTTGCCGTTGTCTTCCCAGTCATCGGTAAGGGTAATACCGAGGTCGGAAAGTCCGAAGCCGTTTACGCGTGTGGTCATTGCGCTTCTTATATCGGAAAGGAATCTTTGAACGTTATTATCGCGGTACAGCAGACCCTGCTTAGCGTTGTTGTTCCACTTCTCGATCTCCTTGTCGGACATCTCCTCTTCCTGCTCTTCGGTAAGAGGATCGTAGTAAGAACCGCTGGACTTGGGTCTGTTTGTGTTTACTGTCTTGTACAGTTCCTCAAGGAGCTTGTTGTAATCATCAACAAAGCCGACGATAACGTCCTTGATACCCTCGTTGTCCTTTTTGGTCTCAACGGTTATATAGTCCTCCTCAGTCTCAGCAACGAAGTCCTTTGCCTCTGTGAGGTTGATAGTTGTGCCGTCAAAGGTAAAGAGGTTTGTTGCGCTTGAATATTTTGTAAACGTCTTGCCGTCGCTGCTTACTTCAAGCATACTGTTGGAACCTCTTGCAGTCATTACGTCGCCGTCCTTTGCGCCGACAACGCTTTCCTTGCCGAATACGGCGTTGAGGAAATCCTTTGCAGCCTGGTCTGTGCCTGTGATGTCTCCTGCGGCAATAACGTTTCCGTCCGTGGGGAGAGTTATTATCTTGGCTTCGATAAGATCCTGCATGGAAATATCTGCGCCGTCCTTGCCCGTAACCGTAACAGTTTCGCCGTTTCTTTCAAAGGTCATTGTCTTTTCGCCCTTAACGGGGATATATGCGGGCGTTGCGTTCATTTCCTTTGCGTTTGTCAGCTTGTTTGCGCTGCCGACAAAGCCGCCGTTTAACTCAACAGTAAGATTCGGAGAATCAATAGTAAGCTGACCGTTGGCGTAATCAAGCTTAAAGGTATCCTGCGAAAGCTCATTTCCGGTAGCGGTTTTGTAAGCGTCCCTGAAAGCGGTGTTATAAGCAATGGCAACAACGTCGTCTGTGTACGCACCATCGTCGCCCTTGGGCATATTTTTAAGCTTCGCGCCAACGTCTACCTTAAAGGAGTAGGTGTTGCCGTCGTTGTCCGTAACCTTAACGTCATGAGTAATATTATCCGTGGTACCGTCAGCAAAAGCAGTTGTAAACGCCGAGCTGACCTTTCCGGATACTTTCTCTCTGTCAATATATGTGAGCTTTGCAGTATCAGCCTTTGTGGGGTTAAGGCTGCCGCTTTCGATATTGAACATCGAGTTCAGCAGATTGCCCTTTGTCTGATACATATTTATTTCCGCGCCGTCGCCAGTGTTTACGGATTCGAGCGTAAAGCTCTGGGAAACGTTGCTGAATGAAAGCTTAACGCCTGCGTCGGAGCTGTTGACCTTGTTGATGATGCTTGAGATAGAAGCGGTCTTGTCAAACTCAAAATCAACGCCGTTGATGTTGAAAGCGTACTTGCCGTCGTCAGTGTCCTGCAAAGCCTGCTTGAAGCCAACGCTGTCAAGGGTAGAGCCTGTGTATATCTTATTTGAGGTAGTGTTGCCGAGACCAATGCCCTCTTTGTTGTAGCCCACGCTGAACGTGTGGAATACGTCGTCGCCGCTGTTGAATTTAAGGTCGCTTGTTCCGTCGGTAAATTCAAACTGCTTGTTGCTGCCCTTTATCTCTGCGAATACAGCGTTTGCAGCGTTAAGGAAATTCTTCTTTGAAGCCTCAACGTCCGCGCCGCCCTTAAAGGAAACGTTTTTGGTAACGCCGTCCAAGGTCATCTCAACATTATAGGTTTTTCCCGAAACATTGTTTGAGAAGTCAAGCTTTACCTCTCCGGTAGAAATAGAACCGTTTGAGGATATCTCCGCAGTTTTTGCCGCGTGAGCCTGCTTGATAGTATACTTTGCGGCTGTAGAGCCCGCTGCTGCCGTAGCAGTAATTACCTTGTCGTTTGAGGACTCGGCTTTATAGCTCTTCATTATCTTGTTGGCTTTGATAGAAGTGTCGCTGAGAATGTCAAGGTACTTATTCTTAAAGTCGGAGATCTTTGAAATAACGTCACGGTAGCTTTCCTGCTTCCATGTCAAGGTCTGAAGCTTCTGCTTCTGTGAGTTGATGCGGTTTTTGGTGTTCATGGTCATAGCTTTTACAAGCTGCTCCGTATCAAGACCGGAGATAAGACCGGACATCATGTTTCTGTTTGAAATTGACGACATACAAATCATCCTTTCTGTAATTTTAAATAGTAATTTATTCCTGATTTTTAATTATTGACAGCAGATCCGCGGCAGATTTGTGCAGAGCCGCCTGCATATTAAACTTTTCGGTATCAAAAAGCTCGTTCCTTATTATCTTCACGTCGGGAGGAGCTTCAATGCCGATCTTTACGCGGTCCTTGGCAGTCTCTACCACCGTTACCCTGACGTTCTCGCCTATAAGAAGTCCCTCGCCGTTTTTACGGGTTATTACCAGCATTTATTCTCCCTCCTTTTGAAAGACAGGGAATTTTATGGGGTAATCCTCCGCCGCAATGATCTGCGCCGCAAGCATTTTATCGGCGTTTATCATTATGGGGCTTTTGAGGTTTACGGTAGTGTTTTTATATTCCTCGGGAACTACCGCAAGGCTAAGGTATCTTATGCTTGTTCCGGGAGCTTTTTCTATTGCCTTAACGCTGTCAGCGTCCGCAGTAACGGAATAATCCTTGACGATCTGCTCCGGGTCGAACACTATGAAGCAAAGGCTTTCGTTGTCAAGGCTTTGCAGCCATGCGGGGAAAACGTCGTTGCCCAAGGGTGAAAACATTACAAATCGGTGCTGATCCTCAAAGGCATATATGCCGTCAGGGAAATGAAGTATATTCTCCTCGGCAATTTCCTGCTCGCCGAAATCTCTTGTATTAACGATCATATGCGTTCCCTTTCATTATGCGAACACGTCAAGAGGCGGTTCATAGTTGGGGTCTGCGCTTCTGGGGAAGTAGATCGGGTCGCCCAGATACTCAATATCAAGCTCGGGCATTTGAGTGATTATAAACTCAATGCTTCCGGGAACAAATTCAAACTCTGTGAACTGTATCGCCTCAACAGGGTCGCTTGGAGCCGCTGATTCAGAGGGCATATTCATTTGATAATTGATACTGAGCGTACCGTTATTGTAACTTACAGCCCTGCTGCGGTTTTTAGGCAGCGCCCTAAGCGCAGCTTCAACGCTTGAAGGCTTTTTGCGCTGTGCGCCGCTTGCCTCGCCGCTTTTCTGATTACCGTCGGCAAGTCTTGCCACAGCTTCATAAGTAAGAGTTATGCCGTTTTCCGTTCCCGACGAGGGAATGTAAGAATCGTAATTTCTTACATCGGAAAGGTCTACCCTATACGGTTCAGCCTGTAAACGAAGTCCTCCCCCCTGCTTTGAAGATACCTTGACGGAAGGCGCGGCGGAAGCTGTTTTTCCGCTGTCCTCAACGGGCTTGAGTTCTGCCCGCTGAACCTTTACTTCAACTTTTATCGGAATATGTTTTATACTTAACAATTGCTCCATATCAGTAATCTGCCCCCGCAAGACGCTGCGAACACCGCAGGGAGGCTTTCTCCTTTCGTTCATTTGTTGCCGGCCGGAAAACCGATCTTGTGCCGATACGCAAACTGCCGCGTTTATTTAAAAATTACTTACAATAATTCACGACCTGAATGTGTACGAAAAATTCAGACAAAATCTTGCGAATGCGGATCTTACGCAGAATTTTTCGTCTACACATTGGGAGTAAATCATTATTAGATGTAGTTGAAAATCGAATTTGGAATGACCTGTGTGCCGACCTTGAGAGAAGCTTCGTAAGCCGCACGGAGACTTTCAAAATAGCTTATCTCGGTTTCCATGTCCGTTCCCTCAACAAGGTTCTGGCGTTCTCTGAGATTAAATCTGGAATCCTCGTTTCTGTCCTGATAAAATTCAATGCTGTTATACTTTGAACCGAGGTTCGCGATCTCGATAAGAACGTTATTGTTAGCTTCCTTGGCTTTGTCTATGATAGCGTTCGGAGTGGACTGATCGCCGTTTCTGAGCGCTCTTGCCGAATCAAGAACAAGCTGCACAAGGTTTTTGCTGTAGCCCTCGTCGTCAAGACCGCAGCCCATTATGGCAGCTCCGTTAAAGGAGGTGTCAAGAGCAGTCTGAGGATCGACCTTATAATCATTGTCCTTATCATATTTAATGCCTATGCCGATATCAACATAGATCGGATCGGAGCCGGGGAAAATAAGTGAATTGTCTCTTCCCTTTACCGCAGCGTTTACATCGGGAGCAATTTCCTTGCCCTCTGCCCATGTAAAATCATCGTTCAGCTTTTTAACGGTGAACTTCGATCCCGACTGGATATCGAACTTATTGCCGTTCGCGTCGGTCATCTTGTGCATAACGTCGAAATCAACCGGTATGCCGTTATATGTTACAGCGCGGGGAACGTCCACCATAGTAAGGTGGAACTTCACTTCGTTTTCGATCTGCTTTGATATTTCAGCAGCCCCTGCCGAAACGGTTATCTCCTTGGGAACATTATCCTTGATATCTGCGGGAAGTCCGTTTGTCATATCAATAATTTTGCCCTTGTTATCCTTGAAAGTGACCGTACCGTCGTCGTTCACCTTGGCTGTTAAATTGAGCTTTGCAAGAGCTTCCTTATCCGCGTCGGTCACTGCGCCGTTGGCGGTAACGTTTGCGGCTGCCGCTTCAACCTCTGCGATAACGGGATTTTCCGCCTCGCTGTAGGTGATCGTCTGAGGCGCGCCGTCGTGGGAAAGAAGGGACACCGTATCGCCCTTTCCGTTTTCGCTTTTTACCGCTGCGGAGTATTTATCGTCCTCGCTCACGCCCAGGCTTATGCCCAGCTTGTCGAGAGTCTGCTTCATTGAAGCAAGTTCCTTATCGTCTGCAACAGTACCGTTTGCGTTGTATTCCGCAAGCTTTGCAAGAACGTCGTTTGCCTCTTCGATCTGCTTCTTGGTAGCGTCCGCTCCCACATAATAATCATAAAAGTACGGAGGGTAAACAACAGTATTGTTTTCGTCCGTAACACAGTACCTGCCGATATCAAAGGGAGGGGTGCTGTTGTTTGTTCCGCCGAATATCTGCCTTTCGCTGAAATCAGCGTTCAGGGTGTCCACCATACTGTCGGCGATCTGATCCAAGGTAGTTGCAAATATATTCATGTCCATCTGGTCATGAGTGCCGTTTGTTGCGGCGGTGAGCTGCTCCTCGATCGAGATATAATTGGTGTGGGCTATCTTTGTCAGAGAGGTTTCAGCCTCGGTGAAAAGCTGCTTTACGGAGCTTAAATTGCTGTCGTAAATATCAAGGTCGCGAAGATCGCGGCGGATCATCATTGCCTTTGTACCGTTTATGCTGTCCTCGGAAACACGGTTAAATCTGCGCTGCGTCATAATTCTTGTATAGCTTCCTATCAGATTGCTGCGCATACGTCTGTTGTTGCTGAGAAAAGTTCCGCTTGTTATCTTGTCGGTAATTCTCATCATTGGATAATCATTCCTTTCTTAGCCTTTAATAACGTTCATAAGGGCTTAAATTATCTTAATCCGACTATTCCGGTATTGTTGATAAGCTTGTCGAGGAGTTCGTCCATAGAGGATATCATTCTCGAAATAGCGCTGTACCATTTTTGATAGTTCATCATGTTAACGCCCTCTTCGTCCATTTCAACGTCCATTACTTCGCTTCTGCTGTATTCGGAAAGCGTAAGGTTGATGTCCGTTGTTTCGTATACGCTTTCAAGGCTGGCGACCTCGTTGCCCAAGTCGGTGCATATGAAATCAACAAAGCCCTCGGGTGTGTGGTCTGTTTTTACGTTATGACCGTAAGCGTCCCATACGGTAAGCTCTGTTTCAAAGATGCCGAGAAGCTTGTTTATCTGAGCGTTTTGCAGCTCCTCAAAGTCATTGTTGTTTGTGGGGTCGGAAATTATCTCCGGTCTGTTGATCCAATCATCGCCGATCCTTACATCAAGAGCAGCCGTTCTGAACGAGTCGGTATCAAAGGTGATAAGCTCGTAATCAACATCCTTGAGAATAGTGTTCTTGCTGTCCTCGGGAAGTTCTTCTTTATCAAGCTTGTTCAGGGTGTTTCCCGCATTGTTGGGATCAACAACGGTATAAGTCTTGCCCTCGCTGTCGGTATAGCTTACGGTATACTTCTCGCCGCCGTCCGCGGTATTCGGAGTAACCGTTGCGCCTGCCTTTTCAAGCTTTGCAATGATCTTTTTAATATCGTCCTTTGTATATTCGGAATCCTGCGGGCTTCTATTGTATTCGTCAAGCTGCATTGCGTAGCTGTTTATGTATTCTGCTGTATCGACCTTAACGTCAAAGCCCTTATAAACGCCGTTAAATTCGTTTGCAATAGTTCTTACGTAAGAGTTGAGCAGGTCTCTGTAGTACTCTATACCCTTATTTCTGTTGGTATATACCTGTCTGAGTATCGTTTTTCCGTCCTCTGTGACAGTTCCGTCCGCCGCCGTTGAGCTTTTTACCGTGACCGCCGCGTAATCCTGATCGGGTTTTGTGTTTACCTCAAGGGTCTTGAAGGAGCCGTCCGCGCCGAGAAGCTCAACATCATTGAGAGATACGGTATATTTGCCGTCGTCGTTCTGCACTATACTTGCGCCCAACGCCTTTTTGACAGCGTCCTTAAGCTCGTTTACCTCGCCCATGGTGAATTTGGTCGGATCCTGATTATAAGCCGCAAGGTCTGCAAGAGCCTTGTTGGCTACCTCGACCTGCTTTGATACGTTCTGATAGCCGTGAGCACTTTCGTCCGCAAAATCGCCTCTTCCGTTGTAAACGTCCAAAAGACCGCGGAGCGAACCCTTTTCAAGGTACTGGGGAGTAGCCTTGCCGTATCTTCCGCCTGTGATATTAAGGGTCTTTCCTGCCTCTCCGCTTCTGAGGAGCACCTGTGCGTCGCCGCCTGTGCCGTTGTCCTCATGGAGCTTATGCCACTCGTCCTTTTCCTTAAGACCTCTTACTCTGTAATCTATTTCTGTATTAACGAAGCCGAAAGCGTCGATAACGTTGCCCGCAGCGTCCTTCTTTGGGGTGAAGTGGTTCTCGTTGCTTGAAATGATAAAGCCAAGCTCTGTGGGACGGGGATTGAACTCGTTCATAGCCATCTGAGCGTAGTACTTATCCTTAACAACTATGCAGTCGGCAAACTTAATGGTGAACGTACCGTCGTTTTCCTCGGTAACATTGACGTTGCCGTACTGAGAAAGCTCGTCAAGGAGGCTGTTCATCTTATCCTTAAGCTCCAGCGGACCGTACTGGCTCTGAACTCTGTAGTTGTTATAGTCGCTGGTAATGTATCCCATGGCAACGTAAGCGTCCTTGATCTGCTTGTTAAGGGTTCCCATTTCCTCGAATATCTTGTTGATCCTGTCAACGGTAGCTCTTGTGTCGGTAAGGGTCTGTTCGGATATCTTGTCGATATCGTGACCGTACTTATTGATGCTCTGAACAAGGCTTGTTGCCGTATTAAGAACGGTATTTGCCAAAACGCTTCTGTCCGCATTGTCTGTGGAGAAGCTCTGGAGCGCGGATTTCAGCTTGCTTACGAGTGAAGCGAAGCTTACGCCCAGATCCTTTCCGTCGGTGTCTCTCGTATCGGATTCAATGCTGTCGAAAATGTCCTCTATATCGCCCAAAGCGGACATTTTTGCACCGATATTGCAAAGGTCGCCGCTGTAATTTCTCACCTGCTTATCATAGACCGCGCTTCTTACCTGAGCAATACCCACAGCCTGCGCACCTCTTCCTGCCAGCTCTATAGCGTTGTTGTAACCGAGAGTACCCTTAGCGTGAGCAATAGAGCAAATATCGACCCTCTGCCTTGTGTAACCCTCTGTGTGGATGTTTGAAATATTGTTTCCGGTGATATCCAGCGCCTTCTGCGCAATATTCAGAGCGTCACGCTGAACATACAGACCCATAAAACTCGATGCCATTTATGATCAATCCTTTCCTAAACATTTTAATATCAAACGTTTCTCGATATAGCGGATTTTGTCGCGTGTTCCCGCTTTAATGCGCCCCTGCCGTCGTAAACGTCAAGCTCTGCGGTGCGCTTCTGTATTTTTTTCAGTCTTTCCGATACTATTACACCGGCGTTGTCGTTGATCTCTTTTATTTTGTAAATGATCTCAGATAGCTCCTTGTGCTGGTTTGCCAGCTTTTCTCTGAACTCATCGGGAGCGCCGTTTACAAGATCGCCGAACGTGTCGCCGCAGCCCTCCACGAGCTTTATACGCCTTGATTCAAGCGTATTGGTCTTCATAATAAGAGCCTGCTCGGTGGTAAGCGAGTCGCTGAGCTGCTCTATAGCGCCTTTGTTTATCATGTCAGCCTTGGCGTATTCAAACTTCAGAAAGCTTCTGTAATGAGCTATATACTCATCAAAAAACATAATTATTTTTTTGTAATCGGGCATATCTTTTTCCTTTCGTATAATCGTATAAGATTATTACAGAGCGTATATTAATTTGGCTATCCCCGTTATGTTCTTATATTATGCTCGCCGTTCCGCGTCAGCCCTCCATAATGGAAGCCGCAACACATTCGGCGGAAATATTGTAAGAGCCGTCGGCTATCATAGCCTTAAGAGCAGCTATCCGCTTTGGTGAAGCAAAGCTCTCGATCTCTTTTTTTACGGAAGCCTTAGCATGTGAAACACCGCCGTCCTTGGGTATGGAAGAAAATTCAGCTTTATCGGTGTTTTTAGCCGCAGCTCCGACCCGTTCCCGCCGCGGCGGCTCGTAAGAGCTTTTCACATAGGCGGACATTACCGAACCGTATTTGTTAATTTCCATAAAAGCGATCCCGTCCTTTCGGTTCAATTTATGCGCTCGCATTGGCGTGCGGGCATAGTTATGACATTAGATAATTATCCCTCTATATCTTTTATCGGCAGACTTTAGAAAAACTTTAACTTTTTTTTCGATTTTTTCAAAAAAATTTTTCTGACAATTAATATTATGCTTATATTATACTTTGCGTAATATAAATTTGAACTAACTCAAAACTAACAATGAACAATTATTGACTGCGGTATCTGCAATACCAATAATTACAAATTTACCCATTTAAAAAATTATTCATTATCCATTATTAATTATTAATTTTCTATTGACTATGGCGGCAAAGTATTGTAAAATAAAATAGTATGCTTAAAATAAGGTTCAATAGAGGCGAAAATGGAAAATAATGATAGAAAGCTTCTGCGTACACGGGACGCTCTTATAATAGTACTGATCGCCGCGGCGGTATTGGCTTTTTATGCACTTTTTCCCGAAAGCGGCGGTGAGACCGCTGTCATCTCCCGTGACGGCAGCGTTATTGCCGAGCTTCGGCTGGACGCGGACGGTTTTTACACCTGTCCCGAAGTCCCCGATATGGTTTTCTCTGTGGAAAACGGGACTGTCTCCGTGACGGAAAGCGGCTGCGGCGACAAGACCTGCATGAGAACTGGGAAAATCTCCAAGCGCGGCGAGGCTATAATTTGCGTGCCGAATAAAATCATTGTGGAGATAAAAGGGAACTCCCCCGAAAGCGATGTGGACGCTGTATTATGAAACCGAAAAATATGTCCGCGGCTCGTTACGCCGCTTTAATGGGACTGCTGTTCGCTCTCGCGGGAGCGTTCAACACCCTTGAAAATCTGCTGTCGGCGTTCCTTCCCGCGGGAATGAGGATAGGGCTGTCAAATATTGTTATCATGGCGGCGATACTCTGTATAAATCTGCCCTCGGCGGCTCTGCTCGTCATACTGAAAGCAACGCTGGTGTTTTTTACCAGAGGACTGACGGCAGGGGGAATGTCCCTCTGCGGCAGCATGGCGGCGTTTTTGGTGACGGCTCTGTTATTCCGCCGCACAAAATGCTCATACATATTAATAAGCGTACTGGGAGCGATCGCCCATTCGGCAGGTCAACTCTGCGCGGCATGGGTCATTCTCGGCACTGCTTACGTTTTTGCTTACGCTCCCCTGCTTGTTTTCGCTTCGGTGGGGACGGGTATTTTTACGGGTATCGTGCTGAAAACGGTGCTGCCCTTGTTAGAGGCAAGAGTTTTCAGAGGCAGGAAGCAAGGGTAAAAAACAGGTGCAAAGCCGCTGCTCTGCACCGTGAGGTCAGTCCTCCTGCTTTATTTCAAAATCGGTAGTGACAACGCCCATTGATTCCAGCTTGCCTTTTATTACCTTTAATTGGTACTCGGCTTCTCTTTTCGCGTCCTTTGACGTTATTATCCGCTGCAAGTCAACATACTTGTCTATAAGGGCGTTTAGGATTTCTTTATCATTCACACATATCCCTCCTCCCGCAAATCTGCGTTACCTTTATTATAGCATAAATTTCTTTGATTGTAAACATTATTTTGTGCAATGCAAAAATTTACATATGGATATATTTTAAAGATAATATACAGAAAGGAAAATCCAAATGAGCGATCAAACCATTGAAAACAACGCATACTCCGAAACGCCCGATTTGACCCCTGTCAAAAAATTCTTGAAAAAACATAAGCGTCTACTTATTGCCGTAATTATTATCTGCGTTATAGTGCCGGTATACGCTTTGCTTACAGCTTCGGGGCGTATTGCTTACCCCAAATGGTATCTTATAGGTTCGTTCCGCCTTAACAAAAGTTCGTTTGAGTATTTTAAGGACAGCGGCAAAAATTTCTGCGCTGATTTTTACGGCAGTTATAACCTTGACAGGTACGACGATCCAAAGCTTGCAGCGAGCGTCAGGAACATCACGCAAAACTGCCGCTTGGGTGTTGCTGTCTGGCACCACACATTTGTAGTCGGCGATATGCTTATATTTAAGACCGATAACTGCGCGGGTCTTGAAAATACCCGCGGTATTTTGTACTGTGAAAACGAAATTTACCAATTTGACGATTTTGTTTACCTCTACAAATGCGAACCTTTGGGAGACGGTTGGTACTATTATTATGTATATGATAAAGGTTTATACTATTACCCCAGTGACAAAAATACAGTTATAAGATAGCTATTACACACAGTAAATTATTTTAATAAATATACGAAAAGGAGATTAAAAATGAGCAAACTTAACGGTATAAAGCTGCACCACAACAAGAATACCCGTGATTGTGAGACAGCCGAATTTCCGCTGCCCCGCAGCGTTGTGATACCCATGTCGCAGCATATGGGCGCGCCCTGCAAATGCACTGTCAAAAAGGGCGACGCGGTGACGGTGGGGCAGAAGATAGGCGACACGGACGCTTTCATGTCCGCGCCCGTCCACTCCTCCGTTTCGGGTACGGTGACGGCTGTGGAGGACTTCCTCCTTGCCAACGGCGCGGTATGCGAGGCGGCTGTAATTGAGACGGACGGCTTGCAGACGGTCTGTCCCGACATAACAGTCCCCGAAATAACCGACAAGCAGTCCCTTATCGCGGCGGTGCGGGAAAGCGGTCTGACGGGTCTTGGAGGAGCGGGCTTCCCGACCCACATCAAGCTTAACTTTGACGCGGTAAAGACTCCTATTGACACCCTCGTTATCAACGCGGCGGAGTGCGAGCCATACATAACAAGCGACTATAGGGAGCTTATGGAAAGCAGCTCCGATATTATCGAGGGTATACTTTTAGTACAAAAATACTGCGGTATTCCTCTTTGTAAACTCTGCATAGAGGACAACAAGCCCGACGCAATCAAGCTTATGCAACAGAAAACCGCGGATATAAAGTCCATTGACATCGTTACTCTGCCGTCCTCATACCCGCAGGGCGCGGAAAAGGTGATAATCTTCTCGGCGACAAACCGTATAGTTGCGGAGGGTGAACTGCCCGCAAATCAAGGCGTAATGGTGATGAACGTTTCAACCGTGGCGAGCATTTACAGATACACCCAAAACGGTATGCCTTTGGTGGAGCGCCGCTTGACCATAGACGGAAACGCTGTTACAAAAAACGCGGGAAACTATTTTGTGCCCATAGGAACGAGGGTTTCCGAGCTTCTGGAGTACTGCGGCGCGGAGGGCGCGAAAAAGGTTTTGTACGGCGGTCCGATGATGGGTATTTGTTTATACGACACCGACCAGCCCGTTGTAAAAAACAACAACGCAATTCTGGCGTTCAGGGAGGGCAAGCTGCCTGAGACTACGGCGTGTATACGCTGCGGAAGATGCGTCCGCACCTGTCCTCTGAACCTTATGCCCGTGCTTATCGAGAGCGCGTACAATGCGGAGGATATTGAGGAGCTGAAGCGGCTTAAAGTCACCCTTTGCATGAACTGCGGCTGCTGTTCGTATGCTTGCCCCGCCCATAGACCTCTTGCGGAAATTAACCAGCTGGCAAAGGCTATGATACCCAAAAAGTAACTATTTTATATTGAAAGGCGGGAGCAAGCCCCCGCCCTACGATTGGCGTTAATCCCTAAAAAACAAGGCTGAGCCTTGTCACCCCCAATATTAATTTATTTGGAATTTTAACATACAAAAGCCCCCTCAAGGGGATGAAAACTAAAATTTCTAAAAAAGGATTTGATCTGATTTGAAAGGACTATTTGTTTCCCCGTCGCCCCACCGCGCGACGGAAATGTCAACAACCAAAATAATGCTAATGGTCATAATCGCCCTTGTCCCGGCGGCTGCGGCAGGCTGCGTGTTTTTCGGACCGAGGGCGGCTGGCGTACTTGCGCTCTGCATAGCCTGCTCAATAATTTTTGAGGCTCTGTTCAATATCGTCACAAAGCGTGAGCAGACCGTGGGCGACCTGTCCGCTGTTGTTACGGGACTTCTTTTGGGAATGAACCTGCCCGCGACTGTGCCGTTCTACATTCCCGTTATCGGCAGCTTTGTTGCTATAATTATAGTAAAGCAGCTTTTCGGCGGTATCGGACAGAACTTTGCAAACCCTGCCATTGCCGCAAGAATTGTGCTTATGCTGTCGTTTTCCACTCCCATGACAAGCTGGGTGAAGCCTTATTGGTACACAAGCGTTGTGGACGCGGAAACAAGCGCGACCCCGCTTGCCGCAAGCTGGCTGAATTACACCGAAAACGGCTCGGCGTACAAAATGTCCCCCTTTACTTTGGGAGAAATGTTTTTCGGCGAGACCGGGGGCTGCATTGGCGAGACCTGCGCCGCGGCTCTTATCGTTGGGGGACTTTTCCTTATGATAACAAGGGTAATTTCTCCCGCAACTCCCATTGCATTTATAGGCAGCTTTGCGTTGCTGACGCTTATTTACACCGGCAGCGCGGTTGAAACGCTGTACGGCGTACTTGCGGGAGGACTTCTCATAGGCGCGTTCTTTATGGCTACTGACTACGCCACAACGCCCCTTACAGCTTCGGGTAAAATTATTTTCGGCATAGGCTGCGCCATAGTGACCTTTGTAATACGAAATTTCGGCAGCTACCCCGAGGGCGTGTCATTCTCGATACTGCTGATGAATCTGCTTACGCCTTATATCGACAAGCTGACAAAGCTTTCTCCGTTAGGCGCAAAAACCGCAAAGGAGGGCAAAGCGTAATGTTTCAGGAAAAAATAAAGTCCCCGTTGGTGCTTACATTGATCTGTATAATAACCTGCGGACTTCTTGTTGCCGCATATGAGGCGACGTATGTTGACACAACGGGCGTTATCACCGAAAAGCTTACGGCAGGACTTACCGAGGTGTACGGCTCTGCCGAGGGCTTTGAAATGCTGAAAAACGACGACGGAACGGTACTGACCTATGAGGGTGTGACCTCGGTGCTTTTCGACGGTGAGAACACCGCCTTTGAAATTACCGCGGACGGCTACTCTTCCGGAGGACTTCACGTCCTTGTTGGACTTGACGGCAGCGGTGCGGTAAACGGGGTCTCCATAATGACTATCGGAGAGACTCCGGGGGTCGGCACTAAGGTGCAGGACGAGAGCTTCCGCAATCAATTCAAAGGCGTAAAATATGAGGACACAGTTTCCGCGCAGGAGGAGACTAAGGTGAAAGCCAAAGCCGTATGGGGTACGCGTGATGAAATAAACCGCCTGAAGATAGACGCGGCTGTGAACAATACTTCGGGCAGCGGCTTTACCCTTGACGCCATAAGCGGCGCAACATTCTCATCAAACGGAATGTACACCGCCGTAAAGACCGCTCTTACGGCATATGAGGAAATGAAAGGAGCTGACGAGTAATGGCTGAAAAGAAAGGCAATCTTTACGAGCTTACAAAGGGTATAATCAAGGAAAACCCCACGCTTGTTACCCTGCTGGGAATGTGTCCCACGCTGGCGGTAACGGTGTCCGCTTCAAACGGTATCGGCATGGGTCTTGCCACAACCTTTGTACTTATCTGCTCAAACGCGGTCATTTCGCTGCTTAAAAATATTATTCCCAAGGCGGTGCGCCTGCCCTGCTTTATTGTGGTCATAGCAAGCTTTGTAACGCTTATAGAATTCCTTATGAAAGGCTATCTCCCCGACCTTTACGACCGTTTGGGACTGTTCCTTTCCCTCATTACGGTAAACTGTATTATTTTGGGACGGGCGGAGGCTTTTGCCTCGAAAAACAAAGTCCTGCCCTCTATACTGGACGCGATAGGAATGGGACTTGGTTTCACACTTTCCCTGTTCACAATGGGAAGCATACGTGAAATAATCGGCACTGGACAATGGTTCGGAATTGACCTGCATCTGCCCGTAACTATGGGTATGTTCATCATGCCTGCGGGAGGATTTTTCACATTGGGCGTACTTATAGCAGTCGTAAACAAGATAGCAAACAAAAAGCCGCCTCAGCAGGTGGGCTGTGCGAACTGTCCAAACGCGTCAAGCTGCCCAAGCTATAAAGAAGACACTGCAAAGGAGGCTGAATAATGAAAAGTCTGCTTGTGATTTTACTCAGCGCAATGCTTACGGACAACTTTGTGCTTTCAAAATTTATGGGTATCTGTCCGTTCCTCGGCGTATCGAAAAAGCTTGACAGCGCAGTCGGAATGGGAGCTGCCGTTACCTTTGTAATGGTCTGCGCGACCTTATGTACATATCCTATCTACACTCTCGTGCTTGTGCCTATGGAACTAACGTACCTTAAAACGATAGCGTTTATTCTTATAATCGCGCTCTTTGTTCAGCTTGTGGAAATGATACTGAAAAAGAAAGTCCCCGCTTTGTACAATTCCCTCGGCGTATTTCTTCCCCTTATCACAACGAACTGCGCGGTTCTCGGCGTAACCATTCTCAACACCGACAGCGGCTACAATATCGGTCAGTCGGTGGTAAATTCCGTGGGAGCGGGTCTTGGATTTTCTCTTGCACTTGTGATATTCAGCGGAGTACGTTCAAGAGTGAACGCGGCAAATGTTCCCGAAACGTTCAAGGGCGTCCCAGCAACGCTGATCGCGGCTTCGGTGGTTTCTGTCAGCTTTATGGGATTTGCGGGACTTTTTGGGTAAACGGAGGTTATTGCTTTGGTTTCAAAGGGTGACTGGCGCAGGAACAGTCAGGAAAAATATCTGACAAACGCCGTACTGATTTTTGTAAATGATTTTAAGAATTTTTCGGACAAATGAGATCCCGAACATTGTGAATTTTGTTTTGAAAAATTCAGCCCTGCGGAAAGCGATTTGCATTCGGTGTACTGCTGACAAAATTTAAAATTTAAAATTAACTGCAAATAAGGAGTGTTAAAATGCCCGAAATAAGTTTGTTTTACGGAATAAGAATAACAATGTACGGCGACGACCACAACCCGCCCCATTTTCACGCCGAGTACGCGGAAAACAACGCTATGATAGACATTCAGGAGGGCGTGGTGATCCGCGGCGCTTTGCCGAAACGTCAGCTTAGCTTTGTGCTTTCGTGGTGCAATCTGCACAGAGACGAATTAATGCAGAACTGGGAGCTGTCTAAAAGTGGAAAGCCCCTTAACCGCATTGCCCCTCTTATTTGAGAAAGGAGTTTTATATGGCTAATCCAGATTTGATGCCCGAGGTCTTTCAAGCTGTTCCGGGAGGCGATTTTACCGTTTATGCTTATATGAACGACGGACGAGTGCGCCTGCTGGACGTTAAGCCTCTTATCGCAAAAGGCGGTATTTTTGAAAAACTTAAGGATACGAATTTTTTTAATTCGGTAACGGTTATGAACGGTACTGTTGCCTGGGATATGTCGGGAGTGCGCGACCCGTTTGACTGCATAGACATCGACCCGTGTACAATAGAAGAATGTCCCGCCGTTTCCGACCCTTTAGAAGAAAGGATTGATTGAATGTCAACATACATTCTGCCGATGCTTGTTTTCGGCGCAATAGGTTTGGCGGCGGGAGTTCTGCTCACCGTCTGCTCAAAAATTTTCGAGGTAAAAACCGACGAGCGCATTGAGGCGGTGAACGAAATTCTCCCGCAGGTAAACTGCGGAGCCTGCGGCTTTTCGGGCTGCGCCGACTACGCAAGCGCTATCGTAAAGAACGGCGTTCCCACAAATATGTGCAAGCCCGGCGGCGCAGAGTGCGCGAAAAAAATATCCGAGGTCATGGGCATGGAGGAAATGGCTGTTGTACCTCAGATCGCGGTGGTTCTTTGCAGCGGCGACTGCAACGCCACGGAGAGCAAATTTATTTTTCAGGGAGTACAGTCCTGCAAGGCGGCAAACCGCTTCTACAACGGCTCGGAGGTCTGCACCCACGGCTGTCTCGGCTTCGGGGACTGCGCCAAGGTCTGCCCTCAAAACGCCATTTTCATCAAGGACGGTCTTGCACGTATTGACAAAACAAAGTGCGTCGGCTGCGGACTTTGCACCAAGGTATGTCCCGATAAGCTTATCGTCCTGCGTGACATCGACAAGAAGATAGACGTTTGCTGCTCCTCCACGGATATAGGAAAAATAGTGCGGAGCGTCTGCAAAAGCGGCTGTATCGGCTGCAAGCTCTGTGAGAAAAAGTGCGAAAACGACGCTATCCATGTTGAGAACAATTTGGCAAGGATCGACTACAGCAAATGTACCGCCTGCGGCAAATGCGCGGAAGCCTGCCCCGCAAAGGTAATTCATTTTTGCAGCAACGTTAAATAGCATAAAATAAAACAGAGGATAGAATTACTGAAAATTCTATCCTCTGTTTTTTATTGTTCGGCTTTTATCAGCCGAAGTATCTCTTGAGAAGTCCCTCGAATGCACAGCCGTGACGAGCCTCGTCCTTAGCCATTTCGTGAACTGTATCGTGGATAGCGTCAAGGTTCATCTGCTTAGCCTTTGCAGCCAGCTTCAGCTTGCCCTCGCAAGCGCCGTTTTCAGCCATAACACGCATTTCAAGGTTTTTCTTTGTGGAAGGTGTTACAACGTCGCCAAGAAGCTCTGCGAACTTGGCAGCGTGCTCTGCTTCCTCATATGCAGCCTTTTCGTAGTACTGACCGATCTCGGGATAGCCCTCTCTGTGAGCGACTCTTGCCATTGCAAGGTACATACCTACCTCGGTGCACTCGCCCATGAAATTCTGGTTGAGACCCTCGATGATCTCCTCGTCAGCGCCGTCCTTGCCGATTCCTACAACGTGCTGGCAAGCCCAGCTGAGCTTGTCCGAAGCAGCCTCGTTAAACTTTGAAGCGGGAGCTTTACACTGGGGACATTTAAAATCCGCAGGAAGGGATTCGCCCTCATAAACATAACCGCATACTGAACATACAAACTTCTTCATAATGATCGTCCTCCTAAAAATTTTGATAGTTTTATTATAGCACTATTTTCTTAAAAGTCAATTATAAATTTGTGACTTTTTAAAAGTATACCACATTAGTATACTTTTGTCAATAGCTTTTCCAAAAATTTTTACGGGGACAGATCTCTGTCCCCAATAATTTTATACTACAGCAACCCAACAAATAAATGCACATTTTTGTAGGGGCGGGGTCTCCCCGCCCGCAGTTATGAAACAGCGGGACGGGAAACCCGTCCCCTACAGATACGGTTATTATTTTATAAGATTACTATAGTATTATTCGCTCTGAAACTGTGAGACTTTAATGGATATCTCCCCGTTCTCGCAGGTCACCACCGCCTTGTCCCCCTTTTTGACTGTGCCGTCGAGAATGTTTTTTGAAAGCATACTTTCCACCGCCGAGGTAATGTTCCGCCGCAGCTTTCTTGCGCCTGTCCTGTCCATGCTTTTCGCCGCAATGCTTTCAATAGCTTCGTTGCTGAATTCCACGGATATCTCCATAGCCTCGGCGCGCCTCTGCAAGCCTGCAAGAAGCTTTCTCGCGATCGCGCCAAGCTCCGTCATGCCGAGACGGTTGAAAACGATAATTTCGTCCAGTCTGCCGATAAGCTCGGGACGAAAGCTTTTGCGGACGGCTTTTACCACGTCCCTGCGGATATTTTCATCATTGACGCTTGTACTTCCGCCGAAGCCGAGGGCGTTTTTCTCGGTGATAAGCTCCGCGCCTATGTTAGAAGTAAGGATTATCACGCTGCTTCGGAAGCTTACCCTCCTGCCGGAATTATCGGTGAGAATACCGTCCTCTAAAATTTGAAGAAGAATATTGCTGACGTCCGCGTGGGCTTTTTCTATTTCATCGAAAAGCACTACGCTGTAGGGCTTCTTCCGAACCTTTTCGGTAAGCTGTCCTCCCTCGTCGCAGCCCGCGTACCCGGGAGGCGCACCGATAAGCTTGCTTACGCTGTGCTTCTCCATATACTCGGACATATCAAAGCGTATCAGGGATTTTTCCGTGCCGAAAAGACATTCCGCCAAGGCTTTGGAAAGCTCTGTCTTGCCTGCGCCGGAGGGACCCGTGAACAGAAAGCAGCCCATAGGTCTGGCGGGGTCTTTGAGCCCCGAACGGCTTCGGCGGATAGCGTCGGCAACGGCGTTTACAGCTTCATCCTGACCGATCACACGCTTTTTCAGCTCATCTTCAAGGTTCAGCAGCCGCTTGCTTTCGCTGTCCGTAAGGCGGGTCACGGGTATTCCCGTTGCCGCGGAGACCACCTCCGCGATATTTTCGGCGGTAATAATTACGGGCTTTGCCTCGCTGTCGCTGTACCAGCTTGTGCCGCTCTGCTTTTTGGAATTATGGTTTTGCACACGGCTGCCAACACGGCTTTCCGCCTGCTTTTCAAGCATTCTTCGCAGGCTTTCCGCAAGCTCGCTCAAGGTCTGGGGGGACTCGCTTGCTTTCATTCGCGCCCGTGAGCAAGCTTCGTCAATAAGGTCTATCGCCTTGTCCGGGAGAAATCTTTCGGGCTGATACCGCACGGACATTGTTATTGCCGCCTGCACAGCCTCGTCTGTAATGCTTACGCGGTGAAACTCCTCATAGCACCCTTTAAGCCCTGTGATTATCTGCAAAGCCTCCGTTTCGGAGGGTTCGTTTATCACCACCTGCTGAAAGCGGCGTTCAAGTGCGCTGTCCTTTTCAATGAATTTTCGGTACTCCTCCAATGTTGTCGCGCCGATTATCTGTATTTCGCCGCGGGCAAGCTGTGGTTTCAAAATGTTCGCCGCGTCTATCGCTCCCTCGGCAGCTCCCGCGCCGACGATAGTGTGCAGCTCGTCTATAAAAAGAATGATGTTACCGTTTGCGGCGACCTCTTCAAGGCATTGCTTCACGCGTTCCTCAAAGTCGCCCCGGTACTTTGCTCCTGCAAGCATTGAGGTCAGGCTTAGCGAAACTATCTGCTTGCCCCGTATTGCTTCGGGGACGTTACCCTCGGCTATCATGGCGGCGATACCCTCGGCGACGGCGGTCTTTCCGACCCCTGCTTCGCCCACAAGGCAGGGGTTGTTTTTGGTACGTCTTGACAGTATCTGAATGACCCTTTCTATCTCCTTTTCACGGCAGAAAACGGGGTCGAATTTTTTCTCCTTGGCGGCTTTGGTAAGGTCTCTGCCGTACTTTAAAAGAGTGGGCGTTTTAGTCATTCGCGCGTCCGCAGCGGTTATGGAGCAGGCATTTGAAAGACCTGCGACGCTGCCGCCGATGTCCTCGATGATCTTTACGGCGGTACAGTCAGTCTCCCTTAAAAGCGCCAGCAGGATATGCTCTGTGCCCGCAAGCCTGCTGCCGTTTTCTGCTGAGATAATGAAAGCCTGCTCCACTATCCTTTTTGCGGAGGAGGTAACGGCGCCGCGGTCCACTATACACGGCTCTCCTCTGCCCACGAGCATATCAATACGGCATAGGATATTTTCCTCCCTGATGCCGCAGGCTTTGAAAATTGCCGCTGCGGTGCAGCCCTGCTCCCCGGATAGCGCAAGGAGCAGATGCTCGCTGCCCATATAGGTATGACCGAGGCGACCTGCGTTCAGAAAGGCTTTGCTGATAACTGCGTTTGCTTTTTTTGTAAAGCTGTCAAGATTGTACATAAGCTTTAACGGACCACCTTTATTTGATATTGGAGTATGTCGCAGAACAATTAATGTTATTATCGCACATTTGGCTGGAAATTTTTGTCACAATAGAAATATTGTGGGTTTGCGTGATTATTATTGCCAAAAAAATCTGTTAATATTTATTTTTAAGAAAAAATAATATTTTTGAAGCCGCCTTAAAAATAACAATATAGCACAAAGGCTGTTTTGCCGCTGTGCGCGTATTTTCGGCAGTCCTTTGAATTTTGGATAATTTCCGACGCAGGACGTTTACATCGTTTTGTAGAATATTCATAATCAATTTAAAAAATCATGTAGAAATATTGGCTAAAAAGCTGTATACTTGTGTAAACGATTACATAAAGGAGATGCTTTTATGAAAAAATTTTTTGCGGCTGCAATATCCGCAGCCATGCTTGCTGTAAGCTTTTCAGCCTGCGGTGTAAACGCTGATACCGCTGCCGAGGTGAATACGTCCAAATCAGCAGAAATGCGGGACATTACTTCAGCGGAGCTTGTCAAGGACATGGGCATAGGCTGGAATTTAGGCAACACGCTGGACGCTTGCCAGGCGGACAGAGACGGCGACGGCATTGTCAACGAGCACGTCGGCGAGGGCGAAAAGGTGGACGAGACCCTTTGGGGCAACCCGTTTGCAACTCGGGAGCTTTTTACCGCGCTAAAGGAGGACGGCATTGATTCCGTTCGTATCCCTGTGACGTGGCGTGACCATATCGACGAAAAGGGAAATATTGACAAGGAGTGGCTTGACCGCGTACAGGAGGTAGTCGATTACGCCTATTCGCAGGATATGTATGTTATTCTGAACGTACACCACGACGGCGGCGGCGACCCCAAATTCGGCGCGTGGATAATCGAGGGCGCAAAGAATGACAAGGCGGCAACTCTTGAAAAATTTAAAAATCTCTGGACGCAGATAGCAAAAAGGTTTGAGGATTACGGCGACAAGCTTGTTTTCGAGTCAATGAACGAGGTTGGCTTCGACGGACTTGCCGAGGATACCGCGTTCGGCTTGCTGAACGAATTTAACCAAGTTTTTGTTGACCTTATACGCAAAAGCGGCGGAAATAACGGCAAGCGGCACCTGCTTATAGCGGGCTACTGGACGGATATTGCCAAAAGCTGCGACGCAAGATTCAAAATGCCCTCCGACCCTGAAAACCGCTGCATTTTGTCGGTACACTACTACACTCCCTGGGAGTTCTGCACCACCAATATCCACAACACCTGGGGAACGCCCGCAGAGGTCAAGCAGATGGAAGATCTTTACGGTATGCTGAAATCCACATTTATTGACAAGGGAGTTCCCGTAATTGTGGGAGAATACGCCGCAAGCGGAAATGACAAGGCAAGCTGCGTGCTGTTTATCGAAAAGATGACAAAGCTTTGCAGCGATTACGGTATTGCTCCATTTTACTGGGACAACGGCGGACAGGTGGACAGAAACACCTATGAATGGCGCACCCCCGAATTTCTTGAAGCCATGACGGGGAACGCCCCGCGGCGAGAGTCCCCCCAAAGTTAAATACTGTAAAAATTTAATTTATTGCTGCCCCCCAAAGGGGCGGTGTGGATATAATAAAGATGAGTTGATTTCACTTACTGAAAAATTAAGGTGATTTTATGGGAATTATTATTGCGGGCTTTGTTATAGCCGCGATCATAGCCTCCGTTATCGTTTCGCGGGTCACGGAAAGACGGCGCGGCTTAAACCAAATTATGGCGGAATTTGACAAGCCTCCCGACCCCAAGCGTTTTAACGAAACGGAAAGCATTGCGGGATTTTATCTCTCCACGGGAGGAAGCGGTGCGGGCGGCATAGATGAGATAACCTGGAACGATCTTGATATGGACGATGTTTTCGACCGACTGAACACCTGCCAAAGCTCCGTGGGGGAGGAGTACCTTTACGCGCTTCTGCACCGCGGGCTTGGGGACGATGAGGAGCTTTTCCGTCACGGAATGGAGCTTCTCGGCAGCGACAGGGAGCTGCGGATAAACGTATGCGGACGGTTACAGACTCTTGGCAGCATGAATTACAATTCGGTGGCGGAGACCTGCTTCGGCGGAAAGCTTTCGCCCTCCGAGGAAAAGGGGACGGTATATAAATTGCTTCCGTTCCTGCCCTTTGCGGCTGCGGCATTAGGTTTGATATTCGGCGGCGTTGGCGCGATAATAGGCTTTATCGCGGGCGGCATAATAAATATGACGGTTTATTACAGGAACAGCTTTAAGTATGAGGCAGAAAGAGGCATGATGAAATATCTCTCCGCAATGCTTTACTGCGGCAAGTCGTTGGGGGAGCTTTCGGACGACCCGCTTATCTGCCGGCTTACGGAAATGTTCAAGCCCTTTGAGAAAATTGCCAAAAAGCTGGCGAAAGTGGATCATTTGAATAATGTGCAGAATTCCGACGTAGGCGAGCTTTATTCAAGCTACATGAAGATTATTACATTTAGTGAGATAAACAGCTTTTTTGAGGTAAAGCGCGTTGCGGCGGAAAACGGCGAGGGGATACGTAAAATTTATGAGCGTATCGGCTTGCTGGACGCGGTATGCGCGGCGCTGAACTACCGCGGGAGCTGCGGGGGTTACTGCGAGCCGAGCTTTATCGGGGAGAGAAAAATTTGCTTTAAGAGCATGGTACACCCGCTGATAAAAAACGCTGTAGGCAACGATTTTGAAATGGGTGAAAACATTCTTATAACAGGGTCGAATGCAAGCGGAAAAAGCAGCTTTGTAAAGGCTGCGGCGGTGAACGCTGTTCTTGCCCAGAGCATACTGACCTGCACGGCGGAAAGCTTTTCGCTGCGCAGGTGCAGGGTGGTAACGTCCATGGCTGTGCGGGACGACATCTGCGAGGGGGACAGCTATTTTGTGGCGGAGATAAAGTCCATGTGGCGAATTGTGGAGGCGGCGCAGAGTGAATACTGCTTCTGCGTTATCGACGAGATTTTAAAGGGTACTAACACTGCCGAGCGAATTGCGGCTTCGGTAAGCGTACTGACGGTGCTGGCGGGGACGGAAAGCCTTTGCGCCGCCGCGACCCATGACATAGAGCTTACGGACATTATGGCGGACAGGTACAGAAATGTGCATTTTACCGAGCGTATCGAGGACGGCGGCGTTATTTTCGATTACAAGGTCAGGGAGGGCGCGGCGAGGACGCGGAACGCTATAAAGCTTATGAAGATAAACGGCTTCCCCGACGAGATAATCGAAATGGCGGAAAGCTTGGTGCGGGAGAAAACAGGCGGAGCGGTGTAAAGGCTGCTCCGCTTAAATTTGAATTAATTCCGGAACTTACCGCTGCATAACGCGGCTTTTGTGTGGTCTTTATAATAGTTGCACTGCTTTTTTGTGCACTGCTACAAAGGTTACTTAAAATTAAAAATATTTTTTTGAAGGTTGCACATTCACGTGCAACTTTTTGTTTTTTGGGGGTATTAGTGTAAGGCGTTTTCAAAAAGTCCGAAAAAATGTCTTGCGAAATTTTATCCGGGAGGTGATAGATTGCAGAACGGCACGTCAAAAAAACTGACAAAAAGGCAAAGGCGTTTTCTCTGTCGGGTCGCGGACGGAAAGGGCATTGCCGAGGCGGCGATAAGCTGCGGCTTTTCTGCGGAGAACGCTTTTGAAAGCGGTATGAAAATATTCGGCAGTCCCGAAGCGGCGGCGTATCTTGAGGAAGTCAGGGCGGCGAAAGAAAACTGCGGCGACAGCGTGGAGCGCGGGCTTGAAAAGCTGGTGTGCGGAAAGATCAACGACGCGGTAATTCTCGCCCACAGCGTTCCCGAGGAGCTTACCGAGGCGGACGTGAGAAAGCTTGACCTTTATAATGTTTCTGAAATGAAGTTCGGAAAAGGGGTCTGCGAAATAAAATTCGCCGACAGGATAAAGGCTGCGGAAAAGCTCAACGAGATACGGGCGGGCAGGGCTGCCGACAACGCCGCTCAAAACTTTCTGGACGCGATCGGCGGCGGGGAAGACCCCAAAAAAGAGGAGGAGTAAACAGTCCGTCCTCTGATCTCTAAATTCTGAAAGGAGCGTTATTGTGACTAAATTTGTTCGCTTTTCCGAAAAGCAGAAAACCGTCCTGACGTGGTGGAAAACGGAGCGGTACAAGGGCTGTGACGCGGTAATATGCGACGGCGCGGTAAGGTCGGGAAAGACCTTGTGTATGTCCGTCAGCTTTGCGGCTTGGGCTATGTCCCGCTTTAACGGAGGCAGCTTTGCGATCTGCGGCAAGACCGTTACATCTCTTCGCCGCAACGTGATCACGCCGCTTCTGTCCGCTTTAAGGGGAATGGGCTTTTCCTGCACCGAAAAGGTAAGCGCGTCCTACGCTGATATTGCTGCGGGGGGACGTTCAAACCGCTTCTACTTTTTCGGCGGAAAGGACGAGGGTTCGGCTGCTCTCATTCAAGGTATTACCCTTTGCGGCGTACTTCTGGACGAGGTAGTCTTAATGCCACGTTCTTTTGTGGAGCAGGCTTTGGCGCGCTGCTCCGTAAGCGGGTCGAAGATATGGTTCAGCTGCAATCCGTCGCACCCTTACTGCTGGTTTTACCGCGAATGGATATTAAAGGCGCAGGAAAAAAGAGCGTTGTATCTTCACTTTACAATGGACGACAACCCTTCTCTCTCCGAGTCCGTAAGGGAAAGGTACAGGCGGCTTTATTCGGGTGTTTTTTACGACAGGTTCATTTTAGGCAAATGGGTGGCGGCGGAGGGTATCGTTTACCCAATGTTTGACGAAAGCAGACACGTTGCAAAAACGCTTCCCGAAGAATTTTCGAGGTACGTTGTTTCCTGCGATTACGGCACGGTAAATCCGTCCTCATTCGGGCTTTGGGGAAAAAATAACGGCACATGGTACAGAATTGCGGAATATTACTACAGCTCAAAACGGGAGGGAATGTCACGAACTGACGAGGAGCATTACTCGGGGCTTAGAAAGCTCATAGGCGAAAGACGGGTCGAATCGGTCATAGCAGACCCGTCGGCGGCATCTTTTATCGAGTGCATACGCCGTCACGGTGAGTTCCCCGTTACGGCTGCAAAAAATGATGTGGTATCGGGCATACGCAGGGTATCGGACGCGCTTCGGGACGGCATGATAATGTTCAGTCCCGACTGCGCGGACATACTGCGGGAGTTCTCTTTATACCGCTGGGACGAGGGCCGCGGCGGTGATGTTCCCATTAAGGAGAACGACCATGCTATGGACGATATGCGGTATTTTGTATCAAGCCCTTTTTTCCGCGGGGACGGTTCCGGCTTTTGGGCGGGAACAGTAAAAAGATAAATTGAAAGGAGTGAAAAAATGCATAAGAAAAACATTTTGAAAAAGCTTTTCAGCAGAAATTTTGCAGACGTTCCCATAGGCGAGACCGCCGTTTCAAGCGGCAGACTTACGGACAACGGCGTTAATCTGCTTACCCTGCAAAGGGAGGGCTTTAACGAGCGTCAGCTATACGACAATTTAAGGAGCTGTGTGCCTATTGTGGACGCGGCTTTGCAGAAGATCGTCAGGCTCACGGGCTGCTATAAGGTGATCTGTTCGGAGGAACGTTATCAAGGGGAAATAGACGATTTCACAGAGAACGTCCCCGTGGGCATAGGCGGCAATTCGCTGTACGCTTTTACGGACGCGTTTCTTGACAGTCTTCTTACCTACGGCTCTGCCGCGGGGGAAATGATCGTCAGCGCCGATACAGGAAATGTTGAGGGTATAACCATGCACAGCATGAGCAAATTCTGCTGCCGCGCGGGTGCAACCCCCTGCGACAGAAGATATTATCTCCTGGACGAAAACGGCGAATGGCGCGCTGCCCGTGATCCGCAGTTTATTCTTTACAGCGCATTGAACGCTACGGCTAACGCTCCCGAGGGGCAGTCGGTTTTGCGGGGACTTCCCTGCCTTTCCGCGGTACTGATGAGAATTTATCAGTGCATCGGTCAGAATTTTGACCGTGTGGGGAACGTCCGCTACGCTGTGACCTACAAACCCTCGGACAGCGGCGAAATGGCGTTTGCAAAGGAGCGCGCCCAACAGATCGCCAAGGAGTGGAGCGACGGAATGAACGCCATGCGCTGCGGAGAAGTGCGGGATTTTGTGGCTGTGGGGGACGTTGACATTAAGGTCATCGGAGCGGATAATCAGATAATCGACACCGAGATACCCGTCCGCCAGCTTTTGGAGCAGATAGTGGCAAAGCTTTCGGTGCCGCCGTTTCTGTTGGGTCTCACATGGTCGTCCACGGAGAGAATGTCCTCGCAGCAGGCAGACATTCTGACCTCGGAGCTTGAGTATTACCGCCGCGTACTCACTCCCGTGATAAAAAAGGTCTGCGGCGATTATCTTACCCTTATAGGCGGCAGCGGGACTGTCTCCGTGGAGTGGGACAATATCAATCTTCAGGACGAAGCCGTACTTGCGGAAGCAAGGCTTCACAACGCGCAGGCTGCGCTTATTGAAAGGCAGTTGGCAGTCATTTAACAGAGGAAAGCGGGAGCAAGCCCCCGCTCTACACTGCAAACGGTTTGCGCGGTACAAAATATTATAAAAATAAATTTAAATTTTTTAGGAGGAAATTAATTATGTACAATTCAATCAAAATCGAAAAGGGACTTTACAATCTTTCCGGCAAGACCTTTACACAGGCTTTGGAGGCTCTCGATCCCTCGGAAAATTACACCGACGAGGCTCTCCGCAAAATGGACGCTTTCGAGCGTCAGCTAAAGCGATTCGACATCAAGGTAAAGGGCGTGAACGCGGACAAGGTGGACAAGTTCTTTCAGTCCACAGAGAGCGCGGCTCTTTTTCCCGAGTTTGTGAGACGCGCCGTTGAGGCGGGGTTAAACAGCGGCTGCGTAAATAAGATCACGGCGGCGGTAAGCGTTTCGGACGGCGTTGACGCGAGAGGTATCGTCCTTTCAGACGGCACAGATGAGTACGGCGGTTCTGCTGTTTACGGTGCGGAGCTTCCTCAGAGCAGCATTGCTTTGACATCTTCAGCGATCGCGCTCAAAAAGTTCGGCAGAGTTGTAAACGCTCCCTACGAGGCTGTCAGACAGCAGCGCATAGACGTGTTCGCGGTTGCTCTCCGCGCGGTTGGAGCAAAGCTTGCAAAGGCTGTTGAAAAGGCGGCTGTTGCAGCTTTGACGGAGGGTGCTGCACCCGCTTCAATGTCGGGCGGTACATTCAATTACTCAGAGCTGGCGGCTTTCTGGGGCAGCTTTGACAAGGCTGAAATGAACACTATCGTGTGCTCTCCCGCGGCGGCTGCAAAAATTCTCGCATTTGAGGAAATGAACAAGGCAGTACTTCCTGCGGCGGGCTGCGGAACGGTAACTCCTTTCGGTGCGGAGATCGTTGCAAGCTCCGCTGTTGAGGATAATATCCTTATCGGTATCGACAGAAATTCAGCCCTTGAAATGATCCGCGGCGGCGAGGTCATTGTGGAGGTCGACAAGCTTATTTCCAAGCAGTCCGACGCGGCTGCCGTTGCAGTAAACGTTGGATTTTCCGCAATCGACGGTGACGCGGTAAAGGTGCTGAACATTGCATAAAAGCACAGGCATAAATTTGCTGTAAAAAATAAAAATGTGGCAGAGGACGGAATTGCATAAAATATTTCTGTCCTCTATCATTATAAAAAAGGAGCGATATTATGGAACAAAAAGAATTGCTTGAAAAGTTAAATAAATTCACCCGCCGCGAGCTTACCGAGGAGGAAGTCTACATCTTTCCCGTGACCCTTTGCGACAACGAGGTTGACCGCGACAACGAGTGCTTTTCACGAAAGGCGCTGGAGGAAATGGCTGAAAAATTTATCGGCGTAACAGGCATTTTCGACCACGACCCAAAGGGCGGCAATCAGACCGCGCGGCTTTTTTACACCGAAGTCGCGGAGGAGGACAGGGAAAATTCCATAGGGGAAAAATATGCTTGTCTGAGAGGCTTCGCCTATATGGTGAGAACGGCTTCCAATGCCGATCTTATCAGCGAAATTGACGGCGGGATCAAAAAAGAGGTCTCGGTTTCCTGCTCCGCTGACAGGCAGATCTGCTCGATATGCGGCGCGGACAGACGGGTCAAGGCTTGCCGTCACGTTAAGGGCAGGAAGTACGACGGCAAAAAATGTTATGTTACTCTCGACGGGATATCCGACGCTTACGAGTGGAGCTTTGTTGCCGTTCCCGCACAGGTCTGCGCCGGGGTAACAAAAAAGTCAGCGGAGGAAATTGCAGAGCAGGAAGTTACCGAGGAAGAACTTCGGGAACGCCGCGCCGAGCTCGAAGCCAAAATACGCCGCGCTTTGATGTTAAAAAGCGGTGAAAACAAAGCTGCGGAGCTTTTTGAAAATGTCAGGGATATGCTGGAGCTTTCGGAGCTTGAGGAGCTTGGAAAAACTCTTGCCGTGGGAAAAACTCCGAAAAGCTTTGCAGAGGATAATTCTGCGTACATGACAAGGGGGCTTTGAAATGGATATTGAAAAGGTTTTCTCGCTGTTCCGACTTTTTTACGGCGAGGAGGACGCGGAAAGCTTTCTCCCCGTGGCAGAGCTTGCGGCTGATTACACTAAAAGGCGCATTATAGGCGACGAGGAATTTTACGACCCGCGCTTATACTTTCTCGCCGCGGCGGAGACATTGTGCCGTACTCTTGAAATAAAGGCGGCGCGGGAACGTCTCACTCTGACAAAAGCAGGCACAGCCGCCGCCGAGTCTGACTATCCCGTCCGTTTGGAGTATGCTCAAAGGCTGTACAAAAGCTATGAGCAGCTTTGCACCGGACTGATCCGGGACGATGGCTTTTTATTCCTCCGAGCGGAATAAAGGGGGACTGTCATGAACATTATAAATAAATTTATCGCCGCTGTCTCGGAAAGCGGCATACCATGTCATTCCGAATTTTCCGATTACCCGATAACCGATCTGCAAAAGCCGCTGTGCGCCTTTGCGGGGGTAAAAAAATTTACCGTCAGCGGAAAGGACGTTACTCTCGCCGTACAGGTGACCATTCAGGGCAGCGAAAAGCGCGTGGACGGGGCTTTTCTCACCGAGACTGCGGAAAACGTTGTTGTTCCCGCAGTGAAAGGCTGCGGCGAGAACATTTCCAAAACGGAAATTTCGGAGGTTAAGCAGAACGTGAAAACGGGGCTGCTTTACTGCGAGATCGTTTTTGAAATTACCCCGCCCGAAACTGCGGAGGAAGATCCCGACGTTGATCTTGCGGTATTCAAGGGCATAAAAATTTTTGTTGAGGAGTACTCCTTTTCCCGTACCGCTCTTACTGCCGAAACCGCGCTTATAAGCGGCAGCACGGTATTAAGCTTCGGCGGCGGCGGGACAGTTAAAATAAAGCTGTCCGGTACGGCTGCCGTTGACGGTGAGGAAGCTTCCGCCGTACCTAAGCTGGACGGGCTACTCACAAGCGGAGAGGTATTTTCTCTTTCCTGCGGCGGCACGGTTTTTGAGAAGGTTATACTTTCAAAATATTCCTGCAAGGGCGAAAACGGTAAAGAGGAAAAAGCCGAGCTTGAATTTATAGGCGTATGTGCTGTCAAAGGGGAGGAATAATATGGATATTCGCAACGCAGCTTTAAGGCTTAGACTTTCAAACGGTACATATTACACCCCTGCGGGACTTATCGGCTTCAAGTGCAAAAAGGAGCGGTACACGCCCTACAGCAGTCTTGACGTTACGGCAGTATGCGGCGTGTCCGATACGGTTTCCGACATTCGTGAGGTGCGGCTTGAAATAGGCGGCAAGGCGGTACACAGCGGCATTATGGACGGTATGACAATTGCCGAAAACGGAGGCTTGCGAAAAATACGGATCACCTCACGCGGCTTTTCCTCGATGCTCTCGCAGAACGAGCTTGAGCCCGGACTTTTAGCGGGTATAACCCTGAACAAGCTGATGTCGGAAAGCATGGCCGTGCCTAACGTGACATGGCAAAGCAGTGCGGAAAGCGTGCGGTACATCTACGTGAAGGAGCATGACAGCCAGTGGACGGCGATAGTTAATCTTGGGCTTACCCTTAAAGGTCAGTACCCTTATATAAGCGGTACTAACGAAATTCGGCTTACGCAAAATTCAACGGAGGTCTTCACGCCGCAGAACGTTTACGAGGCGGGCAGTACAGAGGATTACTCCAAAATGGCGAGCCATTACCATATGAAGGACGTAAACGGAGATTACTCCTACAATTACACCGACGGCTACGCCGAGGGCAGGGGGATAATCCGCCACAAATACGTTAATTTTGACAGGCAGTTTCTCTCCCTTGCGGATTTCGGACTTCAGTACAAGCTGAATTTTTCACAGCGGGGCTGCCGCAGCAAATTTATACGCTATTTAGGCTGGTGCGGCGAGGAAATCAGGAGCATGGTACGTTTTCCCGACGGTACGGTGGCGGAGGTCTCCGCAGTTGAAATATCGGGGAACGCTAAAAAGGGTATTTTTACAAAAACCGAGTGCTATTACGATCGTTACTGTAACGTTTGAAAATTGCGGTGTACCGTTATTTCCAATATTATGCCGAGCTGCTTTGTACAGTTCGGCATTATTTTTATGTTATTTTTGGTATTTTTGCATTGTTTTCATTTGGAATTTTGTGCAATAGGACGATATTAAGTGTTTTTTGAAAAAAACTCTTGACTTTTGCTCCGTTTTGGTGTAATATTAATAAGTCGCAAGAAACGTCACCGCAATAGCGGAACACGCGGACAAGCGATAACCGGGCAGAGCGGATTTACGTTTATGCCCAAAAGTACGGGAGCATAGCTCAGCTGGGAGAGCATCTGCCTTACAAGCAGAGGGTCATAGGTTCGAGCCCTATTGTTCCCACCAAAAAGGGCTTTTACAAGTCCTTTTTTAAACCCATATTATTTATGGGTTGTGGCCTGGTAGTTCAGTTGGTTAGAACGCCGCCCTGTCACGGCGGAGGTCGTGGGTTCGAGTCCCATTCAGGTCGCCAATCTTTCTTTTGATTGGTTTTAGTTCGGCGCTGTTCAGCAAAGAATGCCTCTGTAGCTCAGTCGGTAGAGCAGGGGACTGAAAATCCCCGTGTCGATGGTTCGATTCCGTCCGGAGGCACCACCTTTATTGAACAGTTAAGCGGTGTATTTCGGCATCGCAGCCAAAATGCGGATTTAGCTCATCTGGTAGAGCGCCACCTTGCCAAGGTGGAGGTAGCGGGTTCGAGCCCCGTAATCCGCTCCATTTTTCTTTTTCATAATTAATTTTCCTGTCCAATTCGTCGAGGCAATAGTCTCGGCGTTTTGTTTAATAACGAGAAAGGGGCAAGATAATGAAGCGAGTTATCAACATCTGTTCCGTGCTTTGCGGGATCGTGTCTGCCGCTTCCCTTATTATGGGAATATCGGTTCTGTTCGGGAAAAGCTTTATCTTTGATTTCAGGATTTTCGGTATCGTTGAAAGGGGTACGTTTTTCGGATTTATAGGAAATATTGTGGGTACGGCAATATCCTTTATCGGCTTCGGACTTTTGGCATGGTACGGCTTCGGAAAGTCGCAGTCCGCAAAAAGGAACGGCTTTATCTACGGTCTGGTCATGACGGGTATATGCCTTGTTTCCATGATAGCCGCGATAGTCGGCGGCGGTTTTACGCTTGGAAATCTGTTTATTTTTGCGCTTCCCGCGGTCTACACATTTGCAGTTCTTAAATCGGCTTAAATAAATATTACATATTGTATAAATACGGCGTTCCATAAAGGCTCTCATTAGCGGTACAAGCTGCTGTACCGCTGTCTGCCTAAACGGAACGCCGTATTATTTTATTTGTTATTGAACTTAGGGAGCGGGAATTTCATAATCTCCCTCGGAGTTTATAGCCCTCATCATTCCTTCGATTATCTCAGGCTCGGTAACTTCCTTTGAAAGCCTGTGGAAAAGTCCGAAGCCGTTCCTGCCGTTAAAGCCGTTATCCCAGTAGACAGGGATACAGCCGTTGTCCTTTGCCGCCTTTACCACATATTCGTTCCAGTAGCGTCTGAAATCGTTCATGTTTGGGGCAATGTGCGTCTTGTCCATAACGCCCATTTCACCGATAACAACAGGGTAGCCCTGACTTACAAACTTGTCGTTCAGCAGCTTCATCTGGCTGTCAACATAGTCCTCCTGACCCCATGTGTCAAATTTTTCCGTGGCGTACTTGCCCCACTGTGTTGTTGCGGAGGCAATGTTTTCGTCCAAGGTAAAATTATACGGATCGTAAAAATGTACGGATATCATTATCCTCTTTCCGTCGGCGGTACAGAGTGGATCTTCGGGAATTTCAAAGCCCTTATCCCCTGCCGTATGACCGATATTGGTGTTCCAGCCGGGCATTAGCAGCCAACGTTTTTCGTTGTTTGAGCCTGTTTTGCGGACTGTTTCCACAAAAATTTTGTTGTAGTCGTTTATATTTGCATAGCCTGTAGGATTGGGTTCGCCGTAGGTATCGTCGAAAACCTCGTTCATGGACTCGAAAACAAGGTGCTGGTCGTAGTCCTTGAAACGCTCGGCGATCTGCTGCCAGACCTTTTCGTACTTAGCCTTTATCTCGTCCTGATTTTCGTCCACACAGAGCAGCCAGCCGCCGTCAACGGTGTAGTAGCCGTCTCCGTGAATATTTATTATTGCGAACATATCATTGTTTATAACGTAGTCCGCAACCTCTTGGACGCGGTTCAGCCATGCCTCGTCTATCTTGTAGTCGGGTGCTTCGCCTATTTTTGACAGGTAGGAAACAGGTATACGCACAGTTTTGAAGCCTTGCTCCTTAACTTTAAGTATAAGTTCCTCGGAGATAGTCGGGTTGCCCCATGCGGTCTCGTTCGGCACCTTGTTGCCGGAGGCTTCAAGCTGGTTTCCTAAATTCCAGCCCATTCCCATAGCGGCAGTTACCGCCGTTTGGTCAAGGTCGGTCCATTCGGCAGGGTTGGATTTGTCTCCGCCCGAACAGCCTGCCATTGAAACGGCAACAGCCAAAGCGACCGCAGCGGCAGTTATTTTTTTAATAATTTTTTTCACGTGCATAAACTCCTTTCAATTTTGAGTAATCGTTTACAAAAATATTGTACCACACAGTGCAAAATTCGTCAACATAAAAATTTACCATAATTTATGCCTGATTATTAGTAAAAATACTTGAAAATCGTTTTCGTTTGTGATATAATTTTAATAATTAATTTTGGAAATTTAAGGGGAGGTTTTTTCATGGCACAAAACAAGGTAATAGCAGGCGATTATATAGGCGCGGCAGTCTCCGAAACTTTGGGGACGGTTACTGTTGGCAATATTACATTTTCCAGGCACACGGCGGAGTCCTACGAGGTCATTACCGAGGAACACCGAAAATCCGCAGTAAGCGGAGTAGTCCGCGGTCTTGTCGGCAGGGCGGTTTTGGGACCCGTCGGCTTGCTTGCGGGACTTTCCGCCAAAAATGTCGGAACATACACCATTGCAGTAAAATGGAAAAGCGGCAAGAAAAGTCTTATCGAGGTTAATGATAAAATTTACAAAATAATACTCAAGGAAATGTTTTAAGTAAAATTTAAAAAGCTATATAAAAAGGTGCAAAGTAATTTTCTGCTTTGCACCTTTAATGATTTTCAATATATTCCATTATAGCATTGATGATCAACTGACTGCGATTTATGTCGTTTTCCTCACAATACTTATTAATGGTATCAGCAATTTCCTTTTTAGGACGTATAACAATTTGTGTGTAATGCTCTTTTTTATATTTTTTATCATATTCTTTTTGGTCAAATTTTGGTTGGGAACGTTCAATGTATTTTTTATCCAAAAAAACTACTCCTTTACTTTATTAATATTTAATGATTTTCAATATACTCCATTACAGCATTTATAATCAACTGGCTGCGGTTTATGCCTTTATCTTCGCAATACTTGTTAATAGTATCGGCAATTTCCTTTTTAGGAGTTATAGTAATCCTTGTATAATGTTCTTTTTGGTAATTGTTAATATATTTGGCTTGGTTAAGTTTTTCGGGGCGTTCTAAATTCTTTTTATCCATAAGTATAGCAGTTCTTTTGTTAATCAATATTTAATTATTTAGAAACAAAATATACATTGACAACTTAGGTATACCTATGCTAAAATATAACCACAATAAAAACATTCACATGCAACAGTGGGTACTGCATTATAATAATTGACAAAAAAATATATATAAAATCATTATACATCTTAAAGACTTTATTGTCAACATCACAGAAAGGAAATTTTTATGGACTGCAATAAATTCAGCTTTGACGCGCTTTTTAAAAGCAGTGATTTTAAAATATATGAATCAAAAAAACTTCTTTCAGCTTTTAGAAATTTGAATGAAGTCCTTGAACTTTATGTCAAGGACTTCGATACAAGACAGAAAATTGAGAGTGCCGCATTGGATTGTACCACTTACGCACAGCATAGTTCTTTCAAACAGGGTTTTTGCTTTGCAGTTAAATCTATAATTTTTATTTTGAAACAGGGTGTCTGATAACAGTCCGAAGCCGCTCGGGAGCGCACTTTCTCGGGTCGGAAAGATATATCTCATGATGAAGCCTGTCCGCGGAAAAATCCTCCCGCAAACCGTTTTCGGCGGCAAATTTTTTTATCGCCTCAATGCTCCGCGGCTCGTCGTCGTAAGACCCCTTGTGCATTATCTGTACGCACAGTCCCTCGGTATATTTCATAAACCTCGCATTGCTCAAATCAAGGTCGGGTTTTTTCTTTGCAAGCTTTTCCCGCGCCGCTTCAAAGACCCGCTCAGTAACAAATTCGGGCTGACGTATCATTGATACCCACTTGAACTTGCTTTTGTCGGTGACGTTCATTCCGTCAAAGGAAACGCCGTCCGTATGCCATAAACCCTCCAACGGCGGCACGACGTACTCGAAATAACCCTCGGGCTGACTGCCGTCCATTTTGGACATTTTTATGGTAAAGGACAGTCCGTACAGCATCTCCATAGCCGCCTTGTATTCGGGACAGACGTTAGGGTCGCCCGCGCCGTCCACCGCAATAAAAATCATCTCCGGGACTTCTATCAGAGACGGCTTGTCCTTTGGCTGATACAAGTCCTTATACTCCTTTTTGTAGTCAAGCTTTTCCATTTCGGACTGTCTCCTTTCCCTTTTCGATAAGATCAATAACCTCCTCGGCATTGCTGAAACCGTCATAATCTCCCGTGTAATTTTTCGGGTCGCGGTGGTAGATAATGCCGTTTTTTTCGTTTTCGGCAATTCTTTCCGAAAAGCGTTCCAAGCCGTTTTCCTTTATGTACCGCACAAATGCTATAAGCCTCACGCCGTGCTCGGAAACGTTGTGCATATCATTTCCACAGGGGAAATCGGGACATTCCCAACAGCCGTCCAGCTCCTTTTTATCGCAGCATTTTCTTTGAAAACAGCAGCACTCTATTTCGTCCTGACTGCTGAAATTGCAGCCTTTGCAATGTGAACGTTCACTGCAAAGCTCGCAGATAAGTCCGCAGGGAGCGACACTTGCGGCAATTTTTTCTGTTTTGCCGAGAGCTGAATATTCCTCGTAGGTCATTATTTGTACTCCTTTCTGTACGTCAGATTTCCAAAGTCCCGGTACTCCATTGCAAAGGAAGCAAAGGCAATACCGCTAAAAAATTATATATCGGAAATTAATTTAAGTTTTTGAAGATCGGCGTCAAGCTCTGCTTTTATTCCGATCGGCAATGTAAGCATTGGCGCGCAGTGACCGCAATCAAATTCCGCAAGTATAGGGAAATCTGCTTTTCCTATAACGTCCATAAGAATTTCATAAGATTTGTTGCCGCTTCCATAGTCATTAAACTGCCTGTGCTTTCCGATTATTAAACCGCCAATTTTTTCAAAAACACCGCACAATTTTAACCATGTGACATATCGTTCTGTATAATCCGCGCCTTCTTCCGTGTTTTCCAAAAACAAAATATCACCCTCCCGAATTTCAGGCATATAAGGACTTCCCCAAATACTTGTGAGAGTATTGAGATTTCCGCCTATAAGCCTGCCCTCCGCTTTACCGCCGTTTAAGGTCACCAGCTTGTTTGGTATCTTCTTTTCCGAGGGGAGCGGTTCATCCCAATCTATTACTTCGTCGGAATAATAATCGGGAACAGGAAAAGTAAAGCTCTCCCGAAAATTAATAACGTCGCGTAAGCATTGAAACGCTATATCGCTGTACGTGGAAAGTCTTGCATAGCTTGTTACAAAATTAGTTCCGTAATAAACCGTAACGCCTGTTTGAGCATAAAGTCCCATAAGCAATGCCGTAACGTCCGACATTCCAATAACAGGCTTCGGATTTGCCTTAAAATAATTATAATCAATATACGGCAGCATTCCGTTTGAAACAAATCCGCCCATATTTGCCATAAGGCAATCAACATTCGGGTCATAAAGCAACTCGTTAAATTCCGCCGCTCTGTCCTTTGCCGAGCCGCTTTTGTATGAGTAGCATTTTCCCCACAGATTTCCCCTTTTTACCTTGCAGCCCTTTGAAACAACAAACTTCTCGGCTGAGAGCGCCGAGCTCGGAGAAAACGCTGTAATAGGATAGGAGGGGCTGAACACTCCTATAGTGATTTCTCTTTCAGATACTGACATGGCAATTCTCCTTTTAAACTAAACTTAATTTGACGTACTCATCATAAAGCTTGTGAAGACAGGTTCTAAGTCATAGCTTGTACTCTTTTCGGTACGACAAATTTTCAAAGTCCCAGTACTCCATATAAGGCTTTGCAAGCTCATAGCTCCATGAATAAATAAGCGTCGGGACAAATTCGAGTACCCGCTCCGTCTCAAGCTTTGAGTAACTCATATATGCGGGCAGGAAATATTTTTTCATTGCTTTAATAAAAAATTGGTTGTCAGCAGGCTTGCCGATACTGCGGCATTTGCCCTCTATGGAAAAATTCTTTACGGACAGGGCTGCGTTTTCATTCTGCATAAGCTGTTTGTATTTCAGATAATCTTCGTCTGTCTGGCAGTAAAATTTTCCGTCAATAACAACCACGCTCACGGGGCGGGAAGTGACTCTGTTTTCCGAGCAGGTGGAAAGAACCATTACACCGTGAGTACCTATTTTCTTCCACAGAGCGGGAAGCTTTTCGGAAAAATCCATACTCATTTTACCGCCCTCACTTTAACCCTATATAAACGTGTATATCCGCAAATTTCGGGTCTGCGCTTCTGTACTCCTCAAAATCGCAGATAAAGGAGCGGTCAAGCTTCATGTCCCATAGTTCCTGCCACAGCCTTTGGAGAGCGGCAAGCTGCTCCGTGGTATCCATTTCTCCCGTTATGGAAAATTCGGCGTACTTTCCCGACGGGATCTTTATTGTTTTCATTCCGTTCGGAAGTTCGGGATCGCCTGTTATCTCACAGCCGACAGCGGCGGTGTAGTCCCCCTTTTCGTCGGCAGAATACTCGGTGTAAAGTCCCAAAGCGTAAGCGTTGGCACGGTCTTTCAAAGCGGGGAAAATTTCCTCCGAATAAAACTTTTGCCAAAGTCCGCCGATAATATTCCCCATTTCGGGAGAAGCGTTGTTAGTCCTTGCGGTAAGTACGGCGACCGTTTTTTCTTTCAGTTCAACAATTTCATAATTCATATAATTACCTCGTTTCATATTTGATAAAACGAGTATAGCATACATAATATGACAACAGTCTGTCATATTAAAAAATAAAATTCAGTATTTCTCCAGAATTTTTTTCAGCAAATTCTTATACCCCGAACGGTATTCTTTGGGCGAAATTATCTCCGCCTTGTCGCCGAAGCTTAAAATGTATTGATAAAAGGACGGCACGTCAGACCATGTGAACGTTACCTGCGCGGAGCCGTCCTCATCAAAGCGGGGAAGCTCTGTGCCGAATTCGTCAATAATTCGCCACTTGACGGAGCTGTCAAACCGCACCTCGGCTTCTATCTCCCCCTTTGTGTGCCGAAGCTTGTCGCAGGAATATTCGGGAATTTCCCGCCGAGAAAATTTTTCTCCCGTTAGCCGCAGGTCAGCAAGCCTTGTCAGCTTGAACATTCTGTAATCGCCGCGGTTTTCGCACCAGCCCCAAACGTACCAATTAGACCATTGGAATATCAGGCTGTACGGTTCGACAGTTCGGCTGCTTTCCCCTCTTGGCGAATAGTATGTAAATGAAATTTTTTCACAGCCGTTTATTGCCGTCCGAATAAGCTCTATTTTATCGGCAACAGCGGCTTTGTCCCAGGAGGAAAGGTCGATAATAATATCGTTCGCCCTTACCGTCCCGTCGGCGGAAAGCTTGTCCATAAGCTGACGGTAGCGGCTTGTCTCGGACACGCTGTCAAGTCCCTTGAGTCCCGCAAGAATACCCTGCATTTCACAGGACGTCAGCAAAGTCCTGTCTATCTTAAAGCCCTCCATGATCGAAATGCCGCCGCCGAAGCCACGCTCTGAAACTATAGGTATACCCGCTTTGTTTATGTCCTCGATGTCGCGGATTATCGTCCGCTTTGAGACTTCAAATCTTTCCGCAAGCTCTCCCGCCGTTACCTTTTCTTTTTGGAGCAGAATTGAAAGTATCCCTATCTGACGGTCAATTTTCACAGTAAATTTTCTTCCTTTATCATTTTAATAAGCTTCTCCGAAGCCTTTTTGTGGGTAACATGGTTCGGGTGATTTTCCGAGCCTGTGCCGTCCTCCGGGAGTTGTCCGTCCAGTCTCAAAGCTTGAATTTTTTTATCGCCGATTTCCTTAACAGCCTCCTCGATCGCGGGGTACAATTCGTCCCCCATCATGCCCAGTACGCATATTATTTGTGAGGACGGATTTTTTTCGCGAATGTGCAAAATAAAATTTTTGTACGCCGTCTTAAAATTATCTGCTCTTTCGGCTATGCCCTTTGTAAAGCTCATATCGTTAGTGCCGAGATTTATCACAATAACGTCGGGGGCAAAGCTTCCGAAATCCCAATCAATATGTTCGGGAATGTTTAAAGTCCCCTCAATGCCAATGTCCGTGTAATCGTAAAGCATGGGCATTACCCAGCTGTCGTTGGGCTTACCCTTGTCCTCCTTGCAGTCGCTGGAGTACACCCCGATAGTGCTCCATGAAATAAAGTTAAAGTCTGCGCCGAAGGCTTTAGCGGTCTCTGCGCCGTAGGTTATATAGGAGTTTTCCGTCGCCGTTCTGAAGCCCTCCTCGGCGGACTTTGCCTCTATGCCAAAGCCGCAGGTGATACTGTCCCCAATAAATTCAAATCTGCGTGGCAGCGGCTTTGAGGGGGCAAGCTCGCCCTCCGCCGAAAAGCTTACAATACCTGTCTTGCTAAAAGCCGCCTCGGAAAGCTTTAAAATTTTTATCTTGACGGTACGTTCCGTATCGCTTTCAAATATGATGTAGCTGTTTGTTCCCGACTCTATCGCAAACCTTTTTCGGGGGACTTCCTCATCATCAACAAAAACAGCCATATGACCTTGAAAAATTTCTTTCCAAGGCTCGTCAAATGTCCAGTCCGTCCATATCTCGGCGGTAAGGGACGTTCCCGTAAAAAGAAATTCCACCCCCGAACAGCTCCAGCTTAAATAGCGGATATTGTTCTGAAAAAGACTTCTCCCCAGAACTCTCACATGGTTTTCGTCAGCAAAAAATTTATTCATAAAGCAGCCTCCTTATGCGTCCAGATCTACATCAATAAAATCGTAAAAAAGCTTGTATATTTCGGGGTAATCCTTTTTTGTACGCACAGGCTTAAGCTTCAGGTCGGTGAAGCAGTGCCTTGTCTCGCCTGTTGCCATAAGTGTGCCGTCCGCTTTGTTAAGCACGCGGTACGTCACCGTCATTTTAAAGCCGTTGAATTCGGAAATTTTCGGGATAATAACAACATTGTCCCCGAACCTCGCAGAAATTTTGTAATCGCAGGAAGCACCCAGCACTACGATCATAACCCCAATATCCTCCATTTTTTTATAAGAATATCCGACCTGCTCAAGGAAATCCACCCGCGCGTCCTCAAACCAGCGGATATAATTTGAGTGGTGGACGATACCCATTTGGTCGGTCTCGTAGTAGCTTACCCTGTGCTCGTAAAGCTTTATATCATTCATAACATTAACATTCCTTTCGGTTTATACTATAGCAATCCATAAAAATAACCTTAAAATTACTGTAGGGGCGGGGTCTCCCCGCCCGCAGGCAACAGACATTTACGCAGTTCTGTGGGACGGGAAACCCGTCCCCTACAATTTATGTCAAGATAATTTCAGGAAGGAGCAAGCCCCGTCCGACAAATGTCCTAATATTTTTATTGACCCGCCCCCGCAAATATCAACAGCCAACAAATTACTGTTGGCTGTCGGGATATAAAATTATTCTATAGGCTTCATGGTGGGGAACAGCAAAACGTCCCTGATAGACGGGCTGTCCGTAAGAAGCATAACAAGCCTGTCAAGTCCGAAGCCCAGACCTCCTGTGGGAGGCATACCGTACTCCAAAGCGGTGACGAAATCCTCGTCCACGGAGGCGTTCGCGCCCTGCGCTCTCTTCGCTTCCGCCTGCTTTACAAAACGTTCCCGCTGGTCGATAGGGTCGTTAAGCTCCGAGAAAGCGTTGCCCATTTCACGGCAGTATATGAAGTACTCAAAACGCTCCGTAAACGCAGGGTCGGAGGGCTTTCTCTTTGCCAGCGGAGAATTTTCCACGGGGTAATCGTAAATGATAGTTGGCTGTACAAGCTTGTCCTCCACAAACGCGTCAAAGAAAGCTATGAGGACGTGTCCCTTTGTGGCGTTTTCGCCCTCGTCAACTTCAACGCCTTTGGACTTCGCGCAGGCTCTTGCTGCCTCGTCGTCAGCCCAGTCGTTGTAATCAACGCCTGCATATTTCTTGACCGCCTCTATCATGGTAAGTCTTTCCCATGGGGACTCCATGTCGATCTCAGTACCCTGATAGGTAATAACGCCCTTGCCGCAAATTTTCAGAGTAAGCTCGCGGTACATCTCCTCTATCAAGTCCATCATGCCGATATAGTCTGTGTACGCCTGATACATCTCAATAGTGGTAAATTCGGGGTTGTGGGAGGTGTCCATGCCCTCGTTGCGGAAAATACGTCCCACCTCGTATACCCTGTCAAAGCCGCCGACGATAAGACGCTTTAAGTACAGCTCCGTCTCTATGCGGAGGTACATATCAATATCAAGCGCGTTGTGGTGGGTCTTGAACGGACGCGCCGCCGCACCTATTTCAAGAGTGTGGAGGACGGGTGTGTCCACCTCAAGATAGCCTCTGCTGTCAAGGAAGCTTCTTACCTCGCGGAGGATACGGCTCCTGTTCACAAAGGTCTGCTTAACATCGGGGTTGCATATAAGGTCAACATAACGCTGACGGTAACGCATATCCTGATCCTTTAAGCCGTGCCATTTTTCCGGCAGGGGCAGCAGGGACTTTGAAAGCAGCTCTATCTTCTGCGCGTGGACGGAAATTTCACCCTTGCGGGTGCGGAAAACAAAGCCCTCAACGCCAACGATATCGCCGATATCCCACTTTTTAAACTCGGCAAACTCCTCCGCGCCGATATCGTTCATGCGGACATAGACCTGCATACGGTCGCTGCCGTCGCGGACGTCTATAAAGTTAGCCTTGCCCATATCACGCCATGACATGATACGTCCCGCAATTTTAACGTTTATGCGTGAAGCTTCAAGAGCGGCTTTCAGCTTTTCCTCGTCATCTCCCGCTTCCGCCTTTGCCTTTGCTTCGGTCTCCTCGTAAGCCTTCCGCAGCTCGGCATTTAATATCGTCACATCATACTTAGTGATTTCGTATGGGTTTTTATTTTTGGACTTTAATTCGTCCAGCTTTTCAATTCGTATTTTTTTTAAAATGTGAATATCCTGTTCGGTCTGCTCCTCTTCGGGAGCAGCATTTACCTGATTTTCTTCCGACATTTCTTACATTCCTTTCGGTATATTTTATTATAGCTTATCCGATCAATTTACTCCGATACCGAGAATTTCCATTCTGATAGTACCGATAGGCGCTTCAACCTCAACAACGTCTCCGACTTTCTTTTTGAGGACTGCAATTCCGATAGGCGCGTCCTCGGAAATTTTGTTGTTCTCGGGGTCCGCTTCGGTAGAGCCTACTATCTGGAGGGTCATTTCCTCTTCAAGCTCCAAGTCCTTTAAAGTCACCGTAGAGCCGACTTCAACCTCGTCGCTGGAAAGCTCCGATTCGTCCACAACGATAGCGTTGGCAATGGTCATCTCCATTTCCTGAATTTTAGCTTCAAGAATACCCTGCTCGTTCTTAGCCTCGTCGTACTCGGCGTTTTCGGAAAGGTCTCCGAACGCTCTTGCTTCTTTGAGCTTTTGAGCAACCTCTGCACGTTTTACAGTGATAAGGTACTCCAGCTCCTGTTCCATTTTCTTATATCCCTCTGCGGACATTCTGACTTTTTTTACAGCCATTCAAATCAAATCCTTTCCGTATAAAAACAATTACTCTAAAGTTTTATTATATAGTATATTTTTGCCATTGTCAAGCAAAAAAACGATTTACCTCAAAAAATCATTCGTCCTAACCCTCATAGGTATCTTCAGAGCTGTCTCCCGAACCGTCGTCTTCTTCGTTTGCGCCGTCCGCCTTGATCTGCTCCAAAATATCATAGACCACCTTTTCGAGCCGTGAGGTTGGACGCTCTATCCTCTCCAGCATTTCCTCGTCAAGGGTGATTATTCTGCCGTTTTCAACAGCTTCAAGACCGCTTGGCAGGACTTCCTCCGAAACGCTGTGGGGGAGGATCAGCCATTGCGGGTCAAGCTCCAGAAGCTCCTCCTCCGTCAGGGAAATATCCTCGCTGTCCCCTGCGGCGTTTGTGCCGAAGCTTGAAAAAAAGCTGCCCGCAAAAGTGGAATTTGAAGCCGCGGCAAGGTCGGGTGACATGATATACACAAAGCTTTCAACAGCGCCCTGCGCTTCAAAAAGAGCGCTGAAAAGCGGCTTTAAAGCCTCGGACGCTTTTTCCTCGCTGTCAAGCCTGCCGCCGAAAACCCCTGCAATATCCCTGTAGCAGGCGTAAAGCTCCTCCACGGAATTAGGGGCGGAAATTATCAATACCCTCGTCCCCGCATTTTCGATACGTGTAATATCCTTTTTGGCTATAGGGCTGTGAGATATAAGCAATTGCGGATTTGCTGCAATTATCGCTTCAACGTCCGGATTTGCGGCAGAGCCGAGACTTATTTTATTTTCCACATCTTCGGGGTAATCGCAGTAGCTGCTCCTGCCGATAATTTTATCGCCGAAGCCAAGCTGACAGATGATCTCTGTAATTGCAGGGGAAAGGCTCCCCACGGAGTCGGGCTGTTCGTTGAAAATAAGAGAACCTGCTGTGACGGGGTAGGGTCTTTCGGTAACGGTAGTTTCCGCGGCAGTTTCCGGAATCTCCTCCTCCACCTCGGAGCAGCCGCCCATAATCACCGCTGAAGCAAGGCAGGTACACAAAAGAATTTTTTTTACAAATTTATACAAAATACAAACTTCCAATACAATAATTTACATAATAGTATAACATATTTTTGCTGAAATTACAATAGAAAAATATACAAAAACATTTTTGCGCCCGCAATTTCCGCCGCGTCAAGCCGCAATACTAATCTCCAATTAAAAGTGTAAATAAAAAATCTGCGCAAAACCACACATATCAAAGCTTTTGCTTGATCTTTTATACACTTTTTAATTGGATATTAGTATAACGTTTTCCCGGCTCACAGCAAAATATCAATCGGCGCAGATAAAAATTTTAAATATTTTATAAAAACCTATTCCCTTTTACGTGAAAATTTGTTATAATAAAAATAGTAAACGGCATTGAAATTGGCGCTTTCAGTCTGCGCCAAAAGCATATATGCAAATTTTGACTTGACTTCAAGTCAAATTTCTAATGCCGGTTACTGTTACAGAAACTTTTTTGGAAAGGAGTATACCTTAAAACATTTTAAGGTATAACAATATATGAAGCATTTAAGACGTCTTGCGGCTGTTCTGACCGCGGTATTCACCGTCAGCATGATACTTACCGTTTCCGCCTCCGCAGCGGTGACATTTACTCCCAATTTTACTGTGACCAGCGAAGCGGCTGTGCTGATAAATCTTGATAAGGATGTAATTGTTTACGAAAAAAATCCAACGAAAAAAATGTACCCCGCTTCACTTGTTAAAATAATGACTGCCATAGTTGTGCTGGACAACGTCCCCGACCTTGACAATACAAGCTTTACCGCACCCCTTGCGGTCTTTGACGACCTTTACGGCAAAGGGGCTTCCTCCGTGGGATACAGCAGGGGGGAGATAATCACCGCCAGAGACCTGATGTATTCCATGCTTATGGCTTCCGCCTGCGAATCGGCAGGTATCCTTGCTTACTATGTCGGCGGAGACAGTATGCAGAACTTCGTTGACATGATGAACCAAAAGGCTGTTGAGATAGGCTGCACAGGCACTCATTTTACAAACCCTCACGGACTTTACGACGACGATCAGTATACCAACGTTTACGACATGGCTATCATTGCAAAATATGCTGTTGACAACTACCCGAAATTTGTGGAGATCGCCACTACTGCCGAATACAGCCTGAGCGCGACAAACTATCACAGCGAAAGCTGGAATATAAGCCATACAAACTCAATGCTCCACCCCAACAGCGGATTTTACTACGAGCCTGCAAAGGGACTTAAAACAGGCACTCTCGACGAGTCGGGAAGAAATCTTGCTTCAATGGCAAGCCGCGACGGGAACAATTATCTGCTTATAACAATGAACGCTCCCCTTTACGAGGAGGACGGCAGCAAAGCCAACAGACAGTATGAGGATCATGAAAACATTTACGAATGGGCGTTCAACACCTTTGAGTACACAAAGATAGTCAACAGCACGGAGGAGATAACGGAAGTCCCCGTAAAGCTCGGCGACGGCGAGGATCACGTAACATTAGTCCCCTCTGAGGACTTTTACGCTCTGTGGCCCAACACCCTTGACAGCGCAAACCTTAAAACGACCATTGACAAGGACAGCTATTTGGACTCTGACGGCTCTGTTGTCGCGCCTGTAAAAAAAGGACAGGTACTGGGAAAATACACCCTTTCACTTTCGGGCGAGACGATATGCTCGGTGGACTTAGTTGCAAACAAGGATATCGCTCTTTCCCAGATCGAATACAACATCATGAAAGCGAAAGCCTTTGTCGGCTCCTTCTGGTTCAAAATGGCTGCTGGAGCTGCGGCTGCGCTTATTGCCGCGTATATCATTGTATATGTCCTTGCCACAAGAAAGCGTAAAAGGAAAGTCAAACGCGTCTCCAAAAACGGAAAACGGCGGTTATAGGAATTGACAAAACATTTTTAATGTGGTAAAATAATAGCATTGCTAAAGCTGTCAATGCTTGAAAGGTGGTTATAAATATGTCAAAAGATAACGGCAGAAAAAAGCTTTGCGTTTCGAGTTTGGTTTTGGGTATCGTGGGACTTATATTCTCCTTTATAGTTCCTATCGTTTCATATGCCTGTGCAATACCGGGACTTGTTATCGGTCTTAAAAGGCGAAAGAAGAATTACAGCTCCTCCGCAGGAATATCCCTCAGCATAGTCGCGCTGTCGCTGGCTCTGATAAACTCAGTCTTCGGAGTACTCATGACAATAAAGATGTTCTTTTCCGACAAGGACGAGGATAAGGAATAATGCTGAAACGCCGTTCCGAAAATTTCGAAACGGCGTTTTTTATGTACTTTATTCAATTGCTCTGGAAAGAGTTATGGCAAGAACGTCCTCAGACGCGGAATTTTTCATGTAGTAATTGGTGGTCTCCACTCTGCGGTAAACTCCGTCGTCGCCAAGCTGACGTGTCACAACGGCACGCACACGCTCTCCCCGTTCATAGGCTTCAAGCTGGTCGTTCACGTCAAAGGTATCGGAAAAAAGCTTCCTGTCCTCGGGGTGCATACTGGACGCGCCATGCACGATAAGCTCGGAGTACACTCCGGTAGAGGGACATGAGCGTGTTGAAAAATGCTCATAGACCATCATATAAAAGCTGTTGCGGCTGAGATTGCTTAAAATTATCAATGGATATCTTGTAAAAACAGCGTCAAGAAGAAGCTGCGTCGCGCTTGCGGGCGGCAGGGTCAGAAGTATATCCTCGCTTTCGGCAGGGCTTTCCGCATTTTTCAAAGCATTGCGAAAGTCCTCCTCGGGCATCGGCTTTGCGAACAGAAAGCCCTGTATAAGCTCGCAGCCGCAGGTTCGCAGAAAGCCTAACTGCTCCTTTGTTTCCACACCCTCGGCAACGGTGGTAAGCTTCAGCCTATGAGCAAAATCGAAAATGCTTTCGAGAACTATACGCTCCTTTTCGTTTTCACAGTTGCCGCTTAAAAGGGATTTGTCAATTTTCAGCACCGAAGCGGGAACGTCCTTTACAAAATTAAGTGAGGAAAGTCCGCTTCCGAAGTCGTCTATCGAAGCCTCAAAGCCTGCGTCGCAAATGCTTTGAACAAACTCGATAATATTGCTTTCGTCCGCGGAAAGCGCCGACTCGGTTATCTCTATTTCAACAAGCTTGTGCGGAACATTATATCCGTCCACAGTCTCGCTCAAACGCTTTGCAAAATTCGGTTCGCTTGTATGCAGTCTGGAAAAATTTACAGACACCGTTACAACGCGGCGGCCGTTTTGAATTTCCCCGCTTAAAAACCGGCAGGTCTCTTCAAGCATATACCAGTCAAGGTCGGAAATAAGCTCCAGCTCCTCAAGCAATGGGATAAACCGTCCCGGAGATATCATCTCACCCTCGGAAGTTATCCAACGCGCAAGAGCCTCCGCACCCGCGACCTTACCGTTCACAGCGTTGTGCTTGGACTGATAAAAAACCTTTATCTCCTTATTTTTTATTGCATTTTCAATAAGTCCGCCTATGTTTTCCTTTGTAATTTCGATACTCATAAAACAACCTCCGGTACACCAAAATTTATTTGATTATATCGCTTGAAGTGTCGTCCTCCATAACTTTGTTCACTGAATATCCCGACATAGAAGAGGTATCGGGCGCAAGCTCAATATCCACATCAAAGGTAGTGGGATCGCCTGTTATCTCCTTGCGGAATACCGTAAGAGTTACCTTATCCCCAGGAATTTTCCCCGCAAGGACTTCAAGTATCTCCTCCGTGCCGTATACCCGCGTACCGTCGATATGGGTGATTATATCGTAAGGCTCCAGACCTGCGTTTGCAACGTCGCAGGTTGGATCTATCTCCATAACGCAAAGCCCTGCTTCGACCTTGTAGGAGGAAGCAAAATCGTCCCCCACAGAAACAAAGGTCACTCCGACCCTCGCCCTTGTGGAAACATAGCCCTTTGCCATAAGCTCCTCGGCAATGGGTACAGCGTCGTCTATAGCGATACTGAAGCCGATATTTTCATACTTTTCATGATTCATCAGAGCCACCGCAACGCCCACTACCTGACCGTACATATTAACGAGCGCGCCGCCTGAATTTCCGGGATTAAGAGCAACGTCAGTCTGTATGCAGCGTATCGTTGCGCTGTTTATATAGTCGGTGTCTATCTCTCTGTCAAGACCTGTAACATAGCCGTAGGTGACTGTATTTGCAAAGCCGCCTCCCGCTCCCGCAAGAGCAACCTCCTCGCCGATAACAAGGTCTGAGGACGTGCCTATCTCCGCGGGAGTAAGATCGTCCCTGTCAATTTTTATCACTGCAAGATCGCTTTTCTTGTCAAAGCCGATAACGGACGCTTTTTCCTCCGAGCCGTCGTAAAGCTCTACAGCAAGGCGGTTCGCCTCGTCTATAACATGAGCGTTTGTAAGGATATAGCCGTCCGAGGTAAGGATTATCCCCGACCCCGACGAAGCGGGAACATATGGCACTTCCCCGAAAGCGTTTATCTTCACCTGAGAGGGCAGTATAGTTTTTGCAACTCCGACAGTTGTAAGCAAGCCTGTCTCCTTGTCCCTGTACATTTCCTCCTCCAGCACTGGCTTGTGCGCCGTGGGAATATTTACGGTGACGTGCTCCGTACTGCCCGACGGCGGAAGCTCTCTGATTATTGCGGGAGTAAATTCCTGCTCACTGCCGGCTTTTTTGCCGTCACGAACCGATATCGCCGCAGAGATAACAACGATAACCATAAACATCAATATTACCGCAGCGATGACAACGCAAAGACAGCCTGCGGAAAAACGTCTTTTTTTAGGGGGAACATTTTGCTGCGGCGGAACGTACTGCGCCTGATGCGGCATTGCATTGTTTGGCATATCGTACTGCGGCAAAGGCGTACCGCTCTGCTGCATATCCTGTCGGGGCTGCTCCGTATTTTGCGTCAGCGGCGGCTGTTCACCCGCAGCGTTTTGCGCCTCCTGCGTAACCGGTGCGGACTGCTGCATCTGCTCCGCTGTCTCCGCTTCGGTAACGGGCGGCAGAGAGCTTTGGGGGAACTGCTCTGTATTTTCGTTATTTTCCTTGGGTAAATTGTTGTTCTCAAAATTATCCATTTATATCCTCCATATGGGAAATGAAACTTGTTTTTATTTCAAAAGTGAAAATTCAAACTCAACGTACTGCTCATACTGGCTTCGGACGAGTATAGTCCCTCCGTGAAGCTTTATAAGCGACCTGACGATAGAAAGTCCGAGACCCACTCCGCCGGGGTCGATCCCCCTGGATTCATCGGTTTTATAGAACCTCTCAAAAACCCTTGAAATTTCGTTCTCCTTCAGACCCTCGCCGCTGTTCCTTACAGTAACGGAGGTCGTTTCGTCATTTTCCGCAAAAAGAAATTCTATGTATCCGCCCTTGTTTACGAACTTGACCGCATTTTCCACAAGGTTGTACACCACCTGCTGGATAAGATCCTTGTCCGCCTTTATCGCAAAAGCGTCGCGGTCAAGACCGCGTATGTCAATGTTTTTTTCATCGATACGCTTTTCAAAGTTAAGAAGCGTCTGAAAAACTATCGGAATAATATCAAAGCTTTCAGGCGTAAGCGTAAGCTCTCCCGCCTCGTATTTTGAAATATTAAGCATTGATCTGACAAGCCTTGCAAGACGGCTTATTTCCATTGACACTATTTTCAGATAATGCTCCTGCTGCTCGGGAGGGATAGTACCGTCCAGAATACCGTCTATAAAGCCGCCGATAGTGGTCATGGGCGTTTTAAGCTCGTGGGAAACGTTTGAAATAAAGCTTTTTCTTGTCTCCTCCGTTTCTGAAATGGACGTCGCCATTTCATTTATTGAATTTGCAAGAAACCCGAACTCGTTTTCCTCCGTAACATTGAGCTTTGCCGAAAAGTCCCCCTCGCCGAATCTGCGGACAGCCATTGTCATTTCCTTGACAGGTGAGAAAAGGCTTTTCGTATAAAAATACAGAATAAAAAATACTCCCGCCATTATTACCGCCGCCGCCGCAACTACAGTCAAAATAAGCTCTTTAAGATAGTCGGTAAGGCTTGCCGCGGGCAGTCTGCCAAAGATCAGACATCTTTCGCCGCCTATACTTATAGGATAAGCTATATTGAAATAATCCTCGGAGTAATAATTATCAAGGCTGCTTAGCTCATAAAATCCCTCGTCGGTAACCTTTGAAAGCGTCTCATCGCCGAAATTTTTATCTGTATGAGAACACGGCGATGCCTCGGAGCAAACCAAGACAGCGCCGTTTGAATCGGTAAGTGTAAAATCAATATCGGAATTTTCGGATATATCGTCGTAAACGCTTTTAAGAAGCGTCCTGTCAAGCTCCCCGTTCTCGGTGCAGCCGACCGTCTTTGATATGGCGGTTTTCATTATACCGTCAAGATACCTGCGCTTGTCGGTTTTATAGTATTCCCCCGAAACGATGAGAATAACGGCACTTACGCAGATAACCGCCGAAAAGAGAAGAGCCGCGCACAAATAGAAAAATTCCGTAAAAATACTTTTATGCATTTGCGTCCTCGTCAGCCTCAAATTTATATCCTACGCCCCAAACGGTTTTAAGAGCCCACTTTTCGGAAACGCCCTCAAGCTTTTCGCGAAGGCGCTTGATGTGAACGTCGATAGTACGGGAATCGCCGTAATACTCAAAGCCCCATACCTCGTCCAGAAGCTGATCTCTTGTATAAACACGGTTGGGATTTGAAGCCAAATAGAACAGAAGCTCCAGCTCCTTGGGGGGAGTATCCATGACCTTTCCGTCAACGCGGAGCTCATATCTTGTCATATTGACAACAAGCTTGTCATAGCGGACTTCCTTGACCTCGGACTCGGAGGAGGTCTGACCGATACGTCTTGAAACCGCCTTGATACGGGCGATTACCTCCTTGGTATCAAAGGGCTTAACAATATAGTCGTCAGCGCCCAGCTCCAGACCGAGAACCTTGTCAAAGGTCTCGCTTTTAGCTGTTATCATAATGATAGGCACGTTTGATTTTTTTCTTATTTCGCGGCAAACCTGCCAGCCGTCCAGCTCGGGGAGCATGATATCAAGAAGCACGATATCCGGCTTGAGAGCGTTGAATTTTACGACTGCCTCCTCGCCGTCATGGGAGATAATAACACCCCAGCCCTCTTTTTCAAGATAGAGCTTTAAAAGCTCGCAGATGTTGTTGTCATCGTCAACTACTAAAACCTTTCCAAGTGACATAATTAACCATCCTTTCAAAATTAAGCTGTTTTATTCGGAAGTCGTTGCAGGGAGACGTTTTTCGCACTGCCTGAATTGGCACTGCCTGAATTGGCATTTCCTGCGGCTGAATTTTCCATAAAATCAACTGCGGCGGACATATCTTTACCGCAATTGTATACCACTTTAATTATACCAAAATTTGCTCCCGCATAAATAAATATTTTATTAACCAAATGTTATCTAATTGTAAATTTAACAAAATGTTGCTTTTAATATTACAAAAGAAAAATAAAAAATTCATTTTTACGGGGAACGCCCCGCTGCGGCACTACGCGTGCGGCGTTGTTCTACCCCCTGTAATATACAACATACTGTAACTGTATTAAGCCCCTATCAAGGGGGGAGAAAAATACAACGCTATTCAACGCCCACGTACAGAGCCGCTTATTCGACCCGCCCCTTGGGGGGCTTCAGTAAAATAAATGCCTGTTGTATTTAACATTGGGGGGACTCCCGCCGCGGGGCGTTCCCCGTTTGACATTGCGGACTTTTTTTGATATAATTATGGCAGAACAAAACTTCCGCAAAGGAGCAACTGCAATGAAAATAGTACACCTATCCGACCTGCATTTGGGAAAACGTCTCGGTGAATTTTCCCTTGCGGAGGATCAGAGCTTTATACTCGGTCAGATACTTGAAATTATCGGCGCGGAGGCTCCCGACGCGGTTATTATCGCGGGAGACGTTTACGACAAGACAGTCCCCCCTGCCGAGGCTGTTCAGCTTTTCAGCGATTTTATCACGGATATTTCCCGCAGAAATATCCAATGCTTTATCATAAGCGGCAACCACGATTCCCCTGAAAGGATATCCTTCGGCTCGGAGGTCATGAGTGCGGGTGGGGTACACCTTTCCCCCGTTTACAGCGGCAGGGTCAAGCCTGTCACCCTTACCGACGAATTCGGCAGGATAAATTTTTATATGCTGCCGTTTGTAAAGCCGTCAACGGTGCGCCGCTGTTTAGATGATGAGGAGCTGCAAGGCTATGGGGAGGCAATTGCCGCAGCCGTCAACAAAATGGATATTGACGAAAACGAGCGTAACGTTTTGATAACCCACCAGTTCGTAACGGGAGCGGAGCTTTCCGAGTCGGAGGATATTTCCGCAGGAGGCAGCGAAAGCGTCCCCGCAGATATTTTTTCGGGCTTTGACTACACGGCTTTGGGGCATATTCACCGTCCCCAGAATATCGGCAGCGAAAAAATAAGATACTGCGGCACTCCTTTGAAATATTCCTTTTCCGAAGCGGGGCAGCAAAAGTCTGTAACAGTCGCAGAACTTCGGGAAAAGGGTGCTCTTGAAATTAAGACCGTACCCCTTACGCCGCTCCGCGATATGGTTGAGCTTAAAGGCAGCTATGAGGAGCTTACAGACAAAAGCTTTCTCGAAAGCGGCGGTCACGGCGAGGATTATGTGCGGCTTATCCTGACGGACGAGGAGGACGTCCCCGACGCGCTGACGAAGCTGCGTCTGCGGTATCACAACCTTATACGGCTTGACTATGACAACAAGCGCACAAAGCAAAGCGCCGCGCTCCCCGACCTTGCGGAAACGGAGGACAAGCCTCCTATAGAGCTTTTTGCCGAATTTTTTGACTTCAGGAACAATCAGCCCATGAGCGGCGAGCAGCGCAGCTTTATGGAAAAACTGATAAACGAAACATGGACGGAAGAAATCTATTAATTATTAAGATTGGGGATATAGAAATTGAGACCTTTAAAGCTTGTTGTTTCCGCATTCGGACCCTATTCGGGACGTACAGAATTTGATTTTGAAAAGCTCGGCAAAAGCGGTCTGTACCTCATCACGGGCGACACGGGCGCAGGCAAGACCACTATTTTCGACGCGATAACATTCGCGCTTTACGGCAGGGCAAGCGGTTCGGCACGGTCGTCGGATATGCTGCGTTCAAAGTATGCCGAGGCGGACGTCCCCACAGAGGTGGAGCTGGATTTTGAGTACCGCGGCAAGGCGTACAAAATAAAGCGCAGTCCCGAGTATTTACGTCCCAAGAAGCGGGGAGAGGGCTTTACTTCCGAAACGGCAAAAGCGGAATTTTACTGCGGAGACTCTCTTTTCAACGGTAAGCTTGACGAGGTAAACTCCGAGATAGAAAAGGTCATGGGCGTGACCAAAGAGCAGTTCATGCAGATAGCAATGATAGCGCAGGGTGACTTCATGAAGCTGCTTTTTGCAGACTCGGAGGAACGGAAAAAAATATTCCGCAGCATTTTTAAGACCGAAAACTTTGACAGGCTTACAGAACGCCTTAAAGAAGAATACAAGCTTGCAGCGGAAGCCGCCGCACAGTCCCAAAGCAGTATCCTGCAATACATAAGCGGTACGGTCTGCGGCGAGGAGGACGGGCTTTCCGAACTGAAAAAACAGCTTTCCGAAAAAAATGCACGGCTTGACAAGAACATTGCGGAGGACGTGCTGCAAAAAATAAACGAGATCATTACCGCTGACAAAAATATTTTTGCGGGACTTTCCGCCGATATTGAAAAAACCGACAAAGCCCTTGCGGAAGCAAATCAGATCATAGGCAAATGCATTGCCATTGAAAATGCCCGGCGGGAGCTTGCCTACGCAAATGAACAGCTTGAAAAGGAAATGCCGAAATTTACCGAGGCGGAGGAAGCTCTGAAAGCTGCAAAGGAACACCTCCCGCTGTCGGAAAAATTCGCAAAGGAAACAGGCGAGATAGTCCGGGAACTGCCGCGGTATGATGAGCTTGAAATTACCGAAAAAAAACGCGCCGAAACCGTACAAAAAACCAAGCTTTGCAATGAGGATATAAAAAATATATCCTGCGAGCTGGACGTTCTCTCGGAAAATTTTTTAAAGCTTGGAGATGAAAGAAAATCTCTTGAAAGCGCAGGAGAGAATATCGAAAGATCAACCTCGGAAAGAGAAAATCTTGTCCGCGAATACAAGTCGGCGGAATCGCTGAAAGTACAAATCACGGAATATTCCGCCTATCTTTCTGGCTTTGAAAAAGCACAGAATTTTTATAAAGCGGCGGCGGAAAACTCCTACTCGGCAGCGGAAAATTATGAAAAGCTCCACAGGGCTTTTCTGGACGAGCAGGCTGGACTCCTTGCGGAGGAGCTTAAAGAGGGCTGTCCCTGCCCCGTATGCGGTTCAAGGGAACACCCTTCCGCTGCAAAAAAGTCCGCACACGCTCCCTCAAAGGAACAGATCGAGGCGGCGAAAAAGCTGGCGCAAAAGCTTTCCTCCGAAGCTGAAAGCGCAAGCACAAAATGCGCTGAAATTTCGGGCAAGCTTAAAGAAAAAAGGACGGCTGTGGAAGTCGGCGTTACCGCGCTTGGATTTTCTTCGGCCGAAGCAGCGGAGAAAATGCTCCCTGTCAAAATTTCCGAAATTGTTGCAGCGGGTAAAAAAATTGCTTCAAGAATAGATGAGGAAAACCGCAGGCTTTCAAGGCGGAACGAAATTGACAAATTGCTGCCTGAAACGGAGAAAAAAATAAACGCATTGCGGGGATCGCTGACAGAAAAAAAATCGGAACATTCCTCCCTGACCGCCACGCTTAACGGGCTTGCGGAGCTTTCTGAAAAAATACGATCGGAATTTAAATTTGAAAGCCGCAGCCTTGCACAAAAAAGAATTGACGAGCTTGAAACAGAACGCAAAAGAATTGAGAAAGAGTACGCCGCCGCAGAGCTTTTGCAAAAGAACTGCGCCGAAAAAATAATCGGTCTGAAGCAGCAGATAAAAACTCTTGAAAATCAGCTTTCGGCTTTGGGGGACGAAAAGCTTTCCACCGAAACAGAGCGTGCAAAAAAATCCGATCTGGAGAACAAGAGAAACGAGCTTTCCGACAAGGCGGCAGCGGCGAGAAGCCGTATAGAAGTCAACAGTACTGCTGCAAAAAATATCGCGGACGGGCTTGCGGAGCTGTTAGAGCGGGAACGTCTTCAAAGCATGATAGGAGCGCTGAACGACACGGCGCGGGGCGGCATTGCGGGCAAGGTGAATATTGCGCTGGAGACCTATGTGCAGACCACATATTTTGACCGCATAATTATCCGCGCCAACCGCCGCCTGCTTGTTATGACTGCAAATCAATACGAGCTGAAACGGCGCACCGACGGCGATGTAAAGCGCGGTCAAAAGGGGCTTGAGCTGGACGTTATCGACCACGCCAACGGCACAGTCCGCAGCGTAAAAACTTTGTCGGGCGGCGAGTCGTTTATGGCTTCCCTTGCACTTGCTCTCGGACTTTCGGACGAAGTACAGGCGTGCGCTCCGGGAATAAAGCCCGACACGGTTTTTATCGACGAGGGCTTCGGTTCTTTGGACGACGAAGCTTTGCGGCTTGCTGTCAAGACCCTTGACGACCTTAGCGGCGGCGAACGTCTTGTAGGGATAATTTCCCACGTTTCCGAGCTTAAAGAAAAGATAGACAAGCAGATAGTTGTCACCAAAAATAAATACGGCGGCAGCAGCGCGGAGATAATTGTCAATTAACAATTTATAAAAAAACGCCCCGGCGCACCAAGCGGCGGGGCGTAAAATTTCATTGCCGGCACCTCCCCTTTTAGAGATTAGAAATTAGATAATAGAAATATGAAGAAAATCTATTTTCTTTTTTCTGTACCCCTTTTCGGTTTCGTTTCAAAAATGGAGGTGCGGTCGTATTTTTTCTTTAAGGTCTGCAAAGCCTTTTTTTCAATTCTGGACACGTAGGAGCGGGATATTCCCAGTCTGTCTGCCACCTCCCTCTGTGTAAGGGGACGGCAGCCGTACAGCCCGTAGCGGTGCTTGATGATGTCCACCTCACGTTCGTCCAGACACTCGTCAATAAATCGGTAGAGCTGCTCCGATTTTATATTCAAGTCAATTTTTTCCACAATACCGTCGTCCCCGTCGTTTTCGGCAATTATGTCAATAAGGGTAAGCTGGTTGCCGTCCTTGTCGGTATCTATAGGTTCGTCGAAGTATACGTCCCCCGCCGATTTTTTCAGGGAGCGGAAGTGCATTAGTATTTCATTTTCGATACATCTGGAAGCATAAGTAGCAAACCGTGTTTTCTTAGCATAATCAAAGGTAGAGACCGCCTTGATAAGTCCGATAGTGCCTATGGATATCAAATCCTCCTGGTCGGTGGTAACGTTGTAATATTTTTTTATAATATGTGCCACAAGCCGCAGATTGTGCTCAATAAGCTTGTTACGCGCGGCGGTATCTCCCTCACCCATTTTTCGGAAGCACTCTTCCTCCTCTGCGGCTGAAAGCGGCTTTGGAAAAACTCCCCCCGATTCTAAATGCAGCGCAAAAAACAGCAGATTTTCCAGCGCAAGATTTATCAATTCCGTGAACAAACCTCTCAGCTCCCCGTTTTTTCTTTTAACACATCTTATGCGGCTGCGGGAATGTCCTATTCCGAAGGCAAAAATTATAAGTACATATCATTAAACTACATTAAGCGCGGCTCTCCTCACGTTCCCCCGTAAATAAATTTATACGCATTACAACTGTTACGGAAAACACTTTCCCGTTCGGCTTTATCGAAAGCCGTCCCCCATATTTTTCGGCGGCGTTTTCAATGCTCATAAGCCCGATACCCTTTTGGAACGCTCCTCCGTCAAAGCTGTTCTCCTCTTCGATGATCATCAGATTCCCCTGCGCAGCTGCCCGCAGCCTGATAAATTTTTCATCAGTATCTTCCAGACAGCGGCAGGCGTTTATCGCATTATCCAAAATGTTTGAAATTACACCGCAAAGCTCTGCGGTGCATATCACCTTTTCAGGCAGGCGCAAATAAAATTCGTGTTTTATTCCCGCCCTTTCAAGACTGCCCAGCTTGCTTTCAAGGACTGCGTCTACAGCGGCGCAGCCTGTGTTAAACGGCTTTGAGAGCTCTTCCGCCATACCTTTTATCTCTGACAAATATTTTTCCGCACAGCTATTCTCTCCCTTTTTCAGAAGTCCGGAAAGTACTGCTATATGGCGCTTTGCGTCATGTCTGAAAACTGCGGTTTTTTTCAGACGCTCCCCTGCCTGTTCAGCCTGCTTTAAAGCAAGCTCCGCGCCGAATGAAATTTCCGAAAGCTTTTTCTTAGTCCGCACCGCCGTAAAGACCGCGGCTGCCCCAAGGCAGTGGACCGCAAGCATTGGAAAGCTTTTTCTGAATATCTCTGCGGTTCTTTCGCTGTCAACTGTGTTTCCGAAAACCGCAAGATTAACATAAAGTCCCGCGGCAAAAAGATACAGAGTCAAAGCGGTCAAACCGCTGCTTTTAACTGACATTTGCACAGAGTTATTTGTCGCCGTGCACAAAATTTTTTTGCCCAAAATACAAGCTGTACACAAAGCAAAAATATTGAACAGCATCATTGTCAGAGAAGCGGCGGCAGGATCTCGTCCGATTATGAGCGGGGATATAAGACAGGTCAGTGAGTTAAATATCCCGAAGCTTAGCTGCATTACGGAAAACGTCAGAAGCAGGCTCGGAATTATTTTTCCGCATAAATTCGCGAAGAGCGCTTTGCTGTGTGAAAAGTCAGCGCCAAAAATATCCCTTAAAAATCTTTTGAAAAAATAAACGGCAGCCGCCGCCTCGGCAATTGCGGAGGCGGCGAAAAAAATTTCTGTAAATCTTTCCATTATAATTTCCATTCTCTCATGAATTTTTCAAACGCCTTTTCAAAGGCTTCGCGGCGCAGCCTTGACACGGGGACTTCAGCTCCGGTACTCATAACAGCGGAGCTGCCGCAAAATTTTTTCAGGTGCGTAAAATTTATCAGATAACTTCTGTGACATTTAAAAAAACGGCTGTCAAGACGTTTTTCAAGCTCGTCCAGCCTGCCGTAAACGTCGGCTGTCTCTCCGTTGGAAAGCCGAATGTAAAGCTTGCGGTCGATCACCTCGCAGAATACTATATCGTCAGGCTTGACAAAAATTTCTTTACCGTTTTTGTGCAGAGAAAGCGTGCTGTCCGAAAGACTTTTTTTCAGACGGTTCATTGTCCTCTCAAATCGCTCTGCTTCAAGCGGCTTAACAAGATAATCATATGCCGACACCTCAAATGCGTCAAAGACAAACTCCTCAAGCACCGTAACAAATATTAAAAATCCGCCGTAATTCCTCCGCCGCAGTTCGCGGGCGGTTTCCATTCCGTCGGGGGTTTTCATTCTTATATCGAGAAAAATAATATCGAAGCCCAAGCCCTCCTCTGCGCTTTTTAGCAAGGCTGCTCCGCTGTAAAATTTAATTATCTCGGCTTTAATTTTATTTGCCGCAAAAAAATCCGAAAGCCTTTCCGCAAGCTCCTCCGTCATTTCCGTTTCGTCGTCGCATACCGCAGTTCTTATCAGCATACCGGCAAACTCCTTTTTTAATTATCTGCATCTATTATACAACATCGTTTGTCTTATGTCAATTGCCGACCGCACGGCTTGCGTAATGTGCGGATAAATATTGTACGCACAAAATAAAAGGCAGGAAAAGTAATTTTTTTCCGCCTTTGGAATGACAGTTATTCGGATATTATTCTTCGCCTTTAGCGTTCTCAACGGAGGTCATAAACGGGTCTGTCACAGCTTCCTTTTTTGGAGGAACGACCTGTTCCTTCATTCTTACGGCAAATATCAGAGCCGCTATACCTATCGCCGCGGTAATTATTAGCGCTGCGGCAGCGTTGGGGATAACACTTCCCACGTTGTACAGGATAAGCGCGCCAATTGCCGAGCCGAAGCCGAGGGCAGCCTTGCCGCAGCAAACGAACCGCATGATAAATACAGCCGCCGCAGTTAAAACCGCCGCGAAAAAGACTGCCGCCAGTATCTCCTGAACGAGCTGCATAACGGTAACGCTTGTATAGGTCTCCTTCAGCATATTAACGGTTTCCTTGTCAATCGCTCCCAATTTTACAAGCTTGGCGTACTGCATATCAAAGGCTCCGCTGTTAATGCTGCCAAAAACTATGTAGAAGCTTGCAAGTCCGATCGCGCCTGTCACAGCATAGCCTGCACCAAAGCCGAGACCGCAGGAAAGCGCGGCGTTAAAGGTACGTGTTTTCATGCAGGAATTTACGCATATAAACATTGAAAGCGCAAGCATCAAGCCCGCAATGACCGACGAGATTATCCCGTATGCGGTTGGATTATTCATGACCATGCCGGGAGCGGCAAGCCCAATAATAAGGGCTATAATACCTGTCGCCATCGTTGCGGCTATGTACGCCAAAACGCCCGCCCAAAAGCTTGAAGCTTTGATCTTGTGCATTGCCAGCAGGGCTATGCCGCCGACTATCGGGATAAGTCCCGTAATTACTATTCCTATAAGAGTCATTGCTATTACACTTTGTGTGATCATAGTGGATCTCCCCTTTCTATTTATTGTACTAAGACAATATTACAGTTATATAATAGCACATTATAAATTATTTGTCAAGTACTACTTGAAAAATTTATTATTTAAGGTTATAATAATGTATACGGTCTTGCTGCGGACGGGTCTCCCGTCTCATACGCAGACGCTGAACGATAAAGGCAAATATAAAAAAAGTCCCGGTTAATAAAATGTTTACAGAAAGTTTTTATGTTATATGAAAAATTTTGCGCTTCTGAATTGTATTTATTACAGAGAATATCAATATTTCGGTTTTCACTTGAAAATCACTGGGGGAAATAAGATGTATTCCGAAAATACCAACGGTTTCGGGACCGAGGGTCATACTGAATTTGAAACGGCTTCCTTCGGCGAAAAGCCGCCGCAAAGCGGAGGTCAGCTTTCACAGGACTATATCAGGTACATACTCGACACATATTCGCAGACGCTTATCAAGCTTAGCTATACCTATGTTAAAAATGTCTGCGACGCGGAGGATATCGCGCAGGACGTGTTCGTTGCCCTTATAAAAAGGGGAAAGCCCTTTGACAGTACCGAGCATGAAAAGGCATGGCTCTTGCGGACGGTTATCAACAAAAGCAAAAATCATTTAAGATCGGGCTGGATAAAGCGTACCGTATCGCTGAATGACAGCGAGGAGTCCGAAGCGGATAACTCAATGGACGAAAAAACACAGGTCATGGAGGCTGTACTGTCACTGCCCGAAAAGTACAGAACTGTTATACACCTTTTTTACTATAACGGTTACTCAATAAACGAAATTGCCGAGATTGTGGGTAAAAAGCCCGCAACGGTAGGAACTCTCCTTGCGAGAGGACGAAGCTTGCTGAAAAACATGATGATAGGAGGTTTTGATGAAGATGAGCAAGTCGATCAATGATTACAAAGAAGCTATGGACAACATCAAAATTTCCGAAAGCTTTTATAAACGGACAGAGGTGCTGCTTACCGAACTGCCCGAGGTGAAGATAGAAAAGCGTCCCGTCATAAGCGGCAGGAGGATATCAGCCGTTATCATGTCCGCGGCGGCGTGTCTTATCTGCGTTTTCGGCATAAAGCTTGCTGTAGACGGCAGACAGGCGGATATAATCACCGAGACCGCAGCGGACGGAAAAACAGGCACTCTTACCGAAACAGGCGGCGGTGCGGACGAACTCATTGACGAATTTGGCGAATACGAGGACGGCGGCATAGTTGCCGAGAGTATTGAATCGTCCGTCACCAAGGACGCAGAAGATGAGGAAACGGCTGCCGGCAGTCCCGCTCCCGCTTCCTCACCTAAAACGGAGACCGAAGTTCCCGCATATAAACCTGCCGCAAACGATCCCGACGTTTCAAAAACAACGTCCGCAAGCTCCGCGTCAAGTACGGAAACGACCGTTACTACGGAAAAACGGGTCGTGCAGGGAATTGACCCGTACGCGAATTTGGGCGCAGGCGCTGAAGCGCCCGAAAATGCGCCTACAGACGCCGAGCCTGAAGTATATCCCGATCCCAACCCCGGAGTAAGCGGCGGGGAAGATGATGATACGGTAGAATATGACGACGAGGACATTGACGAAGTCCCAGATTTTGAAACCGAGTCCGACTCAGGGGCAGCCGCTGTTACAACAGGCAGCGCGGCTCTTTTCAGCGAATTAAGTCTTGATAACACCACTGTGGACGTTACCCCGTATTTCAACATGGGCGGCATAAAATCCGGAGAGGGCACTGTTCAAAAAAACGGTGCGGAATTTAAGCCTGTCCTTGACCTTATTTCAGGCATGGACTCCTCCGCCACAAAGATAGGCAACGGTTCATTCACATCGCTGTTTTCAATTATGATATACGATGAGAACATTGACCTTGAATTTTACAGCATTTATCTGACCAATCACGAGTCTATAGTAATAACAAAGCACAGTCCCGACGGAGGTCAGGTACGTGAGACCTACGCTCTCAGAAGAGAATATTACGAGGACGTCAGACATCAGCTTTTCCTGCTGTTCGGTGAGGAAAGCGACTATGAGCTGTTCTTAAATCTTATCGGCGGCAAATAGCAGGGGCAGGGAACGCCCTGCTGCGAGAGTCACCCCCAAAGTGAATAACTGCAAACATTACCTTTATCAAGCCCCCTCAAAGGGGGCAGGAAAATTGTTCAAAATTTAAATTATAGCAATTCATAAAAATAACCATACTGTAGGGGCGGGGTCTCCCCGCCCGCGATACAAAAATATACTGAACCACGGGACGGGAAACCCGTCCCCTACGAATTTTGTCAGGATATTTTTATGTACCGCTATATATTAATCAGTTTTGTCTGCTGTCCCCACAGCATTCAAATAAAAACTTTTCCAAAATAAGAGCGCGCTTAGTCCCCCAGCTAAGCGCGCTCAATTTTATCATTTTATAAATCAGTAACCCGCCCCCTTTGAGGGGGCTTGACAAAGGCAATGCCTGCCGCTATTTACTTTGGGGGTGACTCTCGCTGCAGGGCGTTCCCTGCTGCCCACTCTGGCGTTTATAATTTAAGGGGCTTATGCCAACGTACTTCTTGAATTTGTTGTGAAAATAATTTATGTTCGTATACCCCACCATTTCGGCGACCTCGTACACCTTGTATTCGTCCGTGGCAAGAAGCCGCTTCGCTTCGGTTATCCTTATCCTGTCAAGATAGTTGTTAAAATTCTCCCCTGTGTATTGGTGAAAAACCTTGCCGAGATAAGCCCTGTTATAGCCGAATATGGTGGCAAGCTGTTCAAGCCGCAGCTCGCTGCTGAAATTGGTTTTTATATACTGTACCACCCTCTCCATGGTGCTTTTTGTAGTACGCCCGAAATATGTGCAGGACAGGTCTGTAAAGGTCTTTTTCATAAGCTCGATAATATCAAAAAGGCTTGCTTTCTCGCCTATTTTTGCAATAAATTCATCGTTAAGGAAATTCTCGGTCTTCTTTTCGCCAACGCTTTTTATCAGCCTTGATTTTATTTCCATAACGGCGGTTATGCAGCTTACCTTTATTCTTTCGGCAGAGTGCGCTCCGCTGCACATGGACATCTGAAAACGCTCCAGAACGTCGGCAAGCTTGTCGATATCGTTTATTTCAATGTATGCATAGATATTGTTCACAAGCTCCTCGGTCTCGTCGGTGTTGCCGCTGTCTCCGCTTACAGTTTCTGAGGTAACAACTCCGCAGTGAAGATACTGGAAACGGTTCTTCAAAAGCAGGTCTGCCTCGGCGTAGGAACTCTTTATCTCCGCAAGCTTTGACACCGCCCCGCCCACGGTAATGAACATTTTTCCCACATACTCCTCGTTAAGCTCGGTGAGGAATTTTAAAAGCTTTTCTCTGCCCCAGCCCTTGAAAAGCGCAACGGTTATGCCGCTGAATTCGGGAGTTATAACGTCCGCGCCGCCTTCTCTTTCAAGCTTCCTTTTCACGGAATTAAGCAGATAATTTTTTTCCTCTGCCGACATTTTTTCCGACGTGCTTATAATGACTGCGTTGTAGCAGTTATAATTGTACCCCGACATATCGCTGCCTGCAAGAACGCTGTCCTCGCCTAAAAGCAGCGCTCTGAGGAGCTGCTCGTTCATATACTCGCTGCCCTTCTGCATAGTCACCTCGTTGATGCGCTCTCCCTCGATCTCATTTGCAAGACCTTTTAAGGATTCTATCAGCTCGTCCTCGTCAACTGGCTTGAGAATAAACTGCTTTACTCCGAGAGACATTGCGGACTTTGCATAGGTAAAATCCGAATATCCTGACAGTATCAGGCATTTGCCGCGAAAGCCCTGTTTAAAGGCTTCCTCAAGCATTTCAATCCCCGTCATGCCGGGCATTTTAACGTCCGCCACAACTATATCCGGATCAAGGGAGATTATCTTTGCCAGCCCGTCGTCGCCGTCCTCACCCTCGCCTATCACCGTAAGACCCAGTTCCTCCCACGGTATCATCATTTTTACTCCCTGACGAACGTTAGGCTCGTCGTCTACAAGAAGCACCTTTATCATTGGTAAATTCTCCCTTGTTTTAAATTGTAACTAAAATTACAGAAACTTATTTTTGCGGTGAATCATTTACTTCCCTGCCACCCCTTGACAGGGGCTTAAAAAGTTAAGATCTATAACATCTTACTTTGGCAGCAGATACTGCCAGCGTGGGCTTCCCCGCTTATTTAAGCTTAGATGAAATTTCGCTGTACTTTTCGGGCAGTCTTTTCATTACATTTTCGTCAACTATCCTCGGCAAAGTTATTGTTATTTCCGTACCCTTACCCTGCTGCGTCTTAACGGAAAGACCGTACTTTACGCCGTGATACATTTTTATACGCTTGTTTACGTTTGTCAGACCTATGCTCTTTCCCGAGGATGTGTCGTTCCTTTCCAGCTTTTCAAGAAGCTCCGCAAGCTTTTCTTCGGAAATTCCCTGACCGTTGTCCGATACGCATATCTCCACATTCTCTCCCTTGTACAGAACCTTTACGGTTATCCTGCCGTTAGCCTTTTCTCCCTCTATGCCATGGACAAAAGCATTCTCAACTATAGGCTGGATTATCAGCGGCAGTACCATGTATTTTTTATTGACCTCACAGTAGATAGAATATGATACCCTGTCCCCGAAGCGGGCGGCTTGAAGTTCCAGATAGCTTTTGGTAAATTCAAGCTCCGATTCGAGAGTAACCATTCCGTCCTTTACTTCAAGGCAGCGGCGCATGAATTTTCCAAGCTTTTTTACCAGATCGGCGGTCTCCTTGTCATTATTGCAGTAGGCTTTCATTCGTATAGTCTCCAGCGTGTTGTACAGAAAGTGAGGGTTGATCTGACTTGCAAGAGCCTTAAATTCAGCCTCCACCTGATTGAGCTTGAAGCTTTCGGACTGTATCTTTGCTTTGTACGCGTCGTTTATAAGGTTCTGTATACTGTCCACCATTTTTTTCAGATCCTCATAAAGGTCGTATATCTCATCGCTGCCCTTGATATCGTCGGTAAGCTCGAAATTGCCGTCCGCAACGCTGTGCATTTTATCTTTCAGAGACTGAATGCGCCGCGAAAACATACTGGAAAAAAGGATAGTGATAAGTACTGAAAGTATAATACATAAGCATATATACCAAACGTATGACGCAATAACACTGTTTACAGATTTGTCATATATGGCGTGAGGCTTTACAATGTAAACATAAAACATATTGTACGTATTTTCATAATTAAAATATGAAGAAGCGGTATAACCCTTTCTTTCAAGCGGATTTTGACCGTCCGTAAGTATTTCCGAACCGCTTACACCCATTGGCATTTTAACGCCGGTGCCTATCACGCTGCTTACGTTTATGTTGTCAACAGTGCTGTAAAAGGTATATCCCTTTGAAACGCACATTACAACGCCCCGTCCTATTTCCTCTGTCATATCGGATATCCAATCGGGAGCGACCGAAATAAGCATTACCCCGCAAAACCGCTCCTCCAAAACCAGCGGAGTTACAAGTGAAAGCCTGTATTCGTTATCGTCGTTCAAGGTGAGCTGCCACCTGTTTTCCGCATTTTCATCGGCTTCTTTGTACCAATATTTTGAACAGATATCTTCGCCTGCAAACCGAAAAACGTTGGAACTTACCCTGCGTTCTCCACCGCCTGTATCCTCTTCGGAATTTTCGCCGCCGATATTTTCGGGATCCTCGTTTATCTCGTCTCTGCTCTCCTCAGCTTCTTCCTGAACGGGATAGTCGATATTTTCATTGTTCAAATAAAATACAACGCTGTCAATTTGAGGATAAACATCAAGATACTCCGAAATGAGCCGTTCCTGTAAAGCGTCTATATTTTCGGAACTTCCCTTTAAAAGCTCGTCTAAGCTTTCACTTGACATTATCCTGCCGCTTATGTTTGATACCGTGACTACCGTATCCTTTAGCTTGGTTTTAATGCCGTCCGCCTGAAAAATAGCTTCGTTGGCAGCGTTGCTCCGCATAACGTCAACAATGTTGTACAAAAGGTATATTCCCGCCATGACCATCGGAACAACAGCAGCAATACACATGAGGATAAGCTTATTGCGGAATTTTGTGTTGAGTATCTTCGTAATTGGGTTGAACATACGCATTTCCTCCGTTCCGCAGCTTTCGGGAAACCCCTTATTGAATATTTTATCACACTTGAGACAAAAATGCATGAACAATTAATTAAGACGGCGCCGCGAATTATACTAATTTGCCGCAAAAAGGCGTGCAAAAAATCAAGCAAAAGCTTGAGAAGCTTTTGCTTGATTTTTCTTTTTTATATGGATTTTGCACAGATTTTTTGCATACGCTTTTAGGAGCAAATCAGTATTACACGCGATACCGTCTTGATTTCAGAATTTTCCCTTTACAAAGGACACGCCGATAATTGCGGCGATAAGAAGTATTAATGAACCAACGTTCAACGCTGCGCACGAAGCTTCAGAAGCGATCTCCATGGGACTTCCTCTGCTGCCGCTCGGATCAAAGCTTTGTTGGGGAGGCTCGCTGCCGTTTTGATTATTACTTTCGGTATTATTTTCCGGCTTATTACTTTGCGGAAATTCATGCGGCAGCTTTATTTCATTACTGTTAGTATTATCATCAAAATTATCTCCGTCGGGTAAATCGGGAGGAGCATTATTTTCATCAAGCTGCGGCATATCTCCCTGCGGAACGTTTTCTCCGCCAAAGTCCCCAAATCCGCCGATATCTCTGCCGCCTATGTTGTTCGGAGCGGGGCGCTCTCCGTTAAAGTTACGTTCTCCGCCCATACCTCCGACAGCGTTTGACATACCGAGATCCGACATAGTTACACCGCTTGCGTCCACAAGCTTATCGGGGCTTGTTCTCTGTCCCTCTGTTGTGCTTGGGATATTCCCCGCAAGCTGCCCGGAAACGCTTTCGGCACGGAGGCTGCCGATTGTCTTAAAGGCTTCGGAAGCGGTTTTATACTCCTCATATGTATAAAACGCGGTAGGGTCTGTCCGAACATACTCGCCGATAATGCTATCCAATTCGTCTAATCTGTTATTGAATTTACTGTCAGTAAAATATTTTTCAACAAGCTCGCTAAGATAGCCGTGGTAACGCTCCAGATATTCCTCGTTTTCCAAAAGCACGGATATAAGGGGACGTTCCGACATTTCAACGCCGCTGACTGGAGTATCTATGGGAAAATTCACCGTGCTTGAAGCCGTCCCGCCCTGAAAAGCTCCCCATGCGTAGTTATAGTCCCACGGCAGAATTTTTATAATTCCGTCCTGCTCGTAAATATAGTAATTCTGAGCCATGTTGGAGGAGTAGCTGTCAAGGTTTACCACAAAGCTGTGTACCGCAAGATACCGCAGAATTTTGTCCACATCAAAATATTCCTCGATATTTTCACCGCTGTTAAGAGCCTTTATTGCGGCAATGACTCGGTCACAGCTTTCCTCGTCAGCTTCTCCGCCGACAGCATTGCCGAAAATCGCGGAGTAGCTTGATATCTCGTCATCGGTGTACAAAAGCGAACCGCCGCTGTTTGCCGCGCCCATACCGCCGCCGAAGCCGCGGTGTCCCTGCTGCCTAAAATCCGCTGAATCTGTTAAGGGTGACGGCTGAGCCTGATCGGCGGATTTAACATTGTAAAGCTTACCGCTTTCGCTGCCCGAGACCCGCTGCAAATAGCTGTCATTGTACGCCTCCAAAGCAAAGTACAAGCCCCAGTCCTCGCCGTTTACGGTTATCTTTGCGTAGCCGAAATAAGGGGTCTCAACGCCAAGCTCCCTCATCATTTCAAACGCAGTGTACTCCTTCATGTATGTTGCGTCCCCCAGCATATCGTTCAGCACCAGCATATCAAGCCCGCCGCAGGTCTGTCCCGCGGCGTACTCGTCAAACTTTATCTTGAAGCTGTAGCGGTCGCTGTCGGAGGAATAGACCTGCTGAAGACTGTTATTGCCCTTGGGACGTATTCCCACACAGGAATATTTCCTGCCGTTGACCGCAACGTCTGCCATTATGTACTCCTCGTTAATGGCGTTGTCAAGCATATCCTGCCATTCGGCTTCGTCCGCCTGAATATCAACGGTGATGATGTCAGTACCGAAAACGGTTTTTGCGTACTCGGGGGTATATGTGTATTCCCTGCCGAAAATTATCATGGCAATTACGCCGATAATTGCCATGATAATAAATACGGCGGAAATCACATTCAGTTTTTTACTGTCTATCAAATCAAGACCTCCTTTTGTACTGTATGCAGGGCAGGGCTTGCTCCCGTCCTGCGGGATTTGTCAATTTCCGAGGTACTCCCCGTTATAGCTTACAAGCGCCGCTTTTGTGATTCCCTCAGTTTCGGAGAGGGCGTTGCAGACCTCGGTAGACTCACCGTTCAGCTTTATCTCGACCATAAGCTCTATTCCCGATTTTGTTACGGTTTTGGATTTTACAAGCTGCTTTTTTGTATGCTTTTTCAAAAGCTCCACAGCGGCTTTTTCGGCGGTATCGTCAGTACAGCTTATTATGGCAATATACGGAGTGTCGCTTGTTTTGGCGTTTACGAAAATCACCAGCACGATACCGATAAAAACAGAGCCGATAACTGCCAGCGGGATAAGTCCCGCGCCTGTAACGATGCCCGCGGAAATCGCCCAGAAAAGAAAGGCAATATCAAGAGGCTCTTTAACGGCGGTACGGAAGCGGACGATAGAAAGCGCACCCACCATACCGAGAGAAAGGATAACGTTTGAAGTTACCGCCAAAATTATAAGGGTGGTGATAAGTGTCATCGCCATAAGAGACACGCCGAAGGAACTGCTGTACATCACCCCGCGGAATGTCTTTTTATAGACTATGTAAATGAACAGCCCCAGCGCAAAGGCAACCGCCATTGCGATCATCATATCGGTAACGGACACGCCGCTTACCTTTTCAAGAAAGCTTGATTTAAAAATATCGTTAAACGTCATAATTTTTCCTCACTTTTAAATAATATTTTGTTTTGTTGGCGGATATGGGAGCCGCCATACAGCTATATGTATCTCGCCGCCGCGTATTTTGAAAATGAGCAGCTTTGTCTGCCGTCCAGCCGAGTTATGTCCGCAATGATCTGCGGCAGAAATTCGTCGTATTTCACTTCCATTATTATCTCGTTCGGCACGGGTATATCAGAGGTCTCGCCGAAAAAATTCTCCAGATCGTATGAGGACGAAATATCGTGATCAAACGTCACGCGGACGTTGCCGTATGGGAACACATACGCCTTTCGCCGATAATCAACGATAATTTTCGGGCGGAGCCGTTCGGTAAGCATTTTAATGTAAAGCTCCCTGCAAAGCGGTTCTTCCGAGTCCTCCAGAAAATCAAAATCCCCCGCAATAATTTTTTGCACCTGTCCGCGGGTCAGTACCGCGCTTCTTTTAAGGCACAAGCCCGCTTTCTTGCTTTTCTTTTCCAGCCGCACAAAGCCGCTGTCCATGTTATAAAAACGTATTCGGAATTTTTCACGCTCCCCCAAGCCGTCCAGCTTTTCCCTAAGGACTTTGTCGCTGAAGCTGTCAAAATAAAGGCTTCTTATAAAATATTCGCCGCAGCGCATATTTTCATCGGGATTTGCTATAAGACCTATTTTCCCCGTCAGCATGAGGAAATCTCCGCAGCTTATGCTGTGCTTTATCTCGTGCCGATACTTTTCATTTTCCAAATTATCTTCCCCTTTCAAATAAAATTTTGCAATTGCAGAAATATTGTAGCATATTTTTGTGAAACAGCCGTGAAGCAAATTTAATAATTACATAAAAAAGTAAATAAAATTATACACATTATTTTCGGGAAATTATCACAATTATATGCTAATATATTTTTTAAATCTACCTTGGGAGGACTTTTAATGAACCTGTTTCTGATACCCGCATTTTTATTTTTTATGGGAAGTCTTATCGGCTGGGGAATAGAGGTTTTGTTCCGCAGATTTTTCTCCGCGAAAAAATGGATAAACCCCGGCTTTCTCACCGGACCCTATCTCCCGCTTTACGGCTTCAGCCTTTGCGTGCTTTACTATATGGCGGGGCTTGAAGAGGTCATTCCTATACAGACCCTTTGGCTGAAACGGCTGACTCTGTTCATTTTAATGGCAGTCTGCATAACCTTTGTTGAGTACATTGCAGGGGTAATTTTCATCAAGCACATGAAGATCAAGCTTTGGGATTACTCAAATGAATGGGGCAATATCGACGGCATAATCTGTCCGTTGTTTTCGTTTTTCTGGGCAGTGCTGAGCGCGGTCTACTATTTCGGCATACACCCCCACATTCTGGACGCTCTGCGCTGGCTTTCGGAAAATCTTGCATTTTCATTCTGTATCGGATTTTTCTACGGCATTTTTATTATCGACCTTGTGTATTCCACAAACCTTGTTGCAAAGGTACGGAAATTCTCGGTCGATAACGAGATCGTTATGAAATATGAGGAGCTTAAGGAGCACATCAAATCCTCCAAGGCGGAGCGGAAGGAAAAATACCGTTTCCTGCTGTCGATGTACACCACCGTGCCCATAAGCGAATACTTAAAGGAATATTACGAAAAACACAAAGAAGATTACGACGAGATAAAAAACAAGCTGAAAAAAGCTCCCTGATCAGGGAGCTTTTTTATTATTTGTTTATGATAAAATCCTCTGCGTCAGCCGCGCCGCCGTTTCCTTTTTCCTTTTCAAGACGCTTCTGCTCTCTTTCGTCCGCAAGCTGCTTTTCGTTTTCTCGAAGCTGGCGTTCATCGGGCTTGTGGAGCGCGTCATAGCTTTCAAGAAATTCGATAGCGTCCCGTTCGTCCAAGGGCTTGCTCATAAGGAAGCCCTGAATATAGTCGCACTTCATCTCCGCAAGGAAATTATACTGTCCCACAGTTTCGATACCCTCCGCAACGGTATGGATACCCAGTCCGTGTACAAGATCAATTATCGAATCGGTGATAGCATAATCGCGCTGGTTGTTGTTGATCTCGTCGATAAAGGATTTGTCTATCTTCAGACACTTGATAGGGAAGTTTTTAAGATAGTTGAGCGAGGAATAGCCGGTGCCGAAATCGTCCAGAGCAAGTGTGATGCCAAGCTCGTTTATCTCGTTTATAACGCTGCTGTTGGAGTCGGTAAAGTCGATAAGAGTGCTTTCGGTGATCTCGATCTGAATATTTTTCGGATTGACCATTGTGATGTCGATCACCTGTTTAATGTGCTCAATATAGTCGTCCCGCCTAAGCTGAACAGGGGACACGTTTATTGACATTATAATATTCGGGTCTATCGTCTCGTTTATCCGTTTGAGAGTACGGCAGGCGCTTTCAAATATCCATGTTCCTATCTTCACAATGTCGCCGCTTTCCTCCGCAACATTTATAAAGTCCGCAGGGGGAACAACGCCGAACTCCGGGCTTATCCACCTGAGCAGCACCTCAAAGCCGTGGATATCTCTTGTCGCCGCCGAAACAATAGGCTGGTAGTGTAGGAATAACTCGCCGTTCTGCAAAGCGTCGGGAAGACTTCTTGCAATAGAGGCTTTGCTGAACGAGCTCCTGTCCCGGTTGGTGTTGGTATAAAAGGCAACTCTGTCCTTGCCGCTGTCCTTTGCTCTGTGGAGAGCTGTCTCTGCGTTGCGGAGAAGCCTTTCGGGAGTAACGTCGTCATCGGGGAAAACCGATACGCCTATCGAAAATTTGATATATATCTTATCGTTAAGGATCTCGATTGGATTGTTAAAACGGTTGTGGAGGTTTTCAATAGCAGCGTATACCTCGGAATAATCCGTGTCAAACTCCTTGATTATAATAAACTCGTCTCCGCTGAAACGGAACACCGACATATCGTTGGGGAGCCGCTCCTTTATTATAGTGCCGAAACGGCTGAGAACCTCGTCGCCGTAATTATGTCCGAGAGTTTCGTTGAGCCACCTGAAATTATCGATATCAACAAACATCAGCGCAAAGCGGCTCCTGCCCTCCTCACGGGTCTGGATTATATCGTTAAGCCGTTCATACATCGCGCTGCGGTTTTTAAGTCCCGTAAGGATATCGGTGGTATTATAGCTGTTGATAACGCTGGTTTTAGCCTGCATTATCTCCGAAATCCTGTTGACGTTCCGCGCCACCTCGCCAAGCTCGTTTTTGGCAATATTATTTATCCTGTAGTTGTAATTGCCCGACGTGATCTCCTTTGTGCAGTCCCGTATCTCGTGAAGAGAGGAGCTTTCCTTGTGGAGGATATTTATTACGTATATCATCATCAGAACGCTCATACAAGCAAGTATCAGAAGCTGGCGCATAAACACGCTGTATATGCCGCCGTTAATCTCGCTGCTGTCAAAAAGCACTATAACGTTCCAGCCGCTTATACCGTTTGATTTACAGTAGCAGTATACCTTGCCGCCGCTTTCGGATATATAGCTGTCCAAGCCGTTGGAATAGACAGTACTGCTGAGAAGCTTCATGAAAGGCGGATCGCTTAGGTCAAATTTCTGATCAAACTCAGCCGATCCCGGCTTATGGATCACCTCGCCGCCGGCAGCAATAAGGGGGTATGTACCCCTGTTGAACGAATACTGGGAAAGAATATCGAACACACTGTCCGCCGCGACCTCTATACCGCAGAAGGCGAAAACGTTTCCGTTCTTGCTGACGGGTACAATAACAGAGACAACGTCTCTGCCGAAAATACCCTGCTCGGAATATGTGCAGATATAGCTGCCGGTCTCAGCGCCCGAAAGATATCTGCCGTACCAATACTCGTCATTCAGACCGTATTCGTCGGCATAAAGCGCTTCGCCGCTGCTGCTTACGAGCATACCGTTCTGCTCGGATATTATCCAGGATGAAACGACAGTGCCGCTGCTGCAGATAAGGGAAAGATTTCTTGTCATTTCTTCAAAGCCCGGGATATTTTTAATATCGTCCTTATCGGCGGAGGTGTTCATTCCCGCAACAAAATCGCCGAGCTTTTCATTTTCGGCAACAACATCGAGCCGCCCCGAGATATACTGCAAATGATCGTCAAGCATATCTGAAATGAGCTCTCCGCTGCTTTGAGCGGTATACATGAAGTTTTTTTCGGCGTTGATCTTCGTGATCGCGTATGACATTATCTCAAAGCATATCAACAAAACGAGCAGCGCCGCCGAAATGTATACGGCAAGGCGTTTTGAAAAGCTTGTGCGGATAGCTGACGGATTTTTTTTCGGCATATGAGTGCTCTCCTTTTCAGAGGTAAAAATGCAATTAAATATATTGCGATTTAATTATAACATATTATAAATAATTTTAAAACACATTTTTTTAATTTAATATTTTTTCAGCACTTTTAACAAATTTTTTACAAATTTATAAGTTATTTTTTCGTATACGACTGCCGATATGAATTTAAAGTCCTGCGGCAAACGCCCTGAATACTGAAAATTTCAAATTTTGCCTGTTTTCGGAAGCAGTCCTGCATAGAGTTATACTAATCTCCAATTAAAAAGTGTATAAAAAATCAAGCAAAAGCTTTGATGTGTGTGGTTTTGCACAGATTTTTTATCTACACTTTTAATTGGAGATTAGTATTACAGTCGTTTGTTGTAATGTTTAACATAAATCCCTATAAAAATTTTGAATTTTTGTTGACAAAAAACAAATAAAGGATTATACTTATATTAAAATAACCTGCAAAATGCAAGGGAGAGATTTAAAATGATCAAAAACCTTAACGGAAAATGGATAATGCGCCGTGCGGACAACCCCGGCGAGTATTTTGAGACCTCGATACCGGCATCCGTATACGACACTCTCATAAAGGCGGGCAGGATACCCGACCCTTATTACGGAGAAAATCAGTACGGCGCTTTTGAATTATCCAAGGCAGACTATATTTTTGAACACATTTTCGTTGCGGACGAAGATATTTTGGGCTGCGAAAGGATATACCTGCGGTTCAGGGGCATTGACACCGTTTCGGACGTGTTTTTCAACGGCGTGCCGTTAGGCAGGACTGAAAATATGCACCGCACCTACGAATTTGACATTACCGATAAAATAAAGAAGGGCGGGAATACCGTTTCGGTATACGTCTTCTCACCTGTTGAGTATATACGCCGTATGCAGGAAAAGGAGAAGCTGTGGGGTGTAAGCTCCACCACAGAGGGCTTCCCCCATATAAGAAAAGCTCACTGTATGTTCGGCTGGGACTGGGGTCCCTCTCTCCCGGATATGGGAATATGGCGCGGCGTGGAGCTTGTGGGCGTCCGCGGCGGCAGGATAGAAAGCGTATACGTCCGTCAGCAGCACAGCAGGGACGGCGTGACCCTCACCTTTGAGACAAAGCTTTCGGATATTTCTTCAAAAAATCTTAGAATGGACATATCGCTGATGTCCCCCGACGGCGCGGAATTTCTTATATCGGACGACTGCTCGGCTGTGAGAAACGGCGGCGTTAAGGACGGTTCCGTCAGAGTCGAGCCGATCTGCAACATAAACCGACCCCTTTTGTGGAACGTCAGAGGCTACGGCAAGCAGGACCTTTACATGGCTAAGGTAATGCTTTTCGACGGCGACGAGCCTGTTGATATGCAGGAATTTAACATAGGTCTGCGTACCGTTGAGATCTGCAGGAGCAAGGACAAGGACGGCAGCGGCGAGGAATTCTGCTTTGTTGTAAACGGCACGAAAATTTTCGCAATGGGCGCAAATTATATTCCCGAGGATCAGATACTGGCAAGACGTTCACCGGACCGCACAAGGGAGCTTTTGAAAAGCTGCGTTTCGGCAAATTACAACATGATAAGAGTATGGGGCGGCGGAGTTTACCCCGATGATTATTTTTACGATACCTGCGACAAGCTGGGCATTTTGGTTTGGCAGGACTTCGCCTTTGCCTGCGCTGTATACAACGCCGACACGGATTTCTGCAACAACGTCAAGCAGGAGCTTATCGACAACATAAGGAGGCTCCGCAACCACGCTTCGCTTGGAATGTGGTGCGGAAACAACGAGATAGAGTCCGCGATCTTGTATTGGGGAATACCCGTCACAGAAGAACAGAAGCAGGGCTACACCCGATTGTTTGAAAAGCTTATCCCAAGCGTTGTAAAGCACTACGATCCGCAGACCTTTTACTGGGCTTCTTCGCCGTCGTCGGGAGGAAATTTCGACGAACCCAGCGCGGAAAACAGGGGAGATTCCCACTACTGGGACGTTTGGCACAATCTGAAGCCGTTCAGCGATTTCAAAAAATACAAGTTCAGATTTTGTTCCGAGTACGGCTTTGAGTCCGTACCGTCGATGAAAACCGTCCGCAGCTTCGCTTCGGAGGACGATCTTAACCTTATGTCCCCCGTTATGGAGGCGCACCAGAAATGCGATGCGGGTACGGAAAAGCTTATGTATTATCTTGCACATATGACGCACTATCCCTACAGCTTTGAGGATCTGTCCTACGCGACGCAGCTTGTTCAGGCGGACGCTGTGAAAAGCTGCGTGGAGCATTTGCGCAGAAATCGGGGACGGTGCATGGGTTCTCTCTACTGGCAGGTGAACGACAGCAACCCTGTTATTTCATGGTCGTCCATAGACTATTTCGGCAGGTGGAAGGCTCTGCACTACTACGCTAAAAAATTCTATGCGCCCGTACTCTGCTCCATTGACGACAGCGATAAATCAAAGCTTGCTGTAAATATTTCAAACGAGACAATGAACGATTTTGCGGGAAAATTCCGCTGGAGAGTACGCCGGAACGACTGCACCGTAGTTTCGGAGGGCTCGGAAAATATCGTTGTACACGCGCTTTCCGCAAGGGATGTTATGACCCTTGACCCGCAGCTTACAAAGCTTGACGAGAGTATGTACAAAGACCATTATATTGAGTACTCCCTGATAGAAAACAACGCCGTTATCTCAAACGGCACATATATGTTTGTAATGCCGAAGCAGTTCAGATTTCTGCCTCCGGAGATAACCGCGTCTGTGGACAGAGTAGGCGATATGTTCAGGCTTTCCGTCACAAGCAAAAACTTCGCAAAGGGCGTACTGCTTGACTTTGAGAACTTTGACTGCGTGTTCGGTGACAACTGGTTCGACCTGCACGGTCAGCCCTATTATATGATACTGAACCGTTCAGCCCTGCCCGAAAATTTCACCGAGGTCGAGCTTACCGATATGCTGAGTGTAAGAAGCTACTACGATATAATAAAAAGCCGATAATTTTTCGGGGACGCATCATATATCAATACTATAAAATAATGCCTTTTGCAGTGGCGGGGTCTCCCCGCCCGCGGTTATGAAACAACGGGACGGGGAAACCGTCCCCTGCAGATACGGTTATTATTTTGTTGGATTGCTATAAGTCCCCCGAAAAGCCGTACAAGGATAAGGATTGATTTCATATGGATCTGAAACAGGAATTTATTGATATTTACAAAAAAAATATAACCCGCGAGGGGGCGGACAAGCTGCTGGAATATCTGCTGTCCCCCCAGAGCGATTTTTTCACAGCCCCTGCCAGCACACGGTTTCACGGCTCCTACGAGGGCGGACTTTTGGAGCACAGCCTTAACGTATATAAATGCTTAAAGGATTATCTTGGCAGAAGCCGCGCAAAAGATGTCTACCGCATGAATTATTCGGAGGAAAGCATAGCGGTTTCCGCGCTTTTGCACGACATCTGCAAGGTGAATTTTTACAAGGTGGATTACCGCAATGCCAAAAACGAGCAGGGTGTCTGGGAGAAAGTCCCCTACTACGCCATAGACGACAAGCTCCCCTACGGACACGGCGAAAAATCGGTGTACATAATAACGGGGTTTATGCGGCTTTCACGGGAGGAAGCTTTCGCCATAAGGTATCACATGGGCTTTTCAGCAAACGACGCGGACAAAAACGCTGTCGGAAAAGCTTTTGAGATGTTCCCGCTTGCGTTCGCTTTAAGCGTGGCGGATATGGAGGCAAGTTACTTCTTAGAAAGTTCGGAGAAATAGCAGTTGACAGTTGACAGTTGATAGTTAATAAAATTATTACTTCAGGCAACAATTATTTAAAGGTGGTGTTAAAATGGGTCAAACCGATACTCAATTTAAGGCATTTATAAGACAATTATTCAAGCGTATAAAGCAGGTTGTAAAGCTTCTCGATAAAGCGGACAGCGAGGAAGCTAAGGCGGAATTACGCGACATTTTGGACGATTTGCAGAAATCTCTTGAAGATTAAAGTAAAAACAAAAAGAGTACCGAATTTTCACGGTACTCTTTTTGTTTTAAGGAGAAAGTTTTACAATAACGATCATTCGATTATTCTTCGGATATACAGTTCATAAAATTGGGCAATGTAAATATGCAGTAAATTTTAAATACTTTGTCCTCCTGAGCGGCGTCGGGATCTTCGTTAATGCCCGTAAGCGTCAGACGGTATGTGCCTGTAGTGATGTGATTTCCTATATATGCTTTCGGGGAAAATTCGATTATATCCACCTGCTGTTCGCAGCCATGAAAGCTTATCAGGTATTCCTCGTCAGTTACAGCGTAGTTTTCAACGCCGAGACAATCCACCCATTCGCCGTTCTCCCAACACTCTAACTTTTCGGGATTTCCGTAGCCGTATTTGCCGTATGCAAGCGGCGTGACTGTAAACGTAAGCGGTTCGTATGTCTCGCCGCCGTCCCAATCTACGGAAAGGACTGCTTTTTTTCGGCTTGTCATTATACCGTTTTCGTCAAAGATGCAAACGGTATTTTTTATCGGCATTTCACCCTTTACAACAAATCCGTCAAGGACGTATTTATAAGTACCGTCCTTATTTTTCAGCCAGCCTGTGTAGGGTACGCCGTCAATGTACCGTCGGGACACACCGTCCAATGTTGCCCAGCCCGAATATTCGCCGATAAGGTTGGAATCGTCGTCATATTTATATATAACGCCGTCCGTCACTTTAAGCTTGTCGGCGGAAACGGGCGTTGCCGCCGTGCCGAAGATCACAGCCGCCGCCATGATCGCCGAAATAGTTTTTTTGATGTTTTTCATGATAATTCCTCCATCTTTTAATATTTTTATTTATAAAGCAAACTCTATTTTTTCCTGTCACTGACTTCAACTCTGAAAGCGGCTTCATACTCTATTCCGTCTATGTCTGCAACCGTTCTGTAATAACCGTTTTCGGGTGGCAGGGAAAAATCAACGCTTACCGTTCCGTCCGCGCTTTCGGTATCGCAGGAAACGCTTTTGTCAAGCTTAAATTCCTTGACCGCCGTTTCCCAGCCGAGGGAAGTTTTCTTCTCGACTCTTACGGTAATATCCTTGTCCGAAAGCTTTTCTGAATTGACCGTTACATACGCCCGTACTTCCGCGTCCGCGTCTTTATCTGCGGTGTAAATATCTTCGGACATTTTTACCTCGGCGGGAGGAAGCACCTCAAAAACCGCGTATACCGCAACGCTGTCACTTTCTATGCCGTCTGCGCCAAGCATAATTCTGTAATACCCCGCCGTAAGCTTCGCGCCTATATATTCCTCGGGGTCAAGTGAAGTTTTTGCCTCCAAATTTTTCTCGCCCCAGAAATCACCCTCGGAATCAAAGGTGTACAAGCAGTCGCAGGTGATATATTCAACGCCCTCTCTGCCACAGTCTACCCACTCTCCGTAACCGTTCAGGCGTTCAAGCTTTGACGGGGGCACCATAAAATAAGCACCCTTGCCAAGAAGCTTAACAGTAACGTTGATCGTTTTATCCCCCTCGCAGACCTTTCCGTCAGGTACGGCTATAAATACAGCGGACTTTTTTTCGGTGAGAATACCGTTTTCGTCAAAGGTGTAAATATTTTTTCCTATTGGCATTTCACCTTTTGCGGGATAGCCGTCAAGATAATATTTTCGCTCACCTTTTTTATTTTTTGTCCAGCCCGTGTAAGGCAAGCCGTCAACATAGTACATTTTTGTTTTGCCGAAGGAAATGAAGCCGTTGTGTCTGCCCGTGCATATATACTCGTCGAAATCGTATAAAACGCCGTCTATTTTGCAGTAAAGCTCGTCGTAATCCGTAAAGGTGTACGTCCAGCCGCCGGAAGTATGTTCCCAGCCTATGTACGTTCCCTCTGCGGGCGGGTCGAATGCGGAGACAGACGTTGCAGCCGTACCGAAAATAACAGCCGCTGCCATTATTGCGGAAATAGTTTTTTTAATGTTTTTCATGATTTTTTCCTCCCATAAAAATGCTTTCATATATAATACAATTCAAAACGCCGAAATTTTTCAAAATTTTCAAGTTCACAAAAACTTTACATTTATTGTAACACATTTTACTTAGGGGGTCAACATCGGTTGTTAAAATTGCACAAATTTTCTAAGAATTATTTTTATTGACAATTGCATAAATTTGTAGACTTTTTGAGGGAAATATTGTATAATATAGACATAAATCAAACCTAAAATTTAAGAAAGGACTATTTAATATGAATGAAATGGAAATCAAAGAGCAAATGTGTGATGTGTGCCATAAAATGTGGCAGCTCGGCTGGGTAGCGGCTAACGACGGAAACGTCTCCGTAAGGCTGGGGGACGGAACTTTTCTTGCCACCCCCACGGGCATAAGCAAAAGCTTTATCACTCCCGAAAAAATCGTGAAAATTGACGGCGAGGGCAAGGTTTTGGAGGCTTTGGACGGCTACAGACCCTCCTCGGAAATAAAAATGCACCTGCGCTGCTATGAGGAGCGGGAGGACGTCGGCGCGGTGGTTCACGCTCACCCGCCTACAGCTACGGGCTATGCCGTTGCAAACAAGGCTCTGGACGGCTACACAATGATAGAGGCTGTCATTGCGGTTGGTTCTGTACCTGTTACTCCTTATGGAACGCCGTCAACATATGAAGTCCCCGAAGCTATCACTCCATATCTGAAAGAACACGATGTTATGCTGCTGCAAAACCACGGCGCGCTGACCGTCGGCGCGGACATAATCACGGCGTACTACCGCATGGAGACACTGGAGCTTTGGGCGAAGATAAGCCTTACCGCACATCTGCTTGGCGGCGAGAGGGAAATTTCCCGCGAAAATATAGACAGGCTCTGCAATATGCGGCAGCAGTACGGTGTTACGGGCAAGCATCCGGGGTATAAGAAGTACCCATATGGAGACAAATAAAAATGACAAGAAAAAGCGTTTCCACAGCAAGCGGCGAGGTGGTTTATTATACCTCCGAAAATTGGGACTGTGGCAGAGATACGTTGGTGTTTCTCCACGGTCTTACCGCCGACCACACTATGTTTGATCCGCAATTTGAATATTTCAAGGTTAAGTACAATATAATTGCGTGGGACGCTCCCGCTCACGGCAAATCGCGTCCCTTTGCAGATTTTACTTATCCAAAGGCTGCCGAAGCATTAAAGCAAATTTTTGACGAAAACGGCGTTACCTCCGCATCGATCGCGGGACAGTCCATGGGCGGATATATTGCACAGTCATTTATCAAGCGTTATCCCGAAACGGTGAAAGCTTTTATCGGCATAGACACCACGCCTTACGGCGAGGGGTACTATTCAAAGTCCGATATTTTCTGGCTGAAGCGCATTGAAACACTGGCAAAGCTGTACCCCATCAACGCTATGAAAAGGGCGGTTGCAAAGCAGGTATCCGTGACGGAAAATGGGTACAAAAATATGCTTTCAATGCTTGACCCATACGGGAAAGACGAGCTTTGCAGGCTTATGGGTATCGGTTACGCCGCTTTTCTTGACGACAACTGCGATTTGGAGATACCATGTCCCGTGCTGATAATTCTCGGCGAAAAGGATAAAACGGGCAAAATGCAAAGCTACTGCAAAGAGTGGGCAAGGCGCACGGGCTATCCTCTGAAAATAATCAAAAACGCGGCGCATAATTCCAATGTGGATAATCCCGACGAGGTCAATGAGGCTATTGAAAAATTTTTAAGTACATAAAAATAAACCAAAAGAGGAGCTTTAACATGAACGATTTTACCGAAGCACTGACATCAAAAACCAAAAGCGACATTATCCCCGATGACAAAAATTATTTCGGACAGTTTGTGGGCGCGTGGAAATTCGACGGCGAATACCTTAACGATAAAAACGAGCCATGCACTTCAAAGGGCGAGTGGATATTCTCTTGGGTACTGGAGGGGAAAGCCGTTCAGGACGTATTTATCTGGCCGCCCCGTGACGAGCGTAACAAGCCTCTCGGCGATAATGAATACGGCACTACCCTGCGGTTCTACAATCCCGAAACGGAGAAATGGGACATCATTTACAGCGACAACGGAATACCCATACTTTTAGAGGCGGACAGGGTCGGCAAAAACATTGTGCTGACGGAAAGGTCGGAGGGGAAAATGCAGTGGATCTTTTCCGACATTACCGAAAATTCCTTTGTATGGAGAAGCGTTTATCACGAAGACGACGGCAGTTTAAAACAGCTTGCAAAGCTTGACGTAAAGCGCGTCAATAAATAATTTTTGCGGGGCGGATTCCATTTCCGTCCGCATAACAAACAAATATACCAACGGGCGGATATAGAATCCGCCCCTACAGGATTTGTGCAAATTTTAAAACAGGAAAAATGCCAAACGGCTTTTTTAATAAAATTTAAAGGAGAAGATTAAAATGAACAGATTTATCCTCAATGAAACTTCCTACCACGGAGCGGGAGCTATCGCCGCTATCAAGGACGAGGCGCTCGGCAGAGGCTTTAAAAAGGCTCTCGTTTGCTCCGACCCCGATCTTATCAAATTCGGTCTCACCAAAAAGGTTACGGACGTTCTGGACGGCGCAGGTCTTGCTTATGATATTTACTCCGACATCAAGCCAAACCCCACTATCGAGAACGTTCAGTCGGGTGTTGAGGCATTTAAAAAAGCTGCTGCGGACTGCATTATCGCTATCGGCGGCGGTTCCTCAATGGATACCGCAAAGGCTATCGGCATAATCATCACAAACCCCGATTTTGCGGACGTTCGCAGCCTTGAGGGCGTTGCGGACACAAAGAACAAGTGCGTACCCATTTTCGCAGTACCCACAACTGCGGGAACAGCCGCAGAGGTAACTATAAACTACGTTATCACCGACGCTGAAAAGAACCGCAAAATGGTTTGCGTTGACCCACACGACATTCCCGTTGTTGCATTCGTTGACCCAGATATGATGTCCACAATGCCTAAGGGTCTCACAGCCGCAACAGGCATGGACGCTCTCACACACGCTATCGAGGGCTACATTACAAAGGGCGCATGGGAGCTTTCCGATATGTTCCACCTGAAAGCTATCGAGATAATTGCAAGAAGTCTCCGCGGCGCGGTTGAGAACACTCCCGAGGGCAGGACTGATATGGCTCTCGGTCAATACGTTGCGGGCATGGGCTTCTCAAACGTTGGTTTGGGTATCGTCCACTCAATGGCGCACCCTCTCGGCGCACTTTATGATACTCCCCACGGCGTTGCAAACGCTATCATTCTGCCTACTGTTATGGAGTACAATGCTCCCGCAACAGGAGAGAAGTACCGCGAGATCGCAAGGGCAATGGGTGTTCAGGGCGTTGACAATATGTCACAGGAGGAGTACCGCAAGGCTGCTATCGACGCAGTTAAGCAGCTTTCCAAGGACGTTGGTATCCCTGCGGACTTAAAGGATATTGTAAAGACCGAGGATATACCTTTCCTTGCACAGTCCGCGTTTGACGACGCTTGCCGTCCCGGAAATCCGAGAGATACCTCCGTTGAGGAAATTACAGAATTGTACAAGTCATTGATGTAGTTAATAATTAATAATTTTTGTATGGGGACGGTTTTCCCGTCCCCTGCAAAATCAATAGTTAATAGTCAATAGATTTTGTTGGTTATTAAGTGTTGATTAAATTAGGGAGGCTGATATATACGGACATGTTTGATATATTATATCTTGTAATGCTTGTAATTGCCGCCGCCGCGTTTATTGTAATGCTTGTGTGCGTTATCAAGCTGATAATTGCCAAAAAAGAAAAACGCGGGCAAATGAAAAAGACTAAAATTGCCGCTGTTATTTCTGCGCCGATTACGGCAATTATTATAGCCTTTTGTACATTTTTAATATCTCCGCCGATTGCTCCGCCGCTGCCCGAAATTGCGGTTATGCCCGATTTGACGGGATTTACATTTGAAGAATGCAAATCGGCTTATACCGAACATTTTGACCTTGTTGTTGAGAAAGAGCAATATTACGCCGAATACCCCAAGGGAACAATTATCAGCCATACGCCAAAGGAGGGGCAGGAATATTTAATCGGCAGGACGACGGTAAAATGCTTTATAAGCCGCGGTCCGAGAATGGTTGCAGTCAGCAATGTTATAGGGCTTGATTTTGAGGACGCAAAAGAAATTCTCGGAGAATACGACAATTTACAGTAGGCTTTGTAAGCGAATATTCCGATGATGTGCCAAAGGGAAAGGTCATTGCAACAGACCCGCCCGCAAGAGAAAAAGCGGTGTACGGTTCGGCGGTAAAAGTAACCGTAAGCGGCGGCAAAGAGCCTGAAGATAACAAATAAAAGGGAGAATAAAAATGAAAATAAGAGAACTGAAAAGATCCGATTATGAAGATGTTTACGGACTGATAAAAAATTCCCTCGGCTATGAAAATGACAGAGAAAAGCTTTTCGCAAGGCTTGATAAAATGAACGGCGGTATCTATCATACATATATTGCGGAAATCGACGGCAGGGCTGTTGGATTTATAGGCTTCTGCGTTATGTCGGCGTATGAATTTGAGGGTGATTATATTCGTGTGCTTGCTCTTGCAGCGGACGAAAATTATAGGGGTATGGGCGTGGGTACTGCTTTGCTGAAAGCAACGGAAGATTTTGCCGCTGAAAACGGCATGGAGCTTTTTGCTCTTAACAGCGGAATGAGCAGGACTGACGCGCATAAATTCTATGAAAACAGGGGCTTTTTTAAGTACGGCTACAGCTTTAAGAAAAAGCTTGAAAAATAGTTAAAAAGGAGAATGAAAAATGCTGAAAAACATACCGAAAATCTTATCACCCGAGCTTGTGAAAATTCTTATGGAAATGGGTCACGGCGACGAAATCGTCATCGCGGACGGAAACTTTCCCTCCGAGACTATCGGCAAACGTGTTGTACGCTGCGACGGTCACGGCGTCCCCGAACTGCTTGAAGCGATAATGCAGCTTTTCCCGCTGGACACCTACACCGACAAGCCTGTTATGCTTATGGAGGTCGTGCCGGGCGACCCTGTTGTCCCCACCATTTGGGACGAGTACAAAAGCATTATCAATAAATATGAGCCTGAAAATTGCAAAATTGAAATGATAGAACGTTTCGCGTTTTATGAACGTGCCAAGACGGCTTACGCTGTTGTTGCCACGGGCGAAGAGGCTATTTATGCAAACATCATCTTAAAGAAGGGCGTGGTAAAATGAGTACTGAAAAAAGAGTTCTCGCTTTTGATTTCGGAGCTTCAAGCGGACGCGCCATGCTCGGAAAATTCGACGGCGAAAAAATTACTTTGGAGGAAATTCACCGATTTGAAAACAATCCCGTAAAGCTGGGGGACACCCTTTATTGGGACATTTACCGCCTTTTCCACGAGGTTAAGCAGGGCATCTCCAAAGCCGCTCTTGCAGGAGGATTTGACAGTATCGGCGTTGACACATGGGGCGTGGATTTCGGTCTTATCGGCGCGGACGGGACTATTATCGAAGCCCCTGTTCACTACCGCGACAGCCGCAATATCGGCATGGTTGACAAGGCTTTGACAATGTTTCCGAGGGAGCATTTTTACAAGATCACGGGCAATCAGTTTATGGATATTAACACGGTCTTTCAGCTTTTGTCGCTGAAAATCAAACGTCCCCATATGCTGAAAAATGCCGAGAAGCTTTTGCTTATGCCCGACCTTTTTAACTACCTTTTGACAGGGGTAAAGCGGACGGAGGTATCTATAGCCTCCACAACGCAGATGATGAACGCGGTAAACAAAAATTGGTCGGACACCGTCCTTGACAAGCTGAAGCTGCCTAAAAATCTGCTGACAAAAATAGTACCGTCGGGTACTGTTATCGGCAGGCTTCGGGAGGACATCTGCAAGGAACTGAACGCTCCCGCCGCAAATGTTGTTGCGGTCTGCGGACACGACACACAATGCGCCGTATGCGCTGTCCCCACGGAGGAAAAGGATTTTATTTTTATATCCTGCGGCACATGGTCTCTTTTCGGAACGGAGCTTGACGAACCCCTTATAAATCCCGTGTCCGAGGCATTCAACATCACAAACGAGACAGGGTACGGCGGCAAGACGACTTTCCTTAAAAACATAATCGGGCTTTGGCTCATACAGGAATCGCGGCGGCAGTTCAGACGCGAGGGTACAGAGCTTTCCTACGGAGAGCTTGAAAAGCTTGCTCTTGCGGCTGAACCGTTCAAATGCTTTATCGACCCCGACGCGCCCGAATTCGTCCCCGAGGGAGACATACCCGAAAGAGTGCGGGAATTCTGCAAGCGGACGGGACAGTACGTCCCCCAAAGCGTGGGCGAGGTAATGCGGTGCATTTACGAGAGTCTTGCGTTAAAGTACCGACAGGCTTTTGAGGAGATAAAAATATGTACCGAAAAGGAGTACCGCTCAATAAATTTGATAGGCGGCGGCGCAAAGGACGGCTTGCTCTGCAAAATGACGGCGAACTCCTGCAATTGCAAGGTAACGGCGGGCCCCATAGAGGCGACGGCTTACGGAAATATCGCTATTCAGCTTATTGCGGCGGGGGCAATTCCCGACATGGCTGCTGCGAGGAAAATTATTGCAGTTTCCGACAGCGTGAAAACATTTGCGCCCGACAATGCCGAGGCTTGGGAGGAAGCATATCAGCGGTACAGAACGTATCAGGATTAATGGAGGATTTTATGTACAGATACAAATGCGCGGCGGCGCAAAACGCGGACAAAGAGGATTTTTACGGCGTTATAGGCGGACTAAAGGCGCTGTACCCCAATATGATCGAGAACAATAACGCTCCCTCGGACAGCGAATTTCTGCGGCGTGAATTTTGGCATGGAGAAAAACGCGTTATGGTTCAGTACAGCTTTTCTGAGCGGTCGGTGACGGTTTTTTCCGAGGACTGGCTCGGCAAGTTTTACGAGGACAGAGAGGTATTGGAGGGGCGGTTCAGACCTACGGCTTCCGCGTATACCAACGGAACAATGTGGGCTGTTTCGGGCGTGTTTTTTGCAGTAATGGCTGTAACATCATTTTTCGGATTTAGCAGCATTTTTTTCGGCAATGTTTCAATACTTGCTGTTTTGATATTAGCGGCGGTCTATACGGTATCGGGCATAATTATAAGACGGCGTGTTGAAGTTCCGCTGTTAAAGCTTGCCTTTTGGCAGGCTGGCGGTTTTATAACCGTTATTATAGGACTTATTTTATCAAATGCATTTCTGCTTGCTGATTATTTGCCGTCGTTCAATATTATTGGTTTGATTTTTACGTTGGCTATGGGATACATTATATGTTGGTTTATGTTTTGTTTGCCCGCTTTGGAAATAAGCTATTTGATTCAAGCAGTTATCGGACTTATTATGAAAAAGATCAATTCGCCCAAAACGGCGGCAATTGAAAATACTGCGGAAAACGATGACATATCCGCAATTAATTAACGGTTAAATTTTGTAGGGGACGGGTTGCCCGTCCCGCATTGACAAAAAGCAAAACATTAGTTATCCAACGGGCGGGGAGACCCCGCCCCTACAATAAATTAAAAAAGGAGTAATTATTATGAATCCAAAAATCGGTATCAGACCCGTAATCGACGGTCGGCAGTTCGGTATCAGGGAGTCCCTCGAAGTCCAGACAATGAACATGGCAAAAGCCGCAAAGGAGCTTATTGAAAGCAACTGCCGCTATGCTGACGGCACGCCTGTTGAGTGCGTTATAGGTCCCTGCACAATAGGCGGCGGCGCGGAGGCTTACCGCACCGAGGAATTTTTCAGCACTCAAAATGTGTGCGCAACTCTTTCCGTTACACCCTGCTGGTGCTACGGCACGGAGACTATCGACATGAACCCGCTGACGATAAAGGCGGTTTGGGGCTTTAACGGCACGGAACGTCCCGGAGCGGTCTACCTTGCGGCGGCTATGGCTGCTCACGCACAGAACGGTCTCCCCGCCTTTGCGATTTACGGCAGGGACGTTAAGGACATGACGGACACTTCTATCCCCGACGACGTTGCGGAAAAAATTCTCCGCTTTGCAAGGTGCGCCGCCGCTGTAGGTCAGATAAGAAACAAGGCTTATGTCGGTCTCGGCGCGGTGGCAATGGGTATCGGCGGCTCTTACTGCAACGCTTCTTTTATGCAGAAATATTTGGGAATACGTCCCGAATGGGTGGATATGACGGAAATTTTACGCCGTATCAAGCTTGAAATTTACGATAAGGACGAGTACGAAAAGGCTCTTGCGTGGACAAAGAAAAACTGTCCCGAGGGCATGGATGTAAACACCGAGATAAACCCCGGAAACAAGGGGGTCATGTCCCACGAGGAGCAATGGGAATTCTGCGTAAAAATGACTTTGATAATCCGCGACATCATGCTTGGCAACCCGAAGCTTGCGGAAATGGGCTGGCATGAGGAATCCCGCGGCAGGAACGCGGTGTTCGGCGGCTTCCAGGGTCAGAGAATGTGGACGGACTGGCTCCCCAACGCTGATTTTGCGGAGAGTATTTTAAACTCCACATTCGACTGGAACGGCAAGAAGCAGCCTGTCCTGCTTGCAACCGAGAACGACGGCTTGAACGGTACTGCAATGCTTTTCGGCAATATGCTCACAGGCAGAGCCTCTGTTTTTGCGGACGTGCGGACATATTGGAGTCCCGAGGCGGTGGAGCGCGTTACGGGCAAGAAGCCTGAGGGCAGAGCGGCTAACGGCTTCATACACCTGATAAATTCAGGCGCGGCTGCTGTGGACGCAACGGGTCTTGCCAAAAATGAAAATGGCGAAAACGCCATGAAGCAATGGTGGGACGTTACCGACGAGGACATTTCCGCAATGCTCGGCGCAACGGACTGGTGCCCCGCAAATCTCGGCTATTTCAGAGGCGGCGGATTTTCCTCACACTTCCGCACACAGGCTGAAATGCCCGTTACAATGATACGTGTGAACATTATCGACGGCGTGGGACCCGTCCTGCAAATCGCGGAGGGCTACACAGTTACCCTGCCAGAGGAGATACACAAGCCTCTTGACGACCGTACCGACAAGACATGGCCCACAACATGGTTTGTACCCGAACTGACGGGCAAGGGCGCGTTTGCGGACGTTTACTCGGTAATGGCAAACTGGGGCGCGAACCACGGTTCTCTCACATACGGACACATCGGCGCGGACTTGATAACTCTCGCATCAATGCTGCGTATTCCCGTTGCGATGCACAACGTTTCGGAGGACAGGATATACCGTCCCCACAGTTGGACAGGCTTCGGCACTGCCGACAAGGAGAGCGCGGATTACCGTGCCTGCGCGCATTACGGTGCGATGTACAAATAAGAGACAAAGAATATATTCTGCCCCTTTTGCGGGGGCAGAAATTTTTTTCGGGACGTTTCCCCGCCTTGACATTTTCACCAAAATGTGGTACAATATTTCTACATAAAAATATTTTTAAAATGAAAAATTTCGCCGTTTTGAATTGTATTATATATGAATACTTTTTTAAGGAGCGTAAAAATATGAAAAAAATTACAGCAAAATTATCGGCAATTCTAACGGCGGCAGTCATGGTCGTCTCAGCGGCGGGGACTGTTTTCGCCGAGGAAGAACAGCAGGAAGCTCCGAAATACACAGGTTGGTCGGCGGTGGACGGCGGTTGGCAGTACCTTGTGGACGGTAAGCCTAATACGGAAAAGATAAACATTGACGGAAAAATGTGTTGGTTTTCTGTCTATGGCGTTTATATCGGCGGCTATTCGGGCATGGTAAATGGGCGCAAATACGCGGAGGGCTTGCCCGTTACTGGCTGGACGGATAACGACCGCACAAACGAATATCGGGAGGAATACTACTGCTTTAACGGCTATCCTGTAACGGGCGACCTTAATATCGGAGATAAAATTTACAGCTTCGGCAAAACGGGAAAATACACGGGAAAAAGCCGTTCCGCAAGCGTTGCTGTTTCCTGTGCCGAAAAGATTTCCGCCGACACGGATAAGATAAAGATCGCCGTTGAAAATCTTGACGGCAAAAGCCATGAAATAAAAATCGCCCAAAACTTTGAGCGGTTAAAGAACGGCAAGTGGGAAAGCTGCAAAAACGGCAGGGTCGTTTACAGCAAGCTTGACAAGGAGCTTTCCGAAAATGGCGAAAATCGCACTTTTGAGGTTGACGTTGATGAATATTCCCGCGGCAAATTCGGCACGGGATTTTACAGGCTTCCCATAGACTGCGGCGGGGAAACTTATTACGCCGTTTTTGAAGCGATAAGCCCGATTGAATTAAAGGCGCGGAATGACGAGTACGCTTTTGCCGATACCGCATATCCCGATTATGCACGAGTGCTCCTTGACTTGACGGTAAATTCCGCCGAAAAAAATATGCAGGCTGAAAAAATCGCAACCAATATCAGCGTTAAGCTTGAAAAGAAAATCGGCAAGGACTGGACGGAAATAGAGGGTATTTCTTATGACATAGGCTATACCGACGATGAAAACCGACTTGAGGTCGGCGCGGATATACCCGAGGGCGAGGGCTATTATAAGCTGACAGTCACTGCTAACGGCAAAAGCTGCTCCGATACTTTTTTCGTAAGAAAGCACACGGCTAATGCCTGGCTTGACGAATACGACTTAAACGATAAGGACATTTCGATAAGCTTCCATATTGTCAATCAAGGCTGTGAACCGATAAAGGTTTGCAAGTTCCCCGGCGGCTTGTATGAAAAAAACACGGACGGTGAATGGCAGCTTTCAAGCGTTGAGAGGACGGCAATTGAAATTCCGTCTGATGCTTACATCCCCTTGAACAGCGGTAAAAGCACAAACGTAACCTTTGCCCTTTCGCGGTATTACAATATTTCCGAGCTTAAAGCGGGGGAGTACGCCGTTGACATCGGCGGCATAGGTCTCGGGGAATTCACCCTTACCGACAAGCCGACAGAAAAAAATCTGCCGTTTAAAGACCTTAAAGCCGAGGACGTTAAAGAAATTTCCTTTAATGAAGGTTATATATATTTTACACAAACGGCGGTAATTAAGCCGGGAAACGCAAAAACAAAAATTACGGACGAAACAAACGAAAGCGGTTGGCGTGAACTGACGGCATATGCGGAAAGCGATGATTATCTTGAACGTGCGCTTACGTATCTTCGGCAGTTTGAAATAAAGGGCAGATTTAAAAATTATGAAATGTACGTAGGCGGCAGTAATACTTTAACGGTAACTTACAAGGACGGAACAAAAACCGAGCTTTATTTTGAAACGAACGACGCGGTTCGCTCCGACGGCGAGTGGTATCACTGCGGCGGATATACAATTTACGCGCTTATAGATATGCTTGAAGAGCTTACGGCAAGAAATCTGCCCTTTGAGGACATTTACGACAACGAGCCGATACAGATACAGTTAAAGAAAATTGACGGCGATACGGTAAATTCTGTGGAATTGACAAACAGCAACGACTATCTTCACAGTCAGGTAGTTGACACACATTATTTTGAACTGAAAGAGGTTATTGAAGATTATAAAATTTCCGCGGACAAGGAGTTTCAGGTAATATTGATCTACAAGGGCGGGATCAGAGAAACTCTTACATTTTTTGAGCCGAACGTTGTGATGATGCCAGACGGAAAAATCTATCGCTGTTACAGCAGCAGCTATTATGAAGGATTGACGGAAATATTCGGTGTGCTTGAAAACACCGCCAGCGAGCAAAATTAAATTCACAAATATTTTTTAAGGAATGATGTTATGAAAGAATGCTATGACAATCGGGAGCTTTCCTGGCTCAAATTCAACGAAAGAGTGCTGGAGGAGGCTTCAGACAAAAGCGTGCCGCTGTGCGAAAGGCTTATGTTCGCGGCGATATTCCAGTCCAACCTTGACGAATTTTTCATGATACGGGTCGGCTCGCTTTACGACAGGACTTTGGTTGGCTCCGAGGAGCGGGAGAACAAGACCGACATGACCTGCCATGAGCAGCTTGAAGCCATTTTCAAGCGGACGGCGGAGCTTGTCCCCATGCGCGACAACGCCTACCGCGGAGTTATGGCGGAGCTTGAAAAGCACGGCGTTGAACAGGTGGATTTCTCCGCCCTTGATCATAAGGAAGAGGAGTACTTAAAGGTGTACTTTACCACCGAGATACTGCCCCTTATCTCCCCGCAGGTCATCGACAAACGTCACCCGTTCCCGTTCCTTAAAAATAAGGAAATTTACGCCGTGGCGCACCTTGAATCGAAATCCTCGGTAAAGCTTGCTATCGTACCCGCAAGCGGCTCGTTTTCGAGAATAATTTTCCTCCCCGGCAGCAAGCACAGATTTATGCTTGTGGAGGAACTGATACTCCACTATATGCCGCTGATATTTGAGAATTACAAGATACTTGACAAGTCACTTATGCGTATCACGCGAAACGCCGACATCAACATGGAGGAGGCTCTTTACGACCATGATGTGGACTTGCGGGACGTTATGTCGGAGCTTCTCAAAAAGCGGAAGAAGCTTTCACCTGTCCGCATGGAGCTTTCAAGAAAGCTTGGCAGCGAGGCGGTGGACTATCTCTGCGAAAAGCTGGAGCTTGCAAAGGAACAGGTTTTCAGGCTGAAATCACCTCTTGACCTTTCCTTTGTGTACCCGTTAAGAAGCAAGCTGGAGGACAGTCTCCCCCTGCTTTTCTTCGGCAGGGCAGACCCGCAGAATTCCTGCGAGGTAATAAAGGACGCTCCCATGATACCGCAGATAGCGCGGCGTGACATTCTACTTTCCTACCCCTTTGAGAGCATTAAACCGTTCCTGCGGCTTCTTATGGAGGCTGCTCACGACCCCTCCGTAGTCTCGGTGAAGATCACGCTGTACCGTGTTGCTTCAAACTCAAAGGTCATCGACGCTCTTATAGCCGCCGCGGAAAACGGCAAGGACGTCCTTGTGCTTGTGGAGCTTCGCGCGCGGTTTGACGAGGAAAATAACATCGGTTGGTCGCAGAGACTGGAACGTGCCGGCTGCAACGTTATATACGGTCCCGAAAGCTTAAAGGTGCACTCAAAGCTGCTGCTTATCACAAGAAAAACAAACAGCGGCAGGATAGAATACATCACGCAGGTGGGTACGGGCAACTACAACGAAAAGACCTCCGCGCTGTACACCGATCTTAGCCTTATGACTGCAAATCAGGACATCGGCGCAGAGGCGGCAATGGTTTTCAACGCTCTGTCAACAAGCTCCCTTGTGGAGCATACAAGCAGGCTTTTGGTTGCTCCGCTTTGTTTGCAGAATAAGATAATCGAGATGATAGACAACGAAATTGCCGCCGCAAAGCGCGGCGAGGACGCATTTATCGGCTTGAAGCTGAATTCTCTGACAGACAAGACGCTTATGGATAAGCTTGTGGAGGCTTCTCAAAGCGGCGTAAAGGTACGCATGGTGATTCGGGGCATATGCTGCCTCGTGGCGGGTATCGAGGGACTTACTGAAAATATCGAGATAACAAGCATTGTGGGACGTTACCTTGAACACAGCCGCATCTATATTTTCGGCACTCCCGACCGCAGGAAAATTTATATCAGCTCCGCCGACTTTATGACAAGGAACACCCTGCGGCGTGTTGAGGTCGCCGTGCCTATATATGACAATCACGTCCGCAACAGGATAATGCACATTTTCGACGTGCTTATCCGCGACAACGTCAAGGCGCGTAAAATGTCCCCAGACGGCACATATACTCATGTTAAGACCGAGGGCGAGCCTGTGGACTCCCAGTCGGCGTTTATAAGAGAGGCATACGAAAACGCGGCAAATCCCGCAAGCTCTACAAAGGGCGCAAGTCCCGCCGGCAGACGCGTTCACAAGGTAAAACCAACGCTTGTCCAGAGAATAAAAAATTCTTTCAGGGGCAAACGATAATTCAGAACTTGAAAAAATATTTTAAAAAAGTGTTGAAAAGCCTTGCAATTGCAAAACAAGTGTGATATAATATATTAGATAATCTATTTTTTAGGGAGGAATTGCAAATGGAATTCGGCGCAATTCAAATTGTCGGCGGCATTTTAATGATCATCAGCAGCGTTCTGCTTATCATAATCACCATGATGCAGGAACAGAAGCAGCAGGACATGAGCTCCGCGCTGTCGGGTCAGAGCGATAACTTTTTCGGCAAGGGCAACGTCAGCAGCTCCAAGGAGCAGGCTCTTGCGAGACTTACAAAGCTTCTCACTATTGTGTTCTTTGTTGTAACGCTTCTTGTGAACATTATTCCGATAATTGTGAATAAGGTAAGCAGCGGAAGCTGAAAAATATGCCGTTTTTGCCCTGTGTACACACAGGGCAAAAATTTTAATCAAACTTCGGGAGGTTTACTATGGCGGAACTAAAAAAGATATACAGGTCGAGAATACGCTCCCTGCTTGAACAGGCAGGCGGGAAAGCTGTGTCCTATAAAAAATTATACGCAGGCTGCAAGGGCAGAAAGCCAAACGCGGCGGTGTTTGCGGCTGCTGTTGCGGAACTGAAAAAAGAGGGCGCTATCATTGAAAGCAAATCGGGAATAAAGCTCTGCTCGAACGCGGGAGTTTTCCCTGCAAGGGTCACACGTCTCAACAAGACCTTCGGATTTATTGAGCGCGAGGACGGCAGCGAGGTTTTCGTCCCCGGAAAATTTTTAATGGGCGCAATGCCGGGAGATACCGTTTTGGCAAGACTTCTGCCGCAGAGAGGCGAATCCCCCGAGGGAGAAGTTGTGGCTGTTACGGAAGAAAACTTCTCCGAGTTCACGGGGACTGTTGAAAAAAACGGCGACACCGTCTGCATACGTCCAGACAGCATTTCAAAGGAGCTTATTATTGTCACGGGACTTGACGTTCCCGTTCGAGTGGGGGACAAGGTGCTTGCGGAAATCAGCCGCAGGGGAGACCGTCATTCCGACCACAGAGCAAGGATAACAAGCATTTTCGGCGACAGCAAAAAGGCGAAAAGCAGCGCGGACGCTATCCTCCACATAAACGGCGTTGAGGTGGACTTCCCCGCCTGCGTTATGGACGAGGCAAAACACGCCGAACACGTTGGTATTCCGCAGGGTGAAACTGACAGGCGGCTTGACCTGCGGGACGAGATAATTTTCACCATCGACGGCGCGGACACAAAGGATATTGACGACGCAATTTCCGTGGCAAAAAACGAAAACGGCTGGGACTTGGGCGTTCACATCGCGGACGTTTCCTTTTACGTGAAATCAGGCTCCGAGCTTGACAGGGACGCTATGCTTCGGGGTACGTCCATTTACTATGCAAACAAGGTCGTCCCCATGCTGCCGAAGGAGCTTTCAAACGGTATCTGCTCCCTTAACCCGCAGGAGGACAGGCTTGCGTTTTCCTGCCTTATGAAGCTTGACGCGGAGGGAAAATTAGTCTCCTATAAATTCAGCAAGACCGTGATACGCTCACGGGTCAAGGGCGTTTACAGCGAGATAAATCAAATACTTGAATGTGCAAAAAATAATTCGGAAATTCCTGCGGAGCTTACCGAAAAATACGACGGTCTTGTGCCGACCATTTTGCTTATGGACGAGCTTGCGGAAATTCTCACCGCAAATAAAATAAAGCGGGGCGCGCCCCAAATTGAAACCTCCGAGGCAAAGCTTATTATTGACGAAAACGACGTCTGCGTGGACGTGCAGAAGCGTGAACGGGGCAGGAGCGAGCTTATTATCGAGGAATTTATGCTTATGGCAAACACGGCGGCGGCAAGGCTTGCAAAGGAAAGCGGCGTACCCTTTGTATACAGAATACATGAAGACCCCTCCCCCGAAAAGGTGCAGGAATTGGTGGACATCGTGTCGCGGCTTAATATTGCCGTCCCTCACTTTACAAGCGTAAAGCCAAAGCATCTGGCGGAAATTCTCGAAAAGACAAAGGACTTGCCCCTTGCGGCGGCGGTGAATAACATGGTGCTCCGTTCAATGGCAAAGGCGAAATATTCCGACGAGCCTATCGGACACTTCGGGCTTGTTCTGGAGGATTACGCTCACTTCACCTCGCCGATAAGACGTTACCCCGATCTGGCTATACACCGTATTTTGACGGACTTGTGCTACAACAAGCAGCCGCAGAAATTTATGCAGAAACGTTACGCGGGCTTTGCAAAGGAGGCGGCGCAGCAGTCCTCCGAATGTGAGCTTGTTGCAATGCGTATCGAGCGGGAGTGCGACGACTGCTACTGCGCGGAATACATGACCGCCCATATCGGCGAGGAATTTGAGGGGATCATTTCCTCGGTTCAGGAATTTGGCTTCTTTGTGGAGCTTCCCAACACCGTTGAGGGACTTGTTCGTTTAGAGTCGCTTAAAAACGGTCCTTATGATTATGACGGGCATTTCACTCTTACCAAAAACGGCAAAAATATTTATCAGGTCGGAGGCAGCGTTAAGGTGATATGTTCCAATACCAATGTAAGTTCGGGACAAGTTGATTTCACAGTTGTTGGCGACTGCAAGGACGATTTAGTATAAATAAAAAATGAGTACCGCTTTTAGGCAGGTAACGATACAGAAGTATTGTTACACATGGGAGCATTTTACCCTTACTGACAAAGTATGCCAATAAGGGTAAAGGCTCAGCCTTTAGGGCACTCATTTTTTTATTTGCATGGCTATGTTTTTGTAGTGCGTGGGTTGCTTCTGTCCTGCAATTGTTATTCGTAATCATAAAGCTCGGTATCATACGCTCCGCCGAAAATTTTACTGAAATCATTCATAATGTTTTCGGCAAGGACGTCAAGCTGCTCCTCCGTAATGTCAAGGAACTCGCCCTCTGCGTCCAGAACGGAAATTTCGCCGCCCTTTTCAACGTCCACCTTTACATTCGGTGAATAGGATACCTCACCGTTTCCCATATTTGCGGACACTTTGTCTATAGTCATGTTAAAGGCGTTTCCGCTTGTGCTTACAGTGCCCTCCATGCCCGCGGTTATAACATTCATAATATCAAGGGACGCGCTGTAATTCTCACCGTTTTTCTCTGTAGTCATTGTAAAAAGCTCTGTGCTGCCGGCCTCGGAATTTGTCATATTGGCGGTGACAACCGTTTTTGTATCGGTATGGGTAACTGCCATTACAACGTCCAGTGCTTCGCCGTCTGCATTCATGCTGAAGGTGTGTGTCTGCTTTTCGGCAGCGGCAGGGTCTGCGCCGAATAATGAATTGAGCCTTACCTCCGCAGCTTCGCCCTCCGCGGTAATGCTTACGAAAATGTCCGACCGCATAAGGACGTGTGTTTTGGCGTTCACATCATACACCGCTGTTATGTTGATATTTTCAAGGCTTGACATAGCTTCGTCAAACTGCGCTCTGAATTCCTCCTCGGTCATACCTGTTGTCTCGGAATCAAGCGCGCCGTCCTCGATCATAAGGTCTATAAACTGATTTAAAAGACTTCTCACGTCGTCTGTTGTGACGGTATATGTAATAGTGTTTGTCTTTACCGTTTCACCGTCAATGTCAACGTCCGCGCCCTCAACGGTCATTGGAGAAAGACCTTTCACAAAATCGTCAATAACCTTTTGGTACTTGTCGTCACCCTTGCTGTCCGCACCGTTCATTGCAGCGGAGAGCATTTCGGCGTACTCCACAAGTATATCGTAGTCCGCCTGACTCATCTCATAGACCGAACCCGAGCCGGGAGCAAATATTGAAGCCGCAAGCTTTTCCGCAAGTCCCTCAAAGGTAACGTCATAAATGTGACTTCCCGAATCTCCTATAGTACCGAACTTCAAGCCGCCGTTGTCCGCATAAAGGTAAACCTGTGCGGAATTGCCCTCCCCATTGGAAAGAGTGTACATCTGGGACACGGCATTTGACTTTTCGTTGATCTCGCACACACCGTTAAAGGTAATTCCCTCGATATCAAAGCCAAGACTGAACGAACCGTCCTCCAAAGCTTGTTCGATAAGCTTTTTTTCCTCTGCAAAGGTGTTTCCGCCAATACTTTCCATGGTGTTTTCCATAGCCATGTTAATGTATTCGTCGGGAGCGTCCCGAAGCATTTTTCCGTAATTTTCACAGCCCGACATTGTAAGTATGCCGATTGTGCAAAGCGCGGAAGCCGAAACAGCCTTTACCGCTTTAAAAAATTTGTGCATAAAAATATTCCCCTTATAATAAAGTCAGTCAGTGTTATACTAATTTGCGACTAAAAAGCGTGTAAAAAATCAAGCAAAAATTTGCACGTATGATTTTTGCGCAGATTTTTTACCTACGCTTTTAGGAGCAAATTAGTATTAGACCGCAAGTACTATTATACGACAATAAAACCGGTTTGTCAAGACGAACATCACCGACAGCGCTGCATACGGCACGGTTCTATTGCGCGAATGAAATATATAAGGACCGCAAAGCTCCGCCCTTTAAATTTATACTAATTTGCGACTAAAAAGCGTGTAAAAAATCAAGCAAAAATTTGCATATATGATTTTTGTGCAGATTTTTTACCTACGCTTTTAGGAGCAAATTAGTATTACACTCTTACCGCCTTATGGAAAACCTTTTTGCCCTTTTTGATAATGACCTCCGTATCAATTTTTACAAGAGCGTTGGGATCGGTTATCTTCCCGTCGTCAACGGAAATTCCCCCCTGCTGAACAAGCCGTCTTGCCTCGCTCTTTGAGGGAGCAAGACCTGTCTTAACAAGCAAGTCCATGATATTTATACCGTCCGCGGGAATTTCCGCGGCGGGTATCTCGGTACTCGGCATATTCTCGGTATTGCCTCCGCCGCCGAAAAGAGCCTTTGCGCCCTCCTGCGCCTTGTTTGCTTCCTCCTCGCCGTGGACAAGCTTTGTCAGCTCGTAGGCAAGAATTTCCTTAGCCTTGTTAAGCTGACTGCCCTCCCAGTTGCTCATGGACTCAATTTCCTCGATAGGCAGGAAAGTCAGCATACGGATACACTTCATAACGTCCGCGTCCGCAACGTTCCTCCAGTACTGATAAAAATCAAATGGGGACGTTTTGACCGGGTCGAGCCAAACCGCGCCCTTTTCGGTCTTGCCCATTTTCTTGCCCTCGGAGTTGAGGAGCAGGGTTATCGTCATGGCGTGAGCGTCCTTGCCGAGCTTTTTGCGTATAAGCTCCGTGCCGCCCAGCATATTCGCCCACTGGTCGTCGCCGCCGAACTGCATTGTGCAGCCGTATTTTTGGTACAGCATATAGAAGTCGTAGCTCTGCATTATCATATAATTGAATTCAAGGAACGTCAGACCCCGCTCCATGCGCTGCTTGTAGCACTCGTAGGTCAGCATTTTGTTTACCGAGAAGCAAGCGCCCACCTCGCGGAGAACGTCCACATAGTTAAGGTCGAGCAGCCAGTCGGCGTTGTTTACCATTATCGCCTTACCCTCGGAAAAGTCGATAAACCTGCTCATCTGCTTTTGGAAGCACTCGATGTTGTGGTCGATGTCCTCTTTAGTCAGCATTTTTCTCATGTCGGACTTTCCCGACGGGTCGCCTATCATGCCAGTGCCGCCGCCTAAAAGGGCAATAGGCTTGTTTCCCGCCATTTGCAGACGCTTCATCAGGCAGAGCGCCATAAAGTGTCCCACATGGAGGCTGTCCGCCGTGGGGTCAAAGCCGATGTAAAAGGTAGCCTTTCCGTTGTTTATCATGTCGCTTATTTCCTTTTCGTCGGTCACCTGCGCGATAAGTCCGCGGGCAACAAGTTCTTCGTATAAAGTCATAATTATATTTCTCCTTTTAAAAATTATTTTATTTGTAGGGCGGGGGCTTGCTCCCGCCTATTTGCTGCCGTTTCCGTTATACATAAACAATGAGATCGTCGGGCGATATCATTTTTATCACAACCTTTCAATGCAGTATTTTTTATACTCCCAAAATATAAAACCCTTTGGAACGCTTTGCCGCAACGGTCAGCCACGGCACTAACGCGCTGTATCGTTCGTCCGTACCGCGGGACAGTTCCGCAAGAAATTTTTCGGTTTCCTCCGCGCCGTAATAATTTACGCCGCAGTCGTCGCAGCCGCGCTCGCCGTTGGGTAGAACCGCGCAGTTCAGCACGTCGGCGTAAAGCCTGTAAAATTCGCCGAAATCGTCCCAGTCCATGTAAAGGGAATCGTCGCGCCAATGCTTGATATGCTCCAACACGACCCTGCTGTTTTTCAGCGGCTTGTCGGTCTCGCAGAATTGGAATTCCAGATAGCACGTCCCGTCCCGCTCGTGGTTGTAAATGAATTTACTCACGGTAAAAACCTCCCGTGTGGAAATTCTCACCGCCTGTTTTCCGCGCGGTGAGACGGTAGGTCACCACACCGTCGGGACAGACAAACTCTTTCACAAGCGGCGAGTCGGGGACGTTTCCGCTTGGCGAGTAGCCGCCTATCATACGCAGATCTCCGCCGCCCCGAACGGTCTCCAGCATGGGAAAAAGCAGAAGCATACTCTTTGAGCAGAAGCCGCGCCCCTGCTGATTTACGGGACAGTCATAGCCACATTTGTACACGTCCCCCACCTCGTCGCCGTTGCGGCAGTGCCCCTCGGTCTCGCCGTTCGGGGCAACGTCAATGACTTCTATTGTGAACTCGTAATCTTCGGTGTACCATTTTTTCATAGTGTTACCGCCTTTTTCGGATAGCTTATATCATCGCCGTATGACTGAAGCTCCTCCGCAAATTCTTTTATGGCAAATATCCCCGCCGACCAGAGAAACGCCCTGTCGCGCTCGCTCATTTCATTAAGTGCAAGCCATTCAATGCCAACAAGAACAGCGTCTTTTTCGGCAAATTCGGGGTCGCAGCCAAGCGCAGGCTCTTGTCCGCCTATGTCAAGTTGATAGGTGTAAAATATCCTGTCGTATTCGTATGGGTCGTGGTATTCCCCAAGCTTTTTGGCGATCTTGCCGATAACGCGGCACTCCTCATTCAATTCACGGACTGCCGCCTGTTCGGGAGTTTCACCCGCTTCAATACCGCCGCCGGGAATACAGTAATGTTCAATACCGTCCTCACGGTGCTTTACCATAAGTATCTTTTCATTGCGGACAACAATACACTGCGCCCTGCCTTTAAACATTTTTATCCGCCTTTCTCACTATTATTTAAAATCCTTATACATAAGGCTCGGCTGAATACCCGTGTTGTTTTGGTATTTCCCGCTTGAATAAGGCTCGTAATCGCCGTGAATGTCGTGATAATATATCTGACAGATCTCGGCGTTCGGGTAGATAGTCACAGGCTGTACGCAGAAAATTTCAAGCGTCCAGTAGCCCTTGAAGCCCACGTCCCCGAAGCCCGCCGTAACGTGGATAAACAGCCCCAGTCTGCCCGTTGAGGAACGTCCCTCCAGCATGGGGACAAAGCCCTCGGTTGCGGTGTACTCGTTCGTCCTGCCAAGATAAAGCTTGTTTGGTTCGAGGGTCAGACCGCTTTCGGGTATGACGATACGCTTTGTTGGGTTAGGCTTTTTCATGTCAAGGACGTCGTTTTCGTACACCAGAAGCTCCTCCGCAAGGCTGAGATTATAGCTGTTGGGATTGAGCCTGTCCCGCGAGAACGGCTCGATTATTATTTCTTTGCCGATGTGATTTTCGATTTCTTTTCCCGATAAGATCATTTTAAATTCCTCCAAATCAATATTTAAAAAAACGTCAGCTGACTGTCCCCATACCCCAGCTTGTACGCCGCGATAATATCTTTCATTTCGTACAGCAGTCCCAATCTTTGGCACTCCTCCGAAAAGATTCGGTGCAGCCTTTTTATGTGTGGTGAATTGCACACATACCGCTCTCCGTAGGTTTTGGCGTACCGTTCCGCAAGTCCGCTGCCGGGGAAATTTTCCTCTAATTTTCGGTAGAAATACTCCCTCTGACCGCTTCGCATTGTCAGTCCGAACATTGGGTACACCGACCTTGCGCCGCACTCCTTTGCCATGCGGACTATACCGAGGACGTTCTCCTCGGTATCCTCGATAAAGGGCAGCAGCGGCGTCATGACAATTCCCGTGGACAAGCCGCTTTCCGAAAGCTTTGCAATGGCTTCAAGCCGTTCGGAAGTCCTGCCGACGTTCGGCTCAATAAGAGCGGAAAGTCCGTCCTCCGCCGCCGTGACCGTCACTTGACACAGGACGGGAGAATGCGACCCGATACTGCAAAAAATATCCGCGTCCCTTGCGATAAGACCGCTTTTCGTCAGGACGTGCGCCCCGAACTCGAACGCGTCCAGAAGCTCCAAAGCGTGGCGGGTGAGCTGTTCGTCCTCCTCAAAGGGACTGTAAGGGTCGCACATTGCGCCTGTCCCCACAACGCCAGTCCTTATCTTGCGGCGAAGCTCGTCGCGGAGAATTTGCAGGCAGTTTTCCTTTGCCCGAACAGTGCCGAAATCCTCGATCTGATAGCAGTCGCTGCGGCTGTCGCAGTAAATGCAGCCGTGGCAGCAGCCCTTATACAGGTTCATGTTATAGTCGCTGCCGAACCAGTCCGCGGACTTGTTCTTTTGCAGTATTGTTTTTGCGGGTACGGTTTCCATACTTCCTCCTTATGCGGACGTGTTTAAATGAATCTTACTGTCTATATAATGGGAAATTTTCATAAGCGGCTGTTCGTGCAGATATTGCTTATATTTATCGGGCTGCTCGGCGGGAAAGCTCGCTCCTATGTCAAGCCGCTTCGATACGGTAATTCTTAAAACGCCTTTCATTTTTATTGTAAAATTCATTACATGGGAAACTCTGCCCCACCTGTCTCCGACAGTCTCAACACCGCATTCTGTGCGGTCGATATTTCTGTACGCAACAGACCTTTTTCCGACCTTTTTTCCGCAAAAGGTATAAATAATAACCACGCCCTTTTCGCCTGCAATTATTTCACCGTGAAAAGCCGATAAAATATACGTTATTACTAAAAATACAGCAGCAGGAATAAACATCAAAAGTTCATTTTCTTGCGAAAAGCCAACTATGAACGTAGCCGCAACCATTATCAAAAACAATGCTATAATAATATTGCCAATTGTTTTTGTACTGTCAAATTTTGCTTCCATAACCATTCCTCCCAAACTATACACTGTCAATTAAAAAACGCCCTCACCAACCATACGGCTGATGAGGGCGAATTATCGCGTTACCACCTCAGTTTATCGGCAAGGCTGAGCCTTGACCCTTTCCTGCCGACCTCGAAACGCTTTAACGGGCGTGAACCGCATATCCCTACTTGACGCGGGACGGGAGACCCGTCCCATACATTTCGGGACACAAGCTCCGTGATGTATTCGCCGCCGTCTCTCCGTCCTTTCGCACCTGCCAAGGACTCTCTTGATTTGAAAACAACAGTTACTTCTTCACTTCACAGCATTTATATTTTTTATAAACTTACCCGCCCCCTTGAGGGGGCAGCGCAAAATTAAAAATTCGGAACAATTAACAGCGGGGGTGACTCTCGCCGCGGGGCGTTCCCCGCCGTTCCCCGCAGTTCCCCGCCGCTTATGACTCGGCGGAGGTGCTTCCTGCCGCAACCTCTTCCTTGTTAGCCTTTTCCTTGACCTCAATGGAAAAATACGAACCGTAGTAACCGTCAACGCCGTCAACAGTGTCGTACTTTTCTCTCATGGTAAAGATAAGGTCATAGGAAGAACAGCTGTAACGGCTGATATGATCTACCTCTAAATCTATGTCCTCAGTGCCCTTTACCGACTTTGCAGCCTCAACGCCGTGCTTTTTGGCAAGCTCGGCGGTCTTTGTCTCATAATAACTCTCGGCAGTCTTTCTGTCCAGCAGACCGTAAGCCTCTGACATATAGCTTGTAAGATATATCTCAGGGTCTCCCTTGCGGGTCTCAAAGGTGTATGTAATAAGTGAGTCGTCAACATAATAGTACGCACTGTCGGAGGGGATAATATCCCGTATCTCCATAAGCTCGGTGTCGGGGTTCTGGCTCCAGATAACCGTGTCGGTCTCATAGTTGAGGTCAACTCCTGCCGACTGGTTCAGGGTGATTATTTTGGTAAGGGGCATACCCAGCTTCACCTTGGTAAGAATACCGTTATAAGCCGTTTCGGAGTCCGAAACAGCCTCGTCCTCCTTGCCGCACGCCGCAAAGCAGGTCAGCGCGAGAGCCATAGCAATAATAACCGTCAAAAATTTTTTCATTTTATATCATTCCTTTACATAAAATTTCAAAATGCAGTTACTTATATAATAATACATAATCGGCAAAAAGTCAACGGTAAACTTTATCTTTTCCGTCAAAAAATCAAATTTGTGTAAATTGACAACAGAGCAAAACAAAACCGCCGTTATTTTTGGCGGTCTGTTTTTTAGTGCGTTAAGTAATTATTTTTACATTTATTACTTTAGGTAAATCAATAATTCTCAGCGCTGATCTCGAAATAGCTCTGCGGGTGAGCGCATACGGGACAAACCTCGGGTGCGTTCGTTCCAACAACGATATGACCGCAGTTTCTGCACTCCCAAACCTTGACCTCGCTCTTTTTAAAGACCTCCTGCGCCTCCACGTTGCGGAGCAAAGCGCGGTAACGCTCCTCATGGCGTTTCTCGATAGCTCCCACCGCGCGGAATTTCTCCGCAAGCTCGGTGAAGCCCTCCGCTTCGGCAGTCTTTGCGAAATCCTCGTACATATCAGTCCACTCGTAATTTTCGCCGTCAGCAGCCGCGCCAAGGTTTTCTGCGGTACTGCCAATGCCGTTCAGTTCCTTGAACCACATTTTTGCGTGTTCCTTTTCGTTGTCCGCCGTTTTCAGGAATATTGCGGAGATCTGCTCAAAGCCCTCTTTTTTAGCCTTTGAAGCAAAGTATGTATACTTGTTTCTTGCCTGTGATTCTCCGGCGAAAGCCGCTTCAAGATTTTTTTCGGTCTGTGTGCCCGCATATTTGTTTGCCATAAAAATGCCGCCTTTCAGTAATTTAAGCAATTATTGCTTTTTGGTAATTATACCACTTATCGGTGCAGTTGTCAACAGTCAGAAAAAACGCTTTTTAAGCACCGCAGCAGCAGCGGCAAGCACAGCCAAAAGAACCGTTATCAGCGCGGCGGAGCTTTCGGGAATATCCGCGCTGTCAGCATATGCGGGCGCACCTGCCGACACTTCCTCGGCGGGCTGATCGCCGTAGATTATTTCCTCTCGGGATACGTCTGTGACCGCCGTTGTCTCCGTCACCGACGTTACAGCCGTTGTAACGGCAGGAGCAGGCGCGGAGGGCTGCTGAGGATATGACGGACGGGAGGGTGTTCCCGCTGTCGCGGAGGTTTCGGGTGCGCTTGTTGCCTCAGGTTCGGTAACATCGGAGCCGCTTGCCGTCGTGCCGCTCTCATTCGTGACCGTTGTTTCCGCGGGCGGAGTATAGTTAGGGTCGCTGATGCCGCAGATCCCGCAAACACCGCTTACAAAGGTATGCTCCGCAAATCCGCCGTACTCCGCGCCGCAATTTTCACATACCGCCTTTGCCGCGCAGGTAGCCGTGCCGCCTGTGTGAGCCGCAAAGTCACCGTATTCTCCGCAGAATTTGCACACCGCCTTTTGCGTACAGCTTGCTTCGCTTTCATTGACGTGGGTATGACTGCTTTGTGAAACCGCGTCCCTATAGCCCTCCGCAACGCCTGTCACGGTCATACCGCAAACCGCGTCGGGAATATCCGTTTCGATTTTGCCTGTACCGAGAATGATTTCGCTTATCGTAACGCCGCCCTCGGCTGCTTCATATTTTATCTGCGTTGCTGCGGCGGGAATGTTTGCACTGCTTACGTCCAAGCCGTCTTTGTATATTATCTGCGTAAGCGAATCACAAAATCTAAATGCGTTATTTTCTACAGACGTTACACTGTCGGGAATGACTACAGACGTAATTGAACAATTGTTAAACGCATTTGAGCCGATAGTAGTCAAAGTACTCGGCAAGGTCACAGAAGTAAGCGAACCGCATTTCCAAAACGCAGCGCTGCCAATAGCTTCAACACCCTCGGAAATTGTGACCGACGTAAGTCCGCTTTGCATAAAAGCCTGCTGTTCAATCACTCTAACGCCGCCCGGTATTGTAACGGAGGAAAGAGAAGAACAGTATTGAAACGCCGCCATGCCTATAGACTGCAAGCCGCTCGGCAGATTTATCTCCCGTAAATTTCCGTCTTCGACAAAGCTTTGTTCGCCTATTTTTGTCACAGTTGAGGGCAGGCTGACTCTTTCAACACCTCTAAAGCCAGTAAACGCAGAATTGCCAACAGACGTAACGCCCTCGGTTAATATAATTTCTTTAATGTGGTAATTTCTTGGCTGTCCGTAGTTAGCAGTTTCTGTTTGAACAAAATACGTTCTGTTATTATCATTTAAACTCGTATAATCCGTCATATCCCCCGTGCCGCTTATAACAAGCTTATCGTAATAACCGTCGCCGTCGTTGTCGGTCAGGGTATATGTAACGCTTGTTCCGCAGGAGCCGGTCAGCTCCTCGGCAGGCTCCGCAAAAACCGCCGCCGAAATGTCAAATACCGTCAGCAGCATT
>CANDEV010000009.1 GCA_947383835.1 uncultured Clostridia bacterium
TTGAAGCTGTTGAAACTTTGAGTGCGGAAGAAGCCGAAAATGCCCGTAATTTCGGTAAAAACTTTATGGAACTTGTGAACGCTTCGGACGTTAATAAAGAGCTTCAGAAAGCGGGTTGAGTATGCGGAAAATTACAAAAAGCGACCTTGAAAAAATTATCGGCACGTCAATTTGCGGATTCTGCATTGAAAAAGCGCGGAGGAAAAATGACAATTCCGACTGCTACGGAATTGCTCTTGGGAAGAATGACCGCGGTGTTTATGTAACTTGGCAATTTCATTTTGATGATGAAATTTCGGTTTACTGGGGTCACTATACCGAGAAGCTCGAAGTTGCTTTGAGGGACTTTTACTGCCGCGACGTTGACGAGAAGCCCGATACTTACAAGGTTACGATTACGGAAATTTCCAAAATGAATGTAATTGTTGAGGCAGCTTGCCGCACAGAAGCGGAGCAAATTGTTTCCGACAAATGGCAGAACAGCGAGTACATTCTTAATTCGGAGAATTTCTGTGATGTGGAATTTGCGGCGGTTGAAGCGGACGAGGTGGAATTATGAAAGTTGAGGCATATATTCACAGTCTGAAAGACAAGACCACTGACCGCAATGTTTTGGGTGAAGCTGAGATTATACGGAGTATCGGCAATAATCTTTATCTTGCGGAGTGTCGCGGCGTTAGGTGTACTGCTATTTTCAACTTCTTTGACGGGCATTATTATGTTGATGATGTTTACGGAATTGTGAGGGAAAAATAATCACGGCAGGAATTTGGGGACTGTTGCTATTGTGCGGCAACAGTCCTTATTTTTTTGAAAGTTTCAATAGGTTATGGGGTTATTATAGACCTTTCTAGAATAAAAACCGACTTTATTGATACTCTGCAAAAGAAAGGCGTATGGTTTATAAGTCAAAAATAGAAAATTGATAAGTCCACGCATCATAATGTTTTATGCCGACGATGTTTGCCGTTGTAGCCGAACTGGAGCGCGGATATTTGCTTGACCGTTAAAAAGAGAATGTTGCTATTGCAAAATTACAAGGGGCAAAAAAACATAGCTGTTCATAAACGGTTATGTGCTGAGCTGTTTCTTCTTTGGAAGAATAGCGAGATTTCTGCTGTCGGGTTTATGAGTAGAATGAGTCTTAGTAAAAGTACATTTTATCGTAGAGTGAATAAGTTATGCTGTGATTATATAATGAGTGATTTTAAGTTTTTACCCATTATTATATTTCATCATTTTGTTTGATTTCAGATGTATCTGAGTTTTTATTATATAAATTGCCATAATTTACTGATGTATCACACGTTGAGCCACACGATTTTGAACAGGAGAAATCTGCTGTCGAACCAGAAATCTGTAAATTTTTAATATATCTATCTATATTTTCCCCCATTTTATGATAATCAGAAGTACCGCGTATAGGGAAAAAATTTTGATAACCCATTAAATTATTGACGTAAAGGACCATGATATTTTTTCTGCCCTGTGGATAATCTTCAATATTAGTAAAATAATGTAATCCTAAAAATGCATAAATTTTATTTGGTTCTGTGCCGTATATCTTATTAAATGAATCAACAATATCCTTTGACGTAAATAAATCAATATTTTTATCGGGAGCTGTATATTCAGACGTAATTGTTAAATTTTTAAAATTGACATTATCTAATTTTAAAGGGGCATTTTTAATATTTTTTCTCTCAAATAAATTTCTTGTCTGACCAAATTTAGCTTCTTTTATCCAAATTATGCTATCATCTAAACACAAATTTTTCGCGGGGCAATTTATACTAGGTGCAGGATTAACTATATAGTATTTATCATCGTTTATAACTTTGAAATCTATATCAATGGTGTCATCTGATGTATACCATAAATCAAATGTTACATCTTTTAACTTGAAATCATTATCTGAAATTTCATCACAATGAAAATTATATAGGCAAAACTCGTTTTTAATAAGGTTTTCTTTACAGAGTAATTCACGATAATATAAAGCTTGAATTGAGTGAATCATAAATCTATTTTTTAATGAATATGTTTCTCGCAATGAATCACTCTTAAAATATCCAATTATAGAGCTATAGTCTATCGCATAATCCATAGAATTGTTAGAATTTTCTTCAAAAATTTCAGTCATAATATGATATATGTCATCATCTGCTATACTTTTTTCGTTTATTATTAAACCCAATATTTCCCATAAGCTTTTATTGTCGTCAGGAATGGTATTTTTAAAATTTAAATATAATGCGGTTGGTATGGAAATATCCATTTTAAAATTTTCTTTTTCAGGTGTAGCTTTAGATATGTAATTGATTATTTTTGAATATTCTTTTTCAGTAAAATAATATTGATAATAACCTACATTCCGTTCAAACCACAAGAAATTAGCAATAAAATTTTTTCTGTAATTTGTTAGTATAGCAGTATATAGACTAACAAATATAAAGGATTTTATAGGATATTGTATTTTCCTAACAGTATCTCGTGTTGAAGATTTAGGAATATTAGCGGAAAATTTTGTTAAAAAATCCACAATATCTTTTATTTCCTCTTTATTTATATTTCTTTTAATCATTTTTGGGATTTTACCCATTATTCCCTTCGAGTAATTTGCGTGAATTAAATACATAATTGGGGGAATATATGTCAAAAAAAGTTCTCTATTTTCATTTTCGACAAATTGGTACAACATATTCAAAATAAAAATCATATGTCCTTTTTTGCTATCTGCATCTATATCAAGGTTGTTTATTAAGGATTTAGAAAAAACCTGTTCATTTTCATCATCTTCATCTTCCTTATTAAATCCCAAAGTTACATCTTTAATTTTAAGAAATACAATATTAAAATCGTAATAAATTTTGTCTAAATTTATATTAATATTTTCATTGAGTTCTTTTTTAGAAATAGTAATATTTGGAGAATTAAGATAGTTATTTATTGCCATATTAATAATATCGGCAAGCTTTTCTGATTGCTTATGTTCGGCAATAAGATAAAATGTCAAATTTTTCATACATGAAACCTGTTGAGAATTGCTAATATTGTCATTAATTCCGTTGTCATTCAATAGTGCGGACATTACAATATGTTTGTCCTTTTTTATGTATTCAACAATGTCATCAAAAGCTGTTTCAATGGTGGGAATTTTTTTTTTTTTCAATATTGCTCATAGTATGCCCTTCCATTATTATAATTTTATATCGCACTGTATAGCTATATTTGAATTATACTATAGTATGTTATAATTGTCAAGCTACAACGTATTCACAAGCTCGAACATAAGTTTATTTGATTGCAGCATAAAATTTATGTAACACTTTTTGAGGCGTTTTTTGTTACTTGATATTGCTTTTGATGTAATGTATACTAAACTCAGACAAAACGAATTAACATCAATAATTTTGAAGATGGAGGTGTATTATCACTTGATAGAAGTTATTAAATCTCGCTTACTTAACGCCAACGCTCCTATTACCTTTGAAAGGATAGAGAACGGCAGATTTGAAATAACGGGCAAGGAAATCAAAGATCCTGTTATTACAAATTTAATAGTATGCCCCATTAGCGAAATCCTCACCGAGGACAAGCTCAGCGGGTGCAAACACAAAATTATTAAGGCGTTCATAATTGTTTCGGACGGTCAATCAATTGAAACGCTTTTGTCGCAAGAGAAAGTTTCCTTTACAGGATTTAAGGAATTGCTTTTCAGTGTTCCAAAGTACGGCTGCATTTCAGACACGGAATGTAACGCGATATACAAGCTGTTTACGGTCATAGCCTCCTGCGGGCTGAAATCCGAAACAGTATACAACGTTCCGGGACTTACTCTTGATAACAGGCTTTTTATATTCGATGGTGTTCAAATAGCTGTTCAAGGGGAACATCTGATATTAACTGAACGGGAAAAAGCGGATTCTTTAGAAGCTTTCAATATGCTTATGAATTGCTGTACAGAAGAAAAGTCTCTGCTATTACTGGAGATGCTTATGACCTCGACAGTCTTTGAGGTGATAAAACAAATGTCCGTTACCGATATGAGAAATTGCCTTCCAACGTTTGTACCGTACTTATATGGCGAAAGCGGCGTAGGCAAGACTACTATTATAAAAGCATTTTTTTCCGAGATGGACGAATGTAATAGGTTCGTGTCATTAGCGAACGCCACCGCTTCAGGAATACTCAAAAGGATTTCCTCAATATGCAGCGGTATGGTTATCGTTAACGACGTTCCCCATACAAGCGCGAATAAATGCTCAAAGAACGCAATGGAATCCCTTGAAGCTGTAATTCGTACATACGGTGATATTGGTGCGGAAAAAGTAACGGCTGTAGGAGATATGTGCCAAACACGGGCGTGGGTTCTTGTGACCGCCGAGGGGGTGTTTATGAGCATCAAGTCCAGCATTTTAAGGACATTGCCCATTGAAATCGAAAAAGGAGAAGTCAATTTTGATGCTATTGAAACATTAAAGTCAAACAAAAGTAAATTCAATACGTTAATGCTTTCTTATCTTAAATGGTTTTTCGGCAAAGCCCAACATAACGACGAAGTATGGCAGATAGACAACTTGTCAGAACTCTACAAGCAATGCCGCGACGAAATGCAAACGCATTATTGCGCGGTAGAATCGCGAATTTATGACAGCCATTGTCAGATAATGATGTATTTCAAATTATTCAGCGCTTTTTTTCGTGAAATCGGCATACTGTCAGATAAAATAGCAGAGCTTGAAACCGCGTTAAAAAAGCTTTTACTTGACATTGCAAAGCGACAAATGCTGTATTGCTATGAAAATACGCTACATTACCATATTGGAGTTTACTTTGCAGAATTGTTTGAATCCGATAAAATCGGGAAATTAACTCTTATCGGTACTAAAGGGTATTCCATATGCGGAGATGATGAAAAATTTCAAGCGTATAGGTACGGAAATTATCTCTTTTTTACCGCAAAGCAAAAAAATTCTTTTTTTGAAAGCGTTATAAAAGCGGCAAGCCATCTTGGATGGTATGCCAAAAAAGACGTAAAAGACGCTTTATTAAAAATGAATATTGTTTGTAACCCTCATAGCAGAGAGCCAACGCAAAAATGGGTCGGCGGTAATGGTGACAGGATAAAAATAAACCAAAAGGACGTTCATGTCCTTTGCATAAAATTAACTAATTTTGAGGAGGAAAGTCCAAATGAATAAGGATTTTAAACAAAAAGAAATGCTTGACATAATTAAGCTTAATGACATAAATAATGAGAATAAAGTCAGATTTGCCTTATTCTCAATAAAAACTCAATCCGAAAAGTGCGAACTGCTTATAAACTTAGTGCAATCAATTCCAACAACCTTTTGGATTGAGCTTACACTTGACTGCATTGGTGAAATGTTCGATGATAATCAAAAAAAGTTATGTGAACAGATTGCTGCAATTTTTAATGAAAACGAAAATTTTACCAAAAACGATTCAATAAAGCTTTTTAAGCTGATTGAGGAAAAAGCTGTTTCAATGGGTTTGTATAAAACACCGTTGTCATTGCTTATTCCAAAGGCTGCAAGCTTTTTCAACAAGGCTATCAACGATAATCGTTACAAACTCTTTGCCGATTACGGACACGTTTATTTTACGTCTGACATTGACGAATTGAAAACTGCTGTTGTTGAACTTAACGAACGTTATGTAAACGGCGGAAGCTTTGAAATTGTCCGTTGTTACGCTTATCTGCTTACAATAGCGCAATTCAGGTTAGCACATTTGCTATACCCTAAAAGGACTATAGACAATGACACCCTTTTAGAGGCTTACGAAATTTGCTTTGAGCAATATTGTGATTGTTGCGGTTATGATGACTTAGACAGCGATTGGAAGCCGACAAATTCAAATTTCTATAATTCTTACCCCATTTCAAGTATTCCTAAAAGGATACAGGATTTAGACTGTATCGAAATAACCCGCATTTTCGATCCGCATTTATACTACATAGGCGTGGAGCTTCTCCGCGAGATACACACGGCAGTAAGAGAAGTTTCAGAAAGAAACAGATACGAAAATGAAACTGCCCCTATTGTGTCAAAAAGTTGTCTTTTTGTCATAAATCCAAGTAATTAATGTAAATACGTGCCTTTAGCCGCGACAAGTTTTTGGGAAATGCGAAATTATCTTGTCATAAAAGCTATCACAAAAGCGTATTTACGAAAATTGAAATATATATAATATAAATAGTGTGATATAACACTACATAATATAATCAAGGAGGAATTTACATGAAAGAAACATTTACAAGCTTCGACCAACTGCCGATAATGCTGTCGGCAAAGACCGTGGCGAACGCACTGGGAATTTCCGAGAGCAAAGCCTACGAGATTTTCAGAAGCAAAGGCTTTCCCGTAATCGTTTTGGGCAGGCGCAAGCTCGTTGCTAAGGACAAGCTTATTGACTGGCTCAATAAGAAAGCAGGCTCTGATACCTTTAATTTAGGCAGGTGAGTGACATGGCTACTATTCTTAATCTTAAAAAGGAAAATCCTGAGCCAAAATCCGAACCCGAAAAGAAACCGCGCAAATCAAAGTCTGCCAACGGAGCAGGTGGCATACGCCGTCGTTCAGACGGTACTTATGAAGCGCGTCTTGTTGTAGGCTACCAAGATAACGGCAAGCCAAAGCGGGTGTCCTTTTACGGTAAGACTGAAAAGGAAGTCAGAAAAAAGCTGACGGAAGCCGTCCACGAAAAGGACGAGGGTACATACTGCGACAAAAACAGCGTTACCTTTTGCGAATGGGTGGAGCGGTGGCTCGAAGTCTACGCCAAGCCCGGCATAAAGCCCTCGACTTACACAAGCTACAAAACCTATTTAAACGGGCATATCAAGCCGTATTTCCGTAATATCAAATTGCAGGACGTTCAGCCCGATATGCTTCAGCAGTTCATAAACAGCAAAACCGTAAGCGGACGTCTTGACGGAAAAAGCGGGGGAAACTCTGCTAAAACCGTCCTCAACATAAGAAATATGATACACGCCGCCTTAAAGCAGGCGCAGATCAACGGATTTGTGAACAAGAACGCCGCCGATTTTGTCAAAGCTCCCAAACAGCAGAAAAAGGAAATGCGCGTCCTGACGGTTGACGAGCAGGAGGCTCTTATTGCTGCTGCAAATAACGACAAGTACGGTTGTCCCATACTTCTTGACCTCTATACGGGAATGAGAATCGGCGAGGTACTGGCGTTAAAACGTGAAGATGTTTGTCTCGATGATGAACCTGTAATCCACGTTCGGACAAGCATTAAGCGCGGGTACAAGGACAGCACAACCGCCAACTATGAGGTATTCAACGATAACGAGGATAACAAAACCGTCCTTATGCGAAGCACACCGAAAACCTTTTCAAGCAAGCGGGATATTCCATTAGTTCCCGAGGCTGTGGACGTCATAAAAAGACAGCTTGAAATAATTGAGAGCGACAAGGAAACCGCGGGTATGGCGTACAACGATTACGGCTTTATCTTTGCAAACGCTATAGGACAACCGTTCGACCAGCGTACATACGCCGACCATTTCAACCGCATTGTAGCTGCGGCTGGAATTGAAAAGGTCATACAGCTTGGCACTAACGATGTTTCGGTAGGTTTCCATACTCTTAGGCACACTTTTGCAACAAGAGCGGTGGAAAACGGAATGGATATTCTTGTTCTATCGCGTATTTTAGGGCATTCAAGTCCTACAACGACTTTGAACAAATACGGACACGTCCTGTACGAGCATATGAAAAGCAGTATGGAAAAGATACGTCCCGTCAAGCCTAAAAATAATGAAGATTAGTTTATTTATATCGTATCCGTTTGCGCGGATACGATATTTTTTTATTCCAGCAGCTCTTTTGCCCTGCGCTGAACTTGTTCCTCTATAAGTCTCAGCCGTATATCGGGAAGATTATACCGCGAGTGCTTTTTGAACTTGAAATCAAGCAAGTGCCGAAGTCCGTCCTTGTTCGCATGGGAAAGAATATTTTTTGCAGTTCCGACAAAATCATCATAAACACAGGGAAGAAGCGTGTCGGCATAAGCTTTAAGAGCATTATCTGAAACCATATCATCTCTGCCCGCATAATTGAAAAGTGAATTGCCGTGGTCGAACAACGGAGCAGGAGAGACAATTTTGTTTGTTACGTTATCAACAAGGAATCCGAAATTGCCGAAATGTCTGTCTGTGTTGAAGATAAGCGCGTCAAGCACGAGCATATCGTCAAGCGCCCTGACATATTCTGTGCCAAGCTTTTCATAGTATTTCCGAACCGCTTTCATACCGCCTGTTGTAACGATATGTCCGACAGGAATAAAGGAATATTCCTTGCTTGTGAACAGCTCACAGGTAGAGCAAAGCTCGCCCTTCCATTTAGATAAGCCGTAAGGTACAGCGTTTATTCCCATAATTTGGGCTATCTGATATGCGTAGTGTTCGGAGTAAGGCTCGTTTCCTGTATTTGAAGCGCCTGACGTACCGCCTTTGTACAGCTTGATACGACCGTCATCACGTCTCCAGCATTTGGGGAGCATACCGTTTGTGGTAAATTCCGGGCTTGAGTAAAGTGGGGAGCGTATGCTGCCGCCATAACCGGTAAAGGCGATAAGCGCAAGTATATTGCTGAAACGGTTATCATAAAGATTGTATTTATCAAATGTGCCGTCAAAGCCTTCTTCAACGACCCAGTAGCAGTCGTTCAGAGATAACCCTTTCGATACTTTTATAATGTTTATTGGACGGTTGATATTAAGCCCGCATTTGCTAAGAAAATTATTTACATATGCGCGGTTTTTGGGTATAGTCCTGTGCTTCAGCCATTTTACTATGCCCTCTTCGCTGACGGTCAGATCCAGCGGGTAAAGCTCTTTTTCAGCTTCATTCTGCCAAAGTATCTGTATTTCCGGCTCACTGCTGTCCTCGGAAGCGGAAAAACGCAGGAGTGGGGTATCAAAATGTTTTATTTCATAATTCATTTTCGTTCCTCCGCTAAAAAGTATTTGGGCTATCCTAAATATAATATACACTGATTCAATGACAAAAATCAAGATGTTTCAAGAACTTTTCGTATCATCAACGGAATATTGTCTTGAATTCACCCATAGAAAAATGCCATATTGTCCGCCTTTTTGTACATTGTCCGTTTTATTTGAAAATTTCATTGGGGTATGCGTTGGGGTATTTGGGGGCAACGTGTGACTTTACAGCAAAAGTAAAAACCACGTAAACGGCTTGCTTACGTGGTTTGACGTGGTTGCGGAGGCAGGATTTGAACCTACGACCTTCGGGTTATGAGCCCGACGAGCTACCGAGCTGCTCCACTCCGCGATATTTTTTATTCAAGTCCTTTAAAAGGGGACTTTATTATTATATCACTATTTTGCATCAATGTCAACACTTTTTTCAAAAAAATCAAAAAAATTTTTCCGACAGTTTTTTACATATGCTCCCATGCCGCAAAATCTGCACTTTAAATATGCAAAATGTATGCCGGCGCACTGAAATATACAGCGCTCCGGCAATGAAAGGAAGTAATGAAATTAGAAAAAAGCTGATTTAATAACCGGACTCCGTCCCGCATGACTGTCGGGAATCATTCATCTTCCGACTGCGGTTCTTCGTCGAGGACAAGCTCTACATCCAGATTTCCGTCTCTGCGGGCAAGCGTTACCGTCATTGTCTCACCGGGCTTATGCTTGTTTTTTTGGGCAACAAGCTCGTTCATACTGCCGATATCCTTTCCGTCAGCGGCGACAATTATATCGCCCTCGGCAATGCCTGCCGCTTCTGCGCAGGAATCCGCTTCGACGGATTCGACAAGCACTCCCTCTTCTATATCTATATTGTAATAACGCTTTACTGCTGCTGTAAGGTCTCTTCCCGCAATGCCTATCTTTGGCATTGCTACATAACCTTTATTCATAAGGTCGTCAACTATGGACATAGCGTCCGTAATAGGTATCGCAAAGCCTATGCCCTCAACACTGACCGAGCTTAGCTTTGAGGACGTTATCCCAACTACCTCGCCTTTGCTGTTAAGCAGGGGACCGCCCGAGTTGCCGGGATTGATAGCCGCGTCTGTCTGGATAAGCGTCATAGTTGCGATCTTGCCGCTGGAAAGCTCTGTCGTCACCTCTTTCTCAAGACCCGAAACTATGCCTCTTGATGCGGAAAGTCCCATGCCCGCGGGGTAGCCCAGTGTAAGCACCTCGTCGCCCATTTCAAGGCTGTTGCTGTCACCGATAACAGCGGGGATAAGTCCCTTTGCGTCTATTTTAAGTATGGCAAGGTCGGTATTTTCGTCCCTGCCGATTATTTCCGCTTCATGCTCCGAGCCGTCGGACAAGGTTATTGTAACTTTGTCCGCGTCGGTAGTTTTTTCTTCTATGGAATAACCGCTGCCGAAAATGCTGAAAGGATTGCCGAAATCGTAGCCGCCGCTGCTGCGGACGTTGTATGTTGTCCTGATAACGTGGCAGTTTGTCATGATGTAGCCGTCGGAGGATATTACTATTCCCGTACCTGTACCGGCTTCTCCCGCCTCGGTAAATTCAGATTTGATAAGAGCAACGGAGGGTGTGGCATTTTTTATGATATTCTTTGTGGACATCTCGCCTGTATTTTCCGAGTTTACATTCAGCAGGCTGCCTATCGAGTTATCCTTGCCGTCGGAGTTTTGCGGCGCTGCGGCTGTGGTTTGGACAGATTCTGTTCCGTCGTAGGAAACATTTTCCGAATTTACCGAAGCCGCTTCCCGATTCTGACCTGCGTCGAGGGAGTTTGCAAGATATGCACCGCCGAAGCCCGAAGCTCCGCCTATAATAACCATTGAGAGGACAAACGCCGCTATCCTGCCCGCTGTTCTGCCGCCCTTGGGAGGCTCAGGTTCTTCGGGTGAATAATTTGCCGTATAAGTATAGTTGTTGTTTTCGTACATAAATATACCGCCTTTCAATATAAAAGCCCATAAAGGGTACTGTTTTTTGATTACGGTTATATTGTAATGCCCGAATGTGTAAATTGCGTGATATTAAAACGAAAGAATAAAAAACAGTTTATATTGTCAAGGTTAAAAAATATGATGATTTCGAGTACAGCAAGACCGTGCGGAAAAAACAAGTCCCCAAGCGGGTCTTTATATGATACCGCACCCCTGAACGCTGTCTCTGCGGCGCAGCTCCTTGTCTATGCCGTTAAGGACTGCTCTCTTGTCCCTGCTCCACAGCGGCGCAATAAGCATATCTCCCGCGCCGTCTCCCGTGAGCCGCTCGATCATTACCTCCTTGGGCAGCAGCTCTATCTGGTCGCAGACCGTCTCGATATAGTCCTCCATAGTCATAGGTACGACCTCGCCGCGTTGGTACTGCTCCGCAATTTTTGTGCCCTTTACGATGTGCAGAAGATGTATTTTTATCCCGTGTACCCCAAGGCTGCCGACCCTGCGCGCGGTCTCAAGCATCATATCCCTGCTTTCGCCCGGCAGACCGTTGATGATGTGTACGCAGACATTTATTCCCCTTGCTTTGAGCATATTAAAGCCGTGCAGAAAATCCTCATAGCTGTGGCAGCGGTTTATAAGCTCGGCGGTTTTGTTGTGTACCGTCTGCAAGCCAAGCTCTACGGTAAGATACGTCCGTTCGGAAAGCTCTTTAAGGTAATCGGCGGTCTCCTTCGAAATGCAGTCGGCGCGGGTGGACACCGCAAGTCCCACGGTATTTTCCTGTTTGAGAGCCTCTTCAAAAAGCGTTTTCAGCCTTGACAGCGGCGCGTATGTGTTGGTGTTCGCCTGAAAATAGGGTATGAAGCAAAGGTCGTCCCCCCACTTTTTGCGTATAAGCCTTTTGCCGTAATCAAACTGCTTGGAGACGGACAGAGAGGGGTCTCCCGCAAAGTCCCCGCTGCCCGCGGAGGAGCAGTAGGTGCAGCCGCCCACACCCTTTGAGCCGTCGATATTGGGGCAGGTGAAGCCTCCGTTAAGGCTTATTTTTACCGTCTTTTTGCCAAAGCGGTTTTTAAGGTAACTGCTTTGGGTGTTGTAACGTTTTCCCGTTTTGGGGTCGGGGAGGGTGATAGGCATTTTTAATTCTCCTTTTTGTGTAAGTGTTGGTTTGTTTTTGAATTTTGGGGACTGTGTTGGGATTTGTCCGTTGTTCATTTGGGACTGATGTTTTGTTGGTTTGATTTTGAATTTTAGTATCAAGGTTGGGAACTGTTAGTCGTTCACAAGATCGGGGGTCAGACACCATAAAGGAGGGAGGGGGAAAACAAAACCCTACAAAAATCGGCATTCCCCCTCCCTCCTTTAAGGTTTCTGCCCCCGAACCCCCTACTTCCTTATTTCTCCCTCCCCCTTGCCGATTTTTACAGTGTGTCAAACTGGCGGCGTTTCCATGCCGCCGTTTACTGCCAAGTTTGTTACCGATGAACCTCGACAGCAGACGTATTTAGATAAATACGTCTGCCAAAATTTTATAAATACACAAAATTGTAGGGCGGGGGCTTGCTCCTGCCTAACGCGTCAAGTAACAAAACAAACGAAATCGACAACATCTTACAAGCTAAAAAGAGCCAACGGCTCTTGAATAGCGTAGCCTGAGGAGGTGGGGAGTAAGGAAAGTGAGAGCGCGAGAGAGAAAACCTAAGAGGGGAGGGGGAGGCGGCGCGCGTCCAACAAATTCCATGAGCGCTCCCCCTCCACTCTTTGGTTGTCTCTCTCGCACCTCTGTGAACGACGTACAAATCACTAACAAAGTTTCTAAAATTCAAAAGCAAACCAACTGTCCAAATAGAAAAAATGTACCCCGCATTATAATTATATACTCTTTTGCGGAAAATGTCAAAGAACGGAAGATATGTGCAAAAATTTTACCGTACAAAAAAATTAAAATGGGGTGTACAAATCCTTCTTAATGTGCTATAATTAATGTATCTGTAGTTCAATCTTCTATTTTATATTCTCTGAAAGGAGGCGGCGGACATGAAGCTGGCGGAAAAAATTTCCGGACTTTTTGGCAAGGACAAATTTGAAGCGGGATTCAAAAACGCTTTGAAGCGGCAGAATTACCATATAACCGAAAAGGAAAGCAGCGCGGTATATGAAATATCCAACGGTTCCGCCGTGTTTAAGATAGACGTCGGCGAGGCAAGACGGATATATGCGGAGACCTGCTCCGACGAGGAGCTTGACAAGCTTATAAAGCGTTTGGAAATGGATTTTACCACAAAGGGCAGAATGGTCTCCTTTACCAATGGTCAGGAATTTCTGCGGCTTATGCTGATGAGGGAAAAGGACGTTGACGAAACGATGATAAGCGCGGACTTTGCCGAGGGATTAAAAAAGGTAGTGGTGTACAGCCCCGACAACGAGGTCATTCACCATCTTGACGAGGCTACGCTGAAGCGCTGGGGCGTCCCGCGTGAGGTTGCTTTCTCCGTTGCTGACAGGAATATGTGCAAAATACTTTCGGGAGCAGAGATAAGTGAAGAAATTTTAAGCGGCGGCATAAAAACCCTTGACTTCAAAACGTCCTGTCCCGTGTTTTGCAGCTCGCTTATATTGTGCAACGATTTCCGCTCCGCCGTGTATGAAAGGCTTGGAGCAAAATTCCTTGTTGTTGCGCCGTCGAGAGAAAGCCTTTTGGTGCTGCGGAACATCACAAACGACATTTTGGAGGGCTTGGGGACGGTCATTCTGGACGAATACAAAAAAGCTGAAAACCCGCTTACAACAGACGTTCTGCTGTTTACTCCAAGGGAGATACAGACTGCGGGACGGTTTTCACTCGGTCAGCGGCAATAAGCAGATCACAACAAACAGAAAAGAGGTACGGCGATATGGCAAAAAAGAAAAATACATACGCAAAAAAGAAAAGCATGGGTTTAAGAGTTTTTGTGCTGATAATGGCTGCGGCAATTGTGGTCGGGATCGTTATAATGCCCCTTGCGGTAAGGGCGGAGGAAAACCCCGAAAATCTGACGGTTGCCTCCTTTGAAACGGGAAAGCTTTCGGAGGCGATTTTGGAAGCCGCCGACGGCACGGACTACAATTTTATAAAGAATATCGCGGTGCTGTCAGGCACCCTCAACGCTGCGGACTACGGCGCGCTTTTGCAGATACCCAACCTTGAGATAATCGAGCTTGCGGGGACGGAGACGGAGGGGGGAGTTATCCCCGAAAACGCCATACCCTCCCGAAATCAGCTTACCCTTATAAGCCTGCCGAAAAATACGGCGGAAATAGGCGCTCACGCCTTTGAGGGCAACAGAAAGCTTACCAAAATTTTAATGCCCGCAACGGTGAAAAGGATAGGAGATTACGCATTTTCCGCCTGCGAGGCTATGGAAAGCTTTCCTATTTCACCCGATACCGTTTATATCGGCGAGGGGGCTTTTCAGGACTGCAAGTCTATAACCGAATTCGTGATACCTGCGGGGATAACCGAGATATACCCCAACACGTTCAGCAAGTGCGGATTTGAGAAAATTTCAATAGGTCCTAACGTAACAAAAATAGGCGCAGGCGTTTTTGCTGACTGTAACGCTCTTAAAGATATCTACGCATACGGAGAGACAGCGCCCGCTCTTGAAAGCGATGTTTTCCGCAATGTGGGAGCTGCAGTCCACTGCTATGACGGCAGCGGCGAAAGCTATGAAAGCTGGGTACAGAACAATATAAAAATAGTCCCCGATCTAACGGGAGAGTACACCTTGACTGTGGAGACTCCCGAGGAAAACAATGAAGTTTATAACGGGGAGACGGAGACCGCAGCAACAGAAAAGATTTCCGAAACGGCAGCGGAGCAGACCGAGGAAAACGCCGAGGAGACGACTGCTGAAGCAATTGCCGCAGACAGCTCTGCCGAAAAATCCGGTGGACTTAGCGTAGGCGTTGTTATTGTGATAGTTGTTATGGCTGTGATAATAGCGGTGCTGGCAACGATACTTGTTATGTCAAAAAAGAAGCAGTAGCTTTATGAGAGGATATAAATGGATACGGCTAAAAAATACGCTGAAAAGCTAAGCGGCTTTGCAATGCCATATCTGCTGTGTGCAGTCATGCTTTCAGCCGCACTGAATATTTATACGGAAGAAGTCTTCGATATATATACCGCTGCTGCCGCGGCGCTGGCGGCGGCGCTTTTCGCTTTGCTTGAATTTTTTCGGAAGAAAAAATTCGGCGGCTTGTTCTATTTCGGAACTCTTATTCTTGTGGGAGCTGTCCCGAATATCGTTTTGCGGGGCGGGCTGTTCATCGGCTTTATACAGTGGTTTTTTTCGGGCGGTCAGGCTGTCGCTCTAAGAACGGAATTTATAACAGTGTTCATAATAATGTTCAGCTTTTTCTTTGTATCGTCTGTCTTTTATTTCACAAGGGTGGTATACCGCTCCGCGGCGGTGCTTCTGGTGTCGCTGATACCCTTTGCGCTGGCGGTAAAATCTGCCGCTGTGCTTAATTGGAAGTACTCTGCAATACTTGCGGCGTTAAATCTTTTTATGTTTATTTATTACAGCAGGCAAAATTCTCTTAAAGGCGCAAAGGCGGCGGGAGGTTCCTCCTTTATGGTGTACGCCGATTTTGCCGCGGCTGCCGCGCTGCTGGCAATGATAATCCCAAAGCCAAGCGAAACGCCGTTTTACGAACAGTTTGAAAAAGCAGTTAATTCCTTTCAGTTCGGCGGGAACGGCGTAACGACAGTCCTGAACGGCGATTACACCGAATATTCCGGGAACGCCGACGATCTGATAATGGGTGAAAGCCGACTTCTTTATTATGTCAGGACTAACGACCCTGTTTACTACAAAACGCAGGTCTTTGACGAATACGATCCTGAAATGCGGGCATGGCGTTCCTCCGGTGAGATAACGGGCGACAAGTCATGGCAGGAGGGAGCGGAGCTTTTAAGCTTTGAAAAGCTTTCCTCCGCCCTTGAAGCGGCAGAGGAAAAAAGTCCAGGACTGTATGAAAAATACCCTGCCGCAAGAGCTTATGACGGAATTGCCGAAACGGCTGCCTTCAGCGTGATATATACCCGTGAATTTTCGGCAATATACGTCCTTGCGCCGCTGCGGATAACGGACGCGTCCGTTTCAAATCTCGGAGCAAGGTATAGCTGCCGTTCAGAAAACGGAGAGGTGTTCACAAATCTTTCCAAGCTGCCCCAAAACAGGGATTACACCGTAAGATACTACAGCGAGGATATTTTCGGCCGCCTTATTGAAGCGGGGGCTTGCGACATAGGCTTTGAGGAATACGGTCAGCTTCTGCACGACGCTTATCAGGCTGTGGATTACGGCGCAGAGGATAATGATGTTCTGCGCGAGTTTTACTATGAGTACAGTCTTGCGAATGAATACAAGGAAGAAAACAGGTCGGAGGTCTCGGCGGAGATACAAGACCTTGCCGATGAGCTTACCGAGGGACTTGATTATGACTATCAAAAGGCGGAGGCTTTGGAGCAGTTTTTCCAAAACGGCGGATTTGTTTACAACCTTGCCTATCAAGCTCCGGAAGCGCTGGATACTCCCGAATATTTTATTTTTGAAAGTAAAATGGGGACTTGCTCCGATTTTGCGACAGCATACACTCTTCTGGCGCGGGCGGCGGGGCTTGCGGCGCGGTACACCGAGGGCTTTACCGCCACAGGCGGACAAAATCCCCAGCCGGGCACATATTATATCTACAGCGAAAACGCCCACGCTTATCCCGAGGTGTACATTCCGGGGATAGGCTGGAAGGTTTACGAGCCTACAGTTGCAGGCGGCAGGAACGGAGGAGCAGGCGAAAATGCGGAGACTGATTACATAGCGTTTCTCCTTACCGCGGTTATCGCGATAGCAGTTTTTGCAATATTTATACTTTTGGTAATATTCTATCCCAAGATCACGGAGGGCTTTTTCAGAGCGAGCCTGTTGTTCTGCGGCAGCGAAAAAGCTGTTCGGAAGCTTTATATACGGCACATGGAACGTCTCGGAGCAAAGCTGGAGATCGACCCGCTGCCAATGACGCTGGAGGAAGCCTCCGCAGCTTCGTCGGATAAAACGGGAATTTCCCTCGATCCCATTGCAGAGCCTTTGGGAGAACATTGCTACGGCGGAAAAAATATTACAAGAGAAGAAAGAAAAGCTGCGTATGAGTGCTATAAAAAGCAGTACAAAAAATTGATCAAAAGAAAAAACAAAAATAAAACTAAAGAAAGGTAGAATATTATGACAGCATTAATTACGGGAGCAAGCTCAGGCATCGGCAGAGATATCGCAAGACGTTTGGGAGCAATGGGAGTACGGCTGATAATATCGGGACGGAACGTGGAAAAGCTTGAAGCATTGCGGGACGAGATAGGAAAACGTCAGGTAAAAATTATCCCTGCGGATATTTCCGACAGGGAAGAGTGCATAAGGCTTTATATGGAGGCTTCGATGTACGGCGTTGACATTCTTGTGAACAACGCGGGCTTCGGCTTGTACGGCGGCTTCTGCGGCACGGATCTCAGCCGCGAGCTTGAAATGATCGACGTAAATATTTCTTCTCTGCACATTCTCACAAAGCTGTTTTTGCAGGACTTTGTGAAGCGTGACAAGGGATATATCCTCAACGTGGCGTCCTCGGCGGGCTTTATGCCCGGACCTCTTATGGCGACCTATTATTCAACTAAAAGCTATGTAGTACGGCTCACGGAGGCGATCCGTCAGGAGCTTATCAGCATGGGCAGCAAGGTTTATATCGGCGTGTTCTGTCCCGGACCCGTTGACACGGAGTTCAACAAAACCGCGGGAGTGCGCTTTGCTTTAAAGGGTATCTCCAGCGAATATGCTGCGTCCTGCGCGGTGGACGGAATGTTTAAGCGCAAGGCGGTTATAGTCCCCACGCTGACAATGAAAGCGGCTGTAACGGCGGCGAAAATAATCCCCGACACGGTCATGTCCAAAATCACAATTCATATGCAAAAGAAAAAACAAGGCTGAGCCTTGACCCTTGTTCTACCCCAATGTAAAATATTGTAGATTTTTACTGTGCTAAGCCCCTATCAAGGGGCGGGGTGGATATTATATACCTTTACATTATGCTTTGCGGGACGTTCAAAAAACTGCAAATAAAAATCCCCCTGCCGAAGCAAGGGGATAGATTGGTTTTTCACTTATCTGAATTATTAATTATGTGCATTCTTGCCTCGCTGTTTTTGATAACGTTGAGCAGAGAAGACGCAGACCCCGAATACTCCTCGGAAAGAGAATTTGCTGTGATCAGCGTATCGGGACTTTCTTTGGCGGTGTCTCCGCCGTTTACCGAAACTCCCTTTGCCGCTGCGGAGGCGTTTGCCTCGCATATCGCCATGGCTGCGGAGGAGCTTCCTGCCGCAATGACCTCGGGAACGGTGAAAAAGTTCGGATCGTTCTTTGGATTTGCCGAATAGACCACGCGGAACATTTTATACACCGCGAGCATCAGATATGTCGAGACCTCTTTCAGAACAGTTCCGCTGCCCGTTTTCTGAACAAGTGAAAACAGCACCGACAGCGCGTTTATCACAAGCTTTTTGTTAAAGGACGCCATTACTCCGCCCGCCGAAATTTTCTCTTTATTATTCGGGTCGAAGTCGGGTATGTCGTCATACTGAATGGTTTTTCCCGCAGGCTCGGGGGAACGCCCCAGCAAATAATCGCAGGAAACGTTGTAATAATTTGCAGTTTTCACAAGGAAATCAAGACCGCACTCTCTGATACCTTTTTCGTAATGGGAGAGCAGGGCTTGCGAGATACCAAGATCCGCCGCCGCGTTTTTCTGACTGATGCCGCGTTCTTTCCTCAACAATGTTATAACTCTTGGAAAGTCCGAATTCATCATGCCACCTCCTATAGTTTTAGTTCTACATACAGTAAATTATACAATATTACGTACATTTTGTAAATAGTTTTCGGCAAAAAAAGTCGATAAATGTTAAGGGCATTTTTTGTGGAATAGTATACAAAAATTGTCATTCGGAGTATTTTGAAATATTATGTTAAAAAAATATCAACAGAAAGGAAATCAATAAATGAAAGGTTACAGATTAAGCATACTGCGGCACGGCATTACTGACGCAAACGAAAACGGCGTTTATATCGGCAAGACCGACCTGCCGCTTTCGCAGAACGGCAGAGAGGCATTGCAGGAAAAATTCGATACCCATGAGTACCCGAAAGTACAGAGGGTATACTCCAGCCCGCTTGAAAGAGCCGTACAGTCGGCGGAGATACTGTTCCCCGACCGCGAGATAGTGATAGTTGACGACCTGCGGGAAATGGATTTCGGCGTTTTCGAGAACCTCTCGGTAGACGACCTTATCGAGCTTGACAGCTACAAAAAATGGCTCAAAGGGGGGCTTGACAATCCTCCCCCCAACGGAGAGAGTCTGCGGAACATGATGCTGCGGTGCTATTCGGCGCTTAACCTGATGATACTGGACATGATGAAGGAGGGCATAACTCATGCGGGAGCTGTTACCCATTCGGGAATTTTAATGAACATGATGTCCTGCTTCGGACTGCCGAAAATGAAGCCTATGGAATTTGCCTGCGACCCGGGAGAGGGCTATGAAATTTTAGTCAGCGCGATGATGTGGCAGAACGGAAACACCTTTGAAATACTCGGTAAGATACCGGGCGGGGAAGCTCCCGCAGACAGTTTCTACCCCCAATAATAAATACGGAATACCTTAACTTTGTTATGCCCCCTATCAAGTGGGTCGGTGAATTATTTGATATATATTAAAAAAATTATTTTGTGGTGAAAAATAAAATGAAAAAACCAAAGGAACTTAAAAAATACGTGCTGGAAAGACTTATGTGCTGCTGGGGCGAGTGCTGCGCGGTGTTTTTTATAATTGCGGGAGAGCTTCTGACGGTAGCTCTGGCGGTCATGCTGGCATATGACTATCTTGTTAAATTCAGCAGCTCCGATTTTCCCGTATGGCTCGCGGCGGTCATGACCGCTTTTCTGGCGGCTGCGCTGTGGCTGGCGGTGGCTCCGTTTACATACGGCGTAAGGTGGTACAGGATACAGCAGATACGGGGCAACGCTGTTTTTGCACGGAGTATGTTCAGCTGCTACGCTTCATTAAAAAAGCTTTTGCAGGTGCTGAAGCTCAACAGTATGCTTACCCTAAGACGGTTTCCCGCGTTCATTCTTATATGCGGAGCTGTCGCCGTGGAATTTCAAATGGCGGATACGGCAGGCAGCATCGCGGGGCAGGACAGCTTTTTATATACAGCCTCCTCAGCGCTTTTTCTTTTGCTGGCAGCTATAGGCTTCTGCCTTTTTACAGTCCTCGGATTAAAATATGCGCCTGTGCCTTATCTTTATGCGCTGGAGCCTGATTCCTCGCCCAAGGAGATAATCGCAAAAAGCAAGCGGCTTATGAAGTATAATTCGAGGTATATTATTGATACGATGTGTTCTGTGGCAGTGTGGCTCGTGCCATGCATACTGATATTCCCCATGGTGTTTATTGTGCCGTACATTCAAATGGTTTATACCGCGGCGATAAACGAAATTATAGAGCAGGACGCGGAAAGGGAGATGCATACCGACAATGAACGGCAGCTCACATCAAACCGAGTTTAAGATCCCGATCGAGTGGGACGGAAAAAGCTGCGGTGATTTTTTGAAGCACAGCGGCGTATCCCGCCGTCTTACAGCGAAGCTGAAGAGAGTCCCCAACGGCATTACAATTAACGGAGAACAGGCTCGGACGGCGGATATTATCCGCTGCGGCGACGTTGCTGCAATAAAGGATATTGACGAAAGTCTGCTTGAGCCTAACATATCTCTGAATGTACCCATAGTTTACGAGGACGAGGGCGTTGTGGTCTTCGACAAGCCCGCGGGAATGCCCGTACACCCCTCCCACAAGCACCGTGAGGATACCCTCGGCAACTTTTTTGCGGCAAGGTTCAAGGGTCTGACCTTCCGTCCGATCAACAGGCTGGACAAGGACACCTCGGGACTTTGCGCCGCCGCCAAAAGCGCGTATGCCGCAAACGCTCTGGCGGGAAGCATATCAAAAATATACGCCGCTGTAACTGAGGGCGTCCCCGTGCCGAGAGACTGCGGAAACCCTCTCGTAAAGTGGTACGAAACGGGGTCGGGGTACAGGATAGAAGCTCCCATAGGCAGGGCGGAAGCTTCTGTCATAAAGCGTGAGATAAGGGGGGACGGTCAGCGCGCGGTGACAAATTACACTATAGAAAAGGAAAACGGAAAAGCTGCGCTTTTGCGTATCAGTCTCGAAACGGGACGTACACATCAGATAAGGGTGCATTTTTCTTCGCTGGGGTATCCCTTGGCGGGGGACGATTTTTACGGCGGCGGGCTTGATTTTTGCGGCAGGCAGGCTTTGCACTGCTGTGAAATGAGTTTTTTGTCTCCGTTCGGGGGAGAGGTTTTTCTGACAAGCCCGATCCCCGATGATATGGCGGCGGTATGATAATTTCCGCTGCCGAGGAGCTTTCCGAGCCGAAAATGATTTATGGGATATTGTACCCTATCTCTTGACAACAGGGCGGATTTGGGATATAATTATAGCATATGCTTGATAAATAAAAAGGTGGTTAAATAAAATGGCTGAAAAAAGTATGGATAAAATCGTCGCGCTCTGCAAGGGCAGAGGCTTTGTGTACCCCGGCTCCGAAATTTACGGCGGTCTGGCAAACACATGGGACTACGGTCCTTTGGGCGCGCTTCTGAAAAACAATATCAAAAACGCGTGGTTAAAAAAATTCGTACAGGAGTGCCCCTACAACGTTGGTTTGGACAGCGCGATACTTATGAACCCCCAGACATGGGTGGCTTCGGGACACCTTGGCGGCTTCTCCGATCCGCTTATGGACTGCCGCGAGTGCAAGACGCGTCACCGCGCCGATCAGCTTATCGAGTCCCAGACAGACACAAACCCCACGGGCTGGACTAACGAGCAGATGAGCGAATTTATTGAAAACAATGATATAAAATGCCCCAACTGCGGAAAGAAAAACTTTACCCCTATCCGCCAGTTCAATCTGATGTTCAAGACCTTTCAGGGCGTTACCGAGGACTCAAAGGCGGAGCTTTATCTCCGTCCCGAAACGGCGCAGGGCATTTTTGTAAATTTTGCCAACATTCAGCGTACCACAAGAAAGAAAGTACCCTTCGGCGTTGCACAGGTGGGCAAGTCCTTCAGAAACGAAATTACCCCCGGCAACTTCATTTTCAGAGTAAGAGAATTTGAACAAATGGAGCTTGAATTTTTCTGCAAGCCCGGCACCGACCTTGAATGGTTCCAGTACTGGAGAACATACTGCAAAAACTTCCTGCTCAGCATCGGTCTGAAAGAGGAGCACCTCCGTCTCAGAGACCACTCACCCGAGGAGCTTTGCTTCTACTCAAAGGCGACAACAGACTTTGAGTACCTGTTCCCATTCGGCTGGGGCGAGCTTTGGGGCGTTGCTGACCGTACCGACTACGATCTTACGCAGCACATAAAAACAAGCGGCAAGTCCCTTGAATATTTCGACCCCGAGACCAACGAGAAGTACGTTCCCTACGTTATCGAGCCGTCCCTCGGCGTTGAGAGACTTTTCCTGTCCATTGTCTGCGAGGCTTACGACGAGGAGGAGATAGGCGAGGGCGACGTAAGAACAGTTATGCACCTCCACCCTGCGCTTGCGCCGATAAAGGCGGCAGTCCTGCCTCTTACCAAAAAGCTTAAGGAGCAGGCTACAGAGGTCTACACAATGCTTTCAAAGCATTTTTCCGTGGACTACGACGAGGCCGGACAGATAGGCAAGCGTTACCGCCGTCAGGACGAGATAGGCACGCCTTTCTGTATCACATACGATTTTGACACTCTTGAAAAGGACGGCTGCGTAACAGTCCGCGACCGCGACACCATGGAGCAGGAACGGGTTAAAATTGAGGAGCTTGTTGATTACCTCAACAAAAAACTTGAATTCTAAGCGGGGGCGGGGAACGCCCCGCGGCGAATGTCACCCCCAATGTTAAATACAACAAAAAGTTACTTTGTTTAGCCCCCTCAAGGGGGCGGCGGGGAACGCCCCGCGGCGAGTGTCACCCCCAATGTTAAATGCAGCAAAAAGTTATTTTGTTTAGCCCCCTCAAGGGGGCGGCGGGGAACGCCCCGCGGCGAGTGTCACCCCCAATGTAAAATGCAGCAAAAAGTTATTTTGTTTAGCCCCCTCAAGGGGGCGGGTGAATAAAAAATATCGGGGCGTTTACCGCTCCGATATTGTTATATTTTCAACAGGAATTTTATTGATTTTACGGCGAAGCAGAAGCCTTGCTTGAATGCGTCGTTATAGGCGGCGCAGCCGTAGTTTTCGGCAATATTTTTTATCTGTAACGAAATTTTTTCATCTTTAACGTTTTCCGCGAGAAAGCTTTCAAGCTCGTTAAGCTCGTTGCTTGTTCTCGCGCTTTGAACGGATATAAATTCGCTGCACGATAAAAGCTTGTCAAAGCTGAATTCATTCGGATCCATAGGTATCTTCCTTTCGGGTTTTATCTTGATTTAATTATAACACTCTTTACGTACGTAATCATAAAATTACTGTTAAAGTTTCGAGAATTTTACGTACATAAACAATTAATGGAGTATGAATAATGGGAACATTTAACAGAAATGAATATATGCGGGAATACCGAAATAAAAACAAAGACAATATAAAACAGCTAAAAGCTGATATAAAGCCCGAAGATTACGCCATGATAGACGATTACTGCAAGAGCAACGATGTCAGCAAAGCTAAATTTATTGTTGAAGCCTGCAAATTTTATATCGACAATCACGGCAAAAACCTCCCGTAATGGGAGGTTTTTTTATTTTAACCGTCACCCCTTGACTGCGCCTGCGATTACGCCCTCGATAATATACCGCTGGCAGAACAGATAGAAAATTATTATCGGCAGGATAGCCAGCACCAGCATTGCCATAAATCCGCCCCAGTTTACCGAGCCGTACGCGCCCTGCATTGATATCTGTATTGCCACGGGCAGGGTCTTGTTTGATGTGCCCAAGATCAAATAGGGGAGGAGATAATCGTTCCATATCCACATGGCGTTGAGTATCGTCACTGTTATTGCCGTGGGCTTTAAAATGGGGAAAACTATTCGGAAAAATTTCTGCACGGGGTTGCAGCCGTCTATCTCCGCAGCCTCTTCAAGCTCCAGCGGTATGCTCTTGATAAACCCGCTCAGCATGAAAACGGAAAGTCCCGCCCCGAAGCCGAGGTACACAAAAATTATGCCAACGGGATTGTTGAACCGAATTTTTGTCACCACATAAGTCATAGTGTACATCACCATTTGAAAGGGCACTATCATGCTGAAAATAAAAATGTTGTACAGCGTTTTTGTCAGCGCACCCTTTACCCGCACCAGGTACCAAGCGGTCATTGAGGTAAGCAGGGTCAGTATCAGCACCGAAAAAACTGTGATGAAAAACGACCTCCCGAACGCCGCCCCGATACCTGCGGACTTTATTCCCGCGGCGTAATTCTCAAGACCCGCAAAGGTCTCGGAGTTTGGAAAGGTAAAGGGACTTCCCATAATACTGAATTTGGTCTTGAACGAATTCATAAAAACAATTAAAATGGGGAACAGAAACAGCAGAGCAAGGACTGTCAGTACTATAAACAAAACCTTGTCCGCAAGACGTTTTCTTGACATTAGCTTTCGACCTCCCTGCTGCCGGTTATTTTAAGCTGCGCGAATGCGATAAGGGCAACTATAGCAAAGAATATTACAGCCTTTGCCTGACCTACGCCCTGCCAGCCCGCGCGTCCGTAAAAGGTGTTGTAAATGTCCAGCGCAAGCATTGCGGTTTTCCGGGCAGGCGCGCCTGCCGTAAGAGCAAGGTTCTGGTCGAAAAGCTTAAATGAATTTGTCAGGGTCAAAAATGTGCATATCGTTATAGACGGCATAAGCATTGGTATGGTAACGTTTTTCATGGTCTGCCAAGGTGTCGCGCCGTCTATTTCGGCAGCCTCCCCAAGGTCGCGGGGAATGTTCTGCAAGCCCGCGATATAAATTACCATCATATAGCCTATAAGCTGCCAGTTGGTGAGGATAACAAGTCCCCAAAAGCCGTATTTTGCGCTGTAGCTTATATCAACGCCGAAATAGTTCAGCACGCCGTTTATTATCAAATTCCATATATATCCCAGCACGATACCGCCGATAAGGTTCGGCATAAAGAAAACCGTACGGAAAATATTAGTGCCCTTTACAGCCCGCGTAAGAGCGGAAGCAAGCAGGAACGCGAACACGTTCACCGTTACTACGGACACCACCGTAAACAGAGCCGTGAACCAAAGTGCGTTTAAAAAGTCCTTGTTTGAAAAGGCACGGACGTAGTTGTCAAAGCCCACCCATTTGGCGTTTTCCACCGTGGTGAATTTGTTAAAGGAAAGGTAAATTCCCATAACAAAGGGTATTATAAACGCCGCGGTAAATGCCGCCAATGTGGGCAGGACAAATAACGGGAAATATTTTTTCATGTTGAATTTATCCCTACTTTCGTTTTGGCAATTCAAATTAATTTATTTTTTGCAAATGCTGGCAGATATGGAATCTGCCCCTGCAATAATTCCGTCAACTGTCAAGATGTTCGCTTTCTGTTTTCCAGCTTTCAACAACGGTACGCTTTACCTCGTCCCAGTCAATGCTGCCCTGTGCGTACTGCAAAAGAGCCGCACCGAAATCGTCCTTAAAGGTCTGGCTGGGGAACATTGTGAAATTCCATGGAATGTTGGAGACCTCATCGTCCTCCATCCAGTCGAGGATCTCACGGGTAAGAGGGTCATCGGGCTTTTCGGCGTCCGCAAATGTGTCAAAGGGAGCGATAAAGCCGAGGCTGTCAACAACATATTTCTTGCCGCTTTCGCTGGAACAGAGCCAGTAAAGAAAGTCCTCCGCAGCCTTTTGTGCAGCGCCGTCAGCCTGTGAATTTATACAAAGGAAATTCTCTGTACCGATGCAAAGTCCCTGATTTTCCTCGCCCTGCGCTCCTGTGAAAATTGGGAGGTACTTGATATTCTCCGCAGTTACCTTGTTGCCGCTTATGCCGTTTATCTGACTCCAAGCCCAGTTGCCGTTCTGCACCATTGCACACTCGCCGAGAGCAAATTCCGCCATGGACTCGTCGGTAATTTTCGAGCCGAGGAGCTTCCTGTCCACCGTAGAATTATTTATATAAAGGTCGAAAATATTTCGGAAATTATCCCCAAATTCAAAAGTAATTTCCTTAGTTTGATCGCTTGTAAGGTCGATATTATTTTTTTGGAACTCATAGTAAATGGGGAGATTTGCAAGGTGGGTCTGCCACCTCCAGTCGTCTCCGGGCTTGAGAGAGGTGCTTGCGAAAACGCCGTTAATTCCAAGCTCTGCTTTTTTGGACTGCATATCCTCAACGAGAGCTTTCAATTTGTCGAAGCTGTCCACATCGTCCATATCATCGAACTGTACCGCCTTGTCGCCCATTTCAAAATATTTGTCGGTTATCTCTTTGTTGTAAATTATTCCGTAGCCCTCCACCATAAAGGGAATACCGTACGCCTTTCCGTCATAGGTCAGCGCTGCGGACTTGTCCGTCAAATGCTTGTAAAGCTCGGTATTGGTCAGGTCGGCGCAGTAGTCCTTCCAGTTAGCATAGCCGCGGGGACCGTTCACCTGAAATATTGTGGGAGCCTCGCTTGTCGCCATTTTTGCACTCAAAGTCTGCTCATAGGTGTTGTTTGCGGCAGTTTCAACGATTACCGTGCCGCCTGTTTCTTCCTTGTATTTTGCGGCAATTTCCTCATAAGCCGTGGCTATTTCGGGCTTGAAGTTGAGATAACGCACAACGGCGTTTTCCGCGTTGCCGCCGTTTTCATCGGAAACATTATCGCCGCCGTCCTTTGAACAAGCCGTCAAGGACAAGGTCAAAGCGGCAGCAGTAAAAATTGCAAGCTTTTTCATTTATATCTATCCTTTCGATTTTGCTGTTTTTTTATACTGATTTGCGACTGAAAAGCGTGCAAAAAATCAAGCAAAAGCTTGCATATATGTGGTTTTTGCGCAGATTTTTTGCATACGCTTTTAGGAGCAAATTTGTATTAGTATTTTTCACGGGGATAAAATTATTACAAACAAAAATTGCCGACATTTTTAAATATCGGCAATTAAAAATATATTTTTTTGTAACGTTCGCAAAACAATTATTAATTATCAATTTTTCACAACGGATTCACGACGGGACAATCCTCTACAAATGAAAATTCCGCCGCGTTAGGATCAAGTCCCGACGCTTCAATGTCCGCGCGGAGCTTCTCTATATCCTCCTCCGTAAATTCACCCCCGACCTCAACGCGGTTTTTCCCCACGTTTATAAAATGCAGATTTACCTTTTCGTTCTGCATTACCGTTTCCCTTACCCTATACAAATCATAGTAAGAATAATCGCAGCTTTTCACATTACCGTTGTTAAGCTCCGCGAGAACAGTATCGAAAACGTCGTCCGTTTTTTTCCAATCGGTTATCAGCATGTGCATATAGCCGTCGCACCAGTACGCCCCGCCGAATACCTCAAACGCATCGGGGTCGTCCAGAAGTCTTTCCGTCAAAAACTTTTTGTAGATTTCATTGCACTTACTGTAATTGTCGCGTCCATTCTCATAATTTGCGTCCGAATCATCAAAATGCTCGATATACTCGGGCAGATCTATGTAAAACAATCTCTCGATAATATAGGACTGCTCCCTGTCGTCCATTGTTTCGGGAAAAGTCACTCCCGTGTACGCCTCCGTCACAGGTTCGCTGTCTCCCGGCTCGGTTGCGACCGTTTCAAACCACCCCTCCGTACCGGAAGCTTTTACCGTTCCCAAAGTAGTTTCCGCAACGGTCGTCACCGCAGGCTGCCCAACCGTCTGCTGTGTTGCAGCAGGCTCGTTAATGCTTTGTATAGTCATTTCACCGTAATTGTTCGTACCGCAGCCCGCCAGCGCAAGACACGCCGCAAAAAATATTGCACCCTTAAAAATGTTTTTCATAGAAAAATTCCTCCGTTTTGTAAAATTTTAACGCCTCTATATATAAAACAATTCAGAAGGGCAAATTTTTTCAAAATCAATTGTATTTCTACGTTTTGCACAAATTATTTTTTTAACGCTGTAAATATTCAACAACAAAAAGCCGACGATTTTAGGCAGGTAACAACACAAAAGTATTGTTACCCATGGGAGCATTTTACCCTTACAGACAGTGTGTGCCTATAAGGGTAAATTCTCTGCCTTTATTCGTCGGCTTTAGTACTAATTTTAGAAAATATTATTCAGCAGCCTCTTCCTCATCAGCGGGAGCGTCCTCAAGGAGTGCGCGGATAGACATACTGATCCTCTTCTTGTCGCTGTCGATCTCGGTGATCTTTGCCTCGACCTCGTCGCCTACCGAGAGAACGTCCTTAACGTTTGTAACTCTCTTGTTTGCGATCTGTGAGATATGGATAAGTCCGTCAACGCCGGGGACGATCTGTGCGAACGCGCCGAAAGGAGTAATGGAGACAACCTTTGCCTTAACAACGTCGTCAACCTTGTAATCCTCCTCGAATTTTACCCAAGGATTGTCCTCGTCCTTTTTATAACCGAGAGATATCCTGTTTGCCTCTCTGTCCAGAGCCTTAACGAATACCTCGATAACGTCGCCGGGATTTACAACCTCGGAGGGGTGCTTGATCTTGTTCCAGCTAAGCTCGGAAATGTGCACCATGCCGTCAATTCCGCCAAGGTCAACAAACGCGCCGTAGCTTGTAAGGGATTTTACTTCGCCCTTGAATACGTCGCCCTCCTGGACGGTATCCCAGAACTTAGTCTTAGCCGCGTCCTTTTCAGCGGTGAGTACAACTCTGATAGAGCCGACCGCTTTGCCGCGCTGCTCGTTTACTTCTATTATCTTGAACTTAACAGGCTGCTTAACAAGCTCTTCAAGCTTATCGCCTCTGCGGACAGTTGCCTGCGAAGCGGGAATGAACACTCTTGTGCCCTCGTACATAACGATAACGCCGCCCTTGACAACGCTTGAAACAGTGCCCTCAAGTATATCGTCGTTTTCCTTAGCCTTGACTATCTTGTCAAAGCCTACCATAGCGTCGATCTTCTTCTTTGAAAGGTGAACTATACCCTCCGCGTCGTTTACCTTGAGGACGAAAAGCTCAACCTCGTCGCCGGGCTTAACTACGTCGGCAGGCTTAAGGCTCGGGTCGTCCGTAAGCTCGGAAAGCGTTACGTAGCCCGTGTGCTTAGTGCCCACGTCAACAATAGCTTCTGCGTCATTTACAGCAGTTATGTATCCTTTCACCCTCTGACCGGTATATATTTTTTTGAAGGACGCGTCCAGCGCCTCCTCAAAGTTAAAGTCCTCTTCCATGTTCTGTAATTTTTCACTCATCTGGTTTGTAACCTCCTTGATTATATGCGCCGGAGTTGAAGCCCCGGCAGTAACGCCGACGATAAATTTTTCGCCGCCGTTATTTTCCGCCAAATTTTTGATTTGCCGAAAATCAAGCCCGTCCGCATTTTCGATATGCATACAGGCTTTACAGTTTTTGCCGCAAATTTCCGCAAGCTTTACTGTGTTGGAGCTGTGCTTTCCGCCGACAACTATCATCAGATCCGAACGCGCGGACAGCTCAGCCGCTTTCCGCTGTCTTTGGTCGGTAGCCGAGCAGACGGTGCTGACGACCTCCGCTTCGGGGCAGACCTCTGCCGCCATGCGGGTACACTTTTCCCATATACTTATATTATACGTTGTTTGCGCAACAATTGCAACCTTTTTTTTCGTATTTGTATAATTTTTTTTTAAAATTTCATATAATTCAGTATCATTGGCACAAATTTCTGCCATATTATTACAATAACTGACAATTCCTCTTATCTCCGGGTGATTTTTGTCACCGAGAATTATAATTTCGTAACCCTGCGAATACTTTTCCTTAACAATATCCTGTATCCTTTTTACATAGGGGCAGGTTCCGTCAAAATAGCTTATGCCATTTTTATCCAGCAGATCGAATACCTCTCTGCCCGCCCCGTGGGAGCGTATCACAACAGTTTCCTCCGAAAGCTCGGACAAGTCCTCCAAGGTCTCGGCGATCTTCACGCCCCTTTCGGAAAACTCGCGGGTAACGTCTCTGTTATGGATAATTTCACCATAGGTAACAACTTTTTTGCCCTCATTTAATATATTATACACGATTTTTACGGCTCTGTCAACACCAAAACAAAAACCTGCATTTTCCGCAACAATAATTTCAGTTTTCATTAACAATTATTTCCTTTTCAACCGGTACTCCCTCCACAAGAGCGGTGATTTCTCCCATAATTCGCTTTTTTACCTCTTTAAGAGCCTTGGGAGAAGCGTCCTCCACCGCTATCTCGGCGGCGGGAATAACCTTGCCGAACCTCAAAGTCAGCTTTGAACGGAAGCGCAGCTTTTCACCCTCGAAAATAATTCCGCAGGGTAGAACGTCCGCACCCGACTTTGCCGCGATAAGAGCAACGCCTGTTTTGCCTTTTCCCACCTTGCCGTCCTTGGAACGCGTGCCCTCCGGGAATATCACCAGATGTCTGCCCGACTCAAGAATTGCAACCGAGTCCTCGATCACCTGCATATCTCCGCCTCCCCGCTTAACGGGGAACGCCCCAAGCTTTGTAATGAACCAGCCGAAAAGCTTGTTCTTGAAAAGCTCCTCCTTAGCCATATATGTAACGGGACGTTTCATGGGCATAGTAAGTATAACAGGGTCGGCGTAGCTGCGGTGGTTTGAAGCCATGACAAGCGGTCTGTCCTGGGGAATATTTTCCGCGCCCTCTATATGAAAATTATAAAACAGCTTGTATACGCCCATTGTGGCATACCGAACAAAAGCGTTCATATCAAAAACCTCCGAGGGGTTATTAATTAATAATTAACAATAAATAATTATTAATTACCCATTATTCATTGTTAATTTGCTGTTGATGATGTTTATCAGCATTTCTATCGCGCCCTGCAAATCCACATTTGTGGTATCGCACAAAACCGCGTCCTCCGCCTTTTTCAGGGGAGCGACCTCGCGGTTCATATCGTTATAGTCCCGCTTGTTCACGTCCGCAAGGACTTCCTCGAAGCTTACGTTTTCGCCTTTTTCGGCAAGCTCCTTGTGCCGCCGTCTTGCACGTTCCTCCGCGGAAGCTGTAAGGTAAATTTTCACGTCCGCATTAGGCAGGACTACCGTGCCGATGTCACGACCGTCCATAATAACATTGTTTTCGGCGGCGATCTTTTGCTGCAAATCGAAAAGGAAGTCCCGAACGCAGGGCATTGCCGACACCGCCGAAGCCCCCATGGAGACCTCGGGGGTACGTATCTTGTCCGTTACGTCCACGCCGTTTACAAAAACGTGCTGTTCGCCGTCAATATATTTCAGTTCGGGGACAACGTCGCACAAATATCCCCCGACCTTGCTTTCATTATTCACGTCAATACCGTGCGAGATCATAAAATACGCCGCCGCGCGGTACAAAGCCCCCGTGTCAACATAAATAAATCCCAACGCCTTTGCAGCGGCGCGCGCTATAGTGCTTTTTCCTGCCCCTGCGGGACCGTCTATGGCAATATTTATCGGCATACTTTTACCTCCCGAATTTTTGACCTTTGTTTAATTTTACATCTAAAAACCGTTTTTGTCAAGCGGTTTGGTAAAACCGGTAAAATTACTTTGGCGGCGGATCACGAGCCGTCCGCAAATCAAACGCCGTGAATGTTTAGTCAGGCAATGGTTTTTATTCTTTAATAATTACTTTTATTTCTTTTCCGAACTTGCGGCATTTGTCTATGACGAATTTAGTACCGTTTGATTTTCCGTCCCAGAAAGCAAGAACAACGTCCGCATTTTCTATTATTGTTATATTACGTTTCAGCGGTGCAAATCTTCCGAATTTTTTGTACTCCGGCAAAAACTCCGTCAGTTTTATATTATTGGCAATTGCATATTCTCTTGCACAGGTATCAATGCCCTTAGCACCTCCCGAAATAATTTCCGTTGTCTCAGCGGGAAGATATTTTCCCAAATTGTCTATCCTTAATCCTCTTGAACCTATTACTGCTATTTTCATGTTTATCTCCTTATAAAATTATAGATGTACCATATATCTATACATAACATTATAGCATAAATTCGGTGTAAAATAAATATGTAATATATCTAAAAGGAGAAATTTTTGTGGCTGTAAAAAGTGTATCTATACGAATTGAAGAAGAAATGCTTCAAAAAATAGCTTATGTTGCCGATTATGAAGGGCGTTCAATAAACAGCCATATTCTTGTGCTTATCAGAAACAGCGTTAAAAAATTTGAAGAAGATAACGGTAAAATTGAACTAAAACGAGCCATCGACAGCGAAGATAACGTCAAACCGACTGCTAAGAATAAATAAAACACCCCCGCTTGTCGTCTGACAGGCGGGGCTTGCTTTTAAAAGGTGTCTATAATATTTTTCAAATTATTATTCAAAACGGGAATATCATTCTTTATAGCAGCCCATACAATATTCAAATTTACGCCGTCATAGCCGTGTACTATTCGGTTTCTCATACCATAAAGCTGTTTCCAAGGTATTATTTGTAAATCTTCTTTCGCCTCGTCGCTCAGCTGCTGCTTAGCAAGCTCGCCTATCTGCATAAGATTGAACACACAGGCGTCAACAAGCATGGAATTGCTTAAAAATTCGCTTTTATCACGGCAATTCACGCTGTACTGCAAAATAGCTTCGATATGCTTTTGTATACGCCGTATAACCTGTATATCACGCTCGTTCATAAATAACGACCCCCGTGTTCCGAATTTCATTGTAAATACGCGAATTTTCGTCAATATCGATAACATCTATCAAATCTACCCGACAATTGACAGAGGTACACACGTCCTCCAAAAGACCGAAAAAGGACATACCGTTCAGCCCGCTGTCAACACAGATGTCAATATCGCTTTTTTCATCGGCGGTATTTTTGGCATATGAACCGAAAAGCACCGCATTTTTTACATTGTATTCTTTAAAAACAGGCGTCAGCTTAGACTTTATTTCCGCGATAGTATACATATGCTCTCCTTTCGGTATAAAATTTATTTCTTCTTCTCCGCAATGATCTCATTAGCCTTGGCAAATATCTTCTCCCTGTCAAGTGTGGGGAACTCGCCGTTCTCATAAACTATAACTCCGCCCGCAACGGTCATTTTCACGTTGCTGTCCGAACCCGCGAAAACAATATTTTTAATTGTATTGTTCAGCGGCTGCATATTGGGCTTGTTCAGATCAATAACCGTCATGTCGGCTTTTTTACCCTCGGCAAGACTGTCGCAGTCCGTCAGACCCATTGCCAGCGCACTGCCGTTCACCGCCATTTTCAGCACCGCGTCCGCAGGCATTGCCGCCGCGTCGTTCTCCCTTATTTTTTGCAGGACGGAGGCAAGGTACATCTCGCGGAACATACTGAGGGCGTTATTGCTTGCGGGACCGTCCGTGCCTATGGCGAGGTTTATACCCATATTATACATTTTGTATAACGGTGCGATACCGCTTGCAAGCTTGCAGTTGGAGCAGGGGTTTGTCACCGCCCAAAGCCCACGCCGCTTGAATATCTCCAAGTCCTCCTCGGACATATGGACGCAGTGGAAGCCGCCGCCGCCGTACTCGAACATACCCAGCTCCTCAAAAAGGACGGTGGGAGTTTTGCCGTGACGCTCTATACAGCCCTGCACCTCGTTTGCGGTCTCGCTGTTGTGGGTGTAGACAGGCTGTTTGTACTTTTTTGCAAGCTCCGCGATTGCTTTAAGTATAGAAATATGAGTTGTATACTCCGCGTGAAATCCCATTTTAAAGGAAACAAGGGGATTTTTTCCGTTGAAGCGGGTCAGGAAGTCCTCCAGTCGGGTAAGGGCGGAGTCGTAGTCCGCCTTATTGTCGCCGCCCGAGACAGCGCCGCAGAGGACGAGCCTCATGCCCGTGTCCAGAGCCGCTTTTTCAATATAGTCGGGGTGGAAATACATATCGAAGCAAGCGGTGGTTCCCCCCGAAAAATATTCGAGAGCAGCAAGCTTTGTAAGCTCGTACACATCATCGGGAGTGAGCTTATCCTCCATGGGGAAAACCTGCTTGAATAGCCAGTCGTTCAGCGGCATATCGTCCGCATAGGAGCGGAGGAAGGTCATTGCGGAGTGGGTGTGGGCATTTTTGAACGAGGGCATAATAAGGTTCCCGCAGAGGTTTATTTCGCGGGTAAATTCACCCTTGGGAGGGTTACTGCCGACATAGGTTATTTTGTCGCCGCAGGTATGAAGCTCTCCGCCGTAAACGGTCATATCCTCTACGGAGAGTATATTTGCGTTATAAAATCTTAGCTTTTCCATAGCAATTCTCCTTTTAATATATGTATTATTTTATAGGTTCGTAATCGATCACGGATTCCTCGTCGGTAGCTTCAAGCTTAAAGATAACTGGGCGAATACCGTCGTTGCAGCAGCATATAGCCACGCCGGGAGTCCTTATCCAATCCCCGTAGTAAAAAAGATTTTCCCCTGCGCCGTGGGCAAGAGCGAAAACATACTGATAGACGGCTTTCCACGCCTCGTCGCAGAAGCCCTCCGGCTTGGCGTAATCTGCATAAAAGACCTGTCCCTCTTTAAGCATAGGGCATTTGCCGAGACCCTCCGCGCCGTATTCCGCGGCGAGGGCGCTGTTAAAGGTTTTTTGGAGCACTGTTATTTTAACTTTTTTCATGGCAATCCTCCTTAAATCTTCATTAAAAATTTTATTGATTTAACGGCGAAGCAAAAGCCCTGCTTGAAGCCGTCGCTGAACACTGTGCTGCCGTAGTCGCTTACAAGGTCGTTAAGCTCGTCGGCAAAAATATCCCTGCAATGTGTTTCGGCAAACTCTCCGAACTCACAGAAAACGCGTGTTGTTTCCTTGCTTTCATAGCGTGTGAACTCAGAGCTTTCAAGCAGCGCGTTGAGACTGAACATATTATTATCCATAAAAATTTTCCTTTCAAACAGTCTTGACAAGGGAGCAATTCTGATGTATAATAATTTCAGACAATTACTTCCTTGTCTATGTGGATAACGTAAGCCGAAACTTTGGTTGGTGGCGGTTTACGTTATTTCTTTTTCCTCTAAATCCTTTTTCACCTTTTGGATACCAAGCCTTATTATGTCGCTTCTTGTGGAGCTGCTTTTTTCACAGCAAAAATCCAGATCCTCAATAGTCTGTTTATCTGCTCGGATCTTTAACTGTATATCCTTCGGGTTATCGGATTTTGGTCTGCCTGTACGGGGCGACATTTTTTCACCTCTCTTTCCGTGTACACATATATTATATTATGGTGTACACAAAAAGTCAATATGCAAAAGTATATAAATTTTCAGCATATTTTTGTATTTTGTCCATAAAATCCTTTGTGTGCTTTGACAAGTCAATTCTGATGTATAATGATTTCAGACACGACTTCTTTGTCTGTGTGGATAACATAAGCCGAGACTTTGGTTGGCGGCGGTTTATGTTATTTCTTTTTTGTTTCGGCATACTGCATTTCAATACCCTTGCGTACAACGTCCGATTTGCTCATTTTCGACTGATCGCAAACAGCTTCCAATTTTGAATTTGTATCATCGTCAATTCGTATCCGCAATACTTTGTTTTTAGGGGTATCTGTAAGCTTTGTGCCTTTTTTTATACCCAAAGGCGCACCTCCTTTTTGATTGTGGGCACGATTAAATTATGGTGTGTCTACAAACAAATGTCAATATGCAAAAATGTATAAATTTTCAGCGCATTTTTGTATTTTGTCCATAAAAAACCCTGTACGATTTGACAAAAAGTCAATTCTGATGTATAATGATTTCAGACATGACTTCGTTGTCTATGTTGCCAATCTTTTTACAACGTAAACTGCGGCTTTATTCGGCGGCTGTTTACGTTATTTTTTTATATCGCTTTCCAACTTTTTAATTCCTCTGCGTACAGCTTCCATTTGCGGTACTTTTTCCTGCTCGCAATAATCATCAAGAATTTTTTTACTCTCCTCGTCAATTCTTGTTGTTATTTTATAGGGTTTAGGATTATCGGTAGGTCTGCCTGTGCGGGGACTCATTTCATCACCTCACTTTTGACTGTCTTAATTATAAACTAATGACTGTCAAAAGTCAACATGCAAAAATGTACAAAGTTTATAATTATTCTTGTGCACTAATGTCAAAAAACTTTTCATAATTTGACAAGGAAATTTTTCTGATGTATAATAATTTCAGATAAGACTTTCTTGTCTGTTTTGATAGAACGTTTGCAACTTTAGCGGGGGCAGCGTTCTATTTTTTTATTTCAGACTTTAGCTTGCCAATTCCTCTGCGTACAGCTTCTGCTTTTTCAACATTTTCCTGTTCGCAGTATGCTTTTAAAGTTTCCGAGGTTTCATTGTCAAGTCTTACTGTTATTCTTTCACTTTTGGAATTGTCACTTTTAGGTCTGCCTGTTCTTGGCGACATTTACTCACCTCACTTTTTGTCTGCCATTAATTATATTATAGTTTATGTCTGCCAATAAGTCAATATGCGGAATTGTACAAATTATGGAGCATTTATTTGTTTATTTTAGTTTGTCTTTGAATTTTACAGCAATCCTATAAATTTCAAAAGCAAACCAACTGTCCAAACAACAAAAAACGCAAATAAACAACAATTACAAACAAAGAAAAATATTACCAAAAAATAAACCTCGGCTCTGTGCATAAGATATAAAAAAACACTAAAACTATAAAAAAATAACCGATAGGAAGTGTTTCTATGAGCGTATCAAAACAACAATACGGCGAAATGGTAAAAAAAGCCTCCCCGAATTCCAAAAGCTTTAAGGATATACCCAAAGCCTTTTTGATAGGCGGAGCTATATGCTGCGTCGGACAGGCTCTGAACGACCTTTTGAAAAGCGGCGGACTTGACGAAAAAACCGCAGGTATATGGACCTCCGTCACCCTTGTGCTTATAAGCGCGGTGCTGACAGGGCTTGGGTACTACGAAAAAATAGCTAAGCACGGCGGCGCGGGAACTCTCGTGCCTATCACGGGCTTTGCAAACGCGGTAGTGTCTCCCGCGCTGGAATTCAAGTCGGAGGGCTTCGTGCTGGGACTGGGCGCGAAAATATTTATCATTTCGGGTCCCGTTATTCTTTACGGCACGGCGGCTTCGGTGCTTTACGGCTTGATATATTATTTTATGAACAGATAAAAGCTGCGGCGCTGTACAGCCGATACAGCGCCGCGGATTTTATATGCCCTCAAGACAGGTTCTTATATGCCTTCAAGATAGGTAACTCCCACAACCGTAACGTTGTCAGGACTGCCGTTCCGCATGGCTCTTTCAGCCATATCCGCAAGTCTTTTCGGCAGCCGTTTGGGACGGGCGAGGATCTCCTCGAACTCCCCCGCGGTGATGTGGTCGGAAAGTCCGTCGGTGCAGATGATTATTATATCGCCGTGAGAGAACCCGCCCTCTATTTCGCATATCTGCGGCTCCGGATCGCCGTTAAGACTTCCCAGCACGGGGAAGATAACATTTTTTCGCGCGTGACCGTGACGCTCCTCCGGGGTTATATGCCCCTGCTCGTACAGCATTTGAACAAGGGACTGATCCCTTGAAAGCTGCTTGATATTGCCGCCGCGGTAAAGATACATTCGCGAGTCGCCGATGTTTATCATCACAGCTTTTCCGCTTTGCTCCGCGATAAGGGCGCAGAGGGTCGTCTGCATATTGCGGGTATTATGGGTGATGCCGTATTTTTGCAGAGAGTGGTGGATACTTAAAATTTTCTGCATATAGTCTGTTTTGGGGGACGGTCTCACCGCGGCAAGAAGCTCCAGAGCCTTTCTTGAAGCGACCTCGCCCGAGGCTTCTCCCGCAACGCCGTCGGCAACGGCGGCTATCAGGGGAGCTTTTGTTTCGGTTTCGTTCTCCCCGCTTGTTATAACATTTTTTTGTATAAGAAAGGCGTCCTCATTATGGTCTCTTACGGAGCCTGTATCGGTTATACCGCAGCAATAAAACAAAATTTTTTCCCTCTTTCGGCAAATGGTATAAGTATATTTGTATATTATAACCTCAAAGCACAAATTTTTCAAGTGCATTTTGTAAATTTGCGGGGCGGAGAACGCCCCGCGGCGAGTGTCTGCCCCCGCAGTTAAATGCTCCGCGTCTTTTTTTGCAATGCCACCCTATCAAGGCGGCGGTTGAAATACGGCTATATCTGAACAGTCTGCTCATTTGAGGGTGCTTGATAAACTATAGCGATCCTATAAAGGATTACCGCATTTCAAATTGGGGACTCCCGTCTCGGGGCGTTCCCCGAAAATTTACCATACATTGATTTTTGGAATTGTTGATTATAACAATTGACATATATGCAAAAAAGGTGTATTATTATAAGGAATAGGTATTTCATTACGGCTCTTCCGCAGGGGAGCTCCGATTCGTAGTATTTCTGCGGGGAATGGATCTGAAAAAATGTACTTCGGCAGCGTTAAGTTCTTTAAGCACCTTATATATACCGTTTTCTTCGGCTGGCTCGCCATAGCCACGTTTCTTGCTGTTTTTTTCGGCGTGAAATACGGGCTGGAGGCTAAAAAAAATTCCGAAGCCGCTGCGCTTGCAAGCGCGAACGCTTCAGAGGAGACCTCGGCGGAGACCCTTTTTCTGAGAATGATCGGAAAGGGCTGCTCTTCGGAGGAAATTCTTGACATAATAAAGAATAACGACGTTTCGGCTTTCGAAGATTACATTACAAAATACGCCGAGGAAAACCCCGGTATCTTCGGCGAGACGATCAGCGCGGGAGCTGCCGCAGACGACGGTTCCGCTGACGTTGACACCGCCGCGGAGTACACAAAGCTTTATCCCGACCTTTATGCCGAAAACCCTCCCTCCGAATTTGGCGAGGACGACGGCACTGTTTACCTCACCTTTGACGACGGTCCCTCCGCAAACACTCACGACATACTTTATATTCTGAATAAATATAACATTAAAGCGACCTTTTTCTTCTGCGGAGGCACGGACGAGGAAAATATGGCGCGCATGAAGGCTGTTGCCGACGCGGGGCATACTGTGGGATTACATTCCATTTCACATGATTATGAGAAAATTTACGAAAGCGTTGAAAGCTATCTTGCGGATTTTTATGAAACATATAACTGCGTTTACGAGGCCACCGGCATAAAGCCGCAGATCTTCCGTTTCCCCGGCGGCTCGATAAATAACTACAACAGGCTGACGTACAAGCAGATAATCGCGGAAATGACCCGCCGCGGCTTCGTTTACTACGACTGGAACGTAAGCGGTGAGGACGCTGTACACGACGCGAACTGGACAAGCATTTACAACAACGTGCTGACGGGTATCGAAAACAATACCTCCGATAAGGCGATAGTCCTGCTCCACGAGAAGCAGCAGACGGTATATGTGCTGGAGGACGTTATTGACAAGCTTATTGCCGACGGCTATCATTTTGGGCAGCTTGACAACACTGTCAAGCCTATAAACTTTTCATACATAGATTAAAGGTAGAACAAAAAAATTTGGCAGATAGGAGAGATAAAAATGAGCCTTAAAGACAATTTTAACCAAGCGGTAAAGGAAATTCTCAGAAAGGACGGTCTCGTGGGAGACGACCTTTCAAAGGAATCAAAAAAGAAATCGGAGCTGGACAGATATATTGACACTCCTCAGCCCGAGCCTGTGCAGGAGGCAGATTATAACGCAAATTCGGATTTCCCCGAGCCTGACATTGCTCCGCAGACCGAAGCTGCGCCGCCTCCCGCAAGCCCTTATGTTCAGAGCGGACAGAACGTTTCCCAGTTCGGGGCGCGTCCCGCGGCTGACCCGTTTGCGGGAAATCAGCAGCCGCAAAATCAAGGCTTCCCCAATCAAGGGTACAGTCAGCAAAATCAGGGCTACGGTGCGCCCAATCAGGGCTATGGCGCTCCAAACCAAGGGTACGGCGCGCCCAATAATATGAATAATATGGGTCAGCCCTCACAGGGCGGCTTCGGGCAGCAAAATCAAGGCTTCGGAGGTTCTTCCGCAGGCTTCAACGGAAGCCAAGGCTTCGGCGGCGGAAACGTCCCGCCTGCGCCTCCGTCATACGGCGGAAACGAGGAGTCTCCCTACTACGAGACCGAGGAGACCACGATCATATCAAGGAATACTATTATTAACGGAAATATACGCTCCTTTGCCAACGTCAACATCGACGGCAGCGTTAAGGGCGACGTGCGTATCACAAAGAATATCAGCGTTGCGGGCAAGGTCGTAGGCGATGTTGAGTGCAACGACACCATTATGACAGGGGCTTCAATGCAGGGCAATCTTTCTTCAAAGGGCAGGGTGCAGATGGACAGGGATACTATTATTCTCGGTGACATCGCGGCGCAGTACCTTGACCTTAACGGCAAGATAAAGGGCAACGTTGACATCGGCGGGAAAGCCGAGTTCAAGACGGACGCTATCGTTATGGGCAACATTACCGCTTCGACCATAACAGTCCTTGACGGAGCGACAATTCAGGGTTATGTAAACACGACCTTCCTCCAGGAAAGCTCGTCCAACATCTTCCCCGAGGCTATCGCTGTTACAGAATAGCGGGGGCGGGGAACGCCCCGCGGCGGGAGTCACCCCCAAAGTTAAATATAATAAATTTTCATTTTGCAATGCCCCCTCAAGGGGGCGGGCGAGTGAATTGCATTTACAGGGCGGATTTTCCGCGGCGTGATAAAGGGGCGTGACGAAAATTACCGGATCTTTCAAAAAGGCTTTGCCGTATATATTGGTCAATATCGTCTGCCTTATACTGCCGCTGATTTTATACAGGCTTAACGAGACTGCGTTTATAATACTTTCATTATTGGTATTCGCCGAAATTGCAGAAACTGTCGGCGCGGCGGCTTCCTTGTACAGCGCAGGCGCTTTTATAAAAGGCTTAGCTGCTGTTTCGGCGGTGTTGCTGATAAATGTTTTCGCCTTTAAATCAGTAAAAAACGACAAACCCCAAACGGGGGTAATTCTGTCGCTGCTGGGCGGGGCGGTATGTTCGTTTATTGCGGTTAAAACCGTGAACGGAAATTACCGTGCAAAGACGGCAATATATGTTATTTTCAACATTTTTATATGGATATTGGTATGGCTTGCCGTTCCGATAATTAGGGTGTTTTTATGATACGGGGCAGAGGGTTCTGCCGATTGACTTTAATAAAAGGTGGTTAATTTTATGGCGGAAAACGAAAACAATTACATACCCCGTTTTGAGCGCGATCTGATGAAAGCGGGCGGAGACCTTTCCGCGCTGGCGGAGCAGAAAAAAGCGGAGGAGTCCGCTTCGGAAGCTGTTTCCGAAGAACCGCCGCAGGAGGCGGCTGCTCCCGAGGAGAACGAGCTGCCCGATATTGAGTTTGTTTACGGCGAGGACGATTACGACAGCAGCAGACCTCTGGCGGAGATCGCCGCAAATGTCGTTCTCGACGATATGACGAGCGAAGTTAAGCTTGAAGAAATGCGGACGGAGAGAAGCTCGCTTGCAAGCTCTTTGAAAAACCAGATGATCGCGGACGATCTTGCTATGGAGATATCGGCGGCAAAGCTGGAGGAGATGTCCACCGAGTACGGAAACGACAATGTTCGTCAGGAGGATATTCTGTCAAAGGACTACCTTGACAAAAACGAGAGGGAGCTTCTGAAAAACCGCACAAGAGAGGAGCTTTCCGCAAAGCCCCAGGGCTTCAGTCAGAGAAAGAGCATGGAAATGGCTAAAAAGCTTATGGCGGAGCAAAAGGCAAAGGAAGCCAAAAAGGGCTTTTTTATGCTGATACTGGTTGCGCTAGCGGGACTTGCGTCGGCTGGACTTGCGTACGCTCTGAAGCTTAACGAGGACGGTACAAAGCCGTATATGGACTACATTCCCTTGGCAGGCGTGGTATTTTCGCTTTTTATGCTTATCCGTTCACGGTTCAGCAGGGCGTTGTCGGTGCTTTATTTTGCGGTGCAGACGGCGGCTCTGATGTACGGGCTGATATGCTTCACTCTTTCCCCCGACAGCTTTTCAAACGACGGGTACATATTAAAGCTTGTTATGTTTGTGCTGGCGATAGGGTGCAGCGCGTTTGTAGGGGTAAAGATCGTCACGGGCAAAAAAATAAGTGTTTACTACAACCACAGGTAACGGTGTACAGTTAATAGTTGACAGTTAAAAAAGGCGTATGCTTTTGTACATACACCTTTTTTTTTTTTTTTTTTACACAATCTGCCAAAATAAGGCGGGAGCAAGCCCCCGCCCTACAGTACCAAAATAACTGTCAACTGTACACTGTTACAGTATTTCCTTTATCCATTTAACGCAGCGCGGGAACCATTCCGAACAGTATCTCGCGCCGTCGGTGACGTTTTCGGGACGGTCTACCGTTTCGTCGCAAAGTGACATTCCGTGATGTCCCTTGGGATAGATGTGCATTTCAAGAGGTATGCCCTTTTCTCTAAGAGCCATTGCAAGCAGGAGGGAATTTTCCGCGGGGACAAGCCCGTCCTCGGCGGTGTGCCACAAAAATGCTTGGGGGGTATCCTTTGTTACCTGCTTTTCAAGGGACATTTTTTCAAGCAGCTCCGCAGCAGGGCTTTCTCCTAAAAGCGCGTCGAAGCTTCCTCTGTGGGCAAATTCCCCCGAAGTTATAACGGGGTAGCAGAGTATCATGCCGTTGGGCTTGTCCTCGCCGTGAGCGATACCGAGAGCCTTTTCCGCAAATTCCTCCTGCCAGAAAACCCCTGCGGAGCAAGCGGCGTGTCCCCCTGCGGAGAAGCCCATTACGGCAATTTTTTCGGGGTCAATGTGCAGATCGGAGCTGTTCCGCCGCAGATATGTTACCGCTGCAAGCACCTGCAAAAGCTGCGTGGGATAGTGAGGTCCGCAGGAATAATTTATTACCGCAGCGGCAATTCCCTGACCCGCCAGCCGAAGGGCAACAGGCTCGGCTTCTCTTTTGGAGGTGTACTCATACCCTCCGCCGGGGCAGATCAGAACACAGCGGAAGGTGCGTTCGCCGTAAACCTCGTCGTTCATGTCGGGGATATAAATTGTGAGGGGCGTCTTTTCGGGAGGAGTTTCAAGTCCGCTGAAAACGTCCTCAAGAAAAATTTTTTCGTATCGCATAAAAATCAAGCTCCTTTTAGAAAATATATATTTGGAGACGGAAATTCAATTCTCCGTATTTTCGCTGTATTCCGCGTCCTCCGGATTTTCGGGGACGGAAACCGTTCCCGGCGTTTTTTCCAGCTCGCGGAAAATTATCATGGCAAAGCTGCTGACCGTCAGCATTAAAAACGCGGGACCCGCAAGAACGATAAGTATCATCGTAGCGTAATTCCAGATCATTACAGCGATCTCAAACGCCATGAGCAGCACCAGCAAAAGCGACCGCAGAAAATACTTCATGCTTATTCTGAAGGAATTTTTCAGCGTATTCATAACTGTGTTTTCGTACCTTGCAAGAAGCGGGTAGGCGTACAGCAGAGAAAATCCCAGCACATATGCGGTAACAATGCCGATAATAAGGAACACAACAGCGTTCTCCTCGGCGGCTCGGAATATCTGAAAATCCAGATACACCGCCCACACGCATATTATTGTGATAAAGGACATAGCCAGCCCCTGCTTCCAATTAGCCTTAAAGGCTTTCATAAATTCGCCCGCTATGTAGCCCTCTTGATTTTCCGCCATTTTCAGAGCAACGGTGTACGCCGCTATAGTGGAGATACCGATAGTAACTATAGGCAAACTGAAGACCAGCCACATAAAGTTTAGCTTAAAAAGGTCGGTGAGCCTGCTCATAAATCTGTAAAGCTTGCTGTCGGTGCTGAAAAAACCTGCCATTTGTTTAGTCCTTTCAAAATTTATTTGGGGGGATTTTGTTCTTTTTTAGTATAGCATATTTTTCCGTATAAATCAATGGATAATTTATATTTGGCGCACAAATAACGAAAGATACCCTTTAGGCAAAAAGCTGGTCCAGCTGAGCCCAGCTGGTGGGGGTCAAGGGGGCAAAGCCCCTCGTGGGGTCAAGGGGCAAAGCCCATTGTCGCCCTCCGCAGAGGGCGAAACTCCCCTATCGTTCAAGAGCTCTGCAAGGGGGTGAATTGCGGCAAAGCCGAAAGAGGGGGACGCTCTGCGATAGAGAGCGTCCCCCTCCCGTCTTGAACATTTGACCCTTTAAAACAGTCCGGTGGACTGTTTTAAATATAATATACGTTATTTTTTCCAAACAGTCCACAGGACTGTTTGGAAGATGGCGTTTATCAGTTACCGAGGGGGACGCCCTCTCTTGCAGGGCGCTTTACATTTGATGCAGCAAGTTAAATTATTAATAAGTGCTAAAAATAAAAAAATTATTTTGTTTATTAGCATAGTTTACAAATTTGCGCTTTTATTGTATAATAATAGTGTATGCTTTTAATTAAACAGTAAAGGAGTACGGGTTTTATGTTTGCACACATTGATGAAAAATACGCTTGCGGCAGCAGCGCGCTGCTGGGCGCTTTATATGATAAGGAGCAGACCGAGTTCAGGGTCTGGGCTCCGGAGGCGGACAAGGCGAGAGTTCATCTCTACCGCGACAGCCGCGATGAGAAGCCTTACCGAAAGCTCCCCATGACTAAGGGCAGGGACGGCGTTTGGTCGAAAACCGCTTTCGGCGATCTGGACGGTGTTTATTACACCTACGTTATGACCTATGACGGTATTGAACAGGAGACTGCCGACATTTACGGAAGATCCGCAGGCGTCAACGGCGCAATGAGCATGGTAATAGATATGAAAAGCTGCGATCCTGCGGGCTGGGAAAATCAGGACTACGTCCGTCTTGACCATTACACCGACGCTTGTGTGTACGAGCTTCACGTCCGTGACTTCTCTATCGACAAGAGCGGCAATTTCTGCTACAAGGGACGTTTCCTGGGCTTTATAGAAAAGGGACTTGTGAACGCCGCGGGGGACACCGTTGGCATTGACCATATAAAGGAGCTTGGCGTTACCCACGTCCAGCTTATGCCTGTGTTCGACTTTGAACGTATTGATGAGACCGATCTGCACCGTCCTCAATTCAACTGGGGCTACGATCCGAGAAATTACAACACCCCCGAAGGCTCCTACTCTACTAACCCGTATGACGGAAAAGCCCGTGTAAAGGAGTTCAAGCGGCTTGTTTACGCTCTGCACAAGGAGGGGATAGGCGTTATTATGGACGTAGTGTACAACCACACATTTGCAACGGCGGATTCCTGCTTTAATAAAACGTATCCAAAATATTACTACAGGCTTTGGGGGGACAACGGCGAGCATTTCAGCAACGGCAGCGGCTGCGGAAACGAGGTCGCCACCGAACGCGCCATGGCGAGAAAATTTATTATCGACAGCCTTTGCTACTGGGCGGAGGAATACAAAATAGACGGCTTCCGCTTCGACCTTATGGGACTTTACGATATTGAAACGCTGAACCTTGCTTCAAAGCGGCTTAAAGAGATAAATCCAAACGTTATTTTGTACGGCGAGGGCTGGGCAGGAGGAGACTCCCCCCTTGACTGGGGCAAGCGCGCAATGAAGCTGAACGCGCGGCATACCCCCGATTACGGCTACTTCAGCGACGATTTCAGAGACACCGTAAAGGGCAACAACTTCAAGGACAACGACAAGGGCTACGTAAACGGCGTTTCGGGAAACGAGGACTACGTTAAGGAGGTAATGTGCGGAAGAATACCTCACCCGCAGCTCCCTAACCTCAATAAATTCGCATGGACGGAAAGTCCGCAGCAGACGGTGAATTATGTAGAGGCGCACGACAACCTGACTTTGTGGGACAAGCTTTACTACACAAACAGCACCGACAGCCTTGAAAAACGCAAGCGCATGGATAAAATGGCTGCGGCAATGGTGTACCTTGCCCAAGGCATACCGTTCATTCAGGCGGGACAGGAGTTCCTGCGGTCGAAGCCTTTCCCCGGCGGTCATGTTTTCGACCATAACAGCTACAATTCCCCCGACGCGGTAAACAGCCTCAAATGGGACAGAAAGTCTGAATTTAAGGACGTTTTCGAGTACTACAAGGGCTTGATAGCTTTCAGAAAGGCGCACTCCGCTTTCAGAATGTACGACAAGGAGCAGGTGGGAGAGCATATGATATTCCTCGATCATCTGCCGCAGCGGGTAGTTGGATTTGTCCTTACGGGGGACAATATTTTCGAGGAGATCGTTGTATTTTTCAACCCCAACGATTACGCGGTGACCCTCCACGCTTTCGGTGAGTACGGCGTTTACGTTGACGGCGACAGGGCGGGTACAGAGCCGCTTTACACGGTCTCGGACGATTATGTTGTGGACGGTTTGAGCGCGATAGTCCTCGGTCGGGTACGCTCCGAGGAAAATACGGAGGAATATGAGTCCTTGGCGACTGATTGAATAATTCGTAGGGCGGGGGCTTGCTCCCGCCTTTTTTGTATAAATACGCGAAAAGGCGGGAGCAAGCCCCCGCCCTACACTAAATTGAACAAATTTTGCGGGGCGGGTTACAATATATTAAATTGTTAAATTAAAAATGCAGGAAAATTTTTTAATTTTCCTGCATTTTTTTAAACAAATTCAAGGTGTTCTCCGTGGTCTGCTTTGCGACCTGTTCGGGGGAAACGCCCTTTACCTCCGCGATCTTGGGGATAATGTCCGCGATCATGCTGCTGTCGCACCGCTTTCCCCTGTTCGGTTCGGGAGCCATATAGGGGCAGTCCGTCTCCAGCATCAGCCTGTCAAGAGGGACTACAGCCAAAGCCTCTATTGCCTTGCGCGCGTTTTTAAAGGTCAGCACTCCCGTGAAGCTGATGTTCATTCCCAACGCCAGCACCTGCTTTGCGGTCTCCGCAGACCCCGAAAAGCAGTGCATAACGCCGTTGACAGTCCCTCGCTTGCGGAGGATATTCATACAGTCCTCGGTAGCGTCCCGCGAGTGTATCACAACGGGCAGGGAAAGCTCCGCCGCAAGGTCGAGCTGTTCCTCAAAAATTTTCTTCTGCAAATCGGGGTCGTAGCCCTCGTAATGGTAGTCAAGCCCGATCTCGCCGATAGCAACGGTTTTCGGCAGGACTGCCCATTTTTTCAGCGTTTCGAGATAGTCCGCGGGAGTACCCTCAACGTCCTCGGGGTGAATTCCCACCGCCGCGTACATAAAGGGGAATTTTTCCGCGTACTCAACCGAAAGTCGGGAACGCTCCAAATTGCAGCCCATATTTACTGTTTTCAGCACTCCGCCCCGGTGTATGCGGTTTAAAAGCTCGTCCCTGTCGGGGTCAAACTGTTCCGCGTCATAGTGGGCGTGGCTGTCTATGAATTGTAGCATTGTATCACCTTTTATAATTTTTATTTAACGCACATTATATCTGTAGGGCGGGGGCTTGCTCCCGCCTATGTTGTATGCGACGAATTTTATATGATATGTTTTATACGTGAAAGGCGGGAGCAAGCCCCCGCCCTACATTGTGTCAATCATCATCGGGAATGTATTCTATAATATCATTTGGTTGACAGCTGAATATTTTGCAAAGCTTTGCAAGGCTGTCCATTGAAATCATTTCATTTTTTCTGAGCCTTTGCATTGTACCCTCGCTCAAAACTTTTTCATTTCTAAGCCTTGTTGAACTGTACCCTTTTTCTTTCAAAGCTGCAAGAATATTAAATTTATAAACCATTGGCATGAATATCACCTTTTTGTTTAGCTTGCAATATATCGGCTTGTTTCCGTCTTACGAAAGATTGTTTGTTACGCTATTTCTCGTCGGGAACATATTCGATAATATCCCCCGGCTGACAGTCAAGCAGCTTGCAAAGTCTTTCAATATTATCCACTGAAATCATCTCGCCTGTTCTGAATTTCTGCATGGTACTTTCGCCAAATACTTTTTCGCTTCTAAGCCTTACCGAATTGTACCCCTTTTCTTTCAAAGCTGCAAGAATATTAAATTTATAAACCATTGACATGAATATCACCTTTTTGTTTAGCTTGCAATATATTGGCTTGCTTCCGTCTTACGAAAGATTGTTTGTTACGCTATTTCTCGTCGGGAACATATTCGATAATATCCCCCGGCTGACAGTCAAGCAGCTTGCAAAGTCTTTCAATATTATCCGTTGAAACCATTTCGCCTGTTCTGAATTTCTGCATTGTGCTTTCGCTCATAATTTTTTCGCTTCTTATTCTTGTTGACCTGTACCCTTTTTCTCTTAAAGCTGCAAGAATATCAAATTTATACCTCATTGACATAATATCACCTCTAACTATTATACATCAAAAATTAATTGTAAACAATAAATACGTATACAAAATACAACGTTTTTTCGTGAAATATACCAATTGAATTTATCTAATAATCGTGTTATAATATAATTACAAAATTATTTATAAAGGAGTTTTTACTATGGAAACATTTGTAAAAGATTTTTTCCTGTCTGAAGCGTGCGAATACAATAATTTTAAAATGCCGTCGCGTGTAAAGGCTGCTGCGGAAAAAGAGAGCCAAGCCTTATTTGACGAGATAAAAAGCCGCCTGAACACCGACGAAAAAAGAAAGCTGGAACGGTACGTTGAGCTGCTCGGCATTATCGAGGACGAGAACGATTATTATGCCTTTATCTGCGGCGCGAAAATGGCTTTAAAAGTCCTTGCGGAACTATTCCGCACAGCCTGATTTTAATTCTCCTTGGCAATTTTCATGACCTGAACATATATCCCAGCCACGACCTGATAAAGCTCGGGAGGTATACCCTGCCCAACGTTCAGCATTGTCAGCAGCGCGGCGGTGGAGTCGTCCCGATAGACGGGGACTCCGTTTTCGTCCGCAAGATTTATGATCTTTTCCGCAACATGACCCTGCCCCGTTGCCACAACTATGGGAGTGTAGTCCTTTTCGGGATTGTATTTTAACGCCACCGCGGAATTGCTTGGCTTTTTTCCTCTGTATACGGGCATGGTAATTTCTCCCCTTTTATTCGTATATAATTTTAATAAATTTGCCCTCCCCTTGGGGGCTTATATAAATAAATTTTGCTGCATTGATCCCGCCGCGGGGCGTTCCCCGCTTATGCGCTGACGTTCAAGCCGTTTTTGCGGTCGTTCAGCTTTGGGAATACCCTGTTTAAGTCACGCTTTTTCTTAAGCGGAGAAATTATCATTTTTTCCGCGCTGTAGCCGTTCGCCGAGGCTATGACAGGTATCATTTCCTTAAGCGGCAGATACTTCCTTTCGCTGCCCGCGGGACACAGCAGGGACACGTTTATGCTCTTGCCGCGTGAGAAAAGCTCCATTTCAAAGTACCCAGCCTCCTCTATCTCGAAGCAGAGGAAAAGGTGCTTGTCATTTTCGCTGCCCGGTTCGCCGTTCCCCGCGTCTGGGTCAGCCCACAGCTCGCCGAAGGCTTTTGTACCATCCATATTCATAGGTACCAAAAAATGCAGCAGCGGCGAGAAAACGCCGGGTGACGTAAGAAGCCCCTGGAGCATTTCTCCGCGGTTCATTGCCGACAGTGATTTTAGGGACGGGTCGTTTATGTTCTTTACAAGAAAGTCCAGCATATTTTCCATTGTTGTCGGAGGTCTGTAGTTTATGCCCTCCGCAAGAGCCATCTGTGACAGAACCTGATTTATGCTTTGCGCAATGGTTATTTTCGCGTCAAGATTTTCCATGCGGTTCACGATAACGCTTAAACGGTCGATAAGAGTGTTAAGGTTTTTATCGTTTTCAAAATTCCGCAGCAGGGTATTTACCCCGCCTTTCATATTGTCCGGCACAAGGGGAGCAATTATTCTCCGCAGCATAGACACTCCCTGCTTTACGTCGAAAACTGCGGCGCCACCCGCGCTTCCCGCATTTTCGGCGCTTTCGGAGGTTTGGACGTTTTCTGCGGTCTTTGAAAGTTCGTTCAGCTCCTCTGAAAGCTTGCTGAGATCGTCCGAAAGCTTTTCGAGCTGTCCGGGGGACATATCCTTTGTCGCGCTTTCAACGGCGTTTGCAATACGCTCGGTAAGCATTGTCATGGACATTACCGCGGAAGAACTGCGGGTGTCCTCCATAGCCGCAAGCTTAACGTCCAGCGGAAGCTTTGAGGACTCTATGAATTTTGTAAACAGCGTTTCAAGCTTCTGAGCCGTATCGGGATCCTGCGTCATGCTGACGATAGCGCGGAAGCTTTCTGCAACGGCGGAGCTGTTGTTGTTGAACCGCGAAAGATTGTATGTAATAAGCGAAAGAAGATTCTGCGTCTTGTCGTTGAGCAGAAGACTGTCCTGCAAATAATTGACGAGGGAAAGAACGTCCTGCTTGACCTCGGCGAAATTATATGCGTTGAGCCTGTCTGCGGTCTGGTTGAGCAGGGTCATTATCTCGCGGCTTTGGGCAGTTTCCCCCGCAAGATACCGAAGGCTCTCGGATATTGAAGTAAGTATGCTTTCTCTTGAGTCTGCCGCGGCGGTGGCTTTGGCAAAATCCAGCACAGCCATGGCAAGCTCCTCGCCGACGGGGTTGCCGTCCAGCCCTGCAAGAATATTTTTAAGCTCGGACCACAGCGGGTCGCTGAAAACCGTTGCTTCGCTCTGCTGACGGACTATGTCCGCAGCAATCTCCTCGGCGTTCGGCAGCAGCATTATCTCTCCCGCAAACTCCGTTATCTTATTCAGAAGCTCGGCATTTCCCGACTGGCTCAGGATATCCAGAGCTGAACCGCTTATAAGCCCCTTAAGCAGTATGGAGGACATAGCGGGGTCCTTTGCCACAGCCGCCTGAAGATTGGGCAGACCCGCGCCGCTGCCGTCCTTGAGGTTCTGCTCGCCGAGCTGCTCGTCGCGGGTGTTGGCCTTGTTGATATATTCAACGTTGCCAAGCTCAAAGACCTGCTCGGGCGCTTGCGGCTTGACGTTCTGGTTCATGCTGTAATCCTTGGGGGCTACAGGCGTGGTTACTCTCAACAGATCCGACATAATCCATTTTCCTTTCCTATCAGAAGCAAGAGATTTAGGGACAAGAAGCAAGAAGAATTGCTGCAAAAAAATCTGACTAAGTCTATCCTTATATTATAGCACAAAAAAACACAAAAAACACATTATTCATCAAAATTTCACAAAATTTTGCAAATATTAATAATTATTGTTAAATATGAACAAAAATCTACCGAAAAATTTTTTAGCTTTATTTTTATTATATTACATTTTTGGCTTGTAGTAAAGAGTTTTTTATAGTATAATTAAAAATATACTATAAAATATTATGGTGAATTATATCTTTCGGGAGCATTGCGTATTCCGCCCCTCCGTTTCGGCTCGGCGGAAATCACTTCAAAGCCCGTCACGCTGTACAGTCCGTTATATATCGCATACCCTTTGCGGACGGCGGCGACGGTGTTCTTCCGAACACAAATTGATAGGTAGGTGTTTTTATGGCAAAATTTGAAGCAGGAATGGAAGCAATGGCGGACGCTTATGTCTTTGAAACTACATCGCTTCTTGAACAGCTTGACCAAATTCTGATGAAAACCGAAAACGAGAGCAACTTCGGAGAAGAAGAGATCAACGAAATATTCCGTACCATGCACACGATAAAGGGTTCTTCCGCAATGATGGGTCTGGAAAATATGTCCAAGCTCGCTCACGCTATCGAGGATATGTTCTATATCATACGTGAGGACAATCCGGTTATTTCATCTATGAATGAGCTGTATGACCTCGTATTCAACGCGTCCGACCTTTTAAAGGCGGAGATCGAGCTTATTCAGGAGGACGAATATACTCCTACGGATTTTACAGAGCAGATGAACAAAATCGAAGATTTTGCCGCTGTTCTTAAAGGCGGAGAGGCTGCGGCTCCCGCTGCTGCACCGACGGCTGCGGCTGCGGCTCCCGCTGCGTCTGCGCCTGCTGCGGCTCCTGCTGCCCCCGCGGCGGAGCTTACCTCGGTAAAGGTGTTTTTTGAGGACGACTGCAAAATGGAGAACCTCCGCGCCATGCTGGTGGTGAACAGGATAAGCGATTCCTGCTCCAAGCTGGAATACGTCCCCGCCGATATCGAGACCAACGGCGAGACCGCCAAGGTCATCGTTGCTGACGGCTTTGACGTTAAGTTCAAGCCTATGGGCGGCGTTACTATTGATGAGATCGTTGAAACGATCAAAACCACACCCAACGTAAAGGGCTGCGAAATCATACAGCGCGGCGCAGATTCCGGCGGAGCTGCTGCGGCGGAGATAACTACGGTGAGAGTACACTTCGACGACGACTGCAAAATGGAGAACCTCCGCGCAGTTCTGGTGGTGAACAACATCAGAGACGTCTGCGACCATGTTACATACGAGCCTGCGGACATTGACGACAATGCCGAGACTGCCAAGACTATTGTTGAAGAGGGCTTCCTTGTCCATTTCAGCAGCGATAAAGCCAAGGCTGTTATACAGGCTATCGAGAACACTCCCAGCGTTAAATCCTATGAGATAATAGATACTCCTTCGGCAGAGCCTGTTCAAGAGGCTGCTGCACCCGCGGCAAATCCCGCGCCCGCTTCCTCCGCACCTGCTGCGCCGAAGCCCGCTGCGCCCAAGCCCGCGGAAAAGAAGCCTGCTGCCGCTGCTGCGCCGAAGCCGGCCGCTGCGGGAGGCGGAGCAAAGCAGTCGCTTATTTCGGTAAATCTGAACAAGCTGGATACTCTGCTCGACCTTGTGGGCGAGATCGTTATCACAGAGGCAATGGTTACTTCAAACCCCGATCTGAAGGGTCTGAAGCTCGATAACTTCCAGAAATCCGCAAGACAGCTCCGCAAGCTCAACGAGGAGCTTCAGGACGCTGTAATGTCAATAAGAATGGTTCCCCTTTCGGGAGCGTTCAATAAGATGACCCGTATCGTAAGAGATATGAAGGTCAAGCTGAACAAGGACGTTGACCTTGTATTCGAGGGCGAGGAAACAGAGGTAGATAAGTCCATTATCGACCAGCTCAACGACCCGCTTATGCATATGGTGCGTAACTCAATGGATCACGGTATCGAGGAAAATGTTGAGGATCGTATCGCTGCGGGCAAGTCCCCCAAGGGCAAGATCACGCTTTCGGCATACAATACTTCGGGAGAGGTTATTATAGTAGTTGCCGACGACGGCGGCGGAATAGACCCCGAAAAGGTTCTTGCAAAGGCTGAAAGGAACGGCATTTTGTCAAGACCTGCAAGCGAGTATACCGATAAAGAGATACTCAACATGATAATGCTCCCCGGCTTCTCAACAAACGAACAGGTAACCGAATATTCCGGCAGAGGCGTTGGAATGGACGTTGTTAAGAAGAACATCGAAAAGATCGGCGGTTCGGTTTCGGTAGAGTCGAAATTCGGCGAGGGAACAAACTTTATAATCAAGATACCGCTTTCGCTCTCAATTGTTGACGGCATGGAGATCGCGGTAGGCGATTCGATCTTTGCGATACCTATAAATGTTATCAGCTCGTCGTTCAAGGTGCTCCCCGAACAGCTTGTCAAGGACACAAACGGCAACGAGATGATAATGGTAAGAGGCGAATGCTACCCGCTTATCAGACTGTATGAGATCTACGACCTGAAGCCGAATATACAGGATCTTTACGAGGGTATCGTTATCCTTGTTGAGACGGACGGCAAGCAGGCTTGTATCTTCGCCGACGAGCTTATCGGCGAGCAGCAGGTGGTAGTAAAGCCGTTCCCAAGACTTCTGGGAGCTTACAATATCAAGCATAACGGTATGTCGGGCTGCTCTATTCTCGGCGACGGTTCTATTACGATAATTCTTGACGTAGATAATATTATCAAGGATTTCTAAGCATATCAGAATATTTTCAGAGATAAGAGCGGAGAGACGTTTCCTGCGTCTTAAGCTCTTGCCTCTGTTAGGAAAGGGTGAATAAATTTGGAAGAAAACAGCGCTGTAACTATGACGGCAGAGACTGCCGCTGAGGGTATAGAGGTCCTTGAGGTCCTTTCTTTCAGCATAGGCGATGTTATTTATGCTATCAACATAAAGTATGTCAAGGAAATTATCGCCGTAGAGCAGATCACTGTTGTACCTAAAATTCCCAGTTATATCAAGGGCGTTATCAACATCAGGGGCAAGGTAGTTCCCGTGATCAGCGTCAGAAAGCGTTTCGGGATAGAGGAGATCCCCTATGACGACAGAACGTGTATCATCGTTCTCGAATTTGAGGACGGCGAACAGGTCGGCATTATCGTTGACCGCGTTCAGGACGTTATTTCCGCTAAGGCGAGCAGCATAAGCAAGCCCCCCGATTCCAAAAACGTAAACGCAAACAAGTACATAAAGTCGATCATTAATCTTGAGGACGGCAAGAGACTTCTTATAAGCTGCGACAAACTCATTAACGATGACCGAGGTGTTTCTTAATGCTTAAGCTTACTGATAATGATTTCGAACGTCTTGTGACGTACATGAAAAAAACCTACGGAATTAATCTCGACAAGAAGCGCGTTCTTATCGAGGGCAGACTGTCCAACATGATAAGCGCAAGAGGATTCAAGAGCTTCAAGGAGTATATTGATTTTGCTTTCGCCGACAAGACAGGCAACGAGACTATGCAGCTTGTAAACAAGCTGACAACAAACCATACGTTTTTTATGCGCGAACCGGAGCATTTTCAGTACCTTAAAAAGGCTATCCTGCCGTATTTTGAAAAGCAGAACGCAGCAACCAGAACTCTGGATCTGTGGTGCGCCGCTTCTTCAACGGGGCAGGAGCCGTACACAATAGTTATGACTATCGACGATTATTTCGGCGCAAACGCTGCAAGGTGGAAGGTCAATCTGCTTGCAACAGACCTTGATACGGACGTTCTTGCCAAGGCAAAGGCGGGCGTATATACCATTGATATGATGAAGGATGTGCCGAAGGAGTGGCTGGCTAAATATTTCACAAAGATCGACGCCACCACATATAAGGTAATAGACCGCCTGCGCAATCAGATAACATTCAAGCAGTTCAACCTGATGAACAATATCACAGACCGTAAAAATTACGATCTTATAAGCTGCCGCAATGTTATGATCTATTTTGAGCAGGAGACAAAGAACGCTCTTGTTGAACGCTTTTACGACGTTACAAAGGAGGGCGGATATCTCTTTACGGGTCATGCCGAAAGCGTGGGCAGGGACACAAGATACACTTATGTTCAGCCTGCGGTATACAGAAAAATCTCAAACAAGCCGGACGCCGGCAAGGGCAGGCTTTCCGGAAGCACTGTTTCGGGAGGGATCGCCCGAAAATAAATAAAGGAGTACGTTTGATTTCTTATGATTAATCAAAAATCCAAGGTCAGAGTTCTTGTGGTTGACGATTCCGCAATGTTCCGACGGGCTGTTATCTCGGGGCTTTCCTTAAAGGACAATATCGAGATAGTGGGCGAGGCTGCCGACGCTTTCGAGGCGCGGGACAAGATAATGGAGCTTAAGCCCGATGTTCTTGTGATGGACGTTGTTATGCCTAAAATGGACGGTCTTACCTTTCTTAAACAGCTTATGGATCAGTATCCCGTGCCCTGTGTTATGATCTCGGGCAGCGCTGACGAAAAGAACGCGATAGCGGCGGGAGCGGCGGACTTTATTTCAAAGCCGAAATCCCCCGCCGATCAGAAGATGTTCAACACGCTTTTGGGTACTAAGGTAATACTTGCGGCGGGAAAGAAAGGAAAGCTCCCCAAGCCGGCTGCGAAAACGGCGGAAACCGCAAAGGTAGACGGTGTTTCTCCCATTGTAAGTCCGGCAATGGCCGCCAAGGTAGGCAGGGTAATGCCAAACATACCCACAAAGGACGATATTGCGGGGCTTGCACAGAGATGCAGAGAGGGCTATATAGTTGCGCTCGGAGCTTCAACAGGCGGAACAGACGCGCTGGAGTGTGTTATAAAGTCCTTTCCCGACACTATGCCGCCGGTGATCGTCGTTCAGCATATGCCTCCCGTTTTCACAAGGCTGTACAGCGAGAGAATGGACAAATGCTGCACCGTTCACGTCAAGGAAGCCGAGGACGGCGACAGGCTCACTCAAGGGGTTTGTCTTATCGGAGCGGGCGGGCTTCAGATGGAGCTTAAAAAGGATCACAGAGGCTACTATGTTCATCTTTACGAGGGCGAAAAGGTCTCTGGTCACTGTCCGTCGGTGGATGTTATGTTCACAAGCGTTGCCGAGGTAGCAGGGAACAAGGCTATCGGCGCGATAATGACGGGTATGGGCGCGGACGGCGCAAAGGGTCTGCTGAAAATGCACAAGAAGGGCGCTTACACAATTGGTCAGGACAAAGAAAGCTGTATTGTTTACGGTATGCCTATGGAAGCGTATAAGCTGGGAGCCTGCTCGGAGCAGCAGCCTCTCAACAACATCGGCAAGACCTTATGCAGACGGCTTACAGACGGTTGGAACTGATTTCGGAGAATTTTCTTTTTTGGACATTTTGTACATTTTTTGTCAATGTCACATATTATAGTCTGTATTTTTGTAATATTTTGCTGTTGACAAATTTCGGGCAAAGTTTTACAATTATATTGGTATATCTGTAAAAAAAACACGAAAGGAGATAATACCCGAAATAGGGTATTAACTAAGGTTATGAAAAATTTAAAAATTTCACAGAAACTTTTGGTCAGCTTCGGCACAATAATCGTTCTGCTGCTTGTTATCATTTGGCTTATCACAAGCACATTCGCAAGTATCAACAAAAACGTTGATATTCTGTACAACAAGGCAGTTCAGCGTGTTGAGCTTGCTGACAACATCAACTCAAAAACGCAGGAGATGGCAAAGAACCTCCTTCACGCCATTGGTAAGGCTGACGACGCGGACTATGTTTCAGGTTACTTCTCAACAGCGGAATCCTGCTATAAAGAAGTGGGCACGCTTATCGACACCCTCGAAGCAAACTACGCCGAGGATAATGATGAGATCGGTCTTGGCTATACCACAGAAATGCATTCGCTTTATGCAAATATCTGGACTGCATATCAGGATTTTACCACTCTTGTTTCAAACGGAAATGTTTCTGATTCCGTTGACGGCTATGACAGCAATATGATGCCCAACATCACAGCTCTTTATAAAGAAGCTCAGGCGGCAACAGACAAGGCTGTAAACAATGCTAAAGCCCAGTATGATTCCAGCCATAACTACATCACCATAGGCAGAACAGTTACCATTATCGTAGGTATCGTGGCTGTTATCATGTCAATGATCCTTGCAACATACATAACAAAGATGATCGTTTCCGGCATAACACAGGTAAGAGACGCTGCTTTAAGAATGGCAGGCGGCGACTTTGACGTAAAGGTAAACTACGATTCAAAGGACGAGATCGGTCAGCTTGCAAACGACATGAGAAGTCTTTCAAGCCGTACAAAGTCTATTGTTGAAGATATCGGCTATATCCTTGAGCAGCTCAAGAACGGCAACCTCCGCGTAAGATCGAGAGACGTAAATCTCTATGTGGGCGCATTTGAGAGCATCATTGTTTCCCTCCGCAAATTCAGAACAGACCTTAACGAGACTATGGAAAAGATCACAGTTTCTTCCGATCAGGTAGCTTCCGGCTCGGAGCAGGTCGCTTTGGGCGCACAGTCCCTTTCACAGGGCGCAACAGAGCAGGCTTCCTCTATCGAAGAGCTTGCGGCTGAGATCAACATTGTTTCCGATATTATCAAGTCCAACGCAGAAAAGGCTTCAGAGGCAAGCGACAGAACAGCGGATTCCACAGCAAAGCTTACCGAAGCAAAGAACGAAATGGACGAACTGGCAGAAGCTATCAGAGAGATGAGCGCGTCCTCCGAAGATACCAAGAAGATCATCAAGACTATCGAGGATATCGCATTCCAGACAAATATCCTTGCGCTCAACGCTGCTGTTGAGGCTGCAAGAGCAGGTGCGGCAGGCAAGGGCTTCGCAGTCGTTGCCGACGAGGTAAGAAACCTTGCGGGCAAGTCCGCCGAGGCTGCAAAGAACACAACAGTGCTTATCGAAAATACTGTAAATGCAATTGACAGAGGAAGCAAGCTTGCTGACAAGGCAGTTGCGGAAATGGATCTCACAGCAGAGGCTTCACAGCACGTTCTTGAGATCAACAACGATATTGCAAAGAACGCAAACGTTGCGGCAGAGTCCGTTCAGCAGATCTCTGCCAGCGTAGAGCAGATATCCAGCGTTGTACAGAACAACTCCGCTACAGCAGAGCAGTCCGCTGCGGCTTCAGAGGAGCTTTCCGGTCAGTCTCAGATACTCAAGGAGCTTACTTCTCACTTCGAATTCAACACAGAGGACAACGTATAATTTATTCCTAAAGCAATTAAAACCCGTCTCCTATAGGAGGCGGGTTTGTTTTTTGATATACAAATGCCCTATGTACAGTCGTGCATAGGGCATTTTGTTATTCGGCGTATTTTTCAAGATTATCCCAATCAATGTCATCTTCGGAAATATAGCCGCTTTTTTCGGCTTCATCAATTTGTCTTTGCTCATCGGGTGTAACTTTTATAAAATCCGGATCCCATGCAAGAACAAACCGTTTCAGCGTTTCAAATGCAAGCTCCTGCTCCTGTTCGGGGAGCATTTCATATAATTCAACAATTTGCTGTGTTTTCGGCGACATAAAAGCGACCTCCTTTACTTGTAAATATCACCTCTTGAACCTATGTTTATAATATACAATATTTTGATCTGATTGTCAATGTCATACCGATAAATAACACGATATTTACCTACCCTTAAACGAAAACGTCCGTCGTTATATCCACCCATAGGTTTAATATCGCCCTTTGGCGGCGATAGCGTAAGTCCACCTATAGCTTCACGTATATTTTCAGCAACTTTCTTCTGGACACCTGCAAGAAATTTCAGAGCATTTTTAGAGTATTTTATTTTCATATTTCCACCATTTGATTAATCCTGGGTGAGGACGAAAATTTCGTAAATTGCCTTTACCGCAGCTTCAAAGTCCTCGTCGCTTACGCCGATAATGATGTTAAGCTCGGACGAGCCTTGGTCGATCATTTTAACGTTTATCTTGGCGTGAGCAAGTGCGGAGAATATCCTGCCCGCCGTACCTCTCGCCTTTCTCATGCCGCGTCCCACAACGGCGATAAGGGAGAGATTATCCTCAACCTCCAAATGGTCGGGGTGAACTCTGAACTTTATCTCGTCCAGAACGCTTTGCTGGACGGGCTTCAACGCGTCTGTGCCGACGATAACGCTCATTGTGTCGATACCCGAGGGCATATGCTCGAAGTTCAGACCGTTCTTTTCAAGCGAACGGAGGACGTTCCTGCCGAAGCCAAGCTCGCTGTTCATCATATCCTTTTCGATATTTATTGCGGAAAGTCCCTTTTTGCCCGCAATGCCTGTGATAACGTACTTGCTTATCTCATCGGACTCGGCAACTATCATAGTGCCTCTGTCCTCGGGGCGGTTAGTGTTCTTGATATTAATAGGGATTCCTGCCGTGCGGACAGGGAAAATAGCGTCCTCATGGAGAACTCCCGCGCCCATGTAGGCAAGCTCACGAAGCTCTCGGTAGGTTATTGTTGTGATCGGTGCAGGATTGTCAATAATTCGGGGGTCGCAGATAAGGAAGCCCGACACGTCCGTCCAGTTCTCATATATTTTGGCGTGTACGGCACGGGCTACGATAGAGCCTGTAACGTCGGAGCCGCCGCGGGAAAATGTCTTAATGGTATCGTTTGGCATTGAGCCGTAGAAGCCCGGGATAACGGCGTGTTCACAGTCCTTAAGGCGTGGACGGAGCAGGGAAATTGTTTTGTCAAGATCAAAAACGCCGTTTTCGCCGAATTTGATGTACCCTGCGGGGTCTATAAACTCGAAGCCGAGAAATGCCGCCAGAACCTTGCTGTTAAGGTACTCGCCGCGGGAGGCTGCATAGTCCCGTCCCGCCATGTGGACAAAAGAGCCCTTTATGCGTTCAAAGTCCGCAGAGAGGGAGAGGTTCACGTCCAGCTCGGCAATGATGTCGTTGTAACGCTTTTCGATAGCGGCAAAATCGGCGGTGAAGTCCTCGCCCTTTGCAGCCTTTTCATAGCAGGAGTAGAGCATATCGGTGACCTTGGTGTCCTCCTTAAAGCGTTTGCCCGGTGCGGACGCTACCACGTATCTTCTGTCGGGGTCGGCAAGGACGATCTCGGCAACCTTTCTGAACTGCCCCGCGTCGGCGAGGGAGCTTCCGCCGAATTTTACTACTTTATAGTTACTCATTGAGCATACCTCCGTTTGGAGGCAAAATGCCCCCTAAAAATTTTATAAAACAATACTATTATATTATATAAAATTTGCGTAAAATAATCAATAGGTATATGAAACAAAATTCCGCCGAATAAGTCTGTCCGTTTGTGAAAAACGACTGTATGTAGTTGGTGGACAAGGGGGCTGTTTTATTTTATTTTTTTGCACGTGTTACAATTTTGGGGTATGGTTTTGAATTTTGTTTGCACTGTTTGTTATTTGTTGGTTGTTCACGGGGGGTGCGAGGGGAACAACCAAAGGAGGAGGGAGGGGACTCATCAGTTATAGGGGACGCGCGCCGTCCCCTCCCTCCCCCTTAGGTTTTTCCCCTCGCGCTCCCTTTTTCCTTACTCCCTCCTGCCCCTGCTACGCTATTCAAGAGCCGTTGGCTCTTTTTAGCTTGTTTTGTACGGTCGATTTCGTTTGTCGGATTTTTGCAGGTGTTTCGATACGGGAGTTCTAAATCACGGTATTCTGTTACTATCTAAATATATCTACTGTCGAGATTCATCGGCAACAAGCTTGGCATTAATCGGCGTTGTGAAAACGCGAAGCGATTGACACATTGTAAAAATCGGCAAAGGGGAGGGAGATTAAGGAAGTAGGGGGTTCGGGGGCAGAAACCTCAAAGAGGGAGGGGAAATGCCGATTTTTGTTGGGTTTGTTGTTCCCCTCCCTCTTTGTGGTGTCTGACCCCCGATTTTGTGAACGACTAACATATTCCAACCTTGATACTAAAATTCAAAAGCAAACCAACATTACCTCATCAACAATTGAACAGTGAACAAACTCCCGCAAAGTACACAAAATAAAAAGTAACTTGCCAAAAAACAACAAAGCAGTGCAAACAAAATTGTAACACGTGCAAAAAATAAAAATGACGAAAAACATATAGAACAGAAATTTGTATACATTAATTATTAAAATCAGGTATCGGAATTGTGATAAAATGAAAAAAAATCATATTTTTTTCAAAAACCCCTTGACAAACCGAAAAAGGGGTGTATAATATAATTAGCACTCAAAGAAAAGGAGTGCTAACACAGTAACGGTGCAAGTGCTAAAAAGCCGCAGGCGCTTGCCGATGTATGTGCAAAGGAAGTGATCAAGCTGCTGGACGATAGAAAACGCCGTATTCTTGCTGCGGTGGTGGATATGTATATTGTCTCGGGAGAGCCTGTAGGCTCAAAGGCGATCGCTTCTCTGCCCGATATAAGGGTCTCGCCTGCTACGATACGGAATGATATGGCTATGCTGGAGCAGCTCGGCTACCTTGAACAGCCCCACACCTCCGCAGGGCGTATACCGACCTACAGCGGTTACAGGCTTTACATCGACGAGCTTATGAACGCGCGGACGCTTACCGACGAGGACAAAAAATTGCTTGACGAGTGCCTCGAGGTCGATGTCCCCACGGCGGACGCTCTTATCGAAAGCGCTTCAAAGGCTCTTGCGGAGCTTACGCACTGCGCGGCGGTGGTGAAAAATGTTGCGCCGAAATTTTCCGTTATTACAAAGGTGGAAGTTATTCCTACAGGCAAGCGTATGTACGTGCTTCTGATGATAACTTCGTCGGGCAACATCAAAAACAAGGTCTGCCGGCTGGAATTCGATTTGACAAACGAGCAGATGGAGTTTTTCAGCAGATATATGGCGGAAAATTTGCAGGGCGTTGCTGTAGATGAGCTTTCGGAGGAAATCATCGAAAAGCTTGTGGAGGCAATGGGCGCGTATATGGTTACTCTTGCGCCGCTTTTAAAGGGCGTTTGCGAATTGGCGGACGGCTTTAAGGAGAATGAGATAATGGTTGCGGGAGAGAAAAACCTCCTTGCAAGGCAGGATATCAACACGAATCAGATAGTGCAGTTCCTTGAAAACAAGAACGAGGTCGTGAAGGAAATGCTTGACGACAGCTTCGAGGACTTGCAGGTTGTTTTCGGCGAGGACGGCGGATTTGTGATAGAAAATTCCAGCTTTATTGTCTCAAAGATAAAAAAGGACGGCAGGACGGCGGGTTCACTGGGTATAATCGGTCCTATGCGGCTTGATTACGCGAAAATAATCCCGTACGTTCAGTACCTTACCGAAAGAATTACCGAGATGATCTCAGACGGGGAGCCCCCGCCGGCAGAGTCACCCCCAAATAAAAATGATAAGAAAACTTAATGTTGTCAAGCCCCCTCAAGGGGGCGGGTTAAAGATGATAGACCGTACAATTAATATTTTGTTTGATTTATGACAGAACGAAAGGAGAAAACATATAATATGAGCGAAAAGGAAAAAGAAAAAGAAATTCCCGAGGAGGAAATTGCCGAGGAAATTATTGAGGACGAGGCGCAGGAGGCTCCCGAAGAAGTCCCCGAGGGAGAAAACCTTGAGGAAAAAATAAAGGCCTTGGAGGAGGCTGCCGCTGCCGACAAGGATAAGTATCTGCGGCTTTTGGCGGAGTACGACAACTTCCGCAAGCGTTCTGTACAGGAAAAGCTTAACGCTTTTTCCGACGCTACCGCAAAGGCGGCTTTGGAGGTAATTTCCGTTATCGACAACTTCGAGCGGGCAATGGCTGCGGACTGTACAGACGAGAATTACAAAAAGGGCGTTGAGATGATCTACGGACAGTTCACCGAGGTGATAAAAAAGCTTGGCGTTGAGGAAATAGACGCTCTCGGCAAGGAATTTGACCCAAATCTTCACAACGCGGTAAGTCAGGTGGAGGACGAAAGCTTCGGCGAGAACACCGTTTCACAGGTTTACCAAAAGGGTTATAAGCTTGGCGATAAAGTCATAAGATGTGCAATGGTGGTCGTTGCCAATCCATAAGCGGGGAAGCCCCCGCGGGCAGAGTCCCCCCAATGTTAAAAATAAAAACTTCTAACTGTGTTCAGCCCCCCAAGGGGCGGGTTAGATACAAAAATAATTACATGAGAATAGCGGCAAACGATAGAATAACTATTTCTATCCTCTAACCTCTATCCTCTAACTTCTGAAAGGAAAGGTTGATTTTTTATGGCTAAAATTATAGGTATTGACTTAGGTACAACAAACTCCTGCGTGGCTGTTATGGAGGGCGGAAACGCTACCGTTATCACAAACGCAGAGGGCGGAAGAACTACGCCGTCCGTTGTTGGTTTTACTAAGACAGGCGAGAGGCTTGTTGGTCAGGTAGCTAAAAACCAGGCTGTTACAAACGCGGGCAGAACGGTTGCTTCTATCAAGAGACACATGGGCAGCGATTACAAGGTGGACATTGACGGCAAGAAATACACTCCTCAAGAGGTTTCCGCAATGATACTTCAGAAGCTTAAGGCTGACGCGGAGGCTTTCCTCCACGACACAGTCACAGAGGCTGTTATCACTGTCCCCGCATACTTCACCGACGCGCAGAGACAGGCTACAAAGGACGCAGGTCAGATCGCGGGACTTAACGTCCGCCGTATCATCAACGAGCCTACGGCGGCAGCTCTTTCCTACGGTATCGACAAGGAGGACGACCAAACTATCATGGTTTACGACCTTGGCGGCGGTACCTTCGACGTTTCGATCATCGAAATGGGCGACGGAGTTACGGAGGTTCTTGCTACGGCGGGAAACAACCGTCTCGGCGGCGACGACTTCGACCAGAGAATTATCAACTGGATGATAGAGGAATTTAAGAAATCCGACGGAATGGACTTGTCAGCCGACAAGCTTGCAATGCAGAGACTTAAGGACGAGGCTGAAAAGGCTAAGATAACCCTTTCCGCAACTCCCTCCGCTTCTATCTCCATTCCTTATATCACCGCTGACGCAAACGGTCCCAAGCACCTTAACATGGAGCTTTCACAGGCTAAGTTCAACGAGCTTACAAGCGACCTTGTACAGGCTACAATGGGTCCTGTTAAGCAGGCTCTTTCCGACGCGGGTCTGAAGCCCTCGGACATCAAGAAAGTCCTTATGGTAGGCGGTTCTTCAAGAATCCCCGCTGTTCAGGACGCTGTCAAGAGCTTCATGGGCATGGATCCCTTTAAGGGCATCAACCCCGACGAGTGCGTTGCTCTCGGCGCTGCATATCAGGGCGGTATCCTTTCCGGCGACGTTGACAAGGAGAACGCTGTCCTCCTGCTGGACGTTACTCCTCTTTCCCTCGGTATCGAGACTGCGGGCGGCGTTTGCACAAGAATGATCGAAAGAAACACCACAATTCCTACAAAGAAATCACAGGTGTTCTCAACATATGCGGACAATCAGACTGCCGTTGACATCAACGTCCTCCAGGGCGAGCGTGAATTTGCCAAGGATAACAAGCAGCTCGGCGTTTTCCGTTTGGACGGAATTGCTCCCGCTCCCAGAGGAGTACCCCAGATAGAGGTAACATTTGATATCGACGCTAACGGTATCGTAAATGTTTCCGCTAAGGACTTAGGCACAGGCAAGGAGCAGAAGATATCCATTACCGCTTCGACTAATATGTCCAAGGACGACATTCAGAAAGCCGTTGACGAGGCTGCAAGATATGCCGAGGAGGACAAGAAGCGCAAGGACGCTGTTGACGCTAAGAACGCAGGCGAGAACATGGTATTCCAGTGTGAAAAGGCTCTTGCGGACTTCGGCGACAAGGTTTCCGCTGACGAAAAGGCTAACATTCAGTCCAAGATAGACGCTCTCAAGGCTGCAAACGCAACGGACAATACCGACGATATCAAGGCTAAGACCGAGGACTTGCAGAAGGCGTTCTACGAGGTTTCCCAAAAGGTTTACCAGGCAGCGGGCGCACAGGCGCAGCAGGACGGCTCGGCAGGTCCTGACATGGGTGGAAATTCCGACAGCGACAACGGCGGCAGTGATTTTGTAGACGCGGATTTCTCCGAGAATAATTGATGATCGGTTTGCAATTTTGTAGGAGCGAGGTTTACCGTCCCCTATGAAATATGTATAGACATTTTGCTAACCCCCATAAATTTTTTCATATACCTCTTTTCATGGCAGTTCCCCCAACTGCCGAGCAGCCAAGGGCGGAAATTCCTTTCCGCCCGTGTGCTGTCTATATGCGAATTTACATTTGGAAATAATTTTATATAAATATACTTATAGTAGACGAAAGGAAATGCCATATGGCTGATAAACGAGATTACTACGAGGTCTTAGGGCTTCAAAAGGGAGCTTCCGAGGACGAACTCAAACAGGCTTTCAGAAAGCTTTCAAGAAAATATCACCCCGACTTCAACCCCGGCGACAAGGAAGCGGAGGAAAAATTCAAGGAGATAAACGAGGCTTACGAGGTGCTGTCCGACCCCGATAAAAAGTCCCGCTACGACCAGTTCGGTCACGCGGGGGTAGACCCCTCCTACGGCGGCGGAGGCTTCAACGGAGGCTTTTCGGGCGGCTTCGGTGATATGGGAGACATCAGCGACATTTTTTCCAGCTTTTTCGGCAGCGGCTTCGGCGGCGGTTCAAGGAGCAACCCAAACGCTCCCAGACGCGGTCAGGACATACAGAAAAACGTTACCATCAGCTTTATGGAGGCGTGCAGCGGCAAGGATATTGACATCACCATAAACCGTATGGAAAAGTGTCCCGACTGTAACGGTTCGGGAGCTGCCGCAGGGTCAAGCGCGGACACCTGTCCCGACTGTCACGGAACGGGTCAGGTCAAGACCACCCAAAGGACACCTTTCGGCATGATATCCTCTCAAAAGGTCTGCCCCAAGTGCGGAGGAAAGGGTTCTATCATAAACAACCCATGTAAAAAGTGCGGAGGCGGCGGCAGGGTGAACGTGTCCAAAACGATCAGCGTTTCCATTCCCGCGGGCATTGACGACGAACAGACCATACGCGTGGGCGGTCAGGGTCACGGCGGTATAAACGGCGGACCTGCGGGCGATCTGCACGTTACCGTTTCGGTACGTCCCGACGCTATTTTTGAAAGGGACGGCTACGACGTACACACCGAGCAGCCCATTACCTTTGTTCAGGCGGCTTTGGGCGCGGAGGTAACAGTCCCCACCATAGACGGTACTGTAAAGTACACCATACCCGAGGGTACACAGCCCGGAACGGTGTTCCGCTTCAAGAACAAGGGCATCAAAAAGCTGAACCGCAGCGACAGGGGACACCAGTTTGTACACGTGACTATAGAAGTCCCAAGCAATCTTACAAAGAAGCAGAAGGATCTGCTGAAAGCCTTTGACGAGTCGCTTGACGACGGCAAGAATTACAAAAAGCGGAACAGCTTTTTCGACAAGATAAAGCAGGCGTTCAAATCGGATATTTAAATCATTTGCAGGAGCGAAGCCTATATTTGCTCCTGCAATTTGTGTTCGGCGGACTTTATAATTCTACATAATTCTACGCTTGACAAAAACCGCTTTGTGTGGTAAAATATATATTGCTGCGGCAATTGCTTTATTGTGATAAATAAGTAAAAGCCGCATAGTATTATTGCTTTGAAAGGAAAAACTACCATGAAGAAAAAAATTATTTCAATTTTAATGTGCGCCGCTATGGCTCTGGGGCTTTGCTCCTGCGGCGGAAAAAATGCAGACAGCGACTGGGAGTACATTGAAAATAAGGGCACTCTTGTTGTGGGCATTACATACTACGAGCCTATGAACTACCTTGATGAAAACGGCGAGCTGACAGGCTTCGAGACGGAATTTACAAAGGCTGTATGCGAGAAGCTTGGGGTTACTCCCGAATTTCAGGTAATTGAATGGTCTAAGAAGGAAGTGGAGCTTCAGTCCCGCACTATCGACGCCATTTGGAACGGTATGACCGTTATTGAGGAAAAGCGCGATCAGCTTGCTTTCTCAACAAGATATATCAAAAACAAGCAGGTCGTTATCACAAAGGCTGAAAATGCGGACAAGTACACCGACACAGCTTCTATGGCGGGTACTTCCATTGCTTTTGAGGGCGGCTCCGCAGGAGAGACCGCTATCACCGCAGACGAGACGCTGAAAAACTGCAAGCTTATCAACTGCGAGGCGCAGAAGGACGCTCTTATGGAGGTAAAGGCGGGTACTGCCGATCTGGGCGTTATCGACTATGTAATGGCTCTTGCTTCCGTTGGCGAGGGTACTGATTATTCCGACGTTAAAATTATCGAGTCCGTGGAGCTTACCCCCGAGGAGTACGCTATAGGTCTCCGTCTTGAGGACACGGAAACTCTTGCAAAGATAAACGGCGCGATAGACGAGCTTGCTAAGGACGGCACTCTCGGCGCGCTTGCTGAAAAGTACGGTCTTTCCGACGTTTACGCACTCGGTTAATTATTCGGATTTTAAATTTTGCCGCGGTACTGTAGGGGACGGGTCTCCCGTCCCGCCGCAGGGCAATTAAATTAATAGTTAATAATTAATAATTCCAATCAATTATTAATTATTAACTATTAATTAAAAAACTGGAGGTTTTCAAATGGGCTTTTGGGAAGTTACAAAACAGCTTGCGGACGGGTTCGGCGTTACCCTGATAATTTTCGGGATAACCCTGCTTTGCTCCCTGCCGCTTGGACTAATCATAACGTTCGGTTCAATGTCGAAATTTCCGCCCATAAAGTGGATAACAAAGACCTTTGTGTGGATAATCAGGGGTACTCCGCTCATGCTCCAGATAATACTGATTTTTTACGGTCCGGGACTGCTTTTCAAGATGAATTCCCTGCCGAGAATGACGGCGGTGCTTATTGCGTTTGTGATAAATTATTCCTGCTATTTTTCGGAAATTTACCGCGGCGGTATCGAAAGCATTTCAAAGGGTCAGTATGAAGCGGGGCAAGTCCTTGGCATGACAAAGACCCAGATATTTTTTAAGATAGTGCTTTTTCAGGTGGTAAAAAGGATAGTCCCCCCAATGGGAAACGAGATAATCACGCTTGTAAAGGACACCTCCCTTGCCAGAGTTATCGCGGTTGCGGAGCTTGTTAAGGCTGCGGAAAATATCGTAAGTATGCGTTCCATTATATGGCCCTTGTTTTACATAGGCGCGTTTTATCTTGCGTTTTCCGCACTGCTGACGGTGCTGCTGAACCTTGCGGAAAAGAAGATGAATTATTATTCAACCTAAGCGGTGAGCGGGGAAGCCCCCGCGGGCAGAGTCCCCCCGAATATAAATTATTGCAAACGGTTTATTTTGCAAAGCCCCCCAGGGGGCGGGTGAAATATTGCTGAATTTACCAACAAAATAATAAACATCCGCCCTTGCAAAATCTTTATTTTATATATCTAAATATAAGGAGCAAATTATGGCTTTTCTTGAAGTAAAGGGTATTTATAAGACCTTTGGGAAAACTCCCGTTTTAAAGGGCATTGATTTTACTATGGATAAGGGCGAGGTGCTGGCGATAATCGGCTCTTCGGGAAGCGGCAAAACAACATTGCTCCGCTGTCTGAATTTTTTGGAAACTCCCGACAAGGGACAGATATCAGTGAACGGCGACAAGCTTTTCGACTCGGAGGAGCCGCCTTATTCCGACAGGGAGAAGCGTGAAAAGCGGCTGCACTTCGGACTGGTTTTTCAGTCCTTTAATCTGTTCCCGCAGAAAAACGTTTTGCAGAACGTCTCTCTTGCTCCGGAGCTGCACGAGATAAGCGGGAAAAAGCTTTCCAAGCAGGAGAAAAAGGATATACGGAAAAAGATAGACGACAATTCCCGCCGTCTTATAGATATGGTAGGACTTTCCGAGAAAACAGGGAGCTTTCCCTGCGAACTTTCGGGCGGTCAGCAGCAGCGTGTGGCGATAGCGCGCGCGCTTGCTTTGAACCCCGATATACTTTGCTTTGACGAACCTACCTCCGCACTTGATCCGGAGCTTACGGGAGAAGTCCTTAAAGTAATTCGGGAGCTTAAAACCTCCGACAGGACTATGATAGTCGTTACCCACGAAATGAATTTCGCAAGAGGCGTTGCGGACAAGGTGATCTTTATGGCGGACGGCGTTATCGAGGAGTACGGTACTCCCGACGAGGTTTTCGGCGCGCCGAAAAGTGAAAAGACCAAGGGCTTTCTCGAAAAATCGCTTGAAAGGTAATATTAATACTAATTTGCTCCTAAAAGCGTAGGTAAAAAATCTGCACAAAAATCATACGCGCAAATTTTTGCTTGATTTTTTACACGCTTTTTAGTCGCAAATTAGTATAACACATTATATTTTGCAGGGGACGTGTTCCCCGTCCCGAGACGACGCGCAAAGGGGGACGGGGGATACGTCCCCTGAAAAACAGTATAATACCGATCCCTTATTGAATTTATCTGCGATCTTCCGCCGCAAAACCACATATAAAAAGCTAACGCTTTTAAAGCTTGCTGCGGCGATTTATTGCTCATAATTCTAATAAGGGATCAGTATAAAAATAAAACAATTTATAAGGAGAGACTTTATCATGCTTACCGTAAAAGAAAAACTTGCTTTGCTGAGAAAGGAAATGACGAAGGAAAATATCGGCGTATATATCGTCCCTACCTCGGACTTTCATGACAGCGAATACGTCAGCCCCTTTTTTGCGGCGCGTAAATTTTTAAGCGGCTTTACAGGCTCTGCTGGAACTCTCGTTATCTCCCGAAATGAAGCCGCTCTTTTCACGGACGGACGTTACTTTATCCAAGCTGAAAGGGAGCTTGCGGGAAGCGGTATAATACTGATGAAAAGCGGCGAGGAGGGCGTCCCCTCGGTGTCGGAATATGTTGAAAATATTTTGGGGGACGGTGAAAATATCGGCTTTGACGGCAGGGTAATGACCACCCGCTCCGCAAAAAAATACAGAGAAATTGCCGAAAAAAAGAGCGGCGGAGTTGTTGACGAATTTGACCTTGCGGACAGAGTATGGGGTGACCGTCCCCATCTCAAGCACACGGAGATATATCTGCTTGAAGAAAAATACAGCGGAAAAAGCTGTACGGAAAAGCTTGGGTCAGTTCGTGAAAAAATGCGGGAAAAGTCCGCAGACGTGCACATGATCACTGCGCTGGACGACATTTCATGGCTTTTCAATATCCGCGCGGACGACGTGGAAAGCTGTCCCGTAGCGTTATCCTACGCTGTTATTACCGAAAATGAGGCTTTGCTTTTCGCGGAGGAAAACGCCTGCGGTGAAGCTGTAAAAGCGTACCTTAAAGAAAACGGCGCGAAGCTTCTTCCATACGAAAATATTTATGAGTATGCCGAGGGCTTGTCGGGGAAACGCGTTCTGATAGACGAGCGGCGAGTGAATTACCGAATTTTCACCCTGCTGAACGGCTGTGAAATTATTGACGGCGAAAACCCTGCCGCTTTGCTGAAAGCCGTGAAAAATCCCGTCGAGATAGAAAATATCCGCAAGGCGCACCTTATGGACGGTATCGCGGTGACAAAATTCATGCATTGGCTGAAAAGAAATATCGGTACGAAAAAAATCACCGAAGCCGAGGCTGCGGAGAAAATAGACAGCCTCCGCCGAGAGACGGGCGTGGAGGATTTTATCGCTCCAAGCTTTGAGACTATAAGCGCATACGGCGAGAACGCGGCTATGATGCACTACTCCGCGAAGCCCGATTCCTGCGCTGTTTTACAGCCAAAGGGTATGCTTCTTGTCGACAGCGGCGGACATTATTTTCAGGGGACTACCGACATCACCCGAACCTTTGGACTTGGTGAAATTACAGAGGAAATGCGTACTCATTTTACGCTGACTCTGCGGGCTATGTTAAACCTTGCGGCGGTGAAATTCCCTGAGGGGTGCAAAGGCGAGAACCTTGACGTACTTGCCCGAGGCGTAATGTGGGAGCATGGCTTGGACTACCGCTGCGGCACGGGGCACGGGGTAGGCTATCTTTTGAGCGTGCACGAGTCCCCCAACGCATTTCGGTGGAAGCTTGCGGACGACAGACCCCAGACCGCCGTGCTGACAGAGGGAATGGTGACCACTGACGAGCCGGGGATTTACGTTGAGGGAAGCCACGGCATACGCATTGAAAACGAGCTGCTGTGCAAAAGGTGCGAAAAAACCGAATACGGTCAGTTTATGGATTTTGAGAACCTGACGTATGCTCCCATAGACTTGGACTGTGTGGATATTTCCCAAATGACCGCGGAGGACAAAGTCCGCCTCAACGATTATCACAAGCTGGTTTTTGAGAAGCTTTCCCCCTATTTTGAGGGAGAGGAGCTGGAGTTTTTGAGGGAGTACACAAAAAGCGTCTGATATTAATTACGACAACATCAATTGTAGGGCGGGGGCTTGCTCCCGCCTTTCACGTATAAAAAATATCCTATAAAATTCGTTACATATAACATAGGCGGGAGCAAAGCCCCCGCCCTACAAAATTTGCGCAAATATTCAGAGGTATAAAAATGAAATTCCTGCCAATACTAATACTAATTTACTCCTAAAAGCGTAGCTAAAAAAATCTTCGCAAAAATCATACGCGCAAATTTTTACTTGATTTTTTACACGCTTTTTAGTCGCAAATTAGTATAAAAAAATAAAGTATTGAAAGGAATGGTACATCATGCAAAAGGCAGTTATAGAAAAAATTGTGGGACGTGAAATAATCGACTCCCGCGGCAATCCTACCGTGGAGGCGGAGGTGTGGCTGACGGACGGCACAGCAGGCAGGGGAGCTGCCCCCAGCGGCGCAAGCACGGGGATTTTCGAGGCTCTGGAGCTTCGTGACGGCGACGAAAAACGCTACTGCGGAAAGGGAGTTCAAAAAGCCGTCTCCAACATTAACAACACTTTAAATATCGCCCTAAAGGGTCTCGACCCCTCCGACACGGCGCGTGTGGACAGCGCGGTAATTTCCGCAGACGGAACGGAGGACAAGTCCAAGCTGGGCGCGAACGCCATGCTGGCGGTATCGCTGGCTGCGGCAAGGGCTGCGGCAAATCATTACGGAATGCCCCTTTACCGCTTTATCGGCGGCGTAAACGGCAGAAAGCTGCCCGTCCCCATGATGAATATCCTCAACGGCGGCGCACACGCGGCGAATAATCTGGACGTTCAGGAATTTATGATCATCCCAAGCGGCGCGCCCAATTTCAGGGAGGGTCTGCGGCAGTGCGCCGAGGTGTACCACAGCCTTGCCAAAATCTTAAAGGGCAGGGGTCTGAGCACAGGCGTTGGCGACGAGGGAGGCTTCGCCCCCGATCTTGCCGGGGAGGAACAGGCTATAGAGCTTATTCTGGAGGCAGTCGAAAAGGCAGGCTACCGTCCCCGAACCGATTTCACCATAGCTCTGGACGCGGCATCAAGCGAATGGAAGTCGGATAAAAAGGGATATTTCCTGCCGAAAAAGAAGCTTGCAAAAAGCACCGACGAGCTTATTGCGGACTGGGAAAATCTCTGCTCAAAATACCCCATAGTCTCCATTGAGGATCCCCTCGACGAGGAGGACTGGGAGGGCTGGAAAAAGCTCACGGACAAGCTTGGCGGCAAGGTGAAGCTTGTGGGGGACGACCTTTTTGTGACCAACCCAAAACGTCTTAAAAAGGGAATTGAAAACGGCTGTGCAAATTCTATCCTCATCAAGCTCAATCAGATAGGTACGCTTTCCGAGACCCTTTCAGCCATAAGCCTTGCAAAGGAGAACGGCTACGGCACTATAATCTCCCACCGCAGCGGTGAGACCGAGGACGCATTCATAGCAGACCTTGCCGTGGCGGTCAACGCGGGACAGATAAAAACAGGCGCGCCCTGCCGAAGCGAGCGCACCGCGAAATATAACCGGCTTATCAGAATAGAAGAACAGCTTCACGGGATCTCATCATAAAAACAAAATGCGGACGCATTAAAGGCACCAATGGGTACAATACCTTTGTACCGATTCCGACCTAACGCGTCCGCATTGATTTTTATTCAGCACAGCAATTTTAGTATTCTATAGCAATCCATAAAAATAACCATACTGTAGGGGCGGGGTCTCCCCGCCCGCGATACAAAAATACACTGAACCACGGGACGGGAAACCCGTCCCCTACGAATTTTGTCAAGATATTTTTATGTTCAGCTATAATTCGGGAAAAAAGCGCGCCGATAAATAATTTTTACCGCTTCGACAGCCAAATAATAAGTACGCTTACATCCGCAGGGGAAACCCCCGATATCCGTCCTGCCTGACCGATATTTTCGGGCTGTACGCGGTTCAGCTTCTCCTGCGCCTCTAAGCTTAGTCCCGTTATAGTCTTGTAGTCAAAATCCGCCGGCAGCTTCTTTTCCTCCAGCTTGCGGACGTGTTCAACCTCCATAAGCTGCCGCGAAATATATCCCTCATACTCTATCTGCAAATTGACCTGCTCCAAAACCTCATAAGGCAGATTAGGACGCGCAGGGTCGAACTGCGCCAGAGCTTCATAGGAAATTTGCGGACGGCGTATCAGATCGGACATTCTCACACCTGTGGAAATTGCCGCCGTACCCCTTTCCTCAAGCAGCCTGTTCAGCTCCTCCGAGGGCGGGACCGTTACGCTGCGGACCCGCTTTATTTCCGCCTTTATCTGCCGCTGTTTTTCAAGGAATTTTTCGTACCGTTCCTTCGAAATAAGTCCTATCTCATATCCCAGTGGGGTAAGCCGTTCGTCCGCATTGTCCTGCCGTAAAATAAGCCTGTACTCGCTTCGGGAGGTCATCATGCGGTACGGGTCGGAGCAGCCCTTTATTACAAGATCGTCGATAAGAGTGCCGATATATGACGAGGAACGGGGCAGCGTTACCCCCTCAATGCCCTTGCAGTACCGAGCCGCGTTTATCCCCGCAATAAGACCCTGAGCGGCGGCTTCCTCGTAACCCGACGTACCGTTGAACTGTCCCGCGCCGTAAAGTCCGCGGATATTTTTGAATTCCAGCGTGTGCCGCAGGTCTTGGGGATCGCAGCAGTCGTACTCAATAGCGTAGGCGTTCCGCATTATCTCGACCCGCTCCAAGCCCTTTATTGTGTGCAGGAACGCTATCTGGACGTCCTCGGGCAGGGAAGAGGACATACCCTGTAAATAGTACTCCTCGGTGTCGAGACCCATAGGCTCGATAAAAAGCTGGTGTCGGGGACGTTCGCTGAACCGCACCACTTTATCCTCTATAGAGGGGCAGTAGCGGGGTCCAACGCCCTCTATCTTGCCCGAATACATTGGGGAGCGGTGGATATTGCCGCGAATGACCTTGTGGGTCTCCTCGTTTGTGTAGCCGATGTAGCAGGGGACTATATTTTTCAGCCCCTCGCGGCTCGTCTCAAATGAAAAGGGCTGAATGTCGCCGTCCCCCTCCTGCTTTTCAAGCTTGTCAAAGTCAATGCTGCGGCGGTGGACTCGGCTTGGCGTGCCCGTCTTAAATCGGCGCAGCTCAATGCCGAGACCGCGGAGGCTGTCCGAAAGCCCCCTTGCGGGCAGCGCGCTGTCGGGACCGCTTTCAAATGAGGTGTCCCCCACATAAATAACGCCCTTGAGATATGTGCCTGTGGCGATTATTGCGGTTTTAACGCGGTACTCTCCGCCGAAATTCGTCACAATGGCTGACACCGCGCCGTTTTCTGTGTGTACCTCCGTGACCTCGGCTTGCTTAACGTCAAGGTTTTCCTGCATTTCGCATATTTTTTTCATATGGTTGTGGTACTTCACTCTGTCCGCCTGAACACGCAGGCTATGGACGGCGGGACCTTTCCCCCTGTTCAGCATACGGCTCTGTATAAAGCAGCAGTCCGCAGCCTTTCCCATTTCGCCGCCGAGAGCGTCTATCTCGCGAACAAGGTGTCCCTTAGCCGTGCCGCCTATAGAGGGGTTGCAGGGCATATTTGCGATATTGTCAAGGGAAATCGTGAACAGGACGGTTTTCGCCCCCAAACGCGCCGCGGCAAGGGCTGCTTCAACGCCTGCGTGTCCCGCGCCTATTACGGCGACGTCGTAATTATCTATAAAATGGCTCATTTTAACATATCCTTTTTATCGGGGCAGCCCCGTTCTAATCTTTGTTTTTCATTGAGACAAGCCTGCTTGCCGCTCCGAAATATTTTTTCATCATTGTTTCGTAATCATTGGGGGAAACCTCTCCCGTACCCATTACGTCATAGGTAACGGTTGCCTCCCTTATGGTCACGGGCAGGGGCTTCAAGCCGTTTTTAAGGTAGAAATTTCTTCGCCTTTTTCTCTCCGCATAATTGTCGGCGCTTTCGTCAAGCTGCTCCAAGGCGAGGAAAAGCCGCTGCCCCTCATACTGCATAATTATGCTCTGCAATGCTTTGCTGCCGAGACCCTTTCCGCGGGAGCTTTCCGAAAGTGCAAGATAAAACAGGTAGGACGCATCCATTTCGCTGATGACGTAGGCAAGTCCCACCCATTTTTCGTCAGCGTACAGTCCCCAAAAGTCCACGTTTTCACCGTTTGCTTTAAGTGTCATGAGCCACATGGGAGCGCGCTCGTCGGCGGGGAAAGCCGTTCTGTACAGGGTACGGATCTTTTTGTAGTCCCTGCTGAACGCGTTTATTCTTTTCAGCGATATTTTCATTTTTATTCTCCGTTCTAAAAAAATTATCGTAATTGACCCGCCCCCTTTGAGGGGGCATTTATTATATAAAATTTTATGGTATTACAGGGTGGGGGTGACTCTGCCCGCGGGGGCTTCCCCGCTGGGGGTGACTCTGCACACGGGATCTCCCACGCTACTTACCTACGCAAAAGTGGGAGAAAACTTCGTCCACCACGGCTTCGGAGGCTCTCTCTCCCGTAAGCTCCAAAAGCGCGTTTTCTCCGTCGTCTATAAGGATAGTTACCGCGTCCAAGGTCGCGCCCCCCCGCAGGGCGGAAAGGGCTTCCGCAAAGGAATTTTTCGCACGTTCAGCGCATTGCTTCTGCCGCTCGTTGGCAAGAACTCCCGCTTCGGGGGAAAAGTCCTCCGTTTTCAAAAGCTTGCTCAACGTTTCCGAAAGCTCGGAAAGTCCCCCGCTTTTTGCGGAGATCGAAACGCTTGCCCCAAAGCATGAGGAAATTTTCTCAAAATCAAAACGCTGCTCCAAGTCTGACTTGTTTAGAATAGCCAAGGACGGTTTGCCCTTGCAGGCTTCTGCCAAGTCCAAATCTTCGGCGGAAATTTCCTCTCCGGTGTCGAATACCGCCAGCACAAGCTGCGCCGTTTCAAGCTTTTTCTTTGCAAGGCAAACGCCGCGGTTTTCAACAACGTCCTCCGTGTCGCGAATACCTGCCGTGTCTGAAAGCCGCAGGACAACGTCCCCAAGCCGCACCGATTCCTCCACAATGTCGCGGGTCGTGCCCGCGATCTCTGTGACAATGCTCCTCTCGCAGCCGCTCAGCAGGTTCATAAGCGTACTCTTTCCCACGTTGGGTCTGCCGACGATAGCCGTATCAATGCCCTCCCGAATTATCCTGCCGTTGTCATAGCCCTTAAGCATTTCCGAAAGTTCGGCGGCGGCGGCGGCAAGGGTACTGTCAATTTCGGCTTCATCAACGGCGGGAATGTCGTCCTCGGGATAGTCAACCCAAGCCGCCAAAGAGCCCAAAAGGGTCACTATGCCGCCCGAGACCTTTTTTATCCTGCGGAAAAGCGCGCCGTCTCTCAACGCCGCCGCGCTGCGGAGCTGTGCCTTTCCCCCTGCGGAGATAGTGTCCATGACAGCCTCCGCCTGAGTAAGGTTCATTTTTCCGTTCAAAAAAGCTCGCTTTGTGAATTCCCCCGGTTCTGCTGGGACTGCTCCGTTTTCAAATACAAGCCGCAAAACTTGCTCCGTAACAAAAATTCCGCCGTGGCAGGATATCTCCGCCACGTCCTCCCCCGTATAGGACTTAGGCGCGCGGAAAACCGTCAGGACTCCGTCGTCAATATCCGCTATCCTGCCGTACGCGCAGGTGTACCCCTCCATTTCGGAGGGCTTTATTTTCGCGGAAAGGGGAGTAAAAACCTTATCCGCAGCGTTGAGTGCGCCCTCACCCGAAATGCGTATCACCGATATTCCCCCCAGCGCTCTGGGAGTTGAAATTGCTGCTATTGTTGACATAATATCACCTTTATAAATGTACACAAATTATAATAGCGCCCCCTCAAAATGAGGGGGCGTTTGCTTATACTAATTTGCGACTAAAAAGCGTGTAAAAAATCAAGCAAAAATTTGCATATATGATTTTTGTGCTGATTTTTTACATACGCTTTTAGGAGTAAATTAGTATTATATGTCGATTTTGCCGTACAGATCGCCCTCGATAAGGTTATCCTCGGGCTTGGGACGTTTATAATCCTTTTCAAACGAGGTCTTCATCATATCCATTGAACGGGGGGTATACTCGTTTGGATTTTTATCCCTTCTGGGACGTCTTTCATAATCCTTTTTATATCCGCCCTCACGGTTGTCACGGTTGTTGTAATCCCTCTTATCACGTCTCTGACGGGGATTTGTTGAAGCTATTACAACCTTGCGGAAAGGCTCGTCCCCCACGCTGCGGGAGGTAACGCCCTCTATATTTGCCACCGCCGAGTGGATAATTCTTCTTTCATACGGGTTCATAGGCTCAAGAGTGGAAGTCCTGCCTGTTCTGATAACGGTTTTGGCGATCTTCTCCGCAAGCTCTTCAAGTATAGCCTTTCTCTTATCGCGGTAGCCGCAGCAGTCCACGGTAATTCTCACATAATCCTTGTCCCCGCGGTTTGCCGCCATAGAAACAAGATACTGTATAGCGTCAAGGGTCTCGCCGCGCCTGCCGATAACTGCGCCTGTGGTGTCGCCCAGAATATCGATAAGGATACCGTCAGCATTTTCGGTCACTTCCACCTCGCTGCCGATGTCCATATTTTTAAGGATACCCTTGATATAATCCGCCGCAATGTCAGCCTTGGTCTGCTCATAAACAGCTTCTACCCTTGCTTCGCCCTTGACCTTTCCGAAAAGACCCTTTTTCGGCTCTTCGATAACCGTGAACGAGATATTGCTTTCATCTGTGCCGAATTCCTTTGCCGCCATAGCCTTAGCTTCCTCTATGGACTTTGCCGTAAAAACCTGTTTCTTTTCTGACATATTTCTTACCTGCTTCCCTATTAGAATTTATTTTTCAGCAATTTTCCGCACTGCTTTGCTTGTTAAAAACTGCTGTTTTTGATATTTTCCCGTCCCGTTTTTGGGGGACTTTACGGCTTACTCCCCGTCGTCGTCGATAAATTCCTCACCGTACTTTTCCGCTTGTCTGCGCCTTGCTTCGCGGATTATCATTCTTTCGTACTCTTTCTGCTTAGCCTTTGATATCTTTACCTCCGGCTTGTCCTCTTCCTCGTCCGCCGCGGAGGACACCGCTATCCCTCCCGAGCGCGCGGGGACTTGCTTTCCGCCGTTTTGCTGCGCCATCTGCTCCTCCATGAGCTGCTGATAGCGTTCCATCATATTGGGACGGGCTTTCTTTTTACGCTTAGCCTTGTCCTTTTCCACAAGGGACGCCACATATTCGGGAGTGTACACATTATAAAGTATCATTGACTGTACGCAGCTGAAAAGGGAGGACATTGTCCAGTAAAAGCCGATACCTGCGGGATATCTGAAAGCGATCCAAACCGAGAACAGCGGCATGACATAGAGCATAACGTTCATACCCGCCATACTGGGAGCGTCGGGGTTCATTTTTTTGTTTCGTATCTGGCTGTAGATCGTCATGAAAAGCTGGAGCACACCCGACATAATGGGTATTATCAGCAGTATGACCGCCGCCGCGTTCCAAACCTCGGGGTGCAGGGAGGGCATATCGCCTAAGTCAACAACGCCGAAAAGCTTGTTGTTGAACTCGCTGACCTTTTCCACAAAGTCGGGAAACTGCTCGTTCATCGAAGCAAAAGCCGCAGGGTCTTTCTGAAGCTCTTTTATAATATATATTTCGGGACGGTACTCAAAATATGTGGGTACTGTGCCGCCGTCCCTTGTGAATATCTCTCTTGCGATATTTGTCGCCGCGTCGATAGCCGGCTTTCCCGCCCTCAGGATATGATATATGGGACGGTACACAACATCGAAAATACCGTACAAAAGCGGGAACTGTATAAGCAGCGGCAAACAGCTCGCCATGGGGTTTATGCCCTCCTCGGCGTAAAGCTTCATCTGTTCCTCCTGAAGCTTCTGCTGATTGTTTGCGTATTGTTTTTTCAGCTTTTCCAGCTTAGGCTGAAAGGCGGTCATTGCCGCCGTGGATTTCTGCTGCTTTACCGAAAGAGGGAAAAGCAGCACCTTTGTGATAAGCGTAAAAAACACTATTGACCATGCGTAATTATGTGTGATCTGATATAAAAGCCACATTATCCAGCCAAGCGGATAACCGATAAGTTCTCTCATTTAAAAATTTTCCTCCGATTAAACAAAGTTGCAGAATTAATTTTCCTGCCGCATTACGGAATTATCCGTATACCTGTCCGACTGCATATCTGCGGACGGCGGCGTGTTTCTCCCCTTGCCGTATCTTTTTTCAAGGGTATAAAATCCGAATTTTTCGGGTACAGGGTCTACTCCCCCCAAGCTCCACGGGTTGCAGCGCAGCACTCTCCATACTGCCAAGGCAAGACCCTTTACAGCGCCGTGCTTTTCTATAGCCTCCACGGCGTATGACGAACAGGTAGGGTAATATTTACAGCAAGGCGGTTTCAGGGGAGACACGGCCTTGCGGTAAAATTTTACTAAAAGTAATAATATCTTTTTCATTTACTGTTTGGAGTGTTGAGCTTTTTTACGGCAGGAATGACCTTGCAGCGAAAGAAAGCCTCGATATGGGTGGATTTAGCGTTCCCGCAGCCGGGACGCGCGGTTATGATATAGTCGTATCCCTTGGGGAATTCTTCCTCGCAGTTTTTGAAAGCAGCGCGTATTATCCTGCGGCAGCGGCTCCGCACAACGGCGTTGCCGACCTTTTTGCCTGTGGTAATGCCCAGTCCGATATTACCCAAACGGTTCTTTTTGTAATAAACGGCAACATTTTTACCTACAGTATATTTTCCGCGCTTATACAGGCTGACAAAGGTTTTATTCTCATTGATTTTAACAGTATATTTCATGCAGATTTAATTCCTTAAATAAAAAGACCACAAAAAGGCAAGCCCCCTATGTGGTCTTCAGGATGCAAGATATTCAAAGGCAGGAAGCAAGAGAAAAAGCCTTGACTCTTGCCTCCTGCGCTTTGTTTTTAGTAGGAGAGCCTTGCTCTGCCCTTTGCACGTCTTCTTGCAAGAACCTTGCGACCGTTTCTTGTTGACATTCTCTTCATAAAGCCGTGTTCTTTTTTTCTGTGAAGCTTTTTGGGCTGATATGTTCTTTTCATTTTTTCTCCTCCTTTTGTTCGTATCTGGGTTTAGGCATAAAACGCCTATCGCATTAATTATACTATATTGCGGCACCTCTTGTCAAGACATTTTGGGAAATTTTTAAAAATTATTTACGGCGGTGCTTACAGTGCGTTTGTTTGACAAAATTCTCTCTAAGACAAATGAAGAACCCGAGGCAGCACCCTCGGGTTCTTTCGTTTGCGTGTCACTGTGAACACATAGTATCTTTTCTTATGCTTAATTATACACCCGATTTTATTATTTGTCAAGCAATTTATTTTCCGTCGATTTGCACAAACTAATGTCGTACTAGTATGGTATGTATGTGTGTTTTGTGCATGAATTTTTATTTTTCCAACCATTTTTTATTGACATAAAAACAACTATTATATATAATATAAAAAAAGTTAAAAAGGAGAATCAACTATGAAAAACATTATAAGAGAGTATTTCTTTTCGGATATATGCGAATACTGCGACGCGCACGAGATACCGAAGAGAAAAACCGAAGCGTTCGAGACCCGCGACGAGGCGCTGGAGATGCTGAAAAAACGTCTAAGCACCAACGATTTTGAACTTTTTGAGGAGTACATTGAAGCCTGCGACGTTATCAACAGCGAGGACGCATATTACGCCTTTATCTGCGGGATAAGAGCTGCGATTCAAGTCCTCGCCGAAGCTTTTGCGGCGGGAAGTATCGTCAGATGACCTCTTTTAAAATAAGGTACGCCACCGTCGCAAGGGACTTGGCTTCAACATAATTGTGATCCACCGCAAAATCCCCTTCTTCAAGCATGGTCTTTATCTCCGAAATGCGCTCGAAGCCCGACAAAGCCTCCTGCATATTCGGGATAACAAAATATGACCGCTGCATGATATGGCGGATCTCCGTCCGTATTCCCTGCGGTATGGGCACGGCTGTCCCGCTGACGGGGAAATCTCCGCTTTCAAGCTTATCCAATTCATAATCTTTATTGTTTTCTATACGGTTTGCAATATCAAGCGCAGCCTGTCTGCCGAAAACCAACGCCTCCAAAAGCGAATTTGAGGCAAGCCGGTTGTTGCCGTGTACGCCTGTGTGGGAGCATTCGCCCACGGCGTAAAGACCCTCGATAGAGGTCATGGCATGGGTGCTGACATTTATGCCGCCCATAAGGTAGTGCTGACATGGATAAATGGGTATCATATCCTTAGTCATGTCAATGCCCTGGCTAAGCAGGTACTTATATATCATGGGGAAACGGTTTTTAAGGAAATCCGCGTCCTTGTGGGTAATGTCAAGATAAAATTCGTCCGAATCAAGCCGTCTGCCCTCGGTAACTATAGCATGGGAAACAACGTCCCGCGGAGCAAGCTCCAGCCGTTCGTCGTAGTTCTGCATAAAGCGTTCGCCGCGGCAGTTTTTCAGGTACGCTCCCTCGCCCCGAACCGCCTCGGAAATAAGGAAACATTCGCGTGTGTGCTTATTATTGAAAGCCGTGGGGTGGAACTGTATAAGGGACAGATTTTTTATATTCGCGCCCATTTCATAGGCAAATGTAATGCCGTCCCCCGTGGCAATGGCGGAATTTGTTGTAAAGTCATAGACCCTGCCTATACCGCCTGTTGCAAGGATAAAATAACGGCTGTTGTACGCCGCATGGACGCCGTCCGCCGAAATATCCGCCGAAAAGCCTGTGGAGGTACGCTTTATCCCGCAGAGCAGGGCGTTCTCCATAATGTCCACGTTGGACATATTTTTGACTGTCTCCTGAAGCTTTGTGGTTATCTCAAAGCCTGTTGAATCCTTGTGGTGGAATATCCTGCGGCGGGAGTGTCCCCCCTCCAGAGTGCGGTGTAGGTTGCCCTGCTCGTCGCGGTCGAAGTCCACGCCCAGAGAAATGATCTTCTCTATTTCGTGGGCAGCCTCGTTCACAAGTATTTTTAAGCTGTCGGGATTGTTTTTGAAGCCTCCCGCAATAAGGGTATCGTTGGTATGGAGCTGGGTGCTGTCGTCCTCGGGCTGATAGACTGCGGCAATACCGCCCTGCGCCAGAGCGGAGTTGCAAAGTATAAGCTCCCGCTTTGTTATAAGCAGCACCTTCAGGTCTGCGGGCAGGTTTATAGCGGAGTAGAGACCTCCTGCGCCTGCGCCTGCGATAATAACATCATAATTTTTTGACATAATTATTCCTTCAATCTTATGGAAATTTTTATAGTCTAATGGTTATTATAGCATATAATTATTAACAAATCAAGACAAGAGGATTTAAAAGAAGATTTTTCTTTTTGGTTGATTTTTGCCGCAAACCCTTGACATAAGTCCATAATAATGGTATAATAAAATGATAATTTCTGCCGATATATCGGCATTACAGGAGGTAAAATCGTGAGAAAGGTTAAAAAGCCTGTCTTTTTTATCGTTTTTGCGCTGATAATTATTTTCGCGGCATCGGTGATTTTCGGCGTTACAACTTATTACGGCGATATCAAGACAGTTTACGTCAAGGGCGCGCAGAATATCCGCTTCGGTATCGACATCAAGGGCGGCGTTGACGTTACATTTACTCCCCCCGAGGGTATTGACGCCGAAGACGAACAGCTTGACGCTGCAAAGGAAGTTATAGTACAGCGTATGATAAAGCTTGGTATTACGGACTACGAAAGCTATATCGACTACAATAACGACCGTATTATCGTCCGTTTCCCATGGAAAGAGGGCGAGGCGAATTTCGACCCCGAATCCGCCGTTAAGGAGCTGGGCGAGACTGCCGAGCTGACCTTCCGCGAGGGCTACGAGGTTGACGACCTGGGCGCGCCTACAGGCATTACCGCAGAAAGCGTTATCCTTGTGGGTTCCGATGTTCAGGAGGCTTACGCCGCTTACACGCAGGACAGCAATAACAATCTGGAATGGCTTGTAAGCCTTAATCTTACCGACGAGGGCGCAAAGAAATTTGCGGAGGCTACCGAAAGGCTTTACGCCGAAAACGGAGTTATCTCCATTTGGATGGACGATACCTGCTTCTCTTATCCGAGAGTTTCCGCGGTCATCACCGACGGTCGGGCTACCATTTCGGGCAATTTCGACGCGGAAAGCGCAAAGTCCCTTGCGGACAAGATAAATTCGGGTGCGCTGCCCTTTAAGCTTGTTACTGCAAGCTTTTCAACGATCTCCCCCAGCCTCGGCACAGGCGCGCTTGAAGCCATGGTCATAGCGGGACTTATCGCATTCGCCTTTATTGCGGTGTTTATGATAGCATTGTACCGTCTCCCCGGCGCGGTTGCGGTGGTTTCCCTTATCGGACAGGTAGCGGGTACGCTGGCGTTTATCTCCGGATACTTCGGATTTATGAACGGCTCGATACTGACTATCCCCGGTATCGCGGGTATTATCCTTGCTGTCGGAATGGGCGTTGACGCTAACATCATCACCTCCGAGCGTATCAAGGAGGAGCTTGCAAACGGCAAGACCCTTGACGGCTCTATCGAGTCGGGCTTCAAGAGAGCCTTTTCCGCGATTTTGGACGGCAACGTTACCATGATACTGGTTGCGATAATCCTCATGGGCGCGTTCGGTACTCCCGACAGTGTTTTTGCAAAGCTTCTTCACTTTGTATTCTTTATGTTCGGACCGTCCACAGCGGGTACTATCTACTCATTCGGCTTCACACTTCTGACAGGCGTTGCGCTGAACCTTTTCTTCGGAGTGTTCTGTTCAAGGCTCATGCTTGCTTCGCTGTCGAAATTCAAGGCTATGAGAAATCCCAAGCTTTACGGAGGAGGCGCTGCAAATGAATAAGTATAAATTTGACTTTGTGGGCAATAAAAAAATATACTTTATAATTTCGGCTGTAGCTATTGCCGTGTCGATCTTGTCCACCTTTATTTTCGGCGCAAATCTTGACATTCAGTTCAAGGGCGGTACTATCCTCACCTACGTTTATGACGGCGAGCTTGACCAAGGTCAGTTTGAAAGCGACGCTACCGCCGCTCTGGACGGTATCGGTGTAAATTCCACCGTAGGCGAGGACTTCTCCACGGGCAGGAACAACATTCAGCTTTCCCTTATCTCAAACAGCGGACTGACCTCTGACAAGCAGTTTGAGCTGACAAATACCCTTACCGAAAAATACGCGGCAAACAATATCGAGCTTATCGAGTCCTCGGACGTTTCCCCCTCCTCGGGTAAGGAATTTTTCCTGAAGTGTCTTGTTGCGGTACTGCTTTCATTTATCGTGCTTGTAATTTACATCGCGATACGATTTAAGAATATCGGCGGCTGGCTTGCGGGCGTGTGCGCTATTGCCGCGCTGCTCCACGACTGTATTATTGTGTATGGCACGTTCATCATCTGCCATATGTCTATCAACGCAAACTTTATGGCGGTGGTACTGACGATACTGGGTTACTCTATCAACAATACTATCGTAATTTACGACCGTATACGTGAGAATGAGACCCTGTACAGAAAGTCCAAGAGCCGCAATGAAATTGTTAATATGAGCATTAACCAGTCCCTGACCCGTTCGATAAATACCTCCATTACAACAATTGTTGCAATGCTGGCGGTAACTATCGTAGCGGCGGTTTACGGAGTAACGTCCATTATCTCTTTCTCCCTTCCTATGATGATAGGTATGATAGCGGGCGCGTACTCGTCGGTATGCTTCACCTGTCCGCTTTGGGTAACTTTGGAGGACAAACTGCATAAGGGCGGCAAGGCGAAAAAGGCTAAGGCATAGCGGGGAAGCGGGGAGCCCCCGCGGGCAGTAAGGCTTATAGGGGAAGTTACATTAATAGGGGCTTGTCAAGCCTCTTACAATGTAACGTTAAAGTTAAAAGATTTGGAGGAACTGTTATGGAATTTATTAAATCGTCCGAAATAAAGGCAATGTCCAACCCCGGCGTTGTTTCAAGACAGCTTCTCAATCCCGAAAACTCGGAGAGCAAGCGGGTCACTATCACAGAGGTACACCTTGAGGTCGGAGCAAGTCAGCCCCGCCATATCCATGAAGCTTCGGAGCAGATCTGGTACGCCGTAAAGGGCAGCGGAAAGCTCCTGCTTGCGGACGACAAGGAGCAGCCTTTCACAGCGGGGGACGTTGTTCGGTTTGCGGACAAGGACGTCCACGGTCTGAAAAATGACGGGGACGGGGAGTTTGTTTATATTTCCGTTACTGCTCCGCCGATAAATTTTGGGTACGCATATCAAAATAAAAATTAAACTTTTGCGGCGGACATAAATTGTCTGCCGCTGTTTTTTATCAAATATAAAAAGCGTTTGCCAAGAGTTGACAAACGCCGAAAAATGTGATATTATGGGTATGAGTCCGAAGCAAGAGTATTTCTTGTTTTGCGGAGGCGGTTGCTCCCCTTTCCCATTACATATGAGAGGGGGAATGATAACTATGGAGACAAATATCAGTTTATCCGATTTATTGCTTTTTGCAAATTTGTTGACAGATGTTATTACTCTCTGCTACGTTGTTTTTAGCAATAGAAACAACAAAAAGTAGCGAGAGAAAGCAATAACCGCCAAAGCTTCCGACGGCTGGCGGTTATTTTACTGTTCTAAACCGGGGAGCGACCCGATCCGCAGACAAGCCACAGCTTTTGTGTAGGGCTCCCTTTTTATTTAAGTATAGCATATTTTTTGTGTGATGTCAAGAAATTTTTTTACCTTACGGAAATTAATTTTGCATTATATGTGCGGCGGTGTTCCGATTTGAGATGATTTTTTCTCCGCAATAGAAATATTTGCATTTTGTGCAAATTTACATATTGACATGATGATAAAATGGTGATATAATGTGTATATAACAAGGAGGTGAATTATGTCTCCACGCGAAAAGTCAAATTCGGAACGTATCAACGTCTTTTTTTCACCCGAGGTTTTGAGCAGGCTTAAAACGCTTGCCGCCGAAAAGGGAACAACAGTAAGCGGATTGGTGCGAATGATAGTTCTTGAATTTCTGGCACAAAAATAAAAGCACCCGACCTCTCGCAAAGAAACTCAGGTGCTTACCGCAACAGACAAAAAGTCTATTCCAAAATTTATTATACATTGGAAAGCTCTTTTTGTCAAGACATCAAATGCCAATTTATATAAAAATGTATTTTGTTTTTAGGCATTTTTACATATTGACTTATGTGTCACCGTATGTTATTATAATTACGGTGACACAGAAATGAGGTGATTTTAACGTCTCCAAGAACAGGCAGACCTACTACAGACCCCAAAACGCATGAAACACGCATACGTATGTCTGATGAAGATATACGGCTTCTTGAATATTGCGTAAAGGAAACGGGACTTACCAAGGCGGAAATCATTCGTCAAGGTATAAGAGAGGTTTACGCCAAATTAGAAAAGAAATAACGTAAACCGCTACCAACCACAGCACGGTTTACGTTATCCGAAAACAGACAAAAAGCCTGTTCCAAAATTTATTATACATTGGAACGCTTTTTTTGTCAAGACATCAAATGCCAATTTGTATAAAAATGTATTTTGTTTTTAGGCATTTTTACATATTGACTTTTGTATGACAATAATATATAATTATGTATGACAAAAGTGGGAGGTGAAAAATTTTGTCGCCAAGAACAGGTCGTCCCACCGATAATCCCAAAGGCGAACGGCTTTCTATAAGGATTGACAATGAATGTTCCGAAATACTTACAGAGTATTGCCAAAAAAACAATGTCAATAAAGGCGAGGCTGTAAGAGAGGGCATTAAAAGGTTGAAAGACGATGAAAAAAAATAACGTAAACTGTCACCGACCAAAGCTACAGTTTACGTTATCCGCAACAGACAAAAAGTCCGTTCCAAAATTCATTATACATTGGAAAGCTCTTTTTGTCAATACACGAAACAAATGACAAATTGCATAAAAAAACATTGTAATTTTGTGTGATTTAAGTATTGATTTTTTGAATACCAAAATGTATAATGTATTTAGTGGTATTCAAAAAGTGAGGTGATAAGGTGTCGCCACGAACAGGCAGACCAAAATCCGAAAATCCTAAAGCAACGCAGTTGGCTGTACGTCTCGACGCTGAAACATTAAAACAGCTTGACGAGGTTGCAGAAAAAAATGCCGAGACGAGGGTACAAACAATACGGCGCGGAATTAAGGTATTACATTCGGATTTGGAAAAAAAGAAATAACGTAAACCGTCACAAACCAAAGCTACAGTTTACGTTATACCAAACAGACAAAAAGTCCGTTTCAAAATTTATTATACATTGGAATACTCTTTTTGTCAAGACACGAAAGGAAAATTTTTATGGATAATAATGAATTCAGTCTTGAAGAGCTGCTTAATTGCAGCGATTTTTCACGTTATGAAAGTATTTCAACGAGAAACGCCGCGGAGGATTTTTTGAATACCGTTAAGGCGCATACGGAAGACGAAAAGAGCGCGGAAAAAATTAAGCGTGAGTGCGATGATCTTGTTTACTGCACATTCCATGACGCTTTTAAGCAGGGCTTTTGCTTTGCGGTCAAATCCATTAAGTTTTTGCTGAAAAGTTAATTTTAAAGGGCGGACAATTTCGCCCTTATACTAATTCACGACCTAAATGTGTACAAAAAATTCAAGCAAAAATTTGCGTATATGATTTTTGCGCCGAATTTTTTGTCTATACATTGGGAGTGAATTAGTATTATAAACGTATAATAAGGAAGTAGATTTTATGAACTGGTTCACCACAGAAAAAATCGACAGCGATACATATGTTATCAGCGAATACCGCCACTGGGAGGAGACCCATTGTTACCTTTTGGTCGGTTCGGAGCGGTGCTTGCTTATCGACACGGGGCTTGGCATTTGCGATATATCCGATGAGGTCTCGCGGCTTACCAACAAGCACGTCACCGCCGCCGCTACACATATCCACTGGGATCATATCGGCGGACATAAATATTATCCCGATTTTTACGCTCACAAGGAAGAACTTGACTGGCTGGACGGGAAGTTTCCTCTGACCATTGAAACGATACGGGAAATGGTCTGCGACCGCTGCAAGCTGCCCGAAAATTTTGATATAAACGCGTACGAAATATTTCAGGGGAAACCCTCGAAAATTATTGCGGACGGTGACGAAATAGACATTGGGGGACGGATAGTAACAGTCCTCCACACCCCCGGACATTCTCCCGGGCATATGTGCTTTTGGGAAAAGGCGCGGGGGTATCTTTTTACGGGCGACTTGGTTTACCTTGACACTCTTTTGGCGTACTACCCCTCCACCGACCCCGAAGCGTACCTTGCTTCACTTGAAAAAATTGCGGAGCTGCCTGCGAAAAGGGTTTTCCCAGCTCACCATTCTTTAGACGTTAGCCCCGAAATTGTTTCCGAAATGCGGGACGAATTCCGAAAGCTTAAAGAGCAGGGGAAGCTTCATCACGGCAGCGGTACTTTTGATTACGGCAAATGGGCGGTATGGCTTTAGAGACAAGAAAGGAAATGCGCGAAATGAAAAAACATAAAATACTTTTGATTATCGGGATAATTATTTTTGCAATTGGCGTAGGAGTGATCGTTTGGGGTTTTCACGCTGCGGGAGGTGAGGAAAATTCCCTGATCTTTGAAAAAAAAGTCACTGCGCAGATAACGGATACACGGGTTTCCGAGTCAACGGTGGGTCGTAAGAAGAAAAACGGCAGCGGCTACTCTGCGGGGCACAAGACATATACATATCATGTGGAATTTCTTGTGAGTGACGGCGAAAATTCCTACACCGAAAGTCAGATCGTAACGAAAAGCATTTACGACGAATACTCGTCTCTCGAAAAAAACAAGGATATGGAATTTAATTTGTACCGCAATCCCGACGGTTCGGCGTATTTAAGCTTAAAGGAGCTATCCGCCGCCGCCGAGGAGTATCGGGACAGCGGTCGGATAACTGCGGATATAGCCGTGCAAATGATCATAGGAATGGTTATCGCCGCTGTAGGCTGGATACTGCTTGCGGGCGGACTGAACGGCATGAAAAAGAAAAATGCGGAAAAATAATATGCAGGGGACGTTTTCCCGTCCTTGCAAAGTTTGTTTTGAAAGGAGTCCTGCAAATGAAAGCGGGCGTATCAACAGCCTGCCTGTACCCGACGGAGGTGGAAAAGGCTTTCCGTCAGCTTGCGGAAAACGGCGTAAAGACCGCAGAGATCTTCGTTAATTCCCACTGCGAGCTAAGCGGCCCGTACCGTGCCGAAATGCTGGCGGTGCAGAAAGAATACGGCATTGACGTTGTTTCGGTGCACCCTTTTACCTGCGGTATCGAGCCGATGATGCTTTTCACCGCTTACGAGCGGCGCGTAACAGATATGCTGGACTACTACAAAAAATTTTTTGAGTACATGAACCTGTTCGGCGCAAAATATTTTGTCCTCCACGGCAACAAGCCGCAAAATCCGTTCCCCGACGAAAAATATTTTGAACGGTTTTTCCGCTTGCAGGAAACTGCGGAGCAGTTCGGGGTCTGCGCCGTACAGGAGAACGTTTCACGCTGTACGGGCGGGAGCATTGATTTCCTGAAAAAAATGAAAGCCGCTTTGGGTGACAAAGCAGCCTTTGTTTTGGACACGAAGCAGGCGCACCGTTCGGGGACGACTCCCATTGAAATGGTTCGGGAGTTGGGAGGGAATATAAAGCACGTCCATTTTTCCGACTTCGGTGAAAAGGGGGACTGTCTGAAATTCGGCTTCGGCGAGTACGACAACAAGACCCTTTTTACCGAGCTGCAAAAATGCGGCTTTGAGGGCAGTCTCATTATAGAGCTTTACAAGGGCAGCCATAGCGGCGCAGCTGACCTTGCGGAAAATTGCGGGGCGCTGAATAAATTTCTGACAGAAAACGAATTTTACAGATAGAGAAGTGAGGGGGTTCAAAGAAATTGAAAACCATAATATCATCTGATTTGCAAGAGAAATGGCTCATCGCTAAATTAGGCGAGGATAATGGTCGAAAAAAGCTGCGTCTGCTGCAAACATACCAAGAGAAATGGGAACTTCATAAGATGGAGCTTGTGCAATCAATATCGCATAACAACTTGATTTTCTATGCGGTTTCAGAAAAATACGGAGATGTTATATTTAAAATTCTATTGAATAATGGATTTGATAAAGAAATCTCGGCATTAAAGTTGTTTCAGGGCAGTAAATTTGTATCACTTTATGAATACTCTTTAACAGATAAGGTCTATTTGATGGAGAAGATTACTCCGGGAGTGACTCTTTTTGAAGAAACAACGCGTGATGAACGTATTAAAATTTTTTCAAATACTTTTAAAGGATTACATCCTGATGCACCTGTGAATCGGGCATTTCCTTCCTATCTTGATTGGTTTAAAAGCGGTGAGATTGGAACAAGAACCAGGAGAGATTGCGATATATTCCGCCCTTATCTTGAAAAAGCAGAAAAAACTATTCTTCATATCAATGAAAACTATCCGCATAGATTACTTCTGCACGGCGACCTACATCATGAGAATATACTGAAAAATGATGCCGGGGAGTATAAAGTTATCGACCCTAAGGGAGTAGTCGGGAATCCCGTGTTCGATTTATCGAGATTTATTCTTGACGAATTCAGAGATGACTTAACGCTCAAATCGAAAAAGGAGATCATAGATTTTGTACGAGCGGTCGGTGACGGTGTGAAAATTCCGAGTGCTGCATTACTCCAATGTTTGTTTGTTGAAACAGTTATCTGGCTCTTTCGTGAAGAATTGTCGCAAGGTACAAGCTTGCAAGAGTGTGAGAGCTTAATTGCTAATATGAAAATAGCAAATGAATTAAGTGCTGCCTATAGCAATCCTATAAAATAATGCCTTTTGTAGGGGCGGGGTCTCCCCGCCCACGATTATGAAACAGCGGAACGGGAAACCCGTCCCCTACAGATACGGTTATTATTTTGTTGGATTGCTATAAGTCTAAAAGGGTAAAGGCTCAGCCTTTCCCCGCCCCGTTAGCGGTTGTCGATTTTTTCGGGGTACAGGTCGTGATGAGTAAGACGGTCAATTGCAACCTGCTCCCACATCGTACCCTTTTTGCCGTAGTTGCAGTAGGGGTCTATTGAAATGCCGCCGCGGGGAGTGAATTTACCCCATACCTCGATGTATTTGGGGTCCATAAGCTTGATAAGGTCTTTCATGATGATGTTCATGCAGTCCTCGTGGAAGTCCCCGTGGTTGCGGAAGCTGTAAAGATAAAGCTTCAGGGACTTGCTTTCCACCATTCGCTCCGAGGGGACGTAGGAAATGTACACCGCCGCAAAGTCGGGCTGTCCCGTTATAGGGCAAAGGCTGGTAAATTCGGGGCAGTTGAATTTCACAAAATAGTCGTTGTCGGGGTGCTTGTTTATAAAGGTCTCCAGCACCTCGGGGGCGTAGTCCGTGGGGTATTTTGTTTTTTGGTTACCGAGGAGGGTAACTCCCTCGGTCTCGGGTTTGGTTCTTCCTGACATAAAAATTCTCCTTTTTTATTTTATATGGTTGATTTAATAAAATCACCGTGCTATAATAATTACAATAAAACTTTCGGGACAAATAAACGGGAGGAAATACAATGAAAAAAATAATAATTTTAGCCGCGGCAGTCCTCGCAGGCGGGACGGTACTCTTAACAGGCTGCAAGGACGATAACACGTTTGATACCGTTGTAATGGATATTGCGGACGTTACCGTGCAAAATTTCAGCGATCAAGACGAACAGGATATTGCTCTGAAAATTGACACTGAAAACAGGCTGTCCGCACAGCTTTCGGAGCTTGAAAAGATAAATTCCGCAGAGGTAAATATTGCCGCCGACGGCTTGTCCGTAAGCGCAGTCCTGAACATAAGCGGGGAGCTTTCGGGGGAGGAAACGGACGGAGCAGTCCGCCTTATCACCATGACCTTGGACGGCATTGCCGAGGAAAATATTTTAATCACCGACCAAAACGGAAATATCATTTATTCCGTTTAAATTTGCGTATTTTTTACACAGTACAAAAAGTGGGGCATATCCTCACCGCGGTAATGCTTAACAAAAATCTCATCGGACTTTTTCATACCGTTTCGCAGGGCAACCCTCTGCGAGGCGGTATTTGTGTCTCTGATTATGGAGCAGACCTCATCCGCGTTAAGCCGCGAAAAAGCGTACTCCTTGCAGGCTTTGGCGGCTTCCGCGGCATACCCATTGTGCCAGTAAGCACGCTGAAAAAGGTAGCCTATTTCAAGGACTTGCCTGTCCTGCCACGGCTGCATGGTAAGTCCGCACTGACCTATCATTTCTCCGTTTTCCTTTAGGACGACCGCCCACAAGCCGAAGCCGTATTCGTCGTAACGCGCAAGCTGTCTGTCCAGCCAGTCCTGCACCATATTATCATCAAACGCGCCGCCGTAGGCGTACATGGTTTCCCCGTCCTGCAAAATCTTGCAGAGGGAATCATAGTCGGACTGTCTTAGTTCGCGGAGGTACAGTCTTTCGGTTTCGAGTATAAATCTTTTCTCCATTATATCGTCCTTTTCAGTTTCAGTACAAATTCAGGCTTGGTTATGTACTCCATATAAATCGGTCTGCCGCCGTATTCAAGGTATGCCTTAAATCTTTCGATGATCGCAGGCTCGGTTATCATTCCGAGTACCTTTTCTCTCGGCACATATATGGACTCCGAATTTTCCTCCGAGGGTCTCGGCTCGCCCGATACCGCCCTGCAAATAAAGTCGGGCATAAGCTTTGTGGGGATTTCCTTTACCCCGTTGTACCCCGCATATTTCCCAGTGTTTGAGGACAGGCAGAAAACCTCTCCCACCTCAATTTCCACGCCTGTTTCCTCCATGACCTCGCGTTTCAAGCCGTCAATGAGATTTTCGCCGACCTCAACCATTCCGCCGGGGAAAACCCAGCCCTGCCGCCAATGCTTTACCATAAGTATTTCGTCCCTGTCGTTTATAACGATTCCGCCCACAGCAATTATGTGGGACGGAAGTACCCATTCTTTATTTTCCATACGGTCAGTCCTTTCTGTATAAAATGTGCCAAACATCGTCTCCGGTAAAGCCGCATTTTCTGTATAAAATTTCGGGCTTTGAAGCATTATCGACCTTTCCCGAAACAGTTGCAAAATCAGCCTTTCCCGCCATTCCGCAAAGCAGCTCATTGACAATAAGCCGACCTATTTTCTTACCGCGGTATTCGGGAAGCACCTGTATCCATTCAAATATGCCCTCTTTTGCTTCGCTGTCAAAATCGGCAATTCCGCAGCCGACGGCGGAATTATTTTCTTTGTCATACGCTATTATCCAAAGATTTTTGTCGTACACATCAAGCCGTGTAAGTCCCAAAATCTGCTCATATGTAACTGATAAATCGGTGTACGATTTATTTATCAGATCAACTATCAGCGTAATATCTTCGGTCGCGGCAGTTCTTGCATAAAAGTTTTCAAGCGTAAAAGCTTCAATATTTTCAAGCCTGTGAATTAAGCGGAAATACGGCTCGTCAACATAGTCCACGAAATTTTCCGCATTATAATCTCTGTGGTGAACTATTTTAATATGGTCGGGAGTAATAATATTTTTGTTTTTCCAATATGGGATAGAAAGCGTTCCGCAGGGGTCTTTCAAATATTCTGTTAATGAGATCATATTTCCCCAGCAATTTCTTTTTTACCGTCCGTTTCCCCAAGAAAACGTAGTATATCTGAACGTTTCTCATCTCGGAAAAAACTTGCTCGAAGATGAGCTTTCTTTTTCCCAAGACCGTATTTCATATAAGCAAACCTTATCCTGCCGCTGTTTATGTTCCTCAGATCGCGGTATATATTGCAAAGATCGGGGTGCCAATGATACGTGTTATCAAAATCAACACTATCGGCGGCGGGGTCGAAAGCACATATAGTTCCGTCATATGCAGTTATAGAAATTTCAAGCCGCAGATCGTTGGAAATATTCCATACAATGCACTCGTAATCGCCGTTTTCAATATGTATCTCACCGCGAAGATTTTCCCATGTTTTCATAATATCGAATATTTCCTTGACGGACTTCGGTGCGTTCAATGGGTCGGTAACTCCGTTCTCCTCAAACGCCGCAAGCCTGTCCCTGCAAGTACCGCAAACTCCGCAGGGGTCGTCCCCGCCCTCGTAGCAGCTCCAAGTCAGCTCATAGGGGACGCCAAGCTCCAGACCCTTTTTAACGACCTGCGCCTTGTTCATTCCAACAAAGGGAGCTTCGATTTTCACCTGTCCGCCGCTGCCCTCCCGGACGGCTTTGTTCATAGCCTCGTTGAACGCGGGGGAACAGTCGGGGTAGGCGTTCCCTGCGGAATCGTCGGCGTGCGCTCCGTAAAAAATTACGCCGCAGTCCTTTGAAATGGCAACGCTTGCCGCCGCCGCGATAAAAAGACCGTTCCGAAAGGGCACATATGTTGAGACGGGTGAACCCTCCGTTTTTTCAAGCTGTTCGGCATAGCTTTCATGGGGTATCTCCTCTGCGGACTGTGCCAAAAGAGAACAGTCGCTGTACTTGAAAATAAGACTTAAATCAATTTTGATATGCTCCACGCCGTAGCAGTCCGCAACAGCGTCCGCCGCCGCGATTTCTTTGGTGTGCTTCTGTCCGTAGGAAACGGACAGAGCCACAACGTTTTCCTTACCGTATTTTTTTACCGCCAGCGCGAGACAGGTGGAGCTGTCCACGCCGCCGCTGAATAAAACAAGCGCTTTCATAAAAATCCTCCGTAAATATTATTTCATCTGCAAAAACAATCTGTTCTGCAATGCCGTATCAGTCTCAAACCGTCCCCGCAAAGTGACCGTCGCAGTCTTTGCGGAGGGCTTTTTTATCCCCCTTGCGGTCATGCAGCTGTGACTTGCTTCAATGAAAACCGCAACGTCCTCGGAGCCGCTTGCAAGCTGCATAATTTCCGCAATATCCGAGCCTATCCGCTCCTGCAATTGGAGACGCTTCGCCGCCATGTCCGCAATACGGGCTATTTTGGAAAGTCCCAAAACCTTACCCTTGGGGATATACGCAACAGTGACCTTCATGTCGTACATCAGCGCAAGGTGGTGCTCGCAGTAGGAAAAGACCTCGATGTCCCGCACGATAACAATATCGTTCTCGGTGTAACCCGTCTCAAAGGACTTTGAGAACATCTCCGCAATTTCGCGGTTTGTGTAGTTCATTCCCTCGAAAACCTCGCCGTACATTTTCGCGACGCGGGCGGGAGTCTCTTTCAGTCCCTCACGGTCGGGGTCGTCCCCCAAAGCCGCCAGTATCCCGCGGACGTGCTTTTCTATTTCGGCGTAATTTATTTTATCCATAATGTTCCTCCGTTAATATGAAAATCCAATATTTATACCTTTTTCCTGCAATTCCGTGATTTGTTCATCGGTCAATTTTAAATTAGGAGTATCAATATTCAAAGTTTTCAGGTTTTTAAAATGCTTCAAGCAATCAATATCAAAATATTGATTACCCAGTATCCAAAGCGTTTCTATGCTGTCAAAATTATATTCAACATCGTCGGGTAAAGTAAAATGTGTTTGATAACCTACAAATTTTAAATCACACAGCCATAACGTTTTTAAATTGGGCAATTCTGGCAGAGTTTCAAGCCGTCCGCAGTATTCGTCAAAATAAAAAATAGTAAGCTCGTTCAAATCTTTCATTTCGGAAAGATAACTCAAATCCATATTTTCATCTGCCATAAGCCACAATTTTTCAAGCTTTGTCAGTTTTTTTAAACTCGGCGTACATTTTACAAGCTCGTCCCGATCGTCATAGCCTTCACACAAAAGCCTTTCAGTGTCAATATGAATAGAAAGTTTTGTTCCATACTGTTTTTCAACAATTGCGTAATTTTTATTAAAATAAATTGCACCGACAATTGCCGCCGCCAAAACAACAAAAATAACCGCACCAAAAATAATTTTCTTACGCATAAAAATCAAACGCCTTTCATATTCGGATCCCAAATAAATTTGTGGAGCTGCAACTGCAAATTGACGCCGTTCAATTTATTTTGCAGCATAAATTCCACAATTTCCGCAGGGTCGATCATGCCGAAAACGGGACTGATATAAACCGCGCATTTCTCCGCCAAGCCGTACTCCCGAATGATTTCGAGAGCCCGCTCCAAGTCGGCGCGGCTGCCCGAGACAAATTTTACCGTGTCCGTTTTTTGCAGGTATTTGTAATTTTCCGTAAGCATACGGCTTTCCATGCCGCTGGAAGGCAGCTTGTAGTCCAAGGTAAAAATTGGACGGTGCTTATCGTTTCGATACGCCGAAATATCCACCGAACCGTTAGTCTCTATCTCAACGGAAAGAGAGTTCTCCCCCAACAGTTCGATAAGCTCACGGACGTTTTCCTGCAAAAGCGGCTCGCCTCCTGTGAGGGTAACGTTTTTTATACCGCTTGCAAGGACGTAGTCCAAAATATCCTTTTCCGTAAGACTCTCGCAGGGGCAGTCCCCTCTGTTCGCCCATTTCGTATCACAGTAGGAGCAGTCCAGATTGCACCCCTTGAAGCGGACGAAAACCGCGGTCTGTCCCGCGCGCCTGCCCTCGCCGTTAATGCTGACGAATTTTTCAGCAACGTTGTATGTGTACATAAAAATTCTCCTTAATCCATGAAAGTCGCGCAATTATTGGGTGTTTCGTACACCGTCACGCTTCTGACGCTGTACCCCATTTTTGAAAGACGGTTATAAAAATACTCCGCAAAATTTTCCGCCGTGGGACGGAAATCCACCTCTATCAGGCGGAAATTTTCCTCGTTAAGCGCGGCGACAGTGGTACTCCGCAAAGAATTTTTTTCATATATAAAAGCGTGGTCGAATTCGTCCGCGAGAGACTTTATGTCCCGCTTTATATCGCCGAAATCCGTCACCATGCCTCGAAGCTGCCCGTCTCCCACAAGCTTTTCGGAAGCTATTTCCGCCGAGATGACCCACCTGTGTCCGTGAAGATTAGCGCACTTCCCCTTGTAGCCGCTTAAAAAATGCGCGCTGTCAAAAGCGGCTTCGGCTTTTAATATGTACATAAAAATTCCTCCAAAATAAAAGGGCGCAGACAGACTGCACCCGAATGATCGAAATGTAGTCCCGGTTTTGATTTAAAAAATACTTTACCTTGGTATTTAAAAATACAACGTATTTTTTGCGCAGGAAGGTACAAATGAACTGCGCTGTCGGAGTTAAGCGGCAAAAAAATCCCGCCGAACCTCGCTTGCATTTAATAAGTATACCACTTATGGGGACGGTTGTCAAGACTTAGAAGCAGCCCAAAGCCGCCGTCAAAAATGAAATGATTTTTTAAGCATTGCAGACCTCCAAAATAAATTTATAGCGGTACATAAAAATATCCTGACATAATTCGTAGGGGACGGGTTTCCCGTCCCGTGGTTCAGTATATTTTTGTATCGCGGGCGGGGAGACCCCGCCCCTACAGTATGGTTATTTTTATGAATTGCTATAATTGCAGCACGGCTTGAAAAAAGGCAACTGTCCGGTTGGACATATCAAACGTATTGGAGGGCAAAAAAGAAAACAGAGAATTTATATCCTCTGTTTTCCAAATGGAGATGTATATGAATTTGCCCGATACTGCAAAGCAGCATTTTGGCAATGGTTTTGTTGGACACCGCCCTCCGACTGCGATTTCCGTTTCGGGGACGGTTTTGTTATTTTTACACTTTGTTATTTTTTCCAAAGCAACTGTTTTTTAAGAACGCTTCCGTGCGCTTTCTTAATATGATATAAGTATACAGCCTGATTGTGTTGAATGAGTGAAAGAAGACTGAAAGGAAAATAAAACCTTAAAATACTTTATGCGGATTTTCGCGCATATCGGTTATAATATCTTTATGGAAAAGAAAATTGTAAAAACAAAGCTTGTTATAATCGGCGCGGGTCCTGCGGGGGTAGCCTCCGCGGTCTATGCGGCACGGGCGGGGATCGCTCCCGTAATAATCGAAAACGGCGTTGTGGGCGGACAGGCTGCCGTAAGCAGCGTTATTGAAAATTATCCCGGGTACGTCAGCATAACGGGCGCGGAGCTTGCGGAAAAATTCAGAGAGCAGCTTTCCGCCCTCGGCGTTGATATAGAGGAGTTCGACCCTATTGAGAGGACGGAGCTTTCCGACAGCTCCAAAAAAATTTTTACCGAAAGCAAAATATATGAAGCCGAAGCGGTGATCATTGCGGCGGGGGCTTCCCCCAAAAAGCTGCCGATAGAAAGCGAAGAAAAATTCCGCGGCAGAGGCGTGCATTACTGCGCTGTATGCGACGGCTCCGCTTACAGGGGCAGGACTGTCGGGGTAGTTGGCGGCGGCAGCGCTGCCTTGGAGGAGGCTTTATACCTTTCAAAAATTGCCGAAAGGGTAATTATAATACGCCGAAAAAATAGCTTTCATGCCGAAAATGCCGTGCTGAAAAGGGTTGAAGGCGCGCCCAATATCGAGATAATGTACAACACCGAGCTTGCAGACGTAGGCGGCAAAAACGCGCTGGAGTACGCCTTGATACACGGTGCGGACGAGCCTGCCGAAAAAGCCGAAAAGCTGCCCCTCTCCGCGGTTTTCGGCTATATCGGCAGCGTTCCAGCAACAGAGCTTTTCGGGGACTTCATAAAGCTTAACGAGCAGGGCTATATTGTTGCCGACAAAAATTTGCAGACAAATATCAAGGGGGTTTTTGCGGCGGGGGACGTCCGCGAAAAGCGTTACAGACAAATAGTAACCGCTGTCTCGGACGGAGCGGAGGCAGCATTGAACGCTGTAAATTTTATTCAAAAAGGAGATTTGCCATGATAAAAGTTTTTTCTTCGGACAGCTGCGGCTACTGCACAAAATTAAAAGCATACCTTGACAGCAGAAAGGTCAAATATGACGTGATAGACGTTTCCGAGTCCCGCGACAACTATAACAAGCTTATTGAGGTATCGGGGCAGACGGGTATTCCCGTGACGGTTTTCGACGGCGGGAAAGTTGTTATCGGCTTCGACAAACCGAAAATTGACCAATGCCTTAATAGCTGACAGCTTCTGTAGGGCGGGGGCAGCCTGTACCGGTACGCCTGTATTGGCATGCCTGTACTGGCACGCTCCCGTCTTTATTGGTTTGCAGTGGGAACGGGGTTTACCTTATAAAAAATCCCACGCACTTTGAAGTTGCGCCGACCAAAAAAACAGCACCTGCAGGTTGGTTGAATTTCGCCGTGAAAAATGCTATACTTATATACAGCGCGGCGCAATAATTTTGAAGGAGAATGTTTTATGAGTTTCGGAAAAAATTTGCAGTTTTTAAGACATCTGCGTGGAAATATGACTCAGGAGGACTTGGCGGAAAAACTGAACGTCAGCCGTCAGACTGTGTCAAAATGGGAGCTTGACGCGGCGCAGCCCGAAATGGAAAAGGCTTTGGAGCTTTGCGGTCTTTTCAACTGCTCGCTTGACGATCTTTTCCGCGGCGATATGGTGACCTGCGGCGAGGCGTACACAAATTTGAGAGTTGAGACAGTCCCCGCGTTCCGCTATGTAAAACACGCTGTTATAAGCGCCGACCCCGAGGGCGACGCCATTGACAGAATGTTCAGCATTGCCCGCGACTGCGGAGTTGACAAGCCGCAGGTCATCGGCTGGGATTTCCCAAACGTATCACAGGAGCAGATAAACTGCTTCAATATGCACGGCTACGAGGCGGCTTGGATACTGCCCGAGGGAGTAGTTCCTCCCAACGTTGAAATACACGAGCAGGCGGCGCATAAGTATGCGGCGATACATATTGAAAGTCCCTTTGAAAATCCGTTTGTGATAATTCCCAACGGCTATAAAACTCTTATGGAGTATATGCGGGTGAACGGCTTGGAGCAGTCGTCAAATGATGTTATCCCTTGCTTTGAGACGGACGGAGAGAACATGGACATTTATATTGCCTGCAAGTAATTGCAGTATATGTTTTTTTCACGGCAGGAGGAACTCTACGCTTAGTAGGTTTACAAGGCTGCTCCGTTGTGTTATAATAATTACACAAATCTAAGAAAGGAGACAGCTTATGGACTGTGAAAAAATCGGCGCGCTGCTGAAAAGGCTTCGGACAGAGCGGGGCTTGACCCAGAAACAGGCTGCCGAGATGCTTTCGGTAAGCGACAAAGCCGTTTCAAAATGGGAACGGGGCGCGGGCTTGCCCGACATATCTATGCTGACGGAGATCTCACGAATTTACGGAGTACCCGCTGAAACGCTTTTAAGCGGCGAGCAGGTTTTGAAAGGTCCCGAAGCGGGGAATATGAAAAGAACCAAATTTTTTGTGTGTCCCGAATGCGGGAATATCATCACGGCTTCTGGCGGCGGGGAGCTTTCCTGCTGCGGAAGAAAGCTTGCGCCGCTGTCCGCCGAAAGCCCCGATGATGAGCATACCCCGACCGTAGAAATTGTGGACGATGAATATTATGTTACCTTTAATCACCCTATGGAAAAATCACACTATATAATGTTTGCGGCGTTGTTGGGGTATGACAGGGTAAGCTTTGTTAGGCTCTATCCAGAACAGGAAGCGGCTGCAAGGATCCCGCGGACAGGCGGCGGAACGCTTTATTTTTACTGCTCGGAGCATGGGTTAAGATCGGTAAAAATTTAGTGCAAAATGAAATTTACAACGGATAAAATAAAGAGTACAGAGCCAAAGCCCTGTACTCTTTACTTTTTATTCGTCCTTATCCAAGGGTCACAACGACCTCGTTCTCGTCCTTAAGCTTGCCTGCGGGAATAAGATTACCCTCAAGCTTTTCGCCGTTGAGGACTATGGAAGTCACTCCGCTTTCGGCGTGATTGGGATTGTTGAACGTCATTGAAAGCTTCTTTCCTCTGAACGTTTTTTCAACGGTGTAGCTTGCCCAGTCGGAAGGAACAGCAGGGTCAACCACAAGTCCCTCTGCGTTGGGACGCATACCCAAAATACCCTCCACGCAGCCTACCATTACTGTGGAAGCCGTACCTGTCAGCCAGTGAACGTGTGAGCGTCCCTCAAAAGGCGAGCGGGTGGACTCGGTGAACTGTCCGTGAGCGTAAGGCTCTATAACGCGGACTTCCGCCTTGTCGTTCATTGCCGCGGGGGAGCTTTCCATAAAGTACTCAAATGCTCTGTTGCCGTGACCCAGCATTGACTCCGCAAGTATCGCCCAGCCCTGCGACTGTGAGAAGATACCGCCGTTTTCCTTTGTATCGGGGTTAAAGATGTGCATGAGCGCGCCGTCAAAATAATTCTTAACATAAGGCGGTTCGAGAAGCTTTACGCCGTAAGGTGTGTTCAATATTTCGTGTACCGAGTCCATGGACTTTTCAGCCTGCTCCTTTGAAGCGAAGCCGGAAATCACAGCCCAGCTCTGCGGGTTGAGCCACATATTTGCCTCGGGGTCTTTCTTTGCGCCGACGATAACGCCGTCCTCGCGAATACCGCGGATAAATCTGTCCTCGTCCCAGCACTTTTCAAGTGACGCGCCAAGCTTGCCCTGAACGTCGTCAAGGTACTTGATGTACTCTGTATCATTCTTCTGCTGCGCGTAGCCCTTCAGCACTGTCATTGCATAGTAAAGCTGGAATGCAACGAATGTGGACTCGCCCTTTTTGCCCATGCGGAGACAGTCGTTCCAGTCCGCGTGGAGACCCGCAGGCATATCGTGGTCGCCGAGATGTGTCATTGAGAAGTTTATAGCTCTCTTTAAGTGGTTGTAAACGGTGTCCTCGCCGCCGTTGGAGTATGGGATGACCTCGTCAAGGAAAGCAGTGTTGCCGCTTTCGCCGATATACTTGAAGATAGTGGGGAAGAGCCACAAAGCGTCGTCCGCACGGTATGAGGGGTGTCCCGTTTCCTTTGCGTAAATAGAATTTTCGTCGTTCTCATCGGGGCAGGTCTCATGTCCTGCCTTGTGGTCGAACTTAACGAGGGGAAGTCCCGCGCCGTTGTCGACCTGCGCCGAAAGCATGAAGCGTATCTTGTCGCCTGCCATTTCGGGATCGAGGTGGATAATACCCTGAATATCCTGCACCGTGTCTCTGTAGCCGTAGCCGTTGCGGAGTCCGCAGTAGATAAATGAAGCGGCTCTTGACCATATGAATGTGATAAAGCACTGGTAAGCGTTCCAAACGTTTATCATGTTGTTGAACTCCGGACTTGGAGTGTTTATCTGGAAGTTGTTCAGCTTGCCGTGCCAGTAATTTTTTAACTCCCGAATTTCAGCGTCAACCTTGCCGGGTTCTTTGTATTCGTTGAGAATAGCCGTAGCCTCAGCGTTGTTCCGCTGACCTACTATATAAATAAGCTCTATAGTGCCGCCCGCGCCGAGAGAAACGGCAGTCTGGAGCGCACCGCAGGCGTTGGAGTTGTAGTTGAGCACGTTCTTGCAGCGTCCCTCTTCAACCATGATCGGGTTAGCCATGGTGCGGTACGGACCGATAAAGCTGTTCAGGTCGCCGCAGTAGCCGCAGACCTCGGAGCCTACCATGCCGAAGAAACGCTCTTTGTGGTTGGAGCCGTCCTCATGCTTGCCGCTGTTTTCGTTTATATGCTGAACGATCTTGTTTTCCTCAAAGGTAGTCCTTGTAATGAACTGCGTGTACTGGAGATTGACCTGATCCTGCTCGTAGTTGTTGTCGTTCGTAAATTCGCAGAAGCCGTACACCGAAAGCTTTCTCGGCTTGTCGGAATGGTTTGTTATGACCGCGCGCCAAACCTCGTAGGTCTTTCCGCGGGGAACGTAATATGTTACCTCTGATTTAACGTCCGCATACTCTGCCGAGATAACGGTGTAGGCGGTACCGTGGCGGCACTCGCTCTTGTATTGGTCGAGGGGCTTGCCCACAGGCTGCCATGAAGCGGACCAGTAATCTGCGGTGTCGTTATCCCTGATGTAGATAAATCTTCCGGGGAGCGCAAGATTAGTGTTGAAGCGGTAGCGGAGGAGACGTCCGTTAGCGCCCGATTTGACAAAGCTGTAGCCCTCTGCGTTGCCGGAGATCATTGCGCCGTACTCGGGGTCGCCCAAATAGTTTGCCCAGGGAGCGGGGGTATTCGGTTTAGTGATAACGTATTCTTTTTTTTCAAGGTCAAAATGTCCGTAATTCATTAGATATACAACTCCTTTTTCATAACGCCTAAACGAGGCAAAACATTCATACCTACATTGTAACATTAATGTAAAATTATTGCAAGGGGGTAGTAAAAAAATTCACAATTTTAAACGTTTTCGTAAGCGGATTTTTTTACAAAGTGCCATATTGCCATATCATATTGAGAATATAAAAAAGCGTCAAACCGTCCGCCGTATAATTTTTAAAAATCGAAATAAAATTCGTTTGCCTTTTTAAAATTTTGATTTGACCTGAGCTTCGCAAAATTTTTTCAGCGCAGGTATATCCTCGGCAGCGACCTCCCAAATTCTCTCAGCGTCCATTTCAAGGTAATTATGAGCAAAAATATTTCTCATTCCGCGAATTTCTTTCCACGGTATTTCATTTTTGGTTTTTTCCTTGAAAGCTTCCGAAAGATGTCCCGCCAATTCTCCTATTTGAAATTCCGCCATACTTACCGCATTGCGGAATATAGCATCGGACAAAAATGCTTCGCGGCTGCTGCCGAACCTTAAAAAACATTCGTCGATCTGACCGCAGTATTCTAAAATATGAGCAATGATATTTTTATCTCTTTCATCGGACGTTATCATAAGCTATAGATCACCTTTCTGTCTGCTTCAAGTTCTTCAATGAACCTTTTATATAAAGGATTGCTTCGGTTTCTGCTGATCTGCTCTTCCGTGATCAGGTCTACATTTTTTTGAAAGGCTTCTTTCAAATCTTCATAAAACCCAAAAAATTTAAGTCCCCTTAATTGATTTGCATTGACGATCAGGTCTATATCGCTTTCTTCAACAGCCTCTCCTCTTGCGTACGAGCCGAATAAACAGATTTTATCTATTTTATAATTTTCTGCAATAGGACGTATTTTTTCTGTAATTTCTTCTATTTTATATATACACATATTCCTATCACTTCCTTTTTCAGAGCCTTGCAAAGCTCAGACTAAAACGTAATATCCTCATTAGCCGTAACGCCCACCGCGAATATCTCGACAGTCTTTCCCGCGCTGTCCTCCGCAGGAACTATTTCCACGTTCATCTCATGCACACCGGAACGCTTAATTGCCTGAAACGCGTAAGGGTCTCCCCAGCCGTCGCTTTGGTTTGTGTCGATCGTTGCAGCCTTTGCGCCGTCAATATAGACCTCAAATTTGCCCATTGTGCCGCTGTTGTTACGCTTGCAGACAAAGAAAAAGCTGTTGCCCTTGACGGTCATTTTAAGCGGCTCCGAACCCTCTCCGCTGTAAACCCACGCGCCCTTTGTAAAGTCCGCAGCGCTCCTGGATTCGAGGGAGAAGCTTCCCGTTTCGCCTATCTGCAAATTCGGGTTTGAGTTATCGTAATCAACCTCCGCAAGGAAAGCGTCCTCATACGGGTTTCCGAACTTCGGAAGTACAGGCATTTCAGCAGGACTGTCCACTGCGTCCCTGACCTTGAGCGTTTCAAAATAGTACTCGATAAATTCGGCAACCAGCTTGTGCCCCTCTGCGTTGGGGTGCGCCTCGTCGTTTGAGTAGTCCGCCCATGTCATAGTACCTGCTTCTATCTCGGGGTTTATGGCGTTGGGGACGCTTATCATCGGCAGACCGTAATGCTCGCCTATTTGCGACATATGCTCCTGACAGGTGTGTCCCGTTTTAGTAACCGTGAATAAAAGTATCACCGCAGGCTCGTTATCCTGCTTCAGGATAGTCCGCACAAGAGACTCGTAGGACTCCTTGTAAAGCTGCTCCATGCCGTCGTTTACGGCAAATTCCACAAAAACAATGTCGGGAGAGTAGTCCAGCACGTCCTTTTTAACGCGGAGATTTCCCAGTATGGAGGGTGTGCCGCTTACCCCTGCGTTTACGTATTCAACATTATCGCCCGTGCCGAAATTTTCCGCAATATAGTCAAAGGAAAGCTTGGCGTAGCAGGTGTCGGGAGTGCCGCCGACGCCCTCGGTTATAGAGCCGCCGATGTACGCAACGGTTGTCTTTTCGCCCTGCATAGCCTGTGAGAGCTTGTTTTCAAGCCGGTAGGTGTTGCCCAAGGATAAAAACGAACGCTGTACCGTTTCGCTGTACTCCTTTGCAGGTACGGCTGCGGACTCGGTCTGGGCCGTCCCCTCAACGTTTGAGGTCTCCATGACCTCGGCGGTATTGCTTTCGCCGTCTCGATTTTCTCCGCCGTCAGCTCCGTTTGAGCAGGCGGAAAGGGCTGTACCCAAAGCCGCCGCTGTGAGGATTGCTGTGATTTTTTTGAATTTCATATCAGTACATCCTTTCCTGTTTTGTTATAAAAAACCGCCCCGACAAATCGGGGCGGCAAATCATGGCTATTTGGCAGGCGCAGCACTCTCCTGCATCTCTCGGGACTAAGCCCTGTCGTACCGTCGGCGCGTGGTCGCTGCGAAATTTACCACCACAAATAACCTACTTTATCTTAATCATATTATAGCATATTTATTCCTTTTTGTCAAGTTTTTTGTAAACAGGAGGATTATTTTTTATGCGCTGTGAAAAACGTCTGCCGTTTTCAAAGACGGCTGTAATTATAGAGTTATTATATTCAGGGTTTTCTCCCTCAACAGCCAGCCGCAAACAAATATACAGCGAGTGCTCGCCGTCCGAAATGATTTTTGCTGCCAAAGCAGTATTTTTTTTTTTTTGTCCTTGAATATATAATCGGGGTCGGCAATAATATCGGCAAACATAGGCGAATATTTATCAAAAAAAGCCTGCCCTCTGCGTTCGATTATGTGTTCTTTACGATTGTATGTCAAAACGACCTTATCGGTCAAAATTTTACTTTCGGTAACAGGCTGATATATTGAAATGTTGATTTTCCCTATGATTTCCAAGACCATGCCGCCTTTGCACATTTTATTAATTGATTGTCAACTGTCATCAATACCCAACCTCAATAATATTCATAAACACCCCGTTCTCGGTAACGTCTATATACCCGTAGGACGGCTTCATACCGTCGCGGGGACAGGAGCAGCTCCCCGGATTCATTATGTCTATGCCCTCCTCCGTGCCGATAAATCTTTCGTGGGTGTGTCCGTAAAGCGCGGCGCAGCAGCCGTTTTCCTTTGCGGCAAAGGCAAGGGGTTCGATACCGTCCTTGACGCGGTAGGCGTGACCGTGGGTGCAGAAAATTTTTCTGCCCATTGCCTCGATTATTATGCTTTGGGGTATGTTCGCGCCCCAATCGCAGTTGCCGCAGACGTTCCGCAGGTCGATATCCGGATATTTCAGCCGCATTGCCCCTATCTCTCTTTCACCGTCGCCCAAGTGGACGAAAATGTCCGCTCCCTCGTTTGCTCTTATTATTTTTTCTACCTGCGCCGACATTCCGTGGGAATCGGACATTACAATAATTCTCACCAAAAACTTCCTCTTTTCATATACTGTGTAAGGAAAGACTGAAAATCCAGTCATTCTCAGAACCTGTTCTTATTGTTCTGTTTACAGATATTATAACATATGCTGTAAGAGAAAGAAAGAACAAAATATAAATTTTAAAAGGCGAAAGGAAAGATTTTTATGGCTAATATCAATGCAACGCCGCAGCAGATGGACAAATTACTTAAAATAGTCAGCGCAAAGCTGGGGGTATCGGCGGAAAGTCTCAAAAACGATCTGGAGCAGGGCAAATTCGACAATGCTCTTAAAAATATGAAACCGAACGAGGCGGCGACCTTTAACCAGATGGTGAACAATCCGAAAATGCTGGAGAAATTTATGTCCACGCCGCAGGCGCAGGCGCTGTACAATAAGCTGACAAAGGGATAATTTTTTAGAGCGGCATATACAGGGGCGGATCGTCTCCGCCCTGCATATATTATTATTTTTTAGGATCACTATAGTATTATCCTCTATATTCTAAACAGGGCGGTGGCGGTAGTGGACGATATTGCTGAAAAAATAAGTTCTCTGCTTGCCGACGAGGAAAGCATGAGGCAGATAAAGGAGCTTGCCGCCATGTTTTCATCGGGAAATATGGAGGACGGAACGTCTGCCGGCTCCGCTGAGGGCGGGGAAGAGAATTTTCCGCCGAAAGATAGTACAGGCTCGGAGACCTCCGCGGGCGGAGAATTTCCCAATATAAATTTTGCGGCGATAATGCAGCTTATGGGGGCGATGTCCCAAAGCGACAAAAACTGCGATCTGCTTTTGGCATTGAAGCCTCACCTCTGTGCCGAGAGACAGGCAAAGATAGACAAGGCTGTAAAGCTTCTGAAGCTGTACAATTTATTTATTACGGCAAAGGAAAGCGGCTTGCTGAACGATTTGGGCGGACTTATATAAAAGTACATAGTATCGTATCCAACAAATCCCCCTTTAGGCAAAAAGCTGGTCCAGCTGACCCCCACGAGGGCTCTGCCCCTCGACCCCGCAAGCTGTGCTCAGCTTGACCAGCTAAACTGCGGCTTTGCCGCGGAATATAAATTGATCTGCGTGGTGATAAAAATGCCCGAAAATAATAACAGCGTTGAAAGAGCAGAACAGCGCGTAAGGGAGATGGACAGGGTGACAAGGCAGCTTTCGGAACAGGGAAACCGCTATATGCGTGATATGCAAAACAGGAGGACTGCAAATGCCGTCCCCCGCGAAAATCAAAATATACATAACGCACCGCCTCGGAGGCAGATAGGGAACATGGGCACAAGATTTGAACCTGTGGAGAAAGAAAGGAACGTCCCCCAAATCTCACAAGCCGAAAAAGCTGCGGAGCTTCCGAAACATGAGGAAAAGCCCGCTCCCCAAAAGGCGGCTCAAAGGTCAGCGCCGAGGAGTGCTCCAAATCAGGGCATTGACGGAGAAAAGCTGCTTCTGATCGCGCTGATGTATCTGCTGATGACGGAAAACGCTGACATAAAGCTCATACTTGCAATAGGCTATCTTATTTTGTAGGAGGCGATGATTTGAAGCTGTTTGAAGAAAAAAGAAACAGGGCGGAGGAGGACGATCTTAAGGAGCGTATACTTGATGATCTGGAGTATGTGACAAACCGTCTCGAACGGATAAGGGAGAGCTATGACATGACCTCGGAGCCTGAAATGGTGGAGTCCCTTATTTATGAGGAAAAAGCCATGAAGGCACGGTTTGACTATCTTATAAGAATTGCAAAGGAGAGAAACATAAAATGCAGGCTTGGTTTGCGGAAATAGATATTGCGGAACTGATCTTTTACGGCGCTGCCGCGGTGTTCGCGATAGCCGTGCTGATATACTATATGCGCTCGGGAAAGCCCGTTAAAAATGCCGTTATGGGAATGCTGTCCGGGACTGTGACGCTGATAGCAGTCCATATTTTCGGCGGCAGGATAGGACTTGCCGTCCCCCTCAACGGCTTGACGGCATTTGCCGCGCTGGTTTTCGGCGCGCCGGGGGTCGCGGCGGTATGCATTATAGAATTGCTGACGGGACTTGCTTAAATTCCGTCGGCTATAAAGACGTTCATTACGGAGAAAACTCAAACAGAACGCCTTGGTACTGAATTTCCCGACCGCAGGCAGTATACAAAAAAACAAAAGGCTGCGCTTAAAAGGCTGAGCCTTTACCCTTATTGGCATAAATTGCCTGTAAGAGTAAAGTGCTCCCATGGGTAACAATACTTCTGTATCGTTACCTGCCTAAATTACGCGCAGCCTTTCAAATTCGGTATCAGACCTGCAAATTAAAGCTCTGCAAAGTACTTGATAGTTCTTACCATCTGTGATGTGTAAGAGTTCTCGTTGTCGTACCAAGAAACAACCTGTACCTCGTAGAGGTCGTCTGCGATCTTAGCAACCATTGTCTGTGTAGCGTCGAAGAGTGAGCCGTATCTCATGCCGATAACGTCGGAAGATACGATCTGATCCTCGTTGTAGCCGTAGGACTCGGAAGCTGCTGCCTTCATAGCTGCATTGATGCCTTCCTTGGTAACGTCTGTACCCTTAACAACTGCTGTAAGGATAGTTGTGGAACCTGTGGGAACAGGAACACGCTGTGCGGAGCCGATGAGCTTGCCGTTGAGCTCGGGGATAACAAGACCGATAGCCTTAGCAGCGCCTGTGCTGTTGGGAACGATGTTGGCAGCGCCTGCTCTTGCTCTTCTCAGGTCGCCCTTTCTGTGAGGACCGTCAAGGA
>CANDEV010000010.1 GCA_947383835.1 uncultured Clostridia bacterium
GCTCGTGAGGGCGGTATCGGAATTATTCACAAAAATATGTCTATCGAGCGCCAGGCTGACGAGGTTGACAAGGTAAAACGCTCCGAAAACGGCGTTATAGTTAATCCTTTCTCCCTTACGGCGGACAAGCTTGTTGCCGAAGCCGATGAGCTTATGGGCAAGTACAGGATATCGGGCGTGCCTATCGTTGACAAAACAGGCAAGCTTGTAGGTATACTTACCAACCGTGACCTGCGGTTTTTAAAGGACTTTAACACTCCTATCGGCGACGTTATGACCAGAGATAATCTTGTTACAGCTCCTGTAGGCACCGACCTTAAAGGCGCACAGCAAATCCTTATGCAGCATAAAATCGAAAAGCTTCCTATCGTTGACGATAACGGTACTTTAAAGGGTCTTATCACTATCAAGGACATTGAAAAGGCTGTTCAGTACCCCAACTCCGCCCGCGACAAATCGGGCAGACTTCTCTGCGGCGCGGGAATAGGCGTTGCGGCGAACATGATGGAGCGCGCTCAGGCTCTTATTGACGCGCAGGTGGACGTACTTGTACTGGACTCCGCTCACGGTCACAACTCAAACATTATAAACGCTGTAAAGGAGATCAAAAGCGCATTTCCGCACATTCCCGTTATTGCGGGCAATATTGCCACCGCTGCCGCTGCCGAGGCTCTTATCGAAGCGGGCGCGGACTGCCTTAAGGTCGGCATAGGTCCAGGCTCTATCTGCACGACCCGTGTTGTTGCGGGAATAGGCGTACCCCAGATAACGGCGGTTTACGACGTTGCATGCGCTGCTGCAAAGCACGACATACCCGTTATTGCGGACGGCGGCATAAAGTACTCCGGTGATATCGTAAAGGCTCTCGCGGCAGGCGCAAACGTTGTTATGCTCGGCTCTCTGCTTGCAGGCTGCGACGAAGCTCCCGGCGAGGAGGAGATCTTCCAGGGCAGACGCTTCAAGGTTTACCGCGGAATGGGTTCTCTCGGCGCAATGGCTTGCGGCTCAAAGGACAGATACTTCCAGGAGAACAGCAAGAAGCTTGTCCCGGAGGGAGTTGAGGGACGCGTTCCCTATAAGGGAACTGTTTCCGACGCAATATTCCAGCTTGTGGGCGGTATCCGCGCGGGCATGGGCTACTGCGGCTGTGAGACGATACCTGACCTCCACGAAAGAGCGCAGTTTGTAAAAATCACGGGCGCAGGTCTTAAAGAGTCCCACCCTCATGATATTTACATTACTAAGGAAGCTCCAAACTACTCTGTTCAGGTGTGATCATATTGCGGATAGAATTTTTAAGCATATTCTATCCGCTTAATTTTTACCGTAGACGAAAGGAATGTGCCAAAAATGAAAATGCCAAAAATAACCTATAACTCACCCGTAACGCTTACCTTCACCATAGCGGCGCTTGCGGCAACCCTTGCGGGAATGATAACAGGCGGCAGGTCAACGCTGCTCCTGTTTTCGGTATACAGAACGTCCCTGCTGAACCCTATGCTTTATCTGCGGCTGTTTACTTATGTGCTGGGACATTCCGGCATGGCTCATTTTATGGGAAATTTTACAATAATCCTGCTTGTGGGACCCATGCTGGAGGAAAAATACGGCAGCAAGCGGTTGGTGCTTATGATATTAACAACAGCCCTAATCACGGGGATTATCAGCATAATTTTCTTCCCCGGCACAGCGTTTCTCGGCGCAAGCGGCGTGGCGTTCATGATGATACTGCTAAGCTCATACGCAAACAGCAGGAGCGGCGAGATACCCCTTACTCTTATTTTCGTTGCGGTGCTTTATTTAGGCAGCGAAATAATAAACGGCATTTTTGTTTCCGACGATATTTCCCAGCTTGGACACATTATCGGCGGACTTTGCGGCGGCTTCTTCGGCTGGCTTATCTGCAACAAAAAAAGTGCGGTTTTGTAAATTGTAAAAAGAAAAAAATAACCGTTGGCAAATAAAGGCTCTCATGGGTAACAATACTTCAGTACCGCTTCCTGCCTAATGCCGACGGTTATTTTTTGTGCGTCCGCTCATTCTTATCTCTACACTGCAAAAAAGATAAGAAGCAAGAAACATTTTGCGGAAAATGTCCGCAAAAATTTCTTACCTCTTATCAACACTTCTCAAACAACTTTTGTAGGCTTCATTGCCGCGCGGACTTCCATTCTTCCGTCCTCGCCGTGAAAAAGTACAGTACGCCCGAAATCCGCGCCTGTCTCCTCGGCAACTATCCTTATCCTGTAGGACGCCAAAACCTTTTTTACCGCCGCAACATTCCTCTCGCCTATGTTGAACATCGAGGAGGAATTGCCCTTGAACATCTGAGCTCCGCCCGCGATCTTCGCTGTCATTCGGGCGGTCGACGCTCCCATTTTATTCATTGTTTGAACAAGCTCAGCAATGCCGGTATCGGCATACCTTCGCTTGTTATCTACTTTTCCTGCTGCCTCCGTGCTAAGAGGCAGCATTATATGCGCAAGTCCCGCAATTTTTTTATCGCTGTCATAAAGGCAGATTCCAACGCATGACCCCAAAGCGTATGTAATCAATGAGTCCGGCGTTTTGACCGCATTTAGATCTGCAATGCCCACCGTAACCATAGCCATTATACACTCACTCCCAGCTTTTCAAAAAGAGTTTCAAGAGACTCCAGTTCCGGAACAAGTATCATATTGCTTTTTACTTCACCGCTGTCAATTATAAACCTATCATCAATGAAAAGAACCTTGTCTCCTATCTGAGCGAATTCTATAGCCGGAACGCTTAAGATCGCTCCCACCATATCGACTGTAAGATTTGGAACAGATATATCTATCGACATTCCCGTAAGCGAAGCCAGCGCGTTCATATACGAACCCGCCATAATGTTGCCGACCTCTTGTATAAGCGATATTTCCATATCGTTCATGTTATACAGATCCTCTATCTCGTTTCCGAAAAGCGCGCTTGTCATTTTGCTGGCAAATGATTTTTCCAAAACGTAGAGCATCATTCCGGTTATATCTCCCTGAATGCCGACAAGCATACCTATCGCAACATTTTCAGGTCCGCCGAGGAAATTGACCGTCTCGCTGAAATCAAGAAGCTTTACCGAGGGCACCGTTATATCGGTGGACACCTGCAAAAATTCCGCAAGCGCGCTGGCGGCGTTTCCCGAACCTATATTTCCTATTTCCTTCAGTACGTCAAGGTGCATATCCTGTAATTCATTCACATTACTTAAAGGCATACTGCCATCTCTCCTTTCTCTTGATTTTTATGCTGCAGCCCGCAGCTTCGATGCTTTAGGCACAAAGCCGCCTGATGTTAAATTAATTTCTGAGATTATTAACTATATTTTGCAGCTCATCATGCGTCTTTACCATGTTGATGTTGAGCTGATAAGCTCTCTGGTACTCTATGACCTTTGACATTTCGTTTGCAACGCTTGTCGAGGAGGCTTCAAGATAACCCTCTTTTTTCTGTGCCAGCGGATCAGCCTGCGCCTCGCCGCTTGAAGCCGTTGCAATGAAATAGTTATCGCCTATCTGATCGAGACCGTATGGATTGTCAAAGCGGTACACGCCGATCATTTCAGTCAGCGCGGGGTAATCCACCTCGTCTGTATTTTCGTCTGTAAACGGGATCTCTATCCTGTTTCCGTCATAGTCGAGTATGTACGCTCCGTATTCGTTGCAAAGCTCCCAAACGCCATCTGCATTTTGGGTCATATAGAACGCGCCGTCCTTTGTGTAAGTCGTAATACCCTCGGGAGTGCCGCAGGCAAAAAATCCCTCGTCAAGCGCGGCAAAGTCGAACATTCTGCCCGTTGAACGCAGCTGCGACTGCTCGAACATCATATCGGTTTTCTGCACTCTTACGCCGTGACCGAATTGAGTCTCCTCGTTGTTGTTATTTCTTTCCGTATATATCAAGTCGGCAAATGAGGGTCTCGTTGCCTTAAATCCAATTGTGTTTACATTTGCAAGGTTATTTCCCGTTATGTCCATAGCCATTTGATAGCTTATTACTGCTGACGCGGCGGAATAATATCCGATTTTACCCATAGTAAATTACCTCTTTCCTTTCACATTCAGTAAAATTATATATCGATCAGCTTAATTTATCTGACAAAGATTTACTGCCATCTGATTGATGCTGTCGGCAATTTTCAATCCCGAGCTGCAAGCTGTAAAGACCTGCTGCGCGTCCATTGCGCGGATAGTTTCCTCCGCAACATTCACGTTGGAACGCTCATACCAGCCCTGCTTCACCTGATAGATAGCGTCCGCGGGAATATCTCCTATAGGAGTTTCCTCGTAGGGACGCATAAGGTTATCGTCCACCTTTTCAACATCTGTTTCGGGATCAAGGAAGGAAAGCCCAAGCTGGAACACTCTTCCGTCTTCCGTGGTTATCTCGCCGAAGCGTCCCACCTCAAAATCAGCGGTACCAAGCTGTATTCTCTCGCCGTTTTCGTCAAGGACATAGCCCGTTGTTCCGAGAGTAAGATAGCCCTCGCCGTTTATTGTGAACTGACCGTTCCTGCTCAAAAGCCTCTCGCCTGTCCTCCGCTCCTCGATATTGAAATAAACATTGCCCACAAGAGCCATATCCAGCCGTGACTGGGTATTCTCCATTGTGCCCTGCTCAAGATTCGTGTCGGTATAATCAATTGTACGGTAGCTGATGTTTCCCGTCTCGCTTCTTCTGCCGTTCCTCAGCAAAAGGAGCTTTTTCTCAAAGGTGGTAGGTATAGCCTCGTCCGACTTATATCCCGCCGTTTTCGCGTTGGCAAGGTTGTTTGTTATAACGTTGAGTATCCTCTGTTCATTGATGATGCCGTTTGCCGCAGTATAAAAACCTCTTAACATAAGCACGTTCCTTTCCTGTTTCTTATCAAAATAAGAATTACTGATTTATGTAATCCTTCATATATTTTTTCATTTTCATAACCGCTTGGGCGTGTATCTGGCAGGCTCGGCTCTCCGAGATGTCCAGCACCTTTGCTATATCGGAAAACCTCAGCTTTTCGTAATAATAAAGCGTCACCACAAGTCTTTCCCTTTCCTTAAGGGACTTTATCGCTTCAGCAAGATACCTCATTTTCTCCTGCCTGTGGACGGAAGCCTCCGACGACCACATACCGTCGTCGTCCGTGCCGTCGGGGATATCGAAGCCCGTGTTTGTAACAAGATCCTCAAATGAAAGGGTCTGCGCCGTAGCAGCCTGCGCCGTATAGCTTTCAAATCTCTCCAAGGAAAGATTCATATATTCCGCAAGCTCCTTTGCCTCAGGCTCTCTGTCAAGAGCGCTGTAAAGCGCCGCATAGGCAGCGTCGTACTCCTTGGCGAAACGTCTGACGCTGCGCGGGACGAAATCCTGCCGCCTTATAAAATCTATTATCGCGCCCCTGACCTTTATAGATGCGTACGTTTCAAACTTTACGCCCTTTTGGGGGTCGAACGTTTCTATCGCACCCATAAGTGCAATAGTCGCCTCGTTGATTATATCGTCTGTTTCCGCAAATTTCAGGTACATATTTCTTGTGGAAAGCGCGGCATATTTAACAATGCTCATATATGCCATGATAACGCTGTTCCGCAAAGACTTGTCGCCTGTTTCCTTATATTTAAGAAGCAGAAGCGCGCCGTTTTCCTTATCGTTTTCAGCCACAGGATCACCCCCTTACAGTAAGATTTAAGAGGTAAGAAGCAAGAATGATCAGGTCACCGCAGCCGCGTCGAGAGCAATATTTCCCACAGCCTGTATCTGGACCGAGTTGTCTATCTCGCTGAATGACAGCACCGTTATATTCGGTATGAACTGATCGATAAGCTTTTTGAAATAGATGCGGACAATTGGCGAAGTCAGTACGATAGGCATCGGCACTACCTCCTTGACCCTGTCTATCTGCTCGTTTAAAGCGGCAATAAGCATTTGTATCGTCTGCGGATCCATGGCAAGGTAAGAGCCCTGCTCGGATTTTTTAACAGAAGCAACGATCTTGTTCTCCGTATCTGTATCCAGAGTGAGGACGCGTATCTGTCCGCCGTCGGAAAATCTTCTTGTGATAGTTCTCTTAAGCGCCTGTCTTACATATTCGGTGGTGATGTCGATATCCTTCATGTTGTGCTGATTGTCGGCAATAGTTTCCAGTATTGTCTGCAAGTCCCTGATAGGCACGCTCTCCTTAAGAAGCAGACAGAGAACCTTTTGCAGATATGCAGGTGAAACAACGGTCGGAACTATATCGTCAACAAGTGTGGGATTTGTTTGCTTAAGCTTGTCAAGCATAGTCTTTACGTCCTGCCTTGAAAGCAGCTCGTGAGCGTAATTCTTGATTATCTCGGAAAGGTGGGTGATGATAACGGAGGTGGGGTCGATAAGAGTGTACCCCGCGATTTCAGCTTGAAGCTTGTTCTGCTCCGGAATCCATTTTGCGGGAATGTTGAACGCAGGCTCAACGGTGTCGATACCGTCCACCTCTTTCGTAACGCTTCCGCTGTCCAGCGCAAGGTAGTGATCCATAAGGATTTCTGCCTGAGCAACCACCTCGCCCTTTATTTTAATAACGTATTGGTTTGGATTTATGTGCTGATTATCCGTCATTCTTACCGACGGGAAAACCATACCCATATCCATTGCGAACTGTTTTCGGAAAATTACAACACGCTCGATAAGCGTACCGCCGGAGCTTTCGTCCGCAAGTGGGATAAGGCTGTAGCCAAATTCCATTTCTATCTGCTCGACGTTAAGGAGCTTATAAACGTTGTCAATGTCCTTGTAGTACTCCATTTCGGAAAGAGCCTCTTTGTTTTCGGACATTTCTCTCGCGGCGATATCTGTCTCCGCGGCAAGCTGCTGCTGATTTCTCATCAGAATAATGCCCAGCGCAAGAAGTACCGCGCCCAACACGATAAGCTGTATTTTCGGGAAGCCCGGAATAAGCATCATGACCAGCATTACAAGTCCCGAAATAATAAGCACCAGCGGCTGTGAGGTGAACTGATTCTTAATGTCCACATTAAGGCTTTCTTCCGAGGCGGAACGGGTAACTATCATACCCATTGCCGTAGAAATAAGCAGCGCAGGTATCTGTGAGCAAAGACCGTCGCCTACTGTTGAAATGGTGTAGGTGGAAAGAACGTCCATAAATTCCATTCCGTCGAAAACAAGACCTACAACCGCGCCGCCCAAAAGGTTTACGATCGCCGCAACAATAGAGAATGTGGCGTCGCCCTTTACGAACTTTGAAGCACCGTCCATTGCTCCGAAGAAGTCTGATTCTCTCTGAATTTTTGCGCGCCTTACCTTTGCCTCGTCCTCGTTGATTATACCGGAGTTTAGGTCGGCGTCGATAGCCATTTGCTTACCGGGCATAGCGTCCAGAGTAAATCTCGCCGTTACCTCGGCAACTCTCTCCGCACCCTTTGTTACGACCAGCATCTGCACTACTGTAATAAGGATAAATACGATAAAACCGATAAGAGCGTTTCCCTTCATAACAAACTGCCCGAAGGATTTGACTATCTGCCCCGCATAGCCCTGCTGAAACAGAATAAGACGGGTTGACGAAATATTAAGACCCAGCCTGAAGATTGTAGTAATAAGGAGCATTGACGGGAATATGGAAAATTCCAGCGGCTCCTTTATGTACATGGTTATAAGAAGAATAACCAGCGATAATGCGATATTAACAACAAACAGCATATCCAGCAGCCATGTCGGCAGCGGTATGATTATCAGAAAAATAGCAAGGATAACGAATACCGTTACCATGTTATTCATTATTTTTTTCACGGTATAAACGTAACCTTCCCTTCCAGAAGCAGGAAAATAAGAAGCAAGAAGTTTATTCTGTTATATGCTTCCTATCTTATTTCTTCTTAGTAATTTGGGTAATTTGGGGTAATTTCATGCTGTAAGCCCTTTGGCTTTTTGCCGCTCATTTCGTAGACGAACGCCAGCACCTGCGCGACCTCCTGATAAAAATTATAGGGTATCGCTCTGCCGATGTCCACCTCTTTATAGAGACCTCTTGCAAGCGGCACGTTTTCCACTACGGCAACGCCGCTTTCCTCAGCCTTGTCGATAATTCTGAAAGCCATATTATCCGCTCCCTTTGCCACTACAACTGGAGCAATGTCCTTATCCTCGTCATATTTTATCGCAACGGCAAAGTGAGTAGGGTTTCTTATAACAACGTCCGCGCCGGGGACGTCCTGCATCATACGGCTCATAGCCATTTGCTGCTGCTTCTGGCGGCGCTTGCCCTTGATCTGGGGGTCGCCCTCCATTTGCTTGTACTCTTCCTTGACCTCCTGCTTGGTCATTTTCATGTCCTTGTCGAATTTGTATTTCTGGAACAGGAAATCTATAGCGGCAACTGCCACGAAAACCACAGCGATCTTCATACATATGGAGTATATTGCGTCCATTGTATAAAGAAGACCCGAGGACAAGTCCATCTGAAAAAGCCTTGCAAAGTCGGAAATTCTTGAAGAGACCTCGTTATAAACAACAGCAAAAAGTATTATAAGCTTTACCAATGATTTTGCAAGCTCGAAAACCGACGTTACGGAAAACATTTTTTTAATCCCCTGAAACGGGTTGAGCTTGCTGAATTTAAACTGAAAGGATTTTTTTGAAAAGATAAATTTTGTCTGTATTCCGGTAACTATGACAGGTATAAGTATCGAAGCCAGCAGTACAGGTCCGGCTATCAGAAGCGTAGCCTTTCCCGCCTCAAGGATTAGCTTTGCGGAAACTCTCATTCCGCCGAGCTGACCGTTTTCCATTCCCTCGCCCGCAATGCTCAGCCAATAGGTCAGGCATTCCGAAGCGGTTTTATACATAAGCTTCGCCATAAGTCTGAGTATAAAGAACACAAGCAGTATAAACGCAGCCGTGACCACGTCCTTGCTTTGCATGACGTTGCCCTCTTTCCGCTGCTCACGCAGCTTATGAGGGGTCGCCTTTTCGGTTTTCTCACCGCTGCTTTCGGGCATATATTATCTTCCTTTTTAAAAGTTAATTTTTATTAGATTCTTTTTTAGCCATTTCTTTTACTTCTTCTATAGCTTTCTTAACATCGTCCATATCTTTACAGTGTTCAAATTTATCAGCAATCAACTTCAAAATTACTTCCAGTTGTTTATCAGTCATGGCAATTCTCCTTTTTTACATAGTGTATCTAAATTTCATTAAAAAATTACGCAACAGGCAGTATTGTTACAAAGGATTCAAGCGTCTCCAGCCATGTGTCAAGATAACCGTCAATAAATTCCGAGAGCGGCACCGCTACCAAAAACAGTATCGCAAAGCCGAAAGCAACCTTCATCTGAATGTTGATGACCATTATCTGTATCTGCGGTACAGACTTCATCAAAACACCCATGCAAAATTCAAGGATAAGCTCTGCGGCAATAACAGGCATTGCCAGCTTGATGACCGTGCCCAGCAGCACCGAAAAATACACCGCTATGCTGTAGCCGAAATCGGGATTGAACCCGCCGCTCCCTATCGGGAGAATATCGTAGGACAGCACAAACAGCCTTATATATGACATATGGGAATTCGTTGCAAAAAAATACAAATACAGCATAAAGCTGATGAACGAACCCATAATTGACATCTGAACATTGGTCTCGGGATCGAAAACCTTAGCCATTCCGAGACCTGACTGCATATCCATGACCTCGCCCGCCACCTGAACAGTATAAAAGAACATATCGGTAATAAACCCTATCACAAGTCCGATAAAGGTCTCCCGCAGGATCATCATAAGATAAACTCCCGCAGTGCCGCCTGTGTCCACAGGTTCGGGCTGAAGCACCATAATTACGATATATGTAATAAAAACCGATATTCCGATCTTTGCAATAACGGGAATATTCCGTCTCGACAAGATCGGGTTAAAGGCAAATATGCAAAGTATCCGGGCAAAAACCAGCAAATTGGTCTCAAAGCTCCGAAACAGGACAACAAAGAAATCCAAGGTCTGATTCCTCCCTTAGAACTTGCTAAAAAACGCTTACCAAACAGTACCCGTCTGCTGGCTGACCTGGTTGATAATGTCAAAAATATGGGTAACAAATTCGCTGCACCAATTCATCATCATCGGCGCCATAAGCAGCAGAAGTACGACAATAGTCAGCGCTTTCGGCACAAAGGTAAGAGTCTGCTCATGAACCTGCGTCGCCGCTTGAAGTATGGCAATAACAAGTCCCACCACCATGCTTATAAGCAGAAGCGGTCCCGCAAGCTTTATTGAAAGCACAAGAGCTTCTCTGAAAATATCCAGAACCATTTCTTCCGACATAGCCTTTTATTATCCTTTCCCGAAAAGCCGCCTGTCTACGTGTACATATGAAAGCCGCTGACAAGCGAGCCTATGAGCATCGTCCAACCGTCGCAGAGTATAAACAGCAGCAGCTTGAACGGCACCGAAATGGTGGTAGGCGGCAGCATCATCATACCCATTGACATGAGCAGCGTCGATACTACAATATCTATGATCAAAAACGGTATGTACAGCAAAAAGCCTATCTCAAAACCGATCTTGATCTCGCTTAATATGAATGCGGGGACGACCAGCGTAAAGCTGACCTCCTCAATAAATTCCTCCTCTGTCTCGGCGGTCATCTCCGTACCGGTAAGACCGAGGAAAAAATCCATTGAGTCATTGCTTGTATTGGCAAGCATCCATTCCTTTAAGGGCACGGAAGCCGCCTGCACCGCTTCCACGGACGTGTACTCTCCGTTTTTGTAAGGAACGTAAGCCGCCTCGTTCATCTCACCGATAACAGGCGACATGATAAACAGCGTCAAAAACAGCGCAAGCCCTATCATGACCTGATTGGGCGGAGTTTGCTGAACGCCCATGGCGTTCCTTAAAAGAGAGAATGAAATTATTATCCTCGTAAAGCAGGTAAGCATAACCAGTATCGAGGGCGCAAGAGACAATATAGTCAGCAGCAGGATCAAGTCGATAGTGGTTGAGCTTTGATTTAAGTTCAGCAGGTCAAGCAGATTGTCAACTTCCTCCGGGTTGTCCGTTTCGGGACCGTCATAAGGAAGCGTTGTGACCACCGTTGTTTCAACGGGTTCTCCGTTTGTGTCCGTCTGAACAGGAGCAGTCCCATATTGGGTCTGAGTAGTCTGAGGCACGGAGGTTTCCACATTTGGAATAGTCGTAACTATTCCCGTCACGCCCTGCTCGGGGTTAGCCGTTGCAAAAGCAGTCAGACCCGGAAATGAAACCGCCATGACGGTACCGCAAATAAAAGCCGCGGCAATTTTTTTAAAAATCATCCTTTTCATTCCGTCCGTCCTCTTTAATTTGGATATTCTCTTTATTTCTTTCGGCAAAAGCCTTTTTGAGATTACGCATAAATCCCGATTCTGCGTGAACCGCCGGAACAGTATCGCTATCGCTGTTTTCATACAGCAAAATATCGTCCTCGTCCAAATCGCAGATCTTATTTACCGAATTTGGGGTAATGCCGATAAGCATACGCTTGCTTCCGACCTCAACGATCATAAGCTGCTTATCGGGAGCCACACCTGTACATTCGATAATTTTAATGATCTTACGGCTGCCGCCGAAGCCGCCGCCGTTAAAATGCTTGTTCAGCCACCTTGACGCGTAGAATGCAAGGAACAACAGTCCTATAATTCCCAACAAGGCGCATATAACGGTAAAAACCTCGCTGAACATTATCAGCCGAGAACCTTCTGAACTGTCTGAAGGATTCTGTCCGGCTTAAAGGGCTTAACGATAAAGTCGAGAGCGCCAAGCTTGATCGCGTCAACAACCATGGATTCCTGACCCATAGCGGAGCACATAACGATCTTCGCGGAAGGATCGGCAGCCTTGATGTCTCTCAAAGCTTCGATACCTGTTTTGTTGGGCATTGTGATGTCCATTATAACAAGGTCAGGCTTTTCAGCTGCATATGTAGCACAGGCAATTTCACCGTCGGCAGCCTCAAGAATATTGTTGTAGCCGTTCTTTGTGAGAGCGTCCTTGATCATCATTCGCATGAAAGCCGCATCGTCAACAAGCAAAATTTTCTTATCCATAATAAACTCCGTTTCTCCGCCTCGGAAGATATTGTTTTAACACGAAAGCAACGGGCGGTATCGCTTCCGCAGGGTTTTTGTTTTGGTTAAATTTCTATTAATCCTTTCCTCCGAGGGAATCAAGGAATTTTGATTTGATGATCTCGGTGATCCTTACCGCAAAATTATCATCTATAACAACAACGTCGCCTTTTGCGATCAAGTTGCCGTTTACGATTATATCAACCGGCGCGCCTGCCTGACGCTCAAGCTCGATAATGGTTCCCTGCGTAAATTCAAGTATCTCCTTGACCTTCTTGACGCAGGAGCCTATCTCAACGGTAACGTTAAGAGGAACGCCCATAAGAAGCTTAAGGTTGTCGTTCTGCTCTTGTGAAAGAGAAGCGTTCTGATATGACCCGAAGCTTTGAAGCTGTATCGGCTGAATGTTCATAGGCTGCATAGGATAGCCCTGCTGCGGGTACATTCCGTACATACCTGCCATATTCGGGTCAACCATAGGCTGACCGTAGGGCATCTGCTGCATCGGCATACCGGGAGCCGCCTGAGGCATACCCTGCATAGGCATACCTTGCATAGGCATTCCCTGCGGCATCTGTGGAGCGGCAGGCTGCGGCGCGGCTGCGGGAGCTCCGCCTCCCATAAGCTTTTCGATCTCGTCCTGAGACATTGTTCCGCTGCCCGATGAAGCTGCCGGAGCAGGCTCGGGAGCAGGAGTAGGCTCCTCTTCCTGAACATTGCTGTAGTTTTCCATCATCTTCGATGCCATTTCCTTTGCAAGGTCAATGGTAAGCACCGAAATAAACTCTGATTTGATAACTCCGTCGATAGTAAGATCGAACTTTACAGTACAAACATAGTCCTGTCCCGCAAGCTCGTATATCTCCGTCTTGATATCTCCGTCTCCGGTCTGGACTATAGCCTCCGGAGTGGAGATATCTACTGTTGTTTCGATTATCTCAGAAAGCGCAGTTGCGGAAGCGCCCATCATCTGGTTCATTACTTCGCAGACTGCCGAAATATTCAGCTCGTCAAACTGGAAATCCTCCGATATCTCAAGAGGCAGACCCATAAGCTGATTAAGTATAAGCTGTACGTCGTTCTGCTTCAAGACCAGAACGTTTTGACCTGAAATACCCTGTGTGTATCTGATCTTGACCATGATCGACGGTTCCAGCTCGGGGAAATTTACCTCTTCCGACTCAATGACGTTGACCGTAGGAGTAGTGATCCAAACCTTTGCCGAGAGCATATTTGACACAGCTGTTGCAGCGGACCCCATAGTTATATTCATTATTTCGCCTATGGCGTCCATTTCCACGTCGCCGAAGCCGTCAATAGTAATCTTCTCATCGCTCATTATATGTAACCATCCTTTCCGTTCTGTGGCTTTTCTTTTTTTTCATGCCCCAAAACCAGGTTTATTTTCCTAAGTCCTTGTAGATATTGTCTATTTTAACAGCTTTTTTATTGTTTTTAGTACCGAGCTTTCCGTCAAACCATAGGTTATCTCCGATGTTGACGGCAATGTTGCTGTCAATAGGCATGTTAAGCGGGATAATATCGTTGACCTGCATAGTAAGTACGTCATACAGATCAAGCTTTGTTTCGCCCAGAACGGCGCTGATCCTAAGCTCTGAATCCTTGATAGCCTCAAGCAGCGAGACCCGTCTTTCCTTTTCCCTCTTCGGATCAAGCTTTTTGGTCGTTCTCGACCACCTGTCGCCGAATTTTGACATGATCGACTCAAGGTTCATAGCGGGGATACAGAACGTCATCGTGTTTTTAACATCTTTTATCTCCATCTCCAGCACCACGAGTATAACGACCTCGTCGGGGGAAATGGACTGCATAACTCTTGCATTTGTCTCAATTGTGGTTATTACAGGGTTTATGTCAATGTATGTGCCCCACGGTTCCTTCAGAAGCGCCGCCATTTTGTTAAGCACCGTTGTGAACAGTCCCACCTCTATTTCGGTGAAATCTCTGTTCTGCTCATAGTAGGTGCCTTCGCCGCCCATGAGACGATCCATCATAGTGAACGCTATCTGGTTCGATACCTGCATAATGCTGTTGGTTTCCATAACATCGTCATCGGTTATACCCATATTAACCATTGACATCATTACATAGTCAGGAAGCGCATTGTTGAACTCGTAATATAACTGCTCCTCTATCTGAAGAACCTCGACCTTGCAGAAAATCCTCATAAGTCCTGTAAGATAAGATGAAAGCACGCGGGAATAGTTTTCAAAAATACCGTCTATAACTTTAAGCTGCTCCTTTGTGAACTTTTTAGGCATCTTAAAGTCATAATTCTTTACTTTCTGTTCCTTTGCCTGCTCTTCAATTTCTTCAAAGGCTTTCGTTCCTTCAGACGAAAAGCTGTTCAACAGCGCGTCAATCTGGCTTTGCGACAGTACGTCAGCCATATCTTTGCAACCATCCTTTCCGGAATTCGGATTGTTCCGGTGTTATTCTTATGATCTGTTTCCGGCAAGCATATCTTCCTTTGAATAATAAACTCTGTCGGGATCGGTGCGCTGAGAATCAACGTCGGGGACTGCTTCCTCCGCAGCCTCGCCGCCCACGCTGCCGCCGTTTTCATCGGAGGGCTGGATAAAGCCCTTGCCGTATTCAAGCTGTAAAAGCTCGTTTACGACCTCGGGGTCGGTAAAGTCAACGTCGTTTCTGACAAAGATTATCTCAACACGTCTGTTCTGGCGCCTGCCCTCTTCCGTATCATTGTCTTCCACAGGACGGTATTTTCCGTAGCCCGCCGAAGAAAATTTATCGGGATCGCAAGCGTCAAGACTAAGCATATAATTTATGACCGAATTTGCGCGTCCCGAAGAAAGCGACCATTCGTTCACGTCCGAATTTGATGCGCCCGCGGTATGACCGCTGACCTTTACGGCATAGATACGTTCGTTTACGCTCCGTATACCGTCGGATATAATATCCAGTATGTATTTTCCCTCGTCAAGCAGCACATCGCTGTCACCCGCGAAAAACACGTTGTCTCTGAACCGCATATAAACGCCTGTGTTTGACATCTCGACGCTTACGCTGGCTTGAAGATCGTTTTGAGTAACGACCTCTTTAAGGTACAGATAAAAATCCTCAAAGTCGATTATTTCCTCATATTCGTCCACCTCTGGGACTTCCTCCTCATAAACAGCGTCCGGGTCGTTTTCGGGATCCGGCTCGCCGACTACCTGAACCTCGGTCTGACCTCTGGAAAAAGCGGTAGCAATGATCGTCCACTTGCTCTGATCCATGCTGGACATTGAATAAAGAAGCACGAAAAACGTAAGAACCAGCGTTATCATGTCACCGTAGGTGTCCATCCAGCTGCCGCCCTCTTCTTCCTGTGACTGTCTTCTTTTTGCCAAAGCATATTCCCCCTTTCATAAATCGGGATCATCAGTAAGGTCTTTATTTTATTAACAAACAGTTATTGGCAACGTCAATTAATTATTCTGCAATATCAGATAGTATATTATAGCATATTTTCAAGCAAATTTAAAGCACATTTTAAAAATTATTTTATACCAACTATGCCGAAATTTACGCCAACTTTTAGTGATATTGCACATTAAGCACGTAATTTCTTCCAATATACGAAAATTTTGGAATTATTCGCCCTCGCCTGCAGCCGCTCCGCCCTTCTTTGGAACGTGTGTTCCGGGGAGCATCATTCTCAGCTTCTCCTCAACGTAACGGGGGTTAGCTCCCGAAATGATAGCAAGAGTACCCTCTTCGATGATCTGGAGACAGAGAATTTCCTGATTATGGTTATACTTACAAAGGTTGCCAATCGGCGTAAAGAGAAGGTGGGCAAGGATACAGCCGTAGAACGTTGTAACCAGCGCCGTGGACATACCTTGACCGAGCGTTGAAGCCGAGTTCGGGTCGCTTGGGTCGAGAGCCGCAAGCATGTTGATAAGACCGATAAGAGTACCGATCATACCGAGTGCGGGAGCGATAGCCGAACCTCTTACCCAAAGCGCAAAATTGCTTTCGTGACGTTCGCAGATAAAGTTTATCGACTCGTCAAGCATTGTCTGCACCTTATCCGAATCGTTTGCGTCAACGATAAGCATAAGGGACGACTTCATAAACGGATCGGGGCAGGCGTTCGCCGCTTCTTCCAAAGCAAGTATACCTTTCATACGTGCGGTCTTACAGTGCTCAACCATCTGTGCTATGTATACGTCGGGGTCATACTTCTTTGGAAAGAACGCTACCTTCAGCATTTTGGGAACCTTTGTCAGAACAGACAGCGGATAGATAAATACCAGCGCGCCTATGGTACCGCCCACAACGATAGCTATGGAAGCGGGGTCGATAAAGCCGCCGAGATCACCGCCGCTTGTAATGCCCCAGACAATAAGTCCGATAGCAAGAACAAAACCTATAATACCTGAAATATTCATAAACAGTCCTCCGATAAAAAATTTATCTATAAAAAGTAGTAAAAACTACATTCTGTTCTGGTCAGAAGCTCTCGTTTCCTTTTGGAAATCCTTTATCATTGTCATTATATCGTCGATCTTTTCCTGTACAAGATATCTGTGTCCGTTCTCCATTGTTATGACAGTATCGGGAGTTTCCTCTGCTATCTCAATGAAATCCTCATTTATAAGTATAACCGTTCCGTTAAGCCTTGTCAATTTTATCATATATAATTTTCCTTTCGGCATACTTTTAATACATTTTGTACATTTATCAAATTATTCAACCTTTAGTAAAATCATCTTAATAACGGCTTTACGGAGCAGCTTGTTTTCGGCTGCCCCGTAAAGGTTATTTCAATAATTAACAGAGGGAATAAGGCTATGCGGCAAATATTCCTGCCGCCGCCTGCACGGACGACCCGCCAAAGTCAATCCATGCTATCTAAAAGAGGGATCATCTCTTGAGGTTTACAAGCTCCTCCAGCATTGAGTCGGAAGTGGTGATAATTCTTGCGTTAGCCTGGAAGCCTCTCTGTGTAACGATCATATCGGAAAATTCCTGTGCAAGGTTTACGTTCGACATCTCGATCTTCTTTGCAACGATAGATGTCTCTGTAGCTCCGGGGTCAACACGAGTCCTCTTGAGCTTAGCTTCTCCGGAAGCGGGGCTTTCCGCAAACTGGGTCTGACCGTCCTGATAAAGACCGTCGGGGTTATCGAACATAGCAATATCTATTCTTGCCAAAGCTTTCATCTTGCCGGCATATGTAACGGTGATAAAACCGTCTATACCCACGTCCAGCGAGTCAGCCTCTCCGAAGGAAAGAACTCCGACAAGTCCGCCTGCATCGCCGACACCCTTTTTAGCTTCATCTAACGCAGCCTCATTTTCATCAGTGGGAGCAGCTGCATAAGCAGTCGCAGCCGCGTTCAAAGCAGTATACAGATCCACATAATCGGGTCGCTCCGTAGTAGTAACAGCGTCGTCACCCTCTCCTGTAGTTACAGATACCTTTATCTCATTAGCCGACTTGTCAACATAATATCTGTACTGAATACCGGCAGGAAGCTCCACAGCGTCAGCGCCCTCACCCGTTGCTACAGGATTATTAAGAGCTTTAAGAGTCTCCTGAATATCAAGGTATTTTTTCTTATCGGCAAGGGTAGTGGGAACGCCGTTTTCATCGGTTTCTACGCCGTCAGCCTTCATTCTTGCGGTATCGTAAACAACATTATCAAATGCCGGCGTTGCATCGGCATCTGCTCCTGCTCCTGCAAGAATAACATCCCAGTCATAGCCGTACATATAGCCGTATTCGTCAGTGTAGATATTATAAGCCTGCTGCATAAGCTCGTTAAGGTTAAGAACGTTTCTGTATGTAAGATCCGAAGCGTTTACTCTGCCGTCGTCGTTTCTGTCAACATACTCAATGTCGTTCAAAGCATTACGGCAGTCGTCGCCTACTGCAAGAAGACCGTCGAGAGAGTTTCTTGTACCTGCAACGAAAACGTTATTTGTAGCCGCAAGGTTTCCGTAGCTGTCAAGACCGAACTTGCCAAGTCTTGTGTACTTTGTTGTAGAAGCGTATTTATCGGAATTAAGGTTCAGATTATCAAAAGTCAGCGTCATAAAGAAGCCGTCGCCCTCAAGCATCATATCAAATACTCTGTTCGAGCTGCGTCCGCCGGACTGTGACATATCCTTGTCGATAGAACCGATCTGAACGCCGTAGCCGACCTCTGAAGGGTTATTACCTGCGAATGTGGAACGTCCTGAGGTTGCGCTTCTGTAGCCCTGATAATAGATATCTCTGAATGTAACAGTTGAAGCCTTATAGCCGTCGGAGTTTACGTTAGCGATGTTGTTACCGATAACGTCCATTCTCGTCTGGTGTGTTGTAAGTCCGGAAACACCGGAATAAAGTGATTTAACCATTTGTATTAAGCACTCCTTTTAAAGATAATTTTCTTTATCATCATCTGTGCTGACCTGTCCGTCCGTCATTCGGTCGGGACGGAACGGTTTCCTTTCGGTCCAACCGCGCCGGCTTTACATGATGACTGTGGAATCAATATTTGTGAAAATGCTGCCCTGCATATCGTCAGCCGTTAAGGTGGTAATTACCTTGTTATTCTTAACGCTTACGACAAATGCGGTAGAATCAATCATAACAAGAGCGTCGTCCGAGCCCTTTTCGCCTGCAAGCGTCACCGCTTTGTTCAGTCTGTCCAGCTTATTGTCCGCGTTCAGGTCGATATTCCTTTCGGATATCCTGTCCATAGCGTGTTTAGAGAACTGCACACCGCTTTCGCTGTTTACCTGCTCAAGCTGATTTTTCAGTTCCTTTGCAAAATCGCTGTTTTGAGGGCTTACCGCAGTACTGCCGTTCGGCAAATTCTGCTGCGGGGTCTGAACCGAACCCGTCTTGCCTGTTGTTACCGACACATTGCGGAGCAAATACTCGCTGATTAACATAGTCGGCATCAATCCTTTTTAAATATTTTTATGCGTTTCTGATCTGTGAAAGTATAGTGCTGCTATTCTTTCTGTCGTTGGGGTCGGAGTAATATCTGATAGCCTTTTCCGCGCCGGTCATGTTGGACAGTGAACCGGGTGCGCCGTTTCTTGTGCATATCTGATCGAGAGTGTATTTTCCGCTGGTATAAAGCCATGTTGACTTGCCGCTTTTGAGCAGTATCTCAACTCTCTGGGTACCGTCCTCAAACGTTACCACCTCGCCAAGCTGACCAACGCCGCTATAGCCTACCTCGGTAACTCCTCTGCCGCTTGCTGTGCGGGAAATAACAGGACCTGTGAGTATTCTTGAAGTGATCTCATGATTGTGTATCTGGCTGATATCGTACATTCTTGTTCCCAGCTCGTCTGCAAGAGCAGCCTCCTCGGGGTACTTTTCAACAGAAATTCTGTGAGGTATGCCGTCGCCCTTAGCTATTCCCTTGGCAGCCGTAACTCCTCTGAGCTTTCCGCTTGCCGTGTAGAAGCCTGCGTCCGTTACTGTTGAAGTCGTTGCCGCAGAACTGTCGTCTCTGATAACCTCTGTGTAGTTGTCGTCAACAAGAGTACCTGTTCCCGTAACACGGTTGTATTCGCTTATGCTGACATTGCCAACGCCGCTTGCGGAATCACCGTTCGCATATGCTGTAACTCCGTCAACTGACGACAAAACAAGGTCTCCCATATCTCCCGAAGCCGAAGCCGCAAATTCGGGAACCTGAACATAAGCCGTTTTCATGATCTCTTCAAGATTAAAATCATCAACTGACTGTTCCGCAGCCGCATTTACTGATTTTACATTATCTATCCTGTCAAGCTCTTTCATAAGAAGATCGGTCAAAGCCTCTGCGCTTGCCGCGTAAGAAGCAGCCGTGCTTTCGTTTACCTGTCCGTTTTCAATGGCATAGTCAGCGTTCGGATCGTCCGTCTTGTTTTCCTCTGTATTGCCTGCGCCGCTTGTCTCACCGCTGTTTTCAGAGCCTTCAACGCCTTCGGTCTCGCCGCCTTCTCCTTCTGTGCCCTCTGTCTTGTCCTCGGTCTTATCATCATCGTCCTTTGGTTCAACTACCTCAAGCTGACTTGCAAGGTATGTCTTGTCGCCGACAGAAACGTGCGCCTGACCGTTTACAAATACAACTGCCGTAACAACAGCCGTGGCAGCGTCTTCGCCCGAGCCCTTGAGCTTAACTGTCTTACCCACAAGATCCTTTGCTTCCTTATACATATCCATGCTGACAATGTCGGTGATCTCGCTTGTTTTGAAGCTCTGACCGTCAATTATAATAGATACCTCGCCGTTTTCAACATTGATAGAATCCACAAGACCTGTGTGATAATATCTTCCGTCGCTTACCGTAACAGCCTTGCCCACCAAAGATGCGCCGTAGCTGATAGCCGACTGCTGGGTCATATCCTTGATACCCTCCAGCATTGAATACTGTGCCATCTGATTAAGCAGATCAGCGTCGCTCATAGGATCGTTAAAGTCCTGATTGCTCATCTGTGCAACCAAAAGCTTAAGATAACCGTCAAAGTCCAGGGAACCGTTATTAAAGCCCTCGTCCTGATCCTTTGTCTCCACAAGTCCGCCCGAATACTTACTGTTTACACCCGAAGCGGCAGGAAGATCTAAGCTGTAGTCCATAATCTTGCCTCCCTTATAATTTCAATATTTTCCGTCATATCCTCTCCGTCGGTCTCCTCAACGCCTGTCACGCCCTCTGCTCTGTATGAGCCTCTGCCGTCCTGCTCTGAGAAGCCGCCGAAATTACGCGCAAAGCTGAAGCCCTGATCTGTAAAATTAAGACCCATTTGCTCCGCCGCGTTGCTCGGATCTACAACGTCCACGTTCTTTACCTGAACGTCCCTGTTCTGCAAGCTGCCTCCAAGGTCTGCCGCACGTTCTGCCATAAGCTTTCCTACCTCGTCGTACTGAGCGGAAAGAAGAACCGATACCGCGCCGTTTTCCTTAATAAGCTTGACAGCGACCTGACCGAGATTTTCCGGCTTGAGAACCATAATAAGCTCCTCCGTGCCGTTATCCTCCTTCATGTCAAAAAGTCGCTCCGAGATCTTTTCGGTGATCTGGCTTTCAATAGGCTCCGCGGGAATCTCCGCGCTCTCCTTCACCTCGGGAACATTGTTCACGATCTGAACGGTTTCCGGAACTATAGCCGCCGCAGCCGCTTCACCGTTTATTGCCTTTAACTGATCCGCCGCATTGTTGATCTTGACCGCCGCAAAGCTTACATTAAACGTCTCGGGAAGACTGTAGCTCTGCTCCGTCTCCTGCTTGCCTGACTTTACCGCCGCCGTGATCTCCTCAAAAAGCCGCTCCATTTTTGGAACGTCCTCGGGACTTGCCTCTGCAACGATCTCCTTAGCCGCAGTGAGAACCTCCGCCGCCGACTCTATCGCCTGCTCCTTAACGGGAGTAAGGACATAATCAAGGTCGGTGTCCGCAGGAATGTCAAGCAGTGCCGCAAGCGCGTCCGCCGCTGTGTTTTCATCTGGCTCGTCGTCCTCCGCCGAATAAATCTTTTGGACGATCTTATTCAGCTTGGAAATTATCTCGTCGATAGGCGAAACAAATGCCTCATCCTCGGAAATGTCAACCATTACCCAGCCCGTGTCGGTATCGTCCTCCGCAGCTTCAAGGTCGGACTTCAGCGCAGCGCCTATCTGACTTAACATCTCAGTTCCCGTAAGGAAAAGATCGTAGTCGTCGGTGTAAAGCTTATAGCCCTCGCCCATAAACGCGAACATATCGGTTTTCTTTTTCCTGCTGCCGCCTTCGCCCATAACAGCGTTAAGCACAGCCTTTGCAAGAATTTTCATTCCCTTTAATGTTCCGTCGTCCTCTGCTGCTTCAAGCTGCTCAAAAATAACGTCTAACGCTGATTTTGAGGAAGCTTCCTCGGCAGCCTCGAGAGATAAGTCTCCAACGCCTCCGGCGTTTTCCGCGGGAAGATTTAAGTCCGCCGCCTGACTGTCCTGTACAGCAGCATTGTCCTGAACCTCCTGTTCCGAACCTGTCTGAACAGTCTGTCCGGACTGTGCCGACTGTGCCGACTGTGCCGCAAGCACATTTGAAAAGCTTTCGCCGCCCTCGGGTACAGCCTCCATGCCGCCCGAAACGTCCGCCGCAGCCGCAGCCACCGCCGCCTGCAAGCCAAGCATAACCGTATTATCCATGGTATTTCCCTCCTTTCATAAATAATATATATTTAAAGCCGTTAAGCCTTAAACCGAAATAAGTATGAAATTTGCCGAAAAATGCGCCATGCGTGACCGTTCACGCTCTGTATGTGCTGTTCACCACATACTCGGAAATAAACTGCTCCTCGGCTTTCGCCGCCATAAAATTATATTCTTCAAGCTGTTTGTCCTCTAATTTTTCCAGCGAGGACACCTCTTTTGTAGCTTCAATAACAACATTAAGCTGTCTCTGTACCTTTTCCTCCATAGCCGCGATCGAGCGTTCCAGCTCCTTTATCTGCTGTGAAAGGGACTGATGATACCCCTTGAACGTGGTTATCTGCATTACCGTCATGCCCCGCGAGGACTTCATTATATACTCCTCGTTGGACTGCTTCAGCTTTTGTTCAAGGGCGTACTTGTCGTCCATATACTGCTGCTGCTGACGGCGCAGATGTGCAAGGCTGTTTTTTTCCCTGTCAAGCACCTGCTGCTTATAGCCTTTTAGCTTGTTTAAAGAAAATTCAAACCTTTTCAAGCTTTAGTCCTCCATGTTAGAAGTTAGAGATCAGAGGGTAGAGGTTAGAAGCCGTTACCCTTATTTTATTTTTTGACCTTTACATTGCTGTCACAGTTCACCTTAATATTTTTATCACAATTTCTCACATCAAGCTCTGTAAGCTTGTTTTCCTCGCAGTCAAGGACGCTAAGCCCGATATTGCTGCTTACGTCAAGCGTTGTTAAGTCATTTCCCGCACAGCCAAGAAGATAAAGCTTAATATTTTTGCTCACATCAAGCTCTGTGAATTTGTTTCCTCCGCATTCAAGCCAATAAAGTTTTGTGTTTTCGCTCACGTCAAGCTCTGTAAGCTTATTTTTTGAACAGCTGAGAAATTCAAGCTTTGTATTTTTGCTAACGTCAAGTGTTGCAATCTCGTTTGACATACATTCAAATGATTTAAGAACGGCATTTCTGCTCACATCAATCGCCGTAAGCTTATTGCTGTTGCAGCTAATCGTTTCAAGCTTTGTATTTTTGCTCACATCAAGACTTGACAATTCGTTCATGGAACAATCAAGTGTTTCAAGCATTGTGTTTTGGCTTATGTTAAGCCTTGATATTTTATTTTCGCCGCAGCAAAGTTCTTTCAGTTTGGTATTTTTGCTGATATTAAGCTTTGTAAGCAAGTTCCCCGAACAGTCAAGTTTTTCGAGATTTTGAAAATAGCCCACGCCCGAAATGGAGACTATCATTTTATCATATTCGGGATACCAAAGTCTAATCTCGGTAACAGCATCCCTTTCCTTTTGAGAAAGCGACCCGTTCCCGTCGGCGTCAAACTGCTTGACGTACTCGCGGAAATTCTCATCGGGGAAGTACTTTTCATTTATCGGGACTCTCGTCCCCGCCGCAAAAGCCGTCACACTCAAAGCCACAGCCGAAATTACCGCAGCAGCAGCGGCTGCGACCGCCTTTTTAACGTTCATGAAATTCCCTCCCTTTACTTCACCGCGTTCTTCATCATCTGAACAGTCTCTTCATAGGAGAACGCCTCGTCCGTAGCCTGCTGAAGAAAACCGTTTATCTTGTCTATTTTCCGTAAAGCCTCGTCCAGCGCAGGGTTTGTGCCCTTTTTGTACGCGCCTATCGAAACAAGGTCTAAATTCGCGTAATAAATCGAAAGAAGATTTCTCATCTTTGAAGCCGCGTCCCGCTGATCCTTGTCGGCGATCTCCGACATAAGACGGGAGACTGACTCCAGTACCTCAATGGCGGGGTAATGATTTCTCGCCGCCACCTTTCTTGAAAGAATGATATGTCCGTCAATAATTCCGCGGACAGTATCCGAAATAGGCTCGTTGGTGTCGTCGCCCTCAACGAGGACAGTGTAAATTCCCGTAATGGAACCGTTTTCAAAATTTCCCGCCCGCTCCAGAAGCTTAGGCATTGCCGTGTAAATGGACGGCGTATATCCTCTTGCTATGGGGGCCTCTCCTGTTGCAAGCCCTATCTCACGCTGCGCCATGGCAAATCTTGTCAGCGAGTCCATCATCAGCAGGACGTTTTTGCCCTGATCCTTAAAATATTCCGCAATAGCCGTCGCCGTCATAGGGCAGCGGTTTCTCATCATAGCGGGCTGATCGGAGGTGGCGACTACCAGCACGGAACGCGCCATTCCCTTTTCGCCCAAGTCCCTCTCGATAAATTCAAGTACCTCACGTCCACGCTCACCAACAAGGGCGATAACGTTTATGTCAGCCTGGACTTCCCGCGCTATCATGCCCAAAAGCGTTGATTTACCAACGCCCGAGCCTGCAAAAATGCCCATACGCTGACCCCTGCCTATAGTGAGCAAACCGTCGATAGCCTTTACCCCGAACGGGATTATCTCGTCGATACGGGGTCTCGTCAGCGGATTGACAGGCTCTCCGGCAATGGAGTAGCGGTCTGTGGTGCGGATAGGCTCGCCGCCGTCGATCGGCTGACCGATAGCGTTGATTATCCTGCCCACAAGCGCGTCGCCGACGCCGACCTGGAGCTGTCTGCCCGTGTTGTCAACGATAGACCCGGGACCGATACCCTCAATATCTGTGTACGGCATAAGCATGACCTTGCCGTTATTGAAGCCTACGACCTCGCCGTAAATAAAGGACTGGGAGGTCCTGCCTGCCTCGCCCTTTCGGTATATCCTGCAAACGTCCCCGATATTAGCCTCGGGACCCGAAGCCTCTATGGTCATACCTATTATTTTTTCGATTTTTCCCTCGTATCTTAAAAAGTCCGCCTGTCTGACAGCATTTCTAACGGCTGAAAAATTCATAAGCTTCTCCAAATTTACGGTAAAAAAATCCTTTTATTCTTCAGACTTTTTTGCTCTTTTTTTAGTACCCTTTTTAGTTTCGGCAGTTTCCGCCTCGGGAACAGCCTCGCTCACTGCGGACACAAAATCGTCCGCCGAATTGTCCGCAAAGCCGTCAAATCCTATCTGCTCAACAGCTTCCTCCGGCTTCTGCGCTTCGGGAGCTTCCTCAGCCTTAACAGTCTCGGGAATTTCCTCCGCGGCAGTATTTTCAGCAGCCGCACTCTCAGCCATAATATCAGAAAGAACGTCCGCAAACGGCTCATCTATCGCAAGTTCATCTAAGGTGACCTCATGTTCGGGTTCGGCAGCCGCTTCTACGGCAGGAATTTCCGCCGTGTTTTCGGGAATTTCGGAGATTTCAGGAATTTCGGCAATTCCGCCGATATCCTGCTCAACCTCATTCGTCATATCAGCCGCAAAGTCCGCGTCACCCTCGCTCATTTCACCGCGGGTGTTGTTAAGGATCTCCTTAAGAAAATCAAGCTGGGTCGGAATGCTTGCGTCCACGATCTCCGAACCGTTGTCGAGGACGATAGTCCCTTCCTCGGCGTCATTGTCAAAAACTATCTCAATATCAGAAATAAACGGAATTATCTTGTTTATAAGCTTCTCATCGGTCTTGAACCGTTCCGTCATGTCCTCTTCGCTGAGAATTATCTTTATGTAATCCGAATTGCGGAAGTTCTTAGCCGCGTCCGCAATAATACTGTCAATATCCTCCGGAGCGACCTTAAGCTCGGCATGGACTACCTTTTTAGCCACGTCGAAAACGGTGTCTCTCAATTCGTCCTCATTTGCGATATAGTACGCTTCTTTTCGGGCGTTTATCTCCGACAAAAGAGTTCCTGCCGCGTCGATGTACTTTTTATACTTGTCAAGAGCTTCCGCTCTGCCCTCGGCTTTACCCTCGGCAAAGCCCTCCCGCTGTCCCTCCTGACGGGCGATCTCCTTTATTTTTACGCACTCGTTGTTCGCCTTGTCGATCACCGCCATAGTAGTAGCCTTTGCGTCGGCGGTTATCTCGTTCGCCTCTCTTTTGGCGCTCTCGATAATTTTAATTCTTTCCCTCTCCAAAGCTGCGCTTCTGTCGTCAAGTATATGAGCTACTCTCGCGTCCACCTCTTCCTGAATACGGCGTTCACGCTCCGCTCTTTCCTCGTCCTCTCTTCTGCGCTGCTCCTCGGGAGAGATCACTTCGCCTGTTTCCTCATCCTCCGTAGGTATAAACACCCTGTTGTCAATGAGCACAGGCTCGGCATTTCCATAAACGGGTCCAAGACCCCTGACGATCTTAAGCAATTATCTCGTCCTCTCCGCTCTTTCCTATTACAAGTTCGCCTTCTTCTTCCAAATGACGGATAATACCCACAATTCTCTGCTGAGCCTCGTCAACGTCACGCATACGAACGTTGTGCAGGTACTCGATCTCCTGCTGTATAGACTCCTGCATTCTCTGCGGCATATTTGCATAAAGGGTAGCTGCGACCTCGGCGTTCGAGCCTTTGATAGCAACAGCCAGATCCTTTGCCTCCACGTCTCTGATAAAACGCTGTATCGACATGGAATCCAATGTGAGGATATCCTCGAAAACGAACATTTTCTTTTTGATCTCGTCCACCAGTGCAGGGTCTTTTGCAGACAGCTCGTCGAAGATAAACTTCTCCGTTCCGCGGTCTACCTTGTTCAAGATGTCCGCAACGTAGTTTACGCCGCCAACCTCGGTAAGATCCATGGAAACCACTGCCGCAAATCTTCTCTCCAGCGTGGACTCGACAGCCTTGATAGTCTCCGGCGAAGCGGATTCCATCTTGGCGATCCTTTCAACGACCTCCGCGCGTTTTTCCTTAGGCAATTCCTGCAGGACCTTTGAAGCCTGCTCCGAATTTACATAGGAAAGAACCAGCGCGATAGTCTGCGGGTGCTCGCTCTGAATAATGGCAAGCAGGTTCTTGTAGTCCGACTTTCTGATGAACTCGAAGGACTTGGACTGCATCGACTTCGATACTCTGTCCATAAGCTTCTGCGCCATTTCCGGACCGTAAGCTTTTTCCAGTACGGAACGGGCGTAGTCCAGACCGCCCTCGGTGATAACCTTCTGCGTCAGACAAAGCTCGTAGAACTCGTTAAGGACTGCGTCCACCTTGTCTATCTCTATATACGGCATACTCGACACTTCAAAGGTCAGCTTCTCAACATCGTCCTCGCTGAGCCGCTTGTAGACCTCCGAAGCATTTTCAGCTCCTATGGAGGTCACAACTATTGCCGCCTTTTGCAGGGAGGTAAGCTCCAATTCTTCAACTTCCGGCATAATTATTCCTCCTCACTCTTGATCCAGCTCTTAAGCAGCTGTGCAACAATTTCCGGGCTGTGGTTTGCAAACTCGGTAATTTCCCGTCTGATAACGACCTCCTTGGTCTCGATCTGCTCGTCTGTAAGGCTCGGTACCTCGATACCCGTTTCGGGATCTGTCAGAACGAACATATCCACCGGCTCCTCGCCTTCCGCCGCAACAAGACCGCTGGTCTCAATGATCTGCTTCTCGAATTCCTTTCTCTTCTTCTTTGCGTTGCCCGAAATAACAGCCATAATAACAAAGAGCGCGATAAGGAGTATAAGCAGTATAGCTCCAACAAGAACAAGCTGATTGAATGTAAGACCGAACAGGTATGTAGGCTCGGCAGGCTCAAAGTCAAGAGTGTCCTCAAATTTGGGAAGATATATTACCGATACGAAGTCGTCGTAAAACTCGGGTCTGATCAAAGCCGCCTTTCCCGCCATGTCCACAAGACTCTGCCTTGTGGCATCTGCAAGATAATCTGTATAAATGACTACCGAAACGGACAGATCCTCTATCCTGTAGCCGCTTCCCTCTATCTGCTCCTTGAATGTGTCAACAAGATATGTATTGGAGAATGAATTCTCGCTCCATGCCCCTGTACCGTTTGTATCGCCTGTGGGATAAGTGTCGTCGGCATTTCCCTCAACGCCCACAACGCCGCCCGCAACGGTAGTTCCGCCGGAAGCGTCGCTGCCGTCGGCATGACTGAGAACGCCTGCCGCGCCGTTATTGGAGTCGCCCGTGTAGTTGACCTCCTCGCTGACGCGCTTATCGGTGTTCAGCATTATGTTTACCGTAGCGTTTGCTCCGCCGTCGCCGTATGCGGGAAGAAGCAGCTTAAGTATCTCATTTTCAATACTTTCCTCAAGCCTTGACTTGTAGGCGAACTTTTTAGTCTCATTAACTATCTCGTCATAATCGCCGTCAAGATTTATTATCTGCGGTATACCGTAGCTGTCGATGATCTCAACATTATCGTCGGTAAGCCCCGTGACCGTCATTTTAACAAGGTTTTTTATACCCGTTATCTGATTGTTTGAAAGCTTTTCAATACCGTCAAGAGTAAGCATTACCGAAGCCTTTGGGTACTCCCTTATCGAAGAGATGACCGTGTTTTTCTGCTTCGGTATAGAAATGTTTACCTCCGCAGCGGAAACCTGCTCCATTTTGGTGAGCTGCGCCTCCAGACGTCTCTGAACGTCTATCTGCTCATAAAGCTCCCTCTCCGACTCTGTGGTGAACATACCCGTCTGAGTGGTGGAAAGCGCATAGTTCGTTCCGCTTTTCGGATACTCCTGCAAAGCAAGCTGCATGATAATATCGTTTTCCGTACCCTGCAGCACAGCAATATCGGTACCGTTCAGAAGCCGCACGTCATAGTTCAGCCCCTGTATGATAGATACCATTTCCGAGGCTTCCGTTGTTTCAAGCCCCTGATATATAGTTATGTACTCTTTCTTGTTCAAATTCGCCGTAATTATTATCGCGGCAACTATTATGACCGCTATAGCGGCAGCAAGACCGATATAAACTATCCTGTGCTTTCTGTCCTGCGACTCCCAGGTCGTTTTTACGGACTTGACGACCTTTTCAACTCTCTCATTCATTATCCGTATATTCCTTCCTTAATTAATGCGTACAGTAATATTGCTCAGAAATTACATAGAGATCTGGAGAATTGAATTATATGCGTTCACCGCCGCGTCCTTAACGGCAACGAACGTGTCCACCGCTACGGAAGCCTTTGTCATATTGTTGTAAATAGTATGCAGATCGTCGATCTCGCCCAGTGTAAGCTTTACGGAATCCTCCTGAACAGCCTGCTGGGTGTTTTGAACCTCGTTAAAGATCTCCTTGAAAACGTCTGAAAATTTAGGGGTATCGTCATTGCTTGCAGCCTCCGCAGTCTCAGTCCTGTCGAAAAGCGACTCCACAGGTGTGATCGTGCTGCTTATAGGAACTATAAACATGGTTATTTTACTCCTTTATATGTAATTTATTGGAATTATTTATCTTGTATTACTTTCCGGTTAGGGTCATTGCCTTTGAGAGCATTGCCTGTACCGCTCTCATAGCCGAAACGTTAGCCTCGTAGGAACGCTGGGCAGCCATTAGATCCATCTGCTCCTTGGCGTTGTCAACGTTGCTCTTGTAGATGTATCCGTCCTCGTCCGCAAGAGGGTTCGTGGGGTCGTAAACGGGAACAAATGGCGCGTCGTCGTCAATGACCTCCGCCACCATAACACCCGCGTCCTTGTACTTGTTGGCGTGAGCAAGGTAATAAGTACCCCTGTCATACCTTTTGGTACGCTTCATATTCGCCATTTCGGCGTATTTGTCCAGCACCTCGCTGAACTGCTTCTTTTCAGAAAACACTACAAGCTGACGGCAGTAAGGGTCGCCGCCCGGTTCTGTGTTGTAATCCTCCTGATGAGCAACGTTCTGAAGGTCGATATCTATCCTGAGCCTCTGCGCCGAGAGCGCAGACCCCGCCATGTCGAGAGAACTTATAAAAGCCATATAAAGTCCCGTATTCCGCTAAGGGAACACAGCTCCTCCTTTCATCGGTTTATTTTATCCCTTGGAGACCGCTTTCCGTATCATGGAATAGTTATTGTTCAGATAATCCATTAACGCGCCGTACTGATACTGCGCGTCCGCAAGCGCGGTCTGCTCCTTTTCCATGTCAACGTTGTTTCCGTCCATGATCTGGTTGGTGTTTGTCTCGTAAGTCGTAATTACCGACAGCTTGGGAGCGTTGCCGCCGTTCATAAGGTTAGCCTCTTCCACCTGACCCTTGTGACCGCAAATGTCATGTGTGATACCGCCGTGGTATTTGCACTTGCACTTTTCCTCCAAAAGAAGCTTGAACTCAACTGTTTTCGCCTTATAGTCGGGAGTATCAACGTTATTGATATTGTGATTTATAACTCTCTGTTTGTACCAAGTGGCGTCGAGAGCCTGTTCGGCAAGATTGTGGGCAGAACTGTCAAAAAGCCCCATAAACATTCGATCCTTTCTGCGGAATATGCTCCCGCCAAAATTATACATATTTAATATAAGTGTTAATCGGATAATTATTCAATCATAAGTATACAACATTTTGAAAAAAAAATCAAGCGTGAAAGAAAATAAATCTCACAAACTCTGTAAAAAATTTTAAGGATATTCTATTAATTTTCCCTAAAACGTACAAAATGCTCTTCGATTTAACAAAATCTTGATAAAAAATCGGCGAAATTTCGTAGGATTGCACAAATAATATTATTTATACATATGGGAATAGAAATACAAATCTAATACAAATTGTTAATGTACGGTTACAATAAGCATAAACCTAAATGCAAAATTTTCCTGTTCTGTAAATTATATGAAAACAATAGGGAAACAATATGTTTCCCTATCAAAAAAATATTACATATTATCGTATACATTCGGGTTTATCTCTCTTATGTCAATAACGTTTCTTGCCGCCGCGTCCGCCTTGATCTCCTCATATGCAAACGCCATAGCCGCGCTGTAGTACGGTATTACGTAAACAATGCCGAGAATATTCCATGTTATCCACGAGAGAATAAACCACCCGATAAAACTCAGGTGCATATAGAAAAGCTGCCCCTTGTGACCGTCCATCATTATCGTGCTTAGCTCTATCGCGCGGGACGGCGAGATATTTGGGTTTTCCGCCTTTATGTACATAGTCTGGGAATAGCTGTAGCTCTTTACTATACCGGGTATATAAAAAAGCAAGCTCCACAGCATTACATACAAGCCCCTTAAAAGTCCTGTGCCGACGCAGCTCCAAAGCCTGCCGTTCTTGTAAAAATCGAACAGGTCTCCAAGCGGCACGCTTTCATATATCGACCGTCTGTACCAGTTTGCATAGCCAAAGACGAACGGTATGAACGCTATGAACGTAACAACCACCGCCGAAGCCATTATCAAATAGACAAATAAAGCGGCAACAACCGTCCCAGCCGTGCTGTCCGAAGCAGCCAAAGCCACCAGCATAGTCAGCATAGGAACTACTATCCCGTAAACCAACGACATACCAAACGATATGCCAATGCTCATTCCCAACTGTATAACTACCGTCAGTATCGAATTGCCATATTGTTTTTATAGAACAGCTTTGCGTTGCTTTTTATCCTCTGATGATCGTAGCCCATAATTTTTTCCTCCATAATCCAAATTAAATTTAAAAAATTAACATTTTTTCTCACCCGCCCCCTTGAGGGGGCTTTACAAAGTCACGGTAATTAATATTTGACCTTGGGGGTGACACCCGCCGCGGGGCGTTCCCCGCCTCAGTCTGCCATTAACTTGACCATTACCGCCTTTTGAGCGTGGAGACGGTTCTCCGCCTCCTCGAATATCTCGTTCGCGTGAGCCTCGAATACCTTTTCGGTAATTTCCTCCTCGCGGTGCGCGGGGAGACAGTGCTGCACCATAGCGTCCGACTTAGCCGCCGCCATTATCTCATCGTTTATCTGATAGCCCTTGAAAGCGATACGGCGTTTCTCCGCTTCGCCCTCCTGACCCATGGAAGCCCACACGTCGGTGATAACAACGTCCGCGTTTTCCGCAGCCTTAACGGGGGAGTCAGTCAGCTCGAAGCAGTCAAAATCCTTAGCAAAATCCAGCACCTTTTGGTCGGGGTGATAGCCCTCGGGGCAAGCCACAGACACGGACATTCCAACCTTTAAGCAGCCCACGATAAGTGAGTTCGCCATGTTGTTGCCATCGCCGATAAAGCACATTTTCAGACCGTCAAACTGACCCTTGAACTCCCGTATAGTCATAAGGTCCGCAAGTATCTGACAGGGGTGACAGAAGTCGGTCAGACCGTTTATTATCGGTATACTGCCATACTCCGCCAAGTCCTCAACTTCCTTTTGCTCAAAGGTGCGTATCATAATGCCGTCCAGATAGCGGGACAGTACTCTCGCCGTGTCCTGCACAGGCTCGCCTCTGCCTATCTGCAAATCGTTTGAGGACAGGAACAGCGGGTTGCCGCCAAGCTGATACATACCCGTCTCAAAAGAAACCCGTGTACGTGTGGACGCCTTTTGGAATATCATGCCAAGGGATTTGCCCTTCAAGTGGGGGTGGGGGATACCGTGCTTAAGCTCGTATTTAAGCTGGTCGGCAAGGTTAAGTATGTCGATTATCTCCTCTTTTGACAGATCAAGCATTTTAAGCAGGTGCTTCATTTTCATCATTTCCTTTCGGTATATTTTTATAATATTAAACTTTTTTGTAATACAATCTCCGTAGGGCGGGGGCTTGCTCCCGCCTAATTGAAATTTGGGTTTACCGCAGGCGGGAGCAAGCCCCCGCCCTACAAAAATGCGACCCTAATAATAAATAAAATTTACCCGTTAAGAATTTTCTCCTCAAACTCGGCAATAGTCTTGTTAAGCCTTGCCGCGCATTTAAATGGGATATTGTGTCCCGCACCGTCCCACATATCGTAGGAGCAATGAGGATTTTGCTGAGCAAGAGCGCGGACGGACTTTCTTGTGTCGGTAGGCTCTTTAATGCCGCATATCGCCATAAGGGGAATTTTTATCTCGCTGTACTGCGGATAGTCCGACAGCACAATGCCGTTGTCGATAGAAGCAAGTATGGACTTCATAGTCACCGTCTTGCAGAACTCGGCGTGTTCCTTCCTCTCCTCCTTGTCAAGCCCTGCGGTAAGACTGTTAAGTCCCGCAATAATGCCGCTTCTCATGGACTTTTCGTTATCCGACTGCTGCTTCATCATTCTTTCGATATCGGCGCTTTCTTTGATAAGCCAGGGACTTATCATCATTGCGCCGTTAAAAAACTCCTCATGTCCGCACAAAACAGGCAGACAAAGCTGCGCGCCAAGAGAAAACCCTATCAGCGTGACCTTTTTCCCGAAGCTTTCCGCAAGCTCCGCTATCTGCTCTACGGCAAGCTTTACCGAGAACGTCACGTCGCTGTTCCTGCCGAAGCCGGGAATGTGTGGAACGATAACGCGGTAATCCTTAGAAAGCTTTTCGCACTGCTTTGAAAAGCAATGCACAAAATTCGACCCGTGGAGAAATATTATCACAGGGCTGCCGCTGTCGCCGTATTTTTCATAATATATCATTCAAGTACCCTCCCGAGGATATCAAGTCCTCTGTCAATTTCATCGTATGTAATATTCAGCGGCGGCAGAAGCCTTAGTTTTTCCTTTGCCGTCAGCACAAGCAGACCGTTTTCAAGACATTGTCCGCAGACCTCTCCCGCTTTTTTGCTTTTAAGTCTGATACCAAGCATAAGACCCAGACCGTCCACGCCCTCGACTTCGGGAATTTCGGTCAGCTTTTTGCGGAAGTACTCGCCCTTTGCCTTTACATCGCCAAGGAAGTCCGGCGACGAGACCTTGTTTACAACCGCAAGTCCCCCCGCGCAGGCAAGAGGATTTCCCCCGAATGTGGAGCCGTGATGTCCCGCCGTAAGCACACCGCTGCACTTCTTGTCCGCAAGGCACACACCGATAGGTACTCCCCCCGCAACACCCTTTGCAAGGGTCGTAATGTTGGGTTTAACCCCATACTGCTCCGAGGTCAGGAAAGTACCGGTCCTTCCCGCGCCTGTCTGCACCTCGTCAGCAATAACAAGAATATCCTTTTCGGAGCATATGCGGAAAATCTCGTCAACAAAGTCCTTATCGAGAGGATTTACTCCGCCCTCGCCCTGAACAAATTCAAGCATTACCGCGCAGACCTTATCATCAATTTTATTCCGCAGATCGTCAATATTATTCGCCTCTGCGTTAATAAAGCCGCCGAGGAAAGGGAAAAAGTAGTTGTGAAAAACGTCCTGCCCCGTGGCGGAAAGAGTGGCAAGAGTCCTGCCGTGAAAGCTGTTTTTAAGAGTGATGATATTGTAGCGTTCCGCCTCCTTGCCATATTTGTCAAAGGAGTACTTTCTTGCAATTTTTATCGCGCACTCGTTAGCCTCCGCGCCGCTGTTGCCGAAAAACATCTTATCGTAGCCTGTGACCTCCGCAAGCTTTGCGGCGAAGTCCGCCTGAATTTTAATGTAGTAATAGTTGGAGGTGTGCTGAACCGCCCTTGCCTGTCTGCAAACCGCGTCCGTCCAGTCCTCATCGCAGTAACCGAGGGAGTTTGTTCCTATACCGCTGCCGAAATCGACGTATTCCTTGCCGTCCTCGTCGAAAGCGGAGCGTCCCGTGCCATGCTCCATAACAAGAGGGTAGCGGCCGTAGGTGCCCATGACGTGTTCGTTGAATTTTTCTATTGTATCCATTTTAATAATCCTTTCAGTTAATGTAATTTTTTATTATAGCATCTTTATGTGAATATTTCAAGTATTTACACATTGAAACATGATAAACTTGTATTTAGCAAAACCCCTTTAGGCAAAAAGCCGGTCAAGCTGAGCACAGCTTTTTGCCTAAAGGGTGATTTGTTAAATGCTAAAGAACATATCCCGAAACAAGCATTATCAGCGGCATTGTTACTGCCGAAAATATCGTCGAGACTGCAAATATCTCCGCGGCATAGACCGAATCCCTGCCGTATCGTGCGGAAAACATTATCGCAGACGCCGCCGTGGGACACGCCGCCGATATAAGTATTGTATCCGCAATAACAGGGTCTGCCCCGAATGGTTTCAGCAGGAGCATTATTATAAGCGGTCCGGCTAAAAGCTTTAACGCCGCCGTAAGGTATATCCCGCCCTTTTTGAAAGCTGCTTTAAGGTCGGAGCGGGCTATCGTTACTCCCGAAATTATCATGGCAAGTGGAGTATTAAGAGAAGCCATATACTTTATCGGCTGCCCGATAATATCGGGTAACGGTATACGCAGGAAAAAGAAAATAAGTCCCGCCACAGTTGCGATCACCGCAGGCGCTTTTAAAGCGTTCACCGCCGATTTAAGAGTTACCCTGTCCGTGAGTATCATTACCCCGTGAGTCCAGGAAAGCAGGTTAAACACCGCGATGTACGCCGTAAGGTAAAAAATGCCGTCTGTGCCGTATATTGCGCTTATCAGCGGTATTCCCAAAAAGGCACAGTTTGAATAGGTCACGGAGAAAATTTCCACCGAGGAATTTTTTCCCCGCCTTTTGCCGCAGAAGATCATTCCCAACGCAATAAAAACAACGTGGGAAATTACTGCCATTGCAAAAGCGGTAAGCAGTCCCTTAACAAGTTCGGGACGAAGCTCCTTTTGAAAAGCGTCGAATATTACCGCCGGCAGAACCGCCATAAGCACAAAGCTTGAAAGCTGGTTGCAGCCCTTTCTTGTGAAAATTTTTTTCTTGTAAAGAAAATATCCAAGCAGTATTAAAATGAACATTATTACTATTTGGTATAAAATAATTCCTGCCGATCTCATGGTTAGATTTGCCTTTCATTTACATCTGTACGATAAAGCAACTTGCCCCCTTGATAGGGGGCTTTAATCAGTTGCGGTACAGCGCGTTAAAAATTAGGGGTAGAACACGTCAGCGGGGACTCCCCGCCGCGGGGCGTTCCCTGCTAAATAATTTTTGCTAAAAAGCTTTTTAATCTGTCGCTCTGCGGGTTTTCAAAAAGCTCCTTAGGACTATTTTCTTCAACGATCGTCCCGTTATCCATAAAAATCACACGGCTTGCAACTTCTCTTGCAAAAGCCATTTCGTGAGTTACAACAACCATTGTCATGTTTTCCTCCGCAAGCTCTCTCATAACGGTAAGCACCTCGCCAACCATTTCGGGGTCGAGAGCGGAGGTCGGCTCGTCGAAAAGCATAACGTCCGGCTTCATGCACAGCGCGCGGACAATTGCTATACGCTGCTTTTGACCGCCCGAAAGCTGGTTTGGATATGCCTCCGCACGGTCGGAAAGTCCGACTCTTTCCAGAAGCTCCCTTGCGGTCTGCTCCGCCTCCTCGCGGGACTTTTTCAACAGCTTCATCGGCGCGATCGTAAGATTTTTCATAATGCTCATATGAGGGAAAAGATTGAACTGCTGAAAGACCATACCCATTTTGCGCCTGTGGAGGTTTATATCTGTTTTCTTGTCGGTAATATCCGCACCCTCGAAAAGGATAGTCCCCGACGTGGGAGTCTCCAAAAGATTAAGGCAACGGAGAAAAGTGCTCTTGCCCGAACCTGAGGGACCGATCACAAACACCACCTCGCCCTTGTGAATGTCTACAGAAACACCGTTAAGGGCGTGGTTTGCCATACCGTCAAACTTTTTTGTAAGTCCCTGAACGGAAATAAGCGTATCAGTGGTCACTGTTCCTCAGCCTCCTTTCAAGCTTTCCTACGGCAAATTCAAGCAGCATTACTATCACAAGATAAATAAGCGCCACCGCAAGCAAGGGCATCATTGCGTCGTATGTACGGCTTCTTATGATATCTCCGCCTTTTGTCAAGTCCTCCATAGCAATATAGCCCGAAACGGAGGTCTCCTTTAAAAGCACGATAAGCTCGTTTCCCAAAGCGGGGAGTACGTTCTTGAATGCCTGAGGCATAACGATATGCACCATAGTCTGGACATAGTTGAAGCCGAGACTTCTTCCCGCCTCGAACTGACCCTTGTCAATGGACATAATGCCGCTTCGTACTATCTCAGCAACATATGCTCCCGAATTTATTCCGAAGGCTATGACAGCAACGATCATCTTTCCGATATTTACAGAAGCGAATATTCCGAAATAAATAATAAGAAGCTGAACAACAACAGGCGTACCTCTTATTACGGTAAGATAAACGCGGCAGACAAAATTCGGTATTTTAAGCTTTCCCGTCTTATCATATGTGGAGCGTATCACCGCTACCAAAAATCCGATAACAATACCCAGCAGCACCGCAAACACCGTTATTTGTATCGTAGTCCACAAGCCGCGGGTTATGTACTGCCACCTGTCGTCCTTTATAAAGTTGAGATAAAACCTGTTTTGAAGATTTTCAAACCATTCCGCCATTGTTTCTTCCTTTCGGTCAAAATTTTTATACTTTAAAAATTTTGGGTAAAGGCAGTGCCCTTACCCTTTAAGGCGTACTGTAAAATGCTGCCGCTGTAACGTCCCCGCCGCCCCTTGATAGGGGCTTAACAAAGTTAAAGTATACCGTATTGAAATTCGGGGTAGAACAACGCCGCACGCGCAGTGCTATTCCGCGTTGATGTACTTGTCAATGATCTCCTGAAGCTTGCCTGAATCCTTAAGCTTTGTCAGAGACTCGTTGATCTGATCAAGAAGCTCCTGATTACCCTTAGCAACTGCAATTGCATAATCCTCAACAGTATAGTCCTCGTCAAGTATCTTAAGACCATCGTTTTCGGAAACGAATACCTTTGCAGGTTCACGGTCGATTATAACAGCGTCGATCTTGTTCTGACCGAGAGCTTGTACAGCCTCGAAGCCCTTGTTGTAACGCTCAACTGTTGCGCCCTCAACGTCGCCTGCAAACATATCTCCCGTAGTGCCGAGCTGTACGCCGATAGTCTTGCCCTCAAGGTCTGCGGGTGTGGTTATGGGCGAATCGTTGGTAACTATAACGACCTGCGCCGCAGTTGTGTAGGGGATAGAGAAATCAACGTTCTGTAGCTTATCCTCGGTAACAGTCATTCCGGCAACGCCTATATCGGCTTTGCCCGACTGGATAGCAGGAACTATGGAATCGAAAGCCATGTCCTCAATAACAAGCTCAAGACCCATATCGTCCGCAATAGCCTTTGCGATCTCTGCGTCGATACCTACAATACTCTCGCCCTCACGGTACTCATACGGCGGGAACTCTGCGTTTGTAGCCATAACGAGAGTAGTTTTCTTCTCTCCGCCGCAGCCTGCGAGGGAAAGGGTCATTACAGCGGCAAGTGCGCTGCACAGGATTTTTGATAATTTCATAATATTTTACTCCTTTTTATACTTAATTTGCGGCTGAAAAACGTGCAAAAAATTAAGCAAAAGCTTGCGTATACGGATTTTGCGCAAATTTTTTGCATACGTTTTAGGAGCAAATCAGTATTAGTCATGATAAACACTATTATACATTATAATTTTGCATTTTTCAAGTACTGCCTGATATTTTTTTATGAATATCAGTAATTTCTATCATTTCAGACAGTCCGCAGCTTTTGGCTCAAACAGCAAAAAGCGTACCCCAAAGCCGAGCACATACCGTTGCTTACAAAATTTGCCGGCAGCGGTACGTACTCTTTTGCAGGAGGGTACGCTATTTATATTTTTTATCAATACTGTGAAACATAATTTGTCGGATTGGGATAAGTACCGTTGGAACGCACCTCAAAGTGGAGGTGATTGCCTGTGCTGTCGCCTGTGCTTCCGACATAGCCGATAATCTGTCCCTTTACAACATAATCGCCGTATTCGATAGCAATGGAGCTCTGATGTGCATAAACCGTAACGTTTCCGTCATCGTGTGAAATTCTTACGCAGTTTCCGTAGCCGCCGTTCCAGCCGCTGCCGACCTCGATAACTGTGCCGCTTTCAGCCGCATAGATAGGAGTGCCGTAAGGAGCCGCGATATCAATACCCTTATGACCTCTGCCGTCGCCCTGATATGCAGAGATATATCCGCCGTCAACAGGCCAGAAGTAATCGCCTGAACCGCCCGAACCTGTGCTTACGGGAGTTCTGGTGGCTCTTGTACCCTTGCGCTGATATTTTGTAACAGGCTCTGAAATTATTCTTTCGCTTGTGACCTCTCTCTTTATAGCTATGCCGTTCTTGTATGTGACAAGAGCTGTAACTTCCTTCTCGCCCTCAACTCCGGCAACATCGACCTCTGTCTCGCCCTCGTACATATCGTCGTCCTCGGTAGTAACGATTTCGTAATCAATTGCCTCGCTGTAGGTGACCTCCTCGGTAGTCTCCACCTGAAGGTAAGGAACCTCCTCGCTGAGCTGAACGATAGCTCCGATAGGACAGTATTCTGTTATATCGTCGATCCTCTCGCCGTCGTATGTAGCAACGCAAGCGGTAAGCTCGTCAACCGTCATGCCGTTGCTCTTGGCAATATTCCAAGGGTTGTCCCCCTGCTGTACTTCATAGTAAACGGGCTCTTCAACGTTTGAATCCAAAAGGTCTATGATCTCCTTAGGATCGACTACCTGCTCGGGATCAACGTATCTTTCATATGTGTACTCAATATTCTTATCAAAATCAACCGATACGATATCTTCTCCGTCATATTCCTCTTTGATCTCGTTAAGAAATTCCTCGATATCGCTGTTTTCCGCAACAGCTCCGATAAACTCGCCGTCAATCGTAACCGCGTAAGCTCTTATCTTATTGCTGTCAATGCCGCTCTCGGTCTGTATAAACTCTGCGGCGTTCTCGGAGTAATTTTCACCGTTATCTGCGTCTGTGCTGTGTATTTCAAGAGCCTTGCTCTCTTCCTCGGACGCTTTTGCTTCAACGGCAGGTTCTTCCTGCACGGGAGCCTGTGTTTCTATCTGCTCCTGAATAACATCGGCAAGCATCTGCTCGTCAAATATCTCATCCTGTGCGCCTATAGGCTTAATGGAAAGAGTCGCGGTGATATATTCGCTGCCTGTATCGTAATAAACAGCTCTGTCCGCAATGACCTTCTGTGCCTCGTCTATAACGGACGCCTCCGAAACAACGCCGACCTCCTGACCGTTAAGCTCAACCGTAACGCCGTAATCCGCCGAAGCCTTATCCGCTACCACGAAAACAAGGCAAGCAATACCGAGTACGGGTACAGCGTGATTCACAAACGACCTTGCAAATTTCTTGCTGCCTCTTGCCGCAGAAGCAATATCAGACATCTGAAGCAGGACGGCTTTTCCGAAGCCCTTGCTGACGATCCTCTCTCTGAAAATTCTGCCGAACTCAGCGGCTTCCGTTCCTATGCGGGCAATGCCGCTTACAGTTCTTTTGAACGCTCCCGATATTTTTGAAGCGACGGGAACAGCAGTCCCGCTTATCTTTGCGGCAGCGGCTCTTGCGGCGTATACGGAGTATCTTACTGCCGAAACCGCCAAATATGTAACTAACGAGCCTACCTCGACCATAGCGCTTTCAAGCTTATTGTTTTTTTCTGTAAGACTTGTGTTTTCCGATATATTTTTCTTTTCGGCTGCGCCTGTATCAACTGACATGACCACATCTCCTTTCTTTTTTTCTACACATCTTTTATTATAAAATCAAGCTTATTGAACAAAGGTTACAAAAAAATCTTAAAAGGTTACAAATCAGTAACATTATCTATATTATACCTCTTTTTTTTCAAAAATCAACAGCAATTAGCTTTATGTCACATTTTCTTAATTTTTTTTAGCTATCTGCACAATTTTGCTCTTTTTCCTTTAGTGTATTTCAGCAATTATTTATGTATATTTTGTTAATGAGACGTTTTCGCCTCGACGCTGAATTTACATTATGGGAATAAATAACAGTTACAAACGGTTACAAATTGTAATCTTTTTTTCTAAAGTTTAAGGTATAGTCCCAAAAAAAGGTTACAAAAAAGGTTACAAAACGGTTACAAGGCTTTGTTAGTGTAAATGATCTGTAATAATTTATATTGTCAACTAAAGACCGATTGCGTACCCGAAACAGGATACGCAATCGGCTGTAATATTTAAGTTAATGCGGTATCGGCGGTACTGTCCTGCCGAAGCCCGAAGCTTATGGACAAAGCGCTGTTTACTTTTGTCATCGAATTTGTGTCAAGCTCGCCCATGCGCTCCTTGAGCCTTTTTTTGTCGATAGTTCTGATCTGCTCCAGAAGCACGATGCTGTCCTTCTGAAGACCGCATTTGTCTGCGTTCACCTCAATGTGGGTGGGAAGCTTGGATTTATCCCGCTGGCTTGTGATAGCCGCCGCAATAACGGTGGGGCTGTGTTTGTTTCCGACGTCGTTCTGAACTATAAGAACGGGACGTATTCCGCCCTGCTCGGAGCCGACCACGGGACTGAGATCCGCGTAATAAATTTCTCCCCTTTTTACTGACATTTCCATACACTCCTATTTTACCGAGTTTTAAGGCGCACCTATTATAATGTGTACCCTTGACCTTAACGCGCAAACGCTTCGGGTCTTGCGGTATCGTATGGTATTATTGTTGACGGATTTTTTGAAAATAATCACAAAAAATTTCCGCCGCCGAAATTTACCTTAAAAAATTTTTCGGGGCTATACTATTATATGTAATATTTCAAGGTATGACACATATGAGGGGAACGCCATGCGTCAAAGGTGTATGCCGCTCTCTGCGCGCTTTGCCGAAAGCGCTGATTTTTATCTTGATTTCCGGTAAATAATGTGCTATAATTATTACATTCATTCAGTACGAAAGGAAAGATCATATATGACGGTAAAACCCAAAATAAGAGGATTTATCTGCACCACGGCTCACCCTGTTGGCTGCAGGGAGACAGTTAAGTCCCAGATCGAATATGTGAAAAGCAAGGGGAAGATAAACGGTCCGAAAAAGGTTCTTGTTATCGGCGCATCAATGGGCTACGGGCTTTCTTCGAGGATTTCGGCGGCATACGGCTGCGGTGCTGACACGATCGGCGTTATTTTTGACAAGCAGGGCAGTGAAAGCAGGACTGCCTCCGCCGGCTGGTACAACACCGCCGCATTCGAGGAATTTGCTCACGCCGACGGTCTGTACGCAAAAACCGTCAACGGCGACGCTTTTTCGCAGCAGATCAAGGACGAGGTCATTGCTCTTATAAAAAAAGACCTTGGCAAGGTGGACATGGTGGTCTACAGCCTTGCCGCGCCGAGGCGGACGACCTCAGACGGCACAGTTTACAGCTCGGTGCTTAAAACAACGGGAGAGGACTTCACCAACAAGACTATCGACATGAAAACCGAGACGGTTTCCGATGTAACGGTCACTCCCGCAACAGAGGCGGAAATTTTTGCTACCGTAAAGGTAATGGGCGGCGAGGACTGGAAGGAATGGATAGGCGCGCTTAAAGCCGCGGACGCAATAGAGGACGGTGCTGTGACTGTCGCGTACTCCTATATTGGACCGGAGCTTACCCACCCGATATATAAAAACGGCTCTATCGGCAGGGCTAAAAATCACCTTGCAGAGACCGCGAAAGAGATAACGAAAGCTATTGACGGCGTTACAGCTTACGTTTCGGTGAACAAAGCGCTTGTTACACAGTCCAGCTCGGCTATCCCTGTCGTGCCTCTGTATATTTCAATACTTTACAAGGTAATGAAAGAAGCGGGCTTGCACGAGGGCTGCATAGAGCAGATGCAGAGAATGTTTGCGGAAAAGCTTTTCGGAGACGGTGCAAAAACCGATGATGAGGGCTTGATACGTCTTGACGACTGGGAAATGCGAGAGGACGTTCAGAAAAAGGTCATGGAGATATGGGAGAATATTTCCGACAGCAATCTGCGTGAGTGCGCCGATCTGGAGGGTTACAAAAAGGATTTCGCAATGCTTTTCGGCTTTGAGGCGGAGGGCGTTGACTATGAGGCGGACTGCGACACGGCGATAGGTATTGAGAGCATAGGTTAATTATTTGATAACAGCTTGACCGCAAATGCGAAGCCTTGTTCAAAGCCTGCGCACTTTGCGGCTTGTGTTATTTCCGTTTCAAATTCGGCAATTTTAACTGCGGCTGAATGCTTTATTCTTTTTCTTTCTGTCATTATTTTCAGCACGCGTCCAAAAGAAGTTTCGAGATTTTCCAGTTCGGGGGAGGAGATTTTCTCTCCGTTCATGTTGTAGAATATTTCTTGTAATGTTGGCATTTCCATTTGGGTTTTCTCCTTTAAAATTATTTTGATTTTTTTGAACCTGATTATATTTTAGCACTAAATTTTAGTGTAGTCAATTGGCGGCATAGTTAAATTTTTATATTAATTTTTGTACAATTTGTCACTTGATTTTAGTGTAACTTTATTATAAGATTATGGCGGTGATAAAATGCCCGTACAGTATAAAATAAACGTATTAGCTGCTTTAAAAGAAAAAGGCTATACTACTTCAAAAATACGAAATGAAAAATTGATAGGCGAAGCAACTATGCAGCGTTTACGGCACGGTAAAAGCGTTTCTTATGAGGTAATTGCAAAGCTTTGTAAGCTGCTTGACTGCCAGCCGGGGGATATTTTGGAGTATGTTCCCGATGAAAACGGAGACGAATGAAAATGAGCAAACCTCAAACTCGAGCAAGCAATAAATACAATGCCAAAGCATACGACCGCCTTGCAATACAAGTCAAAAAGGGAAGAAAGTCGGAAATTCAAGCCGCTGCCCAAAAACAGGGTGAAAGCCTTAACGCATACGTTGTAAAGGCTGTTGAACAACGTATGGAATCCGAAAAAGATTAACGTAGGGCGGGGGCTTGCTCCCGCCTAATCGCAGCGGATCTGACAGGCGGGAGCAAGCCCCCGCCCTACATTGCACTGACAAATGTTTTTGAATATATTTATATTATACACAATATTTAGTGGAGCGTCAATATACTTTGTTCACAATGTTTAGTGAATAATTTTGTTGATTTTATTCACTTTAATTTGTGAATAAAATTGTTACAATAGTATTATTGGAGGTGTAACTATGCCGATAGTATACGGGAAACTTATAAAATTGATGAAGGAAAAAGGGTTGACATCATATAAAATACGGCAAAACAATATAATAGGTCAAGCTACGCTGACTAAAATCAGAAACGGCGGCGATATTGACACGCGCACAATCGCTAAATTGTGTAAAATTCTTGACTGCCAACCGGGGGATATTTTGGAATATGTTCCCGATGACGATGAAATGTAAATTGTTTTTGAATTTTTAAGCCTCTTTTTGAGATTTGTTAGTCGTTCACAGGGGTACGAGGGGAACAACCAAAGGAGGAGGGAGGGGACTCATCAGTTATAGGGGACGCGCGCCGTCCCCTCCCTCCCCCTTAGGTTTTTCCCCTCGCGCTCCCTTTTTCCTTACTCCCTCCTGCCCCTGCTACGCTATTCAAGAGCCGTTGGCTCTTTTTAGCTTGTAAGATGTTGTCGATTTCGTTTGTTTTGTTACTTGGCAGGAAGTTCGATACGGGAGTTCTAAATCACGGTCTTATGTTACTATCTAAATACGTCTGCTGTCAAGATTTATAGCAGCAAACTTGGCAGTAAACGGCGGCGTGGAAACGCCGCCAGTTTGACATACTGTAAAAATCGGCAAAGGGGAGGGGGAAATAAGGAAGTAGGGGGTCTGGGGGCAGAAACCTCAAAGGGGGAGGGGGAATGCCGATTTTTGTTGGGTTTTGTTTTCCCCCTCCCCCTTTGTGGTGTCTGACCCCCAGAATTTGTGAACAACTAACATATTCCAACCTTGATACTAAAATTCAAAAGCAAAGAAACAGTTTACAACATAGAGTATGCAAGCAGCAACAAGTTCCGAAAAGAAGTAAACCAAACAAAACCACCCAACCTGAAAAGCGAAGCCCTGCAAACGGAACAACTAACCAAATAACAAACCATTCCAACAGTTCCAAAAAAATAAAAGCGAGGTCATAAAAAATGAAAAATTATAAGTTTGACGCCCACGTCCATACCTCCGAGGGCAGCGCCTGCGCCTGTACAACGGGAGCGGAAATTGCCGAAGCCTACAAGGAAAAGGGCTACAGCGGAATAATTATCACCGACCATTTTTTTAACGGCAACAGCGCCGTCCCCCGCGAGCTGCCTTGGGAAGAAAAAATCGACCTGCTCTGCAAGGGCTACGAACACGCCAAAAAACGGGGAGACGAGATAGGTCTGACCGTCCTTTTCGGCTGGGAGTTCGCCTATTCTTCAAGCGATTTTCTTACCTACGGGCTTGACAGACAATGGCTTTTGGACAACCCGCAGATAATGGAAATGCAGATTTGGGACTACGCTGAGCTTGTCCGTAAAAGCGGCGGATTTATCGTCCACGCACACCCGTTCAGACTGTGGGGGTACGTCAATAAAATCACCCTTATCCCGCGGAATATCGACGCGGTGGAAATTATAAATATGTCCAACAGCCGCGAGGAAAACGAGCGGGCGGAATGGTACGCCAAAAGCTACGGCTTTCCCGTGACCGCTGGCTCGGACGCGCACAACGCAAACGCTCTCCCCTGCGGCGGGATAATCACCGATACCGAAATAAAAACCTCCGCAGACTATGCGGAGGCTGTAAAAAGCGGAAATATAGGACTTATTCCGAAGCGTTATAAGGATTAGGCGTACCGCCGAAAAAATCCTCCCTTAAAATAGAATAAAAGCTTAGATCAAGAAGCTCCCCCGCCGTGGAACGAAAGGATTGACGGAACGTGCCCTCGTATTTCAGACCGCACTTCTCCATTACCCGTCCCGAGGCGGGATTTTTTACGGCGTGGGCGGCGTCAATACGGTTGAAACCCACCTCGAAAAGATAGGGGATAACTGCGGAAAAAGCCTCGGTCATAATACCCTTGCTCCACCAGGGCTTTCCAATGCAGTAGCCTATCTCAGCGCCGTCGATATTTTCATAAATACGCGCAACACTAATGCCGCCTATGGGTTCGCCGATCTCTTTCAGCACTATTACCCAGTTATAGGTGGACATATCATTGTACTGCGCCACCCACATATTTACAACGCACTCTGTATCGGCAACGCTGCGGTGGACGTTCCAGGTCAGGTATTTGGGGACTTCTCTGTCCCCCGCCCAGTTCCTGAACATAATCGGAGCGTCCTCGCTCCTGAACGGACGGAGGATAAGACGTTCCGTCTCTATTATATTTGTACCTTTATGGTTTAACATATGTATCATTTCCTTTCATATCAGAAATTACAGAATAGGGGACAAAAATATTCTATTTTGTCCCCGCCCCCTTGAGGGGGCTTGATAAATTAAATGATCGTGTTTTTTACCGTGGGGGTGACATTCGCCGCGGGGCGTTCCCCGCCGTTCCCTGCCGCCGCCATGGGGGTGTAAAATATTCCGTCCGCCTCCAATTGCATATCGGTCTCCTTGAAGCCCATTGCACGGTAGAACGGTATGCCGTAATCGCTGGCGTTTACGGTGATTTTTTTGACGTTTTTCGCCGCAGCGTACCTTGACGCTTCGGCGTAAAGCATTCGTCCTATCCCCTGACGGTGAAAATCTCCGTGAACAAAGGCAAGACTGATATGGGAATTTTCCCGCAGAGCCATCATGCCCGCAAGCCGCTTTTCAATATAGCAGCCCCAAACGACAAAGCTGCCCTCCGCAAGCATTTTTTTGACGTTTTTCCCCCACAGAAAATCCGTGAAGCTTTTTACGCCTCTTTCGGAAAAATACGGCGCTTCAAACTGCATGAAAACGTCCTCCGCAAGCTGTAGGGCTTCCTTTATTTCAGTATTTTTCGAGAGCATTTTTATATTGTACATAAAATCACGTCCTATCAAAAATAAAAACGGCTCAAGGTGAAAGCCTTAAGCCGCAGTATGCAAAATAACAGTACCGAAAAGTATCAGCATTTTGAGCATAGCAGCATAAAGCCATGGCACATCACGTACATGACTCTCTGCATATAGACTGCTGATACAAAACGCTTCATATGTAAACTCCTTTCCGGTTGCTTTTGATAAGTATACACCAAAATTTCCGTTTTGTCAAGGGAAAACGTTAAATAAAAATTGATCTGGCTCAAAACTTGACACAGACGCGAAAATATTGTATAATTAAATTACTTTAATATTATGCGGGTATGCTGTGACATACCGCAAAAGGAGTGAAATGTATGGACGCCGGTAACGGTAATGGCATAAAACCGCGAAGCTGCGGCTTTGGAGCAGGCGTTTACCCGTCCGTTTCACTGCCGGTAAAATTATGCGGCTGAGACCTTACGGAAGCAACTGTCCGTGGAGTCTTTTCGCTGCTGCTTTGTATTTTTATGCCTTCTATTTATTTCAAAATAGGAGGAATTTTTTATGGAAAAAGAGCTTGCTCTGGAGCTGCTGGAAAACAAAAAATTCGTGCAGCTTAAAAGCGGCTTGCAGGAAATGAACCCTGCGGACATTGCCGCTTTTGTAGAGGAAATGAAAGAAACGGCTGAATTCGACGAAAAAAAGCTTATCCTGCTTTACCGTATACTGCCCAAGGAAACGGCTGCGGAGGCTTTTACCTACATGGACAGCGATACGCAGATGACGCTTATAAACGCTTTCTCCGACAAGGAGCTGCGATATGTTATCGACGAGCTTTACATTGACGATACCGTTGATATTATCGAGGAAATGCCTGCCAATGTTGTGTCACGTATTTTGAAAAATACCGACAGCGACACGCGCAAGCAGATAAATCAGCTTCTGAACTATCCAAAGGACAGCGCGGGCTCTGTTATGACAACGGAGTTTGTATACTTTCACCGCGACCTTACCGTTAAAGAAGCCTTTGAACAGATACGCAAGATAGGTCTTGTAAAGGAGACCGTTTACACCTGTTATGTTATTTCGGCGCACCGAAAGCTTGTAGGTATCGTTACCGTGCTGGATATGCTTGTCGCAGACGGCGAAACCCGCGTTGAGGATATTATGGAGAGCAACGTTATCTCCGTAAAAACTCACGACGACAGGGAGGTCGTGGCTCGTACCCTTTCAAAATACGACTTTGCGGCAATACCCGTTGTGGACAACGAAAACCGTATCGTCGGCATAGTTACATTCGACGACGCTATGGACGTTTTGCAGGAGGAAAATACCGAGGACTTTGCAAAAATGGCTGCGGTCGTACCCGCTGAGGACAGCTACTTCAAGACCTCCGTCTGGTCTCACGCCAAAAGCCGTATACCGTGGCTTCTCATACTTATGCTCTCCGCAACGCTGACAGGCTGGATATCCTCAAAATTTGAGACGCAGATCGCCGTCATACCCATGCTGGTATCCTTTATGCCTATGGTTATGGGTACGGGGGGAAACTGCGGCTCCCAAAGCTCCACCCTTATAATACGCGGCATGGCTCTGGAGGAGATACGCCTGCGGGACTTTTTCAAGGTGATGTTCAAGGAGGTAAGAATTGCCCTGATATGCGCCGCAGCGCTTGCTGTAGTAAACGGATTAAGGGTCTATATAGTGTATAAAAATCTTCCGCTTGCTGTAGTTATAGCATTGTCTCTTGTGGGCACGGTGGTCATAGCAAAGCTTGTGGGGGCAGTCCTGCCAATGGGAGCAAAGGCTTTGAAGCTCGACCCCGCAATAATGGCTACACCGCTTATCACGACTATTGTGGACTCCTGCTCGCTGCTGATATATTTTACCATTGCTACCAATATTTTGCTTAAATAATGAAAATGCATACCCATAAAGGCTGAGCCTTTACCCTTTTGGGCATACTGTTTCAATATGGAAAAAGTGCTCCCATGGGCAACATTGTTTCTATACCGTTACGTGTCAAAATGCTGAGCCTTTGCAATTTCGGGCGTACTGTTTCAATATGGATAAAATGCTCCCCATGGGTAACGTTATTTCTATACCGTTATGTGTCAAAATGCTGAGCCTTTGCCCTTTTGGGCATACTGTTTCAATATGAAAAAAATGCTTCCACGGGTAGCATTGCTTCTATGCCGTTATCTGCCTAAATTGAGTACGCATTTTCATTGAAACGTTATAAAATAATATGCATCAACAAAAAATTCCGCAAAAAAATCTTGCATATAAAATAAAATGTATAATCCAAAATCTCCGTGAAAAACTATTAGGGCAGCACAAAATTAAACAATAAAAAACGGAGGAATATAAAATGAAAGCAACGGGTATTGTCAGAAGAATTGACGACCTCGGGCGCGTGGTTATACCAAAGGAGATAAGACGTACCATGCGTATCCGCGAGGGCGACCCGCAGCAGATAACATTGACAGAGCGGTTTTTGTACGCTATGATGCGGTTTGGGGAGAGGGTACATAAGGTATAATACTAATTTTTATGATATTGGACTGTCAGTCCGAATGAAGAAAAGCTCCGTTATTTTGCGGAGCTTTTCTTATTATTTTATAAAATTCAAGCGGGACAATATGTCATTTCAGCAAAATGCGCCGATAATATCCCCATAGCTAACCAAAGTTACATTTCTCAATTCATTTGCCTTGTCAATACAACCTTTGGTAAATCCCGATTTTGCAAACAGATAGTAATGCATATTTATATACGAAAATATGCGGCTCCGTTTAATAAGAGTTTCAAGTACGCTGATATCGACTTTTTCATTTGTCCATTTGCACTCTCCGAAAAGCGCGGTATTTTTATCCTGCTCACCCATAATATCAATTTCCGCCTGACACTTTTGGGATGGATCATTTCCCCACCAGTGTCCGAGAGATTTAAATTCAACGGCGCATTTTCCCTCAATAAGCATTTTCCAAAGATACTGCGTGCATATATCTTCAAAGACTTTACCCATATAATTTGATATATGCGGCTCTATACGCTTATACGCAAGCTCGGATGCACCTCGGACAATAATTGAATTATTGTCAAGTACAAAGCGGTACCAAAAACGGAACATATTGTCCTCAATAAAATAAATTGATTTGCGAGAACTTTTTTCGCCGTACGGATTTTCTTTTTGAACAATGCCAAGATTTATAAGGTTCTTTATATAAGCCGAACAAACATTGGTATCTTCTCCGACCTTGGTAGAAATTTCCGACATGCGTGAAGCTCCCGCAGCGATCGCCGTAATTATTGCTGTATAAATTGCAGGGTCGCGCACCTCTTGCTTCAATAGATTTGTCGGTTCTTCAAAAAGAAATGACGATGTGTTTAAATAAATATTTTTTATATTTTCTTCCACGCTTAATTTATCGCTGACCTGAAGCAGATACTGCGGAGTACCGCCTACGATCCCATACAGCAAAGCCTTATCTTCATCTGAAAAGCTTTTAAAATAACGGCAGGTCTCTTCAAAGTCAAAGGGAAGAATTTTCATCTGCGAGGTTCGTCTGCCGTACAAAGGCGCTTTATAAGCAAGTACATTATCTTCCATGTAGGACATGGAAGAGCCGCACAGAATTATCATTAATTTTGAAGTTTCCCTATATTTATCTATCAGCATTTGCAAAGTGGAAGCAAGACTTTTTGAGGAACGGGCAACATAGGGATATTCGTCTATCACAAGTATAAGGCGTTCATTTTCGGACAGCTTAAATACAAATTCAAAAGCTGCCTGAAAAGATTGAAATGATGTTTCCGCAACAATCCCGCTGTTGTACTCTATAATACTTTTGCTGAAATTTTCAAGATTTTGTTTTTCATTGCTTTCAACGCCCATAAAATAAATGGATTTTTTATTATCGATAAACTCGTTGATAAGCGCAGTTTTTCCCACGCGCCTGCGGCCGTAAATAACCGCAAACTCAAATTTATCCGATGAATATAGATTTCCAAGTGTTTTTAATTCCTTTTCTCTTCCGATAAACATTATAACACCTCCGATTTTAGAGCAAAACATTAAATATACTTATCGTTTCCGTTTTAAGAAATTAAGAAGCAAGAGGCAAGAATTTGAATAACTTCTTCAGCCTTTTAATTATATTTAAGTTATTATATGAATTGCTGTAATATATTTTAACACACATTTTAAAATTAGTCAAGTATGAATTAGTAATTTACACTTGATCAAAATGTTTAGTAAGTAAAATCTAAGATATATTTCCTGAATGTCAAAAGAAAATATTTATATAACGATAATTTCCGCCGACTGTATGCATATGCTTTCTATTATAATTCTTTTTTTCGGACAGTTCAATACCCTTTTCGGTCAAGTTTGATTAATTATTCTGCACTCATAAAAACTTCTCAAAATATTATTTTTAATTTCAAAGTTTTTGAGCTAATTTACTTGAAAAAAGATTTCAGTTGTGATATAATTGCTTTCAATCAAACCCGAAAGGAGCGAAAATATGGGAAAAATAATCGTATCTGACAACAGCATCGGTTTTTCCATGCGTGACGAAATACTTACAGTGGAGGCATATGCCGAAAACTGCATACGTGTGCGTTCAACGAGGAACGGAAGGTTTTCCGATGAACGCTGGACTCTTAATGAACCTGCTGAAACGTCCGTTATTATTGAAGAAAAGGACGGCTGCGCCACGCTGCAAACAGGCATTCTGAAAGCGGAGATCACTCAGAGCTGGAACACTTACAACTTAGTATTTTACAAAAACGGCAATGAAATTCTGCGAACCGTCGAAGAGGGGGACGCGGTGCGCAGATTCAGCCACAGGACAGGCGATCTGTACCGTGCGAGAGTTTTGTTCGCGGCAAGAGAGGACGAGCATTTCTACGGTCTCGGACAGGAGCAGCAGGACTGGTTTGACCGCAAGCACGGCTCATATGACCTTATCCACTACAACACTAAGTCTGTGATACCTTTTTTGTACTCCTCTCTCGGCTACGGCTTTTTGTGGAACAATCCCGCGCAGGGCAGATGTGAGCTTTCCAAAAACCACACCCTGTGGCAGGCGGACAGCGCGTATCAGATAGACTATCTAATACTTGCGGGAAATTCTCCTGCCGAGGTCATGAAGCTGTACAGCGATCTGACAGGCTATGCGCCTAAGTTTCCCGAATGGGCGGCAGGCTTCTGGCAGAGCAAGCTGCGGTATGAAAGTCAGGAGGATTTGCTGGAGGTCGCCCGTGAGTACAAAAAGCGCGGGATACCGCTTGACGCGATCGTTATTGATTATTTTCACTGGACGGAGCAGGGCGAATGGGAGTTTGAGCCAACGCTGTGGAACGATCCGAAATCCATGTGCAGCGAGCTTCGTGAAATGGGCATACGTCCCGTAGTTTCGATATGGCCGACGATAAATCCAAACAGCAAATATTACGCCGAGATGAACGAGCGGAATATGCTTGTGCGGACGGAAAACGGACAGTACGGCACGTTTGAATTTTACGGGCAGCAGACCTTTATCGACGTTACAAATCCGCAGACGCGGGAGTTTGTATGGGATAAGGTAAAGAAAAATTATTATGACTTTGGAATAAAGACCTTTTGGCTTGATGAGGCGGAACCCGAAGTCCACCCGCAGCAATTCGATAATCTGAAATTCTATCTCGGAAACGGCGAGCAGACCGCTTTGCTGTATCCCTATTACTATTCGAAATGCTTCTACGACGGATTGAAAGCCGAGGGTGAGGATGAGATCGCGCTGCTGACGAGAGCGGCGTTTATCGGCAGTCAGAAATTCGGAGCGATAGTCTGGAACGGTGATATAGGTTCAAATTTCGCGGCGTTAAGGCAAAGTGTTGTGTCTGGACTTTCAATGGCTATGTGCGGTATTCCATGGTGGAACAGCGACATAGGCGGATTTTGGGGCGGAGATATCGAAAGCGATTATTTCAGAGAGCTTATCGTGCGCTGGTTCCAGTTCGGACTTTTCAGTCCTGTAATGCGCCTGCACGGTTCGCGCTTGAAAACAAAGGGACAGACCGACCGTCACCCCGGCGTTAAGGAAAGCAGCGGCGGCGACAATGAGATCTGGAGCTTCGGAGAGAGAAATTACGGAATAATCAAGTCCATAATCGAGCTTCGGGAACGGCTCAAGCCCTACATACTAAACGCTATGAACGAAGCCTCGGAAAACGGGACTCCCGTTATGCGTCCTATGTTTTTCGATTTTTACAGCGACTCTGTCTGCTATGAGCTTGACGATCAGTATATGTTCGGTCCCGATATACTTTTCGCGCCGATACTTAATCAAGGACAGACTGTGAGAAGCGTTTATCTTCCTGCGGGAGAATGGGTACGTACCTCGGACAGATCTGTACACATCGGCGGCAAACATATTGACTGCGCAGCCGAGATCGACGAATTTATTGCATTTGTAAGAAAAGGCGCGGACGTGTTGAACTGCTTTTAAAAGGGGGAATATCCGGTGAAAAATAAAATCAGCGAGCTTCTGAACACCGCTGTGAAAAACGGCGATACGGCAGGAGCCAACGTCCTTGTTTTAAAGGACGGAAAAGAAGTCGTCTACTGCGAAAGCGGTTTCCGCGACATAGAAAATAACGTACCAATGACGCGTGACACTATATTCAGACTGTATTCTCAAACAAAGCCCGTCACTGCTGCGGCAGTAATGCTGCTTGTTTCGCGGGGAAAAATTGACTTGAATGCTTGGCTTTCCGACTATATGCCCGACTACTCGGATATGTATGTGAATGTCGGCGGCGAACGCAGTCCTGCTGTCAATCATATCACAGTGGGAAATCTTATGAATATGACCTCGGGAATTTCCTATCCCGAGGTTGGCAGCGAGGGCGGCAGGCAGAGCGGCAGCGTCTTTTGGACGATAGAAAGCCGTCTTTTTTTCGATAACCCCGTCACAACTGCGGAGTTTGCGGAAATGATGTCCCGAAACGATTTGTGCTTTGAGCCGGGGGAACGGTTTATGTACGGAGCTTCGGCGGATATTCTCGGCGCGTTGGTTGAAAAGGTCAGCGGAATGTCCTTCCGTGATTTTCTTACGGAGAATTTTTTCGAACCGCTGGAAATGAACGATACTGATTTTTATGTCCCCGCGGAAAAATCAGCGCGGCTGGCAAAGGCTTACGACTATTCCGAAAACGGTCTTGCCGAGACCAGAACCAATTATCTGGGTCTGCGGTATGAGCGTGACGTGATCCCTGCGTTTCAATCGGGCGGAGCGGGACTTTGCTCCACGCTTGACGATTATTCCAAATTTGCCTCAATGCTTTTAAACGGCGGACAGTACTGCGACAGAAGCATTATGCCCGAAGCCGCAGTCAGACTGCTGACCTGCGGGGGACGGATTCCCCGCGGAAAGGAAATGCAATTGCAGGAGTGCTGGAGCTGGATGTCGGGCTACACTTACGGAAACCTGATGCGCGTGTGCGAGGACGAAAGCCGCGCAATGCTGTTCTCATCAAAAGGGGAGTACGGTTGGGACGGCTGGATGGGGACGTTCTTTTCCAACGAGCCTGCCCACGGTATCACTCTGCTTTTCGGAACGCAGCAGGCAGGCGTAGGCAGAACGGGAACGCTGGTAAGAAGTATCAAGAACGTTGTTATGAGTGAGCTTGCTTAAAAATTTAAAAGGAGGACACATGATCATGTTGGTTGAAATTTTTAAGATATCCGCGCAGGGCTCGGGAGAAAACGCCAAACTGCGAACCTATATAATCGACAGCTCGGATCAGCTGAAATATAACAAACGTCCGCTTGTGCTTATATGCCCCGGTGGAGGGTACGGGTTTGTAAGCGACCGTGAAGCGGAGGTCATGGCTTTGCAGTTTACGGCAATGGGCTATCATGCGGCGGTTCTGACTTATTCCACCTGTCCCGCACGGTATCCTACACAGATACTGGAGGTCGCGCAGGCTTGGAGTATCATACGCGAAAATGCCGGAAAGTGGAACGTTATTCCCGATAAAATTGTAATTCTCGGCTGTTCGGCAGGAGGACATCTTGCTGCAAGTTATTCTCTTTTCTGCGGCGAGGAGCATATTACGAATTCTGTGGGACTGACCGCCGATGAGCTTCGTCCCGCGGGAATGATACTTTGCTATCCCGTTATAACCTCGGGTGAGTTTTCACACCGCGATTCTTTTTCGGCTTTGTTGGGCGGCGATTATAATGATCTTCTCGGCACGGAGCTTCTGGAAAAGGTTTCACTTGAAAAGCAGGTCACGGAAAATACGCCTCCCGCCTTTATATGGCATACCTATACCGACAATGTTGTACCTGTGGAAAACTCTCTTTTGTTTGCGGCGGCATTGAGAAAAAAGAACGTCAATTGTGAACTGCACATCTTTCCCGACGGCGGACACGGTCTGGGACTTGCAAACGAAATGTCTCAGGACAGCTGCGGCTGGGGCGTTCAGGAGGAGTGCAGGATATGGATAAAGCTTGCCGAGGTATGGCTGAAAAACAAATTCGGAATAGAAGAATAAGCTGATGTGCAATAGCACAAAAAGTCGCCAAGCCGTGCATAAAAAGTCATTGAAAGCCGCATTTTAATATGGTAAAATGAATTAAAAATAAAAGGCGGGATATAATGGAAATAGGTACGATAGGCTATAATCATTCCCATAATTCTGAATTTATTATGGACAGACCCAACGGTATAGGCTGCCCGCTTCTTCTTCTGATAAAAACTCCCGCGTTATTTGAGATCGACGGGGTAAGACACATCGTCAAGGAAAACTCGTTTATCTTTTTTTCGGGAAAGCTCCCATGCAAATACGGCAGTCTGAACGGCGTGTACACCGACGACTGGATATTTTTCAGAATGAAGTCCGAGGACGAAGAGTTCCTTGCCGAACTTGAGATCCCGATTGACACAATCGTACATCTCGGCAATATTGAGGAACTTTCCCGTATCATTCATATCCTCACCTATGAACATTATTCCGCCGGGCTTTTTCATCAAGAGATCGAGGAACGCTACGTTGAGATATTGTTCATGAAGCTCAGCAGAATACTTAAGGATAAGTCCTATCTTTCAGACAGCGCTCTTTCCGAGCGCAACAACAAGCTTGTTTACATCAGAAACCAAATTTACATTGCTCCGGAAAGCATACCCGATGTTGACGGACTGGCTGCGGAAGCCTGCATGAGCCGTTCGGGCTTTCAGCATCTGTACAAAAAACTGTTCGGTGTAAGTGTTATTAACGATGTTATAAACGGAAGGATAGAAAATGCGAAACGACTGCTTTCCTCAACAAATCTTACCGTAAGTGAGATCGCCGTTAAATGCGGTTACAGAAACGAATATAATTTTATGCGTCAGTTCAAAAGCAGGTGCGGTCAGACTCCAACCGAATACAGAAACTGCATATGATAATCAGCCTCTTCGGAACCTTTCCGAAGAGGCTTTTGCATAATAAGTCACTAAGTTCGGCTTGTTAAGGTATTGAATTTTTGTGCTGTTATATTATAATATTAATAATTAATATGCAAAGGAGCAGTTCGTATGAAAAAGGTAAAATTTTTATCTTCGGTAATTGCTTTTTCATTGGCAGCCGCGCTGCTTGCGGGGTGCGGTGAAGAGAAAGGTGAGGTGCGTGATATGTCAACTATGGAGATCGTACAGGACATGGGCGTCGGCATTAATCTCGGCAATACCTTTGAGGCAACAGGGCATGGCAACACTGTTCAGGCTTACGAAACTGCCTGGGGAAGTCCTGTGATCACTCAGGAAATGATCCAAGGCTATGCCGACTGCGGCTTCGGGGTGCTTCGTGTGCCTGTGGCGTGGTCAAATATGATGTCGGGAGATTATGACATAAGTCCCGAATATATGGCGAGAGTCACGGAAGTCGTTGGCTGGGCTCTTGACAGCGGAATGTATGTTATTCTTAACATTCACTGGGACGGCGGTTGGTTTGCACGTTTTGCAAAGGAGGAGGACAGAGACGAGTGCTTCTACAAATACGAGAGGATATGGACTCAGCTTTGCGAGCAGTATAAAAATTACAGCGACCGTTTGATGTTTGAGTCGCTCAACGAAGAGGGCGGCTGGGAAGAGATATGGAACCGTTACAGCAACGAAGGCGACAAGGAGCTTTCCTACAGCATACTTAACGACATGAATCAGCGCTTTGTAAATATTGTCAGAAAATCGGGCGGCAACAATAAAAAGCGTCATCTGCTTATCGCAGGCTACAATACCGATATTGAGCTGACCTGCGATCCGCTTTACAAAATGCCTGACGACCCTATGGGACGATGCGCGGTCTCGGTGCATTACTACACGCCGTCTACCTTTGCAATTCTTGACAAGGACGCGGAATGGGGCAAGGCGCAGACCGAATGGGGTTCTGAGGCGGATATTGCCGAGCTTAACAAAAATATGGATATGCTGAAAACGACTTTTGTTGATAAGGGCGTACCCGTAATTATCGGTGAATTTGCCGCGGCAACAAAAAACAAGACAGAGGAAATGGTGCGGCTGTACATTTCATCTGTATGCGAAGCGGGCTATACAAGAGGTATGTGTCCGGTTTTATGGGACATAACCGACGTGTGTTATATAAGACGTGAGGCAAAATTCAGGGATCCCGTTTTGCTTGAGGAGCTTATGGCTGTAAAAGAGCTTGAACGAAATTAAAATTTATTTAAGGAGGAGCATTATGAAAAATCACAAAAGAGCATTGACGTTTGCGTTGGCAGTATCCGTGACGACAGGGCTTTCAGCCTGTTCGGACGACGGCGGAGAGCACGGCTATCTCAACGCAACCGAAACCACTACGCAGCAGACGGTCGCCCTTAATACCGAAACCCTTGCGGCAGAGGAAGAGGAACAGGTCGCTGAGCTGACAGACAGCCTGACCGACACGGAGCTTGAAAATAAAAACATAAAGTGGATGGCATTCTGGGATCCCTGGCATCCTACAGGACAAGGCAACAGCAAGCCTGTTGCGGTAGAGCTTTTCGAGAAAAAATACGGCGGGACGATCGAATATTATCCTACAACATGGGCAAATATGGCGAACGACCTTTCCACAAGTGTTCTCGGCGGCGAAGGAATAGATTTCTTTCCCGGTATGGATTCAATTCCCAAATACGTTATTTCGGGAATGATGCAGAGCTATGACGATTATATCAGCTGGGAAAGTCCTCTTTGGAAAAGCGTTAAGGAGCTGAACGATTCGTACATGATCGGCGGCAGCCATTACGCGATGATATGCGATATAACAGAGGGTTATGTTGTTTACTACAACCGCAAGACTATCGAAGAAATGGGCTATGACGACCCCGCGGAGCTTTACGCAAACGGCGAATGGACCATGAAAAAATTTAAAAGTATGCTTACGGATTTTGTTGACGAGGAGGAAGGGCGCTACGGTCTTGACGGTTGGTTCAACTCTACGCCGCTTTATGAGGCTTTCGGTGTTCCTACTGTATCTATAAAGGACGGTAAGGTTTCTAACAATCTTAACGATCCGAATTTAGGTCGAGCAATGGAGTATCAGTACGAACTGTACAGGAACGGACTTATTCTTGATAAATCGCTTTTCGGCTGGAATCCTCAGATACAGTACATCGGCGAGGGCAAGGAGCTTTTCTATATAGGCGGAATGTACGAGCTTACAAAGGCTCCCGAAATATGGACCATAACCTTCGGCGAGATCGAGGACGTTATGTTTGTGCCTATTCCGAAGGACGAGGAAGCTGACAAATATTACTACAACGCCCAGTATGAATACAGCTACAATCTTTGCACAGGCGCGCAGAATCCTATCGGAACAACACTGTTTATGGAATGCGTTATTGCGGCGCAGCAGGACGAAAACGCCGTAAAAATAAACGATAACAAGTATAAGAACGACTACGGCTGGTCCGAGGAAATGGTCGATATGGCGCATGAGGTCAAAAGGCTCAGCATGGAAAACCCTGTATGGGACTGCTATAACGGACTTAACAGCGACATGGTTACCCTCATTGGCGACAGCATAAACAAGCCTTTTGGCGGTGAGGAATGGCATACTACACGCGAATCGGTATATGACGTTGTACAGCTGGGAATCGACGAAATAAACGCTCAGATACAGCAAAAATAACCTCTTATATAGTTCTTCATTTTCCTCGGCTCCGCTCGTATATTTGCGAGCGGAGCTTATTTTGTATCATAAATCTGATGTGCCGCTAACGATTTATAAAAATATTTTGTTAAATTTTGTCGGTCAAATTTGCAGAAAATGCCTTTATAACAAATTTGATTTTTTTGATGAATTACCGTATTGATATTTTATGTAAAAAAATTTCCGCAAACAAAAATCCTCCAAGCTTCAAAACTAAGCCGGAGGATTTTTGCTTGGTAATTTCACCTGCCAAATACATCGTTTTTTTATTTTATTCTCTTATGAAATACATATTTGCTTATAAAAATCTGAATTTTCAAGATAAATCAAAAAAGTAACAATTACACCTCCGTTCCATATGCTTCAATTTCCCATATACACGGAAAAGCGTTTGTATCCGAACACCCTGTTACCTCAACCTTTAGGTAACGCCCGGAAATATGGTTGTTTGTATCGATAGTAAAATATCCGTTTTTATCTTCATTTTCGCTGTAATCGGAAATTATTTTGTAATCGCCGTCCTGCGTTTCGGAAACGCTTACTGTGAATTTATATGCTCTTGATCCGGGCTTGTGAGTTACTACGCTTATTTCTGAAATGTCATAATTTTTTTCAAGGTCAATAATAACGCTTGCCGGATAATCATTTGCCGACGCAGCACACCAACGAGAACCCTCTTCTGCATATCCGTCGTTAATTCCCGAAGCGGGATTTCCCGTTTCTTCCGAGCTTGCAAATACAATTGACTTATTAAGCGCAATGTTTTCTTCCTCGGGAACAGGCTCAAAATATTCCCCCGTCCACAACGCGGTATCTTCAATAATTTTACCGTCCGCAAAATATGCCGCCGCCTTTATCTCATTTTCCTCATCAATATTTACAGAAATATTTTCCCAGACAAATACTGTGGAATAAAGCGGGTCAAGAGCGCTTCGCTCAACCGTGCCAACGGACGTACCGTTAACAAACAATTCGACCTTTTCGGCATTTGAGTACACCTTTATCTGCGGGATTTCAGAGGGACGCTTTTCAAACCTTTTTTCAGTAATATGCAGCATAGGCTCGTCATTCCATACGGATTTATAAAAGTAAAACGAATCCTTTTGCACACGCTCACGGGTAACCAGTCCCTTGTCGTTCTGACCCTTTGTGTCGCCTTCTTCTCTTCCGTCGGAGGCAAAATCAAACATACACCATATATATTTGCCCCATAAATACTGTCTTTGAGAAAACTGCGCCCATATTTTTTCGTGCATTGCGGACTGATAATTTTCATAATGCCTTGCTCCCCACGGGTCTATCTCTTTTTCCCAGTTTATATTATCCTTGTGCTGAGAAATTGCCGCACCGCCTCCGTATTCCGAAATACACACGGGACGCGTTTCTTTTTCCTTATGGTAGCTGTCCAGCCACTCCCCGAACTTTTCAGCGGGTCCTGCGTCTTTGTACCAGCCGAAATATCTGTTGCAGCCAACGACGTCCGCCGGCAGCTCGAGAAATCTTCCCCAGAACTGCGCGTCCGCAAATGTAATAAGCCTTGTTTCGTCTTCAGCATTTGCAAGCTCGTTAAGCTCCGTATAAGTATCAAAAATTTCATCGGTCATTTGGTAAAGCTCGTTTGAAATTCCCCAAACAATTACCGACGGGTGATTATATTTCTGCCTTATAAGCTCTGTAAGCTGCTGCTTTGCGTTTTCCTTAAAGCCGTCGGAAATTTCTAATTTCTCGGTTTCGTCAGCCGACATTTTATTAACGATTCCGATCTCCGTCCATACCGTAATTCCCAATTTATCGCATAGATCATATTCATAGCCGTCATGCTGATAATGCGCCATTCTTACCGCATTACAGCCCATATCAAGCATCATATTGTAATCACGTTCACGCTGCTCGTCGGTCATTGCCCAACCGTTTTCAAAGCTGTCCTGATGATAATTTACTCCATGCAGATCCAAATATTTTCCGTTCAGGAAAAATCCGTTGTCGGGGTCTATGCTGTACGTTCTTATTCCAAAGGTCTGCGTGTATTCATCAAGAATTTCTTCATCTTTGCACAAGGTTATTTTTGCACTGTAAAGATAGGGATCGTCCGTACCGTTCCACAAAACAGGATCATTCAGCTTAACATTCATCTTTGCCTCAGCCTTTTTTTCTGCTGAAATATTGCAGACTGCTTCTCCCTCGGCGGCAATATTTCCGTCCATATCTGCAATTTCAGCCTGTACGGTAATTTCTCCGTCCTGCGCGGAGTCGTTTGCAATTTTAACAAGAAAATCAATGTCCGCATTTTCTTCGGTAATATTTTGAGGAGTAATATAAATTCCCGACGAACCGTAGTCCATAAGGTCAATGTGAATTTTTGGAACGGCAATAAGATTTACGTCGCGGTACAATCCGCCCATTTTTGTAAAGTCGCCCTGATCAGTTATCGGCGCAATATAGTCGCTGGGAGCGTTGTTTACCTTTACCGCAATAATATTATCCTCGTCAAGCTTTACAAGATCGGTAATATCAAATCTGAAAGCGGAGTAACCGCCCTCGTGAACGCCTGCCGATACGCCGTTTACAAAAAGCTCGGCAACTGTATTTGCGCCCTCGAATTCAAGAAAAATCTCTTTATCGGAAAAATCCTCATTTGAAAAGTTAAAGATTTTCCTATATCCCCCCAAACCTCGGTAATAATGCTCTCCTCCTTCGTCGATACCGGACCAGCCATCGCAGCCGTCCTTGTCGTTCCACGTATGCGGCAGAGAAAGACTTTCCCAACCGCTGTCATCAAAATCGGCAGCTTCGATTGCAAGCTCTGACAAGCCGTTTTTTTGTGTAAGCTTTAAAAACTTCCAGTCATTGTTAAAGCTTTCGGTAATTCTTGAAGCCATTGTTTTTTCCTCGCTTTCCGAAATGCTGATCGGCGCATTTTCAACAGTTTTTCCGCAGCTGCACAGCAATGCCGCCGCCAAAGTCATTGCCGCGGTTTTTTTGAATATTTTCATAAAATAAAGCCCTCCGTAAATTATTTTATGAAATAATTCTATACTTCGGCAAAAGAAAAAGCAATGACTTATATTAGGCATTATTTAACTTATCATAGGATTTTATCTGCAATTCCTTTTTCTCCATTCAGACGGAGAAGCTCCCATGAATTTGGAAAACTGCCTCGAAAAATGAACAGTACTCCCGTAACCGCACTTATAGCCTATTTCCGTTATACTCATATCAGTATATAGCAGAAGCTCAACCGCAGCTTCGATCCTGCTTTTTATTATGTCAGAACCGAAAGATACTCCAAATGCTTTTTTATACAGCTCCTGAAAATGTGCACTGCTGATATAAAGTCTTTCAGCCGCAAGCGCTATCGACCATTTTTCTTCGGGATTTTTATATAGATCCCTGCGTAATTTTGCAAGCTCGTGACCATGTGATCCGTTTAATGTGGAATTTCCCGAAATAAAGGATAATTCCAACAGCATTGCCAAAATCATGTGTTCACAGCTTTGATCATTTCCTCTGTAAAACGCCTCGCAAATCAGCTGCATATACGAACTTATACAAATTGAATTGCCTAAGTAAACAGGCTGATCTGCGGCAACATCAGTTATTGATATATCGGTTTCAAACTGAATCCAGTCGTTTATATAAAGATCGCCCGATGCATGATAAATATGGGAAGTGCCGGGCTTATAAAGTATATATGTATTTGGTTTTGTCACAATTTCAGTACCGTTTATAATAAATACGGCTTCGGTTTTTAAAAACAGGAAAAGCCAGCAGTCGTAGCCTGAAGTACGATTTACCGAAAAATCCTTATCATGGTGTGCGTCTATTCCCATACGCCTGATTTTAAACATATCGTCACATCCTATTATATGTTAAGATAATCATATTATAATGCATTTACTCGCTTCTGTCAATGTGATAAAATAGATACGGTTAAAATAATAGAAGAAAGGCGCAAAACATCTATGGGATTTATATTTTTAGTTGTGATTTGCTACACGATTGCAGCTATTGTTCTTACGGAAATGTCAGCATTTGAGCTTAAAGCATCGATCGGTTAACACTTTTTATTTCCTACGCAACTGATCTTATTACGGGAACGCCACCGTTTAATTCGGAAACATCTTTAAGTTTAGAAAATTTTAAACCTTGTTTCTTTTTGCAGAGAAAATGTCGGTTTATTGGCAATTTGTTTATTTTGTGTTTTTAGAAATGAATTGAATACAGCAGATTATATATTTTACCACCGACTGCTTATTAAGAAACAGCCGATGGTATTTTTACTGTCCGCAGTAAATTTTATTTTTATGCTTTACAAACATAATTATTGACAGCGCAAGAGCCATAAGCTCCGCCGCGGGAGTTGCGAGCCATATTCCGTTTACGCCGAATAACGCGGGAAGAATCAGCATTGTTATCATCATAAACACAAACGATCTGGAAAATGCTAAAATTGCAGATACTATTCCGTTGGACAATGCTGTGAACATTCCGCTGGCAAAAATATTAAAGCCTATAAAAAGAAGTGCAACAGTGCATATTCTGTTTCCTGTGACAGCCAAGTCGAAAACAGCATTGCCGGGACGCGCAAATACCGATACCAATGGCTTGGTCAGCAATAATGATGCAGCCGCCGTTACAACAGAAATAACCGCAATTACCTTAAAGCTTGTCGTTATGAGTTTTTCAAGCTTTTCATGATTCCGCTCGCCGTAGTAAAAGCTTATCATAGGCGCAACTCCATAAGAATAGCCTGTGTAAAGCGAGCTTGCAAACATCAGGACGTACATTATTATTGTGACTGCCGCAACTCCGTTTTCTCCGACATAACGCAGCATGGTGTAATTGAACATCATTGTAACGATTCCCGTAACAAGCGCAGTCGCCATTTCCGAACAGCCGTTTGAAGCCGCACCGGCAAGAACGTTTAACCGAACGGCAGGCTTTTTGAAATGCAGAAGATTTTTTCTGTTGCCGAAAACAAACAATCCTGCTATAGCAGTAACGGAATATCCAAGACCCGTCGCAACAGCCGCGCCGCTTATCCCCATATCAAGCAGGGAAATAAATATGTAATCCAGAACCATATTCAGAATTCCTCCCGATACGGAGCATATGAGAGACAGCTTAGCTTTTTCGCTTGCTATCATATAAAGCGTGAAATTATTCATCAGCAATATCGGAACGGTAAACAGCAGGTAACGGCTCAGATATTCCGTGCAGTAACCCGACACCTCCGCCGAAAGCCCCATGCCCGAAAAAATACGGTCTATCAAAGAAAATCCGACAGTGCTCATGATAAGTCCGACAATAACGTTCACAATTATCAGAAAAGTAAAATCTTCTTTTGCTTCTTCAGGTTTTTGCTCTCCCATTTTTTTCATTATTACTGCGCTGCCGCCTGTGGCAAGCATTGTCGATACAGCCGTTACAAGCTGTATAACAGGCGCGGTAAGATTGATTGCCGAAAGCGCGTCAGTTCCTATCAGATTAGATACAAACAAACCGTCCACCATTGTATAGAATGACATAAAAACAGTCATCGCAATCGTAGGTACGGCAAATTTCAGTATGTTTTTCAGCGTTACCGGTTTTAAATATACATTTTGATTTTCCATCGCAAGGTCATCCTTTCGCATTTGGGCTTACTTTTTCTTGACATTTCTTTCCGCATATGCTATTATTGATTATAAACCGTACAGTAACTGTAATGTCAATAGACTTTTGTGAAAATTTGATGAAAAAATAAAAGGTAAAAAAGGTACACTGAAATGGAAGAAAATTATAAAAGCTTTACGATAGGTCAATTTGCCAATATGCACGGTATAAACAAAAAAACACTTATGTGGTACGATGAGATCGGTTTATTTAAGCCGGCAGATATTGACTCCGAAAACGGATACAGACGCTATAATTATATGCAAAGCTCTGTGCTGGAAACAATTCTGCTGCTAAGGGAGCTGGATCTGCCTATAAATGAAATACAGAATTTCATGAAAAACCGTTCGGCTGAATCTCTTGAAATACTTTTAAAAGATAAAATATCCGAACTGGACAAAAAAATTGCACACCTAAAGGAGCTGAAAAACACTGTATTAAATCATCACCGTAATATGACAACGCTTATGACAATGAATTTGCACGAAATAACTATCGTTGAAAAAGAGGAACGCAGTCTTATTACAGTTGACATCAGCGGCGATATTTCTTTTGATAAAGAAGTGGAAACAGTAATGGCGGAAACAAGAGCGGCGGGACTGCGCCGTCTGCATGACGCTTCATACGGTACAATGATCGCCGCCGAAGATCTGTATAAAGGAAAATTTAATAATTATTCAAAGCTTTTCATAGATATGCCGTTTCCCGTAAAGCAGGAAGGACTGCACCTACAGCGCGGGGGAAAATATCTGAGAGCGTTTTACAAAGGCGCTTGGGAAGGTCTTCCGCTAAAATACCAAGAAATACTGGACTATGCCAAAAAACACGGTCTGAAGCTTACGGATTTTTCTTATGAAACTGGTATAAATGAAAATGTTATTGATAAAATAGAAGATTATGTTACGCAGATTGAAATTCCTGTATGCATATAAAAGTGATAATTTGAAATGGTCGCCGTATAGGTTCAACATTGCGGTGTATGCAGCGATTGCTGACCGCAAGGGCTATGACAAAAAGAGAAAGGCTGCGCAGCAATACGCAACCTTTCAAATTTAATTGAACACTTCTTTATTGTTGTTCTTATTTCATAGGAGCTTCATTTTCAAGAACCGCAAAAACTTTTTTGGAATACAGCGAAACCGCCATAGCCAGAACCGCCGCGCCTATCATTACCAAATACGGCTTGTCGGCAAAAACATCAAACAACACCCCATAAACCGCCTGTCCAACAGGCTGGGAACAGCCTGACACGGCAATAATCACAGCCATTATTTTACCGAGAAGATTGGACGGAGTTTGCTGCTGTACCGCGGTCATCATCGACACGCTGAACATTGTTGATGCACACATTGCTCCGAAGCTTACTGCGGTTATTATGATATATCCGACATTTTTCGGTATTGCTTCAAAAACGGAAATTCCCATAAAAAACGCTGCCAGCGAGCATATTATTAAAATCACATAACCGTTTTTCAGACGGATCTTCTCCGCTGCCGCGCCTGCGATAATTCCTCCCGCAAGTCCTCCCAGACCCATTGCGCCTTGTGTTATACCAAGGGCGGCATCTGACATTCCCAATATCTGCACGACTATTACGGGAATACCCACTATCATCATTGCCGATAAAATAAGGTTGAACAGCGCAAGTATCCCAAGTACCGAAAGAAAGATCGGCTTTTCGTTTTTGATAAATTTAAAGCTGTCCGAAAGATCGGAACCTACTGCTCCCAAAACGCTTTTGCCGTCGGTATTTTTTTCAAATGGTATATGTATAAAAATTTCCATAATCGCGGAAAAAATAAAACAGCCTACGCTGATATACAAAATAGGCATTATTCCGAACGCACCGAACAGAATACCGCCAATTATAGGTCCAAGCAGACCCGCAAGAGTACTGACCATATTTATCACTGCATTGCCTTGCATAAGCATTTCTTTTTCTATAATAAGCGGTATGCTTGCCTGAACTGCGGGCTGATAAATTCCCGAAATGCCGTACAAAATCATCAGTACCGCTATCATCAGCGGAACAAGCAAAATTTTTCCCAAAGCAAAGCTGAATATCAGTATTACAGCAGCCGTTGCAAAATCCAGTACGACCATAATATTCCGTTTGTTTTTTCTGTCGGCGATAATACCTCCGAAAAGGGAAAAAATCACCATTGGGATAAAGGAGCAGGCTGTTACCGCGCCGAAAAGAGACGAGGAATTTGTCTCCCGAAGCAGATAAAGGGGCAGGGCAAAGCGAAGTATGGCGTTGCCGAAAAGCGAAATTATCTGTCCGATAACAACCATTGTAAAATCACGTTTAAAAAGCTTGTTCATACTTATACCTCCGTTTGGTAATATTTTTTCTTAAATATTTGACTTTTGCTCAGATTTTGTCCGCTTACGATCATTTTCATAATAATCTCCTTTCTTTTGATACCTACCGTCGGTATGTAAGGCGGCTAATTTTTTTCTGCCCTTTTTGGACAGAAAATGCGGTTTATTTGTTTTTCTGATAGAGTTCTGTAAGCTTATGAAATCTCTCAAATACGCTTTCATCAAGAACATCTAATCCAAAAGCCCTAAGCATTTTATCGTACATAACGCACTTTCGATAAATCTTTTCGGGAGTATCGTCAAAAATCATCGAATTAAGCCATATATTTCCAACAAGCATAATAAGCTCTGCAAGCTCTTCGGGGTATTCGGTCTGAATCGAACCGTCCTCGATACCCTGCTCTATTATCGGCAGGACATATTCGGGTGTGGTATACTCAATAGTTCCGATCAAAATACTGGAAACCAATGCAGGACTTGAGCCGATATTCGGTGCAGCGGTAAAAATCTCGTCCTGAACAGGACGGTTTATAGAATACATCAGAAGCTTTTTCAGCTTTTCCTTGCCCGTCAAATCGGTGCGGTTTCTTATCTCAAAAATCATTTTGTTGGATTCTTCCGCTCCTCTGTTTGTCACGGCGACCAGTATTTCCTCCTTTGACCTGAAGTGATGATAGATCGCACCTTTGCTCAATCCACCGAGGTTGTTGATAATATCCTGAATTGAGGTATGCTCGTAGCCCTTTTCGATAAAGAGCCGTGTTGCTGTTTCAATGATAAGGTTCACTGTTTCCTCGGGATATTTATTGCGCGCCAATTTTATCCCTCCATTTACATACTAACGGTATGTTTGAATTATACAACATATTTTGGGGATTGTCAAGTCCTTTTTCTATTTAAATTAAATTTTAAAATTATCGCTCAAAACTGACAATGTTTTGAATATTTTATGCTTCAATTTACTTTGTAGTTATTCTATTATAATAATTTTATGTGCTGCCGCAATTCAAATTTAGTCATGTGCGAATTAGTAATTTATACATGACCAAATTGCTTGTTAAAAGCATATAAATAGTAGTTAAAATCTAAAATATATTTCTTGTCTGTTAACTGGCAATATTGACACAACAGTAATTTTGAGATATACTGTATGCAGGAAATATTATTGGCGAGCTTTATTTGAGAAAGGGAAAAATTATGTTTTGCAATGGTTTTAAGGAGAGTGACTGGAAGCTTTTCAGAGAAAGAGTACCCGATTGGCAGGAAGCGTATATTGCCAAGCTGAATCGCGAATATATTGAAATACTGAACAGCGATAAGCTTGATTCCGAAAAGTTTTGGGAAATTGAAAAAAGAATAAGCAGTGATAAGAACAGCACGGGCGTTATTATTGAAATGCGGCGGTCCGAGTTTATTACAAATATTCTTGAATTGTTGAGAGAAAGGGTAATAGCGCCGAATGACCTTGAGGAATTCAGCGGTGAATTAAAACAAACGGTAAACCTTTTATGGACGGAGGCGGATAACAAGTAATGAAAGAGTTGCTCGTCTATATTCACGAACCTACCGATTTGCAGTGCGGTCAGGCAGTACTGGCAATGCTGCTTGGTGTAAGCGTTGAAAGTATCTGCGCGGAGCTTCAAAACGAACGAGAAACTACGTTCCGCGAAATGAAGCAGGTTTTAGAAAGCCGCGGATTTAAGCTGTCCGCAGAAAGGAAACAGGCGGGTTCAAAAGCGGACTTGCCGTCAATTGCTTTGTTAAGTCTGGAAACTCCCCGCTGTTGGCACTGGTCGCTGTATGCGGAGGGAATTTTTTACGACCCGGAGCATGGGGTTATGGAGGATTTTCCAGAATGCAAAAGGAAATATTTTTGGGAGGTCACTGTTCCAATATCAGAATAAAAATACGCCGTTCCAAGTTGAGGGAACGGCGTATTTTGCGATGCAAGACTTATGAGGTGTAGTAGCGCTGATTTTTGCTTTTGGGTTTTTCGAGGATTGAAACCTCTTCTGTAAAATCATCAAGCTGCTTCCGCATATCCTCCTCGTCAAAATCGTCTTTTCTCATACTTTTATAAATCAATCCCAACATGTCATATAACAGCATTGTTCCCTAAGTATTTGTACTACACACTGTTAATAGCATTGCCGCCGTTGTTAATACGCATATTATGCTCTTTTTCATATTCAATTACCCTCATTATAAAATATATTAAGGCAATACCGTCCAAAGATCGCTGTGCAGATACGCGGTCAAATTTTTGTTATATTGCACTAAAACTTTGCAGATATACTCGCGTATATCAAGGTATTTTAGCGCAATATGACGAAAACGTGCAAACACACGTGCAACAAAGGCTTTAGCCGCTCTTTGTGCTGTGTTGCATTGATTATCATATAACTACACTGCGCCAGACTTTGCAATACGGTGCGCGAAAAAATTTCCGTAATTGTCTACAAGTTATGACAACACAACAAAAAATTCCGCAAAAAAATCTTGCATATAAAATAAAATGTATAATCCAAAATCTCCGTGAAAAACTATTAGGGCAGCACAAAATTAAACAATAAAAAACGGAGGAATATAAAATGAAAGCAACGGGTATTGTCAGAAGAATTGACGACCTCGGGCGCGTGGTTATACCAAAGGAGATAAGACGTACCATGCGTATCCGCGAGGGCGACCCTCTTGAAATCTACACAAGCAACGACGGAGAGGTCATCTTTAAGAAATACAGCGCAATAAACGAAATGGCAGGCTCTGCGGCACAGGTCGCGGAGGTAATGACAAAGCTTGCAAACTGTCCCACGGTGGTATTTGACCGCGATCATGTGGTGGCCGTGGCAGGCGTACAGAAAAAGGAATTCAGCGAGAGACGTGTCTCGCAGGCTCTTGAGGAGTATCTTGAAAGCCGCAAGAATTATCTTTACACATCACACAGCGACGCAAAGGTTTTCCCTGTTGAAGGTATAGACCGTCCCGCAATCGCCTGCTCGCCTATAATGGCGTCGGGAGACGTTACCGGCGCGGTAGCCTTCCTTGCGCCGAACAATGAAGCTGTTGCAAGTGAGGTACAGCAAAATCTCATACAGGCTGCGGCGCAGTTTCTCGGCAAGCAGGTTGAAGAATGACGTAAAAAGCACATTATGCGTACCTTTTTTTGAGGTACGCATTTTCTTTTGCACGAAATGCAGCCGGGCAGCCAACGTCCGCCAAAAATTTACACAGTTCACATAATTACCCAAAAAGCGGAGCCAATACGGATGTATCTACCCCGCCCCTTGGGGGGCTTGAAAAGTAAATGCCCGCCGTATCCAACAGCGGGGGGACTCTCGCCGCGGGGCGTTCCCCGCTTGACTTTTTGCAAGTTTTGGGGTATAATTATTTATTAACGGCATAAAATATTTCTTGAAAAAATATCATGGAAAGGAATTATTTTACGCCATGCCGAATATTGAAAATAATAACGACGATAACAACAATAATAACGATAACAATAATTCCCCCTCGCAGGAGCAGCTCGACAGGGAAGAGCTTATCGAAAAAAACGGCGAGGTGGTCGCTCAGAACGCCAAGCACCTTATCCATTGCCTTAACGTTATCGGGCAGGTGGAGGGGCACTATATCCTGCCGCCGCAGAACAAGACCACTAAGTACGAACACATTATACCTGCTCTCGTTGCCATAGAACAGGATCGCTCCATAGAGGGGCTTGTCATCATTCTGAATACGGTGGGCGGAGACGTTGAAGCGGGTCTTGCAATTGCGGAGCTTATCGCGGGTATGAAAACTCCCACCGTCTCTCTCGTTGTTGGAGGGGGACACTCTATCGGCGTTCCTCTTGCAGTTTCGTCAAAAAAATCCTTCATTGTGCCAAGCGCGACAATGACTATCCACCCCGTCCGTATGAGCGGCACGGTTTTGGGCGTCCCACAGACAATGTCATATTTTGACAAAATGCAGGACAGGATAATCAGCTTCGTTTCGCGGAACAGCAATATGCCTCCCGAACGCTTCCGCGAGCTTATGATGAACATGGGGGAGCTTACTATGGATATGGGTACAGTCCTTGACGGAGAAGCTGCGGTATCGGAGGGACTGATAGACTCTCTCGGCGGACTTTCCGACGCTATAGAGGCTCTTTACGAGCTTATAGAAACAAGCGAAAAACGTTACCCCGACGAGGCAGCGGACGGTTGACAGTGTATAGCTGACAGTTGCTTCGCAAAAAATACTATGAAAAGGAAACAATATTATGACTGTTTTAGAGGGTTTTTTACAGGGCATTTTGCAGGGACTTACCGAGTTCCTGCCTGTGTCAAGTTCGGGACATCTGTCCCTTTTTCAGCACTTCTTCGGGCTGGACGGCGAAAGCGCGGTGACAATGACGATAGTCCTCCACTTAGGCACTCTTGTCGCTGTATTTATCGCCTTTTGGAGCAAAATAAAGGACTTGATATTTGAAGCTTTCAAATTGCTTCGGGACATTTTTACCGGCAGGTTCAAGTGGAAAGAAATGAACCCCGAACGGCGTATGATAATGATGATGATCGTTTCAATTCTGCCGCTTTTCGGGTTTTACATATTTAAAGATTTTTTTGAAAAGCTCGGCAGCGACAGTGATATTTTGGTGGAGGGCTTTGCGTTTTTATACACCTCCGCGCTGCTGTTTTTGAGCACTCGTGTGGGCGGCGAAAAGGGAGCTCACAGCTTCGCGAAAAAAACGGCGGGGGAAACAACCGTCCCCGCGGCTTTGACAATAGGCGTTTTTCAGGGTATCGCCCTTGTGCCGGGAATTTCCCGTTCCGGCTCAACGATTTCCGCCGCATTGTTCACAGGCATGAAGCGCGCGGACGCGGTAGAGTACAGCTTTATTTTGGGAATACCCGTAATTTTGGCGGGGGCGGCCGTACAGCTTGGAGACGCTTCAGCAGGTGAGCTTGCCGCTAATATTCTGCCCCTTGCGGTTGGATTTATCGTCTCGGCAATCTCGGGATATTTTGCGATACGGCTTATAAAAATGCTTGTTGTGAACGATAAGTTCCGCATTTTTGCGTGGTACACACTGGTACTCGGCATTGCCGTTATCGGTCTCGGACTGTACGAAAATATAAGCGGCGTAAGAATAATGATAGGATAAAATTCGGGGAACGGAAAACACGTGCCCCAACGGATACAAAAATCGGAGGGAATAAAAAAGTGGCGGAAAGAAAAACTTCCTCCTCGCGCTCAAAGGCGGCGCAGGAGGCGCAGAAGAAAAACGCAGGGGACAGGGTTCTCTGGTCGGCGGTGCTGTTTGCGCTGGGTGCTTTGATACTGGCTTTTACGCTGATAAAGGGCGAATCGGCTTGGAACAGCATACATAATATTTTTTTGGGAATGTTCGGGTTTTCGGTGTTCCTTGTGCCTGTCATACTGATATACGTTTCGGTGACTATCGCCATGGATAAGGAGCGTCAAGCCGTTGAGGGCAGGGTAATTCAGTGTTTTATCATAATCTTCCTGCTGTCGGCTTTTGTGCAGATAGTTTCAAGCGCGGCTCTGCCCGAGGGAAATCTTTTTGAGGATATTATCCCAACCCTTTACGCCGAGGGAAAACAGCTTCGGGGCGGCGGGGTCTTCAGCGTAATTTTGGCTGTACCTCTTTTAATGCTGTTCAAAAAAACAGGCGCAACAATTATAATTTCTTTGCTTATTTTTGTGTTTATAATGATTTTTGCAAACAAGACGGTGCTCGACCTTATCAAGCTCATAAAGCGGGGATTTGCTGCGGCTAACGCGGCGAGAGACGAATACGTCCCCGTTGAGGACGGGGATTTTGTTCCGCCGCCCGGAGCGAAAAAAGCCGTCCCCGACAAAAGAACTGCCAAGGAAGCGAAAACGGCTGCAAAGGAAGTCCCCAACGGAGACGTGCCTACAGAGGTAGTGAAAGAAAAAACAAAGAATTTCAATGTTGACATTCCGCTGCCAAAGGGTAAAAAGGGTAAGAGTACGGCTGCCGAAAATGCAGACCTGCCCTTTGAACCCGATGTACCCGAAAAGGAACTTACCGAGGAGGAAAAGTTTGCTCAGACTTTGCCGCAGCACCCTGTTGCCGCGCCGCCAAAGGTCTCCGAAGCTTCCTCAAAGGCTGCTGTGGAAAAAATCCAGAACGCATCGGGAGAGCTTGACGATATTATCAAAAAAGCGGCTGCACCCAAAAAGACAGGAGCATCTGCCGCTGCTGCCGTAGCTGCAAGCGCTGCAAATAACACAAACATTTCCGCGCCCAAAAAGCAGGGTACGCCTGTCAAGCAGTCCACACTTGCTTCAAACAAAATCCAGACCGAGGACGAGCTCGATATGCCCGAGGCTTTGACTGCGGCGGACATTCAGCACGAAATTGCCGAACAGGCGGTGGAGACGGTTACATATACTTTCCCGCCCATAGACCTTTTGAAAAGCGTTGACAACGACCTTAACGCCGCGGAAGCCGAGGCTGAAATGAAAACAAACGCCGACACCCTTGTGGACACGCTGAAAAGCTTCGGCGTTCAGACCCGAATCGTTGACATTCACCGCGGACCGACTGTTACAAGGTATGAATTGCAGCCCAGCGCGGGAGTAAAAATTTCCAAGATAACAGGACTTTCAGACGACATTGCGCTAAACCTTGCGGCGGCGGGAGTACGTATAGAAGCTCCTATCCCAGGCAAGGCGGCGGTGGGCGTGGAAGTGCCTAACCGTGTCAAGGACATTGTTACTATCCGCGAGATGATAGAAAGCTCCGAGTTTGCCGCAAACAAGAGCAAGCTTAGCTTTGTGGTGGGAAAAAATATCGACGGCGACATTATGATAGGCGACATTGCCAAAATGCCCCACCTTATTATTGCGGGTACTACGGGTTCGGGTAAGTCGGTTTGTACCAACAGTATAATTATGAGCATTTTATACAATGCGTCTCCCGACGAGGTACGGCTTGTTTTGATAGACCCTAAAATGGTTGAATTTAAGGTTTACGACGGAATACCACACCTGCTTATACCTGTTGTAACAGACCCCCGAAAGGCGGCGGGCGCGCTGTCCTGGGCGGTGCAGGAAATGCTGAAGCGGTACAAGCTTTTTGCGGACTATAACGTCCGCGACCACGGCGGCTACAATGAAATGGCTGCGGAGACCGACGGCGTTGAACCGCTGCCGAAGATAGTCATTGTCATAGACGAGCTTGCCGACCTGATGATGGCTGCCGCAAACGAGGTGGAGGACTCTATCTGCCGACTTGCACAAATGGCGCGTGCAGCGGGAATGCACCTTATTATCGCTACACAGCGTCCTACCGTTGACGTTATCACGGGACTTATCAAGGCGAACATTCCGTCCCGAATCGCGCTGACGGTTTCCTCACAGGTGGACAGCCGTACCATTATCGACACGGCGGGCGCGGAGAAGCTTTTGGGTCACGGCGATATGCTGTACTATCCGCAGGGAATTCCAAAGCCTGTGAGAATTCAGGGCTGTTTCGCCTCCACAAAGGAAGTCGAGGCTGTTGTTGAGTTTATCAAGAGCGGCGGTACTGTGGAGTACTCCAATGAGATCATTGAGGAGATCGAGAAAAATATGCCTGTACCAAAGGGCGAGAAGCCAAGCGGCGACAGCGGTTCGGCTCCGAGCGGCGACGGGGACATTATAGATCAGGCGGTGGAAGTCCTTATCGACGCGGGACAAGCCTCGGTGTCATATCTGCAAAGAAAGCTTAAACTGGGTTACGCACGAGCCGCCCGCGTTATGGACGAGCTTGAGGAATTGGGCGTAGTTGGTCCTTACGAGGGTTCAAAGCCGCGGTCGGTGCTTGTTACGCGGGAGATGTGGGCGCAGAGGAAGCTGATAAACAATGACAGAATTGACGAAAATGAGGAAATCGCCGAGGAATAGGGGGATATATATGGTTCTGTTTACGTTAATTGTTTTGTCTGTAGTATACGTTTTAGCGTTTCCTATCGGTGCGTTGCTATGCAGATATAAGTCGATAAATCTTACGGTTATTGTAAATATTATTCTGGGAATTATGGAAGTAATTTTTATATTTGTCAGTGAAGGCGGTATATATCGTTATGAAAAAGTTTTTTTAACGTTTATTCCTGTTTATCTTTACGTGCCCAATCTGATACTTTATTTTAAAATGCGAAGCAAATGCAAACGCAATGGGGTTGGAAAAGAAAAATACGCTTTTAAAAGGAACGCAGGCATGGCGGCGATTTTGACGGTTTGTCATTTTCCGATTATTTTTATTATGATATATTTGTCAATCTTCATGCTTTATTAAGGAGAGTTTTTTATGCCGTTTTTACCTATCTCAAAACAGGAAATGCTTGAACAGGGTATTGACCAATTGGACTTCATCTGCGTGACGGGGGACAGCTATGTCGATCACCCAAGCTTCGGCATTGCCATAATTTCGCGGGTCATTGAAAGTCTCGGTTATACCGTGGGTATAATTGCTCAGCCCGACTGGCACAGTACGCGGGATTTTATGCGTTTGGGCAGACCCCGCTACGGCTTTATGGTAACGTCGGGAAATATTGACAGCATGGTCGCACACTACACCTCCGCAAAGAAAAAGCGTTCGGACGACGCTTACACCGCAGGTGGAATGGCAGGGAAACGTCCCGACCGCGCGGTTACGGTGTACTGCAAAAAAATCCGTGAAGCTTTTGGAGATATTACTATCGGTATAGGCGGCTTGGAGGCTTCTCTGCGGCGGTTTGCCCACTATGATTACTGGGACGACACTGTCCGCCCCTCTATCTTGGAGGAAAGCGGCGCGGACATTCTCATGTACGGCATGGGAGAGCACCAGATAGCCGAGATATGCACCCGTCTTGCGGGCGGCGAGGACGTGAAAAGTCTCACGGATATTCGGGGGACTGCGTACCTGTGCAAGCCCGAAGATACCCCGTACGGAGCAGTGGAGTGTCCCTCTCTGAAGCTGTGCCGAGAGGATAAAAAGTCCTATGCAAAGGCTTGCCGCCAGCAGTATGACTGGCAGGACGAGATTTACGGCAGGACTATAATTCAGCGGCAGGAAAGCCATATGCTGGTGCAATTGCCGCCGTCCCCAGTGCTGACAACCGAGGAACTGGACAAGGTCTACGCCCTGCCCTATATGCGGACTTACCACCCTATCTACGAGAAAGAGGGGGGCGTTCCCGGAATAAAAGAGGTGGAGTTTTCCATAACCCACAACCGCGGCTGCTTCGGGAACTGTAATTTCTGTTCAATTGCACTTCATCAGGGACGGAAAATCGCAGTCCGCAGCGAGGAGAGTATTCTTGCAGAGGCAAAGCTGCTGACTACATTGCCGAATTTTAAAGGGTACATTCACGACGTGGGCGGACCTACCGCGAATTTCCGCGCGCCAAGCTGTCACAAGCAGCTTGAACTGGGTCTTTGCAAAGGGAAAAAATGTCTTGCTCCCGAACCCTGCAAGGCGTTGGAGGTAGACCACAAGGAGTACTTGAATTTGCTGCGGAAAATTCGTGCCGTACCAAAGGTGAAAAAGGTTTTTATACGCAGCGGCATTAGATACGATTATCTCATAGAGGACAAGAACGACGAGTTCATGCGGGAGCTTATCGAACACCATGTCAGCGGTCAGCTAAAGGTCGCGCCCGAGCATTGCTCCGCGGTGGTGCTGGACAAAATGGGCAAGCCCCATATTGAAGCGTACAAAAAATTTCAGGATAAATTCTACAAAATCACGGGACAGATTGGCAAGGAGCAGTACCTTGTGCCCTACCTGATGTCCTCGCACCCGGGCAGCACGCTGAAAGAAGCTGTGGAGCTTGCGCTGTTTCTGAAAAGTCTGAAAATACGTCCCGAACAGGTGCAGGACTTTTACCCCACTCCCGGGACTATCTCCACCTGTATGTTTTACACTGGTCTTGACCCCTATACAATGGAGGAAGTGTACGTCCCCCGAACCGCCGAGGAAAAGGCTATGCAGAGGGCGCTTTTGCAGTATTTCCGTCCCGACAATCAGCGGCGTGTCATCGAGGCTTTGCAGAAAGCGCACCGCACCGACCTGATAGGAAACGGAAAGGAATGTCTTGTTAAGCCCGACGGAAAATATCTTGCGGAGCAGCGGGAACGGGAGAAAAACAAGCAGTCCCAAAAGGGCGGAAACAGGCATACAAAAAATAATATAAACAACCGCAAAAACGCCAAAAAAAGAGGGCGGTAAAAATGGATTTTATCAAAAAGCACCCATGTATGGCGGTATCAATAGTCGGATTTTTAGCAATTCTTTTGAACTTTTTTAGCGAACAGTTTGCGGCTTTAGGTTTACTGGCGGCTATTTGGTTAATTGCCGCGGCGGTTTTGGCAGGCGTTGTTTTAATTGGAATAAATATTGCCTCAATGCTTTTAGTCGCAAAAGATAAGCCTATTGCCGGCGTATTGCTTTCTCTGCCGCTGGGCGGTTTGGGAGCAGTCATAGGAACTTTGTTCAACCCAAGCTATAAATACGAAACTGCCGTAAAAGTTATTTTCAGCGTACAGCTTTGGGTTATTATTTGGGCGATTTTTTCATTTATACTGTTTAACTTTGATTATTATTCAACAGGTCCATTGCCCGGCTGATAATCTAATTTCTATCCTCTAATCGGAAAGGAGCGTAAAAATGGCACAAAGAAAAAGAACGTCAAAAGCTGCGCAAAAGCCGTCGGGAATGTCCCCTGTGCTGACGGCTATACTTTTTATTTTAGGCGCGGTATTTTTGTACAGCGCGTATCTGGAGCTTGGCACTGATAACGTCCCCGACGCGGCGGTGAACAGCTTTATAGATAAGGACGCCGACCTTGAGATACATTTTATCGACGTGGGTCAAGGGGACTGCTCCCTTATAATGTGGGAGGGGGCGGCTATGCTTATCGACTGCGGCGAGCGTGAACAGGCGGAGACGGTGCTGAAGTACCTCAAAAAACAAGGGGTCAAAAAGCTTGATTATATTGTGGCGACCCACCCACACTCCGACCATATCGGGGCAATGGGCGATATTATTTCTGAAGTCGAGGTGGGAAAAGTTATTGCGCCGAAGGTCTCCGCGGACATGACTCCCACCACAAAAACATACGAGAGATTTTTGCAGGCTCTTGCGGAAAAGGCTTTGAAGCTTACCGCCGCAAAGCCGAACACAAGCTACACTCTTTCAAGTTCAAAGGCTTCCTCGGAGGGGAAAATTCCTCCGAAATTTGAGATAATAGCTCCCGTGGACGATTATGACGATCTGAACAACTACTCGGTTGTTCTGCGGCTGACCTACGGCAGGACTTCCTACCTTTTTACGGGGGACGCGGAGGCTAAAGCCGAAAAGGATATTCTTGACAGCGGCGCGGAGGTGGATTCCGACCTGCTTAAAATGGGACACCACGGCAGCAGCACGTCAAGCAGCGAGGAGTTTTACAATGAAGTTTCTCCGGACATCTGCGTGATACAATGCGGCAGCGGAAACAGCTACGGACACCCACACAAGGAGACCATGGAGACTATCGAAAACTCGGGCGCAAAGGTTTACAGAAATGATACGGACGGAAATATTACCGTTTACTCCGACGGCGATGAGATCTTTGTTAAAACGGAAAACGAAACTTCTCAAAAAAATAATAAAAAAGCTGAAAAAGAAGATGATAAATAATGCTTATTATTGATAGGATCACCGAAAATATTGCCGTTGTCGAGGACGGTGACAAGCTGTTTGAAGTGCCCCGAAAAATGCTTGCAAATGATATTAAAGAGGGGGACGTTGTTGTCCTGAAGGACGGTTTGTATATTAAAGATGAAGAGTCCGCAAATGAGAGACGGAAAAAAATTATCGAGCTGCAAAACAATTTATGGGAATGAACGGGGAAGCCTCCGCGGGCAGAGTCACCCCCAATTTATAATACCAAAAGAATTACAAAATTCAGTCCCCTTAAGTGGGGAGCAAATTTTACACAGCAAAAAAATTTCAAAGGAGATTTTCAAATGGGAAATGAAGCAAACGCGGCGCTTTTTAACAAGCTGGAGGAAATTCTCCCAACGCTTTCAAAGGGACACAAAAAAATTGCCGAATATATTATGACCACCTATGACAAGGCTGCGTTCATGACCGCTTCAAAGCTTGGGGCAATTGTTGGCGTGAGCGAGTCCACAGTAGTACGCTTCGCCACAGAGCTTGGCTTTGAGGGGTACCCTGAACTCCAGAGGGCGTTAAAGGAGTACACCGGAAACAAGCTGACGGCGGTGCAGAGGATAGACGTTATGCACGACCAGCTTGGCGGCGAGGACGTGTACGAAAAGGTACTGAACATGGATATCGACAAGATACGCAAGACCCTCGACGAGGGAGACCGCGAGGAATTTTACCGCACGGTGGACACCCTTTGTCAGGCGAAGAATATTTATGTTATCGGCGCGCGTTCGGCGGCGGTGCTGGCGCGTTTTCTGTCGTTCTATTTCAATATGATGTTCGAGAACGTAAAGCTTGTCCACACCACGTCCACAAGCGAAATGTTCGAGCAGATACTGAACATCGGCGAGGAGGACATCATGATAGGGATAAGCTTCCCACGCTATTCAAAGCATACGGTCAAGGCTTTTAAGTACGCTTCCTCACGGGGGGCAAAGGTCATTGCAATAACCGACTGCAAGGCTTCTCCGCTGGCGGCGTATGCGGATAATATTTTGCTTGCGCGCAGCGATATGGTTTCCTTTGCGGACTCTCTTGTTGCTCCCATGAGCGTTATAAACGCCCTTATCGTAGCGGTGGGTATGCGAAAGAGCGACTATGTTGTGAAGAACTACGAACGTCTTGAAAAAATTTATGACGAGTACGAGGTGTACGAAAATTCCGACGATCAGGACTACAACTACAAAAAAGAAAATTAACGTAGGGCGGGGGCTTGCTCCCGCCTATTGAATAACACGTATTTAAAGGCGGGAGCGGGGAACGCCCCGCGGCGAGAGTCACCCCCAATATAAAATGTTGTATACCTTAACATTATAAAGCCCCCTCAAGGGGGCGGCATAAATCTGAAAGGATATTTTAATGAATAATTTTGATTGCATTATTATAGGCGGCGGCGCGGCGGGACTTATGGCTGCATACACCGCTGCAAAGGGCGGAAAAAGCGTCCTGCTTTTCGAGCGTAACGACCGCGTGGGAAGAAAGCTTGCCATTACGGGCAAGGGCAGGTGCAACGTAACAAACCAATGCTCCGACGAGGAGTTTTTTGAGAACATCCCCGTTGGCGGAAAATTCCTTTATTCGGCATACAGCAATTTCAATTGTTATGACTGTATGGAATTTTTCGAGAGCCTCGGCGTACCTTTAAAAACCGAGCGGGGCAACCGTGTTTTCCCCGTCAGCGACAAAGCGGGGGACATTGTTTCCGCACTTGAAAACGCCTGCAAAAAAAGCGGCGTGAACGTTATACATAAACGGGTAACGGAAGTCCTTGCGGAGGACGGCGTTATCGTCGGCGTGAAGTGCGGCGATACGATTTATAATGCAGTGTCCGTACTTATCGCAACGGGCGGAAAGTCCTACCCCGTCACAGGCTCGGACGGGGACGGCTACAAATTCGCAAAGGCTCTGGGTCACACGGTCACAGAGTTAAAGCCCTCTCTTGTCCCACTTATCAGCGAGGAGGAGTACTGCTCCGAAATGACGGGTCTGTCCCTGAAAAATGTTTTGGTAACGGTTCGGGACGGCAAAAAAAACAAGGTCATTTTCAAGGAGCAGGGCGAAATGCTTTTCACCCATTTCGGCGTGTCGGGACCGCTGATATTAAGCGCGTCCAGCCACATTCGGGACATGGAGCGGGGACGTTACAAAATTCTCATAGACATGAAGCCCGCCCTGGACGAGAACGCACTTGACAAGAGAATACAGCGGGATTTTTCCGAAAATCCCAACAGGATATTTGGGAACTCTCTTTCAAAGCTTCTGCCGTCGAAAATGATACCCGTTGCTGTAAGGCTGTCGGGAATTGACCCGAACAAGCAGGTAAACTCTGTCACGAAACAGGAGCGGACGGAGCTTGTAAAGCTGCTGAAAAATTTCCCCGTAACAGTTCGGGATTTCCGTCCCATAAGCGAAGCCATAATCACAAGCGGCGGCGTGAAGCTCTCCGAGGTGAACCCGAAAACAATGGAGTCAAAGCTTGTGCAGGGGCTTTTCTTTGCCGGGGAAGTCCTTGATATTGACGCTTACACGGGGGGATTTAATTTGCAGATAGCTTTTTCGACGGCGGTTTCCGCCGCTGAAAATATGTAGGGGACGGGTTTCCCGTCCCAATTATGTGAAATTTGCGTAATATAAGGAGCTTTAAAAATGGTTACAATAAAAGAAATAACCGACAAGGATTTGAAAAGCAAGATCACAGCCGACGTTATGGGCAGCCTGCCCGAATGGTTCAATCCGCCCGAAAGTATTTCCGAAAAGGCTGTTATACACAGGGACTTTCCTTTTTTCGCGGCGTATGAAAATGATATTTGCATTGGCTTTGCGGCGCTGAAAATACACAACAGATACACGGCGGACATATACAACATAGGAGTTTTGCGTGAGTACCACAGGCAGGGCGCGGGGCATATGCTTACTGCCGCCTGTGAAAAATACTGCACCGAAAACGGCATGAAATTCCTGACAGTGAAAACCCTTGACGAGTCTGCGGAGTATGAGCCGTACAACGGTACAAGGGCTTTTTACGAAAAAGAGGGCTTTATTCCGCTTGAAGTTTTTACCGCGTTCTGGGACGAGGATAATCCCTGCCTTTTCCTTGCAAAATATTTGGGGGACTGACATGAAAATTTTTGATTTTCATATGCACCTGCCTATTGACTTTCCGACGGCGGAGGAAAAGAAAAACGCTCTGCTTGCGGAAATGAGACGGAACGGCGTAACTAAAGGCGTTGTGATCTCCGACTCGGCAACTGAAAGCGAAATAGGGTCGCTTCGTGAATGTGCAGAGATTTTTTCCGATACAGATAACATTTATGTTGTGGGCGGCATAAGTCCCTATTTTGATTATGCGGAACAGCTTGCCCTGCTTGAAAAATATATATCGGAGAAAAAAGCTTCGGGTATAAAAATTTACTGCGGTCACGAGCCGATTTATCTTGATGATGAAAAATTGAGACCCGTTTACCGAATTGCGGAGGAATACGGCGTACCCGTCCTGTTTCATTCGGGGTGGGATGATCCGCAGTACAGCTCTGCCGATGTGATAAAACGTGCGGCAGGTTTGTACTCAAATGTAAAATTCGTATGCTGCCACTGCTGTTATCCAAAGCTTGCGGAGTGCTTTGAAGCTCTTGCAGAATTTGAAAATGTGTACTTTGACCTTTCAAGCACAGCGGATAATTTGGCGATAGGTGAAGAAATAAAAACAGCAGTTGAAAACGCTGTCCGCAATATTCCGAAGCGAATTGTTTTCGGCTCCGATCATGCCTGCTGCGACCAAAGGAGACATATTGATTTTTTTATGGGACTTGATATTTTGGACAAAGAAAAAAGTTTTATATTTTATAAAAATGCCGAGGATATTTTAGCTACGCTTTTATAAGCAAATTAGTATTATAGCAATTCATAAAAATAACCATACTGTAGGGGCGGGGTCTCCCCGCCCGCGATACAAAAATATACTGAACCACGGGACGGGAAACCCGTCCCCTACGAATTTTGTCAGGATATTTTTATGTACCGCTATAATATAAAAAATTACTGAAAAGGTGATAAAAATGCTGAAAAACATTCTGAACAACAGCGACTGCGCGGCGTGTAAAATATGCTGCGTGTTCGACAAGGACGACATCTGGGAGATACCCGTTATCGACAGCGAGCGAAAAAAGCGTATTGAGGAGCGTTTCCCCGACCGCAAGCTTGAAAGCCGCGGGGACGGCTGGGTCTTTTCCATGGGAGAGCCGCGGGACGGCTTGTTCACCTGCCCTGCGCTCGACCCCGCCAAGGGCTGCACTCTCGGCGAGGACAAGCCTTTCGACTGCATGATATGGCCCTACCGCATTATGGAATTCGGCGGCAAGCGTGTTATTTCCATAGCCGCCCTCTGTCCCTCGATGTACCGCAAACCCCTTTCCGAGCTTTGCGGGGAGCTTGAAAACGGTCTTGCCGAAAAGGTTTTTTCGTATGCGGACGAACACCCCGACATTGTCAAGCCCTATGAAAAAGGGTACCCCATTTTAATGGCGGAGGAATAATATGGACAAGGAAAGATTTGAACGTCAGCTTGCCTTTTTAATGGAGGCGGACAGGCTGAAAAATATTTATCGGCAGACCTACACGCGGGTGGACGACCTGCCGCCCATGCCCGAGGACAGCAATGTTAAAAAGCCCTATCCTCGGCGTGAAAACGACGCTGAGCACAGCTTCTCTCTTGCGCTTTTTACGGCGGTTCTGGCGGAGTACTCCAACGAGCCTTTGGACGTTCTGAAAACAATGAAAATGGTTTTGATTCATGATATTGTTGAGATAGACGCGGGGGACACATACTGCTACGACAGCGCGGGCAGCGCCACAAAATCTGAGCGTGAAAACGCTGCTGCAAAACGTCTTTTCGGGCTTTTGCCAAAGGATTTTGAGGAGGAATTTTTTGCCCTGTGGCGTGAATTTGAGGAAAGAAAAACTCCCGAAAGCAAATTCGCCGCCGCTATGGACAGGATACAGCCCCTGCTGCTGAATTTAAGCAGAGACGGGATCTCGTGGAAAGAACATGATATTCACTATGAGCAGGTGGCGGGCAGAAACGCTTCCTTAAAGGACGGTTCAAAGGACATTGCAGAGTATATTTTCAGTCTACTTGACGACGCACGGGACAGCGGCATACTTCCCGATTAACATAAAAAACTCATTCGGCATATAATGAGGTGTACAGCCAAGGCGTTACGCTATTATAAAAATAGCTGCCGTAAAACCGCTGTACTAATTTTCGCTTTGCGAAAGGACTGAATTATATGTCATGTGCAAGCTGTTCTAATAATAATTACACCATAAACAGCGTAAGCAATTCAAATACAACCGACTGCTCCTGCGGATCAAATGCGGGATCGGGAGCCTCCTGCCAATGCAGGCTTGCCGTAACGGTGGACGACGATTATATTCCCTGCACAATACCGCAGAATTATTTTGATGTTGCCGTCAGAAACAGAAGCGGCGAGCTTGTCGCCTCCGGCAAGGTTGCAGGCGGAAGCTCAATTATCTTCACCCTGCCCTCTGAAGGCGAATATGCTGTAACTGTAACAGGCGGCATATGCGCTTCGCCAAGAGCGCAGACAAGGCGCGTAAGGTGCTGCTGCGACTCGGCAAACGGCGTAACATTCATATTTATGAAGCTTGATCAGGACTGTGTTCACAGACCTCCTCACCACTGCTGCTGCTGTTGTCCTCCGGTCCCAAGACCACCCGCACCGCCGTGCCCTCCGCCGAGACCCCCAAGACCTCCCCGTCCCCCGCATGATTTTCCTTGCGGAGACATTGACCCCCATGATGTGATAATTATAGCCGAAGACGATTTGCAGGATCTGTAAATAAGCAATAAAAACCCGTCCCCAAGACATTTGGGGACGGGTTTTTTGTTTGCCTGTCGATCATGCGCGTACATTTAAAAGCGCGCCGTTATCGCCCGGAAAAACGGGAGTGGACATGGCTTCGATAAGATTGGAAGCCATTTCTGTGTTTGTGTCCATTACCTTTTTCAACATGACGGTCTCTAAGCTCTGCTGAGTTTTTACAGCGCTCATGGTCATAGACATTTCAGCGATAGAATTGGCTAATTCCATATTCAAACCTCCCAACAGTAAATTTATACTATCCGCCCGATCAGCCGAAAATCCTGCGCATAGACTTCCGAAAAGACCTTGCAGCAAGTACCTTTATCAATAATTTTCTTCCGAACCGCTTGAAAGGGCGGCGTCATGAAGCTTGCCGAGCATTTCGGAAAGCGCCTTAAGATCGTTGCAGCATTTTGTTATAACATCAGTAGTAGCTGATATCCGGTCGCTCATGTCGTTTGAGCGGCTTGTTATAGATTTCATAGCTTTCTCAATGCTGTCTGCCGAAGCCTTGCTGGTCTCTGCAAGCGCTCTTACCTCCTGTGCGATAACAGAGAAGCCCTTGCCGCTTTCCTTTGCCCTTGAAGCTTCGATCGAGGCGTTAAAGCCAAGTATCTTTGTGTTGAGCGCAACATTCTGAATGGTTTTGACCGTTTCCGAAGCCTTTGACACCTCGTTTGCGGATTCTCCCGCGATTTCGCTGACGCCCTCGAAAATTCCGATAAGCTCGTTCATCTCGTTTGTAGCCTTGCGGACGGTGTTTTCCGAATCCTTTATTTTCCTGAGCATGGACTGATTAAGACTGACCATGCTGTCTCCCGTATTATTTGCGATATAGCTGCTGTATGCCGTCTCGGAAAGTATCTTTGCGATAATGCAGAGGAAATCGGCAGCAGCGTCTATCTTTTCCTTTTCAATGATCTTGACTTTTTTCAGAGCCTTTATGTACTCGCTGGGATTGATATTCAGATCCTGGGCAATTTTTATGAATTTCTTTTCGTTAGGCTCTTCGGTGAGCACCTGTCCGCCGATGATCGAGCCGATAAACTCGCCGTTTACCATTATCGGCGCAGCAAAATCCACAAGTCCCGCGTGGCAGTAATAAGCGACTGCCTTACCTGTCTTCATGGTTTGTTCTCCGCCGTTTTTATCGCAGAGACCGCACCTTGCGCAGCCTATTTTTGATTTTCGGGTATAGTTCATGCAGAAATCGGTAAAATTGCTTCCTTCTGTTACAGCTGCGCCGCTTGCGTCCGTAGTAAGGGCAGCCATTCCGGTAAGTCTGGCAAAGCCGTCCTGTATTTCCTGCAAGGTCGCAACATCTATCAGATCGGTAAGTTTAATATCGAGCATAGGATTACCCCCTGTATAATAATTTTATTAAATTTTTCGCCGTGTATTTAATAAATTATACACTATTTTTCCTCTGTTGTCAAGTGAAAAAATACACTGCGCCTGAAAATAAAATTTTATGATTTCCGTCCATTGACTTTAATTTGCATATAGGGTATAATATATTGAAATACATCAAACGGGAGAATTTCTATGAGAACAAATTTAAAAGCAGGGACTCTCCTTGCGCCCCTGCCTGCGGTCATGGTAACAAGCGGTACGCCGGAGCAAGCCAATGTGCTTACCGTCGCATGGACAGGGATCATAAACACACGTCCGCCAATGACATATATTTCCGTCAGACCGACTCGGTATTCCTATAATATCATCAAAGAAAGCGGAGAGTTCGTGATAAATCTCACTACATCCAAAATGGTTAGGGAAACCGACTTCTGCGGCGTAAAAAGCGGCAGGGACGTCCCCAAAATAAAAAAATGCGGGCTTCATCTTACTGCCGCGGCTGCTGTCAGCGCGCCGATAATCGAGGAAAGCCCCCTTGCTCTGGAGTGCAGAGTGACCGACATAAAGCCCCTTGGAAGCCATGATATGTTTACCGCGGAAATTTTGTCGGTAAGCGTTGACGAACGGTACATTGACAGCAAAGGCAAAATAAATCTTAATCAGGCGGGACTTATGGCGTATTCCCACGGTGAATATTTCGCCCTCGGCAGAAAGCTGGGGAGCTTCGGCTATTCCGTCAGAAAGCGCGGGAATTCCCGCTGAGACGCGTAAATTTTAAGAACCTGTCTTCACAAGATGCGTGTGCGGATTTTTGACAAAATTTTGCCGATGACAAGGCAAAAATACGCAGAAATACGCGGGTATTTCAAGGATTTTTAACGCAGTCAGCGGCGAAAGATTGCCGAAAAGACGTGCGCGCAGCTTGTGAAGACGGGTTCTGAGGAAATACCGCACAAAGACCGCTGTGCATATGTGCAGCAACGGCTTAGCCGCTCTTTGTGCGGTATTTCCTTGATTGCCCCGCCGGATAGTATACACGACATTTTATCAAGCCGGCTGAACAGCATTCATCATAGTAACTATCAGCGCGGCTGTGATCCAAAGCATTACAGGTATGCTTGTTATTATCCACATCATTTTTTTGCCGAAAGGCATATACCTTGACTTCATTGTTACGCCGAAGCAGTCGCTGTGCCGATATAAAAACTGTATTGTAAATATAAGCCCGATAATAAGCGTGGAAAATAAATACAAAATACTGAACGTCCGCCCGTGGCTTTCCTCGGTATTGTATCTGACAAGAAACAGCCCGAAAGTATAAACGCTGACGGTAAGCCGCATTACCGCGCCCGAAAGCACCGAGCCTGTGCGTATAGTGAAATATCTTATCGTTATCGCCGCCGCAAAGTAAAAAAGGAACTGTGAAAAATCATAACAGAACGCCGCGGTGATAAAGCTTGTAAGGACAAGAGCAACGCCGTCCCCGAACTGCCGCATAAGCTGAAGGATTATCCCGCCGGAGCAAAGCTCGCTGATCACAGGGATAATAATGATTTGCGTAACGATAACATAAGCCCAGCCAAGTCCGGTTGCCGGAAGCTCCGTGACGCCGCCCGAACCGTCTGTCCGAAAAATCATTTTAAGTATCTCTGTCATACAGCAGCAGACTCCGCCTATAAGCACAGCCGCAGGGATACAGGCTTTGAACATCGGCTTGTTTCCTATCTTCACGGGCAGCATTACTTTAAAGGGCAGCTTGAAGCCTATCACAAGCATAAGCGCGGGTATCATTACCGACAGCACCTCTGTAATAAATTTAATCGTTATCAGCAGATTTTCGCTGCCGTAGAGCCTGCCTGTAAAAATATCATAGCTGACGTCAAGTCCCATTGACCCCAAAAGCTCAGGCAGGAGGTACACCGAAAACGCGTCAAAGAACAGCCTGAACAAAAGCACCGAGCCGAGCACCGTAAGAGTCCGCCGCAACGCCTTGGCTTCATGTACCTCGGGAGCGTCCTTGATAAAGCCCACGCCGTCCTGATATGTAAGCTGATTTGGATTTTCCGCAAAATAAAAGCCTGCCGAATCCTTGTTGCGTTTGCGCCACTGCTTGTAGCTTTCGTTGTAGGATTTATCCTGATACCGCCAGTTGAGTCTGTCCTCGCCGTTTTCCGTATGCTCATGGACGCTTGCTTTCAAAATGTTCACCTCCCCTTTCGGAAAAAAATCAAGAGGCAAGAGCTGAAGCTTGCCGTTATCATATTATAGAACTCCAACAAAATAATAACCGTATCTGTAGGGGACGGGTTTCCCGTCCCGCTGTTTCATAATTGCGGGCGGGGAGACCCCACCCCTGCAAAAGGCATTATTTTATAGGATTGCTATAATTATATCACATAATTGTAGATATATATTTAATGTGCAATTAAAATATATTGACAAATAAAATGCGTACCCTATAAAAATAGGGTACGCATAAGCCTATTAAATAACCCCTATTCCGCTTCGAATCAAGGGATATTTAACAGGTTGGGCAAGCGGATATGGAACTTAATTCCATATCCGCTTGCTTTGTATTCGCTTAATGAGCATAAACAATTCGTTTATTGTGGTATACTCCCAAGTACGTTTTCTGTAATCATCGGATTCAACTGTGAATTGAATTTTTCATAAAACAATAATGCCGTATATTGACATTGTTGTGCATAATAGATATAATAATTATATCTGCCATACTTGTTTCAAAATAATTTTTATTTTTCGGCAAACCAAATCCACTTTTTGCACACTATATTATTGAACGTTCAAAAACAAAAATAAAAAGAACAGAGGCGATAGTATGAAAAAGAAAAAGGACGAAAATCAAAATCCGTACCACAAGGAATACGGACTGTTCAGCAATATGCGGTATGTAATGGGAAATATGTTTAAATATGTGCCGAAAATGCGGCTGTATATTCCCGTGGGCATTGTCTGTGCGCCGCTTATGCAGTATCTGTGGAGCTTCATTACCAAATTCGTTATCGACATGATAACAGGCGAAAGCGGCTGGGAAAATCTGCTGTGGCTTATCGGGTTGGTAACGGCGGTGCAGATCGTATCAACATTGCTGAACACCTGGCGCGGCAGCAAACAGGGTTGGTTTGTATTTGCAAGAACGAAAATGCTGGTGGAGTTCAACAGAAAAATTATGACCGTCGATTTCAAAAATACCGAGGACTCGGACGTTATGGACTGCCGCGAAAAGGGCGGCAGAGCGGCGAACAGCAATAATCAGGGTATTGAGGGCATGATGAGATATACGGTCAGTCTGCTTGAAAGCTCGGCGGTAGCGGCAGTGGGTATCGTGATCTTGGGTACTATGAATATTTGGGTCGTACTCGTTTTAATTATACTGTCCGCAATTGCGTTCGCTTCAAAGGATCACGCCAACAAAAAGTGCAAAAAAGAGGTTTGGGATCCCCTTGCCAACTGGTGGCGCAGGAATAATTACATGAGCAATACCACCTGCGATTTTGCCGCCGCCAAGGATATAAGAATGTTCGGCTTGCGGGAATGGTTGACGGAAAAATTCAAAAGGGAAAAACTGACAAGATACGAGGCGCAGAAAACCAATGAAAAAATTTGGCTGGGCTGTTCAATATGTACCAACGTCTGCTTTGCAATGTCGCAGTTGGCAGTGTACGGCTGGCTTTTGTACAAGGCTTCAATGGGCGAAATGACTATAGGTAATTTCAGCTTTTACGTAGCGGCGTCGACCTCTTTCTACACATATGTAAGGCAGATAATGGACAGCGCAGCCGAGCTTTTGCAGCGCAGCCGCGAGGTTGACGACTGGCGCAGCTTCCTCGATTTGGACGGCGGCGACCCCGACGACGGAAAGGAAGTCCCGGAATATGACAGCTATGAATTTGAGTTCAAGAACGTTTCCTTTAAATATCCAAAGGCGGAAAATTATGCGCTGAAAAATCTATCCCTGACCTTAAAGGCGGGACAGCGGCTTGCGGTTGTGGGACTTAACGGCGCGGGAAAAAGTACATTTATAAAGCTTCTCCTCCGCCTGTACGAGCCTACCGAGGGGGAAATACTGCTGAACGGCGTTAATGTTCGGGAATACAGCAAAACAAGCTATTACCGAATTTTCGCTCCCGTTTTTCAGGAAGTGAATTTATTCGCGTTCCCTCTTGCGGAAAACGTTTCAATGAAGTCCCCCGACAATACCGATAAGGTTCTTTCGGAGCAATGTCTTAAAAAGGCAGGCTTCGGGGAGAAATTAAAGGAGCTGCCCTGCGGCGTTGACACGGAAATTTTAAAGGTCATTTACGACGACGGAACAGACCTGTCGGGGGGCGAAAAGCAGAAGCTTGCTCTTGCGAGGGCGCTCTATAAGGAAGCTCCCGTTGTGGTTCTGGACGAGCCTACAGCCGCTTTGGACGCGCTTGCGGAAAGCAAGCTGTACGGCGATTTCGACAAGCTTATCGGTGGAAAAACTGCGGTGTACATAAGCCACAGATTAAGCTCAACACAGTTCTGCAATGAAGTGGCAATGTTCAAGGACGGCGAAATGGTCGAGCTTGGCACTCACAGGGAGCTGCTTGAAAACGGCGGAGCATATGCCGAAATGTTTAAAATTCAGGCGCAGTATTATGTTGACAGTTCCGATGAGGAGGCGATAGGAAATGTCTGAAAACAAAAAAGAGAAAAAAGGAAAAAATCCCGTGACACGGGAGACCTTGATGTTCATGATGAAGCTTGTTTGGAAGAAAAAGCCGTCCCTTTTTATCATGTATGCGCTAAGTATTTTTATCGGCTTCGGGTACGGTTTTATCGACGTTATCATGCCGAAATTCGTTATCGACGAGGCTGCTGCCGTTATCGGCGGAGGCGGTGCAGAGCATATTAAAAAAGCCGCTTTGTACATAGGCGTTTTTGTAGGTCTGCACTTATTTTTTAACGCTTCAAACAATGTTATCGTTCACATTAAAAACGTTGTGAAAGAGTGGTTTGTCGAGTATATCGACGTGCAGATAAGCGACCACGCGATGTCAATGGATTTTGAACATACCGAAGACCCGGAAGCCCTTGACAGGCTGCAAAAAGCTAAAGAGGGCATGGATTGGTACAGCAACGGGGTATGCGGCATTCTCGATTCGTTTACTTTTATTATACAGCAGGCTGCGCTTTTGTGCGGCGTGTCGGCGGTGATACTGCTGACCTGTCCGCTGCTGCTTCCCGTGCAGATAATTTCGCTGATAATTATTTCTGTTTTCAATGCCAAAAACAACGGGATAGAGAAAGAATTCTTTTTAAAGCTTGCAAAAAGCAACCGTGTTTTCTGGTATGTTCTGTATGAGCTTGCGGATTTCAGACTTGGCAAGGATATAAGGCTTTACGAAAGCTCGGATATGATGTGCGATAAAGCGGAATATTTCAGCGATATGCAGTGCAGGGAATGGATAGACCAGGACGAAAAGATATGTAAAAATTCATGGGTAATGGATATTGTGAATTCGCTTCGGGACGGCTTCAGCTACTTTTACATAGGTTATCTTGCTCTGACAAAGGCTATAACTATCGGCGATTTTTCAATGTGCATAGGCGGCGCAAGCGCTTTCTACTGGAGTCTGCACAGAATTATCACGGGTATTCAGGACGTAACAAAAAAGTGCTCCTACGCCCACAAATACATTGAATTTATGGAGTACCCCGCCGCAATGGTCAAGGGCGGCAAGTCTGTAAAGGACGGCGAACACGTTATTGAATTTGTGAATGTTGGATTTAAATACCCCCGCTCGGAAAATTACGTGCTGAAAAATATAAACATTAAGATTGCTTCGGGTGAACACCTTTCCATAGTTGGACTTAACGGCGCGGGCAAGACTACCTTTATAAAGCTTTTGTGCAGACTTTACGATGTTACCGAGGGGGAAATCCTCATTGACGGCGTGAATATAAAGGAGTACTCCGAAGATGAGTACCGCAGGCTTTTTGCGGTGGTTTTTCAGGACTTCCAGCTTTTCGCTTTCAGCATGAGGGAGAATATCGTTTTGAACGGCGATGCGGACGACGACCGCATAAACGAGGTGCTGAAGCAGTCGGGTCTGTACGAGGACGCGCAGAAGCTTGAACACGGTCTTGACACGACGCTGTTTAAATCCTTTGATGATAAGGGCACGGAGCTTTCCGGCGGTCAGAAGCAAAAGACTGCAATAAGCCGCGCGCTGTACAAAAACGCTCCCATAGTTATTCTGGACGAGCCAACGGCGGCTCTCGACCCTGTTGCGGAGTATGATATTTACCGCCAGTTCAACACTCTTGTTGGAGGAAAAACGGCGATATATATTTCCCACAGGCTGTCAAGCTGCAAATTCTGTGATAAGATAGCGGTGTTTGCGGAGGATACTATAAAGGAATACGGCACTCACGACGAGCTTGCGGATATGCCGAACGGAATTTATTCGGAAATGTTTGAGGCGCAGGCGCAGTATTATGTTTCATAGCTTTATTCATTTTGATATTTTGATTTATATCACTCCAATCCCCCCTCGCCAGTACTTGACAAAAAGGAATAATAAAGACAGAGGTGGTAAAATGCTGCATAGCAAAGCAAGGAAATTAATGGTAGAAGCATATGAAAGGACTCATAATGCCAAAGAAGTGGCAGAATGTTACTCGGTTGATGAGAGTACGGTATATCGTTTGAAACGACAGAAAAAAGCAATAGGGTCTGTTGAACTGCGTACAAATAGCTGTGGGAGAAAGCCCTCGCTCTCGGAGGATATCTGTCAGCAATAGATAAAGCAATACAGGAACGTCCGGATATAACTATTGACGAGATAATTGAAAATCTTGATCTGCATGTTACAAATGAAACAGTCCGCAAAGCAGTAATAAAAATGGGGTATGTCCGTAAGAAAAATCTCTTCACGCTGCTGAGCGTGAACGCTTCCGATGTAAGGGAAAAGAGAAAGGAATGGAATAAAATCATTTCCGAATTTGATGCAAACAGTCTTGTTTATCTTGATGAAAGCGGAGTAAATACAAACTTAACAAGACATTATGCCCGTGCTCACGGCGGTGCAAGGGCAACGGATCATACCCCCTTGAATACACCTGCAAATACTACAATTTTGTCATTTGGCTTAACGTAAAAACGGCATATACAACCTATTCGGGAGGCATAACAAAAGAAAAATTTGTTGATTATCTTGATAATATTCTTATACCAACTCTCAAGGACAGTGATGTGATAATTATGGATAATATGCACTCTCATCACGTTAAAGAAGTTGCCGAAACGGTAAGCAAGACGAATAAAAACCTGACAATACTGTATCTGCCATACAGCCTTGATTTTAACCCTATTGAAATGATGTGGTCGAAAATTAAGGATATACTTCATAATTACGGGTGAGGGATATTGACAAATTGCCTTTGGCTATTAAACTGGCTTTTGACTGCATTTCCGTTTCTGATTGCTTTGGCTGGTTTAGGTGTGGACAAATAGCGCATAATATGATATAATAAAGAAATGAGAAAAGCA
>CANDEV010000011.1 GCA_947383835.1 uncultured Clostridia bacterium
TGCATAACTTTATACCCTCCGCGCACCCCTCGAGTTGGTGGGTTTGTACAATAAAAGTATGCGTGTACAGGAAAAATGTTAAAAACAAAAAGGGACACGCAAAAACGTGCCCCAAAATTTTAATTATCGGCAACCCCGCCGCCATTGCCTAAAATAAGATTGAGATAATCAAGCTGGCTGTCATATGCGCTTTTGACTTTGCCGTCTACATCGCTGACCTCTACATAAAAATTTCGGACGCAGGTGTTCCCGCTTTCGCTGTCGATATAGTTGTACCGATAAACGTAGACTGATGTGTTTTCCTTACTTTCCTTTATAATGGTATAGGGCTTTAAGCCAAGCGCGCGTTCTGCCGCTTTTGCGGTCATGCCGAACTCAACCGTGGAGGGTTCAAGCCGTTCTGCTGTTCTTGCGCCCATCCAGCCGTGCTTCAGTACACTGAAATTATAAAGAGCCGCTTCATTTACTGAGCCGTCTCCGTCCGATTTCAGCAGCACCGCCCATTCGGGAAGCTGTATTCCGTCAACGTTTACAGATTTTTCCGACTCGCAGATAAAATTATAGTCGGAAATATGATTGACCGCGCCGTATGACGAGACCTTGCCCTCCAAAAAATCCGCTTTTGTTTTGGAACGGATAATATCGGCGTCTCTGCCCAAGTCAACATTATCAAAAATCTTCCTGCCCTTAGCCGCGCTGATATTTCCCGCCGCAATAAATACCAAAAGCACGGCAAGCGCAAGCAGGACTGCAATTCCCGTTATCCTCGCGATAACAACAAGCTTCTGCTTTCTTCCCTTTTGATTTTTTGAGGAATTGCTTTTATCCTTATTTTTAACCTTCTTCTTTTTATTTTTTCCGCCGCTTTCGTTTTCTGTTTCTTCAAGAACGTCAAAAACGTCCGGTTCGGCAGTTCTTTCGGGAACTCCGAATTGCTCTGCGCCGCAGCTTGGGCAGAAAACTTCGTTTTCTCCTATTTCTCCTCCGCATTCGGGACATCTCATACAGATGTTACTCCTCTCAAAAATGTATTTAATGTATACCTTTGCGCTTCGTCCCCTTGAGAGGACTTAGGTAAAATAAACAATTATCATATTTAATATTTGGGGTGACACTCGCCTCAGTGCGTTCCCCGCTAATAGTATAACATTTTATAAGAATTTTGTCAACATTTAGTGCAAATTGCCTTATAAATATTAGAAAATGCAATTTTGTTTTTATATTTTTCATTTATAAAACTAAAATCACGTATATTCATAAATAATTTACTTATTTTTGCAGGATTTATAAAATAAACTTGCAAAAATCCCTTGACAAACATAATTAATTGTGTTATTATATTAAAGTCGGCGGTATGACTTAACGTACTGCAATAATTTGGGACGGATAGAGCAAAGTCCAACTCTGCCGTCTATAGGAGTGAATAAAAATATGCTTTTAAAAGAAGGAGAAATAAGGATTCCTGCGGGCTGCGCCATATCTGGCATGATCAGCAGGGACGGAAACAAGCTTGACGGCAGCAGCATTGTTAAGTCCATTTCTTATATGCACGACCGTTCAAACGGTCTTGGTGGCGGCTTTGCGGGCTACGGTATATACCCCGAATACAAGGACCTTTACGCCTTTCACGTTTTTTACGATTCAAACACCGCAAGGGAACAGACGGAACGTTTCCTTGACAGGCATTTCGACGTGGTGAACCTTAGCAGGATACCTACAAAAAAAGTGCCGTCCATTACCAACGAACCCCTTATTTGGAGGTATTTCGTAAATCCCCTGCCAACAAAAATAGCCTCTTCGCAGCTTGAAGAAAAGGAATTTGTCGCCCAGTGCGTTATCAGAATAAACAACGACATTGACGGCGCGTACGTATTTTCCAGCGGCAAGAACATGGGCGTTTTCAAGGCTGTTGGATACCCCGAAGACGTGGGTGAGTTCTACCGTTTGGAGGAATACAGCGGCTACGCTTGGACTGCTCACGGACGTTACCCCACAAATACCCCCGGCTGGTGGGGCGGCGCGCATCCGTTCTCACTGCTGGACTATACTATAGTACATAACGGTGAGATCTCCTCATACGACGCGAACAGGCGGTTTATCGAGATGTTCGGCTACAAATGTACACTGCTGACAGATACGGAGGTAATAACCTACATTTTCGACTACCTTAACAGAAAGCAAAAGCTTTCCCTTGAGGATATAGCAAGCATTATCGCCGCGCCGTTCTGGAGCGAAATTGACGAGCTTGAAAAGTCCGACCCCGAGAAAGCGGCGAAACTGAAATACTTCCGCAACGCCTTTTCCAGCCTGCTTATTACGGGTCCTTTCTCCATTATTTTGGGGTACACGGGGGGACTTATGGCTCTTAACGACAGGCTGAAGCTCCGCTCAATGGTGGTTGCGGAAAAGGGCGATATGGTTTATATTGCCAGTGAAGAATGCGCTATACGCGCCATATGCCCGGAGGCGGACTCTATAAGAAGTCCCATAGGCGGCGAACCTGTTATTGTTGATCTTAGCGAGGAGGGTAAAAGAAAATGCCTGTAAATTTTTTCCCTGCACAGTTTGAAGTGCTTAGGAACACAGATAAATGCATCGGCTGCCGCGCTTGCGAAAGGCAGTGCGCAAACGAGGTACACTACTTTGACGAGGATTACGGCAAGATGCTTGCCAACGAGGCAAACTGCGTGGACTGCCAAAGGTGCGTCTGCATTTGTCCCACAGGGGCTTTGAAAATTCGCCCCAACGAAAACGCTTTCAGAGAGAGCGCGAATTACACACAGCAAATAATGATAGAAAACTACCGTCAAGCGGGCAGCGGCGGCGTACTCCTATCTTCAATGGGTACACCAAAGGATTATCCCGTGTACTGGGATAAAATTCTCATAAACGCTTCGCAGGTAACAAACCCGCCTATAGACCCGCTCCGTGAGCCTATGGAGACAAAGGTGTTTTTGGGCAAGAAGCCGAGTACCATTGAAAGAAATCCCGACGGTTCGATAAAGACGGAACTTCCGCCCCATATCGAGCTTGACGTGCCTATCATGTTTTCGGCGATGTCCTACGGTTCTATTTCAAAGAACGCTCACGAAAGCCTTGCACGTGCCGCGCAGGAACTGGGTACATATTACAACACAGGCGAGGGCGGTCTGCACAAGGACTTTTATCAGTACGGCGAAAATACTATAGTACAGGTCGCTTCGGGACGTTTCGGCGTTTTCAAGGGCTATCTTGAAGCGGGAGCCGCTATCGAAATAAAAATGGGTCAGGGCGCAAAGCCTGGTATCGGCGGACATCTCCCCGGAGAGAAAATTCGGGAGGACGTTTCCAAAACACGTATGATACCCATGGGAACTGACGCGATCTCGCCTGCTCCCCACCACGACATATATTCTATCGAGGACTTGCGTCAGCTTATTTTCTCTCTTAAAGAGGCAACGGAGTACAAAAAACCCGTGTTCGTAAAAATCGCGGCGGTACACAACGTTGCGGCTATAGCTTCGGGTATCGCACGTTCGGGGGCTGACGTTATCTGCATAGACGGCTTCCGAGGCGGCACAGGCGCAGCTCCCACAAGAATTCGTGACAATGTTGGTATCCCCATTGAGCTTGCCCTTGCTTCTGTAGATCAGCGGCTTAGGGACGAGGGTATAAGAAACGAGGTCTCCATAGTTGCGGGCGGCTCTATACGCTCCTCCTCCGACGCGGTAAAGGCATTCGCTCTCGGTGCGGACGCAATTTATATCGGTACACCCGCTCTGCTTGCTCTCGGCTGCCACCTTTGCAGAAGCTGCCACGGCGGCAAGTGCAACTGGGGCATTGCCACACAGCGACCCGACCTTGTGAAACGTCTCAACCCCGACATTGGCTATCAGCGTTTGGTAAATCTTGTTCACGCATGGGATCACGAGATAAAGGAGATCATGGGCGGCATGGGTATCAACTCTATCGAGGCTTTAAAGGGCAACAGACTTATGCTCCGCGGTATCGGACTTAATCAGAAAGAATTAGACATACTCGGTATTCAACACGCGGGTGAATAGCGGGGAAGCCCCCGCGGGCAGAGTCACCCCCAATGTAAAATAATAGAATTTTTCACATTATCAAGCCCCCTCAAGGGGGCGGGGAAAATATTTTAATTATAGGAGAAAAATTTTTATTCTCTGAAAAGGAGACAATAAAATGCTTACACACGTTGGTACAAATACAATTGAAACAGAACGACTGGTACTCCGCAGATTTGAATATGAGGACAACGAATCCATGCGGAAAAACTGGATAGCCGACGAGAAAATACAGTCTCTGTACAGCGAACCAGTGTACACCACAGAGGAAGAAGTAGAGGAACTGCTTGACAAATATATCGGCTCTTACGAAAGAGACGATTACTACCGTTGGGCTGTTATCGAGAAAACCTCCGGAGAGTGCATAGGTCAGATAGCTTACTTCCTTGTGGACAGCAAAAATCACTTTGCCGAAATAGAGTACTGCATAGGCGGAGCTTTTCAATGCAAGGGTTACGCCACCGAAGCGGCAAAGGCGGTAATTGCATACGGCTTTGACAGAATAAATCTGCACAAGGTACAGATATGCACCAAAACAATAAACGCGCCGTCCAAAAGAGTCATAGAAAAATGCGGACTTACATATGAGGGTACTCTCCGAGATTACTTTTATATGAACGGCGAATATGTGGGACGCTTGTATTTTTCAATTTTAAAAAGCGAATATGTTCCCGAACAATAAATAAACCGTAGGGGCGGATTCTATATCCGCCCGCAGGAAATCGTATTTTAATAAACGGGCGTATATGGAATCCGCCCCTGCAAAGAGGAATGATTTAATGAAAAGAGTTTATGTAAACGAGGACAGATGTCTCGGCTGTCACCTCTGCGAATATTACTGCGCCTTTGCCAACAGCGGCGAGACCAATATGGCAAAGACCTTTAAGCTGAACAGGAACCCTGTACCGAGAATTACCGTGGAAACCGCGGGGGACGTTAATTTTGCCGTCCAGTGCAGACACTGCGCCGCCGCTCCCTGCGTAAAGGGCTGCATTACAGGCGCGCTGTCAAAGGTGAACGGCGTTATACAAATAGATACAAGCCGCTGCGTTGGCTGCTACACCTGCGTGCTTTCATGTCCCTACGGCTGTATCGTTATCGACGAGAAAAACGACGGCAGGACAATTACCAAATGTGAGCTTTGCACACGCAACAGCGCGGGCGAGCCTGCCTGTGTGACAAACTGCATTAATCAGGCAATAGTATTCGAGGAAAGGGGCGAAAGCTGAAAAATCAAAGATTTTTCAGCTGCGAGTTTTGCTAACGCAAAACGTCGAGAAAGGAATGAAATTGATGAAATACGTTATAATCGGCAACTCCGCCGCAGCGATAGGCACAATTCAGGGAATACGTCAGGTGGACAGGGACGGTCAGATAGTCGTTATCTCCGACGAGAAGTACCATACATATTCGCGCCCCCTTATTTCCTACTGGCTCAAGGAGTCCGTCACAGAGGAAAATATGCGCTACCGCGACGAGGATTTTTATGAGAAAAATGATGTGGATACACTGTTCGAGACCCGTGTTACAAAAATCAATGCGGACAAGAAAACAGTTACCATAGAAAACGGCAACGAGATCTCCTACGACAAGCTTATGGCCGCCACAGGTTCAAAGCCTTTTGTACCGCCTATGGAGGGACTTGACAAGGTGCAGAAAAAATTCACCTTTATGAAATTCGACGACGCAAAGGCTGTAAAAGAAGCTGTCACCGAGGGCGCGAAAGTCCTTATCGTGGGCGCGGGACTTATCGGTCTGAAAGCCGCAGAGGCTTTGGAGCACTACGGCGCGGACATGACGGTCATCGACCTTGCGGACAGAATTTTACCCTCTATACTCGACAGTGAAGCCTCCGCGATAATGCAGAAGCACATTGAGAGCAAGGGCGTAAAATTTATTTTGGGTACAAGCGTCAAGGAGTTTTCGGAAACTTCCGCAACGCTTACAAACGGCGATACCGTAGAGTTTGACATGGTGATACTTGCAGTTGGCGTACGTCCCAACACGGAGCTTATCGCCGAAGCGGGCGGAAAGGTGAACCGCGGTATAGTTACCGACCAAAGACAGGCTGTTGAGGGCTTGCGGGACGTTTTTGCCGCAGGAGACTGCACAGAGTCTTTTGACATTACAACTGGTCAGCAGAAAATTCTTGCGCTGCTTCCAAACGCTTTTATGCAGGGCGAGATCGCGGGACAGAACATGGCGGGGCAAGAGGCTTACTACCTTAACGCAATGCCAATGAACGCTATCGGATTTTTCGGCTTGCACATTATTACCGCAGGCAGCTACGAGGGTGAAGCCTGCACCGATACGGACGGTACAAATTACAAAAAGCTTGTCACAGGCGACAACGAGCTGAAAGGCTTTATTTTAATGGGAGACGTTAAGCGCGCGGGAATTTACACCTACATGATAAAATGGCATATGCCTGTGGACGAATGCGACATGGAAATGCTGAAAAACAAGCCGCAGCTTATGGCGTTTTCCAGAGAATACAGGAATGAAAAGTTAGCGGGAGGTTATGGAAATGGCAACTAAAATCAACGCGGCGGGTCTGCACTACAAAGACCTTAACCACCTTATCAGCTCCTCTGCCGACAGGGATATTGTGGTGGACAACGTCCTCGGTCAGCGTTACATAGGCAGCAGCTCCGCAGATAAAAATATCGAGATACACGGCGTTCCGGGCAATGCCTTGGGTGCATATCTGGACGGCTGCAAAATAAATGTTTTCGCCAACGCGCAGGACGCAACCGGTGATACCATGAATTCGGGAGAGATAATTATTCACGGCAACTGCGGCGACGCGGCGGGCTACGGCATGAGAGACGGAAAAATCCTCATCAAGGGCAGTGCAGGCTACCGCGCGGGAATACATATGAAAGAGTATCAGCAGCACGTCCCCATGCTCGTTATCGGCGAGACCGTGGGCGCGTTTTTGGGCGAATATCAGGCGGGGGGACGTATTATCGTTCTTGGCATAGGTCACGAAAAAGAGTGTCCCGTTGGCGGCTTCTGCGGCACGGGAATGCACGGAGGGGCTATTTACATTCGTTCCGAACACGCTCCCAAGGGACTTCCCGTACAGGTAAAGTGCGAGGACGCTTCCTCTGACGACATGGAGGCGATAAAGGGCGATGTTGAAGAATTTTCCGAAAACTTCGGCTGCAATGCGGAGGAGCTTTTGAAGTCCCACTTTTTCAAGCTAACGCCCAACACCGCAAGCCCCTACAAACAATTATACGTCAACAATTAATTTTATTGAAACTGTTGGCTGTGCTGTTATTTTACGTATCGTTCCGCCTACAGGGCTTCGCGGTTTACGGTTTGTGTTTATGTTTGGGCTTGTTTGTCTCGGAATTGGTTACTGTACGCATTACATAAGGCGGGAGCGAGCCCCCGCCCTACATTACCCGTATAAATATAAATTTATAACATTACTCCCCTTTACGAAAATAAAATTTTGTGTTATACTAATATACAATTAAAAACCGTACAAAAGATCAAGCGAGGTGAGACCGTGCCAAACAGTATAATCATTTTCTCGGAGCAGGGAGAGACCCTCGACAACATCACCCTTGCGGCAGGCGAATTCGGCTTCGGAGAAATTTCCGTCTCGGAAGCTCCGGACAAAAATATCCTTGCCGAAAAAAGCTTCGGCATGGTTTTCATAAACGCTCCCGTCGGCGGAGTATACGGTCTTGACATTGCCTCTGCGGCTTGCAGGAACGGCAGCGGAGTAATACTTGCCGCTCCCGCGAAATACTGCGGCGAAATTGCCAAAAAACTGGGAGAAATAAACGCATTCATACTCCCCCGCCCCATTAGCAAGGCTATGCTTTTGCAGACGTTCCGATTTGTTATGCTGACGACTCAAAACGAAGCGGAGCTTTCCGACGAAAAAACACGTCTTGAACAAAAGCTGAAGGACGTTAAGCTTGTGGACAGAGCAAAGTGCGTATTGGTTGAGGTGCTGAAAATGTCCGAGTCGGACGCTCACAGGCAGATACAAAAGCAGTCCATGGACAGGCACGTGCCGCAGGTGGTCATTGCACAGGATATTTTGAAAACCTATGAACGGTAAAAATACTAATTCACTCCCAATGTGTAGACAAAAAATTCTGCACAAAATCCATATATGCAAGATTTTGCTTGAATTTTTTGTACACATTTAGGTCGTGAATCAGTAAAATTTGCATTTCCGCAATAAATATGTTACAATGTTCAAAAAGGAGGTTTTTACTATGAAAAAAGCTTTGATTTTAACCGCGTACATATTATTTGCGGCGGCATTTTCGGGCTGCGGGAACTCTGCCGAAAATACTGTAACGTCAACTGAAACCACCGTGACGTTTACGGAAACTGAGACTACCTTAACGTCCACAGAAACTGAAACCAACGCAACATCTACAGAAACCGAAACTACCGTAACATCTACGGAAACCGAAACGTCCGCCGAAACGATAAGCGACCACAGAATTACCCGCGAGGAGGCAAAAGCGGCGGCTATTGCTTATTCGGGACTTTACGAAACCGAGATTTGGAATCCGGGTACCACGTTCTATTACGATGGTGAATTACCCGTTATAGAGGTAAGCTTTGGAACACCGTATAATTACACCCTCGAATACAAAGTGAACGCAACAAACGGCAGTATTATAGATTTTACAGAATATCCCTACTGCGCGGAACTTGAAGAAGTTATTTCCCCCGAAGAAGCCGAGGCGATAGCTCTCGAACACGCGGGATTTACCGCGGACGAGGTGAACTTTACCGAAACGGAACGATTGATAGACAATATTCGGGACGCGTACTCAGTAAAATTTACGGGCGGCGGCAGGGAGTATGAATACTATATCCACGCGACAGACGGCTTTATTATTAAATCTGATTAAGGTGATAAAATGAAATTTACAAAAATGCACGGCATCGGCAACGATTATGTTTATGTCAACTGCTTTGAGGAAACCGTCCCGAACCCCGAAAGGGTCTCGGAGTTTGTCAGCGACAGGCATTTCGGCATAGGCTCGGACGGTCTGGTGCTGATTATGCCCTCGGACAAGGCGGATTTTCGCATGAGAATGTTCAACGCCGACGGCAGCGAGGGAATGATGTGCGGCAACGCAACACGCTGCATAGGCAAATACGTTTACGACAACGGTCTTACCGATAAAACCGAGATAAGTCTTGAAACCAAAAGCGGCGTCAAATACCTGAAGCTTTTTGTCAAGGACGGCGCTGTGGATACCGTTGAGGTTGACATGGGCAAAGCTGTCACAAAGCCCGCGGACATTCCCATGAAAGCTGAGGGGGACTCTTTTATCGACAGTCCTATCGAAGTTGACGGCAGGACTTACAATATCACAGCCGTTTCAATGGGCAATCCCCACTGCGTTATTTTCACCTCGGACGTTGACAGGCTCGACCTTGAAAAGATAGGTACGTCCTTTGAGAACCACCCCCTTTTCCCCGAAAGAGTGAACACCGAGTTCTGCGAAATATTGCAGGACGGTACAATTAAAATGCGGGTATGGGAGCGTGGCAGCGGCGAGACTTGGGCTTGCGGAACGGGAGCTTGCGCGACGGCTGTGGCAGCGGTACTCTGCGGACATAAAAATTATGACGAAGAGATAACGGTTTCTCTCCGCGGAGGAGACCTTTCCATAACCTGCAAAAGCGATGGTCACGTTATGATGAAAGGTACTGCAACAAAAGTCTTTGACGGAGAAATCGATGTTAGCTTTTTAGATAAGTAAACTATCGGTACAACAATTAAACTTTCAGTCCCCATATTATCATACCGTAAGTTTAATTGTTGTACTCGGCGTAAATATATTTTGGAGGGACATATTACAATGGCATTTATAAATGAAAATTTCCTAAGCTTAAAGGAGAACTATCTCTTTATTGATATTGCGAAAAAGCTTGCCGCTTACCGCGAGAAAAATCCCGACAAGCAGCTTATACGAATGGGTATCGGAGACGTTACCCTGCCCCTTGCTCCAATTGTTGTGGACGCTATGAAAAAGGGCGCGGAGGAAATGGCGCACAAGGAGACCTTTAAAGGATACGAGGACAGCGGCATGGGCTACCCATTTCTTCGTGAAGCTGTTGCGGGGTACTACAAAGGCTTCGGCGTTGACATTGACCCTGAAGAAATCCTTATCAGCGACGGCGCAAAAAGCGACTGCGGAAATATTCCCGACATTTTCGGGGAACAGAACACCGTCCTCATCACCGACCCCGCCTACCCCGTTTACGTAGACTCAAACGTTATGGGCGGAAGAAAGGTGATCTATGCTTCGTCCAACGAGGAAAACGGATTTGCCGCAATGCCCGATAAAAATGTAAAGTGCGACATAATTTATCTTTGCTCCCCCAACAACCCCACAGGTTCGGTGTACACAAAGGCGCAGCTTGAGGAATGGGTGGCTTACGCAAAATCTCAAAACGCCATAATCATTTTCGACTCGGCATATGAAGCTTTTATCCGTGACAAATCCCTGCCCCGCAGCATTTTTGCGGTGGCGGGCGCAAGAGAGTGCGCAATAGAGATCTGCTCCCTCTCCAAAACGGCGGGCTTTACGGGAACTCGCTGCGGCTACACGGTCATTCCGAAAGAGCTGAAAGCCTATACTGCGGACGGCGAAGCGGTGGACGTGTTCAAAATTTGGTGCAGACGTCAGGGCAGCAAGTTCAACGGCGTATCCTACCCCGTACAGTGCGCTGCTGCCGCGGTGTTCACGGAGGATGGCTTGAAACAAACACAGGAGAGCGTAAATTACTACATAGAAAATGCCCGAATCATGTCGGAGACCTGCGACGAGCTTGGAATAAAATATACAGGCGGAAAAAATTCGCCGTACATATGGTTAAAGTGTCCCAACGGCATGGGAAGCTGGGAATTTTTTGATTACCTGCTCAATGAGATACAGGTTGTAGGCACTCCGGGCGAGGGCTTTGGTGAAAACGGCAAGGGTTGGTTCAGGCTCACGGCGTTCGGCACAAGAGAGAACACCGCCGAGGCTATGGAAAGATTGAAAGGACTACTGAAGTAAGCAGGTAACGATATAGAAATATCGGTACCCATGGAAACATTTTACCACTATTGACGCAGTATGCCTAAAAGGGTAAAGTGAAATATTTGTGAAACAGCTTTACAACGGCAAAAAATTGTTGTATAATAATAAAGTATTTTATTTTTAAAAATTTATAAAGGAATGATATTATGCTTATCAAAAAAATTGCCGCTGTTTCTGTTTCCGCCGCAATGCTTGCCGCTTTTGCCGGCTGTAAGGGCGAGGACGCTACAATTGAGGAGCTTGTGGACGAAATACAGACAGAAGCGACCTCCGCTGTGGACGAATCAACTATCCCATGGCTCCCCGATGTGGAGATACACAATTTCGATATGCCCGCGGCAGGAGAGAAGATCGCCGTTATAACCGTCAAGGATTACGGCGAAATAAAGATAAAGCTTTTCCCCAATGACGCTCCCAAGGGCGTTGAAAATTTTATCGGACTTGCGGATATGGAGTATTACAACGAAATAATTTTCCACAGAGTGATACCAAACTTTATGATACAGGGCGGCGACCCGCGCGGCGACGGCACCGGAGGAAAATCCATATGGGGTGACTCCTTTGACGGAGGCACTTCGGAAAATCTTTACCACTTCACAGGCGCGGTTGCTTATGCAAACAGCGGCGCTACCTCCACAAACGGCAGCCAGTTCTATATCGTGAACACTCCCGACGGCTATCTTGAAAACACCTGCGCGGATTATTATACCTACAGCAACGGCGAGTACAACTGGCCCAAAAACGTTGCCGAAAAGTATAACGAGGTTGGCGGCGTGCCGTATCTTGACGGCGGTTACACCGTGTTCGGACAGGTTTTTGAAGGCATGGACGTTGTTCGAGCCATTGCCGAGGTCGAGACAAACGACAGCGACAAGCCCCTTACACAGGTTGTCATGGAAAACGTCCGTATTGAGGAGTACGCAGGTTAATTTTGCAATAAAAAAATTATGGCTTCGGACGCGGAAATTCCCGTGCGCCGAAGCCCTTTTTTATTTTTTGCCCGTCTTTAACTGCTCCAGAACCTCAAGGAGCTTGTTCGGCACGGGTACTCCGAGCCTTCCGCCGTTTTCAATAAGGGAAATGCACTCGTTGGCAATATAAAAAATTGTCGTAACGCTTTTTAAAACGTGCCCCTCACCTATAACGTTGATGTCCACAATGTTTGCCACAGCCACAATAAGGAGCATAAAAACCTTTTTGGCGATGCCCTTTGCGCCTATCTCGCTGGACAGCTTTTTATGTGCAACTGCCGCCAGCACGCCTGAAATATAGTCCATGACCATAAGCGCCGCAAGAGCTATAATCAGCCCGTCACAGTCGCCGAAAAGCAGTCCGCACAAGGCGCAGACAGCCGCAAGAATATTTTTTAAAATGTTATCCATTAATTTCCCTCCCGAATTTTCTGCACGTATTTGCTGCCCAGCGATATCCAGCCGGCGCCGCTTTTCAGCTTGCCCCACAGCACGCTGCCGCCGTATTCCTCGGCAATTACGGTGTACACGCCGTTATCGGTTATTACCCCCACGATCGGAGCGGTTAGGGAGGGGTATTTGCGTATATTCAGCGCGCTGCCAAGGACTTTAACGCCAAAGCTCCCGCCGCTTTCCGCAGCCTCATACTGCTTGTCCCCTTTCATAAGCGCGGCGACCTTGCTTTTGAACGCCTCAAAACGTGCGTTTGCGACCTCCGCTGACTGATATTTTGTGGGCGACCAGTAAAGTGGACACTGCTTTCCGGTCACGTCATAGTGACGTATAATGTCACCCGTCCCCAGTCGGAATTTTTCAAGCAGATACGCGCACAGCTCTGCAAGGGACCGCTCCGTGGCATCTATAAACTTCCCAGTACTGTCGGGGTGACAACATTCGATCGAAACGCTGTATACGTTCGCCTTATTGGTGCAGTAGGAAATTTCATCCAGCGGTATGCACTGGATAATTTCCCCCTGCAAACCGATTATAAAATGTGAGGAAACATAGCGTCTCGCCGTCTTTTGGCTTTCAAAATAATTGCGGTTCGCAATTGCGGAGGTGTTGGGGTTGCCCACATAATGCACCGCGATTTTTGTCACACTTTTAAGAGGTATTTGCGGTCTGCTATATTTATTTGGCGTCAAAAGCTTTTGTTCGATATTTAATGTGCTCAATAAAAAACTTCCTTTCCGTAAAAAAATTTCTCTCTCCGTATTTAAGTGTAGCGGGAAATTTTTGCACCGTCAACAGCGAAAAAATTTTTTTGTGCAAATTAAAAACAGTCCGCATATTTTAAAGTGCAACTGTCAGTCAAATTTAAATTAATAATTTTTGAAAGGAGACCCATTATGAAAAACGACGAAAATAAAAACGGTACTGAAATTTTTTTGGCAGAAACAAACGGCGACAAGCATAATCTTATCCCGGACGAACCCTCATGGCTCGAGGACGCAAAAGAGGAAATGGAAGATTTTATCGAATCACAGGGAATACACATAAGACAGTAATACTAATTAACAAAGCAAAGGTATATATTGGTATAAATTGTTCACAAAATTATGTTGAAAAATTTTACATCATTGTATAAAATATAATTATATTATGATTTGGAAAGGACGGCTTTTTATGAGCACTATTCTTGTTACAGGCGGAGCAGGCTTTATCGGAAGCCATACCTGCGTTGAGCTTCTTGACGCGGGACACGATATTGTTGTTATGGACAACTTCTCCAACTCCAAGCCCGAAGCCTTGAACCGTATCAAAAAAATTACGGGAAAGGATTTTAAATTCTACGAGACGGACATTCTCGACTATGAGGGCACAAGCAAAATTTTCAAGGAAAATAAGATCGACGCCGTTATACATTTCGCGGGACTTAAAGCTGTGGGCGAATCCTGCGCAAAGCCCGTGGAGTACTACTACAACAACATTTCGGGTACTATTGAGCTTATCAAGGTCATGCGTGACAACGGCTGCAAAAACATGGTGTTTTCCTCCAGCGCAACGGTTTACGGAATGAACAATCCCGTACCCTATGTTGAGACCTATCCCACCTCCGCAACCAATCCATACGGCTATACAAAGGTAATGATCGAACAAATACTTTCCGACACAGCAAAGGCTGACAGTGAGTGGAGCGTTGCTCTGCTGAGATATTTCAATCCTATCGGTGCGCATGAAAGCGGTCTTATCGGTGAAGACCCCAACGGAATACCCAATAATCTCCTGCCATATGTTGCGCAGGTAGCTTCCGGAAAGCTGCCCTGTTTGAGCGTGTACGGCAACGATTATGACACTCCCGACGGAACGGGCGTCCGCGACTATATCCACGTTGTAGACCTTGCAAAGGGACACCTTTGCGCTGTGGATTACACATTAAAGCATAAGGGCGTTGAAGCTGTAAATCTCGGTACCGGAAAAGGTACAAGCGTCCTTGAAGTAGTCCATGCCTTTGAAGAGGCTTCGGGCAAAAAGGTGAACTACAAAATAGTTGACCGCAGACCGGGGGACATTGCTACCTGCTACGCAAACACCGACAAGGCAAAGTCTCTTTTCGGCTGGGAAGCCAAGGCTGATATTGCGCAGATGTGCAGAGACAGCTGGAATTTTACCGAAAAAAATCCTGACGGCATTAAATAATTTGGTATGTATCTACCATATATTTTAGACTCATATGGCGGGGACTTGTACTGCAAGTCCTCCGCCTTTAAATTATGCTTGATTTATATATAGGGGTGTATTAATGGAAATGAAAAGGAATGTAACTTCTATACTTACAGTAGCAGCAGCAACTATGTTATTATTAACATCTTGCGGCGTGGGGACGTCCGAAACGGCGGCAGCCTCTACAGAAAATACAACGACAGTGACTGCGGAGGAACAACTCACGGTTTCGGAAACAACAGCGCAAAGTGCGGAAGAAACAACAACAACAATAATAACTACTACTAACACTGCCGAGCAGGAAACCGAAGTGATTTCCGAAACGGGAGCTGAAATTGTAAGCGGGGAGGTTGTCCCTCCCGACAGCGAGTTTCTGCTAAAAATGTTTGATATGTGGCACAGCGATGAGGTGCTTGAAAACGGCAAGGAGCTTGCGGGTTACGGTATGGGCGGCTCTCCTGCGGGTTCGTGCCACGCGTTTTACGCTGATATTGACGGTGACGGTATAAAAGAGTTTTGTTTTATTGTTGACTCATATCATGGCCTCGGTATGTATGTTTGCGATTATGTGGACGGCAACTGGAAAGTTGTTGACGCCTTGGCTTTAGGGTACTACACATATCTGAAACCGAATGATGACGGTACAACATCGCTGTTTGTCATCAAAGCCACACGGTATGTTGAGGAGATTTATTGGTATATATACAATGGTGTTGAGGAAGAATTTGATTTCTTGGATATAGATAAATTATACGATGAACTTGACAAAATTGACGGTATGAACGAGCAGGAGGAATTTTTCCACGCGGAAATAGAGAAAAATTTAGAAAGATTTGATGATCTGACTAACATTTACGATCTGCCCCACGTTGATACCGTAATGTTATATGACTCATGGGGATTGATCCACGAAGATCTTAGAATTCCAAGTTTCGACGAGGAAACTGTGAGAAAACAACTTGACGAGTTTACGGCGGAGGTCGCGGAGCTGTTTGAGCAGGATTGATTTAACTGTATAAGTATTGAGAATTTTGAGAGCTATATCACAGAGAATTTTCCCGAATTTAACAATTGGGATATTATCTGGGATACTACTAAGGAATAATGCAACTCGGCTGCCGATGTAAAATGTTGGCAGCCGAGTTGCATTATTTTTAATATATCTTGAAAAAATTTCTGTAAAATGCTTGACAGGCTTAACGACGGTCACGTAAATATTGCCGCGTATGTTAACGACGATAATTTTAAAGAATTTATTTCGGACACTCTTGAAGCACGTCCCGACGTTACGGACTATGCCGTCGGCGACGCATTTTGCGAGCCTTTTTCATTTGAGTACAGCGTGGGCGAAGTTTCCCAGCTTGCGGTGATTTTGAAAAAGGAGGACGCTCTTTCCCGAAATACGGGAAGATTTGAAATTACCGAGGACAGCGACATCAAAAGCGGTATCTATCTCTCCATGCTTTACGGTACGGGAAATAATTACGCGGTGGGCGATACGATCAAAGTAACCTTTTGGGGCGAAGAGTTTGAGTACACAGTGTGCGGCTTTTTCAATAGCGCAATGATAGGCAAATGCGGAATGCTGTCGCTTTTGTTTACTGAGGATAAATTTGAGGAATTTTCAAAAAATGCAGCCGCGCTGAAGTCCATGTACGTTTCCGTGAGGATATGCGCGGGGATTTTAAGTGCAATGGCGTTTCTTGTTCTGCTTATCGGGGCGGTGGTAATTGCCTCGAATATCGCGAATTATATTCAGGAAAATATGCAGAATTTGAACGCGCTTAAAGCTGTGGAGTACACAAGCGGTCAGATAATATCCATCTATTATAGAGAAAAATATATTGTAATATGTCCATAGAATAAAACGGATAGGAAACTCAAATACGTATTCAGCCTTTAGTAAGATTACCTTTTACTTAATTCCGTCGTTGGCTCTGTGCGAAATATACGAAGCACCACAATGACCGCCGCAAATGCAAGGATCACCTCTGCGGTAAGCTGAGCGTAGGCAAGTCCGTACAGCGGAAAAAGATAATTAAGTATGAACAGCGCGGGGATTTCCAAAATAATTTTTCGGAGTATGGCAAATACCAGCGCTTTTTTTCCGAAGCCGCAGGCTTGGAAAACGCCCACTGCAAGGAAATCAGTGCTTAAAAACGGTATGCCCAAACAAAAGCCCCGCAGAAACCGCGTGCCGTAAGCAACCACCTCCGGGTCTTCCATAAACCATTCAGTAAGCGTTCCCGAAAAAATGTAGTAGCAAACTGTCACCGCTGTCAGAAAAACAAGCATTATTTTTGCGGTAAATATAACCGACTGCTTCATGCGGTGGAAATTCCCGCTTGCGTAGTTGTAGCTCACCAGCGGCATTATCCCCTGAGAGAAGCCGAAGGCTATCTGCACCGGCAGCATATTTACCTTTTGGACTATGCCCATTGCCGCCACCGCGCTTTTTCCGAAGTCCGCGGTAAAATTGTTCAGCACCGTCATTCCCGTAACATTCAAAAGGTTCTGCACAGAGGCGGGGATACCCACAGCAAAAATGCCGAAAATTATCTTCCTGCCGAACCGCAGAGACCTTGGGTCAACGCAGACATAAGTCCTGCCACGCTTGATAAATAGCAGCACAAAAAAATACAGACACGCCGCGCAGTTGGAAATAAATGTTGCAAGACCTGCGCCTGCCGCGCCCATGTTAAGTCCCCAAGGCAAAATAAATATCGGGTCGAGGATTATATTCAGTATGCACCCGCTCATTGTGCCTAGGCTTGCATGGAGCGAAGCCCCTTCGGAGCGCACCATGTAGGCAAGGACAACGTTCAGTATGGCAGGAGCTGCGCCGAAGCTGACTGTCCATTTGAGGTACTCGGCGGTGGCGGAGGAGGTAACGCTGTCTGCCCCAAGTATGTTCAGCAGCGGGACTTTAAACGCAGTGTACAGCGCGGAGAACAATATCCCGCTGACAAGAGCGCAGTAAAATCCGAACACCGAGCTTTCCCTGACGGCGTCATAATCTTTTCTGCCCAGTCCCCTGCTCATCATGCTGGAGGAGCCTACGCCGAAAAGGTTGTTCACCGCATTGAAAGCCAAAAGCACGGGAGCGGCAAGCGTTACCGCCGCGCTTTGAACGGAGTCGTTCAGCATTCCCACAAAATATGTGTCCGCAAGATTATATATCACCATTACAAGCGAGCTTATGACCGTGGGCACGGAAAGGGTCATCACCGCCTTGGCGATCGGCGTCGTTTCAAAAAGCTGTATTTTCTCGGTATCTTCCATAATTCCTCCACAATAAAGCAAAAAATGCTGCAAATCTTTCTCATATTATTACAATTATAGCACATTTTCAGCAGTATTTCAAGCGCGTAATCAGGCAAATGCAGTATAGGGTACAGGCAGAAATTCGGCACTTTTACTATTGAAAAAAACGGGGAAATGTGCTATAATTTTTATATATGATCTTTTGAAAGGAAGCTTGCCATGACCGACAAGGAATTGCTGGAAACCGCCGAAAAGGCTATGGAAAATGCCTACGTGCCATACTCAAATTTTAAAGTAGGTGCAGCTCTGCTCTGCGCTGACGGGACGGTCTTTACAGGCTGCAACATAGAAAACGCCAGCTACGGAGCTTCAAACTGCGCCGAGCGGACTGCCGTTTTCAAGGCTGTTTCGGAGGGGTACAGAGATTTTTCCGCAATAGCTATAGTTTCGTCGAACGGCGGGGAAACTTTCCCCTGCGGCATTTGCAGGCAGGTATTGGCGGAATTTGCACCGAATATAAGGGTAATTCTCTTAAATAAAGAAAATATTCCCGTATCTTACAAATTTCAGGAAATAATGCCATATATTTTCAGCCTGGATAACTGAATTGTAACTGTTCTGTAATTGACTTTGACCGAAAAATGTTATATAATTACTTCATATCTAAAAAATACGTTTTCGGGAAAAGAGGTCAATATGAAAGCTAAAGCCAAATTCCGTTTTTTTTATGCTGCAATTGCCGCTGCTGTAATTTTTTCGTCGTGCCAAAAGGTATCCGAAACTGACGGTAACATAGGTTTTGTACAAATTGCTCCGAGTGAGACTGTTTTGCAGACTGCGGCGGACGTTCCCGAAAGCTCTTCGGCACTATCGGTCTCTGCTACAGCTTCTCAAACCGAAATTTCGGAAACCGTTTCAGCCGTGACAACACGGGAAACCGTTACAGAAACGGAGACGGAAACGACAGTTACCGAAACGGCAGCTGTTTCCGAAGCGGAGATCACAAAGGTTACAATTCAATATGAAAGTCCCTCCGAGGCACTGACCCTGCCCCCAGAAACCACAACAGAGGCTGCGGAAACTACCGTTTGGGAGACCGCCGTTGCGGGAGTTTCCGATATAAACTTAAACGGCAGCAATACATACTCCGCTGTGAATTTTTCGGAACAAAAGGGCTTTTGGATAACCTATCTGGAATATATGTCCATACTGAAAAACAAGTCGGAAAGCTCCTTTAAAAAATCGGTGGAGACCTATTTCGACAATATTTCGGCTTTAGGCTTCAACACAGTCTACGTACAAGTCCGCGCTTTCGGGGACGCTTACTATGATTCCTCGCTTTTCCCGTCGGGAGAACAGTTTGACGGAACTATCGGTACTAAAAATTCCTTTGACGCGCTTCAGATCATGATAGACTGCGCCCACGCAAGGGGTCTTTCCCTCCATGCCTGGGTAAACCCCATGCGGCTGATGACGGCGGCGCAGATAAAAGATATTGATAATTCGTACCAAATAAAAAAATGGTACACCGATAAAAACGGTACATATATTGTGGAAACAGGCGGACGGCTTTACCTGAATCCGGCATACAGCGAGGTAACAAGCCTTATCGCCGACGGCATTGCCGAGATAGTCTCAAACTACGATGTGGACGGTATTCAGATAGACGATTATTTTTACCCCACCACTGCGGCAAGCTTTGACAAGTCTGCCTACTCCGCGTCGGGGACTGCTCTTTCTCTAAGCGACTGGCGTATCTCCAACGTGAACAAAATGGTGAAAAAGCTTTACAGCGCTGTACACGGTGCAAACGACACCGTAATGTTCGGCATTTCCCCGCAGGGCAGTCTGGAAAACAACTACGACGAGCTTTACGCCGACGTTAAAACATGGTGCTCGGAAAGCGGATACTGCGACTATATCCTGCCACAGGTCTATTTCGGATTTGAGAACGCGGCTCTGCCTTATGACAAGGTGATCTCGGAATGGAGCGGCATGGTAACGAACCGAAATGTGAAGCTTGTTATCGGTCTTGCGGCGTACAAGATAGGCGCGGCGGACAGCTATGCGGGTGCAAGCGGCAAAAACGAATGGCTGAACAACAGCGACATTATGGCGCGGCAGATAGCTTCCGCGCAGAGGCTTCCAAACTACGGCGGAGTGGCTTTATACCGTTACGAGTCTCTTTTCGTTCCGAGTAAGGACGTTGCCGCATATGTCAATAAAGAATTGGAAAACATAAAGAAATAACCGTTTGCAGGGGCAGGAAAACCCGTCTCCTGCAAAAATTGTAAATAATTTAAAAATAACGCAGAACAAAAAGATTGGAGTGTGCAAATTGAAAAATAAAGATAAATATATAAAACGATTTGCAAGCCTTTTGACAGCGGCGGCAATGACATTTTCCTTTGGTGGACTTCTGCCCGTGTCTGCGGAAGAAGAACCGCCCGAAGTCACGGTGATAGCTCCGCAGCCCGAAATAAATCGGGACGAGGAACTGCCAAGCTTTGAGGAACCCGAATTTACTCCCATGTACAGCTTTCCCTCTCAAATGAGAGGAGTTTATATCACCCCCGGAACGGACTACGGCGTCCCCCCTGAGGATGGTGAGCTTACCGAGGAGGAAATTGCCGAGAGCGTTGAAAAAATGCTTGATACCGCCGAGCAGAACCGTCTCAATTCGGTAATAATCCGCACTGATAACGGCAAGGACGCTTTCTACAGCGCAGATACAAACGAGACCATAAACCGCAGTCTTATCGAATACGCCATTGAAGGCGCTCAGGAACGGGGCTTTTACGTATATCTGAATTTCGGTCTTGATTTTGTTCTGGAGCAGCTTGAGGAAATGGAGCTTCAGGCAAGGATAGACAGACTCGCCATAATAGTGCACAGCTTTACTGTGAAGTACCCTGTTGACGGAATTATTTTGGACGGCTACTATTCCTCAAAAAATGACAGTACGCTCAGCGACTATGTAAAAAACGGCTCAGGGATCGGCTTTGAAAACTGGCTTCTGGACAACGGCGCGTATGTTTTCAGCCTTGCGGCGGACGCTGTGCGGCGGACTAACAACACCGTCCCCGTGGGTATTTCCCTCAACGACGTGTGGGCAAACTACACAACCGAGGAAAACGGCTCGGAGACCGCCGTGAGATTTGAAGCCCTTACGGACGGCTACGCCGATACTTTAAAGTACATACAAAAGGGTTATGCGGACTTTATCATGCTGAAAGCCGAGGGATCTCTCACGGACGACAAGCTGCCCTTTAATGAGATAGTAAGCTGGTGGAACGGTCACGCCGAGGAGGCGGATATCCCTCTGTACGTCCACCACATAAACGAGCAGATATGCACCGACGCTGACGGCTGGGGTTCTCCCGACGAGCTTGTCAAACAGGTGATCGCTGCGGGGGAATACGGCAAATACGGCGGAAGCGCGTTCAACTCGCTTAAATCCCTTAACTCGGACGTTATGGAGTCCACAAGCGTCCTTATGAAGCATTACGACGACAATATCGACATTGAGGGACTGAACAGCGAGCTTGAAATGACCCTGCCGAAAAAGACCACCTTCAAGACGGAAGAGCCTACGGTAATTTTTGCAGGTTCCTTCGACCCCAATTTTCCCGTTTATTATCAGGGTGAAGAGATCGTCCTCAATGAGGCGGGACGTTTCTATTTTACAGAGGACTTGGACGTTGGCGTGAACACCTTTAAATTCCAGAGCAAGGCAAAGGTTATCACCTACAAGATCACAAGGACGGTAAACGTGCTGAAAAGCGTCTCGCCGACAGACGAGACAATGAGGGTCGAGGAGCAGTCCACCATTGCGCTTAGCGCGATAGCGTACAGAGGTTCGACCGTTACCGCAAAGGTAAACGGCAAGAGTATTTCCCTTAAAGAAGTGGAGGGACAGCTTGACGAGCTTGATCCTAACTCAAACTACACAAAATATGTCGGCTACTACACCGCGCCGAACGGCAAGCGGGGCGAGGATATAGACCTTGGCAATATTGAATTTTACGGCACATATTCCACAAGGACAGGAGACTTCAACGAAAACCGTACAGGCGCGCACATTATCGTCAACTCTCTTGCGGAAGTCCTTAACGATTTCACGGGAAGCCTTTTGCGTGTCAATAATGACAACACCATGACCTACAACTACAAGTCCACTACCACGAGTCCATCTCCCGACTGCACGCGGCTGCCTGCGGGTACGCTTGATTACATAACAAAAACCGTGACCTACAGCGGCACGGATTATTACCTGACCAATTCGGGCAAGCGCATACGGACGAACGCTGTTACCGTTCTTGAAAACCAGCCGCTTGGCAGCAACCCCATTTCCGTTGCGGAGGCAGGCAAGGACGGCACGGACACGGTCATAAAGCTTAAGACTGCGGTTAAGATACCGTTCACCGTCAGCTACGGAAATCTTTCTTACAGCGACGGAGACAACGGGTATTATTACACCTCGTCCTTTGATTCAAGCTCGATAACCGTTACATTTGATTATATCACAAGCGTTTCAAGCGGTGATATTTCTTTCCCCGACAGCGCGGTGTTTACAAGCGGCACCTGGAGCACCTCAAAATCGGGTGAGCTTACCAAAACGCACCTTACTCTGACGCTGCGGCAGGCGGGCATATATAACGGTATTACGGCAACCTATGACGGGAACGATAATCTTGTTCTGCGTTTCAACGGATACAGAAACAGCGTAAACGGCGCAACCATAGTTATCGACCCTGGACACGGTTACACAGGCAGGTCGGCATTCGACCCCGGAGCTATCGGTCACATCAAGGAGCAGACCGCTACCGAAGCAATTTCAAAATATGTGGAGCAGATGCTTTTGGACGAGGGCGCGAACGTTATACGCCTGAAAACCGAAAGCGAGGTCTACCCCACCGAGACCCGCTCCGACACAGCGAGACAGTATAATCCCGATATGTTTATAGCCATACACTGCAACTCGGCGGGACAGTCCGCTCACGGATCGGAAGCCCATTATTTCACACCTTTCTCCCAGCCGCTGGCGAGGTACATTGCCGCCGAGCTTGGCAGCTATCTTTCTGAGCTGCACGGTTCGACAAGCGGCAACGACCGCGGTGCAAAGTACAATTATTTTTGGGTAACTCTTCAGCAGGATTTCCCCTCTGTGCTTATCGAAACGGCGTTTGTAACGAATTACACCGAGGCAATGGCTTTGGCGAATTCCTCCTCACAGCAGAAATTTGCCGCTGCTATAGTAAAGGGAATAAAGCGTTATTTCGCACGTACGGACTATTCCTGCTACGGCGACGGCAGCGCGGTATGGACGAACACAAGCGGACTTCCGACAGAGACTGTCCCCGTTACCGATACGGAGACCTCGGCGGAGGAATATCCTCCGGCCGAAACCCAGCTTCCCACCGATGTTGAGACAACCGACCCATGGGCGGAGACAAGCAGCACCGATTTGTACACCATGCCAGAAAATGATAATAATAATTTCTGGTTTGGGATAAGTTAAAAAAGCAGGAGCTCAAAAGGCTGAACCTTTACCCTTATTGGCATACCTTGTCAATAAGGGTAAATGGCTCACATGGGTAACAATACTTTCGTATAGTTACCTGCCAAAGCTCCTGTTTTTTACTTGTATTCGCATTTATATTCGGAAAACTCCGCCTTGCCGTGTACGGCATAAAGCCCCAGCATTACGCCTGTAAAGCAGCTGTCCACCTCGCAGGAAAGATATTTTGTATCGCCGCTGCCCAAATATTTTTCGTCATATCCGTCCTCACTGACAAAGAATTTGTAGGAATTATTGTCCCCTCTGACAATAATTCCGGCTTTTGGCGAACTTAGCGGCAGGACGTTCTGTACGTGCTTAACGCATCCGATATTAAGCTTCAGTACTGCTTCAAAGCCGTTATCACCGCTGCGGACGGCAATATCATAGTGAGAATTTTCCGTCATATAAACCGTTGCCCCGCCCTCGGAATGACCCTCCACAGAGACATTGCAGGAAAGCTCAAAGCAGAAATCCTTTTGCCGCATTGCGATAAATGTCGGTGAATCGGTATCGTCAAGTGTAATATCCGTGCCGTGCAGCACAGCTTTATTTTCCGACAATTCATAGCTGCCGTCAACGGGCTTGCGGAGCTTGCACCAGTCAATACTCCAATCGGTATTTTCAAAGGTGTACTCGTTTTGCTGCACCTGCTCAAAATCGCCATTTATTTCGTAGCCTTCGTCGCAGGTACCGTCATGTCCCGCGGTGAACCAGCCGTCCGAATCAAATTGGACGGGTACCAGAAAAACCTCCCTGCCCAAATTGTGGAACGGCTGCCATATGCCTATTTGACGGAAACCGAGGCAAAGAATGTGCCAATCGCCGTTTTTGTCCTGAATGAGGTCGCCGTGCCCTATACCTTGAATTATATAGGGAGCTTTATTGCGGTTGGTGAGAACGGGATTTTTTGCATAACCCTCAAATTTCCCCCAAACCGAATCTGCGCGGGCGTATGTGATCATATGCCCGTATTCCGTGCCGCCCTCCGCAGCCATAAGGTAGCAGCCTCCGCCGATTTTGTACATATGGGGACTTTCAAGATAACGTCCTCCCGAACCCTGCCAAATGGTTTTGCTTTTGGAAAGCTTCTCGCCTGTTTCAATATTTATCTCGCACTGCACCACCCCCGAAACGCCCTCGTCGTCCGCGCCGTTGCTTATGAAAAAAGTCCTGCCGTCTTCAAAATAGAGGGAGGGGTCGATACCGCCCTGCTCCACGAAGATCGGTTCAGACCACTCGCCGTAAATGTCATCGGTGTAAACATAAAAATTCTTGTGGAGGGTGTCGTTGGTAGTGACCATATAAAATCTTCCGTTATTATACCGAATGGTAGGCGCGAAAACTCCGCCCGACGCAGGGATTTTGTCCAGCATTACTTGGCTCTCACGGGTAAGCACATAACCTATCTGCTTCCAGTTCACAAGGTCTCCGCTTTCAAAAAGCGGTACGCCGGGGAAGTACTGAAAAGAGCTGCAAACCATATAATATCTACCGTTTGCTTCACAAACGCTTGGGTCGGGATAAAAGCCTTTTACCACCGGGTTTTTGTAGAACATAAAAATTCTCCTTTTGTAAAATGTGTTTAGAACCTGCCTTCACAAGCTGCGTGTGCGGATTTTTGACAAGATTTTGCCGATGCCTTGGCAAACAGCCTGCAAAAATCCGTAAAAGCTTTAGCTTTTCGAATACGCGGGTATTTCAAGGATTTTTAACGCAGTCAGCGGCGAAAGATTGCCGAAAAGACGTGCGCGCAGCTTGTGAAGACAGGTTCTTCTTTATATTTTACAACATTCAGCGGTTTTCGTCAAGATAATTCTGCACGCGGTTTTGGATCACTTCGGCGGCTTCCTTTGCGGACTTTTTCCCTGAAAAATATGTCGCCGCCTCCTCGCTGATAATATTGTTTATACCGCTGTTGTAACGGCTTATATTTTGGGTGCTGTTTATAAAGTCAAGAACCTTTTGAATGTCCTCGTCGGTATTTATACCTATGTTTACCGCTGAAATTCCATTCCAAACGGTTTTCTGCTCGTATACCTTTCTGCCGTTATCGTCCTCGTAGTACGGCATTTCCTTTGAAGCCTCAGCAGCCTTTTCAACAGCCGATACCTTTATCGGGAAACGTTCGCTGTCATTTTTGGCGTAATTGTCCTGATATTCGTCCGAAAGGAAATATTTGAGGAATTCCCAAGCTCCATCAGGGTTGGAAGCCTTTGCTGCTATGACAAGCTCAAAGTGAGCGTCCAAAACCGCGCCGTTCCCCGCCGCTCCGGGGTAACCCTTTAACGCCACGGGAGTTGTGAACGTTTGCTTCTCCATTATGCGAATACTATCGAAATTGCCTATACTGCATATTTTCAGCAGCGTTTCACCGTCGCGGTACGCTTCGTAATAATCGTTCCAGTAGCTGTTGCTGTTGGCGTTTATCTGTTCAAGGTCGATCTCGCTGGGAAAACGGTCGGCAAATTCCATGAGTCCCACAAAATCCTCGGTCGCAAAGCTGCACTTTCCCGTTCCTCTGTCGATAAAATTTTCATAGCACAGGCTTACAACGGACGAAAAAAACTCCGCGCTGCTTATGTTTACGGTAAATTCGCCGCCGATAATATTTTTGTCGGGATTTTCGTCGGCAAAATCAATAAATTCATCGACAGTCCAGCCCGAATTGTTTCCCGCCAGCGAAGCCTTGCCCGCAAGAGTATTTACGCTGAAGCTCGGTGCAAGCTCATAAAGGCTGCCGTTTGTTTCATAAGCTTTCATCACGCTCTCAAGATAATCGGTACGGCTTACAACCTCGTCATTATCCATAAACCCGTAAAGGTCGGCAAGAAAACCCTTTGAAATGTAGCTGTCCACAGGCATATACGGGTGCAGTATAATAACGTCGGGAATTTTACCCGCAATAATATCGTTGTTCAGACGGGTCAGCGGGTCGTCGGGAAAATCCTTTCCGTACTCCGTGACCTCGACCTTATATTCGGTATTTTTTCTGTTGAAATCGCTGACGTCCTTTTTCAAACCGTCGTCCATGTATAAAGCGTATGCCGAAACTGTTTTCTTTCCGTCCGACCCGATTTCGGGGACTTGTCCCCCGCCGTTTTTCCCGCATGAGGACATTCCAAACACCATTGCCGCAGCTAAAACCGCCGCGAAAATTTTCCCTGATATTTTTGACATAATAATTTCTCCTTTTATCTTCGATAATTTTTACTGTTGTTCGTTAAGATAATTCTGTACGCGGTTTTGGATCACTTCCGCAACGTCCTCCGCGGACTTTTGCCCCGAAAAATATGCGCCTGCTTCCTCACAGATTATATCAATAATACTGTCGCTGCAATTTACTTCCGCCGCGCCGCTTATCAGGTCGTACACCCTTTGGTTATCCTCATCGGTGTTGACGCCAATTATTACCTTTTTCCCTGTATCGCCGATATAGTACGGTTCAACATAATCCTTTTCCTCGCCGTCCCAAACAAGCTTTTTAGCATACTCCGCCTGATCTTCAAGTGTGGAACGCCTTACGGAAAAAACAAGTTTACCAACGAATTTATTCTGATAGCTTCCGGAAAGAAAATATTTAACAAATTCCCAGCCGCCCTCTGTGTTTGAGCCGTTTGTAAATATGCAGAACCTTGCGCCGTTTGGCTCTATCATAGAACCGTTGCCGCCCGCCCCGGGGTACCCGATAAAGGTCACTTGATCGCAGAATTGCCCATATTCTATTCTGCGAATGTCGCTGAAAGAGAATAAAGCCACAGAGCTAAATGGCATTGTTCCGGTGCGCATGGCGTACAGATGTTTTTGGTAACCGTTCTCGTCAAACGGCGAACTGACAGGCTTGTGGGGGTACTTATCGCAGAACTCCAAAAGTTTTATAAATTCTTCGCTTTCAAAATTACACGTGCCGCTTATGTAGTCTATGTAATTGTCACCGCCGCAGGATACAAGCGAACGTAGTATACTGTCGCAGTAGTCCCCTGAGAACGGATCGTCGGGGTACTCGTCAATAAGCTCGATAAACCTGTCAAGGGTCAAACCCTGCTTCTCACCGACAATAGAGGTCTTTCCCGCTGCGGTACTTATAACAAACGACGTGATAATGCGGTACAGCTTACCGTCCCGCTCAAAGGCTTTGAAAACGTCGGAAAAATCCCCGCGGCTAAGGTCGGGGTCGTTGTCCATAAGCTCGTAAAAATCCAAAAGCATACCCTTTTGCGCGTAGCTTTCAAGTGGGAAATCTCCATTATATGTATACAAAAGCACGTCGGGGAATTTTCCCGCCGCTATATCCGAATTAAAATGGGTGAGATACTCGTCGCCGTATTCCATACTGTACTCCGTAAGCTGCGCCTCGTATTCGCTGTTAAATTTGTTGAACCTTATTATATCATCATAAACTGCGGACGAGCCAACGCTTTTAGCCCAGACGTTTATGATTTTCTTCCCCTCCTCGGTAAGCTCGGGCTGACGGGATTCGGGGTCGCTTTTCCCGCATGAGGACATTCCAAACAACATTACCGCGGCTAAAACTGCCGCGAAAATTTTCCTTGATCTCATAATAAAATCCCTCTCTGATTGTAAACTTACATAGATAAATTTTACCATTGCATTGTTATAAAGTCAAGTTACAAAACGGTTACAAAAAGAAGCAAGAGAATTTGACCCGAAGCCTGCTCGGGCAATAAATTCTCTTGCTTCTAAAACTCTTGATTCTAATAGAGAAGGTCAATATCCGAAACTTCTTCCCGTTCGGGGACTTGAATGTTTATCATCTGCTCATAGGCTGTCGGCTCGTCCCCCTGCTCCTGCGGGACTTTCTCCAAGCTTACGGGAGCTTCGATATCCTCTGTGACAATTTCAGCCATATCCTCCGAGGGCGGCTCAATGGGGACAAGCTTTATCCGCTCCGTGCGTTCCTCCACAAGTTCACCCTCGATATATTCGTCAGCACCGTGGTGCTCCATAGCCGCAAAGGAAATATCCTCCATAGCAGGGTCAAAAAACGGAAAACCGGGAAGCTCCTTAAGCATTTCCAGATTTGAAATTGCGGAAAAAGCATTTATCTGGCTTAGTCCCGCAATAAGGTAAAGCACTGCTCCGATAGGCGAAAAATCGGACTTTGCAAGACATAAAACTACCGCCGCGAAAAATGCCAAAGGCATAGCCGCCATAGTAAAACCGATACGCTTTATGCTGCACCCTATAATTGCCAGGACGGTAAAAAGTACGCCGAACAGCGTAAAAAGAGCCATGGAAAGCGGCTCGAAAACTGCACAGGCTATCCCGGCAGGCAGAATGACAATGGGGAAAATTTTCCCGAAAAGTACGGCTCTGTCCGCGGACTTTTTTAATTTTCCCGCCGCTTTATAATGGGCAAGCGGTCTGTTCTCATCGAAAAAAACAGGTTGTTTTTTCACGTTGACCCCCCTCAATACAGTATACAGTTGACAGTGTATAATTTAATATACAATAACTTTGCCAATCAAACTTATTGTAACATATTTTTACAAATAAATCAAGCGTCAACTATCAACTGTCATCAGCTCCGCGTAATATTTTGCAAGCTTTTCCGCAAGCACGCTGACAAGTTTTATCGCCTCGGCTTTCAGGGCGGGATTGGCGTAAAATCCCCGCTCCGCAAGAGCGGCGGACTCCTTAGCGTACTCCACAGCATTTACGGTATTTTCCTCAGAAAGCTCCTCCGCAAGCCGCAAAAGACATCTTGCCTTTACCGCGTAAAATTCGTCACGAAGCTCCCCCCAATCCTCTTCTGTACCTATTTCGGCGGCAGCCTCGCGGTATCTTCCGTCACAGTAAAGCTTTTTGGTCCTCACAAGCTTTTCGGCGGGAGCTCCCTGCTCACCGCGGGACTCTTCAAAAAGCTCCGAGCCTGTGGGCGGCATAAGCTCCGATATTGGAATATCCAGCGTTTCGGCAAGATATTCCAAGGTTTTAACGGACGGCGTGGCTGCTCCGCTTTCTATCTGACTAAGCATATTTCTTGTTATAAAATCGCCCACGACCTCGCTTTGGGTCATTTTTTTTGAGATACGGGCTTCCTTTATCCTTTTTCCTCGTTCGGCAGCGGTCATTATCAGAACCTCCTCGGTAAAAATTCTTGCATTTTTATGTAAACCGTTTACTTGCTTTGCCCTCCTGCTTCTTTAAGAGATTCATATAAGCAGGAGGCAAGAAATTTATTTTTCACCTTGTTGGTAAATAACATTTACTCTATTGTAACACATTATTTCTCAAAAAGCAATAGGGTAATTAAAATTTCCCAAAAAAATTTTAAAACCCCTTGACAAAGCCGTTTGGACGGTATATAATAAAGTAAATTAAATTTACTAAAGTGTGGGTGGGACGGCAATATGGGTCTGCAAAAAATTTTAGCTGCTTTATTTTTGTGCATATTTTGCTTTTTTACCGTTTCACCCTTGATTTTGGCAATATTTTTGTATATTTTCTTTAAAATTCACTTGACAAACGGCGGATAAGATTGTATAATATAGGTAAATGAAATTTACACGACAATTTCAGCCGTCCCCGCAGCATTAAGGAGGGTTTAACATGAAAAAGGTTTTTGCCGTAAGCTTGTGTTTAAACGGTATTCTCGGCGGAGGAATATTTGCGGACAATGAAAAAATTGTGTACCGAACAGGAAAGGTCACAGTCGCGCCGAGATTCAGAAACCTTGAAATGCCTTTGGCTGATATTGTATCCGTGGAATGAGGCAGGCTGTTGCTGCTGCCCACGGTGGAACTCAAAATGAAAAACGGAGAGAAATTTAAATTTATAGTTTATACTAATTTGCGACTAAAAAGCGTGTAAAAAATCAAGCAAAAATTTGCATATATGATTTTTGCGCAGATTTTTTACCTACGCTTTTAGGAACAAATTAGTATTACGCCCGCAAAGCGTTCCTCAATACTCTTGCGGAACTGGGCGTAAAGTTTTGAACATATAAGAAAGGGGATTTTTTATGACCGAATGGTGGGAAAGCTTATCCATGCTCGTGCGCGTGCTGTACTGCATTGCGGTACCGTCAACGCTGGTATTGCTTTTGCAGACGATTTTTTCCGTGGCGGGTATCGGAGACGACGCTGACATAAATCTAAGCGACACAGGAGGTATCGACTTTGACAGCGACCTCGGCGGCGTTGATGTGGACGTAAACATTGACGTGGATACAGATGTGGACTTCGATATCAACTCCGATATGGACGGCGATGTTTGTCCCGGCGGCGACGCGGACTCCGTGACCCATGTACACGGCAATTTCGCTTCTCTGCGGCTGTTTACAATGCAGGGAATTGTAGCGTTTTTGGCTGTTTCCGGCTGGGTCTCCATAGCGGGAGTAAGCATGGGAATGCCCGGAGTTGGAGCTGTACCGCTTGGCTTTGTAGCGGGATTTTTCGCAATGTACGGCATTGCAAAGCTTGTGCAGATAAGCGGCAGGCTTGCGGAAAACGGCACTATAGATTTTCGGAACGCTATCGGCGAGACTGCGGCGGTGTACATACCAATACCTCCCAACTGCGAGGGTGAGGGAAAAGTTACCCTGACCTTGCAGGGACGTTTTATGGAGTGCAGCGCGGTCTCAAACGAAAAGGAATTGCTGAAAACGGGGACGGTCGTTAGAGTTACCGACCTTAACGGTGAAGTGTTGGTTGTCGAAAAAGTTGACAATTGACAGTGTACAGTTGATAGTTGGGAGTGACTTTTATGAACTCGCTTATGAGCGTAGCTTTGCTGCTGGGAACGAGACAGCAAATGATAATAAACAAGCTGACTGAATGCTGCGCGTTCTCGGAGGAAAGCGCGGTGTCTCTTGAAACGGCGGGAGTTTTAAATCCGGGAGTTTTGCCCAAATTTACAAAAAGATTGGTAAAAAGAAATATTTTAAAGCAAACGACAGACGGTAGTTATTACCTTAACAGGAAAAATTAACGGAGGTACAATATGGAATTTTTATTTGAAATAGTCGGCGAATTTGCCGAAGTTGTTCTCGACGATATTATTGATTATTTTGCAGGAAAAATAGAAGCTGCAAAGGCAAAAAAACGTACATAATTATTTTTACATAAAATTTATTTTTGGAGGTAATGAACTATGGAAAATCCCGAAGTTTTGATCGCGGTCTGCGTTATCGTCGTGGTGCTTTTTGCGGCGGTTGCGGCTATTTTGTCAAGGTACAGAAAGTGTCCCTCGGACAAGATCATGGTCATTTACGGTAAGGTCGGCACCGACAAGAACGGTCAGGCGAAAAGCGCAAAGTGTATCCACGGCGGCGCGGCGTTTATCGTACCGATAATCCAATCCTTTCAGTATCTGGATTTGACCCCTATTTCCATTAATGTGGACTTGAAAAACGCACTTTCCAAGCAGAATATCCGTGTGGACGTTCCCTCACGTTTTACCGTTGGAATTTCCACCGAGCCGGGCATTATGCAGAACGCAGCCGAACGTTTGCTGGGACTTAAAATGGCGGAAGTACAGGAGCTTGCCAAGGATATTATTTTCGGTCAGCTTCGTCTTGTTATCGCTACAATGGAGATCGAGGAGATAAATACCGACCGCGACAAGTTCCTTGTTGCAGTTTCAAACAACGTTGAAATTGAGCTGAAGAAAATCGGTCTGCGGCTCATAAACGTAAACGTTACGGACATAAACGACGAGTCGGGCTACATTGAGGCTCTCGGTAAAGAAGCTGCCGCAAAGGCTATAAATGACGCGAAGAAAAGCGTTGCCGAAAAGGACAGAGACGGTGCGATAGGCGAGGCAAACGCCCGCAAAGACCAGCGTATCCAAGTTGCTGCCGCAAATGCTGCCGCTATCGAGGGTGAAAACGACGCTAAAATTGCCGTTGCACAGTCCGAATCCATACGCCGTCAGAAAGAAGCTGAGGCGGAAGCCAAAGCCACAAACGACGCTAAGATAGCTGTTGCACAGACAAGCAGAGACGGTGAGATAGGTCAGGCAAACGCTATGAAGGAACAGCGTATACAGGTCGCTGCCGCAAACGCTGCCGCTATCGAGGGTGAGAACGACGCTAAGGTCTCTGTTGCGCAGTCCGAAGCGAAACGCCGCGAAAAAGAAGCAGAGGCTTTGCAGGTTGCAATTACCGCGGAGGCTGTTGCTGCGGCTAAGGCGAAGGAAGAAGCATACGTTGCTCAGCAGGACGCGGAAAAACAGCGTGCCGAGCTTGAAATGGCTACTCAAAAGGCGGACGTAATCGTCAAGGCTCAAATCGAAAAGGAAAAAGCCGAGATCGCCGCAGAGGCGGAAGCGGAAGTCCTCCGCAGAAAAGCACGAGGCGAAGCGGACGCTCTGTTTGCGAAAATGGAGGCGGAAGCACGAGGCGCGCAGGAAATTCTCCAGAAGCAAGCCGAGGGTATGCGTACTCTTATCGAGGCTGCGGGCGACGCGGACTCTGCCGTTAAAATGCTTGTTGCCGACAAGCTTGAAGAGCTTATGCGTATTCAGGTGGACGCTGTCAAGAACATCAAAATCGATAAGGTCACTGTTTGGGACGGCGGCAAAAACGGCGACGGGAACACCGCTACTGCTGACTTTATTGCGGGTATGATGAAGTCCGTACCTCCTCTTAACGAGGTTTTCAAGCAGGCTGGAATGGAGCTTCCCTCGCTGCTCGGAAAGGAACTGGAGGAAGCTGCCGCAGTTGACAGCGAACATATTACGGTTAAAGGTGAGACGGAAAACCCTGCTAAATAAATATAAAAAGTCGCTGCCGAGAAACTTTTCGGCAGCGACTTTATTTTTGCAAATTTTACCCAAGCTCAAGCATACGGTCAATGCAGACAGAAGCTTTCTCCATTACCTCGGCGGACATTTCTATTTCAAGTCCCCCGCCGTTCAAGGCTTTAAGCACGTCCATAAGGGTCGTGCGCTTCATGTCGGGGCAGATGAGCCGTTTTGACAGCGGATAGAACTCCTTTTCGGGACATTCAAACTGCAAATGCTCGGCAATTGAAATTTCCGTACCGATAATAAACTCCTTGGCATTTGAGTGCTTGGCAAAATTTACTATGCCGCTTGTTGAGCCGATATATTCCGCGTGCTTTGTAACTGCGGGGACACATTCGGGGTGGACGAGGAAAAGGGCGTCGGGGTACTGTTTTTTTGCGGCGAGGGCTTCCTCCTCGGTAACAGCCGCATGGACAGGACAGCCGCCCTTGATAAGCTTCACCTGCTTTTCCGGCAGCTGCTCAGCAACAAAAGAGCCGAGATTACAGTCGGGGATAAAGAGTATTTTGTCGTTCTCTATCTTTCTGCAAATCTCCACCGCAGACGAAGAAGTAACGCACACGTCGCACTCGGTTTTAAGCGCCGCGGTAGTGTTTATGTATGCCACAACGGTATAGTCGGGGTACTGCTTTTTAAGCTCTCTAAGTTCCTCCACATCAAACTGCTCCGCCATAGGACAGCCGCAGCCCTCCTTGGCAAGTATGACCTTTTTTTCGGGGGAAAGAAGCTTGCAGGTCTCCGCCATAAAATGCACGCCGCACATTATCACGGTGTCGTTTTTATCGGTTTTCGCAAGCTCGGAAAGCCGAAAGCTGTCACCTGTGTAATCGGCGATCTCCTGTATCTCCTCCGCCTGATAGCTGTGAGCAAGAATGGTTATTCCATTTTCTTTTTTTATACGCAGTATTTCCTGCTGAATATCTTTTATCATAGTAAAAACCTACCGTTCCAATAGAATTATATAATTATTATAGCACAGCTGATAAGCTTTTGCAACAAAAATTTTCATATTTTTTTGTATAATTTAATATTAAAACTAAAGTAAAATGCTATTTACAAAATTGAGAAAATATGATATAATTAGTGTAACATATTAATGTAAACGGTTACAAAACCTTTCCCGTAACCCGACCCAATACTATCTTTTGAAAGGAAAATCTTGCTATGAAAAAATTTAAGAAAATTCTTGCAATGTCCGTCGCACTTTCCTCCGCAATGTCTCTTGCGGCGTGTTCGGGCGGCGATAACAGCGACAGTACCACTACCGAAGCGACTACCACCACTACGGCTGTTACAGTCGCTATCAACAGCGAGACTCTCGCTTCCGAAGAGCAGGCGCAGGTTGCGGACGCGGCAAGCCTCCTCCCCGACGTTGAACTTGAAAACAAGAACATCAAATGGTTCTCATTCTACGATCCGTTCCACCCAACTACCTCGGGAAATACAAAGTCCATTTCCCTCGAGCTTTTCGAGACAAAGTACGACGGCACTATCGAGTATATCCCAACAACATGGGCAAATCGTTTCAACGACCTGTCCACAAACCTTTTGGGCGGCACGGGCATTGACTTTATCGCAGGCGGCGATCTTGACTCGTTCCCCAAGGGCGTGCCAAGCGGTCAGTTTGATCCATATGACGAATATGTGGACTTCAGCAGCGAGCTTTGGAGTTCTGTGCAAAATCTCAACGATATGTTCATACTGAACGGAAATCACTATATTATGGTAACACAGTCAAGCGCAGGCTCGATCGTTGTTTACAACCGTCAGACTATCGAAAATTACGGCTTTGACGACCCTGCGGAGCTTTTCGCAAACGGCGAGTGGAACTGGACGGCGTTCAAGAATATGCTCCTTGACTATGTTGACAATGACGCGGGTCTGTACGGTCTGGACGGCTGGTTCAACGAAACTCCGCTTATGTTAAGCGGCGGCGTTCCTCCCGTAGAGCTTCGGGACGGCAAGCTTGTCTCAAACCTTTTTGATGAAAGACTTGAAAAGACAATGAATTTCATGTACGATCTGAACAAAAACGGTCTCGTTTTGGACAAAAATCTGACAGGCTGGGCGGAGCACCCCGAGTATATCGGTCAAGGCACGGAGCTGTTCTATATCGGCGGTACCTATATCCTTGAAAGCGCACCCGAGATTTGGTCTGAGACCTTCGGCGCTGTCGGCGATGTAATGTTTGTTCCTATCCCCAAAATGGACGATTCCGACACATACTATATCAATGCGGGTATGGAAGCGTTCATGCTCTGCAAGGGCGCGCAGAACCCCGAGGGCGTTGCGAGATTTATGGAGTGCTGTATAGCTGCCGCAATGGACGAAAATGCTGCTGCGATCGCAGACCGCAAGAGCAAGGACGATTACGGTTGGTCTGACGAAATGATAGAAATGAAGCACACTATTGCTCAATTGGCTAAGGAGAACCCTGTTTATACAATTCATACAGGCGTTCCAAACGATCTTTCAAGTATACTCGACAGCGGCGAGTTCGGTATCAGAGCTCCTTTCTACGGTTACGAGTGGTCAACTGTAAGAGACTCGCTTGCCGACGCTGCGGATATTATGATAGACGAGTTCAACGCATCGCTTAACGGCTGATAACATTTGAACACCAAAAAGGCTGTGGGAAAAGCTGAGCATTTACCATTATTGGCATACTTTGTCAATAACGGTAAAACGCTCACATGGATAACAATACTTTTGTATCGTTACCTGCCAAATCCCATAGCCTTTTTATTTACACAGTAAAATAAATACTGCTGCCGCGGTTCATTAGGAAATAATAATTGATATATAAATGGCATTACATAGTAGTACAATATGGTCTATAAAGTTACAGCCTCCTATTTTGACACCTACGAAAAAATCGACGAGGCTGTGGCGTACCTAAACACCTACAGCAACCTTTACTGCGTTGGCAGGAACGGTCAGCACCGCTACAACAACATGGATCACTCAATGGCGACCTCATTCGAGGCGGTAAACTGTATTTTAAACGGCATTTCCGACAAAAGCGCGGTGTGGAACGTAAATACCGAAAAGGAATACCACGAAACCAAAACGGAAGCTTCCGAATAAAAATGTGCAAAATAAAATCCCAGCTGTACTATCAGTTGGGATTTTTACATTTTGTAAATCAATTCCTTGACACAAGAAACTTTATTGCACGTTCAATGCTGTCCTTTGAATTGCCCCAGTCCGCGTCCTTGCCCGTGTTGCGGTAATCATACATTGAGCAGTAGTGAGAAACGTCTTTGTACAATTCTGCGATATATTTTTCGGTAAGTCCTCCCGCAAGCTTGTTAAAGCTTTCCAGATCGGCTTTCTGTAAGTACGAAGGCGCAAGGGACAGCAGCAGGTCGTAGTGAGGCAGGCAGATATACTCCTGCTCCGAAAGCAGCGTGCGGAAGTCCTGCTGACCGTACATTTCAAAGAAGGTCCGCATAAGACGCTCCATACCCCAGTCCACCTTTTCGCAAACGAAACAGGTCTCGTTTATCTCGGAAAGCTTTGCCTTTTTGGCGTTTTTCGGCTCAAAAAGCTTCTTGCGGGAGAAAAGCTGCCTGTCAACTTCTTCCAGGTGGGTTTGCAGCATAAGCGCGAGGGAGAGACGGTTCTTCTGCTTCAGCATCTGCTGAAAATGAGTGTGGCAGAACCCTGCTCGGTTTGTCTCAATACGCACGTCAGGTTCCATCATCGCCGCGCCCATGATGTACTCCACCGTCCGCTGCTCCAGCATATCCCTCATTCGGCAGATCGGGCAGCCCTCCTTTGGGTCGAGTATCTCGCTTATTGGTATTGTCAGAATACTTTCACGCATTTTTATGCTCCTTTCGGTTTATGATTTGCAGTTTTTTTATTGATAAACTTGAAATTTTTCCTGTATCTCAATAAACTTGTTCTTACCTAAGTCTGTGTTTAAATAATCCAAAATAATAAGCAAAAAATCAAAATCATATTTTTCAATGTAAAATTCCGCATATTTAACAAAGCATTCCAAATAGCTTTTATTTGCAAAACGATCTTTAATTTCAATCCATTTATTATAAAATGTTATATCAGGAACACCCCCAAAAATCTCATTATCGGGAGCCATTGCGCCTACCATAGCGCCTAAAAATCCTTTTTTATTTTCATTATGATTTACATTAAAATAATAATAGTCCAAAAATTCAAATACAACCAAATAAGATCTATCAAACTCCATAATAGCCTTCTTTTCGTAATTTCACCTTTTCTTTTTCCCTTTGAGCATTTCCCTGTGAACCTTTTTTATCCGCATAAACCTGACCGTAACGTTATATCCCTTGTTTGCGCTTAATTTTCGATATATATATCCGTCACAACCCAGAGTATGTATTTTATCGGAGTCGGGATATTTTGCGTACACAATATAATGCTCAGTGGTATACGAACCGTGTTCGCGGCTGTACATTTTATACAGATTGATACGCTTGCTCACAACAAATATGCGTATATCGCATCCCTTGTAGAAAAAACCAAAATATATAAGGAGGACAATGCCCGAACCCAAAACTGCACCTACAATAACAATAATTACTATATCAAATATAAATTCAAGCATTATAAGCTACCCGCTTTCGGTATACGATCTGCAATTTATTTAATAATACCACTTTTCGGCAGCTTTGTCAAATGCGGCTTGTCAAAATTCGACAAATATGTTATAATAAATATGCTGCCAACTCTGATCCGCGTGCAGCGGAAAGGAGGTGATTAGTAATGTTAAGCAACATTTTGATAGCCTTTCTTTTCTCTGTTATTGCAGGCGTCATCGCAAATTTCCTTTATGACTGCATCTGCTCGTGGCTAAACAGCAGAAAGAAGTAAAAGACGGCAGTGCCGCGGACATTTATTAGCGACGAAAAAACCCGAGGTTGCCGCCTCGGGTTTTTTTGTGATTTCATAATGCTAAGCAACATAACTTATATCACAATTCTTTTCTCATGTACCATTATAGCACACAACCTTATTTTTGTCAATACATAAAATAATATTCAACAATTAATTTTCAATTCCTGTCCGCATATAATGAAAAAGATACTGCTGCGCGATACCCGCATAAGGCAGCACAAATTCGGGAAAACCGTCGGGATAAAACTGCTCCATAACGCGCTTCATCCACACGTCCATGGGGACGCACTCTATCCTGTACATACCGTACAGCAGCGCGCAATCCGCAACCTTGGGACCCACTCCCTTTATTGTCATAAGAACCTTTCTCGCCTCGTCCACAGGGAGCTTTTTAACCTCGTCAATGCCTATCTCACCGCTGTTGAGTTTTTCAATGCAATCGGTTATATACTTTGCCCTGAACCCTGCCCGCAAAGGCGCAAGGTCTTCGGGGACAATACCTTTCATTTTTGTATAGTCGGGAAATCCTCCGTACATTTCGCACAGCCGCCCGATTATGCCCTTTATTCGGGGGATATTGTTGTTCTGTGAAATGATAAAGGAGCAAAGCGCTTCCCAACTGTCCTGACGGAGCAAGCGTATTCCTCCCGCATAAGCGCAGGCTTTGGCAAGAGTGCTGTCCTCTGAAAGCCTGTCCTTTATTTCGGTGTAGTCCGTCTCCAGATCGAAATAGGGTATCCAAACACCGACAAAATCCTCCTCGCTTGTGTCATGAAAGCGGAAATAATCCTTTTCCGCGGAGACTGTCAGGGACGTGTTCAGCATAAAGCCGTGATATGAGCAGTCAGCGCCGCCGAGACGTTCCCAGCGGAACGCCTGACCGCAGTCCAAGGTTTCATCCAAGTCAAGATCGGAGGTTTTCAGCAGAATATCCCCGCCTTTTTTTATGTACTCCATAACAAAAACTCCTTACAGCAAGCTCTTAGGGTCGTAGGCAGGCTTTCTGTAAAGGGTATCGGCTTTGCCCTCGATATCCTCCGCAAAAACCTCCTGCCATTCCTCGGCGGTGTAGTCCTCAATACCGACGGTAACATGACTGTCCCCGCAGCCTATAGCCTCGCAAAGAGCGGCTGTAAGCTTGTCCGCGGCGGCTTTTTTCTGTTCCTCCGTACGTCCCTTTAACATTTTTACCGAAATATGCGGCATAATGATCTTCCTTTCAAAATTTTATTTATATTTATCCGTAGGGGCGGATATAGAATCCGCCCCTACAATTTCACAATTTTGTTAGCCTCAACAAAATTGGATTTTACGTCATTTGCGTGGTTTCTAACGTTTCTTTTTGGACTTCTTTTCAAAGCTCTCGATACAAACCACATCGTCAAAAAGACACTGATAACGGGGCGGGATAAGCTTATTTTTGTGTACCTTGCCGAAGTACCACATTTTAAATTTGCAGTCGTTTTTCACCGCGTCGAAAAAGGTGTGCATATGGCTTATCTGCCGCACCTCGAAGTCCAGAAATTCTTTCATGGACGCAGGTGGCTCGTGAGTTATTATGTAATCAGCGGCGTTGCCGTTTTTGTTCAGTACCTCAACGCCGTGCTTGACCTCTTCGGGTGTGGGCAACTCCGCCTCCCACCATGTTCGTGAGTCCTGACGAATGTCTATTTCCTTGGTCTGACCGCCGCCGAAAGCGAAGAATTTGTGTCCCTGAATCGTAAACATATTGCCCCGTTTCATATGCATGAGCCTGCCCGAAATAACGTTGACCCTGCCGCCGCAGAAGTCCTCCTCGGGGTACTCGTCCAACAGGTCGAAATTTTCGTGGCAGCCCTCAACAAACAAGGTGTAGAAACGCTTTCTGCCGATTTTTTTCAGTATGCTTTTTTCTTTTTTGGAACCGTCCCAGACAAAGCCGAAGTCCCCGCATACTATTAAAAAGTCGCCTTTTTTAAGCTTTTTTATTTTGCTGTCGTTAAAACGATTATAATTTCCGTGCATATCTCCTGTAATACAAATCAAAACAAGTGACCTCCATTTAAAGAAATTTATCCATTTTCTGTAATTTAATAAATTGCCTCAAATTCATACATTATATAGTATAGCACATTTTTCTCAAAAGGTAAAGAGTTATTGCAAAATATAAAGTTAAAAACGGCTTGAAGCACGTTTTCAAGCCGTTTTTATATACTGCCGCACAGCCGCGAAAGCTTATTCTTTACATTTTTTGCTGCTATAAATCAATGCCGCAATAAATTCAAAAGTTCCAAATATGCTCATGACATACCGTCTGCGATCGTTATTTCACATAATTTTCCGCCGCTGTCAGTTCTTTCAGGTTTTCAATTTCAATCCCGCCGCCGTCAGGGTTTTCTCTCTTATGTGCGTCTGTTAATTTTTGACACGGAAATTCACTGCATTTTCCGCAATGAGAAATATCCTTGCCGTCAGCGCAGGCATAAAGTTCGCATACTCCCCAAAACGGCTGACCTTTATGCGCATGACAGCCCGTACAATTTTGTTCTTCTTTGAATTTGCATTTATCACAATTAATACCACAGCTTGAAATATTCATTATAATTCCTCTCCTTGATAACGATTTACGGATTTTCCGAAATTTACTGCGCGCACAGCTTCTAAAATCTCTGTTTTGCGAGCTGCCGCCTCTTCTGCCGACAGGTCAAGAACAACATCTTCCAGGTCATAAGGACCGTTGCGGAAGTGTCCCACAACTGCGCCGTGGAATTCCCCGTCGATCAATAAATACTGCAACGTTTCATGCTCGGGGTGTTTGAATTTTTCTTTAAGCCAATATTCATTGGATTTTACCAAAAAATCATTGCGGTGCATTGCATAAACAAATTTAGCGGGCTTAGGCTCATATTTCTCCAATAACTCAATATCTTTTTTCAAAATCCACCCGTTTTCCGTTTCCTCTATAATACCATCGGAAGCAAGAGAACCGATAGCCTCTTTAATAATTTTCGCAGGCAGCTTATAGAAAGACTTTACCATTTCCGCATTAAAACATACCTGCCGATATGAAAACCTTTGAAGCACGATTTTTAAAGCTTCTGTTTTAGTGTATTTATTGATATTTACATCAGGGAACATTTCTGAAAACTTATACCAGCCCCTGTCCCACTCTCCGTCGTATTGATCTTCATAAATCAAAAACGCTTCCTGTAGGCGGTGCAAAACAGGTGTTATCTCTTTCACCAACATTCCCGTAGTTTCTTTTATCTGCTGAATATTAAGAGGTCCCTCACGCTCGATCAGTTCTTTTATTACCATTTGTTTTTCGGCAGGCTTGTCCAGCAGTTTACAAAACAAACAAGCAAACAACTCAAAATCATCTTTCATTATCCAGCCAAGATTGCCGCCCACAAATCGTCCCTTTAACAACGAACGGTCTGACTGCCGCAAACGATTGAATTCAATATCGTCAAAATCTGCTCTAAAGGTCAGGGACGGCGGGTCTCCGAAACCGTTCCAATATACATTTTGTCCCGGCTGTAAGTCTCGGTAAAGCGATATGTATTCGCTTTCGTCAGCCTTGTGGGTGAGGTGTTGACGTTCCATTCGCAAAGCTAAAATTTTATTTTTGTTCATATTCAGTATGCTCCTTTTTACAAAAGACTTCCCTTGCCGCAAATTCATACATTATATAGTATAGCACATTTTTCCCAAAAGGTAAAGAGTTATTGCAAAATATAAAAATAAAACGACAGAAAGCTTTCTCTGCTCCTTTGTCGGTATTGACAAAATTCAGCGGATATGCTATAATGTAACGGTAAAATCGAATAACGGCAGCAGGTGTCGGATATTTTCCGCCAAGCGGAGAATGTTCGGTGAAAAGGGAAGTCGGGTGTAAGTCCCGCGCGAACTCGTCACCGTAATTAGGGAGCAAGAAAAGAGTATGCCACTGATAGTATCGGGAAGGTCTTTTCAAGCGTTGATATTCAAGTCGGGAGACCTGCCTGTTTGCCGGTACAAAAATACAAGCAATTTTGTATTTTATGCCGCGAGTAATCGGCAGTACCGTTCAGCGTATGAAGCGTTTGATTTTTTAAAATCGGGCTTTATGCGCTTGTTTTGGTGCGCCCGTTTACAAGGACGCATTTTTTATTTGATTTGCAATTTTTCAAAAGAAAGGAACTATAAAAATGAAGCTCAAAAAAATTATTGCATTTATCGCTGCGGCAGCTCTTGCAGTTTCCATGACTGCCTGCTCCGATGACAAAACGAGGGACGGCGGCGTTATAACCTCCGCGGAATTCAGCGTTACCGATCCTGTTACAGAGACAGAAACAGGCGAGGTGGAGGATGTTATTCCCGATGAAAGCGGACCGAAGGTCATTGCAGACCGAGAGGGCGGGGTCGTTCAGGTACCCGATTCCATAAACACTATCGTTTCCGCCGCCCCCTCTATCACCGAGATACTTGTTGGTCTCGACGCGGGAAATAAGATAATAGCTGCGGATACTTATTCCTCCGACGTTGATGGTATATCGCCGGAAATATGCACAATAGATTTTGCCAACCTCAGCATTGAGGAGCTTACCGCGCTTTCACCCGATGTTGTAATTATAAGCGGAATGTCGATCACAGGCGCGGAGGATCCATACGCTTCACTCAAGGACGCGGGAGTGAACGTTATTTATGTGCCTACATCGTCTTCGATAGAGTCTGTTAAAATGGACATTGAATTTCTTGCGGGCTACGTCGGCGCGGAAGCAAGAGGCGCAGAGCTTATTGCAGACATTGACAGGGCTGTAGCGGAAATATCCCTGAAGGCCTCACAGATAACAGAAAAGAAAAAGGTATATTTCGAGATAGGCTCAGCTCCGTATCTGTATAGCTGCGGCAAAGGCACTTTTATTGACGAAATAATAAATATTATCGGCGCGGAAAATATTTACGGCGAAGAAGACGGCTGGCTGTCAAACTCGGAGGAAAGCGTTATCGCTGCAAATCCCGACGTTATCGTAACAAATGTTGCATACGACGGCTATGATTTTAATGAGATAAAGTCCCGCGCAGGCTGGGAAAACATTCCGGCGGTGCAGAACGGAAATGTTTACTGTGTTGACGCAAACGCAACGAGCCGTCCATCCCAGCACATAATTGAGGGAATTATGGCGGTCGCCGAGGCGGTTTATCCCGAAATTTACGCACAATGAAGCGTTCCGTAAAATTTTTGGCTGTTTTCTCAATTATTGCCGCAGCGGGAATTATTATGATCGGCACAGGTGCTGGCAGCGTTTTTGTCTCCCCCGTGCAGATAATAAAAATATTCGGCAATAAGCTTTTCGGCACGGCTTTGGGGGACGTCCCCGCTTCTCACGTCAGCATTATCTGGGAGATACGTTTCCCGAGGGTACTGCTCGGCTTTTTTGTGGGGGCTGCTCTTGCCGTAAGCGGAGCAGCCGTACAGTCGGTGCTGAAAAATCCCCTTGCTTCCCCCTACACGCTTGGAGTTTCAAGCGGAGCTTCTTTGGGAGCGGGAATAATTATCGCAGGGGAATTTTATTTTCTCGGCAGCTTTACCCTGCCCGCTGCGGGTTGGGTATTCGGGGTTTCCGCAATGTTTGTCATGGTATGGTTTTCCTCCCAAATAGACAGAAGCCTTCAGGGAACGACTATAGTCCTTACGGGAATGGTGATGTCTCTTTTTGTCAGCGCTGTTGTAACCGTTATGGCAAACGCCAAGGACGAAAAATACAAGCAGATAATGAAATGGCAGACGGGAAGCCTGTCGGGGAAAAAGTGGGATTACGTTGCCGTTCTTGCAGCAGTTTTTGCTTTGGTGACAGTGTTTATGCTGTTCAGGTCAAAGGAAATGGACTTGCTGACTTTCGGCGACGAGCAGGCGCGGAGCGTGGGACTTGATACAAAATCGGCGAAAATATTGCTGCTTACTGCGGCGGCAATTCTGTCGGGGACTGCCGTGGCATTTGCGGGTGTTATAGGCTTTGTGGACTTGATCGCTCCACATATCGCGCGAAAGCTTTTCGGAGCCAAGCACAAGATACTGCTGCCGATGTCCGCGTTGGTGGGGGGAGTTTTCATGGTACTCTGCGACCTTTTGGCAAGAACAATAACAGCCCCCAACGAGTTACCTGTGGGAGCTGTTACAGCGCTTATAGGCGCGCCGTTTTTCGCATGGGTATTCTTTAGCAAACGGAAAAGGTAATGTTTTTGCAAAAAAAGCTTTTGTTGACAAATATCGAAAAAAATGTTATTATAATATCAGAGTAGTTGCCGAAACAGGCACAATCGAATGTTCAGCGGCGGTTTGCTCCCGCAAGGGAGTGTGATAAAATTCTAAAATCTAATTAAAGTGTAGACAAAAAATCCGCACAAAAACCATATGTTAAAGTTTTTGTGCGGATTTTTTGTACACTTTTAGATTAGATTTTAGAATTAAATGATGATTTCGGACGTTTTACAATTGTTGTCCCTCATTGTGGAAGTAATTAATTAAACACCGAAATGAACTATACAGTATCCCTTTTCAATAGCTAACCTGACAATTTTTAACAGCATTTCTTTTTCATTACAATCAGAAAGTTCTAATAATGCAGTTAAAAAATCAGTTATATCTTCACCGTACAAAACGGTTGTCCCGTAATAACAAAGTCCTTTTTTTATATGATGATCTAACTGCTTAAGGAATGACGATGAAAACATAGCACTATTTCCAATAAAACAAGAAGCATTTTCTAAAATATAATCATCTGATATCCCTATTCTGTCCAAAATTTTTTCTTTATCTATAATCCCGATTTTTAAATTATCAAAATTCAAATCATCTTTATTTAGTAAATAAAAATCATGAACTAACATTATATCACCTATAGTTATTAATAGAAGAAGTAATTCTACACGCAGCCTTTTATTTATTTACATAGATAAAAATAACCGCCTACACTCTTCCAAAGTCGCGGTTATTTTTATCCAAAACTACGGGGAGCAAGCCAAGCTGTAACGGACGTGAGTGTTATGCCGGCAATTGCTTTTTCTGTATATATTATATCACCGAATAAATATTTTGTCAACCCCCTTTAGAAATTCTCTGTTTTAATGCTCCGTCTTTACAAAGCACTGCAGGATCGGCGCAAAAACCGCAAACCCTGCGGAGATCAAAAGCTGCTGACCCGTCAGCGGAACGGTACAGAAAATCACCTGAAGCGGCGGGAAATACATTGCCCCGAAAATCACAGCAAGGGAAATAAGCACCGCCCCTATCAGCTTTTTGTTGTTCATGTACGGCACTGTGAAAATATTTTTTTTCTCCGATTTGCACTCGAAAACGTGGCAGAGCTGAGACATCACAAGTGTAAACAGCGCGGCGGTGCGGGCGGCGGAAACGCTGCCGAAAAGCTTGTTTACGACTGTGAAGCTGCCTAACGTACATAGTCCTATAAGTATTCCGCGGAAAATGATTTTCCACATGAGACCCTCTGAGAAAAAGCTTTCATCGGCTTTTCTCGGGGGTTTTTTCATATTCTCCTCTTCGGGAGGTTCAACTCCTAACGCAACAGCGGGAAGACCGTCAGTAACAAGATTTACCAGTAATATCTGCGTAGGCAGAAGCACCATCGGCATACCCATGATTATGCCGAGAAACATTGTCAGCACCTCGCCGATATTGCAGCTTAAAAGGTACCGCACAAATTTCCGTATATTGGAATATATTCCCCGTCCCTGCTCTACCGCGCTTACAAGAGTGGCAAAGTTATCGTCCAGCAAAACCACGTCCGCAGCCTGTTTGGTAACGTCAGTACCTGTAATTCCCATGGCAACTCCTATGCTGGCTTCCTTTACTGCGGGAGCGTCGTTTACGCCGTCCCCCGTCATTGTAACAATGTCCCCCCTCCGTTTGAACGCGCGGACTATCCTAAGCTTGTCGGCGGGACTTACCCTCGCGAAAACCGCCGTATCGGGGAGCTTTCTGTCAAGCTCATCATCGCTCATCGCCGTAAGCTCCGCGCCTGTGACAACAAGGTCTCCGCCCCGCATTATCCCCGCCTGCTTCGCAACTGCGGCTGCGGTGTTTTTGTGGTCGCCTGTTATCATGACAGTCCGTATATGTGCGCTTCTGCACAGCTTTACAGCGCGCTTTGCCTCGGCTCTCGGCGGGTCGAGCATACCTGCAAGTCCCAAAAATATCATGCCGTTTTCGTAATTTTCGGCGGAATTTTCATTACCCTCAACGCCGCTTTTGACAATATCTTTTTTAGCAAGTGCAAGTACGCGCAGAGCGTTCCGTGTAAGCTTGTCATGCTCCGCAATGATCTCCTGCCGCTTTCTGAAGGTCAGGGGGACAGTCCCCTCGTCCGTCATAATAAAAGCGCATCTGCCGAGGATCACGTCCAAAGCCCCTTTTGAGTAAGCAGTACGCATACCGCCGCCTGCACAAATAACAGTCATGCATCTTGTCTCACTGTCAAAAGGTATCTCGTCCGCCTTTCTGTAGGACGAGCCAAGCTTATCCGCGGTAACGCCGCCCTTTGCGGCAGCCACAAGCAATGCAAGCTCGGTGGGGTCTCCCGTGACCTGCCACTCTCCCGAAGCGGTGAGCCTGCCTCTGTCGCGGGACTCGGTTTTCTTCTCCGCTGTTATCGCCGAACCGGTACAGACCGTACCGCAGATAAGCGTCTCTCTAAGCGCGGAGGAGGAAGCGGGATTTACCCGTGCGCCGTCCGAGGTTATTTCTCCCGCTATCTTATATCCGTTTCCCGAAAAGGCGTACTCCTTTCCGCCGCAGTAGGCAGTTGTCACAGTCATTTTATTTTCGGTAACAGTACCCGTCTTATCGGTGCAGATAACAGAGGTGCAGCCCAATGTCTCAACAGAATGTAGCTTGTGAACAAGGGCGTTTTTCTTAAGCATACGCCCAACCGCAAGCGCAAGGGCGATAGTCACCGTAGCGGGCAATCCCTCGGGAATTGCCGCGATTGCGATAGTTATGCCCGTCATGAGCATATCAAAAACAGGCTCGCCCCTCAAAATTCCCGCGACAGTCACCGCCGCGCATACCGCAAGGCAAATTACCGCCACAGCCTTGCCAAGCTCCGCGAGACTCTTTTGCAGCGGGGTAAGCTCCTCCTCGATCTCGGTGAGCATTCCCGAAATTTTACCCACCTGCGCGTTTACACCTGTGGCAAAAACCTTTACCTCCGCCGCACCCTTTGTAATGACGGTGCCGCTGTAAACAATGTTCACCCTGCCTATGGAATTATCCGTATCGTCGGGACTGCCCGCATTTTTTGAAACAGCGGCGGACTCTCCCGTCAAAATGCTTTCCTCCGCAAGAAGTCCCTTTTCGGAAATTATCGCGCCGTCCGCAGGAACTTTGTCTCCCGCCTCAAGACGGATAATATCTCCGGGGACAAGCTCCGCCGCGGGAACGGTAACAAGCACCCCGTCGCGGTAGCATTTTGCCGAAGGCGCAGTCATATTTTTAAGCGCAATAAGAGTCTTCTCGGTTTTGTACTCCTGCGCAAAGCCCAGTATTGCATTGAGAAGAACGATTATCACGATCGTAACAGCGTCATATATCTCGCCGAGGAAAAAGGACACAACCGTTGCCGCCAGAAGAATAAGTATCATAACGTCGCGGAACTGTCCTAAAAAAATCTTTAAAGGCTTAGCTTTTTTTTCCTTGGCAAGAGAGTTTTCACCGTATTTTTTAAGTCTTTCCGCCGCCTCTGCGGAAGAAAGTCCCAAAGGGCATTTTGTGTACGGCTTATCAAGAATTTCAAGCATATGCAATGCTCCTTTCCACTGGTTGTCAGCCTTGTCCTTATAATATATTCGCGGAAACGTACCAATATTACTTTTTTGACTTCGGACGGCGGACTGTCTGCAAATACTGCCTTGTTTCCTCCGCTGCTTCACCGCTTAAAATTATTACCGCAGAAATGTTTATCACCAGCATTAACCAGTTCATAATGTCCGCCGTACTCCATACCAATTCCAGCCGTGACAAAGCGCCGATGAATGCTGCGGCAGCGTATAAAGTCCGAAAAACCAAAAGAGCGCTTTTACTTTTGGTAATAAAAGTCAGACATTTTTCACCGTAAAAATACCAGCCCAAAAGTGTGCAGAACGCAAAAATTATTGCCGAAACGGACACAAATACCGCGGAATATTCTCCCAAGCCCCGACGGAAGCCCTCCGCAGCCATGGCAAGTCCAACCTTTCCGCTGCCGTCCGCGCCTGTGACAAGAATTACCAGCGCAGTCAGGGTGCAGCAAATTATCGTGTCTATCACAACCTCGGCAACAGCCCACATTCCCATTTGCACCGGCTCATCACAGTCAGTTTCTGTATGAACCAGTACCGAACTGCCCATACCCGACTCGTTGGAAAAGATCCCTCGCCGCAAGCCGTGGGAAATCGCTTTTTTTATCGCAGCCCCGCAAAATCCCCCTGCGACCTGACTGAAACCCATTGCGGAGGCAATAATGCTTTTCAGCGCAGGGAAAAGATTTCTTCCAAAAATTACAATTACGGAAATAGCCGCCAAAAAGTACAGAACCGAAACAACGGGAATTATCTTTTCAGCTGTTTCCGCAACCTTTTTTGCGCCGCGAAAAATTACCGCTCCGCAGCATACCGCCGCGACCCCTCCCGCAATAACGGGAGAAATGCCTATCTCCCCCGCTGCCGCCGCAATGGCGTTGGTCTGGGTCATGTTGCCTATCCCGAAGGAAGCCGCCGCACATACCGCCGCATATGCAGCACCGAAAACAGGACTGCCAAAGGCTTTGGAAATATATGACATCGGAGCGGCTCCCGCCTTGTTTTTGTAACGCACACCAAGGACGTTTTCAGCAAAAGCAAGAGCCGTGCCGAACAGCGCAGAGACCCACATCCAAAATACAGCCCCCGCTCCCCCGATGGAAATTGCCGCCGCAACTCCAACAATATTGCCTGTTCCCATTGAAGCCGCAAGAGCGGTTGACAATGCTTGAAACTGGGATATACTGCCTTTTTTGCTGTTCTTTTCTGTGCGCTTTGCAAATAAAGTGGATTTAAAAATATATACTATATGTATAAAATTAAAGCCTTTGATTTTGACCGTAAAAAATATTCCCGCACCGAAAACCAACAAGACAGTCCCAAATCCCCATAACGAATTGTTTATTTTATCAATTATATTACAAATCGTATCGTACATTTTCTCTTACCTTTCAAAAAATTTTTTCCGAAATATGTTTTCATTTCCTGTAAATTATGGTATAATATTATTATATACAATATTTTACACGTAAGGATCATTGCCGATATGAAGAAATATTACGCCGACAAAAGAAGTCTGAAATTTTTAAGAGCTGCTACTCTGCTTATAATCGCTTGTATAATAATTGCATTAAAATACTTGCTGTATTATTTAGAGGAGCATTTTCCCGATTATTTTTCTATACCGCAGATAACAGTTCCTGAAATTATAATTTGGGCTGTCATAATCCTTTTAGTAACAGCTTATGTGATTTTCCTGATGATTATTCTGCCCCTTTGGTACCGTTCGGTAAGCTATACCGTTTCAGCGGAGGAGATAGTTATTCGATCGGGTATATTTATAAAAAATACAAGCTGTATAAAAATGTCCGCCGTACAGTATACGACGGCAGTTTGTATGCCATTGTCAAAATACACAAGTTTTAATTTTTTATTCATAAATGCCTATGGCGGCAGACTTGTATGCACGTTCCTGTCCTCTTCCGATATGGAAGAGATCGCCAAAATCATACGGCAGTCCCTTGTCAGCAGAGGAGGTCTTTGATGAAGCGTCAGCACAAGATAGCTATACTAAAATACACAACCAAAAACTTCTGGCTGCTTCTTATACCTCTTGTCAGAGGTCTTATCGCTATGGGTTTTGACCTTTACAATTGGTTACAGGGCGCGTATTTGGATATAATCGTAATTCTGCTTATAATCGGGCTTGCTGTGCTGCGGTGGCGGTTTGTGCAGTTCCAAATACTGGACGAAGGCATTGCCGTAAAAACAGGCGTTATCATGCGCGGCGAATTCACTGTACCGTACCGAGCTTTGTCCTGTGTTTCATCAAAAAGAGCAATGTGGTTCCGCCCCATAAAGGCAGTGACGGTCTCTCTCGATTCTGATTCACATTCGGTCTCAAACAAGCGCGGAAAGGCTGACGTGGAGATCGTTATGAAAAAATGCGATTATGATGAGCTGTACAAAAAAGCGCCCGGCGAGTCCGGAGCGGCAAAAATAACTTACTACGCCTCAAAATATAACCTTATATTTTTTTCGCTAGTATTTTCTTCCACTCTCTCGGGCGTTATATTTTTAGGCACATTCTTTATACAGGGCGGTAAAATTGTAGGCGGCGAACTTGAACGTCTTCTCATAGACGCTGTTTCCGACGTAACAAGCAGGGTACAGACCATAATTGACGGTGTAACGCCGTTTTCGGTTGGACTGACTCTGATAATAGCGTTCGGCTGGGGGTTCTCATTTTTTTCCAATCTTCTGCGGCACATTAATTTTAAAGCACAGCGTTTCGGCGGCAACATTTTTGTTGAAAACGGTTTTTTCTCCCGCTGGAAATATTATGTAAACTGTTCGCGGATAAACTACGCCGACCTGCGGCAGAACCTGCTGATGAAAGCCTGCAAGGTAATGTCGGTACACGTAAGCTGCACGGGCTACGGAAAGAGCAAAAACGAGATACCCGTATTTGTCCCCGTCACCACAAGAAACAGGGTAATCGGTTCAATGCGGCTGCTGCTGCCTGATTTTACGGTGTCGGACATCACGATTAAAACAAAGGGAAGCTATATTCTGCCGTTCATAGCTGCTCCTCTCATTGCGGCGGCGGCTTTTCCCGTGGGTGCAGTTTTAGCTGTACGTTTTTTACCAAGCTGGGCGAGCGTGACGCGCTTTCTTTTGATAATGGGTGAGATACCGTCGGTATATATGCTTGCCGTGGGATTTACGGCAAAATTTTCCACGGGCATAGGTATCGGCGACAGTACCGTAACGCTGAAATATTGCAAAATAAATAAATTTCACACCGTTATCGTACCGAAAGACAAAATTGTTTACGTTCGTCTCACAAGGACTGTTTTCCAGCTTCTCAACGGTACCGCGGACGTATGGGTGTACACACGCGGCGAAAGAGCCGCAAAGCATAGGATACGCGGTATCCCTGTGTCCGACGCTGAGAATTTTTCAAAGCAATACGACGCATAAAAAATAAAAAAACTCTTGACAAAACCGAAAAAATGGTATATTATAATTTTATTGCCATGTAAATTGCTTATGGCAAAATTTAATGAAAGCGAGGCGGACAAAATGTATAAAGCTTATTCTCTTTACCAACAATCTTATATCATGGAGTCTGTCTGCAAAGCAAGGTTCTGTATAGGCAAATAGCCTATTGAACTAAATTGTAAAATCGGTCTCCGTTTAGCGTTCGTCAGGCTGTCTGCGTTCGCTGTTCGGGGATTTTTGTTTTTGCAGATATTGCAGACATGAGAAACGGAGGGATATTTATGACGGATAATACTGTTAAAGAAATCGTAAAGGCGGCGCTTGTTTCCGCCGACACAGGGGAGTTTGACGCCGAACGCTCCCTCGACGAGCTTGAAGAGCTTGCCGATACCGCAGGGGTGGAGGTTGCCGCAAGGGTGATACAAAAGCGTCCCGCACATGACAGCGCAACAGTTATCGGTTCGGGAAGACTGGAGGAGCTTGCCGCAGAAGCGGAGGCTCTGGAAATAAATCTCATTATTTTCGACTGCGAGCTTACCGCAAATCAGACCCGTAACATTGAAAAAATTCTCGACATTCGTGTAATTGACCGTACAACTCTTATTTTGGACATTTTTGCGGGACGGGCGCGTACCAAAGAGGGTCGCTTGCAGGTTGAGCTTGCACAGCAGAAGTACCGCCTGCCAAGGCTTGCGGGAAAGGGTGTGGAGCTTTCACGTCTCGGCGGCGGTATCGGAACGAGAGGTCCAGGCGAAAGCAAGCTTGAAACTGACAAGCGGCATATCCGCCGCAGGATAGAGGCTTTGGAGGCGGAGCTTAAAGAGCTTGAACGCCGAAGGGCTTTGCACCGTGCAAGACGTAAAAAGGATAACGTCATCTGCGCCGCTATTGTGGGCTACACAAACGTAGGCAAGTCCACCCTGCTGAACGCTTTGACCGACGCGGGAGTGCTTGCGGAAAACAAGCTTTTTGCCACACTTGACACAACTGCCCGCTCCATTGAACTTCCCGACGGCAGGAGCGTTATGCTTATTGACACCGTCGGACTTATCAGGCGTTTACCCCATAATCTGGTAGAAGCGTTTAAAAGTACCCTTGAAGAAGCCTCAAACGCCGACCTGATAATAAATCTTATCGACATAAGCGCCGAGGACGGCTACGAACAGGCGGAGGTGACGGCGGAAGTCCTTAAGGAGCTTGGCTGCGACGGCATACCGAGGATAGACGTGCTGAACAAATGCGACCTGCTGCCCGAGGCGGAAAATATCAAATGCGACGACAGGACGGTGAAAATTTCCGCAAAAAGCGGCAAGGGCTTTGACGAGCTTTTAGACTGCATTGCCCGAAATCTTCCCGAGACATCGGTGCGGGGCAGATTTATCATACCCTATGACAAAACGGGGCTTATCAACACTATCCGAATAGACGGCAAAATTCTGTCGGAGGAGTACCTCGAAAACGGTACGCTTATCGACGCTATAGTTGACAAAAAGGTGCTTCACCTTGCCGAAAGCTACATGGAATAAAAACAAAAAAATCCCCCACAATGGGGGACGGGTAAAAACGCAATATCATACCCGCCCCCTTTGAGGGGGCTTTTTATATTTACGGTCTGTTATTCTTAACATTGGGGGGTGACTCTCGCTGCGGGGCGTTCCCCGCCGTTTCCCGCCTGCTATCCTAAAAATTTTTTCAGGACGGACATAAATACGTCTATGTCCAAGGGCTTTGCAATGTGAGCGTTCATTCCGCACTTGAACGCAGCCTCCTTGTCGTCCTCCAGCGCGTTTGCCGTCATGGCTATTATCGGAAGATTTTTAACGTCGTTTCTCGGAAGGGAACGTATTGTCCTTGTCGCTTCATAGCCGTTCATAACAGGCATCTGCACGTCCATAAGTATCGCGTCGTAATAATTTTCCTCCGCCTGCTCCATTATAGCTACCGCGTCCGTTCCGTCGGGAGCGGTATCAATAATAAAGCCCACTTCTTCCAGAATTACCTGGGCGATCTCACGGTTCAGCTCGTTGTCCTCAACCAAAAGGACACGCTTTCCCTTGAAATCTGCCTTTGTCCATTCGGGAGATGTTTCCTGCTTTTCCGTCATATCGTTTGCGGCAAGCAGTACCATTTTCAAATCCGACATAAACAGAGGCTTTGCACAAAATGCGGTAACGCCCGCCGCTCTTGCTTCCTCCTCTATATCGCTCCAATCGTATGCGGTCAAAATAATAATCGGAGCGTCGTCCCCTACCTCGCTGCGTATCCTCTTAGCTGTCTCGATACCGCTCAATCCGGGCATCTGCCAGTCGATGATGAACGTGTGGTATGAGTCCCCCTCGTCCAAAGCAGCCTTTGCACGGAACGCCGCTTCTCTGCCCGAGGTCGTCCACTCGGAGCGCATTCCAAGCTGCTTCAGCATTCGGCAGGTACTGTCGCAGACGTTCAGATCGTCGTCCACTACCATTGCCCTCAAGCCCTCAAGCTCTCTTATCTGTTCCGTTAGCTGTTCTGTATCCTGAAGCTTAAGTTCGATCTCCACCGTAAATGTGCTGCCCTTGCCAAGCTCGCTTTCGACGCTGATAGTTCCGTTCATCATTTCAACAATATTCTTTGTGATCGCCATGCCGAGACCTGTTCCCTGAATACCGGTCTGCGTTACCGTAAATTCACGCTCAAACGGTTCAAAGATGTGCTTTACAAATTCGGGAGACATTCCTATACCGTTGTCCTTGATAATAAACTGATACTTTCCGTAGCCATGGCGGAACGTGCTCTTCTGAATGATCCTGAAAGAAAGCGTGCCCTCGGCGGGAGTGTACTTCACCGCGTTGCTGAGAAGATTTATAAACACCTGATTTAATTTAAGCGGGTCGGCGATAACATTTTCATTTATGACCTCAAAGGTATCAATAAACAATTCAAGCTGTTTTGCCTTGACCTGCGGCTGGATAATATTTACAAGATTATGTATCATTTCGGAAATATTGCATTCCTGTTCCTTGATCTGGACCTTACCGCTTTCTATCCTGCTCATATCAAGGATATCATTTATCAGGCTAAGCAGATGATTGCTTGACGCCAGCACCTTTTGGAGACAGTCCATGACCTGCTCCCTGTTGTCAATATGACTGACGGCAATTGTTGAAAATCCGATGATAGCGTTCATGGGAGTGCGTATATCATGAGACATATTTGACAGGAACGTGGTTTTTGCAGCATTTGCGTGCTGAGCCTGCATCAATGCGTCCTGTAGAGCCTGCATCAATGCGTCCTGTAGAGCCTGCGTCTGCTCACGCTGCTGCTTGACCTGTTCGGTAATATCCTTTGAGATGACCATTACCATAATATCGTTCGTGTTCTCGTCTCTTGTCATGGCAAAGGACTGGCGGACGCACTTCTGCTCCGCGCCGAAGCCCTCGCTCCAATACTCGGCAACTACTTCCCGGTCGCCCTGTTCAAAGCGTTCAAGCAAATGTTCTGTGTTGACGGCGGCAGTGTAAGCCTCCATAGATTCGGGCAGAACATACTCTTTCCATTTCTCAAAATATTCGGTCGCCCTGCACGGCAATGACAGCCCCGTCTGAGCAAGGAACGAAACACTCTGCCCGTTGACCTTGCCTATGATATCGTGTTCTATAATATCCTTGGTCAAATTGAACTCGCAGGTGCAGAAGGAGCTTGACATGATCGCAACCTGATACTGCCGCTCCTTGCGGTTTGCAAGCGCTCTCTCGGCTTGGATACGAAGCTCTTTTTCCTTAAGCTCCGTAATATTCTGCCTTGTAAACAATACCTTAACGGCTTTTCCGTTCTTTCGTTCTAGGCAAACAATGTTGATATGCTCCCACTCCAAATGACCGTTCAGGACTGCTCTGCGTTCATAGCGAAGATCGTTTTGCTCCTCCATAGCCGCAATTATAGACGCGCTGTCCACATAATCAATAAATTCCTGTCGGTAATCCTCCTCTGTGGACTCTGCAAAATGATCAACGAGTTTTCTGTACGGTCCGCTGTCCGCAATAGCTCCGCCCAAAGGCTTTGTTCCCGCAAGGTACTGATAAGAGTCTTTCTCGAAATCCACCATAACAAACCGTGAAAACAGCGTGTTTACACCGTTTATTATATAACCCATTTCCCTGTTTTCTTTTTCAAGCTGTTTCCGTCTGCGTCCCGCACGGATAAGAATTATAACGATATATATGACAAACATTATAACAAGAAAAACTTCAAGCTGGATACCCGCAGACGTTCCTTCCGATATCATCTTCTGCGTTACATCCTTTGGGAATGTCTGCACCAGAACAAAATCGTTATTCGGCAGATACACGGCGCACACGTTGTCCGTTTTGCTCGAGTTCTTGCATACAAAAACGCCTGAACCGCCGTTTTCAAATATCCGGCGCACCTGATCGGCATTGTCAAGGTCGATCATGTCCGCAGCCGTCAATTCGTCCAGAATATGTCCGTTATAGCTCATATTGTCGGAGCTTGCAATAACTCTGCCGTCAGGCGCGCAAAGGAATACATGAGCCTCTTCACCGAAATATGTGGTAGTCAGCATACTTTTCAGATATTCCTCCGCAAGAAACGCGCCGCGCAGTACGCCTATGATTTGGTCGTCATATATTACAGGGGTATAAAAGCAAGCCATTGTTTCATCAAAAAAGTGCGGATCGAATATGATCTCGATACTGCTGCTTCCGGATATACCGTCCAGATAGAACCACCTTTTCTTTACATCGGCAGTACGCCCGTCTGAGGCATAGTCGATACCCTCAGCGTCTGTATACATAATAGCGTCAAAATTAGAGCTTTCCTCCATTTTTTTCAGCATTTCCGCCGTGACCACAGGTTCCGTCAGACTTTCTCCCACAAAATACGCATATGTATTTATCTGACTCATTGCGTTGTTCAGTTCCTCGTCGATCTGTTCCGACTTAAGCCGCGCCGAATCCGATGCATAAGCCTTATTCTGCTCCTCTATACGGCTGCTGGTCTGCATACTGAACCTTAAAAATAAAAAGATAATAGCTGCCAAAAGGAGCACGGCATAAACTATCTCTTGTATGGATATCTTCTTTTTCATTTTGATCACCTTATATTACCATATTGCGGGAGAGTACTAAATCCCAAAATAATTATACCATATTAAAAATCATTTTTCAACAATTAAAAATATTTTTACCTGCTTATAACAATACCGAAATATGTTGAGTTGTTTGCGCTATTCTTTATAAATACAAAAAGAACTGCTGACCTCAATTCAACAGTCCTCTTTATATTTGCATCATTAGATCCATTTGGTAAACGTAGCAGTCTATTTGCGGATAGATTCTAATAATACGTGACGGAAAACCCGTCCGGTACAAATTTTGTAATGATATTTTACTGTGCTGCTGCAATTCAAACGCCGCTGCGGCGCTGACTTAATTTATCAGCGCCTTTCCGATCTGAATTGCTTCGGAGTAACGCCCTTATACTGTTTAAAGCTTTTTATAAGATGACTGCAATCGGAAAATCCTGTTTCCTGACTGATATAATTAAGATCGAAATCGGTAAAAAGAAGAAATTCCTCCGCCTTGTAAAGCCTCATCCTCTCTATATACTGCTTACAGCTCATACCGTATTGCTCGCGGAATTTTTTCGCAAAGCAGGAATAGCTTAACCCGCACTGCTCCGCAATATCTGTTACACGCAGATTTTCCGACAAAGAAAGGTCGATGTACTCTGTTATATTTTCTATAACATAGTCATCTGCATGCGGTATGATACGGCTGTCAATGACCATTCCGTTGTCAAGCCAAAGGCGTACTATATTCATCAGAAGCTCATATATGTTGGATTGCAGAACAAGGTCTCTGCCGTATTTATAATCGTTAAACTCCGACAGGCACACAGACCATATTCTGCCGCATTCGAGCTTTTCAGACTCTTCACGGTCAAATAATATTTTCATTCCGATTTTTTCGGCGTGTTTAAAAATACTTCGCAGCTTCGGTGCATACGCGGGCGTGAGATTAAACCTGTTTATGTCAAATTTCAGCGCTGCGTATACAGGTGTACTTCCGTCCGAGGAATATACGGAATGTACTGCCGACGGGTGAAAAATTATAGTTTCCCCCTTATTTAGGGTATAGGAACGGTCGCCGCAGCGCATTTCCGCTTGTCCCTCAAGCATATATATGAACTCTGCAAAATAATGCCAATGCGGTTTTACGGGAAAATCCTCCTGCCCGGTATCAAAAACAAAGCACTCAATGGGAGTATTCAGCGAGTCGCTTTTTTCAAAAAGTCCGCTCATAGCAACACCTCAAAATAGATTTTTACGATTTTTTATGTATAAATATTATATCACATCAAAGAATAAAATGCTATACTTAGTTATAATTTTAAATTGTAATTTTAATAAAAACGTTTTTCTTAATTGTACTTGTTCAAAACATTCAGAAAGGAAGATAGCTATGGATAACTTTAATTTTTACAGTCCTACCGAATTTGTGTTCGGCAGAGGAAGGGAAAGCGAAACAGGTAAATACGTGAAAAAATACGGCGGAAGCAGAGTGCTGATACATTACGGCTCCGGCTCTGCGGTAAGATCGGGACTTTTGGATAAGGTAAAGGACTCCCTTAAAAGCGAAGGACTGTTTTATAAAGAGCTTGGCGGAGTAAAACCTAATCCAAGGGATACTCTTATTTATGAGGGTATCAAGCTTTGCCGGGAGGAAAAGATAGATTTTATTCTTTCGGTTGGCGGAGGTTCATGCATAGATTCCTCAAAGGGAATTGCGGCGGGTACTCTTTATGACGGTGATTTTTGGGATTTCTACAGCGGCAAGGCGGGGATAACGGCTGCACTGCCAATCGGAACGGTGCTTACAATTGCTGCGGCGGGCAGCGAGGGTTCTGGCGGTTCTGTTGTTACACAGGAGAGTACAGGACTTAAAAGAAGCACGGGCTCCGATTTGCTGCGTCCGAGATTTTCCGTTCTCGACCCTGAGCTTACCTGTTCGCTTCCCGCATATCAGACTGCCTGCGGAGCTGCCGATATTATGGCGCACGTCTTTGAAAGATATTTTACCAACACCAAGGAAGTTGAAATTACCGACAGACTGTGCGAGGCGGTGCTTCTGACTATGATAAAGGAGACGCCGAGAGTAATTGCCGACCCGAATAATTACGAAGCGAGAGCCAACATAATGTGGGCGGGAACGGTTGCTCATAACGATATTATCGGTGTGGGAAGAAGTCAGGACTGGAACAGCCATGCAATAGAGCATGAGCTTTCGGGACTTTACGACTGCGCTCACGGAGCGGGTCTTGCGGTAATTATGCCTGCGTGGATGGAATTTGTTATGCACCATAACGTAATGCGTTTCGCTCAGGCGGCAGTACGGATATGGGGCTGCGAAATGAATTTTGAAGATCCCGAAGCTGCCGCATTGGCGGGAATAAGAGCTTTCCGCAGATTTCTTAACGATATAGGTCTGCCGATAAATCTTGCACAGCTTGGAGCAAAGGAGGAGGATATTCCGATCCTTGTAAAAAATCAGGGCGTAGGCAGCGGAAGAACAGGCGGATTTGTTCAGTTGTCCGAGGAGGATATTACAAAAATATATAACATTGCTGCTAAGGCAGAGATATGAAAGTGTGATTTTCTTAGTCAATAATTTTCTGAAAGGAATGCTGCAAAAATGAAAATACTGATAATAGGCGGAACGGGAACGATAAGCACCGCTATTTCGCGGCGGCTCGCAGACAGCGGACATGAGCTTTATATCATCAATCGCGGAAACACAAACGACAAGCTTCAGTCCCACATCAAGTTTATCAAGGCGGACATAAACGATGAAAAAGCAGTTTCGGAAAGTCTCGGCGAAATGAACTTCGACGCGGTATGCGATTTTATCGGCTTTGTGCAGCCCCAGCTTGAACGTGATTACCGTCTTTTCGGCGGACGTACAAAGCAGTTTGTTTATATCAGTTCCGCGTCAGCCTACAACAAACCGTGTGCCGACCATATCATTACCGAGGGGACTTCCCTTGCAAACCCTTTCTGGGAGTATTCGAGAAACAAAATACAGTGCGAGGAATATCTTATGAAGCTGTACAGGGACGATGGCTTCCCCGTTACAATAGTAAGACCGAGCCACACCTACTGCGAGACCTCGGTGCCGCTTGGAGTCCACGGAAGAAATGGAAGCTGGCAGGTCATAAAGCGTATGCTTGAGGGCAAGCCTGTCATAATACACGGCGACGGCACTTCCCTTTGGACAATGACTGACAGCAGAGATTTTGCGGAGGGTTTTATCGGACTTTTGGGAAATCCTCACGCAATTGGCGAGGCGTTTCAGATAACCTCCGATGAAACGCTTACGTGGAACCAAATTTATCGCACTATTGCAGACTGTCTTGGAGTGGAATTCAAGCCGTACTATGTGGCATCGGAATTTCTTGCTGCGGTCAGCGATTATGATTTTACGGGAAGTCTTATCGGAGATAAAGCCAATTCGGTGGTTTTTGACAACAGCAAGCTGAAAAGGGCAGTCCCATATTTCCAGCCCAAAATAAGCTTTGCGGAGGGAATAAAAAATACGCTTGATTATGTTCTTTTGCACAAGGAATGTCAGACCGAAGATGAAGAATTTGACAAATGGTGCGACAAGGTAATTGCCGCGCTTGAAAATGCTAAAAAGGAGATATTATAATGGTACAGGTAAAAGGAAAATGGGCGCTCATTACAGGCGCAGCAAGAGGAATAGGAAATCTTACAGCAAAATTTATGGCGGAGCAGGGCTGCAATCTCATACTCCACAGCAGGAAAAAGGAGCACTGCGAAAAGCTGCTTGAAGAGGTAAAGGCAATGGGTATAGAGGCTTATGCCGTTGAGGCGGAGCTTTCCGATTTGGACAGCGTACAGGCTATGCTTGACGAGATCGACCGCATGGGCATGGCTGTGGATATCGTCCTGAACAACGCAGGTATGCAGATAGCGTACCGCACCAATTATTTCAAGACCCCCGTTTCGGATTACACAGAAAGCTTTAAGATAAACACCATAGCTCCTGCAATGATATGCTATCATTTTCTGCCGAAAATGATAGAGCGGGGCTTCGGCAGGATATTAAACACCACCAGCGGCATACGTCTTGAGCCTGAGCAGGCAGGGTACTCCGCAAGCAAGGCTGCGCTTGATAAAATTACTATCGACTTAGGCTCAAAGGTAGAGGGTACGGACGTTATGATAAACCTTACCGATCCGGGCTGGTGCAGAACAGACCTTGGCGGACCTCATGCACCAAACGCTCCCGAAAGCGCAATCCCCGGAATTGCTGTGGGCGCATTTGTTGACGATAAAAAATCGGGACGTTACCTTAACGCTCCGTATTTTACGGGACTTACTCTTGAAGAGGCAGTCGCAAAGGCGGAAAGAGAATTTGACAGTCCCTATGGGAAATGAGGCATAAACGCTATGGATAAAACTTATTTCGACAGAGAAAAAGCGTCGGTAAAAAAGTGTCCGTTTAAAATTTTTGTAAATCAGTTAGGGTACTGTCCCGAAAGCGTAAAAACTGCGGTCATGAGCTTTCCGTGTGAAAGCTTCCGAATTATTGACAGCGGCGGGGTTTGCCGATATGAGGGCAAAGCATCGCTTTTCGGGTATGATGAAAATTCGGGAGATACTGTGTACAGAGGAGAATTTTCCGATTTTACGGACGAGGGAACGTACCGTATCGTTTCCGAGAATGAGACCTCTGCGGAATTTCGTATTGCTGAAAATGTGTACGGCAAGGTTTTTGACGACGTTCTGAAAGCGTTTTATTATCTGCGCTGCGGCTGCGGTCTTGATGAAAAATATGCAGGTGTGTACAAGCACGGGAAATGCCATACCTCGCCCGCTCAGCTTTATGATGACAAAAAAACGGCAGCAGACGTGTCAGGCGGCTGGCATGATGCAGGTGATTACGGCAGATATGTTACCGCAGGATCCTGCGCTGCGGCTCATCTTTTGTACGCTTACAAAATGTTTCCGTCGGCGTTTAAAAATCGGCGGATCGATATTCCCGAAAGCGATATGCCCGATATTCTTGCGGAATGCCGTTACGAGCTGGAGTGGCTTATGAAAATGCAGCGGGAGGACGGCGGCGTCTATCACAAGGTCACTACCGAACACCACGCCCCATTTGTCATGCCCGAGGACGATAATGCTCAGCTTTACGTTTTTGCTGTGTCCTCCTCGGCAACTGCGGACTGCGGCGCGGTATGCGCTCTTGCAAGCGGGGTATATGAAAAATACGATAAAACATTTGCAGAAAAGCTTTGCCGCACAGCGGAAAAGTCCTGCCAATGGCTGGAAAATAATCCTGATTTTGTCGGATTTGAAAATCCTGAAAACTGCAATACGGGAGGCTATGGGGAAAGGGACGACTATTCAAACCGTTTTTGGCTGTATGCCGAAATGTACGCTTTGACAGGGGATAAAAAGTATCATGATAAAATGAAAAAAGCCCTTGAAAATACGTTCCCCCTCACGGCTATGGGATACACCGAAATGGGTGGACTCGGTGCGCTGGCATATCTGTTATGCAGTTATGAAACCGATGCAAACCTTGCAAAAAGTTTTTTGGATAATTTCCGCCGTGAAGCGGAGCGTCTGAAGGATATTGCCGATAAATGCGGGTATGGCTGTGCAATGGAGGAAAAAGATTTCCATTGGGGAAGCAACATGACGCTTATGATACACGGCATGATATTTGCGGTAAACGATTATTTTGAAAAAAGCGGTACATAAAAAAAATATGCCGCAGCGCAGCTTGATTATCTTCTGGGAGTAAATCCGACGGGTTACAGCTACGTTACGGGAAGCGGAGAATTCCGCTGCAATTATCCTCATCTTCGTCCCGCTCATGCGGACGGTATAGACGAGTGTATTCCCGGAATGGTGAGCGGCGGTCCTAATCGTTTTCCATGCGACATGGACGCAGAAATTCTTATTCCAAAGGGAACTCCGCCGATGAAATGCTACGCTGACGATGTGGGCTGCTACTCGCTTAACGAGATAACGATTTATTGGAATTCTCCCGCGGTTTTTGTACTGGGATATTTATTCGGCATGGAATGATCTTTTAGTATATCAGTATCAACTTCTTACCGATGACATGATTAAAAACCATGAACAGCGCCGGAGACAAATGTCATGACAGTACTCGGTGTGAAAGCATATGGGCAAGAATGAAAGATGAGCTTTTCTGCAACAGGGGTTAAAAAATGGAAAATTTCACCATAGACGAACTGAAAACTATGACCTAGAGATGTTTTATGAGCTACTCGTTAAACCTGTCTAATTTTTCTTCCCCGAATATTCCTTTCCTCGACGAAACCATTTTACAATTAGGCATTTCATAAATTCTTATACCTTGCATTTTTTATTCCTCCAATAAATTTTTAAATTCTTAATTTATTTCATCAGCATTATTCAAATATCCGCCTGTACACAACATTTATTCAAACAATGTGACAATCGAAATATAATTATGTTTTCTTTTTATTGCCCGCCATTTCAACAGCATTGATGTAATATAAATAATCGTCAACTGTCGGAGTAACCCGAAAATTAGGATTGCAGCAGCCGCATCTCCACACCGTTTTGCCATTGAGTTCATATGAAATTCCCGAAGCGCATTTCCCCGAAACTCTGTTGGCGCACCCGTTATCGCTGACCGTAAAATTGCTGATAACACTTTCGGGACAAGTTTTAATGTACGCAATAACCTTGTCCATATTTTTTATGCGGAAATAAAATATAAATTCGGTATCCATTGAGGTGATCCAAAAATCGGCGTTTGTGTTCCTGTCTCGGTCTGCCGATTTTTTGTAGTACCTGATTTGAGGACCCTCGTTCCAGCCCTGAAAATTATAACAGTAATTTCGTTTAAGCAGTTCCTCGTGTATAAGTCCCGCAGCCGCCCTGTCCCGTTCAGAATGAAAAAGTTCGGAAACTGCGTCAACGCCGTTGCTGTATTCTGCGGTATCCCAATCATCTTTAAGCAGCTTATAATTCAGCCTGCAAAAATCCTCAAACCTGTTTGTGTTATTTGCCTTGACTGCCAAATTATATAGAGCCGCAGCAGCATTTTTATTATCGGGAAATGAAACCGTAATTTCCGTACCGTTTTTAATTTTGCCGCCCGCAAGCCCCTCCGCAGCTATACCGTAATTGCCGAGAATGTTAAGAAACGCGCCGATATTTGTAATTTTAAGAGCCTTGCACTGCTCCTTTAACTTGTCGGCACTGATACGCAGCTCCCCGTTTTGAGTAAGCTCTCCCGAATACCCCAGTACATAAAATATTTTCGCATACTTATAGGAGTCGTTCCGCGACGACCTTGCTTCCTTGGAAAAATAATCATACTCGTTCATATCATAAATCGGCAGCAGCATTCCTGCGGGATCGTTTAAAATATCCTCGTAACAATGGGTAAAAATTTCATGCAGTTCTCTGAACCCGCTTTTCAAATCCTCATGATTGCACGATGTTTTATACACCTCATGGATTTGAAAATCCTCAGGGTAAGAGATCAATTCTTTCTGCCTTAACTGCGACCAGCGTTCTATCCAGTATTTCATCTTGAATTCATTCCTTTTTCAGCTTTATGGGAGCGTAAAAATTCATTTGGTGGTAGCCGAGACCCTGCTTTATCTCATCGTCCGCATATATCATGTGTACCGACGTTACGCGGCTGTCGTCAATAACAAAATTCGTTTTTTCTATCCATTTTTCTATTTTTTGCAGTACCTTTCTGCCGCTTTCGTCGTCGCCGTCTATGCTTACCGCGGCAGCATAAAGTCCGCCGGGGTGCTCAATAATTTCATAGGGAGCAACGTCAGCCTCTGTGACCTCGTCCTTGAGCCGCCATATCCATTCGGGACTTCCGTTGTTGTCGTACAGAAAATCGGGAGCGTCAAAAATAATTGGAGTAAACAACTCGTTGTGCGCTTCCTGCCAAAGCTGGAATTTCCCGAAAATCTCATCATACGACCCTGAGCCCGATGTGATCGCCCTGAATTTCGGCACTCGGACTATCATTATATCGGGTATCTTGCTGTTAAGCTTATCCGTAACTTCAAAAAGTTTTTCGGTTGCTGACGAATTGCTGTTGTAGTCCGTATTTGTAATTTGCGTCTCAATGTCTCTCGCTTTTTCATACAGCAGCTTTATGTCCGTTTCTCTTTCAAAGTCCAGCCTTTTTATCTGCTCGATAAATTCCAGTACGATTTTTTTCAATTCGTGCAAAAGAGAAACCTCTTCGTCTATATTATCGACCTTTTTCTCCAGCACGTCCAAAACGACCTCGGAGCCTGCCGCGCTGAAAATTCGCTTAATGTCCTTGATACTGATATTAAGTCTGCGTAAAATTAAAATTTGCTCCAAACGCTTTATCGCGGCTTCATCATACAGCCTGTAAGCATAGCCGTCGCTTCGGGTACTTTCTATCAGACCCATATCCTCATAATAACGAAGCGTGCGGGCAGATACGTTATATCTGACGGATATTTCTCTGATCTTGACTAAATTATCCATACTGCTATCCCCCTTATAAATATAAGTATATTATATACTGTTCCCCAAGGGAAGAGTCAATAGAAAAATAAAAATTTAATATTTATTTAATATTATTAAAACGGAGTAGTCCTGAGCCGGATTACTCCGTTTTCGGCTTTATTTACGAATATTTGCCGTCGCCTTTTTTATATAGGACAGTGCAAGCTCCTCCTGCTCTCTGCTTCGGCGAAGCAGTTCAATTATATGCTCTCTTTTTTCTTTAAGGGAATCCTTGGGAAGCGAACCCTGGGTGTGGGCAATAGTTGCTATTTCCGTTGCAGAGGAAATAATATCATTATATTGATTTATTGCCAAGGTCATTAATTCCTTATCGATGCCGGGAATTATGTTTATACATAATTCAAAAAACTGCTTGGTCCTTAACTTGTTTTCATAATGAATAAATGCGTGAGGAAAAGTACATTCGATCTGTTCCGCATTTCTTTGGTTTTCTTCTCTTAACAGGTCGCACCAGTTACGGTAAATAACCGTACCGTAGCCCTGCATTTTGTCTTCGCCGCAATGGTCGTTATTGGATAAAAGTTCAATTCCCTTGAAAAGCGCATTTTTACACGCCGCAGCCAACGGCATTTTCTTATCTGAAGGTTTAACAATTATCATATCGCAGTCGATTTTGTACCAGGCAGCGTATTGATCAAGCTGTTCAAAGCTCATTCGTGCATTTTTCTGATCGTCTCCCTCCAAAAAGCCCAGTCCTTTTAAAGTCCGTCCATGGTCGGAAAAGCCGACGGCAAAGATAGTATCTGTGTATTCTTTAGGACTAATTATAACGGGATTGCCATGTTCGATCTGCCTGCAGGCGAGAGCGATAAACTCATCTTCCGAATAATCCGATTTGGAATGAAGCTCATAATCCAAGCCGTATATTAAAAAGCTGTCACGGATCCATTCGTCGGGTCCGTATGAGTATCCGAAGCATATATTCATAATTGCCGACTGCAAAATATATTCTTTTTCATCGTTTATTTGACGGTTTTGGCTGTCCCTGCGCTGCTCCAGTCCGAAAAACAGTTTCAACGCAGTTAAAAAGGAAGCGGACGAAATACTTTTGGGCCATTCGGGACCCGAATAATCAGCCGCCGGAATCCTCGGCTTGACAACAAATTCATAATTAAAGTAAATATTTTGTAAAACACATGACGCAGGGTCAAGAATCCCGTCTACAGAACAATTGAAAAGACGGGACATTTCACAAAGCAGAGGTATCTCCGGCACTGAATTTCCGTTCTCCCATTTGCTGACCGCCTGAGGCGAGACTTTTAATTTCTCCGCAAGCTGTTCCTGAGTGTAGTTGTTTCCTTTGCGCAGACGAGCAATTTGCTCTCCCATTTTGTTTACATCAAACACGATGATCGTTTCTCCTTTGTTTTCATTTTTATAGCAGATATATGCTACAATGTTATTATATCTGTTATGTACTGCAAAGTCCATGTATGACAGGTTGTTTTTTGGGGAGAAAACTCAACTCGCAGTTGAGCCGCCGATCGCAAAAAATATGCACGCATTATTTCTTAACGATTGGTACCCACATACGAAATCCGTTGGGAACACCGCTGTTTTGAAACCATTTTTCAGAAAAAATATGCTCCTCATAAAAAATTCCAAGCGGACAGTCAAACTCGTACCCCTCGGTATTTTTCATAAATTCAACGAAAGCCTCGGAAGCTTTCATCATGCTGAGAGCTATGTCCAAATTGTCATTTTCATCAAACTGATTAAGCGTGACATCATTTACCAAGAACAACCCCGAGGGAGCGTCCTCGACCTTAAGTCCGCAAAATTCCTCACAGCTGCATTCGTCGCCTATGAGGTACATCATTGCCTTGTACGGGTGCTTAATATGTTCAGAGGCGTTTTGATGTTCTTCGCCTTGCGGGTGGTGACCCTTTTCCGCCACGCCCACATATCTTCTGGCAGTACGGTCGGGTATGTTCTTTTTGCACCATTCGGACATTTTCCCCCACGCTTCATTTTCGGGGTCAACACAATCCGCGTAAAAGCATACGACCTTTTCGTTTTTGTGTTCTTCGATTTTTACAATGGCAGTTTCGTTCACGACCATTTCCCCTTCCTTTATCACAATTTGGAAATTTAGTTTGGGAAAACAGACAGGAGAACCTTCCTTTCTGATCTTGCTTGGCGAATTTCCCGTAAAATTGCGTACTGCGCGCGAGAATGCCGCTGCCGAATTATAACCGTATTTCACAGCAATATCAACGACGGCGCGGTTGGTATCAATCAGCCCCTTTACCGCGTATTGAAGCCTGAGTTTTCTGATATATTCGTCAGGAGTCATGTCAGCTATCAATAAAAAGAAACACCGATAAGTTGATTGGGACATTCCCGCTATTCTTGCAGCTTTTTCATGATCGATCTCGTCAAACAGATTGTCCTCTATATATGAGATCGACAGGATAAGTCCTTCCGTGTAATCCATGTTATCGCCTCCTACTGTAATTATATCACTGTTTGCTTAAAAATGCTGTGCAGCAAACGTCATTCGCTGCACATTTCCGCATATATTTAAATCGGCAGTAAGCATAGGCGCTTTGGACGTTATGAACATTTAACAGCCAAAAGTGTTTTTATATCGTCAAAATGTTCGCCGCTTGCAACACGGTAATGTATCCACCCGCCGTCACCGCAGGGATATTTATTGTCTATATATTCCCGCGCATATTTTTGGAGATGGTCGTAAACGGTTTTATATTGCTTATCCGACAGCCTCATCATAACGGTAAAAGCGTTGTCCTCGGCAAAAATATTGCATATAAGTTTGTTTTTCTTTTTATGCGCAACTCCCCAGCCGTAATTATTTCCATAAGGGAAAACAATTTTTTGCTCCGTATTAAAGGAAGCGGACAGCCATTCATTAAGCAAAGAAAATCTTTCGGAATTTTCACCGCAGAATTTTATCATTTCCTCTATGGTTGGAACTTCCTGTTTATTTAACATTCTTTCGTACATAAATGTCCTCCGTGTTTTTATTGTGTATATGCTACCGATATTTTATCATATGTCGGCGGGATTTGCAATACTGTTTGTTATTTTTTAGTATATCACAATAGACCAATTGCCCCAAGCTAATTATCCTTATATAGAATAAAAACAAACTGCTATGGAATTAACACCCATAGCAGTTAGCCATAATCTGCCATATTTGTTTTTTAAGGAAATTCTTAAAAAACTCCTACATCGCTACTGCACAAATTGAGGAAATACAGGAAATTTAACAAATTACGTATGGAAAATCGAGATTTGCTCTCTCAAATTCATAGCCTGAGAATTAAGCTCCTGACAGTTTGCTGCGCTTTCCTCTGCTGTCGCACTGTTCTGCTGAACAACTTCGGAAATGCTGTCAATACCTGCCTTGACCTGAGCAACAGCTTCCGCCTGCTTAGCAGTCTGCTGATTAATATCGTCAATAAGCTTATTGGTGTTGTTGACGTTCTCAACAACGCTGTTCATCGCCTCAGCTGTCTTATGCGCCATTCCGGAGCCGTTGTTTACTGCCGCGATACAGCTTTCGATAAGCGTAGACGTACTCTTTGCCGCTTCCGCGGATTTGTTTGCAAGATTTCTTACCTCGTCGGCAACAACCGCGAAGCCCTTGCCGGCCGCACCCGCTCTTGCCGCTTCAACAGCCGCGTTGAGAGCGAGAATATTAGTCTGGAACGATATATCCTCAATGGACTGAATGATCTTGCTGATCTCTCCGGTGCTTGCTTCGATATTGTCCATAGCTTCAAGCATATCCTTGATCTGCGAGCTCTGATCGTTTACTGTATCAAGGGACATATGAGAAAGCTTAAGCGTTTCCTCAACTCTTTCCGCAGTAAGATGAATGCTTTCGGAAATTTCCGCCATTGAAGCCGAAAGCTCTTCCGAAGCCGCCGCCTGCTTGGTCGTACCGTCGGCAATTATACCCGAAATATTCGATATCTGCTCCGAACCGTTGTATACCTCGTCCGCTGAAATATTGATAGAACTTATCACGGTTTTCATCTTTTGGTTCAGCGCCTCTGCCGACTTGCCTATACTTACAAAATCGCCTCTGTAGTTTACGGTTGTCTGATAGCCGAAGTTGCCCTCCGACATCTCTTTCATCATATCCGAAATATCGCCTATATAGCTGTTAAGTATATTTACAGCCGAAGTCAGCGCCTCCGCAAGCTCTCCTACCTCATTCTTTTCTATCTTGCCCCTAATGCCCGGGTTGTTTCTAAGATTACCCTGTTCCATTTCAACAGCCACATTCTTGACCATCTGGATAGGTCTTGAAATATGTTTTGTTACAAAGCTTACAAAGGATATAGATGCAATAATTACCATAACAATCGCAAGAATAACGCTTATAATTACAACTTCCTGCCTGTTTTTAAGACTTTCAGCCATTGGCACGCCCGTAAAAAACGCTCCTCTTATAGTACCCGCCTGGTCAGCGAGCGGCATATATGTAGCCATAAACTTTGCGCCGAAGATCTCGACCTCCTGCTGATAGGTCTGACCGTTTTTAACGACTGTTTCATAAATATTGTCGAGCATAAGCGTACCTGTAGCTCTTTCTCCGCTTTCGCTAAGCATCGTTGTTGCAATTCTAACATTGTCGGCAAAAATCGTTGCGTGGTTCTGCGTCTGCTCCATAAGATCGTCAACCAGCGAATTGTTGCTGTATGAATAGCCCACAGCAACCGCTCCGCTTTCTGTCAAAACGGACGTACAGAAGAAAAGAGGTTCTTTTGTGCCCACAAACAGACCTGACTGGCTCTTTGAAGTCATATTGAAAATAGTTTCATCAGATACATAGCAGTTATCGGTTTTGCAAACCAATATACCGTCGGGATTGGTAAAAAATCCAAACATACCGTCGTTTTTATGTACACCGTCCCATATAGACCGTACTGAAGCAGCGTCGCTTTCGGATAAAGCCTTCAGAAACGCCTCGTCATCAGCGATCAGCTGCGCAAGAGTAATAGTATCGTCCGCTCTCTGATTAAAATTATGCTGAAGTACGTTTACAGAGGACTGAGACGAGTTTTTAAGACTGCTTGTTTCTGTCCTGTCAAGCATTATCAAAAAAGCTGCCGTAACCACAGCCGTTACAAACACAAGCGTGATTGCTACCATAGTTACAATTGATTTACCTATTTTGGACATAGTATATCACCTTTGCCTTTGCTGAAAATTTTGCCATAAAATGTATTTTAAAGTAATAAAATGCACTTTATTAAATAATATTTTACATCAACTAAAACAGCTTGTCAAGTACTTTTTTAATAATTTGTTCAAAACATCATATTCATTTAAATATGCTGAAAAGTATGCGGTCCCAGAGCGTCATATCCATAAACGGCTGCACGAAGCTGAGGTATAAATACGCCAGAAAAACGGCGATCCACGGTATTGAAGTTATCATTATCGGGAAAGCTCTTGACTTGCCCGCCGGAGTGGGTCTGCTCATATTTCCGCCCTTGACAAGGCAGATTATTCCAATAATAAGAGCCGCCAGCGCAAAGCCGTACCTAAAAAGCGCGTTTACGCCGAGTATCGCCCAGTCGGCGCCGCTTAGTGCGCTTATGTCTATATTCTCGCCGGTCAGAGCCATATTGTACACCTCGGGGGAAAAGTACTGCATAACAACGCTTGACACCGAGGCGGTGGTGTTTACTATAATATGTGTGATTATTGAGGGGAGCAGGGAATTATACTTTATTGTTACCACAGCAAGAGGTATGCCCAGCAGGAATCCAAGGATAAACTGCTGATAATTTTCGTGCATAAGACCGAAGATCGCCGCCGAAAGGAATATGGCGAATCTCTCATTGTATTTGCGCATGGACTGGAGCAATATCCCCCTGTACAGCAGTTCCTCAAGAACCGGACCCAACAGGCAGGCATAGAAGTACATAAATACGTTTGCGCCGAAGGAGGTTGTTGCCGAAAGATCGATAGTGCGTCCCGTAAGACCGAATTTATCCAAAAAGGACGTGATCAGCGAGGTAAGGAGCGCCGACGCCGTCTGCAAGCCAAGGCAGAGCGTAACAAGCTTTGCCACTGTACCGCCGCCGTAGCCGTCACGAGTGGAAAGCTTTTTGAAGTCCGGCTTGTACTTCAAAATTTTAAGTCCTGTCAGAATTGCCGCCGTTTCGCTTATTATCGGCACCATGCAGGAAAATACCGTGGACAGAAGCTGATTTTCCGAAAAAGCCATTGCACCCCGCTGAAACGCCTCCAGCGAAAAGCCGCCGCCGTATATCATACAGCCGACACGCAAAATAAGCTGTGAAAGAAAGTTGAATATAGCAATATTCAGAAGCAGCACCAACGCCGTCCTGCTGTACTGTTTTCTTATTTCACGGCGTTCCTCGCCGCTCGGCTTGACCGTGACCGTGTTTTGCACCATTATATTGTTTTCCATATTATACTCCTTGTTTTAATAGCTGTATTTTATCCATTGAGGCAAAGTTTCTGTTGGTGTAGTAGCTGTCCTCTGTGACCTCGGCTACAACATCTATAAAATCGGGCAGCTTGACCTGCGCGCTCTCTTCGGGAAGCTCCGCCTCCATTATGGCATAGCCGCTTTCAACAGTATTTTCAAAAATGTCGAACTCGAATTTCAGTCCGCCGTACGGGATAATATACCGTTTTTTCTTTACGATATTTAATATAGTATGTTTTTTATACTCATCGTATTCGGTTTTGGTAATTTCCCGCTCATTTTCTATACGGACGGCTGAGCTTCCCGTTCGAGCCTTTTCGGTGTAGATGAACCTGTCGTCAAGGCGGCGGATACGTCCCTGAAAGCCGTTTTCCGGTTCAAGATAAGCCTGCTCTATCGTATGGTACTGAAAATCGCCTATATTTTCCGGGATTTTTACCAGCCACCTGCGCTCCACCTCAAAGGTCAGTATCTTCCCTCCCCTTTCGGCAATAGCCCTGTCGCTGTAAAAATCGTTCCCCGTAATCTCGGCTATGACCTCAAAGCCGAAAGTATCGACCTCCGTTTCGAGAATTGCGGCGGACTTTTCATTTGGGTAAAGCTTTAAATTATAGCCCTTGCCGTCTCCCAACGTTGGGGGCATTTTTATAAGAAACTTTTTTGAATAGTTTTCCATTTTTTCCTCCGATATTTTATTTACTTATTTTTAACAATTATACTATAATATATTGAAAATGTCAATATCTATGGTCGGCTGGTGTTGTTTATATTTGCAGAGTATCTTCTATAGCAATCCAACAAAATAATAACCGAATCTGTAGGGGACGGGTTTCCCGTCCCGCTGTTTCATAATCACGGGCGGGAAGACCCCGCCCCTACAAAAGGCATTATTTTATAGGATTGCTATAATAAAAAACGGCATGATTTAAAACCATGTCGTTTTATTATTTAAAACAAATTCTCTTGACTTTCTGCGGAAAATATTATATAATTTTAACAACATATTTTATAAGGAGAAAGCGTTATGAAAATTAAAAAAATTACATCGGCTGCATTGGCGGCTCTGATGTGCGTTTCGATGATATCGGGCTGCTCCAAGGAAAGCGGCACGGACGGCACACAAACGACTGACGGCGGCAGCGGCGCGCAGGTAAGCGAAAGCGCCGACAAGGCGGGTACTGTCGGCGACGGCGCATATATCAACCCAGATTGGTCCTACGGTCAGGTCGCTATCGGCGGCGGCGGTTTTGTTACAGGTGTTTTTGCCGCACCCGAACAGGACGTTTACTACGCAAAGACCGACGTTGGCGGAGTGTATTACCGCACCTCCGAAACGAACGGCAAATGGGTCTCGATGAACTACTGGGTAACTGCCGACGACAGGGGCTTGCTGGGCTGCGACGGTCTGGCTTTTGACCCACAGTCTCCAAACAGGGTATTCATGCTTTTGGGTACCGAATATTTCAGCAACGGCAAGACTGTTGTGGCTGTTTCGGAGGATTACGGCAAAAATATTACTATTGTGGACGTTACCGACAAAATAAAGGTACACGGCAACGGAATGGGCAGAGGCAACGGCGAAAGGATCGCTGTAGACCCAAATAATGGCAATATAATTTTTGCAGGCGGACGCAGCGGCGGCATGATCAAAAGCACCGACGGCGGCTATACATGGGAGAGCGTGACAAGCTTCCCCGACGCCTCCACAGCTAACGCCAACGGCATAAACGTTATACTTTTCGACCCCTCAACCGCAAAGGACGGCGTTACTCAAAAAATTTACGCTTCGGTATCAAGAAATAAATCCGATAACCTTTATGTTTCCGAGGACGGCGGCGCAACATGGTCTCCGCTGCCAAACAGCGATACCTCTAATATGGTACAGCGCATGAAGCTTGACAGCAAGGGCAATCTTTACGTTACCTACATTAACCACGAGGGTCCCTGGAACTGCGCGCTGGGCAGCATTTACCGCTACAATACCGACGGCACGGCGGAAAATATCGCTCCTACGGACGAATCCTTCGGTGACATCGTTATAGATCCAAACGATGATAACAGGCTTGTTGCGGTCACAAGCGGCAGGTGGGAGGAACAGTCTAACGGCTCCTTCGGCGACAGGTTCTACACCTCAACAGACGGCGGCAAGACATGGAACAACGTGCTGAAAAGCATGGAAATGGATACAAACGGTATGCCATGGGTAGAGGACTGCGCGATACACTGGTGCAGCTCCCTTGCAATTGACCCCTTTGACGCAAACAAAATAATGGTGAACTCGGGCAACGGTATTTTCTCCTGCGGAAACATCTGGGACAGCACTCCCAAATTTTATTTCGACGCTCTCGGCATCGAAGAGACTGTCCCACTTGACATTATCACAATGAAGGACTATCCGCTTGTTTCCGCTGTAGGCGACTATGACGGATTTGTCCACGAGGATATTTTCACACCCGCGCAGAGACATCAGGATAAGATAGGCTCGACTACAAGCATAACGATTGCCGCGCAGAACAGAGACCTGTGGGCTAAGGTTGGCGGCGATGATAAGGAAATGAAGCTTACCTACTCAACAGACGGCGGCAAAACATGGAATAAGATCACAAACAGTCCCGAAAGCGGAAAGATACTTTACAACGGCAGGATCGCGCTTAACGCTGACGGAAGCGTGCTTCTGTGGAGCGCAGAAAACGCCATGAAAGCCTACTGGACTGACAACTGGGGCGAAAGCTGGAACGAGGTCGAGGGCGTTATCGGCAACGATGTTTACTTTATAGGCGATCCGAACAATGCGGATTATGTTTACGGCGGCGGCAACGGTACTTTCTACACAAGCTCCGACGGCGGAAAGACCTTTGCGAGAGCTGCGGGTATCACTCCCAATTACAGACGTCTCTGCGTTGACCCGGAAAACGAGGGTACTATTTATATTGCAAACGGCGCCGGACTGCTTGTATCAAAGGATCACGGACAGACTGCGGAGCTTGTGCCGAATATAAAATACTGCGAGGCTGTTGGGCTTGGCAAGGCAAAAAATGACGGCGACCCGCTTGTGATCTATATTTGGGGTACTCCTATGGAGGCTGACAAGCCGGGGCTTTATATGTCCGAGAATCTGGGCGAAAGCTGGGTTCGGGTAAACGATGACGTGCATAACTTCGGCGGCACCGGCAACGGCGTTTTCGTAAGCGGAGATATGAATGAATACGGAAGATGCTATATGAGCACCGTCGGTCTGGGAATAATTTACTTTGACAAAAACGAGAAATAATGCTGCCAAGCATACCGCAGCCGTGTTTTTATATGTTAGAATATTGTAACAACATCGGTATGCGGGGACGCAGCAAACGACAGCTCCGAAAGTGCTGAATAAATGAAAGGAAGAATTACTGTGATGATTAATGGGATCAATAATCGCGTCCGTGTTTCGTATGTTCAGTCAAGACCCTCAAGCCGAATTAAAAAGGACAGCTTCAGCGATGTACTTGTAAAATCCTCAGCAAAAGACACTTTCAACAGTACTCCTACTGTTGAAAGAACCGCAATAAAAAAAGAAACGTTTTCAAATATATCGGACACACAGGCAAAGCTTGATAAAATTTCAGCTGCAATAAAAGATATGGATTATTCCGAAATGTCAAAAGCTGAAATCTATGCGGATATTGAAAAAAGATACGAGGACGCTTTTGATAATTATCACGCAACACGTGCAATTTCAGCTTGTCAAGAATATAACATAATAAATAATCAATTTGTTACAGATGTTCGTAATTGCATCGGAAGATTAACAGATGATATAATACATAAAGCAAGAGGTTATTCCGGTACAAATTATGAAGAAATTGAAGCCGAAATAAAGGAAAAGTACACTGGTAAAACTGGATTTGTTGACCAACTTAATCTTTATGGTGAGTTGTTTACTTCTGGAGTTTTAGCAAATAAATATGGAAGAGAAACAACTTATAATTTTAATACAAATTTAAACCTAAGCCTTGATTTAAGCGGCTTCAATGAATATAAACCATTGTCAGAATCTGAATGGCTTAAAAGCGTAGAAGAAGCCAATGTATCCTCTCCGTTTGCATTTTTGCTTAACAATCCATATATTTCAATGTACAAAGAAATGTATAAATCAATAATTGATGATATTCTTTTTGGCAATGAATACAAAAATAAGGAGATGTGAAACAGAACTGTCCAATAACCTAAAGAGTGCCGCATCACGCAGTATTTTGGGCGGCAGACAAAGTGGTATTCCCATAGGAATACTTATGTATTTCAAGGAAATTTCACAAATCGCGTCGGCAAAAGGATATTGAGACGGTTATTCGGAGATTTCCGGACAGGTAAAATCAAATCAAAACAGCCTCGACACGGGGCTGTTTTGCGGGCTTATGGCTTGTCCGCAAAACATGGCGGGGATAATTGGTTGGTTATACTAATTTCCAGCTAAAAAGCGTTTAAAAAATCAAGCAAAAATTTGCGTATATGATTTTTGCGCAGATTTTTTAACTACGCTTTTAGATAGAAATTAGTATTAGTACTGCCTTGCCGCACTTATGCTAATATAATGTTGTCATATTTTTACAAAGCTTACTGCATAATTGCCAGTATAAGGCAAATTATGGCGTTTTATTTCATTTTAATAATGATGTCTATAAAATTTATATGGATTTAGTCAAAAAATCTATTGCAATTATATTTTTTTATGGTATAATATAATTACATATAGAAATTTACAGAACGGAGGGGCGGCTAATTATGAAAACCGTTTTTATTACAGGTGCATCCGGACTTATTGGAAGCGAATTGTCAGAGGTTCTGCTGTCCAAAGGATTTAAGGTCATAGGTGTGGATAATACGCCTAATACTAATGTTGATAACCCAAATTATACTTTTGTTCAGTCATCGGTGGATAACAAGGACGCTGTTACAGGCGCTATGATGGAGCAGGGAATTGACGTTCTCATTCACCTCGCTTGTACTGTTGATAACGATTTCCCCAATATCATAACATCTGCGGAGGAGAAAAAGTCCGCTGCGGTGGATAAATTTATCTACAAGTCTGCAATTACTGCCGGCGCTGACGATATAATCATGATAAGTACTCACCAGGTCTATGCGCCGCAGAAAACAAGAGAGCCGATACGTGAGACTTCCGATGAAAAGCCTGTAACGGCTTACGGAAAGATGAAGTACGACAGTGAAAAGGCTCTTATCAAGGCGATCAAGGGAGCAGGCTCGGTAAAAGGCGTTGTAGCAAGAGTATGCCCTATCTATACCCAATCCTATGCGCCGAATCTTCATGCAAAGATTTTTGACCCCAAGGACGGCTGCTCCTACATTTACGGATACGGCGACTACGGGTTCTCGTTCTGCTGCCTTTACAACCTTATCGACTTTATCACCGGTATTCTCAATGCGGCAAACGGTATCAACTATCAGGGTACTTACAATGTCTGCGATACAAAGCCGATCCTTGCCAAGGAGATAGTCGAGTTTGAGAGACAGTACCACAGACTGGGAGCGGTTATCCAGAGAAACTACGGCGCGGAGGCTGTTAAATCCGCTATCGGTTTCAGCGGCAAAAGCGCAAAGGTGGATTACCGATATAACGATCTAAGCACGGTGTGCAGCAATATTTCGTATGACAATACACGTGCGCAGCGTATTTCCACATTCAGGTGGAAGCTTTCAAATACTAAATAAAACAAATATTGGCATTGGTAAAAACGGTTTGGCGTTGTGTAAGAACATATGAGAAAAGAAATTTTGAACTATGTTTGTTGTTTTCACAAAAACCAGCTCCCGGGGATGCATCCTCGGGAGTCTTTGTCACTATGGCATTCCCACAAAACTGTGCGTGTAGATACAGCTAAAGGCTTACGTTTAAATTTAAGGAGTGTTAAAGGACATGGCGAGGATTTTTCTTTAGAAAAGGCATTCACAAAATCAAGGCATATTTTGAGGATAACACTATGTTGGACGAGATTGCAAAGCTTTTTGAGGTTTTCAAAGGCGACAAAATGGAATTGTGCGTACATATCGCAGCATATTACGGACTTTGCAGCAGCGAATATTTTGGTTATGTATGCAGGGATAATTTGGGAAATCTGATAACACCTAACTTTGTTACCGACCATTTTTGATTTATGGTCAAGAAACACAACCTTAAAAAGCTGCGATTTCGCGCTTTGCGTTACCATAAAACTATGGAAATACACTTATTAAATTTAGAAACATACAAACAAATATATTCTCCTGCAAAATACACCTCTTATGCAATCGTGCGCAAGAGGTGTATTTATTTTATTGAATTGCTGTTTGCAGGATTGTCAAGCACTTTTCCGCTTTCAGCAAAGCGTGAACCATGGCAGGCACAATCCCACGAATGTTCAACAGGATTCCATTTAAGCGCGCAGCCAAGATGGGGACACCGTTTTTGGCTCGGCGTAAGCAAATTTTTTGCCGCTTCAAATCCGTTGATAAAAAGCTGCGGTTTAATAATATTTCTTGACGGACTGAACATTGTGTACGCCGCAGACCATATCGCTGAGCAGAATAGCCGATAACATTGCTCCCGTCATTCCCCATTTGTTGAAGCCGCTTGCAGTATACAAATGCGCTGATTTTTTTGCAGCAGAGTTGACAGGTAACAGTTACTGGCAAAAAAGCGTTGACGGCAAAGTAATATACATACGCTCAACCCTTATCGGCGATCCTCCGCAACGCACAAATATAATCTTCGCGGAAATGGAGAACGGTGATTGGGGCGTTATAAAAGGCACTACCCTGTACACCAAAACAGGCGTGCAGACTATTGACGACACTGCGGTCGAACCGCTTCCGAATGGAGAATTTACAGCGGTAAAAATGCACGATCCCACAATGGGCGTGAATTTTACGAGCTTTTATCGGGTACTGTCCGCACCGACATTCACGCCTGCGGGTATGTACATTGATTTCGGCGGCAAAGCCTTTCGGGCGGCTACCGTTCAGACTGCCGACGACGCTGAAGCCAAAATTTGCTTTGCGTTCCCTGTCAGCGATTAATTTTTTAGGAGGAATTTTTATGCAAATTACAGAAAACTTTTTGACCCCGAACAAGTACAGCCGTCCGCAGAAAAAGCTTGAAAAGGTGACGAAAATCGCGGTGCATTATGTGGATAATTCTAACACTTAACAAGGTCGGAAAGATAAAGCTGAATGGTATCGTCCAGCTTTTGGGTATCGCTGCGCTGCGTCCCCACGGCATAGGATACGGAGTAGTCCCCGACCTTTTCGGAAGTCTTGATCCCGCCCTTTTCGTTGCCACGGATAGTCTCCGCAAGTGCACAGCAGGCTTTTTTTACCCGTTCGGAAAGCTCCTCGGGAATACCCGCCTTTTTCAAAACGTAATCCGTCCGCCCGTCGATATAGTCGGAGGCACGCTCGGAGTACCGCATAAAATCGGTCTCGGACAACGTGCCTCTGTATACCTTTTTGTAAAAATCGTAATCAGCGTATGCCATAGGATCACTCCGTTTCGGGGTCGGGAACGTCGGCTGCGGACATTGCCGCAATGATCGCCGCAATTATGTCCGCCTTGAGCTTTGCGTTGCCTAAATCAATGCCTTTTTCCTCGGCAAATGCTTTGAGCTGGGCAATGTTCATGCCGTCAAGGTCTGGCAATTCCTCGGAGTAAAATTTTTCAACGGTCTCTCCGGCTTCCGCAAGTGCCGCTTCAAAAGTTTCCTCATCAACAAAAGGCGGAGCTTCGGAAGCTTCGCCGGGATTATTAGGAACGATTTCCTCAACAGTTTTTTTACTGCACTCAAAAGTGCGTCCGACAATTCTCATAAAAAATCCCTCCTATTCCGCCGTTTTATCCGCTTCTGTATGGAGATAAATTCCCGCAGCCTTGTTTTCGTAAGCGTCCATAAGTCCGTAAGCGCGGTAGCAGAACTGCCAAGCGTCCGCCGTCTGATTTTCCTCGGGAGTAAAAATCTTGTTGACCGTGTGCTTGCTGTACTGAATAACCGCCGCCTTGTGAATTATCATAAAATTGATATTTTTCGCCGCAGCGTTTTTCTTGTAGCCGCCCGCGGTCTCGTCCTCTGACTTGCCGTCCAAAAGGTCGACCGCCGTGTAAAAACGGGACTGGGGTACGTCTATAATTCCCGCATATTTTTCCATAGCAGCCTTGGACTTGTAGCTGTCAACGTTGCTGATAAAATTATGCAGCGTTGGCGTGATGAAAAGGTATCTGCCCTCGGAGGGGACTTCCGCCTCGTCCATAGCGTTGTTGGCAGTCATGAGCGCGAACAGCGCGCCCTCGCCCGTGGTAATATCGGTGGAAGCCGTCCCGATACCCGGAATAGCCGCGTAGGTTGCGAACCGCACCGCGTCCAGCTCGGGAATTACCTTTGTGCGGATAAATTCGCTTGAAAGCCTGCCGAAAGCAAGTCCAACGGTTTCCTGATTGTCCATAGCGTCCACAAAAAATTTCCGTCCGCGGTCGTAATTAAATTTCACCGTTTCGTTGGAGAGGGTAATATCGCCGCTTACATAGCCGCCGTTGCGGGAATAGTCCGCAAGACCGTCCATAGAAATTTTGGGAATGATTATCTCGTTAGCGTTAGCCCCTGCCTGTACCAGTGTACCGTCAATATCCAGCACCGAGGTTTTCGCGCCGCTTTTGTAGACCTCGCTAAGCAGGTCGATGTACTTTTTGAAAAGTGCGATTGAATTTGCCATAAAAAATCCTCCTTAAATTATTTTACAGGCGGCAAGCCCATGACGGCTCTCGCCTGCGCGTCGGACACGGCTTCAGCGGTTTTGGAGTGGTCTAACCCCGTGTCGATCCGCGCGCCCGGCTGCTCATCAGCACCGCCGAACAAAAACGCCTTGTCGGTTTTCAGCCGTTCCAACTGCTCGGTAACACCGATAAGCTTACCGTCCTCGCCAAGCTTGACAATGGAACGGTCAATAAGCTTGCCGACAATATCCGCGTCCTTTGCACCGCAGCCGGCAAGCACCTTTGAAAGCGCATTGTCCAGCTTCAGCGCGGCAGTGTCCTCGGCGTATTTTTTGCTCCAGTCTGCAAGCTCTGACTTCATTTTGTCAACGTCCACGCCGTCGAATTTTTTCACGTTCTCGGTCAGCTCCGTAATTTTTTCCGTCGCCATAGTCAGCTCCGCCTCCTTGTCGGTAAGCTTTTTAGTCTCCGCGGTGACCTCGGCTTCGTTCAGAGCAACGACCTGCTTCGCCAAGTCCTCGGCAATGCCGAGCTTTGTCAATTCTTCAAGCTTCATAAAAATTCCTCCTTAAAAAGTGTATAAAAAATGCGCCTTAGAACGGCGTTAAAATGCTGTTTTAAGGGCGTTTTTTCGGGGTTAAAATTATTGGTATTTACCGCATAAGACCGTAGTCGTCTTTTGACATTTGCTGCAATATAATGTACAGTCAAAAGAATAATCGCATAATTTTTCTCCGCAACTGCAATAAATAGGGTGCAGATATTTTTCAGGGACTATCGCTCCTTTTATTACAGCTGACTCATCTGCAAAATTTATTGTTATATCTTTTCTATCGCTGCCAAGATGCATATCAATAGATGTCACTTTCCCGCCTATATCTTCTCCGTCAAGAAGATAGCTTCCTTTGGCTGTGTCAAACGTAAAGCCTTTAATTGAATCTGATTTCATTTTATAACCACCTTTCAAATTTTTGCAAAATTAAAAGCACCCTTATTCAGAGTGCTTTTTCTTATTAAAAACTTTTTCTAATGCTTCCTTGATCGGAAGTTCAGAATTGAGTACCTCAATATATTCCGCATATGTCATATCAAACTCTCTCATGCACCACGCTTCGCGTTCTTCATCGGTTTGACACTCATCAATTCCAACGTCGCATAAAGTAATTTTTCTATCCATATATCCAACCTACCTCTTTACAAAATGCCTGTATAGCTTCGTTAGTTTGTCCTGATTTGGCAATATTACGCTGATAAGCCATTTTCAATGACTGTATATCCATTTTGGTTACAGCTCTTTTGCCATTGCCGATTGAAACAACACAAACTTTGCCGTCATGTCCAACAGAAACAATAGCTTTCATTTTATCAACATCGTTTAACGCCATAATATCCGACAAACTGAGCGGCGTATTATTTGGGTGATTATGTATCAGAACAAATTCTCGTTTTTCAGCAAGCAGAACGCCGCCCACGTCATCATTATCGCTGTAATGTTTTTTTGTAAGCCTGTTAAGTTTTCTGCCGCTTTCCGAAAGCAAGTAAATTGTTTCTGACGGTTTGTTATTATTCTCCACAACGGCAAGCTGTGCATATTTACAAGCCGCTTTATCAAGCTTTGAATTAAATAATCCCTCAAACTGCTTCTTAAAGTCGGAACTGTTAAGAAAATCAGCATTTGCCGGATAATATGGAAAATTGTTATTGCCGCTTTTAATATTTATTCTGCTTGCAGTATATTTCTTCGCCGCATGAACGGCTTTCTGACTTACCGACCTGCCAAACCCGTCCACCCGAACACGGGAATTATCGGGAAGTAACCCCGTAGCTTTCAAATGCTCGGAAAGCGCAGCCTCCCGTCGTTTAAGAGTAACAGACTTCCGCGCAAACTCATTATCAAGCTTAGCGCGGAGCGCAGTATCATCGGAAGCGGAACGCGCCCCGTCCAGAGCCGCAAGCTCCCGTTTGGACTTCCGTATCGCACGCTCATAGGAACGCTGCTTCTGTGTATCCTTGTAGACCTGTTCGTTTTCGGAGCGGGAAAAATTCGGCTCATTCGCAGGCTTGGAGATACCCTCAAAGTAAGGGAAAAACGAGTGCCGACAATTCCACCCGCAAAGCCCGTCGCCCGTACCGTAGCCCGTAGCCTCGTAGAAATACGGGTACTTGGGGTGTCCCTTGACAAACGAATATATCCGCCCCTGCCATTCCGCATGAGTGGGACGCGCCCCCAAATGAGAGGAAACCTTAACGAGATTGCAGTCCATTTCATTGGCAAGGTCAAGCTGCATATCGCCGCAGGTCTTTCCGATACTTGTCACAACCGCACGCCGCACTGCAACGTCGATCTGATCGGTGCGCCCCGAAGCGTAGGACACGCACTTTATCCCGTCCGCGCCAAGCTTTTGGGTTACCTTGAAAATAGCCTCCTGCGGCGTAAACGCGCCGCTTGTAACTTCAAGGTAAGCTAAATCCAGCGCGTCGGAAAGCTGTCTGTTCGCCGCCGCTGCCGCCGAGTTGGTAAGGTTGCGGAGCAGTCCGTTTGTATTTTTCAGACCCTTTTTAAGGGCGTTGGAGAACGCAGCGGAACGCGTGTAATTCGTCAGCTTGTCTCGGTAATCGTCCGATAAAATGCCCTCTGTAATGGCAATTTTGTAGACTTTCGCGTCCTCGGCAATGGCGGTTTTCACAGCGTCCGTGTACAAATCTTTCAGGACTTTTTCCTGCACCTTAAGCTTCGCGGCAATTCTTTTTTTGACCTCACGGGATGAGAGTGTCAATTGATTTGCCTTGTACAACTGCCACTCCGCCGTGGGCGTGAGCATATTGGTTTTTGTAATTCTGCGGCAGATGTCGAAAATAATTTCGTCCTGTAGTTCCGACATTAATTGTACCATACTGTCGGGCAGCTTGTCAAGCTGTGCGGGGGACAAAGCCATAATTAACCACCGTCCTCAAAGCCTAAATCCACTTGCTGACCGCCCTCAATTTCGGCGATAATTTTTTTCGCCTCCTCCTCGGTCTCGCCGTACCATTTTACACGGTACTCCCATTTCGCCATAAGACCGTCCCGAACGTCCTGCTGATCCTGCAAGCGTTCCGCAGCTTCGTCAATTATTACGGACTTGTCGAAAATAACTTCAATTTCGGTGTCCTCGTTAAAATCCGCGCCCATAATGTGTTTGCCCACGTGCAGAATCGCACGTACCAACGACAGCAAAAAATCCTCAACAACAATATAGTGCTTGTGAGCGTTCTGGATCAAGTCCTGACGGTCGCCCGTGTACTGCGTGGCAGTAACCGCCGTCGCGCCATTAAATTGATAGTGCTTGTTGCCAAGTCCGCACTTAAAGGAAAGATAATCAAGGACGGACTGTACGCCTTTGGTGTTTTCCTCGGTGCGCAGCGCAGGGTTGAATTCCTGCAATAAAGCTTGATTTCCTTTGCTGTCAAGGGGCATTTTCACAAAAGTAAAAAGCTGCTGATTAACGTCGTCGGGAGCGACCTCCACGCCGTCCTCCGTTTCCTCGGCAAGGTCTTTTTTCATAAAAACCTTTTTCGCGCCTAAATAATAGTCGGAGCAAAAATTATTGAAGCACAAGTCCACAGCTTTCAGCTCGTCAAGCGCACCGTGCAAAACAGATGCGCCCAAGCCGTTGCTGCACTCAACATCATTTTCAATGTTCGGCTCAATGATCGCAAACCACGGAACGCCGCACCCCGTATTAAATTCCGACACACTATCCTGCGGCATTTCCACAGGCTCAAGGACGTTATTGTCCGCCCTGAAGCGGTAATATTTTATTACGTAATTTCCGCTTCCGTCAAGCAAATGAGTCTCCAGCTTCAAAAACTTTTTCCCTTTTCGGTAAATTCCGAAGCGAACGCAGCCTCGGTAATTTTTCCGTTGTCAACAGAAATAGGAATTATCATTTCGGCGGATATGTAGTTGAGTTTTATTTTCGCTTCCGGAGAAGCCTGCACGCTGCCGCCGTCTGTCTTGACATTCTGAACGTGCAGCACCACCGCTCCCGTACCCGCCGCAAAGGCTTTTTCCACAAGGCGGTTAGCCTGCTTCCAAAAATTATTTGCACCAAGAATACCGCTTGTTTCTTTTTCGCCCTGCACAAAAATATTTGCGTTTTTGTCCTCAATAACAATTTTCGTTTTGGAATTCAGCAGGATAGAAGCCCAGTCCTCGCAGACCTTTTTGCCCATTTTCAAGGCGTACATTTCCCGCTGAAATTTTTTCTTTCCGTTGTTAAAAATAAAGCTGTGGAACGGCTTGCAGTACCCTCGCCACCAGTCCAGCCACAGGTCTATCTTTTTGTAATATTCTGCCGATATGTCATAACCAAGAGTGTGTTCACATAAAGCATTGCAAAACAGAAAAGAATATGATATAATAAAAA
>CANDEV010000012.1 GCA_947383835.1 uncultured Clostridia bacterium
CTCGGATCTTATCCTCTCCTCGGCAAATGTCCGTAAAATCATTGTCAAGGCATACCGCGCCAAAATCCGCCATGGATTTTGAGGCGTACTCAAAATCCTCCTCCGAAAGGTCGGAAAGCTCATGATTGCCGTTGACGTAATAAACGTCGGAAATCTGCGCGAGTTTTTCCACAAGCTTAAGAAAAGCCTCCGTGTTGGGAGCGTCATGGCTTATCATGTCACCGGTCATAGCCACAATATCCGGCTTTTCCTCTGTAATAAGGTGCAGCAGAGGAGCATTGTTACTGCCGAAAACCTTGTTGTGCAGATCGGAAAGCTGTACTATTTTCAGTCCGTCAAAGCTTTGAGGAAGAAGCGGCGAATATATATCAAAGTTCGAGACTTCAAGTCTGGACATTTCATAACAGACTTTTGGGATCGTCCCTCCAAGAAAAAAAGATGCGGTCAGCATTGGGATTTTGCGGTTCATGACAAGCGCTCCTTATAGATGTAAGATTTTTCAGAGGTATGATGTAAAATTACATCATATTAATTGTACACTATTTTTACATAAATATCAACAAGTTTATGCAAAAATATTTCTGCCCCCGAACCTTTTGATGTTAAAACACGACTAAATAAAACGGTACGGTACCGAAATTCCGATACCGTACCGAATAAAATTTTAATTGTTGTAAACAGCGATCTCCTGATCGACAATATTCATATATGTTTCTCTTCCCTGCGTCCAGCTCTCGTACTTCTCGTTTACGATACCCTCGTAAAGGTCAGGCATAACCTCATCGCCCATATACTGGGAAATTCCGTAGCCGTAATCGTATGCAAGAGCAAATTTGTCCTCGTCATAAAACTCCATAACAAGATCGTACATTTCGCTTGTCCAGCCTGTGTTGTTTGAAAGATACTTCTGTTTTGTGACTTCCTTGTACTGATCGTCATAGTTTACAAGTCTGTTAACGTCGAACCATGCTTTTACGCAGTCCGCATTGTCGCTGCCCTTTACCCACATATAAGCGTGTATCTTCTTGGACATAAAGTCAGCGTTCTGCTCCGGGTCTCTGGGGAAAGGAACGATCTGGATAACATCGTTGGGCATTGATTTCTGAGCTGCGTCATAAGCCCATGTGCCCATTGAGTAGAAGAGAGTGTCGCCGGTCGTGAAAGCGGACTCGCCGCCTACCCAGCCTCTCTTAACGAGCTGGTTTTTCCAGATATCTTCAATAGTATGCTGAGCGCGCTCGATCTTTCCGCTGTACATATTATTGGTAAAGGTTTTTCCGTCATATGTTACGATAGTGTCGCCTGCGGTGTAAACGAAAGCGTTTGCCCACCAGCCTGCAATACCGTAGCGGTCTGAATCGCTGCCTTTAAATTCATTCATCATGTTTACAAAATTAGTCCAGTTCCATTCGCCATTTTGGTAAAGCTCATATGGATCATCAAAACCGTTGTCCTCAATAGTTGTCTTGTTGTACATAAGTATCTGAGTGTCGTTGAAAGCATATCCGAGGGGAGCGATATAATGCTCGCCGTTCCAAAGATATTTGTCCGCCTGATCCTTAACGTCAGCCCACATAGGGTCTTCCCAGTCGATTATGGAGTCAACAGCCTGATACTGACCCTTTACGATATCGTAAGGGAAAGCGCGCCATTCATAAATAAATATATCAGGAGGAGAACCTCCGAGAATAGCCGTTGCAAGGTCGTCGAAGCGTGTTCCCGAGGTAGTGGGGATATACTCTATGGAAGCGCCGTAATTATCCTCGAAAAGAGCAACCTCAGCCGAACGCTCGTTAGCGTCGTTTGTGGGATTAAGATCATAAGTACCCATCCATTTAAGGGTCTTGCCCTGGGTGTCAAGTTCTGTGTTAAGACTTCCCTCATCGGCAGTGACCTCAATATTATCGCCTGTCCATTCGGTCTTGGCAGTAGTGGTTTCAGTAGTTGTGGTATCTCCTCCCGTGCTGCTGTCGGAGCAAGCCGCAAGTGAAGCCAGCGAAGCTGCTGCAAGGACGCCTGCCAAAATTTTGCATGATGATTTTTTCACAAAAATACCTCCTAAGTTCATTTATTTTATCATAAGGCTTATCGCACTGTAAACGTTTACACTGATATAAAAAACACTTGACAACCTTACAGTACACACCGTATAACCTAAAGAATTTAACTATACGTTGCTAACATTATATCATGTTTGCTTAAACAAGTCAATAACATTTTTAAAATATTATGCAATATGCCCAAAATATTTATAACTTTATATATAGCGGGTGAGAAAGCCTGTTTATGTCCATTGTCAATTGATTTGGTTGACTTGCAGGCAAATTTATGTTAAAATATTTTGAGAGACGTTCATAACCTGTATTCTGAAAGCATACGCGCGCGTATATCTCTTATCAAACAAGTGAGGTGTCAATATGAAGTATAATTTTTACGGTTGGGAAAATGCATTTGCAGAACCTGTAAATGATCTGTACCCAAAGATAAAATCTCCTGCCGCTCTGTATGACGCGCTGTCGGAAATATGGTGCGCCGAAACCTGCGCCCCGCGGCTTCGTGACAAGTGGTCTAAGGAAAACAAAACAAAGGGACAATGCTCTGTGACCGCATTTCTGGCACAGGATATTTTCGGAGGAGAGGTTTACGGCATACCTATGGAGGGCGGCAACTTCCATTGCTACAACGTTATCGGAGAGTATGTTTTCGACCTGACAAGCGAACAGTTCGGCGAGGACGCCAAAAAGCTTGTTTATGAAAATAATCCCGAGCAGTTCAGGGAAGTCCATTTCGCCAAAGAAGAAAAGCGTCTCAGATATGAAATGCTTAAGGAAAAGCTGACCGCGTTTTTTGACGGCGGTAACTGATATGGAAAATTTAATTGAAATTATCGGCGGTCTTCCGAAAGACAAGCCGCTGATAATAGGTATTGACGGCAGATGCGCCGCGGGAAAAACCACCCTTGCGGCAGGACTGCAAGCCAAAACAGGCTGCGCTGTTTTTCATATGGACGATTTTTTTCTTCGTCCCGAACAGCGCACCGAAAAGCGGCTTCAGACTCCGGGTGAAAATGTCGATCACGAACGTTTTCTTGAAGAAGTCCTGCTGCCTCTAAAAAGCGGCAAGGACACTGTTACGTACCGTCCCTACGACTGCCGCAAGCGGGACTTTTCCGAAGAAGTATCGGTTCGGATAGCTGCGGTAAATCTCGTTGAGGGTTCATACAGCTTGCACTCTTCACTTTGGGGATATTACGACCTGCGAATATTCCTCACAGTCGATCCGAGGGAGCAGATGAGGCGTATTATCCTGCGGAACGGCGAGGAAAACGCCGAGGTTTTCCGTGACCGCTGGATACCTCTTGAGGAAAAATATTTCTCCGCTTTTGATATAGAAAACCGCTGCGATCTGTGCATAAAAACATAACGCTAAAATTTGTCCCTCTCCATAACGGCAAGTCTGTCGCACCGTTCGTTTTCGGGGTGCCCCGCGTGACCCTTGACCCACACGAACCGTACATTGTGTATCTCCAGCAGATCGAGGAGTCTTTCCCACAGGTCGGCGTTAAGCGCAGGCTTTTTATCGGATTTTATCCAATTGTTGGAACGCCACTTTTTTGCCCACCCCTTTGTAACGCTGTCCACAACATATTTGCTGTCGGTGGTAAGCACCACGTCACATGGGTATTTCAGAGCAGAAAGCGCGGATATCACGCCCATAAGCTCCATGCGGTTGTTGGTAGTGTTGGCTTCGCCGCCGGATATCTCCTTAATATGCTCGCCGGCTCTTAAAATTGCACCGTATCCTCCGGGACCCGGGTTTCCGGAACAGGCTCCGTCGGTAAAAATTTCCACTTTCATTTTTCAGACCCTTTCAGTTTAATATTTTAATTATATTACCTATATATTTACTGTATTTTATGTAATTGTAAATATTTAAAATTTGGAACTCTTTTCTATTGCTTATTATACCAAAAAGGTATATAATAATAAAGTAATAAAAAATTTCCGAAAAGAGTGATTTTTATGGAAAAACGATTTATATATGCGGATAACGCAGCCACCACTGCCGTTTCAAAGCGTGTGCTGGACGTTATGCTGCCCTATATGACTGAGCAGTTCGGCAACCCCTCCAGTATCTACAAGCTTGGTCGGGATGCTGAAAGAGCGATCACGGAGGTTCGTGAAAAGATAGCCGCTGCGGTCGGCTGCTCCGCAAGCGAGATATTCTTTACCAGCGGCGGCTCGGAGGCTGACAACTGGGCTATCCGTTCCGCGGCAATAAGGCTTGGCGCAAAGGGCAAAAAGCACATTATCACCACAAATTTTGAGCACCATGCAGTACTGCACACCTGTGAGTTCCTTGAAAAACAGGGATTTGAGGTAACCTATCTTCCCGTTGATGAAATGGGTCTTATTACCGCCGAACAGGTAAAAAACGCCATTCGGGAAGACACCGCACTGGTCACGGTAATGTACGCCAACAACGAGATAGGCACAATAATGCCAATTAAGGAGATCGGCGAAATTTGCCGTGAAAAGGGCGTTTGGTTCCACACGGACGCTGTTCAGGCGCTGGGAAATGTCCCCATAAACGTAAAGGAGCAGAATATTGATATGCTGTCCTGTTCGGGACACAAAATACACGCTCAAAAGGGCATAGGCTTTCTGTACGTAAGAAAAGGAATACCAATGACAAACCTTATTTTCGGAGGCGCACAGGAGCGCGGCAGACGTGCGGGCACAGAGAATGTCCCCGCTATTATGGGCTTGGGAGAGGCTGTAACCGCGGCTTGTGAAAATATCCCCGAGAAAATTGAGCGCGTTTCCAAAATGCGGGACAGGCTTATCGAGGGCATTACGAAAATACCTTGCAGCAGACTTAACGGCGACCCGAAGCAAAGACTTTGCGGCAACGTGAACATATCGTTTTTAGGCGTTGAGGGTGAATCGCTTTTGCTTTTGCTGGACGCCAACGGGATATGCGCTTCAAGCGGTTCTGCGTGTACTTCCGGTTCGCTGGATCCGTCCCATGTGCTGCTTGCTTTGGGATTGCCTCACGAGGTGGCGCACGGTTCTATGAGACTGACTATTTCCGACGAGACTTCCGATGAGGATATCGACTATATTCTTGAGGTTGTCCCAAAGGTCGTGGAGAGGATAAGAGGAATGTCCCCGCTTTGGGAGGATATTCAGTGCGGCAAGGAAAATATCCGGAAAGCAATGAAATTCGTTTCACCGCTTAAATAAATATTACAGATTTTTTAAAGGAGTGTTTTTATGCTTTATAGCGATAAAGTTATGGATCATTTTGCAAACCCAAGAAATGTGGGAGAGATCGAGAATGCCGACGGTATAGGCGAGGTTGGCAACGCTAAGTGCGGAGACATTATGAAAATGTATATCAAGGTGGACGGCGGCGTTATTTCCGATGTTAAGTTCAAGACCTTCGGATGCGGCGCGGCTGTGGCGACTTCTTCGATCGCTACGGAGATGATAAAGGGCAAGACCATCGACGAGGCTTTGAAGCTTACCAACAAGGCCGTAGTTGAGGCTCTGGAGGGACTTCCTCCACAGAAGCTGCACTGCTCTGTGCTTGCGGAGCAGGCTATGAAGTCAGCGATTTCGGATTACTACAAGCGTCAGGGTATCGACCCAATGCCGATTGTCGGCGAGATAGGCGAGTGCGAAGCTTGTCACTAATAAAAATCATGAAAAAAACTGCCGTACTGAAAATTTCAGCACGGCGGTTTTTATTTTTATACTAATTTCCGTCTAAAAAGCGTTTAAAAAATCAAGCAAAATTTGCATATATGATTTTTGTGCAGATTTTTTATCTACGCTTTTAGGAGCAAATTAGCATTATTTTCAAACTCAAATTCTGAAAATCTCGCCCTGGAGAGCAGGAGTTGCGGAGATAGCGTTAGCCTCGTCGGTGTCGATATGCATAGCGCGGGCAAACTTGTCCGAAACGCGGCATACAACGTCGCCGAGAATTGCCTTTCTGCCCTCGGTGTCTACCTTTACGTAAACGACCTCTTTGTCCTTAACGCCAAGCTCCTCAGCGTCGGCAGGGGTGAGGTGAATATGTCTTTTAGCAACGATAACGCCCTCTTTAAGCTCCACCTCGCCTGCGGGACCTACAAGCTTGCAGCCTGCCGAGCCTGCGGTGTCGCCGCTTTCGCGGATAGGTGCGGAAATGCCGATAGAACGAGCGTCCGTAGCGGAAAGCTCAACCTGTGTTGCGGGACGGACAGGTCCGAGAATGGAAACGTTTGCCAAAGATTTCTTAGGACCTACTACCTCAACGCGCTCCTCGCAAGCGTACTGTCCCGGCTGGGAAAGGTCTTTTTTCTTGGTAAGAGCCGCGCCCTTGCCGAAAAGGGTCTCCAAGTCCTCCTGTGTAACGTGGACGTGACGCGCGGAAGTTTCAACGATAAAAGTTTTTGACATAAAAATTCCTCCAAAAGAAAAATATTCTGTAATAATTATACTACTTTCCGCACAAAAGGTCAAGGGGGAATTTAATTGATTTTGTTGAAAAGTTATATTTTATTTATTAGCACGTCAAAGTATTATAATTGCTTACGCAAATTTTTTGAGATGTAATCTATAAGTTCCTCCGGCGTTGGCTTTTCTCCATTATGAGGGACTTTTTTCCAAAACTCCACTGCTTGAGGCTCGGTACTTTTCATTCCCTCGTCAATTGCTGTCTGCATTTCTCTGCGTACATCGTCAATGGATACGCCCTCTTATTTGGCAATTTTCTTGATTGATTTTCTTGCTTTCATAAACATATTCCTTTCGATGTTTTTTTACAATATAATCATTATATCATTTTTATATTTTGATGTCAAGTAGACACCATACAAATTGAAATCAAAGTGATATCATAAAGTAAAATAATTCTAAAGGAGTTTGCTTTATGCCTGTTATTAAAACACAGTTTACCCTTCGGTTAGACCCTGTCAATCACGCAAAAATAAAGAAAATTGCCGACGCCGAAAAGCGTTCTATGACAAATATGATAGAAATGATAATAATCAAAGAGATCGAATGTTATGAAAAGAAAAACGGCGTAATTGAAATTACAGATGAAGATATTTATATAAAATAACAAAAAAGTATTGGCAAACCCGACAAATTGTGCTATACTATATTTATTATGTTTATCGGGAGGAATTTTCCAATGTTATCAGATATTGAAATCGCTCAGCAGGCTAAAATGCTGAAAATAGGCAGAATTGCCGAAAACCTCGGTATCTCCGAGGACGACATCGAGCCGTACGGTCACTACAAGGCGAAGCTGACCGAGTCGCTTTTCGTCAAGACTGCCAACGAAAAGGACGGCAAGCTTATCCTTGTCACCGCTATCAACCCTACTCCTGCGGGTGAGGGAAAAACTACCGTCTCCGTTGGACTTGCGGAGGCTATGGCTAAAATTGGCAAGAACGCTGTATTGGCTCTCCGCGAACCGTCCCTGGGACCCGTGTTCGGTATAAAGGGCGGCGCGGCAGGCGGCGGCTACGCACAGGTAGTCCCCATGGAGGACATAAACCTCCATTTCACAGGTGATATGCACGCTATCACCGCCGCAAACAATCTGCTCTGTGCGCTTCTTGACAACCATATGCAGCAGGGCAACGCTCTCGGCATAGATCAGCGCAGAATTATGATAGACCGCTGTCTTGACATGAACGACCGCGCTCTCCGTAACGTTGTGGTGGGTCTCGGCGGAAAGGTCAACGGCGTACCGCGTCAGGACGGTTTCAGGATTACCGTTGCTTCCGAGGTAATGGCAATTTTGTGCCTTGCCTCCGACCTTACCGACCTTAAAGAACGTCTCGGCAGGATTTTGGTTGCCTACACCTATGAGGGCAAGCCTGTGTACGCTCGGGACATCGGCGCACACGGGGCAATGACCGCTCTTTTAAAGGACGCTTTGAAGCCAAACCTTGTCCAGACCCTTGAAAACACCCCTGTTGTAATTCACGGCGGACCTTTTGCAAACATCGCCCACGGCTGTAACTCAGTGCGTGCAACAAAGCTTGCTCTTAAGCTTGGTGATTACTGCATTACCGAAGCAGGCTTCGGCGCGGATCTGGGCGCAGAAAAATTCTTCGATATCAAGTGCAGATTTGCGGGACTTAAACCCTCCTGCGCGGTACTGGTGGCAACTATCCGTGCGTTAAAGTACAACGGTGGAGTGCCGAAAACCGAGCTTACTTACGAAAATATAGAGGCTTTGAACAACGGTATTGTAAACCTTAAAACCCATATCGAAAACATTCATAAGTTCGGAGTGCCCGTTGTTGTGGCGATAAACCGTTTCTACACCGACACCGACGCAGAGGTTGCTGCCGTTGAGAATTTCTGTAAGGAAATGGGCGTTGAGGTCTCCATGACCGAAGTATTCGCCAAAGGCGGCGAGGGCGGAAAAGACCTTGCTGAAAAGGTTTGCGCTACTATTGAAAAGTGCGAGGGCTGTCAGACGAATTTCAAGCCCCTTTATGACGAAAAGCTGCCTATAAAGGAAAAAATCGGCATAATCGCAAAGGAAATTTACCGCGCCGACGGAGTAAACTTTACCGCCCAGGCTGAAAAGGCTATCAAGGAAATTGAGGCTCTCGGCTTCGGAGAAACTCCCGTGTGCGTTGCAAAAACCCAGTATTCTCTTTCGGACGATCCCGCAAAGCTTGGCAAGCCCGAGAATTTCGTGATAACCGTCCGTGACGTTCGTCTTTCGGCAGGCGCAGGTTTTGCAGTGGCTCTTACGGGGGACATAATGGTAATGCCGGGACTTCCCAAGGCTCCCGCAGCTTTAAAAATAGACTGCGACAACAACGGAAATATTTCGGGACTGTTTTAGGCAGGCTATGTCTGCACCCCTGTTCGCCCCACAGTTAAAAATCAAAATTTGTTACCGTATCAAGCCCCCTATCGCGGGGGCGAGGACGAAACAATATTTGTCAATAAGAAAAAAGGCAGACAACAAAACGTTATCTGCCTTTAAATTTTGTTTTGCAACCGCCCCTTGGGGGCGATAAAAGAGTAAAGCCAACCCGTATTTAAATCGGGGGACTCCCGCCGCGGGGCGTTCCCCGCTTACTCTTCCCTCATCTTAGCAAAACAGTCGCTGCAATATACAGGACGGTCTTCTCTTGGTCTGAAAGGTACCTTTGCTGTGCCGCCGCAGGAAGCGCAAGTTGCTTCAAACATTTCTCTTTCGCTCTTGCTGCTGTTCTTTCTTGCGTCACGGCAGGATTTGCATCTCTGAGGTTCGTTTACAAAGCCCTTTTCAGCATAAAACTCTTGCTCTCCGGCTGTAAAGGTAAACTCATTTCCGCATTCCTTACAAACTAATGTCTTGTCTTCGTACATTTTGATTTCCCTCGCTTAAATAAATTTGGACCTTTGGACGGATTCGCACCGACACCTTTGCCTTTGAAAAACAACGCTCTGACTTTAAGCTACTTGGCCATATATTAATTGCTGAAACTATCGCAGGAAAGCAGCGCTTTAAGCTTTTTTCTGATACGAAAAACAGCATTATCAACAGATTTTTTCGGAATACCCAGGCTTTCGGCAATTTCTTCATATGAAGCGCCGCCTAAATACAGCTTAAAAATATTCCATTCTTTTTTTGAAAGAAGCTCCGAAATTTTTTCGTACATTCCAGCCGCAGCTTCCTTTTCAAACCATATGTTTTCGGGGGTTGAGCTGTACTCTGCCTGCTCGCCCAATTCCTCTGAAAAACTTTCCTCCGCGCCTCTGCTGAGACGGCGTACAGCCGACTTTATACCGTTTGTGACGCAAACGTCCGCAAAAGCGGAAAAGACTGTTCCTCTTTGCGGGTCAAAGCTGTCCGCAGCTCTTATGAAGGACAGAAATCCTTCCTGCGCCAGATCGTCAAACTCCACTACGCCGTTTGTGCCGCCGGAATAAAGGCTTGCTTTTTTTCTTACCAGATTAAGGTAGCGTGAAATAAGTACAGTTACAGCATTTCTTCCCTGCGGGGTATCCTTGCCGCCTTGAAAAAGCGACACAAGCTCATTGTCGTCAAGAAAATTCAGTTCATTAAAATCCGAGCTGTAAACTTCCGAACAGCCGCTGCTCATTGAACTCCCACCAATCTGAACCGCAACAGCTTTAAATGATGCAGGTATCATTTTTCTTATTATATACTTTTCTGCACAATTTGTCAATAATTTTTTTGAAAAAAACTAAAAAAGTTTTCATCTTTAGCAAAAATAATTAATAACTAACCCATTTTTATGTAAGTTATGGCAATTTTTATCTATTAAATTCAACAAATAAATTTGTGCAAAATGACGATTGACACCCACCTAACGTAATAGTATATACTTATGTTACAGCAATTCTCAATACGATTGTACACATTAGTTTATAGTACCATTTCGATAGGGAGCGATAATTATGAAAATGCAGATAAGCGAGCTTGCAAAGTACTTTAACGTCAGCGTGCGGACATTGCAGTACTACGACAGTATCGGCATTTTGAAGCCTGCTGAAACAACGGAAAAGGGTTACAGGCTTTACGACGAGGACTCCGTTTCGGAGATGAGGGAAATTTTGCGGTACAAGGAGTTCGGATTTTCGTTGGAAACAATCGCTAAGCTCCTGTCCGACAAAAACAATAACAGCCGTTTGAGCGGTTTGCTTGCACAGAAACGCAAGCTTTCCCGTGAAATAAAACGTCTGAACAGCGTTATCGCCGACATTGACGCGGAACTTGCAGTCCCGCCGAAGTTGGGCTGGCTCAGCAAAATCAACGAAAATTACAACCACAGCGTCTGCGTCTTTTCGCATTATGCTGATAATTCCGAGACCTTTGCCGCATGGGGCAAGGCTGATCACGAAAGTGGCAGAGATTTCACCACAAGCTTGAAATTCCCGCTGGGCGCGGCGACGACCCAGTTTGCCGCATATTGCATTATACGCTTTGAGGAGCTTGGTCTATTACATACAAGCGACCCGATAGGCAAATATTTCCCAGAGATGATCTATGGGGACATCACAATCAGGCAGTTGCTGGATATGACTTCGGGACTTTCAAATGAGTATTTTATTCAAAAAATTTCCAAGTCATGGGAGGAGTACTGCAAAAAAATCGGCTATAACGACCTGCCATATGAGGTGCAGGGCTGCCGTTATCATGAGTACAACAAATTGAACTGCAAGCCTGCGAGCATTTCCGAAATTATTGAGGCGGCAAATTTTGCTCCGCCAAAATTTACGGCGGGGGAGAAATTTGATTACTCCGAAATAAATTATATGCTTTTAAAGGTAATTTTGGAAAGAATTGCACAAAAATCCCTTGAAGAAATTTTGAAAGAGCAAATTTTTACCCCTCTTGAAATGGATAACACTTCCATATTTGACAATGAAACAGACGTTACCGGGTACGTCGGAGACGTTGGAGTCGAGTACTACAACGACATTTATGGCGGTGCGACAGGCATGATTTCCACGGTTGACGATATGGAAAAATGGTGCAGCTTTCTAATCGGCAAAAAATTTTTTGAACGGTACATGACAGACGGTGCAGATTTTTCCTGCGGTTGGTATGATAACGGCAACGAATATTGCCTTGTGAGCACCTGCTGCGAGGTTACAAACGAGCTTAGAATCGGCAAAGACGGCGGATTTTACATTTCTGTAAGAAATACCCAGCCCGTCCCCGACAACAACACAAGGCTTATGTATTACCCCGTTCAGTGCGACGACGGGTACTTCAAGCTTGAAGTTTGGGATATGTCGCCAAATTCCGAGGTCAAGGTCTTCTCAATAAAAATATTTGACGAGGAGTGCGAGGAGCTTTACTCTGCCGAAGTTCCCGAAAGCGGGTATTTTATCTCTTTGAGGAACGACGGCGGGGAACGTCATGCCGAGGAATTTGCGGAGAACGGTACTTATTATTACGAAATGGATTTGTCGGAAATTTTAGGGGATAAATTCCAAACGCTGGGAAAATATATTGTGGAGGTAAAGGCGGAACGTCCCGAATACAGCTCTTGTACTTGGGCAAAGCTGGGTATGGTCTACAAGCGCAAGGGCGAATGGATGTCCGTGCAGCATAACGTTTTTTACCACCTCGGCAACGCGTATGACGTTTTTATGGAGGATTTGTCACTTGTTGCAAATTTTTTGAATGACAAGCTTTTTGAGAATTTTGAATAAAAAAGTCCGCAGCTTACAAAAGTAAACTGCGGACATGTTTTGTAAATTATTGGGTATATTCCACTCTGCCCATGCTGAAAATATCCCCGCCGTGACAGTCGTTTGCAACTGTAACGGGAAATTTTTCCACATAAAGCTTTTTCACGGATTCACAGCCTAAATCGTCAAAGGCGACTACTTCGCAGCTTTTTATGCAGCTTGCAGCCAACGCTCCGGCGCCGCCAATGGCGCAGAAATACACGCCCGAATTGCGGACAACAGCGTCCCGCACAGTCTGACTGCGCTCGCCCTTGCCGATCATTCCGCAAAGCCCCTCGTCCATAAGCCTTGGAGCAAATTTATCCATTCTGCCCGAGGTGGTAGGACCGCATGATCCGATAGGCTTGCCATCGGGAGCGGGAGTAGGTCCTGCGTAATATATAACGGCTTCTTTTATGTCAACAGGAAGCTGCTCTCCCTTATCGAGAATAGCCTCAAAACGTTTATGTGCGGCGTCTCTGGCGGTGTATACAGTGCCCGTCAGAAGTACCTTGTCCCCAACGCGGAGCTTTGGACAGTATTCACGAAGCTCCGAGACATTAATATCGTAAATTTCAGCCATATCTTAAACGTTGTCACCCAATGCGTTTGCTTCAGCTTCGGCAGCCTTTGTAAGACTTTCCAACTCGCTCATGTCAAATCCTGTAAAAGCAGGTTTGTGGGCGGCGGGAGCAGGAGTAGGCGCAGGTGCAGCCGCAGCAGGTGCGGGAGCAGGCTCTGCCGGCTTGGGAGCAGGAGCGGGTGCAGCAGCCTTAGGCGCAGGAGCTGGAGCAGGCTTTGCAGCAGCGGGCTTTCCGCCGAGAGACGAACGAACTGTATTGAGCTGCGCCTTAGCTTCGTCAAGCTTGGCAAGACTTTCGCCGGAGAACATTTCGAGAACTTCTCTCAGCTTGATAACATTCTCGTCGATCTCTGCAATTTCCTCTGTGACCTCGCGTCTGATCTTTTCGGCGGCAGCGCGCATTTCGGAGCTCTTGTCCTCAGCGCTTGAAAGTATTTTTGAAGCCTTTTCGTCGGCGTTTTTAACGATAGTGGAAGCCTTTCCGTTAGCGTCGTCAACCACCTGATTGGCAAGCTTCTTAGCGTCCTCGTCCATTTTACGGGCATTTTCCTTAGCCTGTGTAACAATGGTATTGGCGGTTTTCTGCGCCTCGATAAATACGTTGCTCAGATCCATTGCGCTGTTGTCGCTGCTGCCGGTCGCAGCCTTGTTCTTAGCCTCCTGGAGCTGTTCCTCCAGCTCGGCCGTCTGTGCTTTAAGCGCTTCGATCTCCTTATCCTTACCCGCAAGTTCGTCCTCCATAGTTTTCATCTGAAGCTTAAGGGAGTCATTGTTGGTCTGGAGCTCGGTGATCTTAGCCTTATCAGCGGCAAGAAGCTCCTCGTATTTTGCGCTGTCAACTCCGCCGCCTTCGCCGCCGGAGCTTTCAAGCAGGGCTTTTTTTTCGTCCAGTTCAGCCTCAAGCGTATAAATTTTAGTATTTAACTCATCGACATAAGCAAGAACGTCTTTTTTGTCGAATCCACCGAAGCTTACGGTTTTGAGAAATCCGGTTCCATCCATTGTGAATACCTCCAAATTATCAGATATAGGGTGTTTTGGGCGGGCAGTGCACAAATTGTACAAACAGCCTGCACTTGAACACACTAAAATTATAACATATTTTTCGGAATTTCACAAGTACATTTATAAAAATTATTATACAAAAAATAATTTATTCCTTTAGTGAATTATAACAATTTTATTAACTTACGCCAAAAGTACATTTTACTTAAAGGTTTTCGCCGCTGCAAATGTGCTTTATGCACAAATATTTTTCTTCAATTTTTCAATAAGCTCCAAAATGTAAAATCGGCACTCATAATTTTCCGGATTTTGTAGCATATCAAGCTCCTCGGCAGTGAAAATGCCGCCGCAGTCCTCCAAAGCCTCGTCAATGTTTGTTACAGCGGGCAGGCACAGCGGAGGAAACATAACACACCACCAGTTTTTCCCCTTTGCTTCGCCGATAGTGATTCGCAAGGTCTTGTAATGCCCCGCGGGCATTGTAATGGTGCCATAAACTCGGTCGTCAAAGTCCATGTCGGTCACCTCGCATTTAACGGGATAATCGTAACCGTTTGCCTCTATGGTACGTTCTGCGATGTCTTTTATCTCGACAAGATATTTTTCCGCTGCTTCGGCTGACTCATCAGCGGAGCCGCAGTCTTCAAAGATGCAGGAAGTCTCCGCAAGGACGGCGTCCCTGACCTTCAGCTTTAGCTGCTGGTCGTCCTCGCTGTCGGAATTGGCAAGGATATGGAGGCGGAAAACCGTTGCGGTGATATCGTTATAGCTTTCCTCAAAGCTGCCGAAGCCTGCACAGAAAACAGTTACAGCCATTCCGACAAGCAGAGCAAGCTCCGCGTTTTTTGCAAAAAATTTCATAAGTACATCCTTTCGTATGTTTTCAGCTTTCAGGTAAATTATGGCATGATTTTACATTGTTTATTCAAATTCAAAAAAATTTTCAGAAAGCTATTGACAAGACGAAAAAAGTGGTGTATAATAATTAAGTCTTAAAAATGCTATCTTAGCTCAGTTGGTAGAGCACATCCTTGGTAAGGATGAGGTCGTCAGTTCAAATCTGATAGATAGCTCCAGATCAAACCCCTATAAGTGGCTTAAATATGCCGCTTATAGGGGTTTATTTTTGTGCGTACCTTTATGGAGAATTTGCACAATATTTTTTCTGTGCAAACTGTACAACTTTGGAAATTTAGGCAGGCTTATACCTTGTTTATCTTTCTGTATTCCTTGGGAGTGCAGCCCACAATTTTTCTGAACTGTCTGTTGAAATTGGAAAGATTTCTGAACCCGCATTCAAATACTGTTTCAGCAACGGTCTTATCTGTTTTTGAAAGGAGTTCACAAGCTTTTTTTATCTTCAGCTGGGATAGATACTCGATCGCTCCAACTCCTGCGGCTTCCTTGAATCTCCGCATAAAATAGCTTTTGCTGAGGCAGGTCATTTCAGCAAGCTTTTCCACAGTTATATTTTCAGAAAAATTTTCGTTCATATATTCTATTGCGGGACGGATTGCTTCGCTTCGGGCAGTTGTATTTTCGGCAGTCCGATAAATATCGCCGCTTTCCCCCAAAAGCCAAAAAAGCCGCAGCAGTTCGCTTTTCATCAGCATATCGAGCTTCGGGGTATTGCCGATCGCGCAGGAAAAAATATTCTCGGCTGCGGTTTTAAGCTCGCTGTAGTATATATGCTCTTTTGTTATGCGCGTGTTTATTTCAGAGGTACTGTTTGCCAGCGGCTTGACGCATTCGGCAGCACAGCGGTCGTTTGACGAAATTCCCAGCATTTCCGGACTGAATACAATTGTATTGTAAAGCTGCTTGAAGTTTTCATGCGGATAAATGGCGTGGAGCATATTTGGAGGCACTATAATTATGTCGCCCTCGCCTGATATAAATCTGTTATCCCCGCAGATAAATTCCGCGCAGCCCGAGATTACAAAATTTATTTCAAACTCGCCGTGATAATGAAGAGGCACGCTTGTAAAATAGTCGGGTATAAGGCACTTATAATAGCTGAACGGCACAAGCTGTGAGCTGTGCTGTTTTTTTTCTTCGGAGGACATTTTTAACTCACCGTCCCAAAAAGTATTATAGTATCATAAATTGATATTATTTCGCTTGATTTTTAATTGTATTTGTAGTATTATACCATATAGAAAAGAAATTTTCAAGCTTCGGACAAAAAGTTCCGCAAAAAAAGCAAAGAAAGGATTTTTATTTATGAGCAAAATCAACCGCCCCGCGTGGCTCGATAACGCGGTTTTTTACGAGATCTATCCCCAGTCCTTCTGTGACAGCAACGGAGACGGTATCGGCGATTTTAACGGGATAATTTCAAAGCTTGACTACATAAAGGGTATCGGCTGCAATGCGATATGGATGAACCCATGCTTTGAGTCTCCCTTCGGCGACGCAGGGTACGATGTTTCCGACTACTGTTCCGCTGCGCCGAGATACGGCACCAACGAAGATTTGAAACGGCTTTTTGAAGAAGTCCACAAACGCGGTATGCATATTCTTCTTGATCTTGTTCCGGGGCATACCTCCGTGGAGCATAAGTGGTTCAAGGAGTCCATGAAAGCCGAAAAAAACGAGTATACAGACCGTTATGTCTGGACGGACAGCATTTGGGAGGAGCCGCAGGGCATGGGCTGTATCCGCGGCATTTCCGACAGGGACGGCTCATGCGCGGTAAACTTTTTCTCACACCAGCCTGCGCTGAATTACGGGTTCTACAAATGCGACCGTCCCTGGCAGCAGTCAATGGACAGCGAGGGCGCAAGAGCTACCCTCGAAGCGCTGAAGGACATAATGCGCTTCTGGCTTGGAATGGGCTGCGACGGCTTCCGCGTCGATATGGCAGGCTCGCTGGTAAAGCATGACGAGGACGGCAAGGGTACTATAAAATTATGGCAGAACGTCCGTGAATTTTTGGATAAGGAGTTCCCGCAGGCGGCAATGGTGTCTGAATGGGGAGAGCCTGACAAGTCCCTGCAGGGTGGATTTCATATGGATTTCCTGCTGCATTTCGGACCGTCCCGTTACAACGATCTTTTCCGCTGTGAAGAACCGTTTTTCTCAAATAGGGGAAAGGGAGATATTTCCGAATTTGTGAAAAAGTATATGGAGAATTACGAAAGATCCGAGAAAAAGGGACTTATCTGCATACCATCGGGAAATCACGATATGGACAGACTTGCCCGCAGCATACATGGCGATAATCTGAAAATTGCATTTGCATTTTTAATGTCAATGCCGGGCGCGCCTTTTATTTATTACGGCGATGAGATCGGTATGCGCTATGTTGAGAACCTTGTGTCGGTCGAGGGCGGTTACGGCAGAACGGGTTCACGTTCTCCAATGCAGTGGGACGATTCCACCAATGCGGGATTCAGCTCCGCTCCGAGCGAAAAGCTTTACATCAAGCAGGACGAAAGTCCCGACCGCCCAACGGCAAAGGCTCAGCTTGAGGAGGAAAATTCTCTTCTCAACGAGATAAAAAGACTTATCGGTATACGTCAGTCTCACGCCGCTTTGCAGAGTCTGGGAGAGATAGAATTCGTGTACGCCGAAAAGAACGAATATCCTTTTGCGTATTTAAGAAGCGCGGGAGATGAAAAAATTCTTGTGATAATCAATCCCGCGGACAGGGAGGTTTCCTTTGAATGTAAATATATGCCTGAAAAGAAGCTGTATTCATTCGGCGGCGAAATTGCTGTCAGCGGCGGAAAAATTAATGTGCCGTCTTGCTTTGCGGGTTACTATAAGGTTTAAAAGGCGGAGCCTGCTGACGGTGAAAACTGCAAGGGTATAGGCGATTTGCTCTTAGACCTGTTCGGCAGCCACCGAAGCGCCGTCACGCTTGTATTTATGCCGACAGGCATTGTGAAATTCCTTGAAATACATCATATAGTATTCCTACGGAGATTTCACTTTGCCTGCCGCCAAAAAGCCTGTGCGATACTGCAATCCTACGGCTACAGAACAGGTCTAATAAATTATTGCGGCGCGGAATCGGATATTCCGCGCCGCTTTTTGAATACTTGCAATTTTTACCGCCTTATAGTATAATTATAGCAATAAGCTTGAAAGGACATTTTTGTATGCGAAGGTTTTTTTGGATCGTCTTTTTTTCAGCGGCAATATTTTTTTCCTCCTGCTCGTCGGAGGACTCGCCTGCGGAAAAAACGGTTTTTGCAATGGATACGTATATGAAGCTCACCGCTTACGGAGATAACGGCAAGGAGGCAATTGAGGCTTCAGAAGAAAAGATCGCCGAGCTGGAAAGTCTGTGGTCGGTTACGGAGGCGGGGAGTGAAATTTATGCGTTAAATAACAGCGGCGGAAAATCTGTCCCTTTAAGCGGGGATACCGCCGCGCTGCTGAAACTTTGCCTTGAAATATCGGAAAAAACAGAAGGCGCGCTTGACTGTACAATGTACCCGATACTTAAAGAATGGGGCTTTACAACGGGGGAATATAAAATTCCGCCCGATGAGAAAATTGCGGAATTTCTGCAAAATACAGGCTATGAAAAAATTGCTTATGACGGAACGTCTGTAACCCTGCCCGCTGATTTTCAAATAGACTTGGGCGCGGTCGGAAAGGGATTTACCGGAGACCTGCTTGCGGATATAATGCGGGAAAACGGCGTGACCTCCGCGCTGCTGGATTTGGGCGGAAACATACAGACCGTAGGCAGCAAGCCTGACGGTACTCCATGGAAAATAGGCTTGAGAAGCCCGTTTGGAGATGGTCTTTTCGGAGCGCTGGAGCTTTCCGACAAGGCCGCCGTTACCTCCGGAGGATATGAGCGTTATTTCGTTGGGGAGGACGGCGAGACATACTGGCACATTCTCGATCCCGAAACGGGCAAGCCCGCAAGAAGCGGTATAGTCTCCGCAACCGCTGTGGGCGAAAGCGGAGGTGTATGCGACGCGCTTTCAACCGCACTTTTTGTAATGGGTCTTGAAAAGTCCGAAAACTTTTGGCGGCAGAATTTTTCGGAAATGAATTTTGAAATGATCTTAGTAACGCAGGACGGTAAAATCTATATGACCGAGGGACTGGAAAACAGCTTTGTACTGACGGGCGATCTTAAAGCTTCGGATATAACGGTAATAAGGCATTAATGCAATTCCGCACAAAGATTGCCTTATAGGGAAAGGAGATCATATGAGCAGTTACAGAAAAAAGCTTTTCGGTGTAAAAGATCCGTTTGACACGGAAAATACAAAGAAACTTTTCCTTGCCGCGGCGAGGGAAAACTGTGAATTTCACTATAAAAACTGTCCCGAGTACAGAAAGATACTGGACGGCTTGGGCTTTTCGCCAAAGGACTTGAAAACCTATGAGGACATTGCAAAGATACCGCCAATACCGACCTTGTTTTTCAAAAGTCACAAAATTTATTCCATGCCGAAAAATAAAATTTTTCTCACCGCCACATCATCGGGGACAAGCGGAAAATTCAGCGAGATAGGCTTTGACTTTTGCAGTCTTTTAAACGGTCTGAATATGGTGCTGAAAATCTTCAAATGGCGGAATATCACGACTTTGAGACCTTCCCACTATATAATTTTAGGGTACCGACCGCATAAGGGCAACAACACAGCCGTGACGAAAACGGCGCTGGGGTACACATTTTTCTCTCCCGCATTAAGCAGGACATTTGCGCTGAAATTCAAGGACGGAAAATATTCTCCCGATCTGGAGGGCGTGATTTCAGCGATTCAAAAATATGAACATTCCCGTTTCGGGGTAAGGTTTATCGGTTTTCCCTCATATACTTATTTTGCAATGCAGCTTATGGAGGAACGGGGCATATCGGTGAAGCTTCCGAAAGGTTCAAAAATAATGCTTGGCGGCGGCTGGAAGCAGTTTTATAAAGAGCGGGTGGATAAAAGGGAATTTTATGCTCTTGCAAAAAAAACTCTCGGCATAGATGAGGAAAATATCGTTGAAAGCTTCGGCGCGGCAGAGCACCCGATATTGTACTGCGACTGCAAAAAACATCATTTCCACATTCCTGCCTACAGCCGTGTGATAATTCGGGACGTAAATACCTTGAAGCCTGTTCAAAACGGCGAGGTAGGACTTGTGAATCTTATTACGCCAATGGTGAAAGCCACTCCGATATTGAGTATTATTACGGACGATCTTGGAGTGCTCCGCGATGAAAAATGCGGCTGCGGAATAAATTCGCCCTACCTTGAAATTATCGGCAGGGTAGGGGTACGTGATATAAAAACCTGCGCGGCAGGAGCAGCCGAACTGCTGAATGAAATGGAGGGAGCAAAATGATACTTGCGGCAGGAGAAATTTTTGAGCCCTCCGAGCAAAATAAAGTTTTAAGTACCCTTGAGGAAAAGATCAACAGCACCCTCGCCGCCGAAAGGCTTGACAGAGAGACGGTAATTGCCGCCGCGGACAGACTTGGAAAGAAAATATCTCTCGGCGGCTTTGACAATATGATAAAACAGCTTTCGGAGGAGGATTTCGGCGAATACGTCAAAACAGCGGCAATGCTTATGAAGCGTGAAAATATTGAGTACCGCCTTGCCGCCGAGCTTGGCGAGAACTTCAAAGAGCGGCATGAGACTGCTCCGCCTTACGGCATAAATTCTGCGGAGGTTCGTTTTGAGCCGCTGGGTACGCTTTTTCATATCGCTGCCGGAAACGTGGACGGTCTCCCCGCGTTCAGCGTTATGGAGGGGCTTCTCACAGGAAACGTCAATATTTTGAAGCTACCCGAGGCGGACAACGGATTGTCGATAGAAATTTTCAGACAGCTTATTGAGATCGAACCTGCTTTGAAAAATTTCATTTATGTTTTTGACACTCCCTCGTCGGATATTCCGGCAATGAAAAAAATGGCGGAAATTTCCGACGGTATAGTGGTCTGGGGAGGCGACGAAGCGGTGAAAGCCGTTCGTACCCTTGCTCCTGCGGGGGCAAAAATTATCGAGTGGGGACACAAGCTGGGCTTTGCTTACGTGTCGGGGTACGAGAACAAGGCTGCGGAGCTTTCCGCTCTTGCGGAACATATCATTTCCACAAAGCAGCTCTTATGCAGCTCTTGTCAGACTATTCTTGTAGACACAGACGATCTTTCGGAAACGGAACGCTTCTGCAAGGATTTCCTGCCGTACCTCGATGAGGCGGCGCGGAAAAATCCTATCGTAGATATAGGCGTTGCCGCGGAGCTTACCCTGCGGAGATATAATGAAGTCCTCGAAAATGCCATAGGCGCGGCTAAAAAGAAAAGCAAAGTTTTTCAAGGGGAGGGGTGCAGCCTGACAATGCTACCCGACAGCGGCTTGGAGCTTTCATATATGTACGGCAACTGCCTTGTTAAGCCTCTGCCTGAGAGGAAAATTATTACAGCATTGAGAAATTCAAAGGGATACCTCCAAACAGCGGGGCTTATTTGCGAAAAGGGGAGACGGAGCCGTCTTACCGAAGCTTTGGTGCGAAGCGGTGTGAACCGCGTTATGCGGGCGGGAAATATGTCAGCAAGCTTCTGCGGAGAAGCCCATGACGGAGAGTACCCATTGAGACGATATATGCGGGTAGTCAATATAGAAAAATAGCAGCAGCCTTTTTGTACAAAATGACAAAATTATTAATATTATGTTGCAATAACTGCCGCATTTGGTATATAATTAAAATAATTGGATTTATCAATTTATACTAATTTGCGACTAAAAAGCGTGTAAAAAATCAAGCAAAAATTTGCATATATGATTTTTGTGCAGATTTTTTACCTACGCTTTTAGGAGCAAATTAGTATTACAGGGAGGACGGCATTATGTATAATTGTGTAAAATGCGGGAAAAAGCTTGTGGACGGCGCAAGATTTTGTTCATACTGCGGCGTGAGGCAGGCAAAAAATCCTATATGCTCAAAGTGCGGTACAGAGCTTCCTGCCGATGCTTTATTCTGCCATATGTGCGGCGAAAGCGTCAAGAAAGCTGTCAGACCTGCGGCGGTAAAAACCGCTTCGCCGCATTTGGACGAGGCTAAGCTGACTAAGCTTACAAGAGCGTCCGTCTGCACCTCTAAAAAGGGCTTTTACTCCGGCGATGAAAATTTTAATTTGTTCAGAATAAAATACTTTCCATATATGGGAAATCTTTACAGCGCTGAAAAATACGATGATCACTATAAGATCATTGCACTCTCCGAGGAGCAGGGCACTGAGATCACAGCCGCGGAAATCTCTACGGGGACTCTCAATAACGTCCGCATAGCCGCGGTAAACGCTACGGGTATTTACGTTATAGCCGTGCTTAAAGAAAACGAGTGGTTCAAGACGGTGATACACCGCCTCAGTCACAGCGGCGAGATGATAAAGTCTATAGCCCTTGACACAGCCGAGAACAATAATCTTCGGGATATGGATATCTGCGGCACAAAAATATACTACCGAACAACGTCGGACGATTATTTCAACGTTGTGTATGTTTACGACGCCGAGACCGACGAAAGGACTCTCGCCTATAAGTCCGACGGGCAGCGTAAGATACTGAATATCGTCGGTGCGGACAACGAGGTTTATATCAAGGTGGCTTTCACAGGTTCATTCGAGGGAGAGGAGTACACCGACAGCGGCTGGTATGTCTACAATATTTCGGCGGGAGATCTGAAATGCGTTTCAAGCGGCGAATTTCCTCCGAGTACCGTGCTTGAAAAGCCAGAGCTGTATGCAGAGTATACGGCGGATGGAGAAAAAAATCCCGCGTATGTCCCTCCCGAAAAGCGTGACAGATTGAATATAATTGCAATTGATGTTGTTAAACAGGTCGTGTGGTACGCCGAGGAGGACAAAGCTTCGGGAAAATTTCGTATTGCCTCCGCGCCTGTATCCGACCGTGCCGAGGAAAATGCAGAAGCATGGGAAATATCCCGCGATGAGTGTCCCTTTACCGTAAGCGGCAGCGGAGTAAGCGTTAAGGGCTACCGACTGTTTTTTGACGGCGCAAATATGTACTGGGCAGCAAAATATTATGAATTTTACTCATACTTAAGCAGCGGAAAGCGCAGCCTTATCTCCTCCGACAGCAAGATAGGGGAAATGCAGCATTTCGAGGTGTTCGACAAGACCTTTTATCTGCCTGATTTCGGCGCGAAAAGGACGCTTTTCCACAGAAATTCACGCCACCACGACGATACGCTCGATATGGTCTGGCACGACGAAGACCTTTAAAAGAAAATCCCGATACATAAAGGCTCAGCCTTTCTGTATCGGGATTTTTTATTCTATACCTTGTATAAAAATTTCCTGTTTTCTTCGTTCCTTTTTGCAATTTTTTCCGCAAGCTTTTTTTCGTACAGCTTTTTTTCAAAAGCGCGCCGCTTGTCAAGCTTTTCAAAATATATCTTGTCAAATTTTCTCTGACGTTTTATGCGGGAATCCCAGTAGCTTTCCTGCGTTTTTTTATTTTGCGGGTAATCGTCAAACTCACCGGAAAACCAAAATTCTTCGCCGTATTCTTCCTCGCTCTCCCCGAATGAAAGTATGAAATAATTTGTACCGTCCCGCTTTTCCCAAGTGTTTTCGTAATAAAGACTTTCCTTTATCTTTCCCAGCACCCAATTTTCGTACTGCGGGTCGGACTTCATTGCCGCAAAGCCCTCTTCGGAAATATTCACAAGCACAAAATTTTTTCTTTGCAGTTTCTGCGGATTTTTCCGCTGCATTTCCGAAATTTTATAGTAAATGTACAGCTTGTATTCTTCGGCGGAAAGCTCCTCGGTATCATCGTAAATTCCTGTTTCTGCGGTAATTTCCGCAGCTTTTTTATTTACGGCTTCGGCAAAGGTCTCGGTTTTTTCACCGTTTCCCTTTGAGGAATTTCCGCTGCTTTTCGGCAGACTGTAGTAACCCGCCGCGGAGCTTGTGTTTATCTTGCTTTCCATGCTGATTCCTCCCGAATTTCATGTTATACTGATCCCTTATTAGAATTATGAGCAAGAAATCGCAGCAAAAGCTTTGATATATGTGGTTTTGCGGCGAGATATTGTACATAATTCAATGAGGGATTAGTATTATTGCAATTATACAATAACGTTTCCGATAATTGTTTGCATATTTGCAGAGCATTTGCTAACTGTTTATTAATTTTTTATTACAATGCAATTCCCGTCAAATTTTTGCACAAATTATTGCTTCGGCACTTGAATGTTGCTTCAAAATAGTGTACAATTATAATATGTATTGCCAAAATTTATGGGAGGAATTGCAAATGAACTGGACCGAAGTAAATATATACACAACCACCGAGGGAATAGACCCCGTGTGCGGCTGCCTGCTTGGAATAGGCGTGACAGGCTTTGTAATAAAGGACGCAAAGGATTTTGAGGAATTTTTGAACGATAAAACGGGAAACTGGGATTATATAGACGACGATCTGATGAACCTGCGGGACTGCGAGACCTGCGTGACGGTGTACCTCCCCGACGACTCACAGGGGGCTGATATGCTCTCCGCGCTCCGTTCGGAGATGTCCGCCCTTGCCGCAAGGGACGAGAACAAAGCTTTCGGCAGGCTTGCGGTGGAGCTTGCAAACGTCCGCGAGGAGGATTGGGCGAACAACTGGAAGCAGTACTTCAAACCTTTGACCGTGGGCGAAAAGCTTGTCATAAAGCCCTCGTGGGAGGACTACAGCAGTTCTGACGGCAGGACTGTCCTTGAGATAGACCCAGCTTCAAGCTTCGGTACGGGTCAGCATAACACAACCCAGCTTTGTCTTGAGCTTATTGAAAAAAATCTTCGCGAGGGGGACAGAGTACTCGACCTCGGCTGCGGAAGCGGAATACTGTCCATAGCGGCAGTATTGTTGGGCGCTGATAATGTAACGGCGGTTGACATCAGCCAAAACAGTGTGGAGACTGCAAAGGAAAATGCTGCCAAAAATAATATTTCCGAGGAAAAGTACACAGCGTACTGCGGCGACATTATCAGCGACAGCGCACTTGTGGAAAAAATCGGCGGCGGTTACGACCTTATAGCCGCAAATATCGTTGCGGACGTGCTTATTGCCATGTCCCCGCTGTTTGAAAAATTTGTCAAAAAGGGCGGCACGCTTATTCTTTCGGGAATTATCACGGAGCGCGCCGACGAGGTCATAGAAGCGGTGAAGTCCAAGGGCTATACCATGCTTGAACTGCGTGAAAAGGACGGCTGGGCGGCGGTATCATTTAACAATTTACAGTGTACAGTTTAAAGGAGCTTTTATATGAAAAAATATTTCATGCCTGCAATTATGCTGGTGATATTTGAGACGGTTGCGGTCACGCTCTGGCTTACCAAAGACAACCTATTTTATCTGTTCAATTTCAGCTATATTGGTATTTCCATTTCCTTGGCGCTTTTTCTGTTTGTCGGGAAATACAAGCACGCCCGCCGTGTGGCGCAGCTTTTGGTGGGTACGTATATGCTTGTGTACCTCGGACTTATTTGCAATGAAAATATGCAGATAGAGGGCTTTTGGTACTATCTTTTTACGGGCGTATTTGAGGCGGCGACTATACATTACGCGGTGGCGAAAATTTTCGGACCTCTTTTATTCGGCAGAGGGTGGTGCGGCTACGCCTGTTGGACGGCTATGGTACTTGATTTCCTGCCGTACAAAATTCCCGAACAGCCACGAAAAAAGATAGGGTGGATAAGGTATATAACGTTCGCTGTCTCGCTGATATTTGTTGCCGCGCTGTTTCTCGCGCAGGTGGGCAATATTGAAAAAATCATGTTTTGGGCGTTTATTGTCGGCAACGTTCTTTATTACGCGGCAGGAATTATTTTAGCTTTTGTATTCAAGGATAACCGCGCGTTCTGCAAATACATATGCCCGATAACGGTATTTCTCAAGCCTATGAGTTACTTTTCGCTGTTAAGGGTAAAATGCGACAAGGACAAGTGCGTTTCCTGCGGAATGTGCAGAAAAGTGTGTCCTATGAACGTTGATATGACGGACAATTCCCGCAAAAGAGAAAACGGAACGGAGTGCATACTGTGCTTTGAGTGCGTAAAAAGATGCCCAAAAGACGCGCTGTAGGCGGTTGACGGTGTACAGTTGATAGTTGCTTAATTATGGGAGTAATGATATGATACGGCAAATAACAAAGGAAAACATTCCCGAATGTGCGGAGGTCATAAGAAAAAGCTTTCTGACAGTGGCGGAGGAATTTGGCTTCACGCCCGAAAACGCGCCGAGGTTCACGGCTTTTGCCGCAACCGAGGACAGGCTTTATTGGCAGCTTGAAAGCGAACACAGACTGATGTCCGCATATTTTGAGGACGGAAAAATAGTTGGGTATTACTCGCTTTTTCTAAAAGGAGACGGCATTTGCGAGCTTAACAATTTATGTACTTTGCCCGAATACCGCCGCAATAATATCGGCGAAAAGCTTTTGCTGGACTCTTTTGCACAGGCGAAAAAGTTGGGCTGCTCAAAAATGATCTTAAGCTTTGTGGAGGAAAACAAGCGTCTGCGCAAGTGGTATGAAAAACACGGCTTTGTACATATTGGGACGGAAAAGTTTGATTTTTTTCCGTTCACCTGCGGATATATGGAGATTGATATTGAATGAAATCGTTTGATGAACTTGTTCTTGTGAATTACTGCTATCCGGATTGTATTCCATTAATGAATATAATGAGGATTCCCAAAAAAGAAGCGTATGCGTTGGCTTCCGAATTTGCAGAATTACATCCGGAAACCACAGCTTTTTATCGATTTGCGGATTTTGACAATTATTATTTATTGAGAAAAAAACAAGATGAATATTTATATTCACGTTTCGTTGAATTAGGCGGTATGCCGGAAGAAAAGCATCCTCTCTCATTCGTAATAGAGGGCAGCGATTATCTTTTTGATTGGTTTGGAAATGGAATAGAGTCAAGATTGCGTTTGCGGGATATTCTGCCTTGTCATATCAGTTTTACAATAGGAGACAGTGGAGCTGAATACGAGAAATGCGGAAATATAGAATTACTGACAATGCAGGATATTAAAGAGCAACTACTTAGCTATGATAACAATTTTGATGATTTAATAAAAGCAACCGGCAGACATTATATAGAAGCGCAACTTTGGACAGATAAGTATATTACTGAGGAGTACTTGATAAAATGAAAATCGCAGATTTTTTTGAAATTGACAACCAAAATTATTGGTTAGAACAAATTGCAAAAACAGATTGGCGTTCAGGTAAATATTTGTATGAATTATTGAAGTCAAGTTCATTTAGTGAAAAACACGGATTTGTACACACATGTACCGAGAAATTTGATTTTTTCCCGTTTACCTGCGGGTATATGGAGATCGATATTAAATGAAAAATATTCCCAAATTAACAAAGTCGGATAAAATAACCGATGCTGAAAAGCGGTTTCAAATTATGTATATCCCCGAATTGGGCGAGTACGTTCTGGCGGTGTGGATAGAGTGGATAGCCGCTTATTACAGATATTATAAAATTGATAAGGCTGACTATGAGCTTTATCAGACCTGCAAGGAAAATTTCTATGAAAAATTCAGCGACGAAATAAGTCGGCGCCCCGATGTTTGCTTTAGCAGACGTTTTATCGGTTCGGAGGCATTAAGAGATTACGACGGACAGAGCAAAGCAATATTTAAAGAGTACGGCTATGAAGACGGAATACTTTACGCGCATATCGTATCGGAGAACGGCGGTGTATATGTGCCGCCCGTGCAAAAGATAAAAAACGGTGATGATTTTGAGTACCCATTAAGAGAAAAATGCGTATTGCATTATGATACAAACGGCGAACCTATTTGCTTCAAATTAAAAATAGAAAGGGACATGAATATGACAATAATTTATTCCTCGGAAAATAAAATTTTCGCCTACGATGAAACGGAAAGATCCCTGACGGAGATACCCTGCGAAAAAATAAACAAATACCGCGAGACAGTGCGTAATATTCAGCAGCGCAAGGAGTGGAAAACCACAGGCACAGGCGCGAATTTTATGGGCATGGCTACTGCGGACATGATAGACCCCGACGAAATGCCGGTGAAAATCACGGGACTTGACCTCTGCGGCGAGGAGCTTGTTTACGGCGTAAATATAGAAGCGGTGGGGAGCATCTATCACCGCAGCTTAGACCCTGCGGATACGGCGGAGGGACTTGTTCGCGCTTCCAACGATTTCCTTTTCGGTTCTTTCGACATAAAAGATGAAAAGCTGGCGGTCTGTATTGGCGGACACATCTCCGTTATGGACATGAACGGACGTTACGACGAGTACACCGACGGCGATACCGTTGAGGAAAATCCCTGCTGGGCGGCTAAGAAAAACGGTATTTATTTCTCCACAGCAGGGTATTCGGTCGATCACTCCGCAGTAAGTCCACGCTCCGTTGCGTATCTCGACCTTGACAGAAAGTCGCTGACAGAGGTAGTTTCCGACGAAAATTACGACTGCCTCCACCCAAGAGAAGCGGCGGACGGTTCGCTGTACTATATCCGTCAGCCATACGGCGGCGAAAAGCCCAAGGGCGGCGTTACCTTCAGGGACGTTATAATGTTCCCCTACAGAATTGTCAAGGGCATTTTCGGCTTTTTGAATTATTTTGCAACGATTTTCGGCGGCGAGTCTTTGAAAAACGGCGGAGTTTCAAACGGTGCAAAATCAAAACAGCGTTCTCAAAAGGATTTGATAATCGAGGGCAACGTTATCAACGCCGAAAAGCTGGATAAAATAAACGAAGCAAAGGCTGACGAGCAGGTTGGAATAATGCCTGCAAGCCGCGTGCTTATCAGGCGCACCGCCGACGGCAGCGAGGAGATTATCAAAAAAGGCGTGCTGGACTACATACTTGACGGCGACGGTAATGTCATTGTTTCAAACGGCAGACATCTGCTCCGTATCGACAGGGACGGCAGCGAGACCCATATCGCAAAGGCAAAGCTGGCGGTAAATCTTGCAGTAAAATAAATTTTAACTGGCGGTGAAATTATGGACAGAGAATCATTTACTTCCGAGATTGAGAGCTGTAGTATTCCCGATCTGGAACTTATTTGCGCAGATCAAAAAGACCTGTATACTACCGAGGAATTGCAGCTTATAGAGGAAATATTGGAGCGCAAAAAACAGGAAATTAAAAATTCGGTATCGGAGGTCGCGTTCGGCGAGGCGATTTTTTGCTTAGTAAGCATACTTGCTCCGATAGAGGGAGCGATCGCCGGTGTTATCATGCTTGTCAAAGGTTCGCCGAGGTGGAAAGATGCGGGAAAGCGGACGCTTTTTGCGGTCTTTATTTCTGTACTGATACGAGCGGTGATGTTTATAAGATTCATATAATGCGATTAAAATACTAAAACCACTGTGTGCTGCAAACAATATTTTGAAGAATTGAGAGAATTACAAGAGCATTGCGGCTTTGTAAAAATCAATAAATTTGAAAGGAAAATATCATGAACGAAAAAGAAAAAATGCTCGCAGGGAAAATCTACGACCCAAGCGATGAAACTCTCGCAGCTATGCGAATGAACGCCCACAAGCTTTCACAGCGTTACAACAACACCTTTGAGGACGAGGAACAGCTCCGCAAGGCTATTCTGGACGAGCTTGTCCCCAACCGCGGAAATGGCACTTTTTTGCAGGGTCCCATATATTTTGACTACGGTGTTTTCACGACTTTCGGCGAAAGCTGCTATGCAAATTTTAATTTTACGGTGCTGGATTGTTGTCCCGTCAATATCGGGGATAATGTGTTTTTCGGTCCCAACTGTACCGTTGCAGCTCCCGTTCACCCGTTTCGTTGGCAGGAGCGGAACATGAAATTCAAGGCGGACGGTACTGCTTATGATGATGAGTACGCAAAACCTATCACTATCGGCTCAAACTGCTGGATAGCAAGCAATGTTGTTATCGCAGGCGGCGTGACAATAGGAGAGGGCTGTGTTATCGGCGCGGGAAGCGTTGTTACACGGGATATTCCGCCCAATTCTCTTGCGGCGGGAAATCCTTGCAGAGTAATTCGGGAAATTACAGAAAAGGACTCCATAAAATACAAAAGCGAATTATTTTAAATAAATCGTAAATCGGAGGTGTAAAAAATGACAGACTATAGCGTTCAAAATAAAAAAGCGTGGGAATATAACGCTTATGAATTTTGGATTGAACATTCTGGAACGCCGTTTGAAAGAGCAAAAAAAGATATGGAAAATCCAATAAAAATGCTGAAAGGATATTCCGATTACTTTGATACTTACGACGGCGTAAAAGTCGCGAATATATGCGGTTCATGCGGTAAAAAGGCTGTTCCGCTGGCTATTCTGGGAGCGGAAGTTACTGTTTTCGATATTTCGGAGGATAACAAAAAATATGCGCTTGAAACAGCGTCCGCCGCAAATGTCGATATAAATTTTGAGGTATGCGACATACTTGATATAAATACTGATAAGTATGGGAATTATTTCGATGTGGTTTTTATGGAGGGCGGCGTACTGCATTATTTTCACGATATTGATGAATTTATGGGTATTATGTACTCTTTGCTGAAGGACGGCGGCAAGATGATATGCAGCGATTTTCATCCGTTCACCAAAATATCGGATATATTGAATTTTGAACAACCGAAAATGAGTTATTTTTCATCCGATATTTTTGAGGGTGAAATGGCGCACGCGCATTTTTTTGAAAAGGAGATCCGCGAACAAATGCCAAAATGCAGTTACAGAAAATATACGGTCAGTGAGATCATTAATTCCGTCATAAACAGCGGCTTTACTTTAAAAAGCTTTGATGAGCACCCTGCATGGACAAATGAAAATATACCCGGCGAGTTTACTGTTACAGCAATTAAATAGCGGTATTTCGCTGAAATTTTAAACTATTGAAAAAGCAATTTATTAAAAAGGATTGATAAAATGTCGGCAAGAAAAGCAAAAAATTACGGAAATGAAAGTATAACCAAGCTAAACGGCGCGGACAGAGTAAGAAAACGTCCCGCGGTTATTTTCGGCTCGGACGGTATCGAGGGCTGCGAGCATTCGATTTTTGAAATTATTTCAAACTCTATCGATGAAGCCCGTGACGGTAACGGTGACAAAATAATCATTACCTACTTTCAGGACAACTCCGTTGAGGTGGAGGACTTCGGACGCGGCTGTCCCGTGGACTTTAACCCAAATGAAAACTGCTATAACTGGGAGCTTGTTTACTGCGAACTGTACGCAGGCGGCAAGTACCAAAACAACGAAAGCGGCGACTATGAGTACTCCCTGGGACTTAACGGCTTGGGTGCGTGCGCGACCCAGTATGCCTCCGAGTACACGGACGTTGAGGTTTACCGCGACGGCTTTAAGTATAACCTCCACTTTGAAAAGGGCGAGAACGTTGGCGGCTTGCACAAGGAGGAGACTACCCGCAAAAAAACAGGTACAAAAACTAAATGGAGACCCGATCTTGAGGTCTTTACGGACATCTCGGTAAGACGTGAATATTTTGAGGAAACTCTCAAAAAGCAGGCTATAGTAAATCCCGGAATTTCCTTTGTGTTCCGCTATCAGAACGAGGAGGGCAAGTTTGAGGAAAACACATATATTTATGAGAACGGAATTTCCGACTATATCACTGAAATATTGGGAGACAGCTATATCACTCCGCCCCAGTTTTGGCAGTGTGAACGCAAGGGCAGAGACCGTGACGACAAGCCCGAATACAAGGTAAAGCTGTCATTTTCCGTGGCTTTTTCCAACAAGGTCGCCGCGCTTGAATATTATCACAATTCCAGCTTTTTGGAGCATGGCGGCGTCCCCGACAAAGCGGTGCAGACAGCGTTTGTTTCCCAAATTGACGCGTACCTTAAAAATAATAACAAGTACCAAAAAAGCGAAAGCAAGATAAAATTTATCGACGTGCAGGACTGTTTGGTACTGATATCCTCGTCATTTTCCACACTCACGTCCTACGAAAACCAAACGAAAAAGGCTATCACCAACAAATTTATTTATGAAGCAATGGTTGATTTCCTTAAGCACCAGTTAGAGGTGTACTTTATCGAAAATCCCGACGACGCGCTGAAAATTGCGGAGCAGGTCATACTTAACAAGCGCAGCCGTGAAAGCGCGGAAAAAACAAAGCAGAACCTTAAAAAGAAGCTTGCGGGAAATATCGACCTTTCCAACATGGTGCAGAAATTTGTGGACTGCCGTACAAAGGATCTTTCCCGCCGTGAAATTTATATCGTTGAGGGAGACTCGGCTCTCGGTTCATGTAAGACAGCGCGGGACTCGGAATTTCAGGCGATAATACCCGTCCGCGGAAAGATACTGAACTGCCTTAAAGCGGACTACGATAAAATCTTCAAAAACGAAATTATCACCGACATTATCAAGGTGCTTGGCTGCGGGGTGGAGGTAAAGTCCAAAGCCAACAAGGAGCTTTCTACCTTTAACATTGATAACCTTAAATGGAATAAGATCATAATAGCCACCGATGCGGACGTGGACGGCTTCCAGATACGTACTCTTATTCTTACAATGCTGTACAGGCTCACGCCAACGCTTATCGAACGGGGCTATGTCTATATTGCGGAAACGCCGCTGTTTGAAATAAACACAAAGGACAGAACGTACTTCGCCTACAACGAAAAGGAAAAAGCGGAGATACTTGAAATGATAAAGGGGCAGAAATATAAGCTTGACCGCTCCAAGGGTCTCGGTGAAAACGATCCCGACATGATGTCGCTTACCACAATGAATCCCGATACAAGACGGCTTATAAAGGTTGCACCAACGGATATAGAGGCTACTGCAAATATGTTCGATCTTATGCTGGGTGACAACTTACAGGGGCGCAAGGATTATATTGCTCAGTACGGAAATCAATATCTTGAAATGGCGGATATAAGCTGATTTTGCAGCAGAGGAGTCCGCAGGATAAAAAACAGCCTTTTCAGTAAAATTGAAAAGGCTGTTTTTTTAGTTTGTACAGCGGAAAGACAGCTGACGTTTAAATATATTTCCGAACCGCTTAGTGGTGGAACAGACGTATGCCCGTAAACGCCATTGCAATATTGTACTTGTTGCAGGTATCGATAACGTTGTCGTCACGGATAGAACCGCCGGGCTGTGCAATGTACTCCACACCGCTTTTGTGTGCGCGTTCAATGTTGTCACCGAAGGGGAAGAACGCGTCAGAACCGAGGGACACGTCAGTATTCTTAGCAAGCCACTCTTTCTTTTCCTCACGAGTTAGGACTTCGGGTTTCTCGGTAAATACCTTTTCCCACTCGCCGTCACGGAGTACGTCCTCGTACTCGTCGCCGATATAAACGTCTATAGCGTTGTCACGGTCGGCGCGGCGAACGTCGTCCTTAAAGGGCAGAGCCATTACCTTGGGGCACTGTCTGAGCCACCAGTTGTCCGCCTTTTGTCCCGCAAGGCGCGTGCAGTGGATACGGGACTGCTGACCCGCTCCGATACCGATAGCCTGACCGTCCTTGACGTAGCAAACGCTGTTGGACTGGGTGTACTTCAAAGTGATAAGGGAAATTATCAAGTCCCGCTTTTTGTCGTCGGGAATATTTTTATTGTCGGTAACAACATTTTCAAGCAGCGCATTGTTGATGTCCAGCTCATTTCTGCCCTGCTCAAAGGTTATGCCGTAAACCTTTTTCGTCTCGATTGCGGCAGGGGTGTAGTTTTCGTCTATCTTGATGATGTTGTAAGTACCCTTTCTCTTGGACTTGAGTATCTCCAAAGCCTCAGGCTCGTAGTCGGGAGCGATAACGCCGTCCGAAACCTCGCGCTGTATCATCTTAGCGGTGGGAACGTCGCACACGTCAGAAAGAGCGATAAAGTCGCCGTATGAGGACATTCTGTCCGCGCCTCTTGCTCTTGCATAAGCGCAGGCAAGGGGTGAAAGCTCGCCCAGATCGTCCACCCAGTAGATTTTTTTCAGTGTGTCGGAAAGGGGAAGTCCCACAGCCGCGCCCGCAGGGGAAACGTGCTTAAAGGACGTTGCCGCGCAAAGTCCCGTAGCCTTTTTAAGCTCCTTGACAAGCTGCCAGCCGTTGAAAGCGTCCAGCAGATTGATGTAGCCGGGCTTGCCGTTCAGCACCTCGATAGGCAGATCGGAGCCGTCCTCCATTAAAATTCTTGACGGCTTTTGGTTGGGATTGCAGCCGTATTTTAATTGCATTTCGTTCATAATTTTTACCTCCAAAATTTTTGATTGTTGTACCGTTCGGCGGACGGTAGAACCCCGCCCCCACGGTTATTTACTGATTTTTATTCACAATGCGGGACTCATACTTACCCGTCTCAATGTCGATATACCGAACGAACAGCGAAACCTTGTTATCAGCGTTGAGGTTGTCCCAAATAAGCTTTGTCAGGTCGTCGATAGGCACACAGGGAATTTCCACGTTTTTCGGCTCACCCTCGAAGCTTGGCAGGGGATCTCCGCCGCCGCTGTAGGTGTGGATAAACTTGCCCTTGCCCGCGATAGGATTGCTGTACGCAAAGGTGTACCGCTGGCAGGAAGAACCGTCGCCGTCCGCGCTTTTCAGTATGGACATTGCAAAGTTCATGCCGTCGTCGAGGTGGACAATTCCCGAAATTCTCGGCGTGTAGTTGGGAGCGTCGTCCTCAAACTCACGGGTACGCAGGGACTGCTCAAAGGTCTGCTGCTTGTCCATAAGGTCGTAGATAGTGTCGGTCTGATCGCCGTTTGTGACGATAGTCTTGCTGCCCATAACGCGGACAGGCGCGTAAATGATAAGGTGGGGGTCGGTCATTTTGGACGGGTCAAACGCCTGTGTGCGGATACCCTCGCCGTCCTCAACGAAAACGCGGTTGCGGCTGTTCTCGCTTCTGCCCATGATAAAGTAGGCAATGACCGCCTTTTTGCCGCAGGACGATTTTCCGATAAGAATTCCCCTGCCGTGATACTCCATGCTGTTAAGTTCCTCTGCGATTGTTTTTGTGATCATAATTAGTCCTCCTGATTTTTATTATTTTTTTGTAGGGGACGGGTTTTCCGTCCCGTCATTATTAAAATTTTCCTAAAAAGCAATCTGTTTTATATGGCACATCAACCGTACCGCCCTGCTCGTACTTCTCAAAAATCCGCTGCAATTCCTCAAGCTGCCTTTCATAAACGGGCGTACCCTTTGGGGGCGCGTAAGACCGCGACATCTCGCAGCCCACGTACTGTTCCATATCCATTGTCATGCTCTGTAAAAAGCTTACCCGCTCGTATTCCGAAAAATACTTTTCGGGGACAAATTTGCCGTCGGCGTTTATATTTCCCTTTACGGAATCGTACTGCCCTGCATTGCGCTGAAAAATTTCGTTGCGCTCTTTCTGCATATCGGTTTCGGTACGGGTGTTCCAGATAACGGCAAGCCGACCGTTCGCGGTAAAAATCCTTTTGCATTCCGACATGAATTTTACCTTATCGAACCAATGAAAAGCCTGCGCCGCTGTAACAAGTCCGATACTGCCCTCCGCAATGCCTGTATTCTCTGCTGGAGCGTTCACAATTTCCACATTCGGACAATTTGCCCGAAGCTTCTCCAGCATATCGGCGTTCGGCTCAACAGCGGTGATTTTCCAAGGCTTTGCGGACAAGCATTTTGTGAAAATACCCGTCCCCGCGCCAATGTCCGCAACGGTCTCGGCGTGAGTTTTCTCGTAAAGCCAATCAATAAGCTCCGCAGGATACGAGGGACGGTATTTGTCGTAAATGTCCGCTTTGCCTGTGAATTTTTCTTCGTTCATAGCAGCCTCCTTTTTCGTATTGATATTTAAAACTTTCCCAAATAGCAGCTTGTTTTATATGGTACTTCAACCTTGCCAGCCTTTTCGTATTTTGCAAAAATGTTCCGCAATTCTTCAACAAACCGAGAATAATTTTCATCGCTTTCCTTAAGCGAATATGAACGCGAAAACATATCTCCGAGAAATCTTTCCTCGTCCATACTTATTATGTTATCGGCGCTGAAATATTCAACACTGTTAAAATATTCGTTTCTCAAAAACAGATCGCCATCTGAGCTGCCGTGGTTCCCAACCTCTCCGCGGTGGCTCATGCCGCAGTATTTAACGCACACCTCGTCGCGTTCTTCGGAGAAATCGCATTTCAAGCGTTCATTCCACACGATAGCAAGCTGTCCGTTTTGTGTAAAAATTCTTTTGCACTCCGCCTTGAATTTAGCTTCATCAAACCAATGAAAAGCCTGTGCAGTTGTAACAAGTCCGATATTGTTTGCCGCGATACCCGTATCCTCCGCAGGAGCATTCAAAATTTCCACATTCGGACAATTTGCCCGAAGCTTTTCCAGCATATCGGCGTTAGGCTCAACAGCGGTAATTTTCCAAGGCTTTGCGGACAAGCATTTTGTGAAAATACCCGTCCCCGCGCCAATGTCCGCAACGGTCTCGGCGTGAGTTTTCTCGTAAAGCCAATCAATAAGCTCCGCAGGATATGAGGGACGGTATTTGTCGTACACGTCTGCCTTGCCTGTGAATTTTTCTTCGTTCATAGCAGCCTCCTTTATTTCAGAACCGACTTCCATTCACCGTTTTCCTTATAGTACCAAAACTCGCTCAAATCGTCGTCCCAGAAAAGCTTGTAATATTCCGCCATGGTGTCCGCAAGCTTCAAGCCGAGGAAATCGTTTTTGTTCACCCAATAGACCTCCCCCTCCTCCGAGGAATGAAGCTCTCCCGAAAATTTGTCAGTCCTGTACAGCAGCACCATATACCGCGAACCATCGTCCTTAGTCCAGTCCTTGATACCGCATAACCGCGGCGATTGGACGGTAAGTCCCGTTTCCTCAAAGACCTCGCGTATCACAGCGTCGGTAAAGGACTCACCCTTTTCAACGTGTCCCCCGGGGAAAGTCACGCCGTTCCATTTTGGGTCAACCCTATCTTGAACGAGGATATTGTCCCCGTCGCAAATCATGCACATATTTGTCAGTGTAACCGTTTCTGTACGCATTTTGACGCCCTCCTAATCAATATTTTCTTCTGATTTTTTGCGGAGCACTTTCACCGTGACAAGCGTAAACACGCCTCCTACCACCGCAAAAACAATTCCCACCAAAAGGATTACCAACGACCCCGACCGTTCGTATATTTTGCCTTTATCTGAAATGTACAGCGTTGTCTCCGAGCCGATATCCGCCGCCCACGAGGTTGACGTGCGGCTTTGATAAGTTTTTAACTCGCCGCCGTCGTAGTATTCGTAAATCGGCGTGTACATTTTCGTGGAACGGTGCCTGTTATGACGGATTGTGCTTCTGCGCCGCTCCACGCTTTCAACAACATTGACCACCGTCGCGCTTACCCGGCGGCAATTATCCATACGCGCATTCAGTCCAAGCGCGGCTATAATAAGTACCGCTCCCGCCGCAAGAAAAAATACGCCAAAAGCCATAAAAATTTTTTTAAAATTTTTTTCCGAAAGTCTCATAATTCACTGCCTTTCAAAAATTATTCCTCCACAATCGCCTTGCCGTCAATGACCTTGATTTTATCCTGACAAAACAGCGCAACAGCTTTCGGCAGCAGCTTCCATTCCACATTTTCCATAACACGCCGTTGCAGTATTGCCGGGGTATCGTCGTTCAGCACAGGTACCGTCCCCTGCAAAATAATTGGCCCCCCGTCGCACTCCTCGGTGACAAAATGCACCGTCGCTCCAGTTACCTTAACGCCCTTTTCAAGCGCCGCCTCATGGACGTGCAGTCCGTAAAAGCCCTTGCCGCAAAATGACGGAATAAGCGACGGGTGGACGTTCATCATTTGATTTGGATACGCGCGGCAGACCGTTTCGTCCAAAATCGTCATAAAGCCCGCGTACACCACAAGATCGGCTTTCTCTTCATTGAGAGCTTCCAGCATTGCCTTGCTGTATTCGTGAACGTCCGAGTATTCACTCCGTGCAAGCACACGCGAAGGTATACCGTTATATTTCGCCCTTTCAAGCGCGTATGCGTCGGGCTTTGAAGCTATTACACAGGTAATTTTTCCGCCTGCGATCTCCCCGCGCTTTTCCGCGTCTATGAGAGCCTGCAAATTCGTGCCGCCCCCCGAAACAAGTACAACTATATTTTTCATAGCGTTCCTCCTTTTGACAATGTTTTTCACTTTAAAAATTCGTTCTGTATTTTCAGCAGCAGCGGTACTGCTCCGTCTGAATTTATGAATGTGCAGCAGCCGTCTCCGTCTTTCAGCGAGAAATTCGCAATAGACACAAATCCCTCATTGCCGCCGCAATGTCCGAAATACTGTTTATCTCCGATATTTTTTAGGTAACAGCCTAAGCCAGTGCAGCACTTTGTTCCCTCCATATCAAACACGTCGCTGTGCTGCGGCGATGTCATCATAGCTGCAAGTTTTTGAGGTATCAGACCGCTTTCGCCGCGCAGGATATTTTGGATATGTATGCCGAATTTCGCCATATCGTTTGCAGTAGTCCAAAGTCCTGCCGCCGCCTGTTCGGGCATAAGCATATGACCTCCCGAAATCGGCTCGGAATTTTCTGTGTACCCCTTGGCAAGATTTTCCGTTATATCCTGCCGAAAGGTGCTGTCCTCCATATCAAGGGGAGACAATACATAATGCTGCATAAAATCGGCAAAATCCATTTCCGTAATATTTTCGGTACATTTTTGAAGTACCATAAATCCGCCCCCCGAATATACCCAATGCTCGTCGGGAGCATACTCGCAGTAAACTTTCGGAGAATTGCAGGGCGGCTCCCCATTGATTATTTGGGACGTTGTTGGCAGAACCGTCCCCATCGGATAACCGTAAAATCCGTCTACGCCCAATCCCGCCGTATGGTAAAGTATCTGCCGCGCGTTTACGCTGACGGTATTTCCTTCACGGTCTGTAAGCGAACAGTCCCCAAGATAATTGTTTACATCATCTTCAAGAGAAATCCTGCCCTCGGACACAAGTCTTAAAAACGCCATCGTGAACACCATTTTGCTTATCGAAGCCGCCTGAAATCTTGTATGGGTCGTTACACCGTGACCCTCTGTTATCGTCTCGGTAATTTGGTGATTCCTTACAACTGCAATACTTAGGGAATTCGCACCGCATTTTTCTAATTCACTCAAAAAATCCATATTTATCCTTTCAAGTTTTCCGAAACAAAAAATCAAAGACCATACAATTTCGCGTACAGTTCACCAAATTCTTTTTCTGAGAGTTCAAGTTCCTTTTCATAATAATAAGGCACACCGTCATTGACCCCAAATTCAAGAACAGCAGGACCGTCCATATAATAAGCCTTATGCGCATAATCCACCGCTTCTGCCTGCCGAATGTAATCTACTAAAGCATTTGCAGCCCTTTTAGATGCCTCGTTCTGCCGACCGCCGATCGCGAGACCCGAACCTGCACAGTAAATTCCTAAATAAACTGTATCGTCATTTTCTGAAGCTGCCAAAATACAGTATGAAAAAAGCTCTTCCATATTTTCCGTTTCATAGATCGGCTTACCGAACAGCGCTTTTATTTTACCGTAAATTAATGGGAATTTCTTATCATAATCTACAAAATCATTAATAATATTGCAAATTTTACTGCTCCCTGTTAATTTATCTGTATCATCTGCTGATTGAAAAATGTATGACATCTTCTGCTCCTTTATCAGCTCATTATTAATACTAATTTGCTCCTAAAAGCGTAGGTAAAAAATCTGCGCAAAAATCATATGTGCAAATTTTTGCTTGATTTTTTACACGCTTTTTAGTCGCAAATTAGTATAATCGGATAAATTACCAATAAGGCGGAGGAAAGCCTCCGCCTTATACTAATCCCACTTTAGAATTATGATCAAGAAATCGCCGCAATAAACTTTGACGTATGCGTTTTTGCGGCGAGAGATTGTACATAATTCAAAGTGGGATTAGTATTAATATCACTATCAATAAATAATTACGCCCTCGTCGCTTTCCACAAGCTCGCCAAGGATATAAGCGTCCTCGCCCGCAGCCTTTATTGCAGCAACCGCCTTGTCCGCGTCGTTTTTGTCAACCACAACGCACATTCCCACACCCATGTTGAAGGTGTTGAACATATCTCTTTCGGGAATTTTTCCCGTCTTTGCAATAAGGTCAAATATTGGCATTACCTGAACATCTGACCTTGCGATTTTTGCGGAAAGTCCGTCAGGCAGAGAGCGGGGGATATTCTCGTAAAAACCGCCGCCCGTGATGTGGCTTATGGACTTGACCTTTACCGCGTCCAAAAGGGACATTACAGCCTTTACATAAATTCTTGTAGGCGTCAGCAGACATTCGCCGAGAGTTGTACCCAAGTCCGACTGGTGTCTTGCAAGGTTCTGCTCGTTGACATTGAAAACCTTGCGTACCAAGGAAAAACCGTTTGAATGGAGACCGCTGGACTTTATGGCTATCATCACGTCCCCCGCCTTTTGAGTGGTGGGATCGAGAATTTTGTCCTTGTCCACAATTCCCACGGAAAATCCCGCAAGGTCGTACTCGTCGTCGGGCATGAGCTGCGGGTGCTCCGCAGTCTCGCCGCCGATAAGAGCGCAGCCCGCCTGTACGCAGCCCTCCGCAACGCCCGAAACTATACTCGCAATCTTTTCGGGGAAATTCCTGCCGCAGGCGATATAGTCCAGAAAAAACTGTGGCTTTGCGCCGCAGCAAATAATGTCGTTGACGCACATTGCCACGCAGTCGATACCAACGGTGTCATGCTTGTCAAGAATAAAAGCGATCTTTATTTTCGTGCCGACTCCGTCCGTGCCCGACACAAGGACAGGCTTGCTGATACCCGTCATGTCAAGCTCGAACAGACCTCCGAAGCCGCCGATACCCGACAGCACGCCGCTTGTCATGGTACGGGCAACGTGCTTCTTCATAAGCTCCACCGCAGTGTAGCCTGCGGTCACGTCAACGCCCGCCTCCTTGTAGCTTTCAGAAAAACTTTTCATATCTTACTTCCTTTCACAGTACGCAAATTTTTGCGCTCCGTCTTAATTATTTTGATTTTATTTTTACCCAATTCACATGAGATTCCTTTTGAAAAGAATAGGTTTCACCTACCTCAATTTCAGCGTACATTTCATCGTCCGTTACGCAGAAATCCTTTTCGCCGAACCATGAGGCTATCACAATGTGATTGCTTTTTCCATTTATCGAATGAAACGGCGTCTCCAGCTGATACTTATCCGCAACAGTTCCCGAAAAATACGTTTTATTATATGCGTAAATACCGCCGCAAAATGTAAGAACAGGAACAAGAACAGCACAAATAAGTTTCAAGCGCTTTTTCATCATTTTTCTTCCGCTCACTTCTTTATCTTGAATTCAAACTTATCCTTGGGAGTTTCCGCAGGAACAGGCGCGGGATATTCTCCCGTAAAGCAGCCCTTGCAAAACTCGCAGCATGAATTTTCCGCAAGCTTTCCCACAGCTTCAACGCTTAAATAGCCGAGACTGTCCGCGCCGATCTCCTTTGCGATTTCGGGGACGGTCATTTTGCAGGCGATAAGATTTTCCTTGCTGTCAATATCCGTGCCGAAATAGCATGGACTTACAAACGGCGGACAGGAAATTCTCATGTGTATCTCTTTCGCCCCGGCCTCCCTTATCAGATTTACCGTTCTGCGGCAGGTAGTACCGCGGACAATGCTGTCGTCTATAAGCACTACGCGCTTGTCCTTAACAGTTTCCCTGATAACGTTCAGCTTTATACGCACCGAGTTTGTTCTCTCGGATTGGGTGGGCTGAATGAAGGTCCTGCCGATATATCTGTTCCTGATAAAGCCAACACCGTAGGGTATTCCCGAAGCGTTTGCAAAGCCCAAAGCTGCGTCCAGACCGCTGTCGGGGACGCCGATAACAACATCGGCATCAACGGGGTGCTCTTTCCAAAGATATTCACCCGCTTTCATGCGAGCCTGATGCACGCTTGAACCCTCCACAACCGAGTCGGGGCGGGCTATGTACACATACTCAAAAACGCAAATATGGGGCTTTTCGGAAACGTGTGTCTTGATAGAACGCATACCGTTTTCGTCAATTACCACAACCTCGCCGGGACGAACGTCACGGACAAATTCCGCGCCTATGCTGTCAAAAGCGCAGGTCTCGGATGCTATAACGTAAGCCTCTCCAAGCCGTCCGATCGAAAGTGGACGGAAACCCACAGGGTCTCTTGCGGCGATAAGCTTTTTGGGAGACATTACCACAAGAGAGTAAGCGCCCTTGATTTTTTCCATAGTCTTGACGACCGCTTCCTCAATTGAGGAGCAAACAAGACGCTGCTGTGTTATTGCGTAGGAAATTACCTCCGTGTCGTTTGTGGTGTGGAATATTGCTCCCCCAAGCTCAAACTCACGCCGCAGCTCAAATGCATTGGTGAGATTTCCGTTATGAGCAAGAGCCATAGGTCCTTTCATGTGGCGGACAACCAACGGCTGGGCATTTGAGCGGTTTGAGTTGCCCGTTGTGGAGTAGCGGACGTGTCCAACCGAAATATTGCCCTGACCGAGGTTTGCAAGGGTGTCCTTGTCAAAGACCTCATGAACAAGCCCCAAGTCCTTGTGATAGCTGAACACGCCGGAATCGTTCACCACAATCCCGCAGGATTCCTGTCCCCTGTGCTGCAAGGCGTACAAGCCGATATAAGTCTGCATGGCAACGTCCATGGTGTCCCTGCTGTAAATGGCAAAAACTCCGCATTCCTCGTGTATACCGTTTATACTCATTGGCAAATTATTCCTTTCCGTTCCAGCAGTAGCTGCAAAGCTTGCATTCGGGTAAGCCCACCGCTTTGACAGTACCCTCCAAGGACTGAAATTCCAGCGAGGTAAGCTTCAGTCTGCGGCAAATTTCGTCACGGAGCTTTCTTCCTCTTTCGGTTTTGGCGCTGCTGTACTCTTCGATGTACTTAACGCCCTCTTCGCCCTCAAGCTCGTCTATGATTTTTCTTGCAATAAGGTCAAGCTCCGAGGTGCTCCGTGAAAAGTTTAAGTATTTGCAGCCGTACATGATAGGCGGACAGGCAGAACGCATATGGACTTCCTTTGCGCCGTTTGCGTAAAGAAATTCAACCGTCTCACGCATTTGAGTTCCGCGGACAATGCTGTCGTCCACAAAAAGCAGTTTTTTGCCGTCAATAAGCTCGTGGACGGGTATAAGCTTCATTTTAGCCACCTTGTTCCGCATAGCCTGACTTTGAGGCATGAAGCTTCTGGGCCATGTTGGGGTGTATTTTACAAACGGTCTTGCAAAGGGTATTCCGCTTTTGTTTGCGTATCCTATCGCGTGGGGAATGCCCGAATCCGGTACGCCGCAAACATAATCCACGTCTGGCAGAGTGCCGTTTTTCATATCGGTTTCCGCCATGATCTCGCCGTTTCTGGTACGCATTGTCTCAACGGTCACGCCCTCGTATATCGAGTTTGGATAACCGTAGTACGTCCATAAAAACGTGCATATGCTCATATCTTCACAGCCGGAGCTTAATGTCTCGCAGCTTTCCGGAGTGATCTTCACAATTTCCGAAGGCATAAGCTCGCGGTAGGTCTCATAACCAAGCTTCTGAAAAGCAAAGGACTCAAAGGAGAAGCACCAGCCGTCCTCGCGCTTTCCGATTATGATCGGCAGTCGTCCGCGCTTGTCTCTTGCCGCGATAATGCCGTCCTCGGTAAGAACAAGCATTGATACCGTTCCCTCGATCTTTTCCTGTGCATAGCGGATTCCTTCCACAAAGGAATCCTTTTGCGAAATGAGCGCGCCCACAAGTGAGCTGTCGTTTACCTTGCCGCTGCTCATTGCTTCAAAGCTTGCGAAGCAGCTGTCCAGTATTTCATTTCTCAGCTTGTCGGCGTTGTTTATTATGCCCACGGTGCAGACGGCATAAAGCCCAAGCTTTGACCGCAGCAGTATCGGCTGCGGGTCACTGTCGCTTATACAGCCTATGCAAAGCTTGCCCCGCATGGTTTCAACGTCCTTTTCAAATTTTGTCCTGAACGGTGAATTTTCAATGCTGTGAATATTTCTCTGAAAACCCATTTCCGGGTCATAAGCCGTCATGCCGCCTCGTCTTGTGCCGAGATGAGAGTGATAATCTGTACCGAAAAAAACGTCGCTTATGCAGTCGTTCATTGACGCTGCTCCAAAAAATCCGCCCATATAAATTCCTTTCGCGCGGTCGCCGCGCCGCGTTGCTCTGCACCGCCGCGCAGTATTGCGACCCTATACTTTTCATTTCCCTTGTCAAGGGACGTTTTTAAACTCGCTGCCCGCCCCCCCTTGAGGGGCTTGACCTTGTTACATAATATCAATATTTCGCATTGGGGTGTGACTTTCCTGCACTATGTGCAATCTGTGGCTCACTGCCCGAATATTCTTTTCATCATTTCCTGATAAGCTTCCTCTACGCCGCCCATGTCTCTGCGGAAACGATCCTTGTCAAGCTTCTCATGGGTCTTGCTGTCCCAGAAGCGGCAGGTGTCGGGAGAAATTTCGTCCGCAAGAATGATCTGACCGTGAAATCTGCCGAACTCAATTTTAAAGTCGATAAGGTCAATGCCGTGCTCCTTGAAGAATTTCAGCATGAAATCATTTACCGCAAATGCGTATTTGGAAATGGTATCAATTTCCTCCTGCGTTGCAAGACCAAGTCCCAAAGCGTAGTAGTCGTTAATGAACGGGTCGCCCAGATCGTCGTTCTTGTAGCTGAATTCGAGGGTAGGCTGCTTCAGGGGAGTACCCTCCTCAATGCCAAGCTTTTTGGAAAAGCTGCCCGCTGCAACGTTTCTCACGATTACTTCAAGAGGGACTATCTCAACCTTTTTAACAATAGTCTCGCGGTCGCTTATCTCCTCAACGAGGTGAGTGGGAACGCCCTCTTTTTCAAGGAGCTTGAACATATAGTTAGTCATCTTATTGTTGACAACGCCCTTGCCGCGGATAGTACCCTTTTTCTCGCCGTTGAAAGCGGTAGCATCATCCTTGTAGTCAACGATGACCATATCGGGATCGTTTGTTGCGTAAACCTTTTTTGCCTTGCCCTCATAAAGCTGTTCCTTTTTCTCAATGTTTGCCATTTTAAATTCCTCCATAAAATTAATAATTTATTTTAAAATAATTTTTGCAATTTCACTCGGTTCGGACGCTATATAGTCCGCACCCGCTTCTTCAAGCTCCGGACGGCTGCCGTATCCGTAAAGCGCACCGATCGAAGCAATTCCCACAGACTTTGCGCCCTCTATGTCGTAGAACCTGTCGCCTATCATTACAGCCTGTCCCAAATCGTCCTCGCCGCAAGCTGTAAGAGCGTTCCCTATAACAGCCGCCTTGCCCACGTCCGCACCATTGGCGGGAGCGCAGCATACGGCGGTAAAAAACTTTTTTATACCGAAGCTCTCCACTATCGGGACGGAAAAACGTTCGGGCTTTGAGGTTGCAACCGCAAGCTGCATACCCTCTTCATACAGCCGCTTCAAAACGTCGTAAACACCGTCGTAAAGCGAATTTTCTGTTACACAGTACTCTTTGTAGCGTTCCCTATGCAGAGTGACCGTCTCCCTGACCTGCTCGGCGTTCATGCCGCAGAATTCCGCATAGGAATAATCAAGCGGCGGTCCGAGAAATTTTTTCAATACCGTTTCATCGGGTATCTCCCAATTCATTTTGTCAAGAGCATATCTTATGCAGTTCAGTATACCCGCGGACGAATCGGTAAGAGTTCCGTCCAAGTCAAACAGAACCGTGCGAAAATTTTTACTCATGGGACTTACCACCTTGACATATTTTTTTCATGCTTTTTCAGATAAACCTCTTTCAGCTCCTGCGGCGTGATAGAGTAACACAGCATTACGTCATTGAAGTACATCATAACGTCGCAAAGCTCCTCGATAAAATGGTCTCTGACCTCCTTGTCGCCAAGTATCGCTTCGCTGCTGTTCTTTTTGATGATGTCCCCGACCTCGCCAAGCTCCACATAAAGCCATAAGAGCATTCTTACCGCCTTTTCGGGATAAAGTCCGCCCCATTTATCCTTGTATTTTTCCTGCAATTCTTTCTGTATTTCCTGCATTTCGTTAAAGCCGAAATTATCCATGGGAACTTTCACTCCTAAAGCTGTTTTATTTATTCTGTACCTTTTGAGAAATCATAATGTCCATGCAGTGCTTGTGAGGAATTCCGCCGCTGTTACAGTCAAATACGACCTCATCGCACCTGTGCAAAAGCCATTCGTCATAGTATCCGAAAAGTTCACCCGACAGCCATTTGAAATTCCTGCTGTCCTTGTCGGGCGGGGCAGGTATAAACGGCTTTTTCACAAACACATTCATTGCGTGTATGCCGCCCTCCGCAGTGTATTTTCGGTAATTCTCAAAAATTTTCTCCCGCAGCTCGTTGGGAATATAATGCAGCACCCCCGAACAGAAGATAACGTCAAATTCGCTTTCGAGACGGAAGTCCTTAACGTCCGCCTTGAAAAAGTTCACGTTGACCCTGTGTTTTTCGGCAAGCCGCTTCGCCTTGTCGATACCCGACTGGGTAATGTCAAAGGCGGACACTTTGTAGCCGTTTTTAGCAAAAAATACAGCGTCCTTGCCCTCGCCGCAGCCAATGTCCAGTACTCTCAATGGCTTTGTTGGCGGGATAAGCTTCATCACCTCGAAGCACATTTCCGATGGCTTAACGCCCCAGTAGTACTCCTCGGTATCGTAGCGGCTCTCGTAATCGTTGATTATTTTCTGCTCCACCGCGTACCCCAAAAGTGAGTCGATACTGCACCCAAATGCCTTTGCGATAAGCGGCAAGGTTGCCACATCGGGCAGGGACGCGCCGTTCTCCCACTTTGAAACAGCTTGGAACGACACGTTGAGCCGTCCCGCAAGCTCCTCCTGTGTAAGACCTTTTTGCTTTCTAAGATTACAGATATTTTTGCCTATGGTATTCATATGACCACTCCTTTCAAGTAAAGTATAGCATATTGAAAAGACAGTCACAATAACCTGTTGCGACAAAAATCCGGCAAATTCAACTATCGGTTGAGCTATACTTCCTCAACCATTTTCTGTAACTTTTCGTCCTTTTCCTTAACGCCGTCTATCATGGTCTGCTTTGCGGCGGCAAGCTTGTCCGCGAGGGTATCGTCGGAAAGCGCAAGCATTTGAATTGCAAGTATAGCCGCGTTTTTCGCACCGTTTACCGCAACCGTTGCAACGGGGATTCCCGATGGCATCTGGACAGTTGCAAGCAGCGCGTCAAGTCCCTCAAATGTGGACTTTATGGGGATACCGATAACGGGCAGGGTAGTGTGTCCCGCGATAACTCCCGCAAGGTGAGCAGCCATGCCCGCGGCGCAGATTATAACGCCGAAGCCGTTTTCCTTAGCCTTTGCAGCAAACTCCGCAGCAAGTTCGGGAGTACGGTGCGCCGAAATGACGTGCGCTTCAAAGGGTACTCCGTAGGACTTCAATTCCTTGACAGCGTCCTTTACGATTGGGAAATCGCTGTCGCTGCCCATGATAATAGCAACTTTTTTTGACATAAAATACCTCCGCTGTGAATTTTTTAAAAACAAAAAGCTGTGAAAATTCATCACAGCTTAATTTTAGATACACTTATTTTCGGGTACGGAAAAACTGCCGCAGCAAGAGTCAGACCCGTGAAGCAGCGAGGGGAAATATATTGAACAAGCCATAAGGCAGGAAAATATTGCCATGACTGAACCCTCCGCCCAAATAAAAAACTTACCCTTTTATTATACAGCATTTTTACCAAAACTTCAAGTGTTTCGCAAAAAAAAATCAGAATTTATAAAAATTATCATTTACATCTTGCTTTTTTCAAAAAATATGTTAAAATAGATATAAGGAATAAGTTTTCCTAAAAAATATTTGGAGGTGCTTTCAAATGGCATACAAAATTTCCGATGAGTGCATCAGCTGCGGCGCTTGCGCAGACGGATGTCCTGTAAACGCAATTTCCGAAGGTGACGGCAAATACGTTATCGACGCAGGAACCTGCATCGACTGCGGCGCTTGCGCTGACGCTTGCCCCGTATCTGCTCCTTCTGCTGAATAATTGCAACAGAGTAAGCTACTTAAAAGCCTCCCTTTGCGGGGGCTTTTTACTTTTTGAACTATTTTCCGCATATTTTTTATGCACGTTCGCTAAATACTTCAAAATATAAAAAAATTCCGAAAAATTTTGTAACAAAAACCATTCTCATTCGTATTAGTTTATGAGTACTCAAAAAATTACGGGAGGTGAAAAATATGCGGTCGTCCGACTTCGACGAGCTGTACAGATTGTACGCGAAGTACATATACCGCTATCTGGCGGGACTTTCCTCCTCTGAGCAGCTTGCGGAGGAGCTTACCGCCGAGACCTTTTATCATGCGGTGAAAAACATAAACTCATACAGCAGCGAGTACAGCATGGCGGCGTGGCTGAAGTCCACAGCTAAAAATCTGTATATCGACTACCTGCGAAAAAAGGAGCGGCAGAACGTCCCCATAGACGATATGGAGCTATCGGACGGTGCGGACGCGGTGCTTATACTTGAGGACAGGGAGCAGGCTTTGAACGTCCACAAGGCTTTGCACACCCTTGAGGAGCCGTATAAGGAGGTCTTTTCTCTGCGGATATTCGGGGAGCTTTCCTACAAGGAGATAGGCGGGCTTTTCGGGAAATCCGACGGTTGGGCGCGGACGGTTTTCTTTAGAGCGAAAGAAAAAATCATCACAAAATTAAACGAAAACGAACAGGAGTGATAACTATGAAATGTGAAATTATAAAAGACCTGCTTCCCGCATACTGCGACTGTGTGTGTTCTGTGGAAACGGCGGCGGAAATTGAGAGTCACACGCGAAATTGCGAGAGCTGCAAGAAGCTTTTGGAGGACTACCGAAGCGATGTTGAGCCGCTGAACAAGTCCGAACCCGAAAAGCCTTTCCGCAGGATAAAGCGGGGTATCTTCCGCAGCAAAGCAGCTGTTATATCGCTTATAATCCTGCTTTTAATAGTGCTGTCCGCGGTGGGATTTCTTACATACGGACAGATCGTGCGGTCGCCGTTTTACCCGAGTTTTGAAACCATAATCTCGTCCCAAAAAGCGAAAAAACTTGCAGAAAAATTCTGCGAGGGCGACATCAACTATGTTATGGAAAATATTCAAATTTATCAGACAGGAGTCGCCTTGTACACTACTGACGATGAAGTACGTGAATATTGCAGGTCTGTGCTTACGGATTTTTACGAAAAGTATTTAAAGGGCAAGAAAATGCGGCTGAAAATTGGCAATATAAGCGGCTACGAGAACTATCAGCTTGAAAACGAAACTGAGCCGATGACTGTAATAACGCTGTTTGATGGTGATACTGAAGTTTTTTCCCTTGGTCTTTATGAAATAAGCGCAGGAAAATTTTTGATGTTATGCAATGGCTGCAACACCGACGTATTAAATGAAGAAGATTACGATACTTTTAACCTTGCGTTAAATCCCACCGAGCCGAGGACGGCTTGGGAAACGGCAATATTGAACCATTCAAAAGATCTTGATCATTTTGGAATTATTACCGAAAGCTTTGCGGACAGTCCCGAAGAAAAACGTATATTAAGCGAAAACGTTTCCGTCTTTATGGACGGTATGGAATGTGAAAAAGCGTATTATTCCGATTTCACATTTGACGCGGAAAACAGCCGCTATACGATAAATATTGGTTATATTTTTCGTGAAAAGTCAAGCGGCAAGCGAGTTTCCTATTACCGCACCTTTAAAATAAAATCCTCTTACGCATTCTATAAGTTTGAAATTCTTCCCGAGTTTGAGCCAGTGATATTTGACAATGGAGTAAGCGCCGAAAAGCTTGAAATGCTGGAAAACCTGTTTGTAGTCTGAACAAAATAACACAAAAACGCCGTTTCCCAAAATCGGGAAACGGCGTATATTTTTGTTTTTATATTTCCGTGTAACATTGTAATCTAATTGAACAAGTCACCAACGGAAATGGTGCAGTCTCAGCCTGCTTATTCGTTGATAGCTGTAACAACGCCTGAACCTACTGTACGTCCGCCCTCACGGATAGCGAAACGGAGTCCCTCCTCGATAGCGATAGGAGTGATAAGCTCAACGTCCATAGTTACGTTATCGCCGGGCATACACATTTCCTTGTCAGCAGGAAGTGAGATAACGCCTGTAACGTCTGTTGTTCTGAAATAGAACTGAGGTCTGTAGTTGTTGAAGAAAGGAGTATGACGTCCGCCCTCTTCCTTCTTCAGAACGTAAACCTGACCCTTGAACTTAGTGTGGGGGTGAATGGAGCCGGGCTTACAAAGAACCTGTCCTCTTTCGATATCTGTTCTCTGAACACCACGGAGGAGTGCGCCGATGTTGTCGCCTGCCTCTGCGTAGTCGAGGATCTTTCTGAACATCTCGATACCTGTAACAACGGTCTTGTCCTTCTCGTCCTTAAGACCAACGATCTCAACTTCGTCGCCTGTCTTGAGCTGACCTCTTTCAACTCTACCTGTAGCAACAGTACCACGGCCTGTGATAGTGAATACGTCCTCAACAGGCATAAGGAAGGGAAGGTCTGCCTTTCTGTCAGGAGTAGGGATATACTCGTCAACAGCGTCCATGAGCTTCTGAATGCACTCATACTCGGGAGCGGAAGGATCCTTGGAAGCGGAATCAAGAGCCTTGAAAGCAGAACCGATGATGATAGGTGTGTCATCGCCGGGGAACTCGTACTTGTCAAGTGTCTCGCGGATATCCATTTCAACAAGCTCAAGAAGCTCGGGGTCGTCAACCTGATCAGCCTTGTTCATGAAAACAACGATGTAGGGAACGCCAACCTGACGAGCGAGGAGCAAGTGCTCCTTAGTCTGAGCCATAGGGCCGTCTGTAGAAGCAACAACGAGGATAGCGCCGTCCATCTGAGCAGCACCTGTGATCATGTTCTTAACATAGTCAGCGTGGCCGGGGCAGTCAACGTGAGCATAGTGACGCTTGTCAGTCTCGTACTCAACGTGAGCGGTGTTGATTGTGATACCTCTTTCTCTTTCCTCGGGAGCCTTGTCGATGTTAGCATAGTCCTCGAACTGTGCCTGACCCTTGAGGGAGAGATACTTTGTGATAGCAGCGGTAAGAGTAGTCTTGCCGTGGTCAACGTGACCGATAGTACCAATATTAACGTGGGGTTTTGTTCTTTCAAATTTAGCCTTTGCCATTGGAATTTTCCTCCTTACAAATAATTTAACGGAAACTTACAATTTCTATTTTAACAGATTTGATAAAATATTGCAAGTGTTTTTTTAATTTTTTTACAATTTTAGTCGGAATTCTTATTTCTGGAAGTCATGATCTTCTCAGCAATAGACTTCGGAACTTCGATATAGCTGTGGGGCTCCATAGTATACTGACCGCGGCCCTGTGTCTTGGAACGGAGGTCGTTTGAGTAACCGAACATCTCGGAAAGCGGAACAAGAGCGTCAACCTGTGCGGTGCCGTTGTTTGTTTCCTGACCGAGGATCTGTCCTCTTCTGGAGTTGAGGTCGCCGATTACCGTACCCATAAAGTCATCGGGAACGATAGCCGCAACTTTCATGATAGGCTCAAGAATACAAGCGTCAGCCTTTCTCATAGCTTCCTTGAACGCCATAGAACCTGCGATCGAGAACGCCATTTCGGAGGAGTCTACCTCGTGGTAAGAACCGTCGTAAAGTGTTACCTTTACGTCCACAACCTGATAGCCTGCGAGAACGCCTGCTTTCATTGCGCCCTGGATACCCTTGTCAACGGCAGGAATGTATTCCTTGGGAATAGCGCCGCCCACAACGTTGTTGATAAACTCGTAACCCTTGCCGGACTCGTTAGGCTCAACCTTGATCTTAACATGACCGTACTGACCTTTACCGCCGGACTGACGTGCGTACTTGTGATCAACGTCAGCAAGCTTCTTAATGGTCTCTTTATAAGCAACCTGAGGTGCGCCGACATTAGCCTCGACCTTGAACTCACGGAGGAGACGGTCTACGATAATATCAAGGTGCAGCTCGCCCATACCTGCGATAATGGTCTGACCTGTTTCCTCGTCTGTCCATGTTCTGAATGTGGGGTCTTCCTCGGCAAGCTTCGCAAGACCGATACCCATTTTTTCCTGACCGGCCTTAGTTTTAGGCTCGATAGCGAGCTGGATAACAGGCTCGGGGAATTCCATAGACTCGAGAATAACGGGAGCCTTGGGGTCGCAGAGAGTGTCGCCCGTAGTTGTATTCTTCAAACCAACGCAAGCAGCGATATCACCTGCATAACAGGTCTCGATATCCTTTCTGTGGTTGGAGTGCATCTGAAGAATACGTCCCATTCTTTCGTTGTTGTCCTTAGTAGCGTTAAGGACTGTCGCACCCGCGTCAACAGTACCCGAATAAACTCTGAAGTAGCAAAGCTTACCAACAAACGGGTCGGTTGCGATCTTGAATGCAAGAGCCGCAAAAGGCTCGTTGTCGGAAGAAGGTCTTTCCTCCTCCTCGCCTGTATCGGGGTTCACGCCCTTGATGTGCGGTACGTCGATAGGCGACGGCATATAGTCAACGATAGCGTCAAGGAGCTTCTGAACGCCCTTGTTCTTATAAGAAGTACCGCAGGTAACTGGAACCATTTCGTTAGCAATGGTAGCCTTTCTGATACACTTCTTGATCTCGTCGATAGTCAGCTCTTCGCCGCCCAAATATTTTTCCATGATCTCGTCGTCCTGCTCGGCAACAGCCTCCAGGAGCTTTTCATGGTATTCGTTTGCCTTGTCAGCCATATCTGCGGGAATATCTTCCACACGGATATCTTTTCCAAGGTCGTCGTAATAAACATACGCTTTCATTTCAACCAGGTCAATGATGCCCTTAAAGCTGTCCTCGCTGCCGATAGGGAGCTGAATTGGAACAGCGTTACATTTAAGTCTGTCAAGCATCATGTCAACAACATGGTAGAAATCGGCACCCATAATGTCCATCTTATTTACATAAGCCATACGGGGAACCATATAGTTGTTAGCCTGTCTCCAAACGGTTTCGGATTGAGGCTCAACACCGCCCTTTGCACAGAAAACAGTTACAGAACCGTCAAGAACTCTGAGTGAACGCTCAACCTCTACTGTAAAGTCAACGTGGCCGGGAGTGTCAATAATATTGATCCTATGACCCGCCCAGTGCGCTGTGGTAGCAGCGGAGGTAATTGTAATACCTCTTTCCTGCTCCTGCGCCATCCAGTCCATTGTTGCAGAACCCTCGTGAGTTTCTCCTATCTTATGGTTTACACCTGTATAGAAAAGGATACGCTCCGTAGTGGTTGTTTTACCTGCGTCAATGTGAGCCATTATACCAATATTTCTGGTTTGTTCAAGTGAACAATCTCTTGGCATAATATTTTCCTCCATTTTTTAAGTCCCCAAAGGGAACTGTCACGCTGCATTACCGACAGTGATCTTACCAACGGTAATGTGCGAAAGCCTTGTTAGCCTCAGCCATCTTGTGAGTATCCTCACGCTTTTTGCAAGCGCCGCCGAGACCGTTTGTAGCGTCGATGATTTCAGCAGCAAGTCTTTCCTTCATGGTTCTTTCGTTTCTTGCTCTGGAATAAGTGGTAAGCCATCTCAGACCGAGAGTCTGCTTTCTTTCGGGTCTTACCTCCATAGGAACCTGATATGTGGAACCGCCCACACGTCTTGCCTTTACTTCAAGCAGCGGCATGATATTTTCAAGAGCCTGCTCGAACACTTCAAGAGCGTCCTTGCCTGTTTTTTCAGCAACGATTTCAAATGCGTCGTATACTATCTTCTGGGCAACACCCTTCTTACCGTCAAGCATAATGTTGTTGATAAGACGTGTTACCACCTCTGAATTGTAAACAGGGTCGCACAAAACCTCGCGTTTTGCAATATTACCTCTTCTTGGCACAATTCTTCCCTCCTTCATATAAATGCTATCATAGGTACTCGTTTTACCTGTTTCGTATTGAAACAGGAACACGCATTAAACCAATGCAGAGGCGTTCATATATAATAAATGAAACACTCCGCAAAGGCTGAGCCTTTACCCTTATCGGCATACTTTGTCAATAATTGTAAAATACTCCCATGGGTAACAATAACTGCGTATCGTTACCTGCCCGTTCAAAATGCGGTTTTCATTGAGTCTACAATTTTCTTAGGACATTTCGGCAGTAAAATTACTTAGCCGCGCCTGCCTTAGGCTTCTTAGCGCCGTACTTGGAACGAGCCTGATTTCTCTTGGCAACGCCCTGTGCGTCCAGCGTACCTCTGATGATGTGATAACGCACACCGGGGAGGTCCTTAACACGTCCGCCTCTGATAAGAACAACGGAGTGCTCCTGAAGGTTATGACCGATACCGGGGATATAAGCCGTAACTTCAGTACCGTTTGTAAGTCTTACTCTGGCAATTTTTCTCATAGCGGAGTTAGGCTTTTTAGGTGTAGCTGTTCTTACAGCGGTGCAAACGCCTCTCTTCTGGGGAGAGCTCTGGTCGATAGCGATCTTTTTCTTGGCATTGTAGCCCTTCTGGAGAGCGGGAGCCGTAGATTTCTTTTCGAGAACAGTTCTTCCCTTGCGAACTAACTGGTTAAAGGTTGGCATAGTATTTCTCCTTTCTTCAAAAATTTATGGTCAAACGTCTTTTCAGACATCAACACACCTAAATATTATACACGCAAAAAAACTGTTTGTCAAGCATTTTGAACAAATTTCCCCGTAAAATTTCTATATAGGGCAAAATTTGTATCATATGTATGACAAACAGTAAAAACCGCGGCGGATTTTATTTATTTGTTATATCGTTGTACTCGCTGTCGATCTCCTTCATGCGTGCCTTTGACTCCACCCTTACCCTGGCGGACTCTCTTGTCGCCTTAATAACGCCGATAAACTCCGGCAGCTTTCCGAAAAACGTAAACATTATCATTTTTACTGTAGGTGCAAGAAATAACACCGCAGGAATTATGTAGAGGAACGAACCTTCTCCCTCAGTAAAAATTCCAATTATGCAGGCTATCTCAATAAATCCGAGAATTGCTGTTACAACTATTAGGAGCAGCACCAGCAGAAACATTCCCACCGTTGCAAAGCCGCCGAATATCTGTGAACCTATCGAATTTGAATGAGCGGTCTTGCATCTGCCGTATTCGTCCCGAAGCTCGAAAACGTGCTGCTGATGATAATATTTTTTATCCCATTTTTCGTAAATTTCCGTGATCCTTTTTCTGTCGGAGTCATTTGCGACCTTTACGGCATAATCGAAATATTCCGCCGCAATATTTCTTATATTCTCGTGATAATCGGTCTCAACAGGCATAATTGCAAAATCGCTTGTTATAGCTCTTATCATGCCCCACCAGCCGCGGTAGTCGTCGGGATATTTTTCGGAAAGCTCCTTACAGCTGTCGTAAGCCTGCTGGTAGTTGCCTATATTAACAAGAGTTTCTCCGTTTTTTGCAAGGTCCTCGGCGGAAAGTATACCCTCCACGGAAACTCGTCCGCTTATTTCGACCTTGTATTTCTGCACGGCGTCCTGCACAAGTATCTGCGAGCCGCAGTACATACAGAAGCCCTTTTCCATATTTTCGTCCAATTCAAGCTTAGCCCCGCAGTTAGGACACATCGCGGAAACAAGTTTCATTACAATTCTCCCCAATACAACAAAATATATACATAATTATACACTTTTTGCGGCACGTTGTCAAGCGGAAAATACCTTGCGGCACACGTTTGCTGAAAAAGTAAAAAACAGTTGAGAGAAAGGCAAAAATCTGATAGAATAAAGTAAGGAGTTTTATCGTTTGATGCCTAAGCATATTTATGTTATCCGTTAAAGTGTGCTTATTTTTTTGAACGGTGTCCCGCTTAGTTTACAGTAATTTTAATAAATGTTAATAAATTTTATGTAACGTTTTGCCGATAAAAAAGTTTAATAAATAGAACGGTGAGAAATGCTGCAGCAAATTGACCGTGCGGAGGTGATAGGCGTTTGAAGCTTGATGAAACATACAGAAAATATGCGGATACGGTCATGAAGTACCTTGTTGGACTGTGCGGCGACCCCGTACTTGCGGAGGAGCTTACCCAGGAGACGTTTTTTCGTGCGGTAAAGCACGCGGACAGCTTCGACGGCAGCGTTAAGGTCACGACTTGGCTGTGCAGCATTGCGAAAAATGCCTATTTTACCCATTTGAAAAAGCAGAGCAGATACACCGATATTGAGGGAGAGGAGCCGTCCTACGAGGCGGATTTGCTTGACAGGGAGAACTGCCGCGAAATATACAAGGCTGTCCACCGACTTGAGGAACCGTATCGGGAGATCGTTCTGCTGCGTATTCACACGGACATGAGCTTTGCGGAGATAGGCGAGATTTTTGATAAGTCCGAAAGCTGGGCGAGGGTGACTTTTTATAGGGGAAAGGAAAAGCTTAAGAAAATTTTGGATATAGAAAGTGAGGAATGATTTTATGGACGTTACCTGCAATGTTATTGAAGACCTGCTCCCAATTTACGCGGACGGGATATGCTCCGAGGACACGAAAACAATTATCGAGCACCACACGGCAGTTTGTCCCGAATGCAGGGAGAAGCTTGAAGCAATGACTTCGGCGCTTGAAAAAAACGAGAAAAAGGGGAAGGTTGACAATCCTTTTAAAAAGGTGAAATGGCATTATTTTAGACTTGCGGCGGTTACGCTGTTGATTTGTGGGTTGGTTATCGCTCCGCTGACGGCGGTGTGGTATCTGTCTACAAACGCATATTTTGACAAAGGTTACACTTGGTCGTCCCTCAGTATGGATATAAAGCTGCACGGTATTGCGAATTTGCTGAAACGAGGAAAGTACAGAGAATTTATGGATGAAATCGAGCTTTATTACATCAGTGAACAGTATACTTCCGAGGAGATAAATATGTACAAGGACTTGTTCGCCGAGGATATGGAGAATTATTTTTCGCAGCACAAAATAAGAACCATATTGACAGGCGTTGAGGGCGGCGAGTGCGACGACGGCAGCCTGACTATTGTAGTGGACGGCGCAGAGCCTGTTTCAATCGGCTTTACCTTGTACGACAACGAGCGGCTTATGTACACAACGCTTAATGAGTACACTTATTACAATACGGAACTTCCGCAGATGCAGCTTCCAAATAAAGAGCATTTAAAAGATTATTTTGATTATATGAAAATGGAGGACGAGGAAACGCTTGACGCCGCCGTTATGTATCTTCAGACCTATAACAATAACAAGGATTTTTGCTATGATTACGGAAGCCATATGAAAAATGTCAAGGATAAATTTATTAAAATGCTTGATAAGTACACATATGTCGGTTGCGAGACAGGAGAGATAACCTATAATCGAGACTATGCTCTCCATGTACATGAATTTGATTGTCTGCTCAGATATTATTCACAGAAAGCGATAATTACTATGGCTGACAAAAGCGGAGAGGAGTTTACGGTAAGCTGTGAAGTTGCCGTTAATACAGAAAGCTACCCGTTACAAGTGCTGCTGGCGGTTTACAACATTGTTTACTCCGATAATACTCCAGATGATTTTAAAGAAATGTTTGAGGATATTTTCATAGCTCGGAAAAAATCGGGTATGTCGCTGAATAACGGTAAATTCTACCTTAACGGAGATACTGACAGCTGTTATTATCAGGTGGAAAACGGCAAAATAAAGTTTATTATGGAAAATGAAGAGCAAATGCGGGAGTTCTACCGCGTACAGTGCGAGGCTGACTCAAGCTTTGAGAAATTTTTTGATTTTGAGGAATGGTGCGAACGTTATGAGGAGGACTGGCAGAATGCTATCCCGTATATTGTTCACATTGATTTGGGAGGAATACCAAGGGTAGCTTGGAAGGTCATTTATACAAGAAGCGGCGATATTGGGGCATATATAAGCTCCGACTACATCGACGAAAACAATTTTGAAAGCAATAATTGCCGTTTCACAAGAGTTGAGTAACAAGACATTTTCTCCTGACAAAAAGAGGATAGAGCCGCATACTCTATCCTCTTTATTTTGTGCATACACTGTCGGCAATACACGCCGCTGCGGAATGTCTTAATCAATGTTTATTTCAAGCTTTTCCTCTTCGTTTTCGAGAGCAAAGCCTATGATCTTTCGGTAAAACTCGTTTGGGTCAAGCATTATCTTGTCCCTGATAAGCTTAGCCTGCTCCTCGTCGGGAGCGTACAGCGCAAGCCTCATGATGTCAAAGTTCATGTCCTTTATAGTGCAGCTTACCTCGCAGCCGTTGTTTGTGGGAATTATCTCCATATCTGCCTTGCTTTCCCTGTCAAGCCGCGCAAAGTAGTACATAGCCGCCTTTAAAAGCTGCTTTCGGAAATAATGGGGAATGGTGTCATTAAAATAATCCGCGCCCTGTCTGCCCTTTTCTTCAAGCTCGATATAGGTTTTACCGTCCCGCTCCGTCCTTTTTACGGACTCGTTTTTCAGCAGAACAGCCAATGCCTCCGTGTAATAAAAATAGTTTATCACTTCGCTGTCAAGAGCGATCTCATAGAGCTGCTCCTCGGTAATATCGCGGTTTATCCTGTTCAGCAGGAAACACAAAAGCACCTTTACGCCGTGTACCGAATTAAATTCAGGCGCAGTAAAATCCATATATCAGTATATCCTTTCTACATCATATTATCAATTTTTCTGCTGCTTTTGGGAAGCTCCGTATCTAACGTAAGTCCCTCCATTTCAGCAGAGCCTGAAGAAACGTACTCCTTTTTCTGTTTCTGTTCTTTAAGGCTGCGCTTTCTGTACTCGCTTTGCTTATAGGTAAGTCCGGTTGTGTTTGACATACTCTGCGGCTCTGTCAAAAGAGGTATGAAATCGGGATAGCCGTCCTGTAAAGAAAGGTAGTCCAACTCCTTGAAAACGCCCAAAAGAAAAATTTCAAGCCAAACACCCAACGCTCCGCCCGCAATAAGATAAAGTCCCATTGCAGTTTCGCAGGTACCGGAGATAAGACCGAAAAGACCGTACAAGCAGCCTAAGCCGTAAAAAATCAGCATAGCGATGTTGTACCCTCTTTTTTTCGTCACATAGGAAGCCGTTGCTAAAATTGCCAAAAGCAGGATATACGCCATAAAGCCGTAAGGGTACTCGTACATCAAATTATCTGCGGCGGGAGTATCGCCGTCAAGGTAAGCTTTGACAAAAGCCTCTCCCACAAGCAAACTTGCGCTCGCCATGCCCGCAAGCGCTCTGATAAAGTAGTATATGCCCATAACAAGGAACACCGCTCCCGAAGCAATGACCGACGAGAGAAAACCGAATTTCAGCGATTTTCTGATATTTTTCATTCTGCCGCGGTTTACTTCAAGCTCGTATTCCATTTTTGCGGAAGCCATGAACACCCCTCCTTTTATCGTGTAAAGCGGTCGTTAAAAGTTCGGATAACTAAGCATATGCGAAAGAATTACAATATTTGCCGCCGCTTCAACGCAGGGCACCGCTCTCGGTACTACACATGGGTCATGTCTGCCCTTGATAACGAGGGTCTCGTTTTTGAGTTCGGAAAGGTCTACAGTTTCCTGCGGCTTTGCAATAGACGGAGTCGGCTTGAACGCCACTCTGAAAACTATCGGCATACCGGAGGAAATTCCACCTAATATTCCGCCGTGATTGTTTGTTTTTGTAAGTACGTGACCGTGATCGTCAACATAAAACTCGTCATTGTTCTGACTTCCCAGCATTTCCGCCACCTGGAAACCTGCGCCGAATTCTATACCCTTAACTGCGGGGATTCCGAAAACGAGCTGTGCAATGTTGTTCTCCAGTCCCTCGAATATAGGAGAACCGATACCGGCGGGGACGTTGGTCACAATGCACTCGATAATACCGCCGAGGCTGTCCATAGACTCCCTTGCCTTTGCAATGTCGTTGAACATCGCAGTACCTTTTTTGTCGTTTATTGTCGGGAATTTCTTGTGCCTAAGCTTTATGATATCCTCCCGTGAAACTCCGCAGGGGTCGAATTTGGTATCTTTAATGTTGTGTATCTGCAAAATGTGCGCGCCTGTGTAAATGCCTCTGCGCTCCAATATCTGTCCGCAGACAGCCCCAGCAAAGCAAAGGGGCGCAGTAAGTCTGCCGGAAAAGTGACCTCCGCCGCGGACGTCGTTAAAGCCCTTGTACCGCAAAGCTCCTGTGTAGTCCGCATGACCGGGACGGGCAAGCTTTGAAATGTTGCCGTAATCCTGTGAATGAGTGTCTGTGTTGTTGATAAAAGCCGCAAGCGGCGTGCCTGTGGTATAATTATTGTATATTCCCGAAAGTATATTCGGCATATCCGTTTCGCGCCGAGGCGTGGAGGTAGCGTCCTTTTTGGGAGCGCGCCTTGCCATAAAATTGCGAAGCTCCTCCGCGTCAATATATTCCCCGGAGGGAAGCTTGTCCAGCACAACGCCTATTGCCGGTCCGTGGGATTCGCCGAAGATCGACACTGTCAGATTATGGTTCCAAAATGACGACATCTATAAAATCATTCCTTTCGGGTTTTATTTTTGTGTAAACTCAAACGTCCCTCCAAGAGAGCGGAAATCCTCCCAGAAATTGGGGTAGCTTTTTGTAACCGCCTCTGCGTCTGTAATAATTATCTCGCCGTCAGCCATAGTTGAAGCGATTGCCGACGCCATAACTATCCTGTGGTCGTTGCAGCCCTCTATTTTTCCTCCGCGGAATTTTTCCACAGGCTCTATCTCAAGGGCGTCACCGTGAACAGTGACCTTTCCGCCTATGCTGTTCATTGCCTCGGAAATTGCGGCAAGACGGTCACATTCCTTTATTTTGAGCCGTTCCGCGCCTACAATACGGCTTGTGCCGTCCGTAAAGCAGCCCAGCACAGTCAGTATCGGCACAAGATCCGGAATGTCGGAAACGTCCTCGGTAAATGCCGAAAGACGACCGTTTATTTTATTATAACCTATTTTTTCTATAATTTCAAGGATTTTTTTGTCTCCCTGCACGGAATTTTTGTTAAGGTTTTCAACAGTAATCTCCGAACCGAGAGCATTTGCCGCAAAGTAGAACGCCGCCTGAGAGTAATCGCCCTCGACATTACAGTGGGTGCTTCGGTACTTTTGTCCGCCCTTTATGGTGTATAGCGGCAAACCGTTTTTGTCGGTACTTTCGTTTATCTCAACGCCGAAAAGCTTCAGCGCGTCCAACGTCATATCAACGTAAGGCTTCGATTCAAGCCTCGAGGTGAGCCGTATCACCGAATTTTCTTCGCACAGCGGCAGCGCGAAAAGCAGTCCCGTAATAAATTGGGAGGAAATATTTCCCTCCAGCTCATACTCGCCGCCTGTGAGCTTTCCGCTCATTGAAAAGGGCATTACACCCTCCTCGCGGGTGATTGTAACGCCGTGTTTTCCCATTTCGCGTATGTACGGTGTAATGGGACGTTCGGGAAGCTTGCCCCTGCCGTGGAACTCACATTCGCAGCCTAAAGCCGCAGCAATAGGTATTATGAACCGAAGCGTTGAGCCGCTTTCACCGCAGTCCACAACAGCCTTTTGGGCGGGATTTTTTATACCCATGACAGTGTATAAACCGTCCTCGCAAAAAATATTTGCGCCGAAAGCGGTCATAGCCGCCGCCGTGGCTTCAATGTCTTTGGAGGGACTTATTTTAGACAGCTCCGACACGCCTCCTGCAAGAGCCGCCGCTATCATAACACGGTGAGAGCCGCTTTTTGACGAGGGCGCGGAGACCCTGCCTATAAGGCGTTTCGGTGTGATTTTAACTTCCATAACAACTCCTTTTTGGCAATAAGCGGAAAAGTCCGCCCAAATCAATAAAAGTATGAAATATTCAAGATTTTCAAATATTTTTCTAAAATATAGTGTAAAAGTATATAACATCTTACCCGCCCCTTGATAGGGGCGCTTAACGCGGTAAAAATTTATCGCATTTTACATTTGGGGGTAGAACATGGGTCAAGGCTCAGCCTTGTCAGCCTTGTTGTTCGGAGAGCATTGCCAAGAATGCCTGTACGTGCATTTTTTTGATCATGGACGCACCCACATCGCAGCACACCACAATGTTGATACTGTCTCCGAAACGCTTTTTGTCGTTGAGACAAGCCGCTCCAAGCTGCCCCATTGTCGGCTCTATCGGTACGTTCAGTCCGTAAAGATCAAGACATTTTTCAAGCCTTTCAAGCACTCCCACCTCGGCAATTCCGTGGCTTTCGGCAATTTGTGTTATCATCTTCATTCCCGCCGCAACAGCCTGTCCGTGGGTAATTCCCGTGTAATTATAGTACTGCTCGATAGAGTGCGCTAAGGTGTGACCGAAATTCAGCTTCATACGCTCGCCGCGGTCGCACTCGTCAATCTGAACAACATCACGCTTTATGGTAATATTTTGAGCAATAATGTCCTCCAGCACGTCCTTGTTCTCTCGGAGGGACTTTAAATTATATTTTTCCAATTGTTCAAAAAGCTTTGCGGATTTTATCATTCCATGCTTTACAACCTCGCCCATGCCGTCGATAAAAAATTCCTCTGGCAGGGTGTCCAAAGCGTCAATGTCGCAAAGAACAAGCTTTGGCTGCTTGAACTCTCCCACCAGATTTTTTCCGCCGTTGAGGTCTACTCCCGTCTTGCCGCCCACGGAGGAATCCACCTGCGCCAAAAGTGTGGTGGGTATCTGCACAAAGTCCATGCCGCGGAGGTACGTCGCCGCCGCAAAGCCCGTCATATCCCCTGTTACGCCGCCGCCGAGAGCTACAAGGCAGTCGCTGCGGGTAATGTTATTTTCACACAAAAAATTCCAAATTTTAATAAGCGTATCGGGAGTTTTGGACTGCTCGCCGTGGGGGAAAACGAACTTGCAGACCTCAAATCCGTTTGCGGAAAGGCTTTGCACCACTTTTTCTCCGTGAAAACCGTCCACACTGTCGTCGGTTATCACCGCAAGCTTTACCGCTTTGGAAACCTCTTTGATGTATTTTCCGCAGTCGTCAAGCAAGCCTGTGCCGATGATGACCTCGTATTCGCCGCTGGCTTTTACCGTTATTTTCTGCATTTCAAACAGTCCTTTCTTAAAAGATCGGGAGTACGTCCGCGCTTACTTTCCTATGGTACGTCCCATGTACTTCGCAAGATCTCTGACCTTTGTCATGACCTCGGCAAATTTTGCGGGAGTAAGCTGCTGACCGCCGTCGGAAAGTGCGCTCTTGGGGTCGTTGTGGACTTCAATTTCAAGCGCGTCCGCGCCCGAAACCACCGCCGCAAGGGACATCGGTTCGATAAGAGAAACAATTCCCGTAGCGTGAGAGGGGTCAACGCAGACAGGCAGATGGGATTTCTGCTTCAGAAGCGGTACTGCCGATATATCAAGTGTATTTCTTGTCATTGTTTCAAAGGTTCTGATACCTCTTTCGCAAAGTGCAACGTTCATGTTTCCGCCTGCCATGATGTACTCGGCGGACATGAGAAGCTCCTCCAAAGTGTTTGCCAGACCGCGTTTGAGCAGTATAGGCTTGTCGCATTCTCCCAAAGCCTTAAGGAGCTTGAAGTTCTGCATATTTCTTGCGCCCACCTGAATGATGTCAACGTCAGCAAAAAGGTCAAGGTCGGCGATGCTCATAATTTCGGTAACTATTGGCAGACCTGTTTCCTGCCGTGCTTTGAGTAGAAGCTTGATACCTTCGCCCTCTAACCCTTGGAAGGAATAGGGAGATGTTCTTGGCTTGAACGCGCCGCCGCGGAGCATTGTAGCTCCCGCCTCCTTGCAGGCGATAGCGGTGGTGATTATCTGTTCCTCGCTTTCAACGGAGCAGGGTCCCGCGATTATTTGCAGTGAACCGTTGCCCATAACGGTATCGCGAACCTTTATCACCGTGTCATCGGGGTGGAATTTCCTGTTAGCCTTTTTGTAAGGTTCTTGTACTCGGCGTACTTCCTCAACGCAGTCCTGCGCGAAAAGGTTTTCCATATCAACCACCGAGGTATCGCCAACCAGACCGATAATGCTCTGGCTTGTTCCCTCGATGAAATTGGCGCTGATTCCTTTGTCTTTGAGAATGTTGACAAGTCTGTTTACAGACTCCTTTTGCGAGTTCTTTTTAAGAATAATTATCATTTTTATTTCCTCCTGTTAGAAATTTGCATGAAATATTATATATACAGCGTCCTCCGCTACTTAGTGACAATTACAGTGTCAGGAAGTCTGTCCTGAAGGGACTGCAATTCCTCATCGGAAATGTTCAAGCCCACGATATAAAGCTTTTTCAGCTCGATAAGATTTTTAAGAGGTTCAAGATTGGTGACAGGGTTTCCGTCAAGCCTTATCCAGCCGAGAGAGGTAAGCGTCATAAGCGGTTCAACGTCCGCAACGTTGTTGTTGTCAAGGTATATCTCGCTTAAATCAACCATATTGGCAACAGGCATAATGTCGCTGATATTGTTGTTGTGCAGATGCAGTCTGTCCATCTTTTTAAGACCGCTGAGGGCGGAAATGTCGGAAACATTGTTGTCGTTAAGCCTCAGCAGAGTGATGTTCCGCAGCTCGGCAAGCGGGGAAACATCGGAAACCTTATTTTCGGAAAGGTCGAGGACTTCAAGACTGTAAAGCCCCTCCAGCGCAGAAATATCGCTGATATTGTTTGCGCGGAGGTAAAGGTCTTTAAGAGAAACAAGTCCTGCCAAAGGTGAGATGTCGCTTACATTGTTATTGAAAAGGGACAGGGTCTCAAGGCTTGTAAGTCCCTTAACAAAGGAAATATCTGTAATATTATTCTGATAGACGTACAGCTCGGTGAGGTTTACCATATATTTCAAGTCTTTAACATCCTCATCGGTAAGGTCCATATTGTTGAGAGTCAGCGAGGTGAGAGAGGTACTGTACTCGGTGCCCTTTATGGTTATAAATTTAGGAAGATCTGCCATTGCCGCGGCTTTGGCTGCTGCGGCATCGCTTACCGCAGGGTTCTCCTTGCCCATGATAAAGCCCATTTTATCTTTAAATTCAATATTAGGAATTGTCTCTGCTTTAAGGGATTCCACCTGGCTTTCCAGCTCGGCGATCTTTGATTCATAGCCCGATTCGTCAAATGTTGCAACGGTGGTCGTCTCTTCCGGTGAAGTCAGTTCCTTGATTTTTTCACAGCCTGTTGCTGAAAGAACAAGTACGGCGGCAATAGCCGCAGGGAAAATTTTACAAATTCTCATAATTATATTCTCCTTTTCATCGGCGGAAGCTATGGGAGTACCGCTTTTCGCGCGCAGCTCGTTTCGGCTGTCAAATAAAAAAGCCTGTGACAAATTGCCGCAGACCGTTACCGCCGATATGTTCACATAGGCAAAATGATTTTCTGCGGCATGGGAAAATACACCATAGCTGAATAATAATTGCGGTACGCAGCAGCTTCCCGCAGCTTATTCCAAACACGCATTAATACATATTTTATTATACAGCATTTTCAATATGATGTCAAGAGTTTTGTTCAAAAAAGGCAGAAACAATTCAATTTTAAAAAATAATAATGAATAATTAAAGCGCTGCAAAGTCAGCACAGTAATTATTCATTATCGATCAAGTACTTACTTATCACTTTCCGGCAATTGCTTTCAGTATGTCGGGAATACTTTTTGACTCCGCTTCAATGAAAAATTCCGGCTCGTGGATATGTTCAAGGTAATGCGCGTCGCTGTCGTGGATAATATTGCAGTCCTTTAAGTAACCGTGCTCACTCCTTAGCTTGTCGAGAAAACCAACGTGTTTGACCTCGGCGCAGGTGAATTTGCTTTCCGGAGGTATAAAGCCCAAATTGGAAAGCAGGCTCGTTGAGCTTTTGTCAACATGAGCGGGTATCATTATCCCGCCGTACTCCGTCACCTCGTCGTACACTCTGTCAAAGCTTATTGTGGTAGCATTTATTAACAGATACGGCTCTTTGCCGATTATTTCATCGTCCTCATTCATGATAAGCTGCCTGCCGAAAACCTCCTCGTTGTTGGGGAAAGGGGTCATGCACTCGCGGACGTGTTCTCCGAAAGCCATGGCGTTGTCAAGCTTTGGGAAAAGGCAGAGGACGTGGACTTCCTCCTCGGTGGTAAGCTCCATTCCGGGGATAGCCGTAACGCCGTAAGCCTCCGCAAGCTTCATCACCGCGGGGCAGTTCCCGCAGGCGTTGTGGTCGGTGACAGCGATAACGTCAAGCTGTTTCAGGGCAGCCATACCCACAATGTTTGAGGGGAGCATATCCTCGTCGCCGCAGGGGGAAAGGCAGGAATGAATGTGCAGATCATAGCTTAAGCGCATTTAACCGACACCTACTTTCTGTAAAAAATCCATGGGACAGGTTCTTACTCCGTCACTCCTTTTTGATAAGCTCGTGCGCCGCAAGAGCTGCTTCAAACACGGGCTTGTCGGTGCGGAAGACAGTCACGTCCTGCTGCTTTGCCTTTTCGAGAGCGTTTTCGTCAAGCTGCGCACCCTCCGCAAGGATTATACAGCCGCCCTCCGTCAGCACCGCAACCGCTACCGTGTTGATATTGCCCATGACTGTTACCCACACAGAGCCGCCCGGATTTCTCGACATTGCAAAGGACAGCAGGTCGCAGCAGAAAACCTGTGTAAGCTCGGGGTCTTCACCGCCTTGGTTAAGCAGCTCAAACCCGCATTTTTCCGTAAATTCGCTAAGCTTCATAGTATACATATCCTTTCGTAAAAAACAATTGTGAACTATTCGTCCTCCGTACTTTTGGGGCTGAGGGAGTCAATACTGTTGAACTGCTGCGAGATCTGGTGTATGTAGTTTCGGAGCAGGTAAATACAGTCCCTCTCGTCCGCTCTGCCGCTGACAATATCCTCCGCAAGAGCGCGGCAGGTGGGCGCACCGCAGGAGCCGCAGTCCAGTCCGGGGAATTTTTCGCACAGCGCGCTTATCTTTGCCATGGCGGCAATGCTGTCTTTTAAGCTGTTTCCTATCTTGAAAACGGGAGCATACTCTATCTCCTTTTCAAAAAACGGACTGTCAAGCTCTGTACCCTCAAGGTGACTCCTTGAAACAGGCATATATTTTCTTAGCCTGTCAAGCTTTGCCTTGGCAACATATGGATTTTCAACAGTGAGAGTACCGCCAACGCAGCCTCCCGAACAGGCGTTAAGTTCAATAAAATCAAGGTTTGAGAACTTTTGGTCCTCCAGATCCTCCAGTACCTTTATAACATTTTCAATACCGTCCGCCGCAAGGTAGCTGTCAGTAAGCAAGCCTCCCGCTTCGCCGCCGCTTCTTCCCCAGCTTATGCCTATTTTTCCCGAAGTGATAAGCTCTGTTTCATCGTCAACGGAGTTTTTCATATGCCCCAGAATAGCGGGGTAAACGTCTTTCATTGCAACAACTGCGTCCACATCGGACTTTTCATAGCCGAGAGGGGACTTGACCGCCGTCACCTTTGCAGGGCAGGGGGATATGAAGATTATCCCGATTTTTTCAGAGGGAAGTCCTGTTTTTTCCATTGCAGCCTTTCGCGCTTCGGAAGCGGCAATATCCACAGGCGCGGCAATGGGCAGAATGTGTTCTATAAGATTGGGAAAACGAACGCTTATAAGCCGTACAACGGAGGGACACGCCGAAGAAATAAAGGGACGCTTGTCCATATTTTCCGCAACGTATTTCCGTGAAAGCTCGCTGACAAGCTCCGCCGCCGCAGATACCTCGTACACAGCGTCAAAGCCCATTTTCAGCAATGCCCGCAGCACGATGTTTATATCGTCCAGATTGTTGAACTGACCGTACAGCGACGGTGCTGGCAAAGCAACGGTATACTCATAATTTTCAAGGACGGAAAGCGGGTCGTAGGAGGCCAGCTTCGCGTGGTGAGGGCATATTTTTATGCACTCGCCGCAGTCTATGCAAAATTCCTTGATTATCGCAGCCTTGCCGCCCCGAACCCGTATAGCCTGCGTGGGGCAGCGCTTTATGCAGTTTATACAGCCCATGCACTTGTCCTTGTCAAGCTGCACGGAGTTACTGAATTTCATTTTATTTCCCTCCTTTTGGGCGGTCATACTGATTTGCGGCTGAAAAGAGTGCAAAAAATCAAGCAAAAGCTTACATATGCGGACTTTTCACAGATTTTTTGCATATGCTTTCGGGAGCAAATCAGTATTAATCCCGTTCACGAACGGTAATGCTGCTTATGCCGCTTTTCATAACGAGCTTTCGCAGAAAAGGGCTGTACATGAACGGACATTTCATTATTTTTACCAGTATTTTTAATTTGAGCGGCAGTATTTTTTCCGCATATTTTTTGGACGGGTCATCAATACCGCTGTTGATGACCTCCGCAAGAAGCCTCGCGCTGTTTACAGCAAAGCTTATTCCCTCCAAGGAGCTTGGACTGATAAGTCCCGCAGCCTCGCCGACGAGGAACGCTCCGTCCCTGCCCGTGCAGATGTCAAAAGGGGACTTGGGGCGCAGGACGATACAAGCCTCCGTTTTCAGCGGCGTACCGAATTTAAATCCGTACTCCGTCAGCCGTTTTTTCTGTTCCTCAAAGGCTTTGCGGCAATTTTTAGGCGCAAATGCCCCTCCGAAAATGAAAAAGCTGTCCTTTGATATAGACCATGAGCAGCAGTCGCTTGTTTTCGGGTCGAAAATGCAGCTGTAAAAAGGTTTCGCGTGGCTTTCGGGGAACCATTGCTGTATGGCTGTGTATCGGCGTATCTCCTTTTTAGGGTACAAAAATTTCCGCACTGCAGAGCCTGCTCCGTCCGCGCCAACAACAATATCCGCAGTAAAAATATTTTCCGTACCGTCATTACCGCGGCATTTTAATTTGTAACAGCCGTCCTCACGGGATATTTTCCCGCATTTGCCGAAAAAACGCGTTACCGTAGGCGGAGCAAGGCTTTCCAGCCAAAGGTCGAATTTATGGCGGTCAAGGTTCATATAAAACCGCTGGTAATGTCTTTCTGTACGGGTGTTCAGGTCGATAGTCCGCACGGAAAATATCTGGGGGTCTACCATAATATCCTTGGGCAGGGTAAGGTCGAACTCGGCAAAGGCTTTCTGCGCGTCGGGGGAGAGAAGTCCGCCGCAGACCTTTCGGAAGCTTGCTTCGGAGTCTGTCTTTCCGTCTATAAGCAGTACCGAAAAACGCTTGTCAAGAAGCCGCGCAAGGGTAGCCCCTGCAGGACCGCCGCCCACTATAGCTATGCTGAAATCAGACATCAAACGTCCACCCGCATCGTTACGGTAGTGCCGACACCGAGTACTGTGTCTATCTTCATGTCATCGGAATATTTTTTCATGTTGGGCAGACCCATTCCCGCGCCGAAGCCCAATGAACGGATATTGTCGGGAGCCGTTGACCAGCCTGCCTGCATAGCTTGTTCAACGTCGGCTATGCCCGGACCCTTATCGGCGAGGATCATTATAATGCTGTCCTCGGTTATCTCAACGTCGATATTGCCTCCCTCGGCGTGGATGACCATGTTTATCTCACCCTCATACATTGCTATTGCGACCTTCCGCACAGCTTCCGGGGGTACTCCCATTTTTTTCAGCTTGCTTTTAACGTCCCCCGAAGCCTCGCCCGCCCGGGTGAAGTCGTCTGGGGAAACGGTGTAGTGAAGCTTTATCGAATCGCTCATAATTTATGAATATGCTCCCTGTTATCGTTTTATCGCCGGAGCATTTCTCCTTTCGCAATTTTATGTAAAAAATGTAAAATATCATTCTCCGCCCCGCAGACCGTGCTCATATAAAATGCCGCAGGCTGCAAACATTCGCATCGGGGTGGACAGCAGAACTATTTTCCGCTCCTTGGCAAGCTCGATAACGGATTCGTCGGGGGTCTTTCCTCTGACGAAAACGATACAGACAATGTCCATCATTTCTGCTGTTCTTACGGACTGGGGGTTGCAAAGCCCCGTTAAAAGTACGGACTGATCCTTGACAAAAGCGAGGACGTCGCTCATCATGTCAGAGCCGCAGGCAGTGTGTACCTCGCGGTCGGCATTCTCCTCGCCGCAGAGAAAGCTTGCTCCCAAAAGATTTTTAATGTTGGAAACGGTCATGGCAAAACACTCCTTTTCAGAGATTGGAAATTAAAGGTTAGAAATTGCTTCTAATCAATAAGACAACCTACATATTAATAATAATATGATAACATATTTTTAATATAAAATAAATAGTTATATCGCATAATATTTTTGTATATTTTTCATAAAAAACGTTCAAAAAGAAGTTTGAGGTTTTGTTATTTGCCATATTATAGAGAGATGTTTTTACAATAATAGTATACTTAAATAGTGGTGTTTTGTGCAAGGTGCATAAAAAAGTTCGTTAACGTCTGTGATAAATTTTTGTAGCATTTTGTTATAATATGTGATATAATGAATATATGATTGCGTATTGTGCATATCTTTTAGTGTACCATGCCATTGCATTTAAGAATGTACTATACCATTACATTAAGGAGGTTCTAAAATGGCTTCAACAATTTCATCAATTCCTTTTGCGGGTACTCCCGAACAGGAGAAGCAGCTTCGCGACATTATCGCTAAGCATAAGGACGAAAAGGGCTGTCTCATGCCCATTCTTCAGCAGGCTCAGGAGATTTACGGCTATCTTCCTATTGAGGTACAGAAGATAATCGCAGCCGAAACAGGCTATCCGCTGGAGAAAATTTACGGCGTTGTTACTTTCTATGCGCAGTTTGCCCTTAATCCGAAGGGTCAGTACAAAATTTCGGTATGTCTCGGCACAGCCTGCTACGTTAAAGGCAGCGGAGACATTTACAACAAGCTTATCGAAAAGCTCGGCATTGAGGGCGGGGGCTGTACTCCCGACGGAAAATTCTCCCTTGAAGCCTGCCGCTGTATCGGCGCCTGCGGTCTTGCTCCCGTACTTACCGTCAACGACGACGTTTACGGAAGACTTACGGTTGACGATATAGACGATATTCTTGCAAAATATAACTGATCATGATGACGGAAATTTCCCTGAATATTCTTGATGTTGCGCAAAATTCCGTGCGCGCGGGGGCTTCACTTATCGAGATAACGGTCAGCGCAGATAACGCTGCGGACAAGCTTGCGGTGAAAATTTCGGACAACGGCTGCGGTATGTCGGAGGAACAGCTCAAAAGCGTCACCGACCCGTTCTTTACCACAAGGACGACCCGCAAAATAGGTCTCGGAATACCGTTTTTCAAGCAGTCTGCGGAGCTTACGGGAGGCAGCTTTGAGATAACCTCAAAGGTCGGCTTCGGAACAAAAACAGAAGCGGTGTATGTCTTGTCGTCCATAGACAGAATGCCGCTGGGAAATATGAGTCAGACTATCCACTCCCTTGTTACCATGAACACACACATTGATTTCCTCTATACATATTCCGTTAATGAGAAGAGTTTTACTCTCGATACAAGAGAGTTTAAGGAAATTCTCGGGGAGGACGCGGATTTTTCCGCTCCCGAGGTGTCGGCTTTCATTATGGATTTTCTGAAGGAAAACCATGCGGAGGTCTCCGATCTGGCGGAATAATGCCAATTTAACAAACGGTTCGGAAAATTGTTCATAGGGGAGCTTTTACTAATATTAAGGAGGAAAATATCATGAAATCACTGGAAGAACTTAAAGCTATCCGTGAAAAGATGAAGGGTCAGGTAGATATCCGCGAGGAAGGCTCTGACGCAACGAGGATCGTTGTGGGTATGGCTACCTGCGGTATCGCTGCCGGCGCAAGACCCGTTCTTACCGCGTTTTCAAACGCTGTACAGGAAATGGATCTGAAAAATGTTGCTGTAGTACAGACAGGCTGTATCGGTCTTTGTCAGTACGAGCCTATCGTCGAGGTCATCAAGGCTGACGGCGAGAAAACAACATACGTAAGAGTAAAGCCCGAAATGGTGGGGGAGATCATCGACCAGCATATCGTTAAGGGCAATGTTGTTACTAAATACACTATCGACGCTGCAAAGCTCGGTTAAATCTGAGGAGGTAGAATAAATGTATCGTTCACACGTTTTGGTTTGCGGCGGCACAGGCTGTACTTCCTCGGGAAGTGCAAAGATCATAGAGAAGCTTCAGTCAGAGATCGACAACAACGGTCTCCACGATGAGGTTCAGGTCGTAAAGACAGGCTGCTTCGGTCTCTGTGCGCTTGGTCCAATTATGATAATATATCCCGAGGGATCGTTTTATTCCATGGTCAAGGAAGATGACATTCCCGAGATCGTTTCGGAGCATCTGCTCAAGGGTCGTATCGTTACAAGGCTTCTTTATAAGGAGACTGTTACCGAGAACGGTATCAAGTCCCTTAACGAAACCAACTTCTATAAAAAGCAGCACCGTGTTGCTCTCCGTAACTGCGGTGTTATAAATCCGGAAAATATCGACGAGTATATCGGTACAGACGGTTATCAGGCTCTCGGTAAGGCTGTTACCGAGATGACTCCGGAGCAGGTAATCCAGACAATTCTCGATTCGGGTCTCCGCGGAAGAGGAGGCGGCGGCTTCCCCACAGGTATGAAGTGGAAGCTGGCAAGAAATATCGTCCCCGACGCCGATCAGAAGTATGTCTGCTGTAACGCCGACGAGGGCGACCCCGGAGCGTTCATGGACCGTTCCGTGCTGGAGGGCGACCCCCACGTTGTTCTCGAAGCTATGGCTATCGCAGGCTATGCTATAGGCGCAAATCAGGGCTACATATATGTTCGTGCAGAGTACCCGATCGCTATCAAGAGACTTGAAATAGCTATCGGTCAGGCTCGCGAGTACGGACTTTTGGGCAAGAATATTTTCGACAGCGGATTCGATTTTGACATTGAGCTTCGTCTCGGCGCAGGCGCATTCGTTTGCGGTGAGGAAACAGCTCTTATGACCTCTATCGAGGGCAACCGCGGCGAACCCCGTCCACGTCCTCCTTTCCCTGCTGAAAAGGGACTTTACGGCAAGCCTACAATTCTTAACAATGTTGAAACATACGCAAACGTGCCGAGAATAATTCTCAACGGCGCAGAGTGGTTTGCTGCAATGGGTACTGAAAAATCCAAAGGTACAAAGGTATTCGCTCTCGGCGGAAAGATCAACAATACAGGTTTGGTTGAGGTACCTATGGGTACTACCCTCCGCGAAGTTGTTGAGGAGATCGGCGGCGGTATACCGAACGGCAAGAAGTTCAAGGCTGCACAGACAGGCGGACCTTCTGGCGGCTGTATCCCTGCGGAGCATTTTGACGTTCCTATCGACTACGACAACCTTATTGCTATCGGTTCAATGATGGGTTCCGGCGGACTTATCGTTATGGACGAGGATAACTGTATGGTTGATATCGCTAAATTCTTCCTTGAATTTACAGTTGATGAGTCCTGCGGTAAGTGTACGCCATGCCGTGTAGGTACAAAGAGACTGCTTGAAATTCTCGACAAGATAACAAAGGGTCAGGGCACTCTTGAGGATATTGACAAAATGGAGGAGCTTTGCTACTACATTAAGGCTAACTCCCTCTGCGGACTTGGTCAGACAGCGCCGAACCCCGTTCTCTCAACGCTGAAATTCTTCCGCGACGAGTATGTGGCTCACGTTGTTGACAAGAAATGTCCCGCAGGCGTCTGCAAGCACCTTCTCAGCTTTGAGATCGACGCTGATAAGTGTAAGGGCTGTACGGCTTGCGCGAGAGTTTGTCCCGCAGGGGCTATCGAAGGCTCTGTCAAGGTTCCCCACGTTATCAATAAGGATAAGTGCCTGAAGTGCGGCGCTTGCATGGAAAAATGTAAGTTCGGCGCAATTTCCAAGAAGTAATCGGGAGGATTGAAGAAATGGATATGATTAATGTTAAAGTCAACGGCGTTGAGGTCTCCGCGCCTAAGGGTACGTCAATTCTTCAGGCAGCCCGCCTCGCAAACGTTGACATTCCCACCCTCTGCTACCTTAAGGACATCAACGAGATAGGCGCTTGCCGTATCTGCGTTGTTGAAGCCGACGAGGGCAGGGGAAAGAGGCTTGTTGCCTCCTGCGTTTACCCTATAAGCGAGGGTATGCAGATATTCACAAATACGCCTAAGGTTCTGGAGTCAAGGAAAAAGACCTTGCAGCTTATTCTTTCCACGCATGAGAAGAAGTGTACTTCCTGCGTAAGGAGCGAAAACTGCGAGCTTAAGAAAATGGCTCACGACATGGGTGTTGACGATGAGTGCAAGTACGAGGGCGAGAACATGAAGTACGATATCGACTTCTCCGCCGCCCATATGATAAGAGACAACAACAAGTGTATTCTCTGCCGCCGCTGCGTTGCTGTATGTAACGCTACACAGGGCGTTGGAGTGATCGGCGCAAACGAGCGCGGCTTCAAGACCCACATCAGCTCCGCCTTTGAGCTTGGTTTGGGCGAGACAAGCTGTATCTCCTGCGGACAGTGTATCGCTGTATGTCCCGTTGGAGCAATTACCGAAAAGGACGACACCGCTAAGGTTCTGGACGCTATTGCTGACGAGAGTAAATTCGTTATCGTTCAGACTGCTCCCGCTGTACGTGCTGCACTTGGTGAGGAATTCGGCTATCCCATGGGTACAAACGTTGAGGGCAAAATGGCTGCGGCTCTTCGCAGAATAGGCTTCGACAAGGTATTCGATACAGATTTTGCCGCTGACCTTACAATTATGGAAGAGGCAAACGAGCTTGTTGAACGTGTTAAGAACGGCGGAAAGCTCCCCATGATAACATCATGCTCACCCGGCTGGGTAAAATACTGCGAGCACTATTTCCCCGATATGACGGAAAATCTTTCCTCATGTAAGTCTCCAATGCAGATGTTCGGTGCAACAGCAAAGACATACTATGCACAGAAAATGGGCATCGACCCCAAGGATATGGTAGTAGTTGCGGTTATGCCTTGTACAGCTAAAAAATTCGAGATAGGCAGAGATGACGAGAGCGCAGCAGGCGTTCCCGATGTGGACATCTCTATCACAACAAGAGAGCTTGCCCGTCTTATCAAGAGATGCGGAATCAAGTTCACAGAGCTTGCTGACGAGAAGTTCGACGAGCCTCTCGGAATCGGCACAGGCGCAGGCGTTATCTTTGGCGCAACAGGCGGCGTAATGGAGGCTGCTCTCCGTACCGCTGTTAAGATGATAACCGGCGAAGAGGCAGGAAACATCGACTTTACCGAGGTTCGCGGCGTTGCTGGAATTAAGGAAGCTTCCTACAAGGTAGGCGACCTTGACGTTAAGGTTGCTGTAGCTTCTGGTACGGCAAATGCTGCCGAGCTCCTTAAAAAGGTTCAGAAGGGCGAAGCTGATTATACCTTTATCGAGATCATGGGTTGTCCGGGCGGCTGTGTAAACGGCGGCGGTCAGCCTCAGCAGCCCGCTTCTGTACGCAACTTCGAGGATATCCGCGCGATCCGTGCAAAGGCTCTCTACGATCAGGACGCTGCAAGCACACTCAGACGTTCTCACGAGAACCCCGCTATCAAGGAAGTTTACGACACATTCTTTGAGAAGCCCGGCAGCCACAAGGCTCACGAGGTACTCCACACAAGCTACGTTAAGAGAGGCTTATAATAGTTTCCAAAATAAAAAAAGAGGTTACCGATTTTTGGTAACCTCTTTTTATTGATAAAAGAGAAAATTTTTTTATTGTACAGATAACAAAATTAGTAGGGGGAAGCTGACATTTAACTCCCCCCTTGATAGATTGCTAAGCATTTTTTAGATTTGCAGCACTTAATTTGTTGCAGAACATAGAACAAGACCGCGAGGGTTTTCCGATTCAGCCTTGCTTTGCAAGGTCAAACATTTCCTGTACCTCATTGGACGGTTCTTTGTCCGCAAGCGATACAGCAATAGTAAGAATAAGCGAAACGAGTATTCCCGGTACTATGGAGTAAAGCGAGGTTATTGCAAGGGAATCGGGGAGAATGTACTCCCAAATGAGGACTGTTCCTGCACCGCCGATAATTCCCGCAACTGTGCCCTTTATTGTAAGACGTTTCCAGTAAAGCGAAAGAAGTATGGCGGGACCGAACGCTGCACCGAAGCCTGCCCATGCGTTGGAAACAATGCCCATAATAGAATCGTTAGGATTAAGCGCAAGTATGCAGGCGATAACAGAAATTGCCATAACAGAAATACGGCTTATCCACATAAGCTTCTTTTCGGAGGTTTCTTTTTTGACAACGATTGTGTAGAAGTCGTTCACGACCGCCGAAGCTGTAACCAAAAGCTGGCTGTCCGCCGTACTCATAATAGAAGCAAGGACTGCCGAAAGGAAAATTCCTCCAAGGAAAGAGGGGAAAAGACGCTTTACCGTGGTGATAAATATAAGCTCCATTGAAGCTGCGTCCAGTACTGTGTTCTGTGAGTCAAGGTATGCACGTCCAAGAACACCGACCAAAACCGCTGCTGTAAGTGAAATAAGCACCCATACGACTGCGATCGTTCCTGATTTTTTAACTTCCTTTGTGTCCTTGATAGCCATAAATCTTACCAAAATATGAGGCATACCAAAATATCCGAACGCCCATGCAAGGTCGCTTATGATTGACACCGCGCTCCTGCCTGAGAACATGGACATAAATCCGCTTGCGTCAGCGCCCTCCGCAACTATTTTGGGAGTGTTTTCGAGCAGCTCCGCAGAAAAATCGGGAGTGTTGGCAATCAAAGCAATTGGCAGAATAACGATAGTCACGACCATGAGAAGTCCTTGAATAAGGTCAGTCCATGCAACAGCGTTGAAGCCGCCGAAAAATGTGTAAGTAACTATTATCAGCGCCGAAATTATGATAGCAGCCTTTGAGTACGCATCGTTGTTGGGGTCTATGTTGAAAACGACTTGGAAAAGCTTTCCTCCCGAAACAAAGGCGGAAGTAGTGTACACAAGGAAAAATATGAAAATAACTATCGCGCACACCATACGTACAACCGGGCTGTCGCTTTTAAAACGGTTCTGGAAATATTGGGGAATTGTGATAGAGTCCCCGCAAACCTCTGTAAAACGGCGCAAAGGTTTTGCCACAAACGCCCAGTTAAGGATAGTACCTATGGCAAGTCCGATAGCTATCCAGTAGTTGCCCATACCTGTGGCATACGCCGCTCCCGGCAGACCCATAAGCAGCCAGCCGCTCATGTCGGAAGCCTGTGCGGACATTGCAGTTACCCAGCCTCCGAGCTTTCTTCCAGCAAGAAAATAATCGCTCATTTTCTTTGATTTGTTTGAAAAATAGAAGCCTATACCCAGCATTATGCACAAATAAAGTATAAATGCAATGAGCACAGGGATATCTACATTAGCAAAAAATCCCATTTGATCAAATCCTTTCATAATTTAACATTCTAAAAAGCTAAAAACATATAATAATTATACCATATTTTGAGTTTCAAGTTGTTAAGATACGGTAAATTCTAAAGCAATCGGGGACATTGCTGTTATTTTTAATCCTGTTTATTATGAAGGAAAAAAATTCTGCGGAACGATATTACGCTCCGCAGTTTTATATAAACATATTCACAGCCATAAGCTCCAGCATTTTTGCAGCAATTATCATGCTTTGCAAATTTTCATCAAAATATATTTTTTCATATATTTTCGATTTATGCGGAAGCGGCTTTGAACATGGTTTACGTTATTAATTTACCCGAAGTGAAATTTTTTATAACTGTAAATTTTTATCTTTTTTGCCTACAGTTCAAAGCAAGGCTTTTCTATAGAAAAAACGTTTTATAAAGAAGTGCAGCAAACCAAACAATTACTTTTGAATAAGCATTATGATTTTAGTTAAAAATGCACGTATATAATGATGCTTGACAAAAAAATTGGGAATTAAAAATATTTTTTTGCAAAAACTATTGACAAAGCAAAAAAAATGTTGTATAATATATAAGTCGCTGAAACAGCGAATAATAACGGCGAGATAGCTCAGTTGGCTAGAGCAACCGGTTCATACCCGGTAGGTCATGAGTTCAAGTCTCATTCTCGCTACCAAAAGGCTGCTTAAAAATCAGCAGTCTTTTAAGGCCCGTTGGTCAAGAGGTTAAGACGACGCCCTTTCACGGCGTAATCATGGGTTCAATTCCCGTACGGGTCACCATTACCATATCCCGCAAATGCCTAAACTACAGCGTTTGCGGGATTTTTGTTTTAGCGAAAATACGGTTTGTCCGCTATTTGTCCGCTGTTTTGAAAATTCTGTCCGCAAGGCTTCATACGCCTTGCTTTTTTTGTAAGAACCCGAACGCTCCGTCCATTGCTTCGGAAACTCTCGCCTGCGCTGTTTGGAACATATGCGAATATACGTTTAAAGTTGTTCCGCTGTTGCAATGTCCTAAAGCGCCCGAAACTGTGGTGACATCAAGTCCCGCCGAGATAAGCGAAGAAGCCGCAAAATGACGGAATGAATGTAATCCATAAAATGGCAGGTCGTTTTTCTCACAAAACTCTTTCAACCAGCCATATGGAGTTTGGTTGTTCATTTCTTCGCCGTTCCATTTGGTAAAAAGCCTATCCGTTTCAATCCACTTATCACCAAGCCGCAAAGCCTCATTGTCCTGCTCGTCTTTGAGTTCACGGAGAATATCCATAATGTAAGGCGAAATTTTTAACGTCCTTTGTGACCGTTTGGTTTTAGTAGTATCGGTATATGTACCTCTCTCGGCTGTGTAGTTTGAAGTTCTGCGGACACTAATAATATTGTTTTCAAAATCAATATCTTTCCACTCCAGACCCAACATCTCACTCCGACGAAAACCACTGTACGCTATAAGATAGAAAAACGCTCTGTACTTGATTGGCTCGTCTGCAATTTTAGTAAGCAACAGTTCCATTTCTTCTTGCGAATAGATTGGCTTTTCCTTTATCTCGCCTTTTGGAATACTAACCTTAGAGCATGGATTGTCGGAAACCAAGTCCATTTTTACAGCGTACGAAAAAACATCTGAAATAAAACTTAAATTGTGTCTAATAGTTTTCGGAGCAAGCGGCGCGCCTGTCTTTTCGTTTGCGCCCTCTTTTGCAAGAGAATTTACAAACGCCTGCAACTGCCGTCCCGTTATCTTGTCAATACGCAAGTGACCGATTGCAGGATAAACACGCTTTGTAAGCTGCCGCATACGTTCATATGTGGTACTTCTCAAATTCAAGTGTGCATATTCCTCAAACCATTCCTCCGCAAGCTGCTCGAATTTTATCGCGGAGGACTTAAACCCATGCATACACGATTCTTCAAACATAACTGCGACGCGATTAAGTTCCTTTTGTATCTGCCGCTCAGTCATACCCTCGTCGGGCTTCCAAGTCATAGCTTGCTCTTTGTGATTGCCTTTTGTATCATAACCGCAGGATACCCTAATTTGATAGGACTGCCCGCGCTTTCTAATGGTTGCCATAAAAATATCTCTCCTTTTGATATTGTAGATTTTATGACATACCCCTGCTTCTTTATTATATCATTTTCACATGGTAAAGTCAAGAAGTTTTTCAGAGATATGCCAATAAATTACCTCGACCTACGCTGAACAGGCTTTAAAAATACTTCAAACTTTTCTTTAAGATTATGTGCTTCAATAAATTTCATAATCTTATTAAGCTTGTCCTGCAACGACTTTAATAAGGACTTTGTTTGCGATAATTCCTCATTAACAGCAGTAAGTTGATTATCCTTTTGGACGAGAATATTTTCAATTTCGACATTTTTATTTTGCAAAATATGTACCTGATTACCAAGCCGAGAGTTTTCCAAAGAAAGACGGTTATTCTCATTTTGCAAAACAACCTCATCTTCTACAGAATTATAAAAACTATCGAAATTATTTTCAAGCTGCCTAATATTTCCCGACAAAACAGCGTTATCATTTTTTAATTTCTCATTTTTATTCTGTAAAGAAATACATTTATTTTTCAAAGAAACGTTCTCCGTTTCCAGCTTTTGAACCGTAAAATATTTCTTAGCGGCAAGGGAAATTCTCTCGAAATCGTCCCTCTTAATTGTCACAGTGTTTGGGATTATTTTATTAACATGGACATTATCAATATTTTCAATCTCAATAATCTGTCCCTTAATTTCCGCAAGCTGTTCGGAAGATTTTTTCAGTTTGAATTCCGCAACGGAGAGATGTTCGGCGGTACTTCCCTTAATTCCGCGCTCCAAATCATAGCCGCGATTTGTGATAAAATCGTAATACT
>CANDEV010000013.1 GCA_947383835.1 uncultured Clostridia bacterium
GCGAGATAGGCGCAAAGGGTATCGCGAAAAAGGTACTCATGCTGATTATTGTGGCGGTTGCCAACGTCCTGGACGTGCAGATAATTGGCGGCGGCGCGGCTTTGCGGAATATTACCATTATTTTCTATGCGGCTAATGAGGTTATTTCGCTGCTGGAGAATACGGGGGCGTTGGGTGTGCCCTATCCGCAGAAGCTTATGGACGTGCTGGAGCAGTTGAAAAATAAGGATAAATAAAATTTGCAGGAGTGCTTATGAAAATTACAGAAACGTCAGGATTGAACCGTGCTGAATGGGTTGAACTTATTGACAACTGGATTTTCAATGAGAAGCATAGAGCGATTTTAAAACGCCGACTTTTGGACGAAGTTAAAATCGAAAAGCTTTCAGAGGAATTTAATTTGTCAGTAGATAGCATTAAAAAGATAATACGCAAACATATACCCACTCTGAAAAGACATATTGAAAATAAGGACACATAAAGTCACTTTAAAGTATCCGTTTCGTCACTTGTAAGAAAGCCTTTTAAATGCTATTATAATATTAAGCAAATCGGGTCGACACGGTTTGCTTAATAAATTTATTTGAAAGGAAAATTTACTATGGCAGAATTTGATAACAGATACGCTTCCAACGGCAAAGGTAATGCAGGTGTTGCATTAGGTGTTGTTGGTACAGCACTCGGCGGACTTGCAGCACTCGGCAACGGTGGTCTTTGGGCAATGAACGGCGGAAACTGTAACCGCGCAGGCTGGGGCAATTGTGGCGAATGCAGTGAGAATACTCCTGTTACTCGCTTTGAGTTGGATCAGCAAAAGGAACTTGCTGCGGTAAAGTCAGAAAACGCCCTTCTTAAAGCCAATACTTACAACGACCAGAAAAATATTGAGATGTACAAATATGTTGACGGCAGGTTTAGGGAGTTTGAGGCAGCACTTGCTCAGCAGGCAGTCTTTAATCAGAAAACTTCGGACGGCATTGAGCTTGTTCGTAAGGACATTGCCATGGAAGCTGAACGTCGTTGCTGCGCTGATAATGCTATTGTCACTTATGCAAATGCGACATTTTATGCTAAGCTCATCGCAGGCATTACAGCGACTACCGACACTACTCCGCAGAGTACTTACAATCCCATTCCAAAATGTACTCCTTGCTGTAACGACAACTAACTAAAAAGGGGCGGCTTGTCCGCCCCATACTTTTATGGAGGTTCACAAAATGAGAATAAAATTTGAAGCGGTACTGGACGGTATAGCAAAATTCATGGATAGAGAAATATATTCGGGCATGAATGACTGGCAGGAAGTCATTGCACGGGTCACAATCGGACAGATATTTGAGAATAGGGCAGTGGTCAAGGAGTCGTTTATAAACAATGGTCTCGTCAGAACATTTGGCATTATTGACGAAAATGGCGACGTAGAAATAGAACGCCTTGCGTCAAGCCTGAAAACAGAAATACAGCGCAAGGAGAAGCTTACGTTTAAAGTTCCGTTGTTTGGAAGCCTGACCTTTCACCCGTCGGACGTTGACAGCCTGTATGAAATGATTACCGGCGCAACTTTAATTAATGAGATTACGGAGGTTACTGAAAATGAAAGCAATTAAACATATTACAGACGATATGCTTGAGGAGGTCCATGACGCTAAGCACCGTATTGAGCGTGCTATGAAATTCAAGCCGCTTTACCCCGACATTGCGAGGCGTGAAAGCGAGATCGCAGCGCAGGAGCTTGTACATTCAGAAAAGGATCATAATTCGGTAATGGAACTTATTGAGGAGTTCAAAAAGACTAAGGGCGACCCTCCCGAGTATATGCTGGAGTTTTGGAAAGAGATTCATAAGTGCTACATGGAGAAATACGCCCATGTCAAGTATATGATCGAACTTTTTAATAAGTCTTGAAAATATCCCCGCTGACTTTGTTGGCGGCGATATTTGACACCTATTTTGACACCTACCTTTAAGGAAAATTACAGATTTTTAGAGATTTTTAATTCTTTTTATGACTTAAACAAAAATAAAAAAACCCTGCAAATTACGCAAAATACGTAATTTGCAGGGATTTCATCTTGGTCGAGGCGACGGGACTTGAACCCACGGCCTCTGCGTCCCGAACGCAGCGCTCTACCAAACTGAGCCACGCCTCGATACCATTATTTATTACATTATATGACCGCTGCACATAAAAGTCCCTGCCATTAACAGAAACAATATCACTGTTACAGCATAAAATATTATACCACAAAAAAATAAATTTGTAAAGTGTTTTGGCAAAAAATTTATTTTTGATTTGTGATCGTCCAAACAGTCCTTCGTTAAATAAATATCAGAAAGGAATGATCATTTTGGGACTTACCTCAAAGTCAGTGGGCAAAAACGCCTGTGACAACGATTTTACCGTGGAAAGGATCGACGGCGGCAAGGTTATTGCTCTGGCGGGAAATCCAAATGTTGGAAAGTCAACTGTTTTTAACGCTCTCACAGGCATGAACCAGCACACCGGAAACTGGACGGGAAAAACTGTCCAAAACGCGCAGGGTACCTGTACAGCAGGGGAAGCCACATATACTATGGTAGATATTCCAGGTACATATTCCCTTTTGGCGCACTCCGCGGAGGAGGAGGTTGCCCGTGATTTCATATGCTTCGGCGGAACGGACGCAGTGATCGTGGTATGCGACGCGACTTGTTTGGAGCGCAATCTTAATCTTGTGCTGCAAACTATTGAGATCACCGAGCATACACTTGTCTGCGTAAATCTTCTTGACGAAGCCAAAAAGAAAAAAATCACCGTCGATCTTGCAAAGCTGAGTGAATTACTGGGCGTACCCGTATGCGGCGCGGCGGCAAGAAACGGAGAAGGAATTTCCGAAATGATGGAAAAGCTCCCCGAAGTAATAAACCGCAAACCTCCTCAAAAGCCATGCGTTACCTACTCGGAGGAGGTGGAGACCGCCCTCTCCATGATAACGCCCGTCCTGGAAAAAAAGCTTTTGGGAAAGCTTTCTCCCCGCTGGACTGCCATTCGCCTGCTGGACAGGGACGAGAAGCTGAACAAGTCCATAAGTGATTTTATCGGCTTTGACATAGATATGGACGAAGACGTCTCCCGCGCAGTCTATACCGCCGCCGATTACCTTATAGAGCGCGGCATTGACTCCCAAAAGCTGAAGGATATGATAGTTACGTCCATAGTTCAAAACGGAGAAAAAATTGCCGAACAGTGTACCGCCTTTGAGCGCCCCGATTACTACGAGCGGGACAGAAAGATCGACCGCATTCTTACACATAAAATATGGGGCGTGCCTATCATGGCAGCAATGCTTCTTGTCATTTTTTGGATAACCATTGAAGGGGCGAATTACCCCTCCGACCTGCTTTTCGGCGCACTGTTTGCTCTTGGCGATAAGCTTTCCGCACTTATGAGCAATATCGGCGCACCGACTTGGCTTAACTCTATGCTTGTGGACGGCGTGTACCGGGTTCTTGCATGGGTAACCGCTGTAATGCTGCCCCCAATGGCAATATTTTTCCCCTTATTTACCCTTTTGGAGGACGTGGGCTACCTGCCGCGAGTTGCATTTAATCTTGATAAATACTTCAAAAAAGCAAACGCCTGCGGAAAACAAGCCCTCACCATGGCAATGGGCTTCGGCTGCAATGCTGCGGGAGTAACAGGCTGCCGCATAATCGATTCGCCGAGGGAACGTCTCATAGCAATTCTTACCAACAGCTTTGTGCCCTGCAACGGACGCTTTCCAACGATAATAGCGGTCATAACCATGTTTATGACCGCAGGGGCGGCAGGCTTCGGGCAAAGCTTTCTGTCAGTACTGATACTTACCGCAGTGATAATTTTGGGGGTGATCCTCACCTTTCTCATGTCCCGCTTCCTGTCCGCAACCGTGCTGAAAGGCGTACCCTCGTCATTTGCGCTGGAGCTGCCACCGTACCGCCGACCGCAGATTGGCAAGGTTATAGTCCGCTCAATTTTTGACAGGACTATCTTCGTTTTAGGCAGAGCAGTCGCTGTTGCCGCGCCCGCCGGTTTTGTGATATGGCTTTTGGGCACGGTGCAGATCGGCGGTACTCCGCTGCTAACCGTTTGCGCCGACTTTTTAGACCCCTTTGCAAGCTTTATCGGGCTGGACGGCGTTATCCTCCTCGCCTTTATTTTGGGCTTTCCCGCAAACGAAATTGTAGTACCGATCATGCTCATGGCGTATATGTCCGAGGGAAAGATCGTTGAGTACGAAAGTCTGGACACCTTAAAACAGCTTCTCATAGACAACGGCTGGACAATTACCACCGCAGTCTGCACTCTGCTTTTCATGCTCTGTCATTTCCCCTGCTCCACCACCTGCATGACAATAAAAAAGGAGACGGGAAGTCTCAAATGGACTGCCGCCGCCTTTTTCCTGCCATTTGCCGTCGGCATCGTAATATGTGCAGTTGCGGCAAATGTTATGCGTATTTTTATTTAATGTACACTTAATTCTGCAATTTGTCTACAAATAATCTGCAATTAGTTAATTATTTATCAGCAATTTGTCTGCAATTAAAGCAAATTTTCCGAAATTGCGACAAAATCCGCCATTTTTAGCTGTTCCGCCCTTGCAGTTTCGGAAATTCCCGCGCTTTTCACTGCCGCAGTTACCGTTTGCTTGTCAAGTCCCAATGCAGAGGAGATGCTGTTGCAAATATTTTTCCTCCGTTGAGAGAAAGCTCCGCGAACCACCTTGAAAAAGAATTTTTCGTCGGAGATTTCCAGCTCGGTTTCCTTTTTAACATCAAGACGAATTACACAGGAATCCACATTAGGCGCAGGCATAAAGCTGCCCCGTGAAACGCCAAACAGCAGCTTCGGCTCGGAGTAGTACCGTACCGCCGCCGTGACCGCCCCCGCGTCCCGTGTACCCATTTCAGCGCAGAGCCGCTTGCCTGCTTCTTTCTGCACCATTACAGTTATGGACTCTATGGGCAGGCGGCTTTCCAGCAAAAGCATAATGACAGGGGAGGTTATATAGTAAGGAAGATTTGCACAAACTCCAACTTTCAGCCCCGCAAAATTTTCGGAGATTATTTTTGCAAGGTCAGCTTTCATAACGTCCTCGTTGATGATTTTTACATTATTATGCTCCGCCAGAGTTTCCTCCAGCACGGGGATAAGACGGCTGTCTATCTCAACAGCCGCGACCTTTTCCGCACGTTTTGCAAGCTCGTGGGTCAGAACGCCTATGCCTGTGCCTATTTCCAAGATACCCCAACCCTGCTGTGCGTTTCCCATTTCCGCAATTTTGGGACAGACCGAGGGATTTACCAAAAAATTCTGCCCCAAATTTTTATTGAAAGAAAAGCCGTGCCGTTCAAAAATATCACGAATTACGGTAATGTTTGTCAGATTTTCCATTTTTATATCCTTTTCTTAATTATTTATAGAATATTTATTGCTTTTTTATTATCAAATGCTATTTAAAAAATAAATATGTAACCGCAAGAAAAAGCGGCTGATGAATTACATAAAGCCACAGGGAGTATCTGCCGCAGAAGTTCACAAAGGGCAGCTTCATGCTGTAGACAAAATTAGGAAATTCGCCGTCCCGAAAAAGGTTTGAAAGACCTGTCCCCGCAAGGAAAATAAAGCCGTAAGGTATCAGCGGAAAATAGTCCGATGAGTAGAAATCGCTTGTTGTTATACCTATCGGATACAAATACGGCAGGTCGTGAGGCAAGTCGAGCTTGACGGAGTCCACAATAAAATAGAGAGTTTCGGTGCGGTGGAAATTGAAAAAAATTACAGAAAGTGCCCCGAATATCACGAACACCAGCATTTGCGGAAGTCTTTTCAAAACGGGTGAGATCACGCCGTAAATAAGCATTGCCGACCCGAAGCAAGAAAGTACTCCAAACACGATAAGGTTATCGGGAGAAAAAGCCGCCGTAGCAAGCGTGAGAAGCTCTCCCAAAAGAAAAATCGTCGCGCCGCGTCTTAGGACATTTTTTGAAAATCCCGCGCAGATCCCCGATACGGAGAAAAGAATTACCAGAAAAAGGTTATGAACAATATCCATAGTATCGGAGAAAAAGAAAGGGATTTCCTTTCCGCAGAAAAAAATCAAATCGTACAGCAAATGGTAAACCATAACGAAAATTATGGCGAAACCGCGTAGCATATCAAGCATTCCCACACGGTTGTTTCTTCCAATTTCAGGATTTGCGTGACTTCTTGACAGCTTTTCTTTTTCAAATGTTATCTGCGGCATCAAATTTCCTCGCTTTCTGCGTAAATTCCCGCGTGGCTTGAAATATCCTCCCCAAAAGGAACAACGGGAATTCCGCATATTTCTTTCGGTATTTCCGCGCAATTTCCTCCGCTTCCGGAAATTATTTCCGTAATTTCCACAGCGTTTGCGTTTTTTCTGTATTTTATTTGCGCGGCGGTTCGGGGTATTTCCGCTTTGGAAATTTCAAGACTGTCGGGTACTATTATCGTTTTCAGAGAGTCACATTCTGAAAAAACATCTGCGCCAAAATATTCAACGCTGTACGGTATCGTTATAGTTTCCAATAATTCACATTTGGCAAATGCACACATACCAATAGATTTAACATTTTTAGGTATCGTTAATTCCGTCAGAGAGCTGCATTCCAAAAATGCGTGATCGCCGATAAGCGTAACATTTTCAGGTATTTCAGCCGACGTAAGAGAACAGCATTTGCTAAATGTCAAGTCAGAAATGCTGCCAAGCTTGTCTGGAAGTTTTATGGAGCTAAGGTAAATACAGTCCGCAAAAGCCAAGTCGCCAATAAAAACAACACTGTTGGGAATTTTAACAGACGTAAGTGACTCACAATGTCTGAAAGCAAAAAAACCAATATGAACAACACCGTCAGGTATTTCTATTGAAGCAACAGAGGTACAATTTTCAAATGCACCGCTGGCGATTTCTTTGACAGGCTTTCCCTCAATTTCGGCAGGAATGACAACTTCTGCGTCAGAGCCAATATATTTGATAATTTTTATGCCGTCGTCCGATATTGAATATTTAAAATCGCTTACAGGTGTTTCCTCCGCAGCAAATGAGGGTACAGCCAACGCCGCAAACAGTAGATACACCGTCAAAACCGCAAAAATTTTCTTTATCAAAGCAATTCCCCCAAAATGCGTTTTTTACATTATACCATAAATACAAGGAATTGTAAATCACAAATTTGCCGAAATATGAGGAAAACCCTTGACATATAGCTAAAAAGTGATAAAATAAAAATAACTAAACTTTTTTGAAAGGAATGACTTAAATGGAATCCTATAAAAGAAGAGATAAGATCAACTACTATCTGGATATTGCCGAGACTGTTCTCGAAAGGGGTACTTGTCTGCGCCGCAACTTCGGAGCTATAATCGTCAAAAACGACAGCATTGTCTCCACAGGCTATGTTGGCGCACCTCGCGGCAGGGCGAACTGCGTGGACTTGGGCTACTGCACCCGCGAAAAGCTGAACGTCCCCAAGGGTCAGAGGTACGAGCTGTGCAGAAGCGTACACGCCGAGGCAAACGCCATTATTGCGGCTTCACGTGCGGAGACGCTGGGCGCGACCCTTTATCTTGCCTGTCACGACGCGAAAACGGGGGAGCTTTACGGCGACGTTGAGCCTTGCTCCATGTGCAAGCGCATGATAATCAACGCCGGAATTTCCACCGTTATAATCCGCAACACAAAGGATACATACACTACAATAAACGTTGAAAGCTGGATTGACAAGGACGACTCCATAACAGGCACGGACGGGTACTGAACAGGCTGAACCTGCACCCTTGTTCTGCCCAAAAAGTTCGATACGGCAGGTTTGTAAATCCCCTATCAAGGGGCGGGGCAGTAATAAAAACAATAAAAACGCTTTTCGGAATTTTTCCCGAAAAGTGTGATTTGACAAGCATAATAAAAAAATGGGTAAAGACGGGTAAAGTTGGGTAAACAAGGGTTCAAGTTGAATAAATGTGAATATATCGTGGTTTATCAAGGTTTAATTTGACAAAAAGTTGAAACGGTGGAATTTTTTGGTGTCAAAAGATTTCGCCGTTTTTGGCTTTTTTTAATTGGAAATTTTTAAAATCACCAAAAGCATTAAAATCGTTTTAACGCTTATTAAAACAAAACCCGAAAATAGCGTAAAATAGGCATTTTAAGCGTTTTAAATAAATTTTAAAGCGTTAAAAAGCCTATTTTTATTTTTATTAATTATTGGAAATTTTTTAATGGCAATATAGCAACTAAAATTACCTTTAATAGCAACCAGTTGCTATTAAGATTTTATATCCGTCCAATAACAAGTCCAACACAACGAATATCATCGGAATTATAATCGGAAAACATAATATCATCATACTCGGCGTTGAGCGAAATTAGTCTGTCACCGCCGAATTTTTTTATGTAACCGCTATTCTCAATTATAAAAATACCGATTTCACCGCCGTCAATTGCGGGTTGAGATTTTACTAACACAATATCGCCGTCATAGTATACAGGCTCCATGCTGTCACCCGAAATAGTAAGAGCAAAATCAGCACGTTGCGCTTCAGGCGTGTCGGGGATTTCAATAGTGTCCCATTGATCGCCGTCATTAAGATCGTAACCTGTTCCCGCTGATACTTTATAGTAGCTATGCCGTATTTCTATCATTGGCGTTTCAACTTCTATTACTTGTGTCTCAACCTGCTCCTTGTAGACCTCCGCCAATGCTGAAGCTCGACCGATAAGTTTCATTTGCTCTCGTTCTGGCAATTCCTTATAATATGTAAGTAGTTCAAGTTCGTCCTCTGGCAAGGTCGGGCTTTTTTCTTTACCAGTAATCAAATACTCTAAAGACACTTCCAAAAGATCCGCAATTGCGGATATATTTTCTGCCGCTGGATTAGTGCCTTTCTTTTTCCAATCTGATATTGCGGACTCTGATATACCTGTTCTTTGAGCTAATTCCTTTTGTTTTAACTTCTTTTCTTTTAAAATCGCAAAAATGCGTTGTGAAATTGTCATAAAAAACACCTCTAAATACAAGCATAATCACCAATTATTAAGAAATACGGATTTTATGCTTGATAAATCAAGATATACGTATTATAATTAACTTAATGTAAATCAAGTTGGCGCAGTAATCCCTTGGTTTACACGCTGGTACAAACACATTGTACCATAAGAAACTTGAAAAAACAATAGAAAGTGAGGAAAATTTATGAAAATTATTCTCGAAGGAACGGAGGTAACGTCATGAGTAGAATGAGTATATCCGACCTTGACAAGTTCCAAGATCAATATGAGCAGAAGCTTGTCGAGTTTGAACGTAACTATCAAGAAACAGGCTCGGCAAGGATGCAAAACACTATATACAAATACCGCGATATAATTGACGTGATTCGTTTGGCGCGGAATTATCTCAGCCAAAGCTGTTATAACTGTGAAAGACACCGAAGAAGTGTTCACGAACTTATAGAACGGTACAAAACGTATAAAAAGCAGGGGCTGAAAGATTTTGAGAGCTTCGATAAATTTATCGACGACCTCAAAGACATATTGCTTTAGAAAGACCAGCTATAAAAAGTCAAGCCCCTGAAAGAAGAATTCATAATTAATTAACATCAGAGATTTTTTGTGGAGGAATAGGCACATAAGGTCTGTTTTCTTTAAGAATAACAAAGATTATGTTGCAAAGTTTACGAGCAACAGCGCCTATGGCAGAAAGATGATGTTTGCCCCTGTTTCTGAGAGATTGGTAATATTCCGACAGGATCGGATCGCAGAAAGCGGCGCGTTGAGCATCAAGCCAAATAGCACGGCGCAGATAAGGCGAACCACGCTTAGAAATCTTGTTTTTCGTACCTGAAAATTCGCCCGATTGCTTGACGGTTACATCAAGACCTGCAAAGGCAACAAGTATATATTTATTGCACCAAAGATAATGAGACAAAATTTTGGACTGAAAACGGAATCGGAAATGGAAAAGTTGTAGGTCATTTTACGTTGAATACTATTGACGAGATAGTACCTAACGGAATTTACAACGAAAATTTCGGCACATCAGAGCCGCATATTATTAATAATTTTAATGGCAGAAATTTTGACGGCTATTGTCTTACAAACGAACAGCTTAAAAATTATCTTGGAAATAATCGCGGTTTTGGTTGGCGTATATCCGACCTTGTTTTTTATGATACGCCGAAAGAGCTTTCCGATTTCGGAAAGAAAAAACCGCCGCAGTCGTGGTATTACGTTAATGAGGAGGGATCATCAAAATGACGACCGCCCAGCGCAAGACGATTTTCGGAATGTGTAAAAGTCTCGGAATGTCCGAGGACGACCGCCGCACTCTGATCTACAGCGTGACGGGTAAGGAGTCCACCAAGGAGCTTACCGACAGTCAGACCGAGGCTGTCATCGGCGAGCTCCGTAAGCGGTGCGGCAGCGTTCCCTGTCCTCCCGAGAAGCGCAATCCCAAAGCCTACAAGCCTGCGGTCGTCGGTATGATGACAACGGAGCAGCAGTCCCTTGCGTGGCGGTATATGTACCGTCTGCGGGAATTGGACGAAAAGCCCATGTTGCATGAGGACGGCAAGCCCTTTACTGTTGGGGAACGCATGGCGGGGGCGATACATAAAATTTGCGGAATTACCGCAAAATCGGGTGAGGATATTTTTAGGTGGGTATCATTTAAGGACGGCGAAAAGCTTATTTAGGGGCTGAAGCGGTACGTTAATAATGCGGAACGGAAAGCGAGGCGGAAGTCCAATGATTAAACAGTACTGCCGATACTGTTCGCACGCAGAGGACTACAACGGCGAGGGGACTGATTTTGTATGCTTTGCAAACGCCCCTTGCGGTGATAACGGAAACGGGATATTTTATTCCGCGGCAAAAGCAAAATCGGTAAATCATTGCAGGTATTTTGGATTTTGCGGCATTGATATTTTTACCGATAAAGAATATCAGCCCCGTGAGGGATATTCTGAAATCCCCTGCGATTATGTTCAAATGAGTTTATTATAAATGAAAGGGTGATAAAATGAGCCTGCTTGAAAAATTAACGCTGGAGGATTTAGACGAGGAGCAGCGGCAGCTTGCGGAGTGTATCGGGCTTGAGGCATACAAAAATTTACTGCGGAATTATGCAGGCTCGCCTATTACCGTTCGTATGCCGAAAAGAATTACAATTCCCGTTCGGGATAAAGAAATATGCGATAAATTTAACGGATATAATTACGGCGACCTTGCGCGGGAATATGATCTATCCGAGGTCTCAATACGCAGAATTGTATCCGCTGAAATTCCGCGAATAAAAGCCGCTCCCTTGCCCGGTCAAACTTCATTTTTTGATGATGACACAGAAATTTAATTATCATAAAAATGTTGCGTATGATAATAGACGGTGTTATAAATAATGGTGTATGATTAAACTGTAAAGTAAATCATACGCCATTTATTTTTGTGAGGTGAGGATATGGGAGAGCAGTTATTATTCTGGTTGATCTGCACGGCGGTAGGCGGCGCGATCGCGATAATCGGATATTTTTTAAAGCGTACTACGCTATATAGTATATGCACTGATTTTTTTGCAGAAGAGTCAACAGGTAACAGTTACTGGCAAAAAAGCGTTGACGGCAAGGTAATATATATACGCTCGACCCTTATCGAAGACCCTCCGCAGCGCACAAATATAATCTTCGCCGAAATGGAGGACGGCGATTGGGGCGTTATAAAAGGCACTACCCTGTACACCAAAACAGGCGTGCAGACCATTGGCGATACTGCGGTCGAGCCGCTTCCGAACGGAGAATTTACGGCGGTAAAAATGCGCGATCCCACAACGGGCGTGAATTTCACAAGCCTTTATCGGGTATTGTCCGCACCGACATTCACGCCTGCGGGTATGTACATTGATTTCGGCGGCAAAGCCTTTCGAGCGGCTACCGTTCAGACTGCCGACGACGCTGAAGCTAAAATTTGCTTTGCGTTCCCTGTCAGCAATTAATTTTTTTAGGAGGAATTTTATGAAAATAACAGAAAACTTTTTGACCCCGAACAAGTACAGTCGCCTGCAAATACCGCTTGAAAAAGTTGCGAAAATCGCGGTGCATTATGTGGGAAATCCGGGGACTTCCGCTATTGCCAACCGCAATTATTTTGAAAATCAAAAGAACGGCGGACGGTACGTTTCCTCACATTACATAATAGGTTTACAGGGGGAAATTATCCAGTGCATACCGCTGAACGAATGGAGCTACTGCACCAATCAAGCAAACGGCTACAGCGTTTCAATCGAGTGCTGCCACCCTGACAGCACAGGAAAATTCAACGAGGCAACGGAGCAGTCCCTTGCGGAATTGTGCGCGTATCTCCTTGAAAAATTCGGGCTTGGAGTTGACGACATTATACGTCACTACGACGTAACGGGAAAGCAGAGTCCCCTTTACTGGTCGCCCACAAAATATCAGTCCGCAGAGATCGCCAATGCAAGATTTAAGGCTTTCAAGGACAGAGTTGCCGCGCTGATGAAAGCGGACAAGCCTCACGACGCTGCTGAAAATGCGGACGGGACTTTTCTTGTGCGCGTCCTTGATCCTGCTTTAAATATCCGAGCGCAGCCGTCCCTTACGGCGAAGATCAACGGCGTAATTCGTGATAACGGCGTGTACACAATTGTAGCCCAACAGCATGGGGGCGGCGTACTTTGGGGCAAGCTCAAAAGCGGCGCGGGGTGGATCTCACTCGGCAGCAAGTATGTTAAGAAAATTTAGGTCAAATGCAGTAAAATGCGTTTGACCTAAAAATATTTTTAGGAGGTATTTTTTATGAAAACAGATTTCAAAAAATGGATTAAAGCCGCAGGTGTACGCGCGGTAAAAACGGTCGCGCAGACCGCCGTTGCAACGGTGGGAACGTCCGCAGTGATCAGCGCGGTGGATTGGAAATTCGTTGTTTCCGCTTCGGTTCTGGCTGGACTTCTTTCCTTGCTCACAAGCATTGCCGGGCTTCCCGAAGTAGAGTAATTTTTATCAAAAATGCGGCGGGAATTTCCTGCCGCAAATATTTTTTTGGAGGTATGTTATGAAATCATTTATCCCATGGATAGGCGGGAAATCCCTGCTTGCCAAAAAGATCGCCGCGGAATTTCCAAACGATCTCGGACGGTACATTGAAGTTTTCGGCGGCGGTGCTTCGGTGCTGTTTTCGTCCGAAAAGTACGCAAAAATTGAGGTCTACAACGACGCTAACGGCGACCTTGTGAATTTATTCCGCTGCATTAAATATCACCGCGAGGAATTACAGAAAGAAATTAGGTACTATTTAAACAGCCGAGAAATGTTCGGCGATATTCGGCAAAAGCTTTCCTGCATGGGATTTACCGACATTCAAAGAGCGGCTATGTTTTATGTGATTGTTAAGACATCTTTCGGCGGGGACGCTCGGTCATACGGCTGCTTTAGTCGGGAAATAAAAACGGATAATTTCGCGGATATTGAGAAGCGAATTTCTTCCGTAGAAATTGAGCATAAGGACTTTGAAAAATTGATAAAACAGTACGACCGTCCCGACGCGCTTTTTTATTGCGACCCGCCTTATCATACCACGGAGGATAATTATTCGGAACGGTTTTCCGAAGCGGATCATTATCGTTTGAACGGTGTTTTAACGGCGTTAAAAGGGCGTTTTATACTGTCCTATAACGATGATGATTTCGTCCGTGGGCTGTATAAGGATTTTAATATTCAAGCGATTTCGCGGAAGAATAATCTTTCTTCCGGACAGTTCAAGTAGGTCATTATCAAAAATTACTGATATTTTTTTTTAACGCACAAATAACGGATTTTGTTATTTGCGGGCTAACAAAACTATCAGGGAGGGATATTATGATAAAAATTAATCTGCGGAAATTATTGTCCGATCGAAATATGACACAATCGGAGCTTGCCGCGCGGACGGGTATTCGACAGTCCACAATTTGCGATATTTGCGGTAATTCATGCACTTTTCTCAAGCTTGAGCATATTGACAAAATCTGCTCCGTTCTGGGGTGCAAATTGTGCGAACTGATAATTTTTTCGGAAAATTTGTGAAATCTTGTAGTAAAAATAGTCTTTTCGGTGGTTTATCTATATGGAGGGAATTCCTCTAATAAATAACCGAAAGGACTGGTTTTATGTGTTTTAATGAAAAATTCGGACTGTTTATGCGTAATTGCAGGGAGGAGAAAAAGTTAAGCCGTGAAAGGCTTGCTGAAATCTGCGACATCAGCGACAGGTGCATAAGCAATATTGAGCGCGGCGTGTCTGAGCCGAAGATGATAACGGCTGTGAAGCTCTGGAAAGCGTTGGAGATAGACCCCGACAAGCTCGCCGAGGTCTTTCAGGATATTTATGTACATATTTTATTGTGATTTATTTTCATATGAAAATGGACGGTGATAATCTTTTGTGCTATACTTATTTTGTAAGCTGATTTAACCGATAGGGTTGCGCTCCTTAATTTTAAAACCCCGCTTCAAATGTCATTTACTGGCAATTTGAAGCGGGGTTTTTGCGTTTTGGGTGTCACTTTTTTGTGTTTTGCGCGGCAGGCTACAAAAAGCGTTTTTTATTGGCGTAAATTTTCCAAATCAGGCGGCTGTATTCAAAAGCCTGCCGCTGTCGTAGGTCGGGTCGGACTTGCCCACATTGTACTTGTCGGCTAGGTTGTTTTCAGAGGCGTTTTTTGTGGTTGTACGCGTAGTTCCGCCTGAAACATAGACCTTGCCGCACTCGGGACAGATATTTGTGTGTATCGTCACGCTCTGGGAAACTATCTCCCTGCCCTCGCGCTCCGCCTTGGAACGGTTTCTGCTGACGTGCTCCTGCTCGTGACTTCTTACCGCAGTTCCCGCCGATTTGGGGTCAACCCTTGTGGGGGTCTGGAAGGACACGCCGGAATCGTCCGAGCCGTCCTGATATTTTCTGTTTTTGCAGGTCTGGCACTCAAAGGAATCGAAGCGGCGTTTCCTGTCCGCCTCGGGGGAAAGCTTTCCGCTGCTTGGCGAGCCGTCCGCGGTGTTTTTCGGGAGTTGTGAAACGCCGAGCATACCGTTTCCCTCGGCGGGAGCCGCACTGTCCGCAGCGTTTTTGCGGTAGACAGCCATTCCGTAGGAAGCTCCTCCGAAGCCTGTCATAGAGTTTGAGATACCAACGCCGATCGGTGAGATTGCCGACATAAAAATTACCTCCTTTTATGTAAAATTTTTATTCAGCATTATTATAGCACAAAATATACTGCAAAGTCAATGTCTTTGTGTAAAAAATACCGCACTTCTGACAGTGCGGCAAAATATTTTTCGCTTATAGGTTCAAAATCCCTTTATCTGTTTCGTCCTACGACAAGCCAATGTATAAGCGCAACAGGTATTGCAAGCCAGCCGAAAGCCATTCCCCACACAATGTTTTTCACAAATAAATTGTATAGGCTGTTCGTATATTCGGCAACCACTCCAAATATGTTTGCCTTTACATATTTTACCGCTATCATTCCTAAAATTGTGTAAATCAGAATTCCGATTGCTATTACTCCTTCGTTGCTCATTATTTAACAACTCCTTTCATTTTTTGACAAAATCCAACATATTACGAGGATTTTACCCATATTATAACATACATATATTTGGTTTGTCAAGTAAAAATAAAGAAATATGTTATATTTCTTTAAAAGGAGGCAAGATATATCATGGCACATTATCCAAGAATAAGAGATCTGCGGGAAGACAGCGACAAAACCCAACGGGAGGTCGCCGATTATCTGGGTACGGCTTACCAATATTACGCGGTCTATGAAAAGGGTACAAGCGAGATACCGTTTGAACGCGCAATTGCCCTTGCGAAATATTACGACGTAAGCCTTGACTATATTGCGGGCTTGACAAACAACAAAAAAGGGCTTTCCGGCAGCAGTCTTTCACCTGAACAGCAGGAGCTTCTGAAGCTTGCGGGAAGCTTTTCGGATACCGAAAAAAAGCGTCTTATAAAGCTTTTGAAAGCATTGATAAATTCAATAAAGTAAAGGTTGCTTTTCGCAATGAAATATAGTATAATTATTACAGAAAATTTATCTGAAAAGGGTTGATATTATGGCAAAAACTGAACAGAACTGGATATGGACGGACAAAAAACGGACGCTCTTCGGCTTGCCGATCTCGTTTACAAGGTATATTCTTACGGAGAAAAAATTTATCACCCGCAAAGGCTTTCTCTCCATTACCGAGGACGAGCTTGAGCTTTACCGCGTTATCGACAAGAGTCTTAAGCTTCCTATCGGACAGCGTATTTTCGGCTGCGGCACGGTCATTATAAACTGCCGCGACGCCGACACTCCTGTGAAAGAGGTAACGTCTATAAAAGACCCCAGAGGCTTTATGGAGGTTCTTGAAAAACACGTTGACATTCAGCGCGACAAGTACCGCACACGGGGCAGGGACATGATAGCTCCCGACCGCATGGAGTGCGACCACGACGACGAGGACTGACCCATGCTTGATTTTATTGTCGAAAAAACGGATTGCTGGGACTATTTAAAAAGCACCGAGCTGCCCATATTCATCTATGGCATGGGGGACGGCGCTCTGAAAATAATGCGGGTATTCGAGCAGTACGGCATACCGCTTGCGGGATTTTTTGCCAGCGATGAATTTGTCCGCGGACACACCTTTCAGGGGCATTTGGTGCATACTCTTTCGCAAATCGAAAATCTTATTGACGACTTTGTGGTAGTCCTCGCTTTTGCAGCGGGGTATCGGAGCCTTTACGACAGGATAAACGAAATTGCAAAGCGGCACACCCTCCTTGCACCCGACGTCCCCGTGGCAGGGGAGGGACTTTTTACATATGAGTACTGTCAAAAAAATGCTGAGAAAATACAATCGGTCTATGATATGCTTGCGGACGAAAAATCGCGGCAGACCTACGCTGACGTGCTTAATTTTAAGATAAGCGGCAAGATAGAGTACCTTAATAACTGCACGTCCCCGAAAGAGGAAATTTACGGCAATATTATTCCTCTCGGCAGCGATGAGGTTTTTGCGGACTTGGGCGCGTATAACGGCGATACCGCAGCAGAATTTATCGAAGCCTGCAAATCCTGCGGCGGGAATTTCCGTCACATTTACGCGTTTGAGCCTAACCCGAAAAATTTTCGCAAGCTTACAAAAAATCTTACCGACAGCGATAAAGTCACTTTGTTTAATGCTGCTGCGGGACGTGAAAACGGCGTGACTGTTTTTTCCGCCAATGAGGGGAGAATGTCCCGTGAAAAGGGTTCGGGAAAGACTGTGGAGATACCTGTACTTGCGGTGGACAAAGCAGTCACCGAAAATGTTACAATATTGAAGCTTGACGTTGAGGGCGGCGAGCGTGAAGCATTGTTGGGCGCGAGGAGACATATTGAAAACGGCGCAAAAATACTATGCTCCCTTTACCACCGAAACGAGGATATGTTCGATCTGCCGCTGCTGATAAAAAGTATCAATCCCGATTTGAAATTTTATATCAGACATCAGCTTTATATCCCTGCTTGGGAGACTAATTTGTACGCAGTACCAAAATGCAAAAAGGAGAATAATTATGATAACCGAAGCGTTTGACGATAGGTTCCAAGCAAGCCGAATAGAAAAATATATTAAAAAGAACCCTATTATTATATGCTGCATTTTGTTCGCTGTTTGTTTGTGCGCCAGATTTATCGAATACTTTGCAGTACGAACCGATGAAACGGTGATAGGTGAAAATCTGATCCACAAGGCTGTCGGTATCGTTCTGCTGTTTTTCGTACTGAAAGCCGCGAATATGAAATGGAGTGATATTGGATTCGGCAGGCACGGTTTTATGAAAAACATCTTACAGGGACTGCTGCTAAGCGCGGTTTGCTTCGCTGTTTCCTACGGCGCTGAAATGACTATTTTATCGACAAGGGGCAGCGCGGCGCATATTGAACTCTACATAAGCGGGTTTTCTCTTACAGGTACAGCGGTCAAAAATACGGAAATAATTTTTTTCCTGCTCTGCATTGCTTTTAATTTAGTTAATGTTTGGATGGAGGAAGGACTGTTCCGCGGCTTTTTTGTCAAGATACTTTCGGACAAGTATTCCTTTATAAAAGCCAATTTGGCTGCCGCTCTGTTTTTCGGGGTATGGCATTTTGTTATGCCTGTCAGGAGCTTCATTGACGGTGAATTGGAGTTCGGTCAAATGCTTCTGCTTACGGCGGGTTATATAGTCCTTTCAGGATTGATGAGCATAAAATGGGGATTGCTTTACAGAATAACTGGAAAGCTCTGGCTTGGCGCAGCCGACCATTTCTTTAATAATGCCGTTGCCTCCAATATGCTTCATGTTGTAACGGACAGCGGAGAAGATGAAATGCAGATCGTGCGGATCATGACGGCACAGATCATTTCGTTTGGCGTTGTTGCAACAGTTTACAGCAAGTACAAAAGAAAATCTTAATTAAAAATGGAGGTAGTTAAAATGGGCGAATTAAGCAAATTGCCAAACATAGGCGAAAAGGTGGAGGAACAGCTAAACGCTGTTGATATTTTCACATATGAGGACTTGAAAAAATTCGGCGCAGAAAATGCTTGGCTGAAGATACAGAGCATTGATCCGTCCGCGTGCATATACCGTCTGCTTGCGCTGGAGGGCGCTTTGCAGGGCGTGCCGAAAAAGCTGCTCCCCGATGAACGGAAAGCAGAATTGAAAAAGTTTTACGAGGAACACAAGCTGTATAAATAGCAAAAACGGAATATCAATTCCAAGCTGAATTTTTATGTACGGCATAAGCTTTATATCCCTGCTTGGGAGATTAATTTGTATGCAGTGCAGAAAGAGGAGAATAAAAATGCAAGGCGAATGGAAACTTTTCAAAACTGCGAGTGGGCATTTATCCTGTGAAAATTACAGTCTTAAATCCCGCGATATTGAAAACGTGGAAAAAGTTATCGAACAGCATTTCGGTACCGGCATACTTAGTCGTATGAACATTCTTGTATACTGGGACTGGTACTCCGGGGTTTATATTATGCCAAATGTTTTGGGTGAAAAAAGTATGTCAAGAGGAGATAAATTCGTAAAGGAAATTTATGAATTTCTGAAAAGTACAGAAATTTAAAAAAATTTGGAGGATAATTTATGGTACTGCTTGTTATCGACGCGCAAAAGGAGATCACAAACGAACGCTTATACAAATTCAGCGAGTTTGTTTCAACCGTAAAAATGCTGATAAAAACGGCTCGGGAAAACAGCGTTGAAGTGATTTTCGTCCGCCATGACGACGGCGCGGGAACGCCCATGACAAAGGGTCTTGACGGTTTTGAGATTTACGAGGGGTTTGCTCCCGAACAGGACGAAAAAATATTTGACAAGCAGGTGAACAGTCCCTTTAAAGACACGGGGCTTGCGGAATATTTATCGGAAAAAGGCGAAACGGAAATTATTATTACGGGGCTGCAAACCGATTACTGCATTGACGCGGCGGTAAAATGCGGCTTTGAACGTGGGTACAGAATAATTGTCCCGCAGTACGCAAACACCACCTTTGACAACAAATTTATGACCGCCGAGAGCAGCTATGAATACTACAACAATTTCATGTGGAACGGCAGATACGCAGAGTGTATTTCCGCGGAGGAAGCTGTTTTGAAAATGCGGAGCAGGTAGTGTCCATTGTTCTGTTCCGGCGTTTTTATTGCAGCAATGCAAATTTATTTCAGTTGGTGTGAATTTTGCATTGACATATTGACAAAAATAGTGTAATATGATAAATGGAAAAAATTTTGTAAAAATAAACTGTAAAGGAATGTTGCTTTATGAGAAAAACCAAAATTGTCTGCACTATCGGTCCCGCCACCGACGACGATAAAATTTTAAGGGAAATGATGCTTGCAGGCATGAATGTGGCGCGGTTCAATTTCTCCCACGGCGATTACGAGATACACAAGCGCCGTTTTGAACAGGTCGTTCGTCTCCGTGACGAGCTTGGGCTTCCTGTCGCAACAATGCTCGATACAAGGGGTCCCGAGATACGTCTGGGGAAATTTGTTGACGATAAGCCTGTTGAGATAAAGGACGGCGACCTTTTCACCCTCACCACCGAGGATATACCCTGCACGGCGGAAAGGGCTTCCATTACCTTTAAGGGACTTCCCGCAGATATTTCTGTGGGAACAGCTATTCTCATCAACGACGGCGTTATCGAGCTTAAAGCCGAAAAGATCACCGCTACGGACATTGTGTGCCGCGTAATTTCGGGCGGTACAGTCTCAAACAACAAGGGTATAAACGTCCCCGGTGTGGAGCTTTCCATGCCTTATCTTTCTGAACGGGACATGAGCGATCTTGAATTCGGTTCAAAAATGGGTTATGATTTTATTGCCGCTTCCTTTGTACGTTCCTCCGCTGACATTAATTACCTGAAAAAATTCACCAAAAGCCTTGGCTGGAGTACTCCGAGAATTATTGCCAAAATTGAAAATATGGACGGCGTAAACAACATCGACGAAATAATCGAGGCTTCCGACGGAATTATGGTCGCACGTGGCGACATGGGCGTGGAGATACCCTTTGAGCAAATTCCCGCAATTCAAAAGGAAATAATTGAAAAGGGCTATCTTGCGGGAAAGCAGGTCATTACGGCAACTCAGATGCTGGAGTCAATGATAACAAATCCCCGTCCCACCCGTGCCGAAATTACGGACGTTGCAAACGCTATATATGACGGAACCTCCGCTATCATGCTCTCGGGGGAGACCGCCGCGGGCAAGCACCCTGTTGAAGCGGTGCACACAATGGCTCTTATCGCCGAGACTACAGAAAAGGATATAAATTATATCAGCCGCCTTTCAAAGCGTCCCATTTCCACGGTGAAGAACATGACAAACGCTATTTCCCACGCCGCAGTTACCACTGCTCACGATATTGAGGCTAAGGCAGTCATAACTGTTACAAAATCGGGAACTACTGCGAGACATTTGTCAAAATTCCGTCCCTCCTGCATGATAATCGGGTGTACGCCCAACGAAACTGTGCTTAGGCAGATGAGCATGAGCTGGGGAGTTTACCCTGTTTTAATGGACGAAAAGGACAATACTGACGAGCTTTTTGACAGCGCGATAGTTGCCGCCGAAAAAAGCGGACTTATCGCAAAGGGCGACCTTGTTGTGCTGACTGCGGGTATCCCTCTCGGCATTGCGGGCAACACCAATATGCTGAAGGTCTCAACAGTCGAAGCCGGCTAAAAATATACACCACAATAAATTTTAGGGAAACAGCGATATACAAATATCCGCGAAATATTTTTACCTTTTCCGACCGCACGGTATTAAACCGTGCGGTCATTTTTATGCGCTTGATCAAAAGCATTTTTGCACAATTTACACAGCGGTGCAGTTTGTGAAAAGTTACCGAAAGCATTTTTGTTCAATTTTGTAAAAAGTGCATTATTGGGGACAGGAATTTTTTTGCAGCTTGACAAAATATCAAATATTAAAATCTTTTTGTCAAATATACTTGACAAAAAGTAATGTGTATGATATTATTAATACAACGGGAGGCGATATAGTGGCAAAAAACTTAAAATTAAAATCCGCAAGGGCGGCAATGGATATGTCCCAGCAGGCTCTCGCCGAAAAGGTGGGGGTGTCCAGACAGACCATAAACGCCATTGAAAAGGGTGACTATAACCCCACCCTGAACCTGTGCATATCAATATGCAGGGCGTTGGGGAAAACCTTGGACGAGGTCTTTTGGGACGGCTGGATCGACAGTTGATATTTAATATTGGGAAAGGAAGATTTTTATGTCTGAAAAAAATAAAAAAGAAAACAGTACGTATTGGGAAGAACAGGTCGTTGCAGATGAAATGCAGAAAACGCTTAGCTTTGAATTGGAACACAAATCTTTGTGGCTGTGGTACATTTTAAATTCTTTCGCAATGTTTTTTACGATGTTTATTTTTATCGGCACGGAGGATAATGTGCCGCCGTCAATACAAATCATGCTTTTGATTAATTACGGCATAATGTATTTCTGCCTGTCTCTTTACAATATACGTGCCGCTCAAAAAGGAGTTTTGGACTCATTTTCCCAATACCAAAAAGGGACTAACGGGCTTAAATATACCGTAGCAGCGTTAAATTTTACAATTCCCTTAACACCTGTAATGAGCGTTATTATGACTAAGCTGCTGCACAAGACAGGCTACGAAAATATGGGCAAATATCTGACGTTTTTTATAGTATGGCTTTGTATGTCATACACCTATGAGTGTATAAGCTGGTATTGTGTAAAGCTCAATCGAAAAGTCCGCGACAGCATTGCCGCAGACGGCGAAAACGAGGAGGAATAATCATGGCAGACAAATCAAGAGAAAGAAATTATGTGGACGCTTTCAGCGATTACGGAATGGACGAGAGACAGTCCGCTATACAAAACAGGATATTGTCAAAATGCTTTAAGGCGCTTTACTACGGCGCGGCGGTACTTTCGATGATATGGCTTGTCCTGCCCACGCTTACGGGACTGCAAATACCTGCCGAGTATGTTGCCGCAACCTACTTTTTGCTGGCAATAATATGCTTCAACGTATACAGTATCAAGGCTTCAAAGCATGGCGCGATAAACGGCATTACCGCCACTATGTGGGAGAGCAGGGGCAGTATCGTTATAGCCATGTTCGTTGTCGTACCGTTTTTGATAAGATTTTTCACGGACGATGAAATGAAATTTGACCCACCCACGATAACTATAATAGTACTTACCGCGGCGGCAGTTGCTAACGCTGTTGTTTCCCACATCTGCGGCAAGCGGAATTTTAAAGTCCTTGACGAGGACAGCATGGACGATACCGACGAAAGCGAGGAGGAATAATTATGACAAATAACGAATACAACGTTCCAGAAGAAAAAACAATGGGTTACAACGATATGTTCAGCGAAAAAGGCTTTGACGAAATGCAGCTTGCAAAAAAATACAAAATAGGCTTCAAGCTTTTCCGTGTGCTTTTTTGGGTACAGTACGCCGCCGCTTTTGCAGTATCATTCATTGCCGCGTATCTTGAAAACAATACCTTTATGTATATCGGCGCGGGGCTTTTATCGGTATGTACGGCATTCTATATTGTTTATCTTGCAAGGTTAGCGTCCGAGGGACTGATGAACGCTAAGTTCGCAAGCTCTTGGGCAAATATAATATGCATTATATTATGTTTCATTCTTGTATTGGCGTGGGTGATCAAGCTGATAAAAGGGGATTCGGATCTTGTTACCGTTTGGGTCTGGATAAATTTATTAGCTATGTACCTCGGCAATTCCTTTTGCGGAAGAAAAAATATGAAAGTCCTTGAAAAAATGACAAAGGAGGACGAGAGCGATGAACAATAGAAAAAATAACGTTTCCGACGAGGGTACGCTGTTTGACGACAGCACACTTGACGAAATGCAGCAGGCTGAAAACTACAAGATCGCTTATAAGCTTATGCAGAATTACTGGGTAGTGTCCTTTGCCGCCTCATTGAGCGCGGCGTGGTGGGGTTCGGAATTTGACAATGCTGCTTTGACCGCGGCGGGCTTTTTAGCCTGCGTACTGGCTCTGCTGTTCCGTTTGGAATATTCGCTGAGCGTTTCCAAACGGGGCGTTATGAGTCCCAAATACGCAGCGCAGATGTCTAAAAAAGGCAGCCTTATATGCGCCATTGTTCTTACGGGATTTATGGGAGCGGTATGTATAGTTTCCCTCGTATGCCATTGGAGCGGAACAACGGTAACGCTCTTCATTCTTTCGGAGCTGTCGTGGTCTATAATGCTGACGGAATGTCTGTGCGCCCGCCGCAATATGAAAGTCCTTGAAAAAATGCTGAAAGACGAAAGCGAGGAGGAATAACTATGACAAACAATAAGTATAACATTCCCGAAGAAAAGCCGAAGGATACCTACGATAAAATATTGCCTGAAAACGGCGCGGGAGGTCTGTTCAGCGAAAACGGCTTTGACGAAATGCAGAAATCACAAAACCATGAAATAGGCTTTAAGCTGTTCAGAGCTTGCTATTGGTTTATGTATTTCTTTTCAATGTCGGCTTTTGTTTACGCGACAAATGACAATGACACAGCTTTTACGGTGTACAGTATCGCTCTTATGGCGGCGGCTTCTGTTTTTCACATAGTGTACTCCGCAAAGGTATCGGCAAAGGGTGTTATGAACCCAACATATGCCGCCGCTATGGGGAAACCCGCTTCAGCGACAGTATATGTGATAGTTCTGATATTGGGACTTATGTCTGTGGTGTATACAAGCAACCCTATTTCTGTCGTAATTCTTATAATGCCCGGAATAATGGTACTCTGCGACTGTTTTTTCGCAAGGCGGAACAATAAAGTCCTTGAAAAAATGCTGAAAGAAAATGAGGAGGAATAATTATGACCGACAACAAATGCAATGAAGTAGATTTTACAAGTGAAAAAACCGACCTTTTTGTGGAAAAGGGTATGGACGAAATGCTGCGGTATAAAAATTATGAGTTGGGGTACAGGCTTTTCAAAAAATATTTTACAGCAATATACACTCTGTCGGCTGTACTTGCCGCGGCGGGAGGATTTTTGCGGGACGTTCCCCTTTCGGCGGCGGGAATACTGATTATGGCTATATCGGTAGTTCTGCGTATTATGTACGCCTCGAAAGCCGCCGCACAGGGGATAATGAATCCGATCTTTGCCAAAAGGATAGCGGTTAAAATGGGAAAGGCGTATTTATCACTTCCCGTTTCAAATACGGTTATGTCGGTATTCGGGATAATATCTGCAATTGAAAGCGGGAAACCTCATTATCTGCCGTTTTGGATGTTAATGCTGCTTGGCTGCGTAACGGCGTTCTCGGAGTATTTTTTCGCAAAGAAAAATCTGCAAGTCCTTGAAAAAATGCTGAAAGAAAATGAGGAGGAGGCTGAAGAATAAAATTTCGGGAGGACGTTTTGAGCGTTCTCCCGATTTTTATATGTATTGTGTGGAAATCAATACTCCTTTATTTCCGCTCCTGTGTAATAGTGCAAAAGAATTTCCCTGAAATCGCTGCCGTTTTCGCCCATGGCGTTTGCGCCGTACTGACTAAGTCCCACGCCGTGTCCGCAGCCTTTGGTGGTGACGTAAAAATTTTCCTCGTCGGCGTTGTACACCACGGTAAAATTCGCCGACCGCAGGGAGAAAATACTGCGGAAATCAGTCCCCGACAACTTTTCTCCCCCCGCAAGCATTTCGGTAACAGTCCCGGAAGTGCTTGTCTCGCGTATCTCTATCCACTCTCCCGCGGGTACGGAAAAGTTCGCGTCGGGAAGCTCCTTTTCAAGCTTTTTACGGAATTCCTTTTCGGTGAAGACCTCCTCCTCCAAATACGTGGGGGACTCGGTATCTTCTGGACTTTCCACGGGGACGAGATATGGGGCGGGGTTTCCCCACACGACTTCCGCGCTTTCGGTCTTTCCTCCCGACGTTGAGTGGAACGCCGCAACTATCGGTTCATCATCATAAAAAAGAGCAAGCCTGTCCGTATCGTCAACAGCATCGGCTGCCTTTTGGCAGTACGCCTCATAGCCGCTGCCGTAAAAGTCCTTAGCCTGCTCGGGGGTAAAATATGCCTGAAATTTCCTGCTGTCGTTGGAAATGTCCGCGCCCATAAGCTCTGGATCGGGGGAAAGCCGCTGCTTTTCCCGCTGACGCAGAGCGTAAGTCCTCGCCGCAACCGCCTGCGCCTTTAAAGCCTCGGAGCAATATGTGGCAGGCATTTCCGCAAGCACCGCGCCGAGTACATAATCCCGCATGGAAAGCTCCATGACCTGACCGCTTGTAAAATCCAGCACTTTTATTGTATCGGCGGTACTTTCTTCTTTTTCTTTTTTTGCAGTTGTCTCCCCGCTTTCCGTTTCGGCGGTGGGGACGGTTTCCGTTTGGACTGTCCCGTCGGCAGGAGCGTCCTCCGCGAACGTCCTTTGGGGGACGAAAAGCGAAAGAGCAGGTATAACTGCCAGCAATAACGCGAATATTCCTGTGATTTTTAATAGTTCCTTCATGGTAAAATTCTCCTTTTGATTTGATCGGCAGCCCAGAAACATAAATATTAATTATTAATTGTTAATTAAAAAAATTCTTGACAATAATGCAATTTTGTTGTAAAATATAGAGTGTATAGTTTTACATGATTGGAGGACTTTGTTCTGAATAATAATTACGATAAAGCTGCTTTTAAAAGCTTATGCGATGAATTTATAAAAAATAACCAAATCGCTCCCTCGCTTTATGAAAAATATCAGGTGAAGCGCGGTCTGCGCAACAGTGACGGCAGCGGCGTTATGGCGGGGATTACCAATATATGTAATGTTCACGGCTATATCGTCAACGAGGGCGAGCGTGAACCTGTGGATGGCGAGCTTATCTATCGCGGCTACAGCATTAACGATATTGTGGAAAACACTACGAAAAAAGGTCGCTTCGGCTTTGAGGAGACCGCTTACCTGCTCCTTTTCGGGCAGCTTCCGTCTGAAATCCAGCTTTCACATTTCAACGCTCTGCTTTCCGAATTCAGAGAGCTTCCCGCAGGATTTTCCGAGGATATGATATTTAAAGCTCCGTCAAAGAATATAATGAATAAAATGGCGCGTTCGATCCTTGCTCTTTATTCTTATGACGATGACGATCCTGAGGATCAGAGTATTGAGAGCGAGCTGCTGAGGGCGGTAAAAATTATAGCGAGACTTCCCTCCGCAATGGTGGACGCTTATCAGATAAAACGGCGTGTGTTTGACCACGAAAGCCTTTATATGCATCCCCTTAATCCCGACGAGTGCACAGCGCAGACTATACTTTCAACACTGCGTATGGACAGGGTCTACACCGAGGAGGAGGCAAGGCTTCTCGACCTTATGCTGATAATCCATGTTGAGCACGGCGGCGGAAACAACTCCACCTTTACGTGCAGGACGCTTACATCTTCGGGTACTGACGCGTACTCCGCATATGCGGGAGCAATAGGTTCCTTGAAGGGTCACAGGCACGGCGGAGCTAACATAAAGGTGATCCGTCAGCTTGAGGAGTTTAAGGAAAATATTTCTAACTGGCATGATGACGGTCAGGTCGCAGATTATCTTGCAAAGGTTATCCGAGGCGAAGCGGGAGACGGCACGGGTCTTATTTACGGAATGGGTCACGCGGTATATACATTATCCGACCCGAGAGCGGTCATACTAAAGGAGAACGCCATGAAGCTTGCGGCGGGAACGGAATTCGAGGAGGAATTCCTGCTGCTGGACGCTGTTGAAAGGCTTACTCCAAAGGTTTTCGCCGAGGTCAAGGGCAGCACAAAGGTGATGTGTGCAAACGTTGACCTGTATGCGGGACTTGTGTACAGAATGTTAAAGATCCCGGTTGAACTGAATACCCCGCTGTTTGCGGTGGCAAGGATAGTCGGCTGGTCGGCTCACAGGATAGAGGAGCTTATAACAGGCAAGCGGATAATACGCCCCGCATACAAGGCTGTTGCAAAACGGCGTAAATATGTTCCTATCGAGGAAAGATAATATTTTATAAGGTATCGTACATAATATACTCAATGTATAAATAATGCTGTATAAACATACGGTAAATCCAATTAGAGGGGATACGGACATGAAAGAAAAAACTGTAAAAGCCTATAAGCCATCTAAGGTCAAGCTTGACAAGAAAGCTTCAATGGCCGCCTATGTTCTGACGCTGGTTGCGGCTGTGCTGGCAAGAACGATCCAGCTCCAAACGAATATGAATTTTAAAACGGGAAAATACATTGACAGTTCTCCCGGAAAAAATTACACCGTTTGGGCGCTTATAATCGGCTTTGTGCTGATATTTGCAATAATGATACTGGGTCAGTCCAGAGACAAGGCGATAAAGTCGTGTATTCTTATCAATCCCATGCGTTTAAAGGCTGAACGCTTGAACAAGAAAATATCTCCAAAATCGGGAGCGGTAATGTTCCTTATGGCTGGTCTTATAATATTTGACATTTTTATGGACCTGTCAGTTATAGCCCAAAGAAACAAAGCCATTTCAACAAAGGAAGAGCCTGTTTTTGCCTTTGCGGGAGTGTCGGTTCTGAGCTGGTTTGTTTATATATGCGCGATAATAACAGTAATTACCCTTATTTCTACGGGTGCGAATATTCTTAAAGGCGAAGGATTTTCAAAGGGCAACTGCGTTTTCCTTTCATTCTTTTCGATATGGAAGCTTCTTGAGATATTTGATATGATCGCAGATGATCATCTTATCGGGGTCTATTCCGATAAGATATATATAATGCTCACAGCTATGACGTCAGGATTTTTCTTCCTTCAGGCTGCAAAATTCTTTGCGGGCTTTGAAAAGAAGCACACCCGCTTTTGGCTTTGCATTTCGGGATATGCGGCTTCGATATTTGCGGCAGTTTCCGTAATACCGAGATATATCATGTATTTTACAAAGATATATTCCGAAAGAGACGGTCTTAGCTCTCCAGCTCTTGCGGACGTTGGAATTATTTTTGTTACCGTTGCGATAGTCGCCGTGTTTTGGAGCACTTACGTGTACAGAGTTATGCCTAAGCTTAATCTTGACGGCAGACGCCGCTGGAACAGGTCTAATGCTACCATTAAGACCGAGGGTATGAAGTCTATAGGAGAATAATAAACGATCATGGGCGCAGGGGAAGGTATGCCTTTCCGTTCTGCGCCCTTTTGTCGGGAGGTGAAACCGTTGCCGCTGAAAAAAATATTTTTATGCGCGCTTTCCTTTATATTTGCGGCAGCGTTTTCAGGCTGTTCCTTTGCAGGCTCTGTGGATCTGCTGCTGTCTCCGCCTAAGCTCTCCGAGGAGCAGAATGCGGTATACGGCGCGCTCATTCGGTCTGCCGGAAGAGATGTTACGCTTCGGTATCCACGTTACGGAGATTACCGTTCCGCCTTTGTTTTTGCTGACATAGACGGTGATGAGTTTGACGAGGCTCTTGTATTCTATGAGAAGGCGGGAGAAAGCGAGGGTGCGGGAAACGTCCGCATAAATATTATAGACATGAAAGACGGCGAGTGGCAGAGCGTTTATGACCACGCAGGCGTTGGCACAGGGATCGACCGAATTATTTTTGCAGATATAGGAAACTCGGAAAAAATGAGCGTAATAATCGGCTATACCCTGCTGTCGGGCGAAAAAAACGCTGTGGTGTACAGCTATGATGACGGCAGACTTTTCAGCGATTACTCCGATAATTACAGCACAATGTTCGTTCTTGATATGGACAGAGACGGTCTTGACAATCTTGTACTTATACGTCCCGGCAATCAGCTCAAAAAGGCTTCCATGAGTCTTGTGTCACGCAGCTCGGAGGACGGCTCCGTCTCCGAAACGGGAAGCATCGCTCTCGACGAAAGCGCGGCGGATTTTGTGAACGTTATATCGGGATATGTCGGCACGGAGACTCCTGCGATATTTATAGACGGTCTTTCGGGGGGACAGCTTACGACGGAAATTATTTATTCCATGAACGGAAATCTGCGTAATCCTCTTTATCTCGGAGAGTCGGGCATGATAGAAAATACGCGCCGTCAGGCTGGCTATTTAAGCACCGATATAGACCTTGACGGTATTGTTGAGATACCTACTCTTACGCCGTTCCCCGGGTATGCACAAGGCTCGCGGGACAGCCTGTACCGCACCGACTGGAACGTTTTTGACAACTACAGCATTGTAAAAAAATATTCAAGCTACTACAGCATTGCGGACGGCTACTGCTTTATATTCCCCAGCAGGTGGGAAGGCGTCGTTACAGCCAAAAAGGACAGCGCCACGGGGGATATTGTGTTTTACAGATTTCAGACGGACATTACAAACAGCAACATCGAGCTTATGCGCATAGCCGTTGCCGGGGACTATGAGACCGAAGCGTTTGTTGAAAACGGCTACACGCTTTTAAAGAGCAACAATCACACGAATTATTTCGTAAAGCTCCCCGACATTGAATATGAGCCTTTGGTACTGACAAGCACGGAAATAAACAATAATTTCTATATCATAGTATAATGGCGGGAACGGCTTATTGCTTCCTGCACCAATAATCTTGCATTTATACTAATTTGCGACTAAAAAGCGTGTAAAAAATCTGCGCTTTTAGGAGCAAATTAGTATTAATAGAAAGGCGGTAACTTTATGAAACGTATACTTGTTTGCGAGGACGAGGACGTTATAAGAGACTTTGTGGTAATAAACCTGAAAAGAGCAGGCTACGACGTTGTGGACGTAAACTGCGGCGAGGACGCAATTAAAGTTTTTGAGGAGGAACGGGGACGCTTTGATATTGCCATTCTCGATATTATGATGCCGGGAATCGACGGCTTTCAGGTCTGCAAGACCCTGCGCAAAAAAAGCAGCACCTTGGGTATTATCATGCTTTCCGCAAAAACCCAGGAAATGGATAAGGTAAGCGGTCTTATGCTCGGAGCGGACGACTATATTACAAAGCCGTTCTCACCGTCGGAGCTTACGGCGAGGATAGACGCGATATACCGCAGGGTCAGCATGAGCGTTGTCCCCCGCGAGGCGGACGAGGACGACGAATCCGAGACGATCGAATCGGGTCCCTTCCTGCTTAATCTTAAAAGCAGGACAGTTACAAAGGACGATATGCCTGTTGATCTTACACAGGTGGAGTATCAAATTTTGGAATACTTTATTCTCAACGCCGAAACAGCTCTTGACAGAGGGTCTATACTAAGTCATATATGGGGTGACAACTATTACGGCGATGATAAAATTGTGGACGTGAACGTCCGCCGTATAAGAATGAAGATTGAGGACGAGCCTTCAAACCCCAGGTACATATCCACAATATGGGGCTTCGGCTACAAATGGTCGGTGAAAGACCCCGACGAAGAGGACGAGGAGTCCATGTAGAATTATTGCTGAGAATAGATTTTCCAAGCTTTAAAAGGAGGCAGAAGAGGCTTGCGCAGGGTAACAATAACACGCCGCTGGCTGGTAAACAACCTTGGCGTGATCTCAATTATGCTTTTTGCCGTTGTTATAAGCGGCACGGTTTTTGTCCGCAGCTATTATTACGGCACGGCGCGGCAGTATCTGACCTCCCGTATCAATATGATATCCAGCATTTTGCAGCGTTCCTACAACGACCCTGCGGTAAGCTTTTCGGCAGAGGTGCGTTCAATTGTTGAAAATTGGAACGAAAAGGATAAGACGGAGCTTATGGTGGTTGACAGCAGCGGCAGGGTAGGTCTGACCTCCTCAGGGTTTGTGCCGGAGGAAAGTCTTGACAGTATGGATGATTTCAGCCAGGCTCTTTCAAGCGGCACAAGCGGTTTTTACACAGGAAAAATTTCAAGCGGAGAAAATATAATGGCGGTTTGTCTTATGCTCCCGGATAACGATTTGGGGTACTCGGCTGTACGTCTTGTTTCGTCTATGGAGAGAATTGACAGAAGCGTATCTGTGATCGCTTTGATATTTATTGTAATTTGCTTGGCAATACTGATACTGATGTTTGCTTCGGGACTTTACTTTATCAAATCCATAGTTATCCCTGTTCGGCAGATAGGCTCAACGGCGCGGCGTTACGCAATGGGGGACTTCTCCGTAAGAATTACAAAGAAAAACGACGACGAGATAGGCGAGCTGTGCGATATTGTAAACCATATGGCAAGCGAGCTGGAGCTTTCCGAGCAGATGAAAAACGACTTTATTTCAAGCGTTTCCCATGAGCTCAGAACGCCCCTTACCGCTATAAAGGGCTGGGCGGAGACTGTTGGAAGTATGCCCGACGACTCGGAGACAATTGCAAAGGGTATGCGTGTTATCACAAGCGAAAGCGAGCGGCTTTCCCGAATGGTGGAGGATCTGCTTGACTTTTCACGTATGCAGAACGGCAAGTTCTCACTTAATAAAAACACTATGGATATTCTTGCAGAATTGGGGGACGCGGTGCTTATCTACACAGAAAAAGCAAGGAACGAGGGTATAGACATTATTTACGACGAGCCTGATATGCTCCCCTTTGTGTACGGCGACCGCAACCGTCTGCGGCAGGTTTTTGTTAACATTATTGACAACGCCATAAAATATTCCGATAAAGGCGGGGTAGTGTCGGTGCAGGCGACAATGTCCGACCCTCGGCATATCGAGGTGGATGTTTCCGACACAGGCTGCGGAATAAGCCCGCAGGATTTACCCAAGGTCAAGACGAAGTTTTACAAGGCGAACCACACTCGTCGTGGCAGCGGCATAGGACTTGCCGTTGCGGACGAGATAGTTACCCTCCACGGCGGAAAGCTTGAAATCTTCAGCGAGCAGGGAGTGGGTACGACGGTAACGATAACGCTGCCTGTGCAGAAAAGCTGACATATTTTGCAGGGAATGGGCATGGAATCCGCCCCTGCAAAAGCGTACAATATAAATAACAGTAAAAAGAAAGGAATTTGCCAAAAAATGAGCGAAGAAAAAAGCTGCAAAGAAGAGTGCTTTAAATCCAAGATAGGAGGTCAAGCTCTTATCGAGGGAGTTTATATGCGGGGGATAACAACAGCCGCCATGGCGTGCAGACTCCCGAACGGCACGATAGATGTTGAGCAATGGGCTGTAAAAAACGGCAAGGACGCACCGTGGTACAGAAAGGTGCCATTTATCAGAGGCTGCATAAATTTTGTCGCAAGCCTTGTTGAGGGCATACGATGCACGATGAAGTCCGCTGAAAAGCAGATAGACGATGACGAGGAAGATGAGGAGCTTTCCAAATTCGAGCAATGGCTCACCGATAAATTCGGGGACAAGCTTGTGAACGTGATAATGATAATTTCCGTGGTTATAGCAATGGCTTTCGCACTTATCGTTTTTAAGGGCGGACCCGTCCTTATTGCAAATCTTCTTATAAAAGCAGGGCTTTCAGAGGGCGCGAGACCTGTTACAGAGGGACTTGTGCGGCTTGTCCTTTTAGTCGGATATATGTACGCGATCTCCTTTATGGGCAGCATAAAGACCACCTTTATGTACCACGGCGCGGAGCATAAGTCCATAGCCTGCTATGAGGCGAAGGAAGAACTGACGGTGGAGAACGTCCGTAAGCACACCCGTTTCCACCCCCGCTGCGGAACGAGCTTTATACTTATCGTTCTGCTTATAAGCATAGTTGTGGGAATTTTCCTGCCGAGAGGAAATATGTGGGTAAGGTTCGGGGTACAGATGCTCTGCCTTATCCCAGAGGCTTCAATAGCATATGAGATAATCAAGCTTGCGGGACGTTTTGACAATATTCTCACAAGAATAGTTTCCGCTCCGGGAATATGGCTCCAGCACATCACCACAAAGGAGCCTACCGACAAGCAGATAGAGGTGGCGATTGCTGCCCTTACCCCCTGTCTCCCCAAAGAGGGCGAGGAGGACAAATGGTAGCGGGGAAGCCCACGTGGGCAGAGTCACCCCCAATGTTGAAGACGATATACCGTAACTTTTTCAAGCCCCCTCAAAGGGGGCGGGTTAATGCGGCGATCTAAAATAACGCTTTGTAGGGGCGGGGTCTCCCCGCCCGCAGTTATGTAACAGCGGGACAGTATGCAATGGCAAGGAGAAAAGTTTCATACAGATATGATAATTATTTTGCAGGATAAGTATAAATATATTTTGGGACGGATAGAAATCCGCCCCAATTTTTATAATCTGCGTCCGTACTTGTGAAAGTTTTGTGAAATCCCGATTTGACTTGATTTTTCAAGGAATTTATGTTATAATTAAAGCTATGAAATATTAAAAAAATTTTAAACCAAATTTTAGAAAGGACGGATCAAATGAGTTCAAGCTACAATTTTTCCAAAATCACTTCTGATATTGTCTCTCTCTCTGAATTATGCCGAAAAAATGACGGTATAGACCCTGAGCTTTACACAAAATACGATGTTAAGCGGGGATTAAGAGACTTAAACGGCAAGGGAGTTCTTGCGGGTCTTACAGAAATTTCAGAAATTATCTCTTCCAAAGAGGTGGACGGTCAGACCGTTCCCTGTGACGGAGAGCTTTATTATCGCGGCTATAACATTAACGACCTTGTTGCGGGCTTTACCAATGAAAAGCGTTTCGGCTTTGAGGAAATTACATACCTGCTGCTTTTCGGCGAGCTTCCCACCTCCGAACAGCTCAGCAGCTTTTCCGATATACTTGCAAATTACAGGCAGCTCCCCACCACCTTTGTACGCGATATTATCATGAAGTCCCCCAGCGACGATATCATGAACGGACTTGCGCGCGGAGTGCTTACCCTTTATTCATACGACGATATGCCGAACGATACGTCTATACCAAACGTCCTGCGGCAGTCGCTGGAGCTTATCGCGCTGTTCCCCCTTATCGCGGTGTACAGCTATCAGGCAAAGGCTTATTATCACGACGGCGACAGCTTTTTCATTCACCAGCCTGCTGCGGAGTACTCCACCGCTGAAAATATCCTGCATATGCTCAGACCGGACAGCAGCTTCACAAAGCTTGAAGCAAGCATTCTCGACCTTGCCTTGGTGCTTCACGCAGAGCATGGCGGCGGTAATAACTCCACCTTTACGACCCATGTCGTAACCTCTTCGGGTACTGACACATATTCGGCAATTGCCGCTGCCCTGGCGTCCCTTAAAGGACCTAAGCACGGCGGCGCAAACATCAAGGTAACAATGATGTTCGAGGATATGAAGGACAAGCTTTCCGACTGGGATGACGAGGACGCTATCAGAGATTATCTCGTCAAGTTGCTTCACAAGGAGGCTTTTGACCGTTCGGGACTTATCTATGGTATGGGACATGCGGTCTACTCGGTGTCCGACCCCAGAGCGGCTATCCTCCGCAGGGCGGTAAAGGCTCTTTCCATTGAAAAGAACATGGAAAAAGAGTACGCCTTGTACAACAAGATAGAGCGTCTTGCTCCCGAGGTGATCGCCAAGGAGCGGAAAATTTACAAGGGCGTTTCGGCAAATATTGACTTCTACAGCGGCTTTGCCTACAGCATATTGGGACTTCCCCCCGAGCTTTACACACCGATTTTCGCTATTGCCAGAATTTCGGGTTGGTCTGCTCACAGGATCGAGGAGCTTCTAAATGCGGGCAAGATAATCCGTCCCGCATACAAGGCTGTTCAGCCCCATAATGATTATATATCACTTTCTGAAAGATAAGAAAATGCGTACCCATTTTTATTTTGGGTACGCATTTTTTTGCAAAAAGTATTGACAAAATTACTATATAGTATTATACTATATAGTAATAAAGGAGGTGGAAACCATTAACACAAACGGGGGGTTCCTCATAAGCAAGATAAAACAGATACAAGGCAGAGTTTTTGAAAGACTTCTTGCGGAACACGGTATAAGCGAGTTTAACGGCGCACAGGGGCGTATTCTTTTCGTCCTTTGGGAGCAGGACGGTATTACCATAAGCGAGCTTGCCGCAAAAACAGGACTTGCCAAAACGACTCTTACAAGTATGCTTGACAGACTGGAGGAAATGGGACATATCAAAAGAATAAGCGCTCCTCATGACCGCAGAGCTATGAAGATAGTCCTGACTAACGAAGCACGGGGTCTGAAAAACCGATATGATGCCGTGTCTGCTGAAATGAATGAGATTTTTTACGGAGGGTTCAGCGATGAGGAGATACTCGCTTTTGAAGAGTACCTTGGGAAAGTGCTTAAGAATTTACTTGAAAAGGAGAATTAAAATGAAGGACATTATTTCTGAAATCAAATCTTTGAGGGAAAATTCCCCAGTCGCCTATGTCGGCTCGGTAAACGAGGCGGGATTTCCCCAAATCAAGGGTATGCTGGTGTTTGAGCAAGGCAGCATAAAAACCCATTATTTTTCCACAAACACAAGCTCAAAGCGGGTTGGACAGTTCCTTAAAAACCCCAAAGCCTGCGTTTATTACTGCGATGATACCAAGGATAAGTATAAGGGCGCGCTTTTTACGGGGACTATCGAGGTCTGCACCGACCATGAGACCAAGGCTATGCTTTGGCATGACGGCGACGAGATATACTACCCAAAGGGTGTTGACGACGAGGATTACTGCGTGTACAAATTTACCGCCGAGACTGTGAATTACTACCACGGACTGAGCAACGTCACCATGCCAATAGAGGATCTGGGAAATTAACGCTTAATTGCATGATATTAAGGGAATGTAAGCAAAATTTACATTCCCGAATTTTTTTCCGTTCTTTTTGCGGAAATGTTCACAAGATCGTAAATCATCTCCTGCTGTTCCGATGTCAAAATTCGCATTTTGCCAATCAAAGACATCTCCCGCACGGTTGGCTTCGAGCTTCCGCTCTTACAGTCAAGGAGATAGTCCGCCGAGGTGTCAAGGATAAATACGATGCTTTTTATCAATTCAAAATCAGGCTGACGTTTATTCTTGATATACCCATTCAGCGTCGAGGGCGCGATATTCAGCATTGCCGCAAAATCCTTTTGAGATATTTCCTTTTCATCAAGCAAATTTAACAGTCTGTCACCGAATGTCATATGATCACTTCCTTTTAAAGGTATTATATAATATCATTCGGCAAATTTTGTGCAAATATGCAAAATGTGGATTTATTACTTGACAATACTCGTTTTGAGTACTATAATTAAAGTAACAATTCTTTAAAAGGAATAAAAATTATGGCAATAATTGGCGTTATCCTTGGAGCAGCGGGATTTATGGGGTACATAGCATGCCTGATGATCGATATGCACTTTGAGTATAAAAGCTGCCCGAAAGAAGATGAGTGCAAAATCGAAAATATCATTAAAGCCGCAAGACTTGCTTCGCGGCTTTGTCTTGCGGCTTTTATAGTCGGACTTATCACGTTTTCCGCATTTTTTGGACTGTTCGGAAGCTGATGGGCACAATAAAACACGGTACTGAACTTTCAGCACCGTGTTTGTTTTTAATAAAGAAGATTGAGCAGCTTTCTCTTTTCCTGAGCAAACTCGCTTTCGGAAATAACGCCGTTGTCAAGCATTGTTTTGAGCTTCTTGACAGCTGTTTCAAAGTCGTCCAGCGAAACATCTTCCGCATTTCTCGGTATGATCTCCTCATCCGCAGGAGCGGCAGGGATAATTTCAGGCTTCTTCTCTGCTTCCTCCTGCTTAGGTGCAGGCTTTTTGTTTGCCGCAGCCTTTGGAGTAAGCTTCTTTGCAATTTCCGCCGCAGGATCAAGCTCCTCGATCGCAGGCTCAACAGGCTTTCTTGTGGGCTTTGCAACTATTTTTGCTTCCTTGATCTCACCTGTAATATCGGGAACCACAAGGTCCTCGATCTCTGCGGGATTTTTCTGAAGCACCTCAACCGGTATAGACTCCAAAGCAGCCTCGTCAGGCTCAGCTTCAACCGCGTCCATCATAAGCTCGGGATCGGCTTCCTCAGGCTTGATACCCAAAAATTCGTTAAGGTCAAGAATATCGTCAACTGTTACAGGACCTTTATTTTCAGGCTCGGGAATAGCCCGTTCCTTTTCAACAAAAACAAGCTCCGTCTCTGCTGTGCTCTTTTTGGAAGCAGCGTCCAGATCCTTTACCGATGCAGGCTTTTGCGCTGTCGGAGGAGCCGGAGCGATCTTAGGTTCACGCTTTGGAGCGGGTGCAGGCTTGGGTTCTTCTTTCACAGGAGCGGGAGCCGGTTTCGGTTCGGCTTTGCTCTCCTGCTTAGATTCAGGCTTGACATCTGTTTTAGCCTCGTCCTTTGAAGCATTTTTCTCCAGTGACTTCTTAAATTCCTCATATCCGCTTGTCATGCTTTCAAACTCGTCGTCGGCAGCCTTTCGGAGAGTTTGGAGCTTTTCGGTCTTTTCCGCTTCACGGCGCACTTCAAGCTTTTTGTCAAGCTCTGCCTTTGCGCTTTCTATCATCTGTACTATTTCCGTATTATTTTTAAAGCAAGGCAAAATGATACGCCGACGGTTCATCACTGACTTTGAAGTATCATCGCACTGAACATAGATAGGACTGTTCCTGTTATTGTTATTAATATAAATCTTAGTAATTTCCTCAAGCCCGCAGGTAAAACGGCTGTACACAGGGTCTTCCTCCCTCGTACCCGTTTGATCGCATATGTACGCTTGCCCGTAGATATGCTCGGGAGTAATGGTAACATTTACCTCCTGTGGCTTTGAAAGTACAGTTTCCCTGTAAGTCGATTCAAAAAAAGCAAGCTTTTTTTCATTGTAAATACTTGCCTGGTTATCCATATGCAAACACCGCTTTCCTTTATTATTAAACTATAAAATATTATAACATATATTCTTAAAATAGTCAAATATTATTAATAGAAATTAGTGCAGAAATTTACATCAAATTTTTTGATGATATGCACAAGAAATCTTAAAAATTTACTGCCAACACCGCAATAGTGCGTTGGCAGTAATTGGTATGTTTATAATTTATCAATGACCTCGACCGCATAGTCAAGAAAATCGCCTGTAAAGTCCTCGATGAGACCCATATCACAGTTATGAGTAATGTCAGGAGATATCGGTATCTGACCCAAAAGAGGTATTCCGTTTTCGCTGCAAACCGCGTCAATATGGCTTTCACCGTAAAGATATATCTTCTTTTTGCAGTCGGGACACTCAACATAGCTCATATTCTCAACAACGCCAAGTATGGGTATGTTCATCATATTTGCCATAGTCACAGCCTTGTTTACGATCATTGCAACCAAGTCTTGCGGTGAGGAAACAATTACAACGCCGTCCAGCGGGATAGACTGGAAAACAGTCAGCGGAACGTCTCCTGTTCCCGGAGGCATATCAACAAACATATAGTCGATATCTCCCCAAATAACGTCCGTCCAGAATTGCTTGACTACTCCTGCAATTATCGGACCTCTCCAAATCACGGGATCGCCAGGGTTTTCCAGAAGAAGATTTACCGACATGATATTTATGCCGTTACGGGACTTGGCGGGTATAATACCGTCCTGATTTCCTGCGGCTCTTCCGCCGATACCGAACATTTTTGGTATCGAAGGACCTGTAATATCAGCGTCCATAACAGCCGTCTTAAAGTCCTTTCTTGAAAAAAGTGTTGCAAGCATTCCCGTTACAAGGGATTTGCCGACGCCGCCCTTTCCGCTGACAACTCCAATAACTTTTTTAACGCTGCTCTTGGCATTGAGTGGTTCGATAAAGCTTTGCTGTTCGGTTCTTTCTCCGCAGTCAGCTCCGCATGATGAACAATCGTGTGTACATTCGCTCATAGTGTTTTATCCTTTCTTAGATAGTTATAAAATTGGTAGAAAATAAAATATAAAAGTAATTGTTTTATGCGCCCGCTTACAGGGGCTTTGCAAACCTGATCGTAATACTAATTTCTATCTAAAAGCGTAGTTAAAAAATCTGCGCAAAAATCATATATGCAAATTTTTACTTGATTTTTTAAACGCTTTTTAGACGGAAATTAGTATAAAACGTTTTTAAATTCGGACAGCTTACCTCAGCATATCTATCTCGTCTATCTCGTCCATTACAGCTTCGGCAGCGTTTGCCTGCGCCGATTTAGCATAAGCATAGGCGGACTTGCCGTGCTTCTTGATATTGTACATTGCCTCGTCAGCGGCGGCGATAACCTCTTCGGTAGTCTTGCCGCTTTCACGCAGAAACGCAATACCTACGGAGCAATGGATAGTCAGCTTGATTCCCGTGGACTCTGAAATAAAGCCCTTGCCGAGAGTATCTATAAGCTCCTGCGCTACCTTTCCGGAATCTCCGTAAAGAGTGAGATTTGTGAGACATACAACAAATTCATCACCGCCGAAGCGTCCGGCAAAGCCGCGTTCAAAGCAGAGCTCCTTAAGTGTGTCCGCAGTAAATTTCAGTACCTCGTCGCCGCAGGCGTGACCGTACTCATCGTTAAAGAACTTGAAGTCGTCAAGGTCAATAAACATCATAGCGTCCAAGGTCTTTTTAATGCTTGAAAGCTCGATCTGCTCAGTAAGGCTCTTCAGGAACGTCTCACGGTTATAAAGTCTGGTAAGAGCGTCGTAGCTTGCCTTTTGAATAAGGTGCATCTCGCTTTTCTTTTCCTTGTCGATATCCATGATAACGCCCACGATCTTTGTGGGTATCTCCTCACGGTTAAAGAATTTTGTCGCCTTTATCATTATCCAGATAAAATCGCCGTATATGCTCTTTACACGGTACTCGCCCTGAATAAAGTTTGCCGGACCCAAGATCCTGTCTATATCCGCAAGGTACCTGTCCTTATCGTCCTTGTGGACGTAAAGATTATACAGGAAGCTTTCCTTAACGCTGTCGTCCTTCGGACGGTAGCTGAACTTCTTGTTAAAGCTTTTTGAAACGGTAACGGTATTCTTTTTGAAATTGACCTCAAAAACGATATTGTTTGTTATCTCAACTATGGTGTTATACCGCTGCTCGCTTTCAAATATCTCGTCAAACGCCGTATTAAAGGCTCTGCCGATCTGTCTGAACTCATCGTTTGAATGGACCTCGAACTGCACAGCCGTGTCGCCGCGCTGCTTTTTCTGCAATATCCTCATTATCTCGTCAATAGGTCTTGAGAAACAGTGTACAAATACAAACATTCCCACAATTGCAAGTACTATAAGGATTATCGCAAGATTCAATATTGCACTTTTCCTGCTGTTGAATGAGCTTTCAAGACTGTGAGTATTGGATATTGCAAGAACAGTCCAGCCGCATGAAGATATTCTTTTGCTGAACACCGTGCGCCTTTGAGCCTTTTTGCCGTAGACAAAGCTTCTTTCCTCCTGCGTCCTTTCGTCAGCGGGAGCAAGCAATCCCCTGATGTACTCCGAAGCCTTGCCGTAGCCTTCATGATTTGTGTAACTCTTAACAGTTTTGTAAGGGTACTCCAAAATGCCGCCTGTGCTGTCCATAACAGCGACCGTGGTGTACTTGTCTATCTGGGCGTTATTTATTATCCGCTGCAGATGCACGGTATTATACATCTCGTAAATAATTCCCAAAAGCTCGTTGTTATGAGAATAAATAGCTTTTACATAGTAAAAGGAAGGAATATTGTTATCCTTATCTCCGCTCATTGAAAAAGCGGAGATGCCGTTGCTCTCAACAGCGGTCTCAAAAAGCCCGCTGTGCTTGGTCATTCTTTTTCCCACATCGTTTTCATCGGCGGAAGCGACTATCATTCCCGAATTATTGATTATCATGGTCTTGGTAAGCGACGGGTCATGATCCATCATGCCCCTGAGCCTTGCGGTGATAGACAGATACTCCTCGCTGTCGGCGGGTACGGAAAATCCATCTTGATTGCTTTCCATGACGTAAGACTTTACCGATTCGAGAGAAACCAGTTCCTTTGCAGCTGCGGAGATATCTTCAAAATAATAGTTGATATTTTCCGCCTGACTGCTTATGATGTTATCGGTATTTTGCATAGTCAGTTCAACGGATATATTTTTAATATGCGCCGACGAAAATATATTGACCGTAACGATCGGTACAATTACAGCCAACAATATAACAAGCGTAAGCTTGAGCTTTACCCTCACGAAATCACTTCCAAACAGAGATTTATACAAATATATCAATACAAGTATCAATCAAAATAATTACAGCTAAATATATTTTAATATTTTTTTTGGATTTTGTAAACAGATTACAACAACTTTTGGTGATATGACCAACTTTTTTTAATTTTATTGTGTATTATACTAAGAGGCAGGGTAAACCGAATGCGCGGTACTATCTCCGCCTGCTCATTATGTAGTCGTTGACAAGAATATAGATCATTGCCAGAACGACAGCTCCCACAAGCACGGAAACCAATATCTTTACAGCTTTGGGGACGGTCTTTTCGGTATCCGTTCCTCCCGATGCCGTTACTGTGTGCTCTGTATCACTGCCGGTCTCTTCATTGAGCGGTACAGTTGTCGAAACGCTCTCCTCCGTTTCCCCTGCGGCGCTTTCATTTACACTTGCGGCGGAGAAGGTAGTTGCCTCAACGTGTTCATGGCTGAATACAGACGTTGTGACTGTGTCTTCTTCTGAAACAGTGCCCACGGACACATCGCTGCTTATTCCTGTTTGTATATTCTCGGAAGTCTCCGTATCGGGCAGATCCACGGGATCGACGGAAAGAATATCTCCGTCCGCGTTGAAAACAAGCATATAGACCGTCATCGGCTCCATTTCAAAGGAGAATCTGTTTTCGTTGATGTCCACGCTTTCCTCTGCCTTTGATATCTCGGAGCTTTCGGGACCGAAGCTGTACACATCTGCGTTTTCAAATTCATAAACAGATCTGATATTGATCTCGGCGGACTTGGGCGCAGCGGTGTTCTTATTTATAAGGATCACCTTAAGCTCGGATTCGTCTCCGCTTTCAACCGAAGCGTATACCGAACTCATAACGTCCTTCCCGTTCGATGAGGAAACAAGGGTATCGCCGAAGCTCGAACCCTCTCCGTCATAATCCGTATAGATATTCAAAGCGGATTTTATATAAGAAATATCCTCCGTATTTGGCTTCGCGCACGCCATATGTACTCCGTATTTGGCAAAGATACCCAATGCATCGGCAGCCGCAATGCCGCCGCTTATATCGTTGCCTCCGCCGAAATTATACTCGGAGAAAGAAAGCTTTGTTCCGGGGTAGTACATATCGATCGAAGCGGCAAGCGTTGGTATCAGCGGGATATGCTGATTGTGAAGTATCGCCGAGGTGCTGTTTTCGGTGTAGCTGCTGTCCCACAGTATCCTTGGAGCCTGAAGCCTTGTATTGTTTGAAAACACATCGTCGCTGTCAATAATAGGCTGCAAAAGACCGTTTGTCGCTTCGGTGTGGTAGTGAATGTCAAGCACATCAAGAAGCCGCGTTTCCTTTTCCTCCGAAGCAATTCTCATGCCGTCAAGGTAGTAATCTATGAACCAGCTGTATTCAAGACCGTGCTGCTCCCAGTCATCGGGGTTGTTTATGTTTATGAACGCCTCTATTCCGTTAATTGACGGTCCGTACACAAGCGCAGTGGGGTCAATTTTTTTCACTGAATAAGCAAGCTCCGCTGAATTTTGTATAAGCATATCGGCGGTAACGGGCTGCGGTACGATGTTTGGAAAACGCTCTGACCAGTTTTCCGGTTCGTTGCTGAGAAAATAACCGTTTATGCCGCCGTTCATAGCGTAGTCATACTTGTTTACCAAAAAGCTGACGTATTCGTCCATGTATACAACGCCGTCGCCTGCGTCGGGGCGGGAAAGATAGGCGTCGTTTTTCTCAAACAGCACGTCATCCAAAAGCTTGTCAGAGGACGTATGTCCGGCGGTTTTTCCCATCATTTGAAGAGTAACGTACCGCGAGGGGACGTTGTATCTGCTCGCCCTTTTGACAAGATAGTCGGTATAAAGTCCCGGCTCGGACAGCTTGTTTTCGGGGTATGCGCTTACAAGAATATTGGAGTTGCCGACCCCGTCGCTTGAAAGGTTGCTCTCCCAGTTATAGGAAGAGACCTGCGGGTGTGTTTGTATAATGGCGTTGACCTTTACGCCTGACAGATCGGACTCGGAATTTATTCCGTATATGTACGGACTTATGGCTTTCCTGCCCGCAGAGGTGTCTATATTGACGATAACGCTCCCCGAATCAAGATAGGAGGAGCTGAACGTGGCGGAGACCTCCGTTCCCGCATTTGCAGAGCAAAATATAATTGCCGAAGCGGCTGCCAAGGAAACCGCGCGTTTGAAAAAATATTTATTTTTATTACTTTTCATAATAAAATCCTCACAGGCTGCATTGCCTAAGGCGGGTACTTCTATATGCGCATTGCCGTGCAGCGTATTTTTAACTTTTCCGAAACAAATCATGTTATCTTAATTATACACTATGCCGGCGAAAAAATCAAGCGAAACGGAGCATTGGCAATATTTTTTCGGCAAAGGCATAAATCACGGCAAGAAGCCCGAAATTTATCAGGGTAAAAAAGCCTATATATTTCAGGGGTCTTGCGCCGTCTGTCTCCATGTACACCCTGAAGGAAATAATGCTTGCAAGACTTGCGATAAGCGTGCCCAAGCCGCCTATATTTGTACCCAGCACCACAGCTTCGGCGTTTTTTGTAAATTCCGAAAGCATTACCGCGGCGGGAACGTTGCTTATAAACTGGCTTACCACAATTGCGGCGGACATTTCCCTTCCTCCCACAAGATGTGCGGTAAAGTCACGTACGGCAGGTATGCTGCTGATATTGCCCACAAAAATAAAAAAGAAGCCGAAAGTAAGCAGCAAGCCGTAATCCACGCCCACAAAAAGATTGGGGTCAATAATTATTGCCACAACGCACACCGAGGCAAATACCACAATAACGTCCAGCACGTTAAAGACCGACAGCAGGCATAGTATGAAAAGCACACCGTACATCAAAATATAGCTTTTTTTGCCAAGCTTTATATTGCTGCGGCTTTCTGTCTCCATAGGCTCGTTTTTTATGAACAGGCACAGCAGGAATATCAGCAGTCCGCTGAACAGGAACACGGGTACTGTAGTTCCGAAAAATTCTTTCGGGGTCATTTCGTAATGACTGTACAGATACAAATTCTGCGGGTTGCCGAAAGGGGTCAGCATACTGCCGAGGTTTGCGGCTGCGGTCTGTAAAATTATAACGTATATCATCGTCTTGTCATGATTTGCGAAAAGCGCCGCAGTTATCGGCACAAAGGCTATAAGAGCAACGTCGTTTGTGAAAAGCAGCGCGGCGAAAAAGGAAATAAACACCAGTATTATCCCCGTTTTTCGGGTCTTGCCCTTTCCTCCGCCCAGAAGCTTTCCCGAAAGCGCGGCAAGAACGCTGCTTTCCCGAAAGCCTGCCACGGCTATCATAAGACAGAACAGCAGCCCGATAGTGTCGGTGTCGATATAGTTTATATAATTTGTAACGGGGACAAGCATACATGAAACAAGAGCGGCAAGTCCCGCAATGACAAGTATAAATTCTCTTTTAAAAAACTCGATAAAGGCTTTCAATGCCGTCCCTCCTTTTATTGGAATAAATCAATTAATTTTTAAACTTGCACCCCCGTGCAAACTCCTCAAATAAAGCCGAAAGCTCTCCATTTGAATTTCATTGGAATACTCCTTTAATATATAATTGCCGGGCAATTGCGAAACTCGAAAAATCCCCATTTTACGTGATTTTTGATTTCATAAATTCACATATTTTCTCCACTTTGCGACATATATTTTATGTTTATATGCAAATAATGGCAAAACATCATGCAGGTTCTGTTCATAATTTCGCAATTCATTATCGGAATAAATTTATCAGCATTCCGCTTAAAACGCCCACAGCGAAAACAATTCCTGTGATAATAAGGTTTTCGCGGACATTTTTGTTCGCTCTGAACAGCACGGCAAGTCCCACGCCCGCGCCTGTGCAAAGACCCGCCATAGCCGACCCGAAGGTTATCGCGCCCTCGGCGTAAAGCTCCGTAACAAGAACGGAGGCGGCGCAGTTCGGTATCATGCCCACAAGTCCCGTGACTATAGGCTGGAAAATACCCATGCTGCCGAGAAAATGCTCCACCGCTTCTTCGCCCACAAGAGCCATGACAAAGCCTAAAACAAGATTTACTATCAGTATAAAGATAAAAATATTTACAGTGTGTTTTAAAGATGAGTACCAAATCCCATGACTTCCGCAGCCGCAGCCGCTTTCGGTGCAGATATCCTCAATGGACTCGCCGTCACGTTCAAGCTTGAAAATTTTTACAATAATATCGGCAATAATGCCCGCAGCGGCGGCAATGATTATCTTAGCGGCAATAAGCCTCCATATTGCGGAGGCGCGGTCGGGGTGCGCCAAAAGTATAGGTATAGCCTCATCCGAGGTGGAAATGAAAACGGCGATAAGCGTACCCACGGATATGACCCTGCCCGCGTAAAGGTTTGAGGCGGCAACTGAAAATCCGCATTGTGGCACACAGCCTATGACCGCTCCCAAAGCCGCTCCGCCAACACGTCCTCCGCCGTTTTTCCGCAGGAAATCTGTCAGCTTGTCTCCCGCGCGGTGCTCGATAAATTCCATAAGCAGGAACGCCAAAAACAGGAACGGCAGCATTTTCGCCGAGTCTATAAGAGCGTCAAGAAAGACGTCCCAAATATCAAAGCCGTCCGTACCGTGAACGTGGGCGGCAAGGGTGTTCAAAAAATTACAGGACATTGAAAATTCCTCTCAAAAAGTTTGTAATTAAATAATTATACCATATTTATATCTTTTTTGCAATATTTTTCGGAATATTTTTATTTACACTTGAAATTTTTGTTGTTTTATGGCATAATTAAAAGATAGAATTTCAGCAGATAGGGGATAGACTTATTTTCTGCGGGAAAAACTGTAAAAATCCATTGACGTAAACAGGGAAAGGCGGACAAATTGCAATGAAGTTTTTTGATAAATTAAGGAAGTCCAAAAGCGCGATAACCTTGGAACAAATCATGCATGAGCCGTATGAACAAAAATATTACAATGAATGCAAATTTATTTGGAAAAATTTTGTACCTGAAAGCGGTCAGGCGGAAGTTTTACAGGGAGAACTGCTAAGGGAAATAGAAAAGCTCAGGTATGAAGCACAGAATAACGGCAACGACAATTGGGACAGCGATTTTGCGTACTTCTGCGATTTTATCCGGGAAACTCTTTGCGGCAAGGATTTTTATTCCGCAGAAGAAAAAATCAAGATAAAATTGATTACGGAACATCTGAAAAGCTGCGGCGAATATGCTCAAAAGCTGTATAACGAGGAAATTTCCGACCATGAATTTGATGTTATGAAAATTGCATACACTGATGACAATTTATACGACATACTTGCGGACGCTGTTGGGTTTTGGCAGTTCAAAAATCCAGAACCTGTTCCGTTTAAGCAGAATGTCAATATCAAACGTTAAAATAAGTTCTATAATTTTAGGAGGTAATCAAAATGTCACAAACCGCACACCAGCTTGTTATAGTTCTCGACTTCGGGGGACAGTACAATCAGCTTATCGCAAGGCGCGTCAGAGAATGCGGGGTCTACTGCGAGGTAAAGTCCTACAAGACTTCTTTGGACGAGCTTAAAGCAATGAACCCTGCGGGAATTATTTTCACGGGAGGTCCGAACAGCGTTTACAACCAGGGGTCGCCCCTTTGCTCAAAGGAAATTTTCGATATGGGAATACCCATTCTCGGAATTTGCTACGGCTGTCAGGTTATGGCGTATCTGCTGGACGGCAAGGTTGAGACCTGCATTACTTCGGAGTACGGTAAGACCGAGACATATTACGACAAAGCAAGCGCGATTTTCGGCGGTGCAGAGGGACTTCCCCAAAAGGAAATTTCATGGATGAGCCATACCGACTATATTTCGGCAGTTCCCAAAGGCTTTAAAATTACCGCGCATACGGACAATTGCCCCGCGGCGGCTATGGAGTGTCCCGAAAAGAAGCTGTACGCGGTGCAGTTCCACCCGGAGGTAAATCACACCGTATGCGGTCTGAAAATGATAGACAGCTTTTTGAAGAACGTCTGCGGCTGCGTTGGCGACTGGACTATGAGCAATTACGCCAAAACTGCCGTTGAGGACATACGTCAAAAGGTCGGGGACGGCAAAGTCCTGCTTGCGCTTTCGGGCGGCGTAGACAGCTCGGTTGCGGCGGCGCTGCTCTCCAAAGCGGTGGGGGACAAGCTTACCTGCATTTTCGTAGATCACGGCTTCATGCGCAAAAACGAGGGTGACGAGGTCGAAAACGCATTCAAGGGCTGGGGACTGAATTTCGTCCGCGTGAATGCTAAGGAGCAGTTTATGTCCAAAATGCGCGGCGTGTCCGACCCGGAAACAAAAAGGAAAATCATCGGCGAGGAGTTCATCCGCGTTTTTGAGCAGGAAGCGAAAAAAATCGGCAAGGTGGATTTCCTTGTGCAGGGTACTATCTACCCCGATATTATCGAAAGCGGCACGGGTGACGCGGCTGTAATAAAGTCCCACCATAATGTTGGAGGACTTCCCGATTATGTTGATTTTAAGGAGATAATAGAGCCGCTCCGTCTGCTTTTCAAGGACGAGGTCCGCGCGTTGGGACGTGAATTGGGACTTTCAGACGTCCTTGTGGACAGGCAGCCTTTCCCCGGTCCCGGACTTGCCATAAGAATTATCGGTGAGATTACCGACGAAAAGCTTGAAATCTTGCAGGATGCAGATTACATATTCCGTGAGGAAATCGCAAAAGCAGGGCTTGACAAGGAGATACACCAGTACTTTGCGGTGCTGACAAATATGCGTTCCGTAGGTGTAATGGGTGACGGCAGGACTTATGATTACACGCTTGCATTGCGGGGTGTTACAACAACTGATTTTATGACTGCGGATTTTGCGAAGATACCTTACGAGGTGCTTGAACGCTGCGCGAGTCGGATCGTTAATGAGGTGCGGTCTGTTAATCGGATTGTTTATGATGTTACTACTAAGCCGCCTGCTACTATTGAGTGGGAATAAATTAAAAATCCCCGCAAACCCTGTTAAACAGCGGATTTGTGGGGATTTGCAATTCTTTTTGAGTACAGATTGAGTACAAAATCACGTAGCCAATTTGTAGCCAAGGTATTTTTACCTCGCCCCTCGATTATGCCCCTCGTCAATAATATAAGATAGTCTATACCCGTCCAGTCGCTTGTCAAAAATTTCATCAAAGTCAAGTCCTATTTTACCGCAGATATATCCGCCCACTTCGCAAGCGGTATCATATAAGCTGTTTACTGTTGCATATTTACCGCTTAGTTCTGAATTTTCAGCCTTAAATTGGCTGATAGAATTTTCCTTTAGGCTTAATTCTTCTTCCAACGTCCTTATGTGTTCCGACAGCTCGCCGTTCTGCTTTTTGACCGTCTGTAATTCGCGGAGCTGATTTTTAAGCTTGTCTATTTCCTGTTCTTGCTCTTTGATACAGCCTTTGAGGTCGTTTTTGTCTTTATTGAGCCATTCCACGGTATCAATTTTGTTTTTCAGCTTTTCCTGTAACTCGTTTATCTTATCATTTGTAACGTTCTTTATTTCGGATTGAAGCTGTTGTATCTGTTCGTTCAAGCCTTGAATATATGGTGTGCTATCGGCATAGAACGTCCGCATTTGTGCAGCATAATCATCAGCCTCATTTCTTATAGAGGCAGCTTCGGCGGCTGCTTGTTTAAGCTGCTGTTCGACTTGCTGTTCCTTTTGCAAAGCTTTGGTGACGGTTCGTGCCGCTTTATCCTCCAATTCTCTTAAATTTGCAAATTTATTGTACAATTCCGCACTTTGCTGCTGATTTTTTGCGGACATCACAGCGACAGCCTTAGCAAGCTTCTGTACTTCCTCTATTTCCGCAGGAGAGTAAAGCAGCCTGTCTCTGTTTTCCTTGGCGACCAACATTTTCGCCGCATAGGGTACGGGAACGCCCTCTATAGCATTTTTCGGCTCTGCTTGCAGAAAATCATTTACAACCTTTTGATATGGCAGCAATTCCCATTCAAGTTGGCTTTTCGCAGTTTCTTTCAATTGCTGATATTCGGCTTTGGTTAAATGCTCCCTACCCTTTGTAATGCCTTGCGGATTTTGGTGTACGTCAATCCCCAATTCGTTACAGATGTTAATAAGTGCCTTACGTTCGCTGTCCTGCCACGCTATTTGAGCGGTTTTGTGTATATTTTCGGTTTTGAAGCCTTGCTGCTGCAATGCCTTATCAAGACTGTTTTGCAACTTCATACCTCGTGTACATTCTGCAACAGGGATATAATCAATGTGTATATGCACCGTACCGTCAGGCTCGTCAGCGTGAATGTACGCCCCGATGAGCTTCAAGTTAGGATTTCGCTTTTCCCAGTCCTTAACAAATCGAGTTAAGGCTTCTTTTTCAAGCTCGGCATTATTGCCAGTATCGTCCTTATCGCCAATCTGAACAATACATTCGTAAACAATGTGCTTTCTCTTATCATTCTTGATTTTATTATAGTAACTATCTATACGGCGATCGGAGCGTTTTTGCTTCGCGTTATATTCCGCAGCAGCTTCGCCGAAAATCCTATCATATGCCTTTCGGACAAGCTCGTCAACTAAAATAACGTTGTTGTTGGAAAGCGACTTGTCAATGTGAGCTTGCTCTTTAATAAACCGTTTATCGCGAACATTATGTCCCCTGCTCCAATTTGAACCATTGTGAAAGCTTATCGTTTTGGGCATAGCTGCACCTCCTTTTCTGCGCGCTTTAGGGGTAACAAAAATTACTTTTATGCCAAAAGTAATAACCCAATAGTAATTTTGTCACTACGCAACATAATTACATTGGGGCAGCCGTTCCCTCTGCACTCCCTTAATGCAAGTCATTATCCGTCTGACTTGCACGGTATTCGTCAATAACTCTAATTTGGTTTTCATTAAGTTTAGATTTACGTTCCTTTAATTCTGAAATAAGTTTCTCTGTCCCTACACATTTAATATATGTATCAATGCTGTTCCCAGCTTGGTTTATAACATAATTTTTCACGCGGGCAAGGTTGTAGTCAACCGTTTTTGGCGAAAAAATTTTTATTTTTTCTGCATTATTAAGGAACTGCTCCCACCACCCAACGGTAGTGCAGCGTTCTTTTCGTGTGTGGTCATTCTTTATAAAACGCAAATAATTTTTTAGTACTCCTGAATATAATTCGCCTACCTCGCTTTGGCTTTCAAGCAGATTTTTTATAAAACCTGCCGCACGTTCTCCATTGAACTGCAACTCGGATCTAATCCAATGATAATCAAAACCGCCGCGTTCCTGCGCTTTGTCATAAATTCTAAGAAGAATTTTTGATTTTTTACTACCAAATTGTATTGTAAGGGCGTGTGTCATGGGTTCATAATTTCCATTTTTTTTAAATTTGTCCATTACTATGCCGCCGCCCCATTTGGTGACAAAACGCTGATGCAATGTATATCTTGCTACCTTACCAATATCAAGTAAGCCGCTGCCATCGTGGTCTATATCATCATATGCAATGTCGAGCCGCGTTGGCTTCAAATCGCCATTAATAACATCACAAAAAAGCTGCATAAATCCCATATTGGACGATGTCTCAAATTGTCGGCAGCCTTGTGCGCTCATCTCCAAAAGCACAGAACCGTTTTCCGTATCGTTTGCACGTAGGTTGTAGTAGACAGATACACCGCCATAAGTCAGACGGTCGGCGTAGAAATAACGACCGTAAGTATGCACAAAGGACGATATATCCAATCCTAAATATTCAATCAAGGCAGTAGGCTCATAATTATTTGTCGAGGCTGAAAACCAGTCCACAAGTACACAATTTTCACTTTGTTTTTTAATTTGTCTCAACTCCTTTGTGTGTCATCGTTTGACGGTAATGGTGGTGGTGTTAGTACCCACCTGTTAGCGTAGGTGGGTACACCGCCAAATGGGCGGCTTTTTCAAGGGGTTTCTGAAAAGAAAAATTATTTTTCAACGTACAACTGGTTTAATTTGTCAGATATACGTTTACCGCTGTCGGGGTAGACGTGAGCATATATCCGCAATGTGGTTTTCGGGTCATCGTGTCCCAACCGTTCCGCAGCTTCGAGCGGAGTAACGCCAAGGGAGAACAACAAGGCACAGTGACTATGCCGTAAATCGTGTATGCGTATTCTCTTTACGCCGCTTGCATTGCAGCCGCGAACCATTTCTTTAGTAAGGTAATGCTTTGTATGCGGAAATATGCGACTATTTCTTTTTATGCCATATATTGAATGTATGTAGGCTTGAAGCTCATCGGCAAGAAATTGCGGAATTGATATTATTCGCTTGCTTTTGAGCGTTTTGGGGTCTGTAATTACATCGCGCTTCTCTATCCGTTGGTATGACTTGTTTACGCTTAATGTGCAACTTTCAAAATCAATGTCCGCAGGTGTAAGGGCAAGCAGTTCCCCCTCGCGCAATCCTGTGTAAAATAATGTAGTAAATATGATTTTGCTCATTGGTTTATTGGAAACAGCAGCTATAAATGTATCAAATTCATCTTTCGTCCAATACAGCATTTCCTCGGCATTCTTTTTTCCGATACTTCCTGCCTTGTGACAAGGATTTTCCCTTAAATTATAAAAAGTAACTGCATAATTAAATATGGCGTTTAGCTGATTATATACAGACCTTACATATGTATCGGCGTAGCCTTGTGATAGTATTTCAGCTTGCCATTTTCTAATATCAGCGGGAGTAATTTTAGAAACACACTTATCCCTGAAATACGGTAAAATTTTGCCGTCAATAAGATAATGCTTATTTCGGAGTGTATATTCCCTAAGCCGTTTTGACAAGTCCTCAAAATAAAGCTCCACAAGGCTGCTGAACTTCATATCAACATCGGAGGCTTTGGCAGCAAGGAAATTGCGTAGCCATTCCTCGGCTTCTCTTTTAGTGTCAAAGCCTCTTTTGGTTGTCTTTTTGGTTTGCCCCGTCCAGTCGGTATATCTGAATTGCACAAGCCATTTGCCCGTTTTAAGGTCTTTAGTTGCAGAGTTAGCCATTTGCTACGTCCTCACTGTTACTGTTTCCGTACACCTTTTCGAGGAAAAATTTAACAGGAATTTTTCCCGCAATCACAAGATAGTGCTTGTTTTCCAACTCCTCATTCCATTTACGTAGTATCTTATACGATTGACCGACCGATATACCGAGCATTGCCGCTACTTCCGCTGCTGTGTAAAATAATTTTGTTTCCTGCATAATAAAACCTCCTTATAATTATGCGCGATTTAATTTCATATAAATATAATACACGAAATATTTTCTCTTGTCAACGTTTTTAATGTGAAAATTAGATGAAATATTGCGTTTCGTTTTATATTGTGTTATAATATAATTGAGGTGAAAAATTTGGACAAGGATAACATTCAAGAACAAATTGGTAAAAGAATAGCTGAATGCAGAAAGAAAAAAGGTATTAAACAAGTAGAATTAGCAGATATATTAAAAAAATCATCCAGAACAATTCAAGCATATGAGAGTGGAGAAACGGATCTACCAATTTCTACACTTGCAGATATATCTTGTGCATTAGGAGTATCAATTAATTATTTGATAGGCTATGAACCGTCAGTAAAGCTTGAATGCCTTTCAGATGTTCTTGCTTTTTTGTTTGAGCTTGATAAAAAGAACGAGTTATGTTTTAAAATAGATATTACAAAACCTGCCGATGGGAGCGGAGATTTTGGAGAATGGTCTGCTTCAATTACTTTTGACGGAAACAATTCCAATGCTGCATATAATAGCAGCTTATGTCTTGCGCTTGAAAAGTTAAAGGACAAGCGGCAAGCTTTAGAGGAATACTGGATAGATTATGAAACTCTTGAAGCGTGGGAAAAGAGTACGTTAGAATATAATCAAAATGCTTTTTTATCTAATAAACAACAAGAAATCTTAGACAGTACGGAACTTATAAAAAGACGAAATGAGTTATTTAATAAAAAGGTGCAAGAAATGTATTTAGAAAGCCAAAATGGACAGGGCGATAAAAAATAATTATTGAGTACAAATTGAGTACAAAAAAATTAAAATGAGGTAAATTTAATAATATTTCCGCAAGGAGTATAACGAAAAACAAGGAAAAAACTGCGTTTTTTCCTTGTGAAATATTATTATAAGCCGAGTGGGAGTAGTATTCAAGCTACTACAAATGGCTTAACAGCGACGTTTGCGGACTTTTTGATACCGCTGTGGCAACGTTTTGGCAACATTTGAATTATTTTATATTTAAGAGCTATCTGATTTAGAATTCAGATAGCTCTTTTTGTTAATATTTGTAATAATACAAATTATTAATTGATAAACATTTATCAATTATTTTATATGCATCCTGAAAATGAATAAGGAAAAACTCTCTGTCATTTCGTAATCTATAATCAGATAATTCATTGTGAATCAATTTTTCAGCAAGCTTACAATCTGTTACTCTAAATGCAGCTCTTGGCGATATTGGATATACAATTCCAGTTGCTGAATTAATTTCCTGTACTCTTTTTAATATGTTTCTTTTTGTCATTCCAATTTTTAACAAATCCTTATCTTCACGTCGAGAGAGAACATATACATATTCATCTTCACTTTCTATGTGGACATCGTATTTTATAAAATTAGATATGTATATACAAATATTAGTGAATAGTAGTTTTTCCTTTATTTTAATGATATCTTTCTCGTGATTTTCTTTTATTGCAGTACGAAGTTTTGATAGTAAATTTACATAGCAGGCTATTTCTGGAATTCTTGGATAATCAAAATACATATTTACTGTAAACCAATCCCATTGATCTTGTTTTATAATACGATTGAAAAGTCCTTTAACAATACTAATTTCGTTTATAATACTAATATCATAACAGATTTTTTTATCAATAAGAAATTGGTGTACTTGCATTAAAGCTTCTTTATTTTTTTCCAAGGCTTTTGATTTCATAGGTGCAGAACCAAAACCATACTTAGGTATCAAATAAAAACCTCCTTAATTATTGTTTGAATTTTATATTGTTTTTCATTTTACTGCATTACATTTTGGGATAGGTATATCTCCAATTGTCGTATTCCTCTTTAGAAATCTTACCATTGCGGTATCCCTCTGCTTTTTCCTGCCAAGCGGTAAACATTTCAAGCATAGTGAGAAATTCCGTACCGTTATCCTTGTCCAAACGGATACACACTTCGTCAGAAAGCTTGTCAATACGCAGACCGTATAAATCTTCCAATGTAAATAGAGTGTGCATTACCCCGTTATAGTTCTCAATATTTGGAACAGAAAGCGTTTCGGGAGCAACCTCCAATACCTCCGCAAGCTTATTTGTCAAATCAGCTTTTGGAGTTCTTGTTCCCGATTCATATTGAGCCATGCGAATGTCGGCGGTCTTTTCGGGAAAACCTACCGCCATACCGAGCCATTTTTGTGTCATACCACGCAGATTTCGCATAAACCTGATTCTTTCACCTATTGCCATGAAATTCCTCCAATTTGTATTTTTATATAGTATAACATATCCGTTTAAGATAGTCAAGCTATTTTAACAAAAAAGTTTAAGATTTTTTCTGAAAAGGCTTGACAAAAGCAAAATTGTTTAGTATAATATAAATACAGCTTAAACAAATAAGCTTATAGAAAGAGAGGGACAAATGACAAATAATACATTTATAAGAGTTGACGAAGTTGCCGAAATACTTGGAGTTTCCAAATCCTATGCTTACAAAATAGTTAAGAAGCTAAATGACGAGCTTAAAGAAAAAGGATTTCTGACAATATCGGGACGTGTCAATAAAAAATATTTTATGGAGCGGGTGTACTACAGTCCTCCCGATAAAGAAAGGAGCGGTTGATATGGCAGTCTACAAGGAAACAAAATCAAACACTTGGCGGGTAATTTACCGCTACACCGATTGGAAAGGAGAACGAAAGCAAACACAAAAGCGCGGCTTCCTCACAAAGCGGGAAGCGCAGGCTTGGGAACGGGAGCAGCTTAACAAGGCTGCTTCCAATCTTGAAATGACATTTGCAAGTTTTATTGACATTTACAGTACCGATATGAAAAAGAGGCTAAAGGAAAACACTTGGCACACCAAAGAGCATATTATCCGCACAAAAATACTACCGTATTTCGGTAATCGCAAAATTTCGGACATTCAGCCAAAGGACATAATGGCTTGGCAGAATGAAATGCTGAACAGCGTTGATAAAACGGGCAAAGCATATTCTCCGGTTTATTTAAAAACTGTACATAATCAGTTAAGCGCAATTTTTAATCACGCTGTGAGGTTTTACGGACTTGCAGTTAATCCCGCCGCAAAAGTCGGGAACATGGGAAAATCCAAAGACCGAGAAATGCTTTTCTGGACGCAGGACGAATACAAGCGTTTTTCGGAAGAAATAATGGATAAACCTATTTCATTTTACGCATTTGAAATATTATACTGGTGCGGTATCCGCGAGGGCGAGCTGCTGGCATTGACGCCGTCCGATTTCGATTTTGAACGTCAAACCGTGTCAATTACAAAATCATATCAGCGAATTAATAAGCGTGATATAATTACAGACCCCAAAACTCCCAAAAGCGTCCGAGTAATAAAAATGCCCGATTTCCTATCAGAGGAAATTCAAGATTATATAAATCAATTATATGGCATAAAACCAACAGACAGATTATTTGAAGTTACAAAACATTACTTAAAGCATGAAATGGACAGAGGTTCAAAAGCGGCCGCTGTAAAACGGATTCGCATACATGACCTAAGACATTCACATATTTCCTTACTTATTGAAATGGGTTTCTCGGCAGTAGCAATAGCAGACCGTGTAGGACATGAAAGTATTGATATTACGTACCGATATGCACATCTTTTTCCCTCAACTCAGGCTGAAATGGCAGACAGACTTAGTTTAATCAGAAACGGAGGCGATAGTGATGTCGGCAAAAAAACTTGACGGAAAGGGCAGATTTCGAAGCAAAACAATTTCATTCAGAATTTCACCCGAAGAAAATCGACAGCTTGATATAAAAGTCAAGCTGTCGGGAATGACAAAGCAAGATTATTTGATAAATCGTGCATTACAAAAAGATATAGTTGTACAGCCAAATCCAAGAGTGTACAAGGCATTGAAAAATCAGCTTGAAGAAGTTTTGAGTGAGTTACGGAAAATTGATAATGGTAATAATGATGAACTGCTTGAAACAATCCAACTGATTGCAACAACACTTAACGGAACAAAATAGGGGGTGCAGGGGGAGAAATCCCCTTGCCGCAAAGACTTTTGATATGAGGTACGAATGTCAAAAGTCTCTTTGCGTTACTTTCGCCGAAAGTAACAAAGGCATGGGCGTTCCGCCCATATGAAAGGTAGTGATGCACATAGGAAAAACAATCAGCATTATCATAGGCAAAGGAAGCATTGGTCACAATAACCGTGAGTTTATTGCACCAAATGTTGACAGAAGCAAAACATCGGAAAATATAACACTAATTTGTGAAAATCTAAAAGATATTTATCATGAGATTTTCGATGAGGCTCTTTCCGAGTACAACGCTAAGCAGAAACGTAAAGACAGAATTATCAAAGATTACTACGAGCATATTTTCCATAGCAAGCAAGAAAAAACTTTTTATGAGCTTGTTGTTCAAATCGGAAATAAAGATGATACGCCATGCGGTTCTGACGACGGAATACTTGCGGCGCAAATCCTTGAACAGTTTGCAAAAGATTTTTCAAAGCGAAATCCCCATATAAGAGTATTCAATTCGGTAATTCATCTTGATGAAGCAACGCCGCATTTGCATATTGACTTTGTTCCGTTTGCTACCGGCCAAAAACGTGGCTTATCAACAAGGAATTCTCTTTCTAAGGCATTGGAACAGCAAGAATTTATCGCTAAAGGACAATTTGAAACCTCGTCCAAATTGTGGGTTGACAATGAAAAACAGCAGCTTGCGGAAATTATGAAACAGTATGATATTGAGTGGGAGCAACTTGGAACCAATAATCCTCATTTGTCTGTTCTTGATTACAAAAAACAAGAGCGATCAAAAGAAATCATACGTCTTGAAAATAAAATCGAGTGTACGGATAAATTGATACAGCGCCGTGAGGAACTGCTTTCCGACGTAGAATCGGTAATTGATAAACTGAATAGTGAGTATCAGGAAAAGCAAGTAGCAGTTGAAAAGGCAGATGAGGAGCTTTACTTAAAAAATGCAGAACTTGTGGAAATTACCGCCGTTCTTGCCGACAATCAAGCTCTCCTTGAATCCAATACCGAGAAAATCAGAAGAATCAAGGATATTGACAGCATTGAAATAGGCAAAACTGTATTCGGCGGTAAGATTACCATTTCGCAGTAAGATTATGTAAATCTTACTGACCTTGCAAAAAAGCAGATTGCTGCTGAGAACCGAGAAAGAGAATTGTCCGCAGAGGTTGAGCTACTTAAGCATAATAATTTTGATTTATCTAATGAAAATGTTAATCTTAAAAAGGAAGTCAAAGCAATAAAATCTTTGCGGGAATCACTTAGTAAGGCATTTAGAGAGATTGAGGATTGGAAACGTAAGTATCAAAAAATTATGAATTTTATTGAATATCTTGATTTGGCAAAAAAATTACAGGATTTTCTAAAACCACATAAAAGGGAATCACGCATACATTAAAATTACGGCTGCGAGGATATTTCTCTCAGCCTACTTATTTGTGTTATATTAAGATTAAGATACGATATGTATGTATATTTTGGATGTCACAGCATTCTAACTTCATTTAAAATTTATTGTAGACATAAAGTTTTGAAAAAGCTCTTGAAATTTAATAAAAATAGTGGTATAATATATATAATAAAGTGGTATATTTGTCTGTTGAATTTTTCCTTTTCTTCAACACATAGAACCCCAAATACTTATTGGAGGGCATTGCTAATGGCTAACGAGCAATATACAGAAAGTTTAACGCTTCGTGAGATGAAATGTCAAATAGGAAAAAATGACTTTGGATATGTATTCCCACAAGGTGATGTTTCTTCTGTTGATAAAATTGAAAAGCTTTTGAAAAAAGCTGGCGGGAAACCTAAGAAATGTGATTTGAATGATTACTCTCAAGGCGGCAATGGAAAAGCCAAACCCGAATATATTATTACTTTTGATGATGACATTTCAACGATTATTGTTGTTGAATGCAAAAAGAACGTAAATAAACATGAAACCTCTTATTTTAATTATCCAAGAGATTATGCCATTGATGGAGTACTCTATTACTCAAAATATCTCAAAGAAGAATATAATGTAATTGCTGTTGGAATAAGTGGAACCAAAAAGGAAAATATGAAAGTAAATACTTTCTATTGGATGAAAGGTCAAGAAATATATTCAGAAATGTCAAAAGCTCAGGACATTATTCTTGAGCCTAAAAATTATATTGAACTAATCAAGGGAAACAAATTAAAAAAGGCATATTCACTTGACGAAATCAGAGAAACAGCTATAAATATGCATGATTATCTTAGAGAAATCAAAGTGACAGAATCACATAAACCAATTTTTATTGCAGGAATACTTATTGCATTAAACGACTCTGATTTCGCAAAAAGTTATTCTGCATTATCATCATATAAGATTGTAATGCAGAATATTCAAAGTGCTATTGAAACGGTGTTGGCTGCAAGCGATATAAAAAGTAGCAGAATAAGCTATATAAAACAGGTATTTAAAATATTGCAGGATAACACAAAGTTTGCAGAAATACCGTTAGGACATTTCAAATCAATCACATGGTATATTGAACAGCTTGAATTGAAAATCAAACCCATGATGGACTATGCTGACAGTACAGTTGACGCGCTCGGAGTGTTTTATCATGAATTTATTAAATATTCAGGCGGTGATGGAAGCGGTTTGGGTATTGTACTTACTCCACAGCATTTGACAGAATTTATGTGTGATCTTGCAGGCGTTAATAAAAATAGCAAGGTAGTGGATATTTGCTGCGGGTCAGGCGCCTTTCTTGTTACAGCCATGAGTAAAATGTTTAATAACGCAACCGCAGGTGATGTTGAGCGTATTCGCAAAGAAGGTTTATACGGCGTTGAATTTGATGACGGCTTATACACATTAGCCATTGCCAATATGATTATTCGCAAAGATGGCAAATCCAATATATATAAAGGTGATTGCTTTAACTTACAAATAACAAAAGAATTAAAAGCGAAAAATATCAATATTGGATTAATCAATCCTCCATATTCACAAACAGATAAAGAGGAACTGGAATTTGTTGAACATTTACTTAATATATTATCTCTTGGCGGAACAGGCGTTGTTGTTGTTCCAATGAGTTGCGCTATAGGTACTAAATTTAAGGCTACCCGTGAAAGACTTTTGAAGAATCACACTTTAAAAGCAGTTTTCAGTATGCCCGATGATATTTTTTATCCTACAGGAACTAATGTGTGCGTTATGGTATGGGAAGCGCATACTCCACATGACAGCAGCCAAGAAACTTTTTTCGGATATTGCAAAGAGGACGGTTTTGTTAAGCGTAAAAAGCTCGGTCGGATTGATGCTTACAATAAATGGAAAGATATTAAAAGCGAATGGTTAAAGCTCTATCACAATAAAGATGTTAAGGAAGGTCTTAGTGCTCGGCATTGTGTTAATGCTAAAGATGAATGGTTATGTGAAGCTTATATGAAAACATATTATAATGATGCAACCTTTGAAATGAATTTCATTCAAACAATAAGAGACTATCTTGCATTTAAAATAAAAATAGGGTTAACAGATCTTTCTGCAAGCTGTACACAAGTGAAAAAAGTTGAACTAACTCAAACATATTTGTGGTCAGAATTTTTAGTAAGTGATTTATTTTATGTATCTGTTTCAAAAGACCCCAATTTACAAAACAGTAATTCTGGTTGTGTGCCGTACATAGCTTCTTCATCAGATAACAATGGGCTTACCGCTTTTGTAGACACTCCACCATCTCAATCAGCTAACACTCTTACTATAGCAAGAAATGGTTCTGTTGGCTCAACGTTTTACCAGCCATTTGATTTTTGTTCATCTCCAGATGACATAAGGATATTAATACCTAAATTTAAAATGAATGTTTACATTGGTTTGTTTATTAAAACAGTCATAGAAAAGGAAAAATTTCGATATGCGTATGGCAGAAAATTAGGTACTAAAAGAATTCAAAATGTGGTAATCAAACTTCCGACAACTGTTGACGGAACTCCCGATTTTGAATATATGGAAAAATATATTAAGTCATTACCATATGCAGATAGAATTAGTTAGGAGTGTAAAAACATGGAAAATTATAATAATGATAGGGAAGAAAATATTCAACTGGCGGAAAACGAGAATATTGATTATGACCAGCCTGCTAATGGCGAATATGAAGAAAAAAGAAAGTTACTTGAAAAAACTAAAATTACAAAACAAACATGGTCTATAGTTGAAATATTCCAAAAAATCAAAGATGGAAAACTGATTGTGGATACAGATTATCAAAGAAACGCAATCTGGGATAATGACAAAAAAACCTCATTTATTGAATCCCTGTTTATGGAAATAATGATTCCGCCTATTTATGTTGTTGAAATTCCAGGTGAGGACTTTTTGTCAGAAAATAAATATGAAGTTGTTGATGGAAAACAGAGGTTGACAACAATTACAGATTTTCTTAATGATAAATTTAATTTAAAAGGAAAATCATTGGAGTATTACAGGGATATTTTTGGCGAAAAGAGTTTTTTTGAAATCAAAAAATACAATGACGAAAAGGTTACTCAAATGCTGTCATATGTTCTTGATGTTTATGTAATTACAGCTAATTCTCCGGAATCAACGAAGTATGATATTTTTGCAAGGCTTAATAAAGGCGCTGAAAAATTAAAAGTGAATGAAATAAGACGTGCAATATATCATTCAGAAGTTACAAAAATAATAACACAGTTTGTTGAAAGCTATATTTCTAAGGAAGCTGACAAGCATTCTAAAGATGAATATGAAAGTGTTTTTTCACAAAATGACATAAAAAGATTTGAGGATTTTGGAAGATTTTATCGCAGCATTGCTTTTTTTATTAATTCTGATGTAGAGAAATTTAAAGTCAATGGATACAACTCTCGCCCTCGTGAAATGATTAATTCAGTTCTTCAAGGTCTGCAAGAAAAGAAAATAACAATAAAACCTGATGATGTTAAATTAATTTTGCAAAAAACTATTGAGTTGAAAAAAATACTCGTTAAAAATATTTATAATGACTATATAATTGATGCGTGTATTCCTTATGCCTTGGATTATTGGGATGAAATAACAAAAAATATAAGTGCAATTATTGAGGATAAGATTATTGATGGTACATTTGTTAAATCCCCGGCAACTACCAGTAATGTTAATAAACGGCTTGAAAGAATATCAACTATTTTGAAGGTTTAACAATAATGAAAGAATTAAGTAAAAAAGAAATTATTACTATGCAAATAAGAGGTATAGTGATTTTTAACTATTTGTATTTATTTAATATAATGGAAAAATCAATAAGAGATAATTTTAAAGAAAATTTAGATGAATTAGAAATAGAAATGAAAAATAGATTATATTTTATGTACGGTGGTAAATTAAACAGTTACATAGATTATAATGATGATTCCATAAAGTTAAATAATATTAAATTTAAAGCTAACGAAACATTTGACAAATTAACAATTAACCAAATAATTAATTTAAATAAAAAATTTAAATTTATGAAATGCTTTTTAATAACAATACCGTCTGTAAATCGTACAACAGAAAACTTTGACATGCATGACTGCATAATAAAAAATATAAAAATGAGAAATAAGCTTGCCCATGAAACACAAAGCTTCAAGCTTAGCGATCAAGAGATAATAGAAATTTTTCAAAATAAAAAACTTGAAGAACTGTCTTATAATTTCTTATCAAATTTTGATTTAAATTTATTAGATAATGACTCAAAAGCAATTTTAAGCAATTTTTATTACATGGATAAAATTATTAATCTTATTAAAGACAGCAGTATATACAAACAAAATTTACAACATAGTACCAATTTTAGATAATTCAATTTATAAAAAGTTAAAATGCATGAAAAAATTTACTAATATGTGTTATACTGTTTTAAATAAAAAATAAATGATAAAATATTGATAGCATTTCCTTGATAGCTTTTTGATAGCAAAAGTGTAAATACTCTATAGAATAAGGATAATTTGAATCAATTTGTATCAAATAAAATTATATTGCCTAAACAAAATTATTTAAGATTAATTTTGCTTTGGCGAATGGGAGTAATTACCCGACCTTGACAAATGGCTTAGGTAAGCCGTTTATTTTAATTGCAAGTGCTAATTGACACCGCTTTGATACCATTATTATTTGGTTAAAAATAGTATGAGTGTGCAATGACGCATTATTGGGATTGCGAGTTGATAGTGTGGCAACTGGTTGTCAATATAGTGAGTACAAAAAGTTATCAACTGACAACCAATAAAATTTTAAAGGCAGTCCAAATGAAATGGGCTGCCTTTCACCGTGTAACCTATTGTATATAGACTTTTTGTATTCATAATTGTAAAATTGTAGCTTGCTGCGTAAAACACAAAAAAGTTACAAACAAAACGCCAAAAAACGCTCCAAATTACTGATTATTAATATTTGCGCGCGGAATTTTTTATTTGACGTAATATACGCTAATCCGTTTAAGATATGTAAGTATTTTTGTTAAATCAGCTTACACTATTATAGCATAAAAGATTATCACCGTCCATTTTCATATAAAATGGACGGTGATAATCTGCTTTTAACTGTATTTTTGAATAATCAGATTTTCAAAGATCTCCGGGACATGAATAGGCGAAGCCTGAAACTCATTGAGTTTTCCGACAATTTCGTCAGCAAAAACTTTGTCACAGGTCACATCATTTAAAATGACATTACCTTCTAATACTATGCCGTATGCGGAATATTTGCCGTTGACTTCGCTGCCGATCTTCTGTTCAGCGCATTTGTAGTTGTAAATCATCTGTATGTACCTCCTCATCAATATTTAGCTCGGTAAGCAGCCTCATATCAATATCACATTGCTTGCATAGCTTAATAAGCATCCCAAGCTTCGGCTCGAATACATCTCGTTCAATATTGCTAATGCACCTGTCGCTGATATTGCACATTTCCGCAAGCACTTCGGTTTATACTTTTTCTTTTCTCTGTGCATACGGAGCAACTTACCAAATTCTACACAATAATACATAAATTTACCTCTTATTACATTTTAAGGCATAAATCGCGTTATTAACAGGAATTACACTTCCTGTTTAAAATTTATATCCACAAAATAAGATATTTGTATTTGTGCAGCAAGCAATAAAAACCTGCTGATAAGTATATTTTTATTGACAAAATGACTTACATTAAAATATGTACATCAATATCCCGAAAAACTTCGGCAATCTCATCTTTGTCTGCCTCCAACGCTTTACATAGCCTCACAGCCGCTATGATCCTCGGCTCGGACACGCAGCGCTCAATATTAATTGTACACCGTACTCTCATCAACTGAGTAACATTCAGCCACTTCTTTGGAATTATTGATTTATTCATATTCTTATTCCATTAAATTCCTTGCTTTGTTATTCCTCACTTTTACCGTTTATTTCTTTATAAGACCTCGTTTGTCAAGTGCCGGCGCAGTTTTATTTGATTGCTATATCAATTTTACTTTTTGAGCGATCGTGTCAAGTTTTATTGTACAAAATGATATTTATGAATGAATTTTGAAAAAATGTGCAAAAAAGCTTTACTTTTTTCTGACAGTGTGCTATACTAATATATATTACGGCTATCCGTTATTCGGCTGCCGGATTTTCCTGCACTATTATATCGAGGTGAACCCAATGTCCGCGCTTTATTTTCATATATGCGCTGCTCTTGTGCTTATTTTTCTGATAATCTCCGTTGCGGACAGAAAAATGAAATCGGGTGCGGCGGGCAGGTGCTTCCTGTTTCTGCTCGTTATCACGCTGATAACGACACTGTGCGATATGTTCTCAATTTCAATGAACATTGCAGCAGAGGCGGGTAAGTGCCCTAATTTGTTTTTGCTTTATCTCTTTAATACGGCATATCTTCTTCTGCATAACCTTACCATACCTGCATATATGCTTTTTACAATTGCTCTTACCAATACCTGGCATAAGCTCAGAAACAACAAGCCAATGATAGCGGCTATGACTATACCGTCTCTTGTTATTTTGGTTTCGCTGCTGGTAAACTTTTTTAACGGTAAAATTTTTTATTTTGACCAAAGCCACATCTATCACAGAGGCGAATGGATGCTCATACTGTATGTTCTCGCCTTTGTGAATATGATCGTCTGTACGGTTTACATATTCAAATACAAAAAGCTTTTTTCGGCTCAGAAGTTTGTTGCGCTGATATCAATGCTGCCGCTGGAATTTATAGCGGTTGTGATCCAATGGTTTTTCCCAAATCTTTTGGTGGAGATGTTTGCCAATGCCGTTGCCTTGTTTTTGGTCTTGACAACGGTGCAGCGTCCGGAGGAGATACAGGAGAGCGTGACCATGCTGAAAAACTTCAACGCCTATGCAACGGACGTGCGGCAGGATTTCAGCAACCAAAAACCATTTACTACTATTATTATAAATATTGCAAACTTTGTTGAGCTGCATCAGATATTGGGCTATGACGGTGCAAACGAGCTTTTGAAGCTTACCGCCGAAAGGCTGACGGAGATCGACGGAGAGCTGAAAACGCAGGCGCAGCTTTATCATATCCAAAAGGGAAGATTTCGTTTTGTAGTCTGCGGAGATAAGATGAAAATGGCTGAGACCGCCGCTGAAAGAATAAACGAGGAGCTTAAAAAAAGCGTTACGGTAAGCGGTCTGGGTCTTAATATGCTTGCATATGTGTGCATAACAAGGTGTCCGGAGGATATTGCCGATCTGCAAACTTTGCTGAGATTCGGTATTGACCTTCACGAACGCCTGCCGTATACGGGACAGGTCTTAAAAGCTTCAGAGCTTGTGGGCAAACAGGGCTTTGAGCTTGGAAACGTCCTTGACGAGATAATTGACAAGGCTATCGCAAACAAAAACTTCAAGGTATATTATCAGCCGATCTACTCCGTTGCCGAAAAAAGATTTGTCTCGGCGGAGGCTCTTTTAAGGCTTAAGGACGATAAATACGGCTTTATTTCCCCCGATCTGTTTATTGTCGCGGCGGAAAGAAGCGGCGCGATACACAAAATAGGCGATTATGTCATTGACGAAGTCTGCCGCTTTATTGCAAGCGACGATTATAAAAAGCTGGGGCTTGAATATATTGAGGTGAACCTGTCGGTGGCGCAGTGTATGTCCCCTGATCTTGCGGATAAGATACTGCACGTTATGAGAAGACACAAGGTTTCTCCCGACTCGATAAACCTTGAAATAACCGAGACTGCAATGAGTTATGCCCAGAACACCATGTCGGAAAATATCGAACGGCTTTACAGCGCTGGACTTAGCTTTTCTCTTGACGATTACGGCACGGGATATTCAAATATCAACAGGGTTGCTTCGCTGCCGCTTAAAATAGTCAAGCTGGATAAAAGCTTTGTTGATTCGGAGGATAACCCAAGAATGTGGATAGTCCTGCAAAATACCATTAAAATGATAAAGGATATGAATATGCACATTGTTGTGGAGGGTATTGAAACAGAACAGCTTGTGGAGAAATTTTCCGAGCTTAAGTGCGATTACATACAGGGATACTATTTTTCAAAGCCCATACCGGAGGAAGATTTTGTGGAATTTATCCTTGCCAACATCAGCAAATAAGCTTGAGAGCGAACCGAAAGGAGGTTTATAAATGGAGGCTGTGTATTTTGAGATATGCGCGGCGATAATCATGTCTGTGCTTATCTTTTCCGTTGTTTCGAGGAAGATGACGAACGGTATGGTCAATCAGATATTTCTGATCGTCATCGGCATAAATTTTCTTACGGCTTTGTTTGATATATGGGCTGTTCTGATGGACAGATCGGCTGACCCGTGCGTCTACAGCATGGCTTCGAGATATATTTCACATTCGGGATATCTTTTCCTGCATAATTTTACCTCTGCTGTTTATCTTGCATATATTATATGTATCACAGACACATGGCACAGATTCAAGCGCAAACGTCTGCTGATCGGCATTGCGGCGGGCGCGTATGCACTGCTTATATTGCTTTTGGCGGTAAATCCGTTCACGGACATAATGTTTTATTTTGACGAGAAGGGTATTTATACCAGAGGAGCGCTGTTCCCGCTGTTTTATCTGTACGCGTTTTTCTTTATGATAAGCGGCGCGGTATGGCTTATAAAATTTAAAAAGCTTTTCAGCGGCGAGCGGTTTTACGCGCTTCTTATGATGTTCCTTTTGGCGGCGGTGACGGTAATAATTCAATGGTTCAATCCTGCGCTCCTGCTTGAAATGCTGGGTGCGGCGATAAGCCTTCTGTACATCACGGTCATGGTCCAGAAGCCGGAGGACAGGGTGGATTCCGTTACCGGGCTTCTGAAATACGAGGCTTATGCGGCGGACATGAAAAAGAATTTTGCCAATGACAAGCACGTTACCTCAATTATTATAAATATTTCCAACTTCAATGCGCTGAACAGCATGCTGAACTACGACGGGATTAACAGCTTGCTCAAAACGATAGCGGACATCATCACCGCTATAAATAAGGACTTGAAAGCCTACGGTGAGATATACTATCTTGACAGAGGACGGTTCAGAGTAGTTCTCAGCACCGACCAGGCGGAGCTTATTTATCTCATTTCGGAGAAGATAAATTTTGTGCTGAAAAAGGGAGTAAGCTTTAACGGAATGGAGCTTAACTTAATCGCGTATGTCTGCATAACAAGGTGTCCCGAGGACGTTCCCGATTTTAAGACCCTTATGCTGTTCGGCAACGATATCCACAACCGAACTCCCTATACGGGACAGGTGCTGCGCGCTTCGGAGATCGCCCAAAAAAGCCCCTTCGGGCTTGGCAACGAGCTTGACGAGATAATCGACAAGGCTATTGCTGACAGAAGCTTTATGGTCTATTATCAGCCAATATATTCCACCGCGGAAAAGAAGTTTGTCTCCGCGGAGGCTTTGCTGCGGTTAAAGGACGACAAATACGGCTTTATCTCCCCGGACCTGTTTATAGTTGCGGCGGAAAGAAGCGGCGCGATACACAAAATAGGCGACTTCGTAATGGAGGAGGTCTGCCGCTTCATAGCAAGCGAGGAATTTGAAAAGCTTGGACTTGAATATATTGAGGTGAACCTGTCGGTGGCGCAGTGTATGTCCCCCGACCTTGCGGACAAGATTTTGAATATTATGGAAAAATACGGAGTCTCTCCCGATAAGATAAACCTTGAAATAACCGAAACTGCGGCTGATTACGCCCAGAATATCATGACGGAAAATATTGAAAGGCTCTACAGTGAGGGCTTCACATTCTCTCTTGACGATTACGGCACGGGCTATTCAAATATCAACAGAGTGGCGTCTCTGCCACTTAAAATAGTCAAGCTTGATAAAAGCTTCGTAGCTTCGGACGATAATCCCAGAATGTGGATAGTCCTGCGGAACACGGTAAAAATGCTGAAATCAATGGATATGCATATTGTTGTGGAGGGCGTTGAAACAAAGCAGCTCGTGGAAAAATTTGCGGAGCTGGAGTGCGATTATATACAGGGATATTACTTTTCAAAGCCTGTCCCCGAAGATGATTTTGTTAAGTTTGTTGCGAACAGCTTGGTATAAGCTGTCATTTTGCACGAATATTGATAAACTTGTATTGACAAAGTCGACATTTTATGATATAATAGTAAAAGCTTCCAATACAGCAGGTAATTTTTCACATTTCGGTCGGCGCACACTTTCTTCGCCCGACACTTGAAAAGTTTCTTTTCTGTATGGTTTGCGGAGTTTTGTTCCACGGCTTTGTCGGTACAGACTCTTTTATCCGTCCCCGAGTCTGCATAGGGGGCGGTCTTTTTTTCGTGTACGGTCGGTATTAATACTAATTTGCTCCTAAAAGCGTAGGTAAAAAATCTGCGCAAAAATCATATGCGCAAATTTTCGCTTGATTTTTTACACGCTTTTTAGTCGCAAATTAGTATAAATCAAACCCCATACAAAACAGTATGGGGTTCATTTATTCAAAAGGATCTTGGGACTTTTCTTCAGCTTTTATCGGGTACAGAGAAAGTGTGTTGTCAACGGTGTTTACGGTGCCGAGAAAAATTTCTTTTTCGGAATGATACCCTTGGGAGTGAAGCTGTTTTTCAAGCCAAACGTTGTTGTTGCCCGTCATTTTCAGATTTGCTTCGCTGACATGACCGTCCAGAATAACGTTTACGATAAGCTTCTGCTGAACGGGAGAAAGGTTCATATCAGACGGCGTGAGAGGTCTTGCGGTTTCGGCAGGAAGTATGCTCACAGCGCCGTTATACTCAAAAACAGCAGTCTGAACGTCTGATAGGTCAAAGTACCCCAAATTGCGGCAGTGAGTGAGAAAATCGCTTAGGTCAAGACGCGCCTTGCGGAAATTTTTTCGGTAAAGCCTGCCGTTGTCAAAAAGCACAAGGGGTCTGCCGATAATTATTTTTCGGGCGTTTACTGACTTTCCCGTTACGACCGAAACAAGGTACGCTATAACGGCGTATATCACCATTGCAAGCAGGCAATACTCCGGATTATCAAGCTCCGTTGCAAGCTCTGCGGCTATCGAGCCTATTGAAATACCTATGATATAATCGAACATACTAAGCTGCGAGACCTGCTTGTTGCCCATAAGCTTTGTCAGAACAAAAAGCACCGCAAGACTTACGACAGACGTTACAGATATTTTTATCAGATCCATTTTTATCAATCCTTTGATTTTATTTGTTTTTTATAATACCCGTTTTGACGCGGGTTATTCCGCGCTTTCCCCGCTGATCTTCGATATGAGACTGTAGCACAGCCTGTTTATGCTGTCAAAATCCACAGCGTCGATGTAGTACGCTTCAAGCTTGTCATGCTCCGCTTTGGCGTTCACAAGTGAGGAAACGGCTTCGGTCATAAGATTTTTTGCGGCGGACTCATTGAATTTTATTCTGGACTTTTTCGCCGCAATAACGTTCTTGTCATAAAACCGCTTGAAATTTATGGGCTGCTTTGCCGAAATAACAAGACTGTTGATCGGGTTTGCGGAGAATACCGCAATTTTAAGCTCAGGAACGAGGATATGCTCGAAAGCGTCCTCGCTGTGGAGAGTGCAAACGCTTACGCTTACGTCGTAGCCCTTTTTCAGGGCGATTTCTGTAAATTCCCGCAGGAATTTTTCCGAACCCGCATAAAATCTGTCATTGAGAAGATAAGCGGTATAGCCCTCCGGGACATTTGTCATATAGCCCTTCGGAGTAAGTGCGGAAAGCTGCCTGAAGCTTAGCCTGCCCTCGCTGTCAGCTTGCTTTTTTGGAAGTGTTTTTTTGGAAAATCTTGCAATAAAGCCCTCCAGCTTATCGCTGTCAAGAGCAGTCTCTCCTATCTGTGCGGTGTCACCCGATACGGCGGCAAGGGCTGTGATATATCTGCGGCAGCGGGCATGGTACTGCAAATAATTGGCTGTTGCGGAAATAATTCCCTCCTTTGCCTTGCGAAGACTGCTCCCGTCCCAGTATGCGCCAAGATCAAGTATCTGCTGAACAGCTCCGGGGTATTCGGGGTCGAAGCAGTGTGGGGCGGTACCGTCAACAAAAATGATTTTATGCTCCCGAAAAATAACAGCGTCCAGAGAGTCGGGGTCGCTGGAACAGTGGTAAATTTCTTTTTTTTCATCGGGAAAAGCCTCAGCAAGCCTTTTCATCAGCGAGGATTTTCCTGTTCCCGGACCGCCCTTGATTATGTAGGTATGAAAGGCGGGGTCGGCAATATATTCGCCGAAATGCGTGCGGAAGCCGCTCGGAGAGGCTCCGCCGAGAAAGCAGGTCAAACAGTTCATCTTATCAGCTCCATATCAGAATTTGTACAATACACTGCAGCTATCCATGAAAACGCAAATGCTTTTGCAGGGCAGCTATAATTGTGTCGTTGTATTCTATATTATGATTTGGAGCGTTTTTTGTGAAAAGTATGCTCAAAACGCCTATAATTTCAATAGGCATTTGGTGTGTAGCACGGTCAATACAAATATGCAATATCATTTATTAACAAAAAATTAATCTGACATTTAGCTAAGTGTACAAAATAAGTAAAAAGCTCTTTATTTATTAGATAATATATGATATAATGATGAATAAATTTAGAGAGAAAAAGGGAGATAACATTATGTCAGAATATAGGAACTCGGTTTACCTAAGTATGCTCAAGCGTACGGCGGCTAACCTTGAATTGAATAACATGAAAGCTTTTATTGCCGAAACAAAGGAAGAGGCTCTCGAAACCGTAAAGGGGCTTCTGAATGAGGGCGACACTGTTGCCAGCGGCGGGACAGTGACCGCTGCCGAAGTCGGAGTCATGGAGCTTCTGCGAAGCGGCAGGTATAATTTTCTGGACAGAGCGGCTGCCAAAACTCCAGAGGAAACGGAAAAGATCTACAGAGACGCTTTTTCGGCGGACGTTTACGTTACAAGCTCCAACGCCATAACCGAAAACGGCGAGCTTTACAACGTTGACGGCAACAGCAACCGCGTTGCGGCAATATGCTTCGGACCGCGGTCTGTGATCGTTATAGCCGGCAGAAACAAGATAGTGAAAAACCTTGACGACGCGATAGTAAGAGTAAAGCGTCTTGCCGCGCCGATGAATACGGAAAGACTTGGCTGCGAGACCTACTGTAAGAGCAAGGGCGAATGTATGGCGCTTGCTTCCGGCGGGAGCTGTATGACCGACGGCTGCAAAAGCGAAAGCAGGATATGCTGCTCATATGTTGTGACCGCGCAGCAGCGTATCAAGGACAGAATAAAGGTAATTCTTGTAAACGAAGAATTGGGATTTTAAATTTTTTGCAATTTTTGCATATACTTTGCTTAAAAATTGCCATAATTAAGAGAGATTTTGTAACCGTTTTGTAATCTTTGGAATGAAATGTATAATTTTTGTATGAAATTAAATGAAATTAATTAATTGCAAAATCAATTTTTATAGTGTATAATGTAAATAACATCAAGATAACAAAGTCCCCTTAATCTCTCTTAAAATATTTTTTATTAACAAAAAACGGATGTTTGCTCAACGTCCGTTTTTATTTTATTGATAAGCCCTATTAACACGGCTGATAAACATTATCCCGCTTTTTTCCTTTTTGTCATCAAAGTTGTTTTGTCGGAAAGCTTTTTGAAGTAAAAATTTGCAAAAACACTTGAAATTTCTGAAAAAGTATGTTATACTATATTTGTAGAATTAGAATTCAATAAAAGAATTTTAATGTAATTGTTAAGGAGTATTGCTTTTTTATGGCTGAACTGATATATAACAAACAGGGGCGGCTGCTTTTTACAGAGGAAATGCGAAGAGAATATACTATCCTCATTCCGCAGATGCTGCCAATTCATTTCGCCATTCTGGAGCGGATATTTAATAATCACGGCTACAAGGTGGAGCTCCTTAAAACCACGGGAAGAAAGGTTATTGACGAGGGTCTGGAAAACGTCCACAACGATACCTGCTATCCTGCGCTTTTGGTAATAGGGCAGTTTATGGAGGCGCTGAAGTCGGGAAGATACGACATGAACAAGACCGCACTGATGATGATACAGACGGGCGGCGGGTGCAGAGCTTCCAATTATATACATCTTATTCGAAAGGCTCTTAAACGAAGCGGCATGGAGCAGATCCCTGTTATTTCCCTTAATTTGGCAGGGCTTGAGAAAAATCCGGGCTTTAAGCTTTCGGCAGCTATGCTGGCGCAGTTTATCACAGGCATTTGCTATGCGGATTTGATAATGCTTATCGCAAATCAGGTTCGTCCCTATGAGAACAACAAGGGCGACTGCGACAGGCTTATCGAAAAGTGGATAAACAAGCTTGTTGATATCAAGTTCAGCTTTACGGCTTTCGGCAGACTTTCGAGGGAAATCGTTTCGGATTTTGAAAAGATACCGTATACTCCCGACCCAAACAAAACCAAGGTGGGTATTGTGGGAGAAATATTTATAAAATACTCTCCGCTGGGCAACAACGAGCTGCAAAAATTTCTCGAAAGCGAGGGATGTGAGGTTCGCTGCCCCGGACTTATAGATTTTCTGATATTTATGGGCGACCACCATGTGGTGGAAACTCATCTGTACCATATAAAATACCTTAAATTCATTGCTTCAAGCGGTGTAAAGGGATTTTTTAAGATGATGCAGAATAAAATTATAAAGGCAATAAGCGATTCACGCTTTACAGGAGTAACACCATTCGAGGAGACAAAGAAAATGGTGGAACCGTTTGTTTCTCCCGCCAATAAAATGGGCGAGGGCTGGCTCCTTACCGCAGAAATGGTGGAGCTTATAAGAAGCGGAGTCAGCAATATCGTCTGTGCACAGCCTTTCGGCTGTCTGCCGAACCACGTTGTGGGCAAGGGCATGATAAGAAAGATACGCAGAGTTTATCCGCAGGCAAACATTGTATCAATTGACTACGACCCCGGTGCAACAAAGGTCAATCAGGAAAACCGCATAAAGCTTATGCTTGCCACTGCTCGTTCAGCGGCAAAATACAGCGAAAGCGATACAATATAATTTCGGATACACTAAAGTGTATATATAATGTAAAACAAGTCATGACAAAGCATGACAAAACATATGAAAGGATGGGATATTATGTCTTTGTACGGAATAAATGCGTACACCTCAAATTCACTTTACAGTCCGCTTATGTCCGGTAATTCATTGTCGTCCTTTAATAAGAGCTCAAAGTCAAACAGCACTGCTGATCTTATGGAGCTTGCAAGAAAGGCTGCCGTTGTGCGCTCTCCCGGTTATAAGAAGAGCATGATGGAGGAGTTCAAAAAGGCATTTTCTGCCGACGGCGACAGCAGCGAGGTTGGCAGCGCGGAAAGCGAGGCTAAGCTTTCAAGCAGCGCTAAGGATCTTAACAAATATGCCTCGGCTCTTGCTTCAAACAGCTTCAACACATGGACTAACAAAACGGACGCTGTTAAAAGCTTTGTTGAGGAGTACAACAGCGAGATCGAAAGCCTTGCTGACGCTACGGATAAATCCGACCTTGGCAGACAGTCTACGCTTATCAACACTACAAAAAAATACAGCGGACAGCTTGAAAAGCTTGGCATTACAGTCGGCGAGGACAATAAGCTTTCCATTAATGAGGACGTTCTCAAAAGAGCCTCGGACAGGGACGCAAGATTTCTTCTCAGCGGCGATTATTCCTACGCTTCAAAGCTTGGCATGAGCGTAACGGGAATTTCAGATTCCGCAAAGAGTATGGTAAAAGATTTTGCGGACAGCTATAATAAAACCATTGACGGTCTGAAAAAGTCCGACAGTGCAAACGCGCTTACAAGAGGAGTTTCTCTCGTAAACATCTCAAAGGCATATTCCGGTACGCTTTCAAGAATAGGCGTTACTTTAGGAAGCGACAACCGCCTTACAGTTGACGAGGATAAGCTTTCCAGAGCTTCGGAAAGCGACTTAAAGGCTCTTTTCAACGGAAGCTATTCCTATGCAAGCAAGGTCGCGGACAAGTCGTCCTACATAAGCAATGCCGCAGGAGTAAGAGCGCAGTTCACTTACACAGCTAAAGGCAGTCTTATTAATAACAATAATAATATCTTTGACTCAGCGTTCAGTTATCTTTACAACAAGATATAAACGTATTGAGACCGTATGATCAAAGCTTGATGTTCCGATGTGGGGGCATCAAGCTTTTTGGCGCCAAAACGCCGCAGTATGAAAATTACAGCATACTGCGGCGTTTTTATATATTTAAGATGCAAGTGAATATATTCAATTTGCAAACATAGGTGTTGAAAGATAACGCTCGCCTGTATCCGGAAGCAAAGCGACAATAGTCTTTCCTTTGTTCTCGGGACGCTTTGCAAGCCGGATCGCAGCCCATACTGCGGCTCCAGACGATATGCCCACAAGTACTCCCTCTGTTCTGGCGATTGCCCTGCCTGCTGCGAATGCGTCCTCATTTTCAACAACAATTATTTCGTCATAAATTGTTGTATCAAGCGTCTCCGGCACAAATCCCGCTCCTATTCCCTGAATTTTGTGGGGACCTGCCTTGCCCTCTGAAAGAACGGGAGAGCTTTTCGGCTCTACAGCAACGACCTTGACGTTTGGATTTTTAGATTTAAGATACTTGCCTACACCGCTTATTGTGCCGCCTGTTCCGACTCCGGCAACAAAAATGTCCACCTTGCCGTCTGTGTCCTCCCAAATCTCAACACCCGTTGTTTTAACGTGTGCCTCGGGATTTGCAGGATTTGAAAACTGTGACGGGATAAAGCTGTTCGGTATTTCCTTGGCAAGTTCCTCAGCCTTTTCGATAGCGCCTGTCATGCCTTTTGAGCCGTCAGTGAGGACAAGCTCCGCGCCGTATGCTTTCATAAGGTTGCGGCGTTCAACGCTCATGGTCTCCGGCATTGCAATTATAAGACGGTATCCTCTTGAAGCCGCTACTGATGCAAGACCGATTCCCGTGTTTCCGCTGGTAGGCTCAATAATAACGCTGCCCTGCTTCAGTAAACCCTTTGCTTCAGCGTCGTCTATCATAGCCTTGGCAATTCTGTCTTTGACTGAGCCTGCGGGATTGAAGTACTCCAGCTTGGCAAGGATAGTTGCCTCAAGACCGTTGGCTTTTTCGGTGTTCTCCAGTTCCATAAGCGGGGTATGACCTATAAGGTCGGTAATTTTTTTCACTGTATTCATTGTAATTTCTCCTTAAAAACAAATTAGCATATTAATCCTATGTAATTAGTATGTTTTAATAGTTAAATTATATCACATATTTTTCATTATGTCAATAGCTTTGTTTAAATTTAACATTTTTGTAAAAAATGCTGAAAATAAAAAAATTGCAGATGAGTTTTGCTAAATACTTGACAATAAGAAAAAAATGTGTTAAAATAATTTAGTGAATTTTTAGCCGCTGTGGTGGAATAGGCAGACACAAGGGACTTAAAATCCCTCGGTAGAAATATCGTACGAGTTCAAGTCTCGTTAGCGGCACCAGTGCTCTCGAATCCTTGTTGTACAAAGGGTTTGAGAGCATTTTTGTTGTGCCGGTTTTCATTTTGTGTCGTTGTGGTTTGTGCTTAAATGACACAAAAACGGCACAAAGAATGTACTTAACATTATGAAATACTGCCAAAAGATACGATAAGTTACACCACATTAAGAATTTTAGAGATCGTTTCAGCAGATGTGATTTTCGAGGAATAGTCTAAATGGCTGTAACAATTTGCCGTCGTGTTGAAACTTGCAGATTCTGAAAAACAAACTGTGTAAATGCATTTTCAGGATAAAAATGTCAAGGCTAAAAAAGCAGTCAAAAAAGAGGCAACGCTGAGGAGCGACCCAAAGCAGACTGAGGAATATTAAGGCGAAGAACAGTGGTATGAAATGCCGCTGTTTTTCTTCGTCGGGTATTTAAAAGCGGATAAACCTCGGGAGCACGAGGGCAGAGCCCTCGTCAGCCGTTAGGCTGCCAGTCTGTCCTCAAAGGAAATCATAAATTGTGAATAAGCAAGCCCCAAATCACGGACAGGCATTGTCCACTTTTTTGAAATCTCTTGGACGCTCATATAGACAACTTTTTTAATCGAATCGTCTGTTGGGAAAATCGCTTTGGATTTCGTAAATTTTCTCACCATTCTATGGTACGATTCAATAGTGTTTGTCGTATAAATTATTCTCCGAATCTTTTGTGGATATTCAAAAAAAGCCGTGAGTTCTGCCCAGTTTTTCTCCCATGATTTTAAAATGTTAGGGTACTTATTGTCCCGCTTTTCACGAAATTCTTCCTTTGCAAATTCAGTGTCGTCAAGATTAGAGCGTGTTCACATAAAAACAGCATCAAAAATCATAGCTAAAGTAAGATTGC
>CANDEV010000014.1 GCA_947383835.1 uncultured Clostridia bacterium
ATGATAAATTCCAATACGAATTATCGGAGTTATTTGATAAAGCGTACCTTGCCGCTACGCTTACAGATTTAGGCGTGGTAACATTTTGCGGGGATTTGATTAAGGCGAAGATTTCAATAAATCTTGTGGGGACTTACTTTATTTTTCTTGCCGCTTTTACGGTTTTGAAATTTGTTACGCCGATTGTTATTGAGAAAATTCGCAAGTAAAATAAAGAGAGGAGAATGACATGAAAAGAGAAAAAAGAATCGCGCTGTACAAAAAAATATGGTGCAAAATACGATACTGGCAAAGTCTTAAAGACGTGACGGACACGGAGCTTGCGGCATATTTGCAGGTAACGGAGCGCACTTTACACGAGTATGACAAAAACGCAAAAAATATTACTTTGGAAAAGGTGGACAGCTTTTTGTATGTAAACGGTATGGAGCTTGCCGATTTAATGACATTATAAATTTTAAAAAAGTCTGGACAAACAGTGCGGAATGTGGTATAATAAAAATGTAGTTTAGTATCACTTTCCGCACTCGGAAAGGAAAATATATGAAAGCAAAAAAACTCCCTTCGGGGAACTACAGAGTACAGGTCGTTGCAGGCTTTGATGTCAACGGTAAGCGCATTGTAAAATCTTTTACTGCCGACACGGAATGGGAAGCCTTGCGAATGGCGGAATATTTCAAGCAGGATCGCGAAGAGACAACAGGTAAAAATCTCACGGTTGCAAAGGCAATGGAGATATACATTGACAGCAGGGAAAACGTTATTGAGAAAACCACGATCAGAAATTACCGTCAGCTTGCTAATAGCTGCTTCAAGTGCATTATGGACGTAAAGATTATCTCTCTCCACGCGATTGATATTCAAAGAGCAATCAATATTGAGAGCGCGAGAGTAAGTCCGAAGTACATTAAAAACGCTTACGGTCTGCTGAAATCGGTGCTGAAAATGTTTGAGGTGAACATTAATCTTAGCAGTATTCAACTACCGAAATTGGTAAAAAAGGAAAAGGAATTGCCAAGCTTTGAAACGGTATTCAGCATTGTTAAGGATACGGAAATCGAGTTGCCCTGTCTGCTTAGCTCATGGTTAAGTCTTAGAGTTGGCGAGGTTGTGGGATTGCAGTTTCGGGACGTTGACGTACAAAACAACACGTTGAAAGTACGGCGGACGATTATTCAGACCGTTAATGGTGAAGAAGTTCGCGAAGGCTGCAAGACGGAAAAAAGTACACGAAATCTGAACATTCCCGATTATCTTTTTCAAATGATAACGGCGATTCCGCACAAGGAGGAAACGGACTTTATTGTAACGCTGACCCGCAAGGCGATTTACAGCAGATTTAAGCGTTTAATGCTGAAAAACGGGTATGACATTACCTATCACGACTTGCGGCATTTGAACGCAAGCGTTATGCTAATGCTCGGCGTTCCCGACAAATATGCTATGGAGCGGGGCGGTTGGTCTACGGACAACATTTTGAAAAGCGTTTATCAACAGACTTTCAGCAATGAACGTGTACGGTTTGACGAGGTTATTGACGGGTATTTTAATTCTATTATTCGGCAGAGTGAAAGTACATAAACGCTGAATTTCAGAAAAAATCACACGGATTGTCACACGAATGTCTGAAACGGCGGTATACAAACAAAATATTTGGTTTTGATGTCGGTTCAAATCCTGCCCCCGCAACCACAAAAAAACCCGTAAACACGGGTTTTTCATATTTAAGCATCGTTGAAAGCGTCCACAAAACCGTTTTTCCTGCAAAGCCTGTGAGGGAGACCCTACGAAGTCCAAAGCGGAGCAGAAACAGTTAAGCTCGGCTTGGGTATCGTTCTCATACGAATGGCAATATATGTCAAGCATGGTCTGACAGTTCGCGTGACGAGCATAGCCTTGAACGGTTTTCGGAGTGAAGTGCTTCGCAAGATAGGTCAGAATACTATGCCGCAAATCGTGGAAACGTATATGTCTCAAATTGTTCTCCTTCAGCAGCTTGGAGAATTTATGCGTTACAAAATCCACTTTCATACGTTCGCCTATCTCATTCACGCAGACAAATTCTGCCTTTATAGCAGGGTACAATGTTCAGATCGCTTTTTAATCAGATTCCCTGTTAAAAAATCAATTCGAGTAGCTTTTCCAATATATCGGTTAAGCCTTTTTCATTTCCCTACTGCAAAGTGCAAAATCCAGCTTTCATTGTATTTTCGGTACTAAAAAATATAGCACATGCTAATACATCATTTTCCTTAAATATAACTTTATGTTTACTACCGTTATAATATCCGATTTTTAAATAATCACAGAATCCCTGATCAATCTTTCCGCTTGAAATAAATCCACCATTAAATATATTTCCACCCATTCCGTAAATAGCTCCTACAACATTTAAAGGTGTTTCAATTTTTTGTTTAGTACGAAATAATACGCTTTCACCAGGTTTTACACTTAATCCGTTTTTAGGAATTTCGATAAGCTGTGAATTTTTCATATAACTATCGCCAACTGTTAATATTAAAGATTCTTCACTGCAAATGTCATGAAGTATTTCTTCATTAACATAAATCAGACTTCTAGCGGATTTTTTATTATCTTCATAATCGTTCATATCTGACGTAATCCTATTACTTAAATTTATTATTGACATTTTGATGACCTCCATACATTTGTCATTTTTTTATTTTTAAATTCAAAACAAATAAATATTTGCCAACATTTTGCATAAGAATCTGTATGCCACGCTTATAATTTATTTAAACTAATACAAACAAATTTAATAGCGTTTTAGTAACATTTTATCAGAAAAATAATGCAGGTTAATTTTGTGCTGCCCTAATAGTTTTTCACGGAGATTTTGGATTATACATTTTATTTTATATGCAAGATTTTTTTGCGGAATTTTTTGTTGTGTTGTCATAACTTGTAGACAATTACGGAAATTTTTTCGCGCACCGTATTGCAAAGTCTGGCGCAGTGTAGTTATATGATAATCAATGCAACACAGCACAAAGAGCGGCTAAAGCCTTTGTTGCACGTGTGTTTGCACGTTTTCGTCATATTGCGCTAAAATACCTTGATATACGCGAGTATATCTGCAAAGTTTTAGTGCAATATAACAAAAATTTGACCGCGTATCTGCACAGCGATCTTTGGACGGTATTGCCTTAATATATTTTATAATGAGGGTAATTGAATATGAAAAAGAGCATAATATGCGTATTAACAACGGCGGCAATGCTATTAACAGTGTGTAGTACAAATACTTAGGGAACAATGCTGTTATAGGAACGTTTTGCAAGAGAAACGCTGACAAATACCTTGCCCTTATTGCAAAAAATCAACTTGCAAGTGACGAATTAGACGAGCTTGCAGAAAATCTTTTCAATTTAAAAAGCAACGGCAGTGTTCCTTTGGGCAACTGGATAATGGGAAATGTCCTTGACGCGAAAACTTTCGGTAAACTTATGACAGCTTATAATGACGGTAAATATATACGGGCTGAACTCGCAAAGCACATTTACAGTAATTATGGGGAAGGTTAAACATATCTTCTTTATTGCTGAAACAAAAGGAACTAACAAAACTATCAGGGAGGGACATTATGATAAAAATTAATTTGCGGAAATTATTGTCCGACCGAAATATGACCCAGTCGGAGTTTGCCGCGAGAACAGGTATTCGACCGTACACAATTTGCGATATTTGCGGTAATTCCTGCACCTTTTTGAAGCTTGAGCATATTGACAAAATTTGCTCTGTTCTAGGGTGCAAATTATGCGATTTGATAATTTTTTCGGAAAATTTGTGAAATCCGGTAGTAAAAACGGTCTTTTAGGCGGTTTATCTATATGGAGGAATTTCTCCAATAAATTTAACCGAAAGGACTGTTTATGCGTAATTGCAGGGAGGAGAAAAAGCTAAGCCGTGAAAGGCTTGCGGAAATCTGCTACATCAGCGACAGGTGCATAAGCAATATCGAGCGCGGAGTGTCCGAGCCGAAGATGATAACGGCTGTGAAGCTCTGGAAAGCGTTGGAGGTAGATAAAGATAAACTTGCCGAGGTCTTGCAGGATATTGATGTACATATTTTATTATGATTTATTTTCATATGAAAATGGACGGTGATAATCTTTTGTGCTATACTTATTTTGTAAGCTGATTTAACCAATAGGCTTGTGCTCCCTAATTTTAAACCCCGCCTCAAATGTCATTTAATGGCAATTTAAGGCGTTTTTTTGCGTTTTGGGTGTCATTTTTTTGTGTTTTGCGCGGCGGGCTACAGTAACCAAGATGCTCGTCCATTTCTGCTTCAAGCATCTGTTCGATAGTTCCCGCAAATAATTTTTTCAGTTTCGCCTGAATATCCCCAGTACTTTTGCAGTCCGCCATCAGAAGCCTTACAAGTTCCATTTCTTTTTTGTCTAATCCGTGTGTTCTTGTTTTCATACCAATTTTCCTCCATTATTTTATTTATGGTTATTATTGGCATTTACACAGTTCTTTATTCAGACTCGAGTTTTCAGCTCTTGCTTATTTATTTCTTAAATGTAACTGGCAGGTATATTTTACTCTAATTAAGGCAAAAGCATTAGCTTTCTCGCTTCGATCAGCATATTGGGATCGTATGAATTATTTATTCTGTATTCTTCCGTAAGCTGACCTATTACCTTATTTATTTCAATTCCGCTTTTGTACGGTCTTGCAGCCATCATTGCATCTATGGAATCTGCAATGCCGACTGCCTCAACGGTACGCGGCAGATCGCTTATACCCCAATATCCGCTTCCGTTGCGGCGCTCATGGTGCAAAAGCGCGATATTAGCTACTTCTTCCTTAAAACCTGCGCCCTTCAGGAATCTGTACCCCGCTTTGGTATGCTCTTTTATGATTTTATACTCTTCCTGCGATAACGCGCTGTGCTTTTCAACTAAATTGACAAAGAAGATTTTTCCCACATCATGCACTATAGAACCTTCCGCGGCAACCACCAGTTCATCGCTTGAAAACTTCATATTTTTCCCTATTGCCGATGCAATTATGGCGACTCTCATTGAATGCTCATAAGACCATAACGAGCGCCTTTCAAGACATCCGACCATATCCGTGACGCTACTTTCTTCAGAGACCTGTTCCAATATTTCCATAACTTCATGCTTTATAGTGTCAGGAGCAAACGGAATGGTTTTTCCTATAGAATAAGAAATAAAAGCTTTAGCCATCTCCGCTTCCGTAGCATTTGGGTTGCATTCCACATATTCCTCAAAGGAGATCACGCCTTTGCTCAAAAGCTCCTCTAATCTTTGCTGATTTACAGCTTCGCCTTTTGCGGCAAACAAAACCCCTTGTAAATTGACAACATCACGTTCAACAATTGCCTTTTTCATATTTCTTCATCCTAACATATTGAAGTAAAAGCAAATATAACCTGCTGATCTGCTATGAGAAGATACTTCACAGCAAACCATGGCTTTATATATAGCATATTATAAATTTCTTTAGTTGTCAAGACCTTTTTACACGATTTCTTCCTTTGAAAGCAGGACAACAGTCTCAACATGGCTCGTCTGGATACGCTGAATTTCCTCGCTATTTTTAGGTTCGAGGGAACATATCCACAGTCTTTTTCACACTTTTCCGTTTGTGGGAATATGTCTACGTTTCTCTTATATTACAATATTCGGTAGTCTTCTATTGCTCCTATCGGACAAGCTATTTTCTTATCAAACAACACCACATTTTTCCCAACAGGACATACCGTGCTACCATAAATAATACCAGAATAACCTAAAGAAATATAGTATTGAGAGATTGTTTGAAATGGCGCATATGCAACTGCTTTATTATCAGTCACATCAAGTGGTATAAATATTTGTTCTGATAATAACTTTGTATAGGTATATACGCCCCAACGAGTAAACAAGTCAGCAAAATCTTTTTTGTCAACACTCATTTTGGGAATAAAACCTAATACTTTTGCAATTTCAACACCTTTTTTTACTTGTGCTTGTCCATATTCTTCTAAAGATGCATTCAATTCAGCATAAGAAAAACCATCAGAAATCGTAAGGTCAACCAATTTATATTCATCATACTTATCAACAAATTGAAAATGACAAAATCCGAATCTATTTCCTGTTTCAACTCGACACTCAGCTTGTACACATTCATGAATGTCATTATCGTTGCCAATTGCCAAATAAAGCCATTCTACTCCTGGAGGACTAAAACGATTATCTTCTTTAATGTACTCTTCTTTAGGAAGGAAACGTTCATAATTGGGAACTTCGTCATTCTTTAGTATAGTTCCTCTACCAATTAATGTGCCTTTCAAATCTTTAATTGCAATAGTCTTGTGGTCAATACCAGAGTGTCTGTTAAATAAATCATCATATACCCTTAAAAATGTTTGATGTTTAGCCTTATCAATCTCATTATATGAAAACAAACCTTTTGCCAAGCACTCGCAGAATTCATCCCAAGTTTTTTTGATGGTATTTTCACTATTTTCTATACCACTAAAATCAAATATTTTTCCCATAAGTTAAAGACCTCGTTGTTCGTCAGTAGATACTACTGATTTATTATAAGTTTTAGTAAATCATCTATGTCCCACAGTGCCATCAAATTTTCCCGTTCTTCAGCAAATTCACGGGCATCTCTTGTAAATCTGGAAGATGTTACAATCACTGATTGATTTGCCTGCATAGCCACTTGAACGCCATAGACACTTCTAACTACACTAACATCAACCTTATGATTATCACCCCAGTGTTTGCACTCAACAATTAAAGTGTATGGTATAGGGTCTGCTTTTGTAGCGATAATATCTTTTCCACCATCTCTTGTTGCTTGTGTTATTTTCACACTAAAACCGAGTTTTTCAAAAATATCAGCAACAAAAAACTCAAAATCTCTTGGTGACATTCTTTTGATTTTTTCCCTATGATAATCTAATAAATATTCTACTCTCTCATACTCTGCATAAGCTTCATCATAATAGTCAAAATCAAATTCATAATCCATTTCTACTATGGGTTCATCTATGAAACAGCCACCATGACATTCTGAATCAGAGAAATTAAAGGCTCCTACCGGATACTCATAACCCCTGATACTAAACTCTATCCACGAATGGCACTCATCACAACATATTTCTCCACGAAAATCATACTCAATTTCTTCGCCCATTGGTCTATCATACACGGAAGTTTCATAATCAAGGCTATCTGCTTCAACTAATGTTACGTTTCCGCATTTATCGCATCGAATATAAATATTATTTGGTATGTGCATCATAGTAATCAATTATCCTCCATTTACAAATATACTATTCAGATTCTGGCAAATCAAAATCCTCGTCCGTACATTTACGGATGATTCGTTTTGTCTTTTCGACAGGTAGCGGAACGTTCTCTTCATCGAAGTATTCGATGTTCACTACTTCTACAACCGCCTCATGGTTGTCCTTGCCCGCAGGCACAAGCACAAAATCACCGATTTCTATGCTGTCATCATCGGTCAGATAATAATAACTCTTATATCCTTCATCAAAGGTAACGCTGCAAAAGATGTATTCCGATTTGCGGCGTTTTACTTTGCCGTAGACCGATGGGTCAAGAATTTCTCCCAAGCCATAGAAATGAATGAAATCAAACACTGTTTCCGCAAAATCTGCGAAGTCATCCGGCAGACCATTTTTATCGTAGCTACCCAAGATGATACGGATTGGATTTTTCTTATACTCGATTGTTATGGTGTAATTCTTTGTTTCGTTTGCTGTGTCTATCACATCATCGGGATTCCCTTCAATGTGGTTAAACAAGTCTTCAGCATCGAAATTTTCAAGCAGGCTCTCAATTCCGCCTTCGATTTCATACTTGCGAGAAACCTTACATCCGGTGCCAATATTCTGAATATGCTCCAATGTTTCCGTGGCTCTATCGATAATCAGCTGCTCGGTATAATCCCAGGTTACAAATTCCCAGTCTGCGTCTTCTGGTTTCTGACTGGGTTTTATTTTTGTGACCCTGTGGTAATCCAGAGTGATTTTATTTATCACGTCCGGTTTGCAGTTTCCATCAAAAACATACAAATCATCAATACCAACAGTATCACGGACTAGGTCTGATAAATCTGTGCCTTCATAATCGAAGTCAGCACACAAAGAGCCTCTGAATTTATATGTGACACCTTCGGTATTGGTCAATTCCATAATCCAATCACCAATATCCGTAGCAAAAATTTCTGTATACTCATTGCCGAAGTAAGCTGCGATTGCGCCAAACAACTTGTCTGCCGCTGACTTATCAATTTTGAAGTTCTTACTTCTGGCTTTCTCGTATCGTTCTCCGCAACGACCAAAGTTGTATCCGAAAAACCAAACACGCCCTTCATTATTGATGGTCAGATGCTGTTCCACCTCTTCATCCGGATCCGGCATAGGACCATAGCAGATATTATTTGATACGATACGCATCTTCTTTAGTGTGCCTTGGAATATAAAAGGATTCTCCCCGGACAGCAATGCCAGTCTGCTTAATGCCAGAATAAACCACGCACGATTTTTCGGCTCCAAGATTTCTGCACCTGTATATGCCCAATGATTGAAATAGCGCCATTGGGAATAGATTGCAGAACCAAGCAAGGGAATATCGGTCACATCATCGATAATCCTATCCAAAGTCTCATGGTTGTTTGCTGCATTGCCGTATTTCTCTGAAAAGGCATGACCACAGTCCATCTCAAAACCAAGAGCATCACAATCGTCAGCCATATAGTGGTCAACGAGTTCTATGTAGTTGATGTTCTGGTCTCTGAACTTATCGCACCATTTCACAGCGAAATCGTGTATCTGTTTCATATCAGCCACTGTGGTATACCTCCCATTTTTTATTTTCGTGGTATCGTATTTACTCCTCGCCAGGAACTGTTCCTGCTAATTCAACATATTCCTTTAATTTCTTCTGCAACAGTTTCTTATCAATCAACTTCAGATTGTATTCAGAAACCATCGTCGGGGAGAGACTGCGGCTGAGTGCAAATTCTACAACCTCATCATCCTTGCTTGCACAAAGGATAACGCCAACGCTCGGATTTTCGTTTTCCTTTTTTACTTCTCGGTCAAGCGTCTCCAGATAGAGGTTTATCTTGCCAACATACTCTGGCTTGAACTCTCCGATTTTCAATTCAAATGCCACAAGGCAGGAAAGTCCTCTGTGGTAAAACAGCAAATCGATATAATAGTCATGTTTTCCGACCTGCACACGATACTCTTCTCCGATAAAAGTGAAGTCCTTACCGATTTCAAGAATAAAATCTTTCAGATTTCGTATAATAGACTTCTGTAAATCACGCTCAGAAACTGTTTCCGGCACATCAAGAAAATCAAGCACATAATTATCAAGGAAAACATTTCCAGTTGCTCTTCTTGATTCTTCAATGGCAGGTGTCAATGGTTTCTGCGATAGCATATATCTTTCGTAGTAACCGCTGTCAATCTGTCGTTCCAGTTCTCTTTTGGAAAGATGCTCTTTAATGCACATATTCATATAAAATATGCGTTCGTCCATGCTCTTACACGCAGACATAATTTTAAGATGGTTCGTCCAACTCAATTGTGTCACCAGTGGTGACACTTTTTCGTTGTCCTTATAAAGTTCATAAAATTGCTTCATTCGATAAAGACCACGGCGGTTAAATCCTTTCAGATCAGGATAATTCTCAGCAAAGAAATCCGCAAGTTTCTGTACAAACGCATCACCGTATTCAGCGTTTTCAGACTGTTTGCTAATGTATTCGCCTATATCACGATACATTAAAATCAATTCCTCATTCACTTTCCGGTATGCACGTTCTTTGGCAAACTCGATTATATCTACAATTTTTTCAAATTGCTCACCATAGGGTATTAAATCACTCATAACATGATTCCTTTCCAAATAATCACTATTTTTTAGGATTTACCTTTCCTTTTGTAACAATCACAACCGCAAAACTGGCAACTGCTCCTGCAACCCCGGCAGCCGCTTTCAACCCATTCTTTACACCCTGTACCTGTGCATTTCTGCAGGATTCACACTTCTTATGTTTATATCCTTCAGGAAGTGGTTTTCGACACTTCTTGCATACATTATTCTCCATCGTCTTCTCCTTCTAACAGTGGCACATTCTCTACACAAGGGAGTGCCTGTATTTTTTGCTTAATATCTGGCAACGTTTTAGACCAGTAATTCTCTGGTGCGGGGTCTATCAAATCCAATCTTTGTACTAAGCCTTCCGTTGACAAATATGCACTCTGTAAATATCCCGCATAGTATTGGAGACTCTGACGTGCTGCCGCACTTTCACCCAATTCTTGATATGCCATAGCCTCTGCCAATGAAACCATATTCACAGCAGATAAACTTTCGCGGATTTCATTCATTCGCAGACTTATCTTTTCCGGGTTAGCACCAGATATCAGTTTGCCCCAAAATGATTCCGGCTGTTCTTTTATAAAGGTCAAATTGGCATTTTGACTTTGCATCAACAAGTTTCGGCTATCTTCCGCATCGGAGACAATCCTCAAAAGAGCCATTGCCTTTAATTCCGGATTTTTAATCTGCATAGCTTGTAACAACTTTTGCTGACAACTATAGGCCATTGCAAGTCTGTCAAATTCCTGACCCTGTCTTACTTCTTCGATGGCTAACTGAACTGTGTGGATTTCTTCCGCAATTTGAGCCATCTGCATTTGTGTTGCGTAACTGGTCATTGCTTCTGATAATGCCGGAGACAGGTCAACGCTCTTCAGTGAAATCGTTGATACAATTTTATTTGTTTCTGGGTTAACAAGATTAGCCATGAGTGTGCCGTCTTTTTTCGTCATGAGTTTTAAGGCACCGTTGGCAATCTGTGTTTTCTGCTCATCCGTCAAAATAGCTTGGAATGCCTGTTCTGGAATGCTTGCTTTTACCATATTGATAAAGGCAGGTGCAGCATATAACATTTCCTCAATTTTCTTAAACGCTTTTTTAGCACCCTTCAGTAGCGGTTTCGCCACTTCTGGCATATCCGAAAAATGCTCAACCACTTCATAACTATAGTCTTCAGCATCAATTACTTCTATATCATCTGGCGAGATATAAATTGTTTCTTCCATAAAAGTTCGTTCCTTTCTGTTGTTCTCTATAACAACACTTGTAAATTTTGCGAAAAAATATCTCGCAAACAAGAACTTATCCCTCACGTTTCACATAAGTCAATTCGATATCATACCCAAGAGCCTCAAGCATCTGAACGAAGGTCTTATTTACAACGCCATCCTTCTTTTTGATGATACGGTTTACATACTGACCTGTTGTTCCGATTGTTTCAGCAAGCTGCGCCTGCGTGGTTTCATTCTCTATGCACTTTACTTTTACATCTACTTCTATATTGTTTCTAATCATACATTTGCCACTCCTATTCGCAAGGCTCATTAGTTCTAACACAAATAAGATAATTTATTATACCACATAATTCTCCAAATTACAATATATCCACATAAACTGCCTATGAACTTTTTGTAACAGAAAACACCCTGCATTTCTGCAAGGTGCTAACCGTATGGAATATTCTTTATCTTCTCACATCTATGTTTGTGCCGGATTTGAACTCCACTGTGACTTTTTCTTCGTAGACCGTTATTTTCTCAATCAGCCTGCGAACCAACTGCTCATCGTATTCGGTGATTTCCTGCGTCTGCTCCGAAAGGAACTGCTGCATCTCACTGATTCGCTGTTTCATTCCTTCACGCTCGGCATTGTCCACCAAGGCGTTCTGCTTTATTTCTCGAAGGTGATAAATCTCATCTGCGATGCTGTCATAATTGCCCTTGGAATTTGCCACCTTGAGCAGTTCCTTTTGCAGTTCCTCCAATCGACTGTCAATCTCACTGAGGGGAACTCCATCCGCTCCGGTAAGCACTGCCTCCACATTCTTCTGCAGGGTTTCGTTCATTACATCCTTTTTGGCGAGTGTCATGTTGATGGCTCTGGTATTTCACACCGCCTGCCGGGGTTACCCTTAAGCCAGGAAATCGTCATCCTCAACAGTGGTAAAATCATCAGTTGCAGAAGTACGGCCGCCGAGATACTCACCATCACGGATTTTCTGGATGTTGCCAAGACCGCAGGCAACACCACGGTTGCCATTACTGTTAAATGCGTAGAAGTTCAAAGACACTCTCGCATAACAACCAGAGTAGACCTCGTCACGGTCGAGGATAGGCTTAACCGCCTTGTCCACAATCTGAGGAGCCGTAGTGCTGTTGGCGTTCACGAAATAATGATCCTTGTAGGCATCATCATCTCTTTCAACGTCGCCATCTCTCAAAGGAAGTTTAATTGCACCCTTGTTAGGCTTCTTGCCGCCGAACTTGGCGACGCCTTCCTCAATCGCAGCATCCACAGCAGCATTGATAGCGTTGATGGTTTCAATGTCGTCCTTCGGAATCAGTACGGATACGGAATACTTTTCAGCACCGCCATTGATGCTGACAGGCTCCCAACCGTGGAAGTAAGAAAGACGAGTGTTCTTGCCAGTGATAACCTTAGTTCTGTTTACGTTTGCCATAATTTTAATCCTCCATAATAAATTCGTTTTTTGCGTCTGATACGTTCATTGCCTGCCTCTTATCCGAAAGGGGAACGAGGGTAGGCTTTCCGGGTGGTTTGATAACGAGGCCGCCCAGGATTTCCTCGAATTGCTTTTTGCCCATCAGTTTCTGCATTTCTGTCAACGTGATAAGGCTCTGACGGTAAATGTCTGTGTACCCGTGTTCCTTGGCTGCTGCCGCCACGGCATCCTCATCGGAAAACTTACGGTTAGAACGACCCTCCACAACCTTGAACCCGCTCCACGACTTCCCGTGGTTTAGTGCCGTCTCCAAGGCATAGGCACTGATTTCGTTTGCCCACTTGGTGATGTCCGGCAGCATCGGGAGAATTTCTTCAATCTCCTCATCCGTAAGCAAAGGCGGAAGTTTGAATTCTTCCTCTGCGATACGGAGTTTTTCTGCTGCCCTCGCACGGCACTTGACCGCCGCTCGGCAGAATTGACACCAATCTCCCGGACAATATTCGCCTTCGCCCCTGGCAGCCATCTGAGCCTTGGGTTTCAGTTCGTTTTCCGCCCAGGCTTTCAGTTCTTCCACGGATACCGTCCATGTCTGAACATTCTCCCTGCGAGGTTGGAAAATCGAAAGGGAAACTTCCTTAATGTCATACAGGCTTTCATAGACACCAAGAGCTGCGATACCGTAACACTTCAGCTGCGAATTTTCCTCTGCGTCAACGAGTACACCAAGTCCATATTTCATATCGATAATGTGGAGACTGTTATCCGAGACGATGAGACAATCCGCCGTTCCGTATGCACCCGGAACATAATCGGAGAGGTCAACCTTCTGCTCAATCAGCACCAAAGGATCAGGGCAAGTCTGCTTTGCTTTTTCAAGCTGTTCCAAGACAAACTCCACATAAGCATCGCTGTGTTCTTCCATCTCATCCGTATTAAACGGGGATACCGGACGCTTACTGCGTCTGCGAAGTGCCTTTTTCAATTTGTGTTCGCATAAAGCGTGAGCCGCAGTCCCTTCCTCGGCAGCATTGCTGCTCTTGTTTTCAAACTCCGTTTCCAATACCGCACTCGGTGTGCATTTCAGCCACCTGTGGGAACTGGAAGGGGAAAGCAGTGCGTGATTACCCATTGCCAAGCACCTCCGCATCCTTGATAAGGTTTGCATAGTGCTTCGGATCCACATCCGACAGCTTGCTGCCGCCGTATTTGGTAATCAGACCCTTTACCTCGGCTGTCATTCCGTTCTGCGTCTTAACCGCAAGCACGGCACGGACATCTGCCAAAGTAGGCACCTTTTCTGCTATCTGCTTTGTGGGTTGTCCTGTTTTGACAGGCTTCGACACTTCCTTGGCTTCTACGAAGATTTCCTGGCTGTTGGCAAATGCGTAAGCCACAGCTTCTAGTCCGTCTGCCAATGAGTGCATCAGCTTTACCACATCGAGGAGCAGATTAAATTTGTTTGCGTTTGTCATCTTGGAAACTTAACAGTTTGCTTGAAGCATTGTATTTTTCAATTTTCTACATGAAACCGGGTGTCGAACTATATAAAGAATGCGAAAATCCAAACTGCAAACATCAAAAGTATTTTCTCATCAACGCAACCGTAACCAACAAGAAGTATTGTTGCCCAGCCTGCAGTAATGCAGCAGCTCAACAAAGGAGCCGTCAACGAAAACTTGAAGGCAAATAAAAAAAGACCGCTGTTTCAAACTTAAAATTTGAAACAGCGGTCTAAAATTTTATTTATCTCCGTATGGTGCCTTATCTTCGGCAACCATCGATACAGTTGTAGTAGGATTATACTCATAAACCACAGGCTTATGAACAGGTGTAATCGGTGCCACTCCTGCTGCAGGCGGTACTGGTTTTCTACCCAAAACAGCCTCTATACATTCCGCCAAAGCCACTTTTTCTTTCATAGGATTTCCGGTGTAATGATACATCAAATATCTCGTATCCATTACAATACCCTGGATGCGTTCATAATATTTCTGGTTGTTGCGCCAGTCTCCGACCGCCTCTCCGATATTTCCAACAACGGTATCCAGCTTAAAAAAGTTCTTTGCCATATTGTATGGCATAATAAATGCATTGAAAAGAGAATCTGCATTGACCCCTTTATATTTTTCCAAATACTCACCGTATGTAATCTGCTTATTGATTGATGAACCATTGGGCAGATGATCAGGAATACCTGTCCAGCCATACTTATAGCACTTGGCATCAAGAATATAATACTTCCCATTGTAAATCATGATGGTATCCGGCATCAGCGGACGCTTTTCCTTGTATCTACCATAATCAAGCAACCATCTTGAGCGAGGGAAATATTTATCCTTATCCTTTTCTCCGAATGCTCGGTCAATCAGTTTTTCCCACACATGGTCAAAGTCATCCGTACCAAAATAAAACTGCTTATCAGATGTTTTTTCATCCATGTATTCGAGCATATCCTTCATTGCCTGAAACAAGCTGCGTTTTTTATCATCGTTTGTGTTTCCAAGCTTTGCATTCAAAATTGCAATGGATGTTTTCACATCCGGATGTGGCCCTGGTTGTTCCGGCATATACGGAACATATAGCCAACCTAACTTTTTGAATGCCTCATACACACAAAAACGATTGATTTGCGTTATCTGTTTTGAGTCATTTGGTGTGGTTGCTCTCACGGTAAATTCAGTATAAATAAAAGAACTAACTCCGCCTTTTTGCTGTACTAAAGGGACCTGATTTCGCACCGTTTTAGGCCAGTCCTGTTTCCCGGTTGCACTTGTCTTATATGTAGGGTCTACCTCAACATAATATTTGCCACCGATAGAAAAATAATATTCTATAACCCCCTTATAGGCATTGATAGGGAAATCAACAGTCTGCGGTGCTGCGAACTTGTTTATTGCAAGCAAACGGTCTTCTTTAGTTGTAAACTCAGAGAGAACCTGTATCAAATGCTTTATGTCCGTTCTGATTTGAGCATCTGTTTCCGGCAGCTGATATCCGATAGGGAAATAGACCATTGCATTATCCGAATCAGCTTTAATGCCAACAAAACGGTCACCATCTTCATTTGAGTTGACGTGGCAATGCTTAGTAATATCATCATCCACCATAGCCATGTATAATGCTGAATCTAAATCCATACAGAATCACCACCTTACTCTTCCGGATTAGTAAATGCGTTTCTCACGTTGTCTTTGAACATTGCTAAACGGTCAAGTTTTTCAGCATACATGAAAGTTCTGATTACTTGTTCCAAACTCTGGTATGTTGTTGTTTCAAAGACAATTTCTCTGTTAAACTTAAACGCATCATCCCATAAATATTTGATTACCTTTTCTGGGAATTTTCGATTTTGTTTCATCGCAGCACGTATTTCTGCGAGTCGTTCTTTTTCTGTATCAGTAATAGAATGATTCTGTTCCTTTGTACGCAAGCCATCATACTCGCCGTCAGACAAGTTGCCCATATCCGGATTATATTCCAGATCTCTCAAGTGAACAAAATATGCACCAAGGCGCTTATCTTCAGCAGATGTCATTCTCGCATTATTACCAACGATAATTTTATTAATCTGAGTACAAAATACTTCCCATGTAATGCCCGTATCAAGTATTTCAGCATCTGCTAAACGTCTATCTACGTGTTCAAAGTTGTTTTCAATTAGGCGCATATCCCATCTGCGCTGAAAGGCTGTATCAAGTGTGAATACATTTTGGTCAGAAGTATTCATAGTGCCAAGAATGGATAAGTTAGATGGAATACGAACTTTATGCGTTGCGTCACCGTAAACAATTTTTGCAATATTTGCGTTTGTTATACCGTACTCGCTTGTACCAATAGGGTATCCATCATCAGCTATATCTCGAAGTTCTGTTTTTCTATCAAGCAACTGGAACACTTCACCAAATATAGCCGGAGCATTACCACGATTAATTTCCTCAATGATAAGAATATACTCCTTATCTGGATTCTGATAGGCATCGGCAAGAATATTAGTAAAAGGTCCTGCTGTAAATTTATAACTTACTTGACCATCATCAGCTACATTCGGAAGAATTTGTCCAATAAAATCAGAATAGGTATAATCCGGATGGAATACTAATCTTTCCACATTAGTGCCCGGCTTACAATATTCATGTTCTATCGCCCAGCTTTTTCCAGAACCAGGTACACCATACAAAAGCACATTGCATCCGGTAGTAAGTCTATGAGCTTCGTATTGTTCTGGGGAAATCCCTTCATCCTCCGCATCTAAATTGTCTAAACCTATTACTTTGGTTGCAGAAAGTCGAAGAAACATCTCTACCCTTTTTTGATATTCTTCCATGTCGTTCATTCTTCTGTCTGCTGCCATAACACTTCCGTTGTTATAACTCAAATACGGATTCATTGCATCTGACAAAAACGATTTCAAAATACGTAGAGAGCCTTTAGCCTCCTTATCACCATTCACATCGACAGAATCTTGCGTTTCAAGAATCTTCTTGTATAAGCTGTTTTGGTTAAAAACAACCTCTCTATTTCCGTCAGCCAATTTGAATACCGCACCCTCAGAAAGTGCTGTCAACAAATGCAGCAAGTTACTTTCGCATTCCGGGTCAGTTGCGATATTTATACCAATCCAGGCAACTAAGACTCTCATATAAGCATCTCGGTTGCTTTCAATGAGACTATGAATAATATCTGCATTAATTGTGTATGTTAATTTTTTGGGATAACGAATTCCACCCGTTCTTTCTGCACTCGCAGCCTTATCCTCGTCAACAAAACTTACTTTTGCAAGTTTCCACACAAGTTCAAAAGCAACAATAAGAGCTTCCATCTGGGACTTGAACAATTGATTATCATTCACCGTCGCAATCAGTGACTCTAAATCAATTTCATCCTCTTCACATATTTCAGAGACAACATCAACAACCCATTGGTCCAATTCATCCGTCAACAGAATTTTATCTCCATCCTGTTGTGAATATGTTAATTCCGCGGGGCGGTCGGCACACTCCCACAGCAAAACGGCCAGGGCAATTGTACTCTTTACATGGGGAAGCGAGGATTTGATTCCGAGTTTCAAATCCAACTCATCATATATTGATATGTTATCAGGTCTATTCATGCTTAAAATCCTCCTTGATATCATCCATAATAACGCTTGCGATAGCCTCAGCCAAAAGCGGTGGAACCGCATTTCCAACCTGTTTCATCTGCGAGCCTTTGTTTCCTGTGAATTGAAAATCGTCTGGGAATGATTGAATCCTTGCAGCTTCTCTAACTGTAATTGCTCTATCCAAATATGGATGTGTGAACTTGCCGGAAGAAGGAGTATCAAATCTCGTAGTTATAGTCACAGAGATTTCATCTTTTCTCATCCTTGTCCATGTTCCGCTGTAAATGGACTTTGTAATATGTTCTTCTGGCAGAACCTCTTTGCCTGAATTCGGTGGAATCATTGCCAAACGTTCGAGTGCAATCGGTGAATGCTTTGTTGCCACATGATTATGCAATACCGTAGCGGCACCACGTAAGCGTTTTTGATACTCACTTTCTGGAGCATTTTTATATTCCTGCTCATCCGTACCTTCTCCAGATTCAAGATAAGCTAAATCACTTATTGCATCCCAAATAGTTACTTTCTCGTCTTTTGGCTTAGGTAATTTAGGTGCATCTCCGTTTAATTTACCAATTATAATGGCACGTCTGCGGTTTTGTGGCACTCCATAATCAGCAGCATTTAACACACCGTGTTCCAGCGAATACCCCATTTTATTAAAAAGTTCCTCTATCTCTCTAAAGAAGTATCCGTTTTCCGCAGTCAGCAAATTAGGGACATTTTCCATGACGAAATAACGAGGTTTTACCAATTCTACAACGGCAACATAATACTTAAACAAAAAATTTCTCTCGTCATGAATAGTCTTTCGCTGTCCTTTTTGTGAAAATCCCTGGCAAGGAGGCCCACCTATTACAACATCAACTTTTCCTGCATATGAACCAAAAGTTTCTTTTAGGTTTAACGAGGTAATATCACCCACTATCATCTTTGTACCCTTATGGTTCTTTGAATATGCATCAGCTATTGACTCATCGTACTCATTTGCTATTAGGACATTAAACCCCTGTTTTTCAAATCCGAGAGACAATCCACCTACACCTGCAAATAAATCAATCACACTTGGTTTCATTCTGTCTCTCCTCGATTCTTAATTTTGCCATTTCGAAGTAATTTTTGTCCAATTCGACTCCAATAAAATTACGGTCTGTGTGTTTTGCGACAACTCCAGTTGTGCCACTTCCCATAAAAGGGTCAAGTACCCAATCGTTAGGGTTAGACAGTATTTCTACAAAATGTTGTATAAGGCTTTCTGGTTTCTGTGTTGGATGCTTCCCACACTTTCTTTCTCCATTTGGAGTAACAGAGGTCTCAATAAAGTCATGGAACATAGCCCCACCATTATTGAAAGTTCCTGTACGTTTTTTGTATGTGAAATAAACCCATGCCTCTGTTGAATTCACAAAATGTAAGTTCATATTTCTCGGCATAGGATTTGTTTTATGCCATATACCTGTTGTTTTGTAATAAAATCCGTGTTTTTCCGCCAAACGGATGATAGTTTCAACTTTGATAATTGCCATAAAGACAATCATTGACCCACCCTTCTTCATTACTCTCGCAGCAGACTTGAAAAAGTCATCCATAGACTGCTCCCAATCAGCAAATTCCATATCATCCCAACCAGCAGAGCCAAAAAAATTGTCTCTCATTTTACTGAGGTTGGTATCTCGATTCTTCATAAAATTACCAAGATTATACGGAGGGTCCGTAACAATCAAATCGATTATATCATCGTCTATTTTTTTCATTGCCTCAATGCAATCATTATTATAAAGTTCAATTTTAGACATCTTTGTGTTCCTTCCCGTTTTTATATTGGCTATCTCTCAATAGCACTCTTTCCGCTTTTGACCCAAGCATCTAATTCAGAGGATTTAAACTTCCACTTTTTTCCGATTTTATAGGCAGGAATTCCAGTGTCCTTTTTAATCCAGTCTCTAACTGTAATAGGCTTAACGCCTAAATATTCTGCGGCTTCTTCAATGCCTATCCATTTATCGTTCATCATTTCATTCACTATTTTCACCTCGTCAAATGTTGATGGCTACAAAACTCCTTTATACATTATATCACCATTTCCTTCTATTTTCAATGGGTTATGTGATGTTTCTTGATGTTTGGTGATGTTTTGAGTGTGGGAGTCATAATAAAAAAATCCGAGGGTTAGAATACCTCCAACCCCCGGAACCCTTATGATTTCGAGTCTATCAGTATTCACTTGTTTATAAGTATTTCTTGAAGGCATTTTTCATCTTCAAGGCAACGTCCATCGCCCAATCGAACTGTTCAGACCACTTATCCTTATTATCAAAATCTGCCGGATGGGATATAAGGATTCTGCTGGCTTTCTTGTCCGGCAATTCTCTCCAGTCAAGTTTCATATCCATATCCGTTTCAATTTCCGTCTTATGGGAATGAAACTTATGGAACAGTTCTTTATCATCGGAAATGTACCACTCTACAACAATCTGGTTATCCTTGCGAATTTGATTGATGCTGATATGACAAGCGGAGGAACCCACGCTCATAGTCATCCAATGGTCTGTACTTGCCTTTCTCTTATTGAACTGCTTTGCAAATGCATGATTTTGAAATGCATAATCATTGAAGGCAACCCAATAGTCGTATCTTGCTTGCAGCGTAGGGGAATTACTGGTGTTACGCTTAATTTCTTTTGTCCAGTCATTCGGCTTTTCTACCACTTCGAACTTAACGGCAATATCAGAACTTCCGATTTGATACAGTTTGATTTCTACCAGGAAGAAAGCAATATTCTCATCGGTGTGATTATTCAGCCACTCAATTGCAGAGCGATGTTCTTCTCTTGCTCTCTTAACAACCCAGATTACAATATCAGCAGATTTGCCGGATGCATATGTAATCAATTTACCAAGGTGGTCATGGTTTGTATCTTCAAGCTGATTCTCGATGATGATTTTTCTGTCCGTTCCAGTTTCGGTTGCATAAATGTCCACATTGAAATCTCCAACGCTGGACTCGGTTTCATCAACAGTTATCTCCAAGCCAACGGCATCCGCCAGCAACGCAAGATTATCCTCTTCTGCAAGCCAAGGAGTGAAGTCTATTGCCTCATGTGGCCATGCCTTTCTCAAGTCTTTTATTTCTTTCAATTTTCCTAAATTAATCAACTCTATTCCTCCTTGCCGTGCAATTAACCATTCTATCAACTCAACAATAGGCAAAATCATCTTGTCCACTCGACTGTGCCCATTTTCAACCTGTCAACTCAACCTATCATTTTCACCATACGTCAGGTGTTAAATCTTCCGTTACGCAGCCATCAAAACAATATGCCATTTGCTCGGAAATGCCTTGTTTTCAAGCCTTTTTCGGTATTTACTTCTGTACTTTAGTCATCAATACTACCGTCTCCACATGCCCGGTCCTCGGAAACAAATCAAAAGCCCGCGCCCTTTTCAAACAGTATCCGTTTTCCGAAAGATACTTAGCGTCCCGCGCGGCAGTAGCAGGATTGCATGAGATCATAACTATACGTTCGGGGGACATTCTGACAAGACTGTCCAAAGTAAGCTTATCGCAGCCCTTTCGCGGCGGGTCGATAACGGCAATATCGGGGACGGTACCCTCGTCCGCAAGCTTTTGTGAGATCTCGCCCGCGTCTCCGCAGTAAAATTCTGCGTTTTTCACACCGTTCAGTTCTGCGTTTCGTTTGGCGTTTTCAATTGCTTCGGGGACAATTTCGCAGCCGATGATTTTCTCCGCCCTGTCCGAAAAGGACAGCCCGATAGTCCCCGCGCCGCAGTAAAGGTCAAGGACAGTCTCGCTGCCTGTCAGCCCTGCATACTCCATACCCTGACGGTACAAACGCTCAGCCTGCGCCGTGTTCACCTGATAAAAGGACATTGGGGAAAGCGTGATTTTTTTGCCGCAGAGAATGTCGGTGATCTCACCGCTGCCGAAAAGCGTGATATTTTCAGTACCCATAATAACGTTTGTGTTTTGGGGATTGATGTTCATGACAACGCTTTTTATGTCCTTAAACTTGTCCGAAATTATTTTTGCAGCGTCCGTAAAATCAGTTTTCCTGCTCTTGTTTTTCACCACAAAGCAGACCATTATCTCTCCCGAATGAAACCCCCGTCTTATGTAAATGTGACGGAGTACGCCGCTGCCGTTCTCTTCATTGTAGGCAGGAATTTTTTTCTCATTTGCAAGCCGCAGACATTCCTCAGTAATTTCTCCGAAAATTTTCGGCTGCAAACGGCACTCTGTAAATGGTACGACCCTGTGGCTGCGTTTTGAATAAAATCCGCAGACCGCCTTGCCGTTCTGTTCCGCAACAGGGTACTGCGCCTTGTTTCGGTAACAGTCCTCCTCGCCGCCGCAGATTTCCTCAAAGGGGACGTCCTCAAAGCCGCCGAGACGCAAAAAAGCGTCCCGCACAAGCTTGTCCTTTACCGCAAGCTCGGCGGAATAGCTCATATGGCGGAACGTGCAGCCTCCGCATTTTCCGGAAACGGGACAATTGCTCTCGGTACGGTGGGGAGAGGGTGTGATTATCTTGTCAATAATGCCGTAGGCATAGCTTTTTGCAGCCTTGACGATTTTGCAGGATATCACGTCCCCGACGGCGGTAAGCGGTACGAATACCGCCATACCCTCCGCAGTTCTCCCAACGCCGTTTCCCTCGGCGGTCATTCCCGTTATTTCAATAGTGAATATCTCGTTTTTCTTCATTTTGTTATGACTACACCCCTTGAAAAGGTTTACTTACAGCGCGGATTTTTATACTGAAGCAATTCAAATTAATGCCAACCGTAGGGCGGGGGCTTGCTCCCGCCTTGATAAAATCCATATGTTTTTACAGCTTTTCTCCGCATTTTGTGCAGTACGCGCTGTCTGCGCCGTTCTCAGTTTCGCAGAACTTGCAGACCTTGGTTTTCTTGACGTTTACCGCAGCGTCCGCCTCGTCAAGCTTGCCTTTAAGACCCTTAAGCTCGGCAATGACCTTTTTCATCTCGCCTGTCCTGTCGTCGCCCTGCTCGTGCATATCGTAGCATATCTGACCCAGCTTGCAGTAGGTCTCCTTTATCTTAACGCGGAGCTGACTGCGGTCAAGCTGTGTTTTGGAGTAGTCGATAGCCTCCCCGACTTTAGCGGCAGCCTTGTCACAAACGTCCTTAGCGCCGGATACCAGATCGTCAAAATTAAAGCTCATAATAATTTCCTCCTGTTAGAAAATAGATTATTAGAAGCAAGAGTATAGAAACGCCCTCCTGCCTGTAACCGTTATAAATTTGCACAAAATATTTTTAATAGCCATGTATTTTCCTTTGCTGTCATTGCTCTAAAATATTAAACCGTCTCTTGTGGGACTGCGAATAATAACATTCCGCAATATTTAACTGCGGGAAGCCTCTCGCCGTTAGGCGTTCCCCGCAAATTTATCGTAAACCACAGTTTCCTCCAAAGGACGGAACTGACTGTGCAGCGGGGACGGCTCGCAGTCCTCTGTCGGATAACCCATTACAAGCAGCGCAACAGGTTCGATATTTTCGGGTATCTTAAATTCGCACCGCACCGCTTCGGGAATAAAGTGCATTACCCAAGTAGTGCCAACGCCCAATTCCTCCGCTTCAAGCATCATGTGTGTGGCGACAATACACGCGTCGGATACGCCGCAGTTTTTTCCGTCATATTTCCGCACCCAACATTCGTCCTTATTGTAGCAGACAAGCATTGCCGTGGGCGCGTCAAAATGGCATTTTGTGCATTTTCTAAGCTTTTGGATACTCTCTTCGCTGTTTATTACAAGAATACGCTGGGGCTGATAATTGCACCCTGTGGGAGCAACATACCCTGCCTGCAAAATTTTGTCGATAACTTCCTGCTCCAAAGGCTTATCAATAAATTTTCGTACCGAATAACGCCTTTTGGCAAGGCTTAAAAAATCCTCCATTTTTCAACGCTCCTTTTAAATCAAATATTTTTAAAAAATTCCGCAATACCGTCCTTTTTAACTATCATTTTATCATACCTCGAAATATATTCATAGGGGAATTTATAATTGAACAGTCTCACGATTTTTCCCGTATCGGTGTTCACAAGCTTTGTGGAGCCGCCTGCGCCGACTGCAAGAATAGTCTGGGCTTCCTCCATTATGTAAATGTTGTACAGACACTCGTACCCCGCTTTGGCAAAGCCCACGTTTTCGAGATTTTGGGCAGTGTTTTTCTGCCGATAGAGGTAGTAGGGGATATACCCCGTATCAAGCAGACGCTTCTGCCCGAAATCCACCATTTCGCTTATCCTTCCGTCAATATTTTTTTCCTCCTCCGCAAACAGGTTTGAGGAACGCTTTACCGTCAGCGTGTGGATAGTAATGCTTTCGGGGTCAAGTCCGCAAAGGGTCTCGACGGTGTGTCTGAATCCCTCGGGAGTATCCGTTGGAAGTCCCGCAATGGTGTCCATGTTGATGTTGTCAAAGCCCAGCCGTCTTGCCGATTTGAAAGCGGAAACAACGTCCTCCGCGGTGTGCCTCCTGCCTATGGCTTTCAGCACGCTGTCGCACATAGTCTGGGGATTTACCGAAATTCTTGTCGCGCCGAAATCGCGGATAATTTCAAGCTTTTTTTCGGTAATCGTATCGGAACGTCCCGCTTCTACAGTATATTCACGAATTTTTGAAATGTCAAAGTTTTTTTTCACAGCCGCCATAACAGCTTCCAATTGCTCCGCAGAAAGAGCAGTGGGAGTACCGCCGCCGATGTAAATTGTGTCCAAACGCAGGTCAAGCTCCCGTGCGATTTGGGCGGTCTGTTCAATTTCCTCGCAAAGCTTTTTTACGTAATCGGGGAGGAGCTTTTTCGCGCTGCCGCTTTCGATAGAATGGCTTACAAAGGAGCAGTAGCTGCACCGCGACGGACAGAACGGTATTGAAATATATAAAGAGTATGACCGCTTGTCAAGGGCTTTCAGCGGTTCGGTCTGTGCAATTGCAGTCTGATAGGCAAGCTCCAGCTTTTGGTCGGAAACGTAATATTCCTTTTTCAGAATATCGAAAATCTCCGTCTTGCTTTTTCCCTCAGCAAGCAAACCGTTCACCTTTTTTACGGGACGTATTCCCGTGAGACAACCCCATGCAGGGGTAATGCCCGTAAGCCTTTGCATAATTCTGTACAGCATTCTGCAAAGGTCGGCTTCGTCCGCCTTGTCGTAAAATTCGCCGATCCTTTTGCAAAGCTCTTCTTCAAGTTTTTCACCCATTTTGACTTGTACCGAAAGTCTGTAAGAGCCGTCCCCTAAAACTCTTTCAATAAAACATATATCTCCGTCTTGGGGAGGCTGCTCATCAAAAAGAAAATCAAAAGTAATAAGTGGCAGAAAAAGCTTCATTACCGCCTCTATTTCGTACTTAAATTTGTTGCCGATAAAACAAATAGTCATTATAGTATTCCTTTAAAAATCAAACATATTTCCGCCAATGTAAGGGTTATGATTTTTTTCTCTGCCGAGAGTAGTCTCGTCGCCGTGACCCGACAGTACTCTGTAATTTTCCGTAATCTCGGTAAGCCTTTTCAGACTTTCGGACAACACCTGATAGTTTCCGTCCGTCATGTCCGTCCTGCCGATAGAGTCGCGGAAAAGCGTGTCTCCGCTGAACATAACATCGTCCGCAATGTAGCAAACGCACCCGCTTGTGTGTCCGGGGGTGTGTATTACTTTAAATTCAAGCTCGTCCTGACTGATAATATCGCCGTCGCTTACGGCAATTGCCTTGTCGTAATGCTTAACGGGACCGTCCAGATACGCCGCAAAAAATTCGGAAAGATTACCGTGGGAGTCCGTCAGCTTCGGCGCGTCGAATTTGTGAATGTAAACCTCCGCGCCTGTTGCTTCCGCAACCTCCGCAAGGGACTCGATATGGTCGCAGTGACCGTGGGTAAGCAGTATTTTTTTAAGTTCCGCGCCGCTTTTTTTCACCGCGTCAAAAAGTCTTTCCGCCCCCTCTGGACAGTCTATCATAACAGCGTTTCCCGCTTCGGAAACGACAATATAGCAGTTTACCTCAAAAGCGCCCTGCGGCGGAACAGATATTATTTTCATGGTACTTTTCCTTTCCTAAAACTGACACAATTTATAGTTGACTTACATTATACCACCCCCCTGAGGGGGCATAATAAATTATAAATATGCTGTATTTAACGGTGGGGGACGATCGCCGCGGGGCGTTCCCCGCTATTTGCCGGTACGTTCCACACTTATAACGTTAGACAGCTTTTTCAGCTTCGCCGTGACAGTGTTAAGCTGTGTAATGCCCGCCGTGGTTATAGTCACAAAAAGACTGCTGTTGCCGTTTTTAAGCTCCTTGACGGAAATTCCCGTAACGGGTATATGCTGCTCCGCAAGGGTTTTTGAGACCTCCGCCAAAATTTGAATGCTCTCGCTTGCAACAATATCCAGCGTGACCTTGTATATCGGGGACGCATTTGAGGACGAACCTTCCTCCCAATGGGCTTCAAGCCACCGTTCAGGCTCGCTGCCCGACTTGACCGCATTAACATAATTCACGCAGTCCTTTTTGTGTATCGAAATTCCGTGACCCCTTGTGACAAAGCCGATAATATCGTCCCCCGGCAGCGGCCCGCAGCACTGTGAAAGCTTCACAAGTACGTTCTCCTGACCGTCAACGATAATTCCGCCCGTACTCTTTTTCGGGGTGAACGTTTTTATCGCAGCCTCGTTGCGCTCGTAAAATTTAACGTACTTGTCCTTTAGCCTCTGCATCATGCGGGAAAGTATCACGCCGCCGTAGCCTATCGCAGCGTAAAAATCATCAAGCGTGGTGCAGTTGTGCCGCTTCATATCGTCCGCAAGGAAGAACGGCAGATCCTCGTCGGGAACTCGGATATAATTCCGCTTGAATTCTTTTTCAAGCTCCTCCTTGCCCTTGATAATATTTTCCTTACGGCGCTCCTTTTTGAACCATGAGCGTATCTTGGACTTCGCCTCGTTGGTCTTGCAAATGTCCAGCCACGCCCTGTTGGGACCGTGATCAGGGTCTTTGGCGGTAATAATTTCAACGATTTCCCCCGTGGAAAGCTGATAGTCAAGGGAAACAAGCTTGCCGTCCACCTTTGCGCCTTTCATTTTGTTGCCGACCTCGGTGTGTATCGCATAGGCAAAGTCGATTATTGTCGCGCCGCTTGGCAGGGTTATCATGTCCCCCTTTGGAGTAAAGGCAAAGGTTTCCTCGGGAGCAAGGTCGCTTTTTATGGTGCGGACGATTTCCTCAACATCGTCCGTTTCCTGCTGCGTCTCAATAATGTGCCTTATCCACGCGAGACGGTTTTCAAGCTTGTCCTTGCCGCTTATGCCCTCCTTGTATTTCCAGTGTGCGGCAATTCCGAACTCGGCGGTGTGGTGCATATCCCAAGTCCTTATCTGCACCTCAAAGGGTATGCCCTCTCTGCCGATAACGGTAGTGTGCAGGGACTGGTACATATTGGATTTAGGCGTGGCAATATAGTCCTTGAAACGGTTTGGGATAGGCTTGAACATATCATGTATGATACCCAAGGAGTTGTAACATTCGGGCACAGTGTCAACTATTATACGAACAGCATAAATATCGTATATCTCGTCAATGCTCTTATTGTGCATAAAGGATTTTTTATATATGCCGTAAACTGACTTTACCCGTCCGTCTATCTGCGGCGGCTTGGCAAAATCACCCTCGGCAAAGCGTTCCGCTATCTGCTTTTTTATGGACTCGATAAAAGCCTCACGCTGGTCGCTGCGTATGCTCATCATGTGCTCTATCTCGCCGTAAGCGTAAGGATCGAGATAGCGGAACGCCAAGTCCTCGATCTCTTCCTTGATAGTACGCATACCGAGGCGGTGGGCAATGGGAGCGTATATGTTCATGGTCTCCAGCGCGGTGTTCCGCTGCTTGTGAGCGGGTCGGAAATGGAGAGTCCGCATATTGTGGAGACGGTCGCAGAGCTTTATGATAATGACCCGAATGTCCTGTGACATGGCAAGGAGTATCTTCCGCACGTTCTCCGCCTGCTGTTCCTCCTTTGTGAACAGCGGTATCTTGCCCAGCTTTGTAACGCCGTCCACAAGCATGGCAACGTCCTGACCGAAAAGTTTTTTTATCTCTTCAAGAGTAACGTCGGTGTCCTCCACAACGTCGTGGAGCATTGCCGCGCAAATGGTGTCGGTGTCCATACCAAGCTCCAAAAGAATATAGGAGACCGCCAGCGGGTGGGTGATATAAGGCTCGCCCGAGGAGCGCACCTGATTTGCGTGAGCCTTTGCCGCAAACTCATATGCGGAAATTATTTTGCTGAGGTCGTACTGCTTCTCGTCGTCAAGAATTTTTTGTATCAGCATATCTATTGTATATACTGTTTCGGGTTTGTTCAACATGGGGAATATCCTCCTTTCGCAAATATTGTTTATTTTGCTGCTGTCAGGGCTTTCAGACCCTTTAGTATCTCCGAACTGTCAAGGTCGGCTTTTTGGGAAACTGTCCTGCTTGTCACCGTCTCGTTGTAATGGTTCACCTCAAACAATCCAAGCTCCTCAAAAATATCAAGAGCAAGACGGAATTTGCAGTAATTTATGCTTTCGGAGCAAACCGAAAAATAAACGCTGTCAAACGCCGCCGGATTATTTTTCGGTACAGCGCGGTATATCGCCTCCAGATCCTCCCTTGCGGGGACAATTCGGGGGATAAGACGTTCCTCCGCACCCTCGCCCCGCTTGTACTTTTCGTAGGCTTCCTTTGCCGCAAGGTATTGATTTTGGGGTATGCCGTTTTTGCGGTAATCGATTATACGTATATTTACCGAGGTCTGACCGTTGTATGTATTCAGGGACGGATACGCCAGCATATCTATCATATCTCCCGCCTTATAACAGAAATCCGCTGTCTTTACGCCGAAAAGCAAGCCGTATACGCCAACGTTCCCGTAGGTAAGCTTCAGCTTAGTGTGCGCTCCGCCCGACAGGGGGACTACCTCCAATATCCTCACGCCCGGCATTGCAAACAGGGGAGAGGGGTTGCCCTCGCCGCAGGGTTCTAACATTTCCAAGGAGCGGACGCTTTCCGCCGTCAGTTCCCGCGGCTGCAAAAGCTTGTCGGCGTGAAGCTCCTTTACAGGCATTGACGGAAATTCCTCCGCCGCGTATTTCTGCAAGGCTTCGTTGAACGAGTTTATATTTTCCTTTTTAAGAGAAAATCCCCCTGCGCCGCTATGTCCGCCGAATTTGTCAAGGTGTTCGGAGCAAGCGGTCAGAGCCTTGTGTATGGAAAATCCCTCAACGGAACGCGCCGAACCACGGGCAAAGTCCTCGTCGTCTGAAAGTATGAAAACAGGCTTGCCGAACCTTTCAACAAGCTTTGCCGCAACGATGCCGATAACGCCGTGGTGCCAGCCTTCGCCGTAAAGGAAGATCACTCTTTTATATAAAACATCGGGGTTTTCATTTATGTATGCCTCAATGACCGACATAATGTCACCCTCTGTCTTTTTTCTTTCGTTGTTGAGATTGTTCAGCCGTCTTGCCATTTCCTCGGCGGAATTTTCGTCCTCGCAAAGAAGCAGCTCCACAGCTTCGCTTGCCGACCCGAAACGTCCGCTTGCGTTTAACCTTGGCGCAAGTGAAAATGCCGCCGTTGTGGAGGACACGGGCGGCTTTACCGAAGCCGCAGCCATAAGGGCTTTAAGTCCCGCGTTTTCGGTGTTTTCAAGGTAATGGAGACCCAGCCGCGCTATCTCTCTGTTTTCGCCTTTGAGGGGAACAATGTCCGCAATGGTGGCGATAGCCGCAAGGTCGGAAAACTGCTCCAATGCGGAGGAACAGTCGCCGCCGTCCATAGCCGCGATAAGCTTCAGCGCAACGCCGCAGCCGCATAAGTCCTTGAAAGTCGAAAGGTCGTCCTCACGGTGCGGGTCAACCACAGCCGCCGCATCAGGCAGGACTTCTCCGGGCTTGTGGTGGTCTGTTATGACAAGCTCGACTCCAAGCTCCTTTGCAAGCTCCGCCTCGGCAATTGCCGAAATGCCGTTGTCCACCGTGATAATAAGCTCAACGCCCTCCTCCGCAAGCCGCCTTAATGCGTCGGCGCAAAGTCCGTAACCCTCGCTGCGCTGATTGATGTAGTATGAAACGTCAGCACCCATGCACTCCAAATATGAGTACAGCAAAGCCGTAGCGGTGATCCCGTCGCAGTCGTAATCGCCGTAAACGCATATTTTTTTGCCCTCGTCCATAGCCGAAAGAATTATTTCGGACGCCCTTTTCATATCCTTGATAAGAAAAGGGTCGGAGAGTACGCCGCCGTCTTCGTCACTGTTGTTCTGGTTAAAAAAATCCATAGCCTTTTCCATTGTGTCAATTCCCCGCGAAGCAAGCACTCCCGCGCATATTTCGGTAAGCCCGCCCTGCTTTGTCAGTATGTCAACAGCCTGCTGATCGGGCTTTCCGATAGTCCATTTTTTCATAAGTAACCGTTCTCCACAATATTTAATAACTTTTATTATACCATATTAATGTATAAATAATCAATAGGGGCGGCAAATATTTTGCCTGTATTTAAAAAATATTTTTTGCGGCATTTGTAGCGGTGCAATAAAACGGCTGTTAAAAGCTGTGGAATTTTGTGCAAAAATGAGAAAATAAATATTGTCATAAAATCTGCTTTTATTAATTTTAATTTATGCTATAATTAAAGCGTATGAGTAAAAATGAAGTATAAAAAAGCTTTTGGGAAAAAGCACGTCCCCACAAAAAAGGAGAACAATATGACAGGTTCGGAAATTCTGCTTATAGCAATTCAGGCTTTCGGCGGCGTTGCGCTGTTTATCTACGGCATGACAATGCTTGGGAGCGGTCTCGAAAAAATTTCGGGAGGCAAAATGGAGAAGATCCTCTCCAGCCTTACAAGCAACGTCTTTAAAAGCGTGTGTCTCGGCGCGGTTGTCACAGCCGCCGTACAAAGCTCCGGCGCGACTACGGTCATAATAGTCGGTATGGTAAACGCGGGGATCTTAAAGCTTTCCTCAGCAATAGGCGTTATCATGGGCGCAAACATCGGTACTACCGTTACGGGTCAAATACTGCGGCTTGCAGGAATCGAAAGCGGCGGGGACACCAATATTTTTATACAGCTTCTCAATCCCAGATACCTTGCGCCGATAATTTCCATAATCGGTCTGATAATTTTCATGCTGTCGAAAAACGATGTAAAAAAGAGCCTCGGCGAGACTCTTATCGGTTTGGGTATCCTTTTCACGGGTATGCTTTCCATGAGCGACTCAGTTCAGCCTCTTTCGGAGCTTAAGGAATTTCAGCAGCTTTTCGCAACCCTTTCAAATCCTGTTTTAGGCGTTATCGCTGGAGCGGTCGTTACCGCGCTGCTGCAAAGCTCGTCGGCTGCGGTGGGTATTTTGCAGGCGATCTCTCAAAGCGGCGCGCTTAAAAATTCAGCAGCGTTTCCCATAATCATGGGTCAGAATATAGGCACCTGCGTGACCTCTATCATTTCGGCGGCTGGGGCGTCCAAAAACGCAAAGCGGGCAGCCGTGGTACACCTATACTTCAACGTCATAGGCACTATCGTGTTCCTTGCGGTAGTTTACACAATTAAAGCAACGGCGGGCTTTGCGTTTTGGGACGAGCCTATCAGCATGGGCGGTATCGCCAACTTCCACACATTTTTCAACGTTGTGGCAACAATATGCTTCCTGCCGTTTACAAAGCTTTTGGAAAAGCTTGCCTGTCTTACTATACGGGATAAGCCCGAGGGCGAGATAAACCCCGACGGTACGGAGGAGATCACCGTAAAAGCGCTGGACGAGCGTCTGTTAAAATCCCCCTCATTGGCAATTCAGCAGGCGCACAATACCGTTGTTACGATGGGCAGGCTCGCCTTGCAGAATTTTACCGAAATGCGGAAGCTTTTCGGCGGCGATTTTAACGAAAAGACAGTCAGCCGCTTGAAAGCAAACGAGACGAGCATTGACCGAATGGAGGACAGGCTCAACGCCTATCTTGTAAAGCTCAACGACTGCGGGCTTACGGACTACGAAAACCGCCGCGTTACCGAGCTTCTGCACCTTACCTCCGAGTTTGAACGAATAGGCGACTACGCCATGAACCTTATCGAAAACGCCGAAAAGCTCAACGATATGGAGGTATCGTTCTCCGAAAACGCTTTGAAAGAGCTTGGAGTCATATCAGACGCCGTCGAGGAAATTATCGGCATGGCTGTAGATACCGTCAAAAACAACAGCGTTGCTCTTGCTAAAAAAATAGAGCCTTTGGAGGAAACTGTGGATTACCTTAACGAAATACTGAAAGCGCGGCATATCGAACGGCTTAAGGAGGGCAAATGCGTTGTTGAAAGCGGCGTGAATTTCCTCGATCTGCTTGTAAATCTGGAAAGGATATCCGACCATTGCTCCAATATTGCTGTGTACGTTATGAGCGCGCAGAAAAGCAGCTCTATCCTTAACCGTCACGAATACATTCAGGCGCAGCACGAGAACAGCAGCACCGAATACCTTGCTCTTACCGAGCAGTACATGACAAAATACAGCGTTTGATCTTATACTAATTTGCGACTAAAAAGCGTGTAAAAAATCAAGCAAAATTTTGCGCGTGTGATTTTTGTGCAGATTTTTTACCTACGCTTTTAGGAGCAAATTAGTATTATACTGATTCACGACCTGAATGTGTACAAAAAATTCAAGCAAAATCTTGCATATATGGATTTTGCGCCGAATTTTTTGTCTGCACATTGGGAGTGAATCAGTATTATAAAAGCTTTGCCCCCCTGATTCGGTTACAGAATCAGGGGGGCAAACATTTGCAAAATATATATGCAATTGAAATATCAGCTTGCCTCTCTTGCATTGTAAAGCTTGTAGTAATCTCCCTTTTTGGCAAGCAGCTCGTCATGTGTTCCGCACTCGGTTATGCCCATGTCGGAGACGTACATTATCTTGTCGCAGTTCCGTATTGTGGAAAGCCGGTGGGCGATGATAAAGGAAGTCCTGCCCTCCAAAAGCCGCTGCAAGCCATCCTGCAAAAGCTTCTCGGTCTTTGCGTCTATAGAGGACGTTGCCTCGTCCAGCACAAGAATTTTAGGGTCGCTGATAAGGGTACGGGCAAAGGCTATAAGCTGCTTCTGCCCCTGTGAAAGCGTGGAGCCGCCCTCGGTTATCTCCGTGTCATAGCCCTTTGGAAATTCCCTTATAAACTCGTCTGCGCGGACTGTTTTACACGCCGCAACGATTTCCTCCATAGTTGCGTCAAGCTTGCCATAACGGATATTATCCGCGATAGTGCCGCTGAAAACAACGCTGTCCTGGAGCATTATTCCCATTTGTGAACGGAGGGACTTCAATGTCACATCTTCAACATTGTGTTCGTCGATAAGCACCGCGCCGCCCGTTACGTCATAGAAACGGGAAATAAGGTTCACAATGGTGGTCTTGCCCGCTCCCGTGGGTCCCACAAGGGCAATATTCTCGCCTTTTTTAACGCTGAAGGAAAGGTCTTTAAGCACCGTTTTGCTCTCGTCGTATGCAAAGGTAACATTCTCAAACCGCACGTTTCCCTCAATTGGAGGAAGCTCCTCCGCACCCTCCTTGTCGTCAACCTTTATAGGCTCGTCAAGTGTCTCGAAGATCCTTTCAAGGTATGAGACCGCGTTCACAAAGTTGTTGAAAAGGTTTGCAAGGTTTAGTATCGGCTGCCAGAACCGTGAAGCATAGCTTGACATTGCAACGATCGTACCCAGGGATACTGTTGCTGTGCCGAACACGGCAAGTCCCACATAATATATTGACGCGCCCACCACCGTGGCGATCGTATCGACTGTAGGCCAAAGCAGATTGTTGTAGGTAACGGCTTTCATCCAAGCACCGCGGTACGCCTCGGAAAGATTGCCGAATATCTCGGCGTTTTCGTCCTCACGGCTGAAAAGCTGTGTCACCTTTGCGCCTACGAGACCCTCGTGGAGGTAAGCGTTAAGGTTGGAGCTTTTGTTGTTTACCCTTTGCCAAGCCTTGCGCTGACCGTTTTTTATCAGCAGTATAAAGCCTGCCAGAAACGGTACTCCCGCCATGATGACAAGAGCCATTTTCCAGTTCATCGCAAACATAAAGACCGCTATGAAAATAAGGTTGAAAATTTCGAGAATAAAGGTGATTATGCCGTTTGAAAGGGTGTCGGAAACGCTGTTTATGTAATTGATGATACGCACCAATATCTTGCCGTGGGGGCGGCTGTCGTAGTACTCGAATGACAGCTTCTGCAAATGCTCGAACAGATCTGTGCGTATGTCGAAAATAATGTCCTGCCCCACCTTTGTCATTATGACAGAGCGTATCTTTGAAAATATGATATTCACAACGATAGTCAACAGCAGAAGTCCCGCGGTAACAAGCAGCATCGGAATATTTTTCTGCGGAATGACTACGTCCAGCGCATACTGTGTGATAACAGGCGAGAGCAGTCCGATTATTACCGCCAGCGCGCTTAGGGTAAGCGACAGTATCATACGCTTTTTATAACGCGAAACATAGACCATTGCCCGCTTTAGGTGCTTTATATCAAAGGGGGATTCAAGCGCCTCGTCAATGTCGTATTTATTTCTTGCCATTTATCTCACTCCCTTATATAGCGTTTTCTGCAGCGCCTTGCTGTAAATTATATATCTCTGTGTAATAGCCGTCCTTGTTCCGGAGCAGCTCCTCATGTGTTCCGCACTCGGAGATTTTTCCGTCCTTCAGAATAATTATCTTATCCGCGTCCTTGGCGGAGGAAATTCTTTGGGCGATTATTATTTTTGTGCACTTGAAATCAAGATTACGGAGGTTATCCTGTATCTGCTTTTCCGTTTCAAGGTCAACAGCAGACGTGGTATCGTCCAGTATCAATATTGCGGGACGGATAGCCAGCGCCCTTGCAAGTGAGATCCTCTGCTTCTGTCCGCCGGAAAGACCCACACCCCGTTCGCCGACTATAGTATCGTAGCCGTCGTTAAGGTTTGTGATAAATTCGTCGGCGTCGGCGGCAGCGGCAAATTTGTGAACGTCCTCCTCAGGCATATCGCTGCGCCCGAAGCTGATGTTGCCGTCAATGGTATCAGACCAAAGCAGTACGTCCTGCATTGCAACGCCGATATTCTTACGCAAGGTTTTCAGCTTGATAAAACGGACGTTAGTCCTGTCCACAAGCACCTCTCCCTCGCAGGGGTCGTAAAGCCGCGGGATAAGATTTATGAGAGAGGTCTTGCCCGAACCCGTTTCGCCCATAATAGCCACGGTCTCCCCAGCCTTGATCTTGAAGCTTACGTTTTTCAGCACTTCCAGATCGTCATATTTAAAGGTAACGTTTTTGAACTCGATATCGCCTTTAAGCCTGTCGGGCATATCGGCAGCGTCCGCGCGGTCAACGATAAACGGGTGAGAATAGTACACCTCGATAATTTTTGTGGCGGAAGCCATGAACCTCTGCAAGTCGTTGATAAGCGCGCCCACGTTTCTCATTGGGTTTGAGATAGTCCATATAAGTCCGCTGAAAGCAACGTATTCGCCCATTGTGAGCCTGCCCGTGATGACGAAAATTCCTCCCGCTATAAGCTGCACCACCGTCAGCCCCTGCGCCGTAGTTTCCATATAGGGGAAATATTTGAGCCACGTCAAAGAAGCGTCCTTGTTGGCTTTTGAGTACTCCTCGTTCTTTTCACGGAATTTCTCTATTTCGTAGTCCTCCCGTGCAAACGCCCTTACAACACGGTTTCCCGCAATGTTCTCCTGCGCCTGCGTGTTGAGCTGTGAAAGCCGCTCCCGGAGGTTGACGTACTTAGGTCCGACTTCGTTCCGAAAAATTCCCGAAATAATAAATATCAGAGGAGTAAGCGCAAGCAGACATAATGCCATAATGGGATCAAGCACAAAGAAGTACACCGTCGTAGTGGTAAAAAGTACAATGCTTTCCACCAAAGTCTTCAGTATCCATGATACCGTATGCCGCACCATATCCAGATCGCCCGAAAGCCTTGTCATAAGGTCGCCCGTGCGGTTTCGGTCGTAGAACGTCATATCCTGTTTTTGCACGTTGGCAAAAAGATAATTCCTGATTTTGGCAAGCATACCCTGCGAACAGACCTCGTACAGCATATTTGAGCTGAACTGAAAAACCGTTCTTATAAAGGTAAACAGCACCATTCCGCCGCAAAGCATGAGCAGCAGGTCTTTTTTTTCGGCAAGATTTTCCGCAGCATTTTCGCCGTAGATAAAGGTGTCAACGATATTCTGTCCGAAAATCGGGTTTGTAAGATACATTATCTGCGCCATTACCGTCATGCACAGCGCGAAAATATATCTGCCCCTGTAGCCCTTTAAATTTTCCCATATCCATTTTATCTGGAACATACTCACTCCGCCTTTCTGTTCAATATAAACAAAAAGCCCCCCGATGTTCAGCAAATATGCTGATTTCAGGAGACTTGACCGCACTATAATACTGCAAGCGAGCTAAACGATAATTTGCCCAAAGCAGACAGACTCCATAATATACGATTTTAAAAATGCTGCATACATTATAATTCTGCCTCGCTTTCTTGCTTTTATTTTTTAACAGTATGAATATAATACTCCCAAATAAATGCTTTGTCAATGTATTTTTTTTGAATATTTTTAAGATAATTTTATTGTGAGCTTTCTATAATCGACTGATCCTCCGCCGCTTCAGCGTCCGCCTTCGGGAACCTCCTGCGCATAAAAATATAGCACACCAAATGGGTAAGAAATGTTATTATCCACGAAACGGGGTACGACAAAAACAGCATCAGCACCGTATGGTTTTCGGGTACACGGAATATAGTATATATCCATATTATCCTGAGACCGCAGGCTCCAAGCATGGAAACTATGGTTGGCGTTACCGCAAAGCCCATACCGCGGATAGCGCCTACGATACAGTCCATAAGCCCGCAGGTGAAATAAAAGCAGCATACCATGCTCATTCGTATCAGACCTGCCGCTATAACGTCGGGACGGGAATCATAAATGCGAAGCAGCGGCGTGCCGAAAAGATATGCGGCGTTGCCGAGGACAAGCCCTGTGACCGCTCCGCAGACGCAGGAGATCAGCGCTATCCTGTTTATGCGGCTGTATTTTTTTGCGCCCATATTCTGGCTGACAAAGGTAAGCGCGCCCTGTGAAAAGGCGTTCATGGATACCCATACAAAGCCCTCTATGCTTGCGGCGGCGGAGCTTCCCGCCATTACGATATATCCGAAGCTGTTTACCGAGGACTGTATGACCACGTTTGAAAGCGAAAAAACAACTCCCTGAAAGCCTGCGGGTATGCCTATACGAAGTATTTTCCGCGCTATCCGTCCGTCCGGACGAAGCTCGCTGAAGCGGAACTGGAAAGCTCCCGTTTCATTGATAAGGCATTTCAGTATCAGTCCCGCCGAAACGCATTGTGATATGACCGTGGCAAGAGCAACTCCCGCAACGTCCATTTTCAGCAGTATAACGAATATCAGATTGAGGATAACGTTTATTCCCCCTGAAAGCGCAAGAAAATAAAGCGGTCTTTTGGTGTCTCCCTTGGAGCGCAGTATGGAGCTGCCGAAATTGTAGATCATCATGGCTACCATTCCAGCAAAGTATATCCGCAGATAGACAGCAGAAAGCTCCAGCACCTCGGGAGGGGTCTGCATAATGGTAAGCAGCTGGCGGGCGAAAATTATCCCACCTGCTGTAAGGAGCAGTCCGCTTGCTATTGCAAAGAAGATCGAGGTATGTATCGTCCTGTTGACCTTTTCGTCGCTGCCCTCGCCCATGTAATGCGACACGATAACGTTTGAGCCTGTGGAAAGTCCCAGAAAAAGGTTTGTCATAAGATTGACGAGAGCCGTCGTCGCGCCCACGGCGGCAAGGGAATATTCGCTTGCAAAGTTGCCGACCACGATAATGTCCGCCGCATTGAATAAAAGCTGTAAAATGCTCGACAGCATAAGCGGTACCGAAAGCTTCAGAAGCTTTGGAAGTATCGCTCCGTGGAGCATATCTATTTCATAATTTTTTGCCAAGGCGATTTCCTTTCATAATACTAATTTGCTCCTAAAAGCGTAGGTAAAAAATCTGCGCAAAAATCATACGCGCAAATTTTTGCTTGATTTTTTACACGCTTTTTAGTCGAAAATCAGTATAAATTATTTTACCGACCCCTATCGGGAGCGGTACATTAATAATTATACTCCATCTCAAAAAAAATGTCAATAAAAAATCCGTTTTCTGCCGCGGCAGCCGCTTGATTTTTTTCTCACAGTCGTTTATAATGTAAACAGTATAATTTTTAAGGAGAGATCATATTGCATAGGATAATGTTCGTCTGCCACGGCAACATATGCCGCTCACCAATGGCGGAATTTATTATGAAAAATATGGTAAAGGACGAGGGGCTTTCCGAAAGCTTTTTAATAGCCTCCTCCGCAACCAGCACCGAGGAGATCGGCAACCCCGTTTACCCTCCCGCACAGCGTGAACTGGCTCGGCACGGTCTTTTTCCAACGAGCAAGTACGCCGTACAGCTTAAAAAATCCGACTATGACAAATACGATATTTTTGCTGTTATGGACGAAAATAACCTCCGCAACATAAAGCGTATTTTCCCCTCCGACCCGCAGGGCAAGGTACACAAGCTTTTGGAGTACACAGGCAGCGGCAGAGACGTTGCCGACCCGTGGTACAGCGGGGACTTTGAGACTGCCTACAACGATATTTTGGACGGCTGCAAAGCCCTGCTGGACAAGCTTAAGGAGGAGCTTTTATGAACCGAAAAATAATTCTCGCCTCCGCCTCACCCAGACGGCAGGAGCTTTTAAAGTATATCGTCCCCGAATTTGAAGTAATTCCTGCTGACATAGACGAGACACTGCCTGCGGATATCGTCACCGAAAAGGCTGCGGAATATCTTGCCGTGAAGAAAGCGGCGTTTATTGCAAAGCAGTACCCCGAAGCTGTTGTAATAGGCAGCGACACCGTGGTAATAATTGATAATATTATTTTAGGCAAGCCCGCCGACGAAGCCGACAGCGCGCGAATGTTAAAGCTGCTTTCGGGCAGGACTCACAAGGTAATAACGGGAGTCTGCATCGCCGCAGGAGATAAAACGGACAGCTTTTCCTGCGAAACAAAGGTGAAATTCTACCCGCTCACCGACGAGGAAATTCTCGGTTATATCGCCACGGGAGAGCCTATGGACAAGGCGGGCGCATACGGCATACAAGGGTACGGCAGCGTTCTTTCCGAGGGTATCGAGGGGGATTTTTTCAACGTTATGGGACTTCCCGTCGCCATGCTGAAAAGGCGTTTAAATGTTTTTTATAGCGGTACATAAAAATATCTTGACAAAATTCGTAGGGGACGGGTTTCCCGTCCCGTGGTTCAGCATATTTTTGTATCGCGGGCGGGAAGACCCCGCCCCTACAGTATGGCTATTTTTATGAATTGCTATAATAAAACAGATATGTTTAGATAATTTTATGGATTGCTATAAAACAGAAACGGCAGGAAATTTTAATTTTCCTGCCGTTTTGATGTTATTCTATTGGGAAAGTCGTGTCACCGAGACGTACCGCCGCCACCTCGTCGGGGTCGATAGGTTCGGTCAGTATAAACGAGACGTGCTCAAACCTTGTGCTGTTTCCGTCCGTATCGGTATACCAGCCCTCTCTTGACAGATACGGCAGCTTTCTTTCAAACTCCCGTTCCTTGGCAACCTCGATAACATCGCCGTTTTTCAGAATTATATCGGCAATGTCGTAGTGCAGCAGATAGCTGTCAAAGCTGTTGCGGGGAGCTTCAAGGTCAAAGCTCAGCGAAATTTTCGATACCGAAATATTTTTTACGGTGTAGCTGTAATCATACTCCGCTGCTCCGCCGTTGTCCGTGATCTTGAAAGTAGCTTCACTGTTCGGCTCTGCGGTAATGCTTTCAAGAGGCGGGAAATTCATACTGAGCGTTGCGTTCCATATAAACGGCACGTTTTCGGCGTAGTACTGCTCGAAAAGCGAGCCGTCGCCATGTTTGCGCATAAAGCGGTCTCTTGTGTCTCTAAGATTGCACAAACGGAGAGTTATATCCTCTATCCTCATATTTTCTATTATGTCTGCGTTTTCGGCTCCGAGCTTTAAGGTTTCTTTTATATTCGTCTTGTCAAAGCAGAACGCCATTGTCATTTTGTTGTCGTTGGGGCTGCCGTCGTCAACACGGTACTGGCGCACGTTCATATCATAGTCCCATTTGTGGTTATAGACCCTGTCGTCCGCATAGGCAGTCCAAGCAACGTTGACTTTTGCCTGTGATACGCCGAAAGAATACCACGGCAGAAGCTTATACGGTTCGCCGTTGTTGTCGTAAGCAATATTACCCTCCTTGTCGGTAACTTCATACTCGGTATCTTCAAAAATACCGCCGTCTGTGCGGGTCACGTCCATAAAAAGAACTATAACATTGTCGTCCGAGACTGCGCCCCTTGGGGTGATCTCCAGCGAGTCGAAATTCTTTTCCTCCAGCTCCAGAACAGTTACCTCGGAAAGGTTGTCCATAACCGACTCGGTATTTCCCTTGAACCACCTCCCGATAATTTCGGTAATGTCCCAGCCTCCCGCCGCGCTTACCGCAACTGTAGTCGTCATCATCACCGCAAGGGTAACTCCCGCCGCGGAGGAAAAAATCTTCCGCCGTTTCTTTATTTTTGAAGCCTTGGCTCTTATTTCGCCGCATTCCGCAGCCGTGTTTGTTTTTGTGTCTATTCCGTCAAAATAATTTTTAAATGTACTCATATCACACCGTTCCTTTCTCGTCTTCAAGAAATTGTTTTAGAGCGTCCCGCCCTCGTTTCAGACGTGTTGTTACCGCCGTTTCGCTTATTTTGAGCATTTTTCCTATCTCGGCAGCGGAATAGCCCTCGTAATAGTGCATATATATCACCGCTTTGTAAATGGGCTTAAGCTTTCCGAGAAGCTCCTCCACTGCCGAACTTTCTGGGAAATTTTCCTCCCTCGCAATATCTTCGGGAATTTCCGAACGCTTGCCCGTACGCCATGATTTGACGTGATTTTTGCACATATTTACCGTGACCCTTATCAGCCATGCTTTCATGTCCTCCTCCGAGCGGAAGCACCTGCTCCTAAGATAAAGCTTGACAAAAGCGTCCTGGACTATATCTTCGCTGTCGGAATGATTTCCCGTACAGCCGTATGCAAGCCTGATAAGCATGGGGCGGTAGTTTTCCACCGCTTTTTCCAGCTCGCCGTTATTCATTTCATCAGCTCCTTTTTGGACGTCCTATCAATAAAACAATCGGGGACGGTGTTTTGTCACAAAAAACTTAAAAGTTTTTCAAAAAAATATGGGGGACGCGAAAAACGTCCCCCAAAAGCATAATATTTACTTGTTTTCCACAGAGATCCATATCTCGCCCTTGTAGCTATCAGTAGGATAAACCTCAAGATCAAAATTGCCCGCGGGCTTATAGCTTGAGGACGGGAAAAATTCCGCAAAGACACTGTGCCACGCCTTCTGAATACCCTCCGGATTCATGCTGCCGATTGCGAAAACAGCCCATTCCGCAGCGGGAACGTCCACCACCTTGTAGCCGTCGGGGACTTCTCCGCCCGCATATTCCGCGCCAATAAGATAGGGAAAATCCTTTACCTTTACAGAGTCCTCCATGCACATTCCCACAACGCTGCTGCCCAGAATCCCGTCCTTTTTGCAGCTTTCGGAAAGGTACTTTACCGTGCCGTCGCTGTGACACTGTGCCCAGAAAGCGGGGATATCGTTCCTGCCCTGAACGTCCTCGATTTTTTCAAAACGCTGCTCTTTAGCAATGATTTTGAATGCCTCTTTTTTCTCAATTTTGTAGTCCATAATACTACCGCCTTTCACAGAAATTTCGACGGCAAGCTTCGCAAAGGAACGCGCCTTTCCGCCCTTTCGCACCTCGCTTGGAGTTACCCCGTGGAATTTTACAAAAGCTCTCGTAAAGCCCTCGGGAGTATCGTAGCCGTACTTCATGGCAATGTCGATAATTTTTTCCTCCGTCGCAAGCAGTTCGCCGCCGGCAAGCGCAAGCCTGCGGTTGCGGATATATTCCCCCAGGGGAAACCCGCAGAGAATGGAAAAAATTTTCTGATAATAAAAGGCGGAAATATTCATCTGCGCAGCAATACCGCACACGTCCACAGGCTCGGCGATATGCTCCTCAATGTAGTCTATCGACCTTTGAAAGCCTTTTATCCAATCCATACCGTACACTCCTTTTTTACCGTCTGTAATACTGATTTGCTCCTAAAAGCGTATGCAAAAAATCTGCACAAAACCATATATACGCAAGCTTTTGTTTGATTTTTTGCATGCTTTTCAGCCGCAAATCATTATAAACATTTTACCTTATTTCCGCAAAGACTTCTTGATATTTTTGACCCGTTTAAATCAAGCTTGCGGCGTACCGCATTTTGCAGCCCATTCCGTCCAGCGCGGGTCTGATTTTATTTCCTTTTCAACCTGCGAATATTCGGGAGTACACCAAAACGGCCAGTCCTCGGGAAGTGAAGCGGCGATTTCCGCAGGTGCGCCCGATCTGCATTTTACAAGGGACACAAGCGGCGCTGTAAAATAATGCTCGCCTCCGTCAAGGAGCTTTTCAAGAGCACGGGCGTGCTCCAAAGCCTTGTCAAGAGACAGAAAAGCTTCATCATGATACCCGTATTTCCATTGCAGCATTGAAAGATAAAGGTGCAGCTGAATAAGCTGACCGTTATATTCGCCAAAATTACCGTCGCTGCAAATAACATGGAAAAGCTCAATAGCTCCGCTGATTTTTTCAATGGGCATATCGGTGTCATAATTATTCAGGTTCGCCATAAGTCCCTGCACAAGCAAACGAGAAAACTCCGACGCTGTTTTAAGAAGCGCGCCGCCGATATGCATTGCCCCGTCCTTTCCGTCCGCAGAGACCGCCAGCAGCATCTCACGGGAATTTTCAACGGCGGGCATACGGCGAGCGTATTCCGCAGCTTTTTCAAATTCGCCGAAATTTCTGTACAGCAGGACGAGTATTCGTACCGCTCTTATAAAAATATCATTGCCGCAGTTTGAGCTTACAAGCGTTTCACATATTTTGACGGACTCCGTCCAGTATTCATTTTTCCGATGACTGCCGCAGTCAAGCCGCAGAAAACCGTCCCCGTCGAAATAAGTCCGTTCGCCGCAAGTCCTCCAGCCCGCCTCGGAAAGTGTTTCCGCAAGAGTGATAAGCAGCTTTTCGTTTTGAGGAAATTCCGCAAGTCCCTCCCGCAGAATAGAGGTACACTCCTCCACCCATTCGCAGTCCCCTCTTGCTTTTATGCCGTATGCGTCCACTCGAGCAATTATTTCGTCTATCTTTTTGTCATGCTCACATTCGTACCCGAAAAGCTCGTCAATGGAGATACCGAAATAATTTGCAATTGACGGTACCAACTCAATGTCCGGATATGCCGCAGAAAGCTCCCATCGGGAGACCGCCTGACAGCTTACGCCGAGAGCGTTTGCGAGTGCCTCCTGTGTTCTGCCGTCCCGCTTGCGGAGAGATTTAATCTTGTCGCCGATATTCAAATTCATAATGACCCTCTCAATTTCAATATTCACCGGTGTAATCAAAGTATAGCACAAGTCCATAAAAAAGTAAATGATCAATTAATTGTTCAGGATTCAATCGCCGGTTGATTTATTGTTTCCACAAAAACGGCAGATCTGTTCCATACCTAATATAAAATTTTGACAAGTATAATTAACTAAAAATTCACAAATAAATTTAAAAATCTATTGACAACGAAGATAAAACGTGATATAATAATTAAGTCGTTAAGATTGCGAGTGTGCTGGAATAGGCAGACAGGCACGTTTGAGGGGCGTGTGTCGTATGACGTATGGGTTCAAGTCCCATTACTCGCACCACAAAATAAATCCCATAAATAACGTAAAAACGTTGTTTATGGGATTTTTTAAAATGATGATTTAAAAGAATTTGACAACTTTTTGACAACTAACGGTTTGAAAGTGCGTTTTCAATAAGTTTGCTTGAAGCTGCCTGTGCGTCCTTAAATTCGTGAATATAGACGTTCATTGTCGTTGCAGGACTTGAATGTCCTAAGTAGCTTGCTGTATCTGCAACTGTCGCTCCCTGTGAAATTAGAAGTGAAGCCGTAAAATGTCGGAATGAATGGATACCTGCAAACCTAAGCTTGTGCTTTTTACAAAGCCTTTGCAAGTAGGTATATGCCGTGTTCGTATTCATAATATCATCATAGTACGGCGTACAGAAAAGAAAATCATCTTCCTGCGGAGTAATGCCGAGTGCCATTCTTTCGGTAATCTGCACATTACGCAATGCAGATATTTTCTTTGCAACAATGTCAGGTAACGTTATGTTCCGCTTTGATGACTTGGTTTTGGTATCGTCAATAAACATACCCTTGTGAGCAACGTAGTTTGCGCTTCTCCTTATCCGCATAACGCCGTACTCGTCAATATCGCTGAATTTCAGTCCGAGTATCTCGGAGCGGCGCAGACCCGTATAGGCGGCGATATAGAAAAAAGCTTGATACTTGATTGGTGCTTCTTCCTCCAACGCTTTAAGAAGCTTTAAAATTTCTTCACGGCTGTAAACTTGTTTTTCCTTTTCATCGTGTCTGTTCTTAACGTGGACGTTCCTGCAAGGATTATCCGAAGCAAGTCCTTTACTTACCGCATACTCGTATACGTCCGAAACAAAAGTCAAGTAGTGCTTGCACGTTTTTGTTGAAAATCCGTTTCCGCTGCGACCGTAACCGTCAAGAGCGGCAAGGTCGTCTATAAAGTGCTGAATGGTAATGTTATTTAGCTTGTCAAGCTTATATTTTCCTATTTTTTCATAGGTAATTGATTTGAGAAATTCCATTCTTCTGTATGTAGTTTCCCGCATTGTGGGTTTAGCATATTCCTCAAACCATTGTTCGGCGATTTCTTCAAACGTCAGATTTGTAATAATGGTTCTTCCTATGCAGGATACCTCAAACTTTTTGGCTTCTGCGTCAAGAAATGCATTCCGTTCTTTTTCTTTCATTTTGGGGTCAAATTTTACTGTTTTTGTGAAAAAGCTCTTTTTCCCGTCAATAGTTCCTGCAAAAACTCTTATTCTTGCAGACGTTTTACTTGTGATTGTTACATTTGCCATTTTAGGCACTTCCTTTCTTGTTGCGAAAGGAATAAATCATACCTGTGTTGGACTTAATCCTTTCTGGGTGGGTCTTTCACGCCGTCTTGTGTGTTACCAGCGCACAAGACGGTTTTTTTATTTCTGATCCAAACCACCCCCTTTAATGAAATTGTTTAGCTTTATACATTCCTCCTCAACTTTATTGGTCTGTTCATCGAACCAAATGAAAAATTCTTTTTCAGTAATCCTGTCTGCTTGAAGTTCTTTCCTATACATTTCCATTTCTTGCTGCAAAAGCTGAAACTCTTTTAGAAACGGGAAAAGCTGTTCATCAGATAGTCCTATTGCCTTGAATTTCTTATTAAGGTAATAATAATACCTTTGGTATGCCTTAGCAAAAGCGGCTTCGTATGACACGTTTTGCAGCTTGTCTCTTCTCTTGGCAATGGCTTGTGAGTATGCTTCGTCCCTGCATTTGTCTGAACAGTATTCCTTTATGTTGCTGATGTTTCCGAGCATTAGCTTTCCACACTGTTTGTTTTTACATCTCTTTAGAAATTTGTGATTTTTACCGCAGTCAGCTATATACAGCTTAAGTATACTTAGAATATTATAATCAGCAATGTAGAACATATCGCAATTTTGAGTTGTACAAAATTCCCCCTCGGGGATTTGAGGATATAAATGACTTAGATATGCACTTGGAAAAATATTGTAATATTTCTTTTTATTTAACTTAAATGCACTAATCAAAGTATCTGCATTTGACTGCATAAACATAGGTATGAACTCATCTGAAATAAATTCTTGCAGCTGGTCAATCTCCGTAAGTCGGCACATAGTATATTCCACATATATTTTTTCAATAGCATAAATCAAGCTTACGTTTTCTTTAGGAATTTGCTGCATATATTTTTCCAACACTTTTTCAGAAACATTATTTCCAACAAAAATGGAATTAAACAATTCAATGATATAATCCCTAAATGGGAAATACTGATGTTCTATGTCAAAGACAAGTGAACCATACTGTCTGATATACACATCTGCAACTTCTGAACCTACCATAATTTCATCCTTATTTTTTGCTGAAGCAATAAGTTTTTTTATTTTTTCAGCACTTCCAATTATAGCTATTTCTGAATTTGATTGAATGTCAAAGCTTATGGCAAGCTGTATTTTATTTTCATTCAAAATAATTTTATATTTGTTATTTTCAAGCATTTTGCATAACTCTCCAATGCATTATATTTTCTTGTTTCATATAACATTATAGCATATGAGCATAATAAGCGCAATATTCAAATTGTAAAAATATTGTAAATTTGAGCTTGACAAGCTTAGCAAAACATATTATAATTAAAATAGATTAAATTCCAATCAAAACGAAATACAAATAGAAAGGTTGATTTAAATGAATGAAAGAACGCCAATGAAATTAATGACTATCAAAGAGGTTGCCAAAACTGGCATTATGCCTGAAAACACATTAAGGCGGCTGTGCAAGGCTGACAAAGTGCCCTGCATAAATATTGGGCGCAGAACGCTGATATGTTATGACGCGCTTGTTGAATATTTACGAAATATCAAGCCAAGCAATTGAAAAAAATAAGCATAAAAATGAGCCTGCGGAGCAGGCGAAAACCTTTACTTGATACTTATAGAAACAACTGTGAAGTTTCAAAATGGCTTCAAATACAGTCAGCAAAAAGGTTAGAATGGTTTTTTGATGTATATTTTTAAGGGCTGGAGGTGATTTAGGAAATGAAGGAAATCATTGAAGCTGATAATGAGCTTAAAGAAGAAATATTAAAAAAATTTAGTCCTAAACGAGAAGCCTCCGAACTTCTCGCGGCTTCATACGAACGTCTTGGCTACGAAAGCAAATATGAGCGTGTAAATGGCTGCGGTACGTTCTTGGAATTTCGTCAGCCTGTATCAGATAATGACAAAAAATGGCGGCTGCATAGTGCAAATTTTTGTCGGGACAGACTCTGCCCTCTTTGCTCAATGCGCAGAACGTATAAGATTTTCGGGCAAATTTCGCAAATTATGAACGTTATTGAGGATAAATACGCATTTATATTTCTTACTCTGACTGTCCCCAATTGTGATGCTGAAACACTGTATAAAACGCTGAATAATATGCAAGAGGGATTTCGCAAGTTTATTAAATATAAGCAGATTAAACGGGCAGTTAAAGGTAATTTTAAATCGTTTGAAATTACACGAAACAAGAAAAATGGCACTTATCATCCGCACATTCATGATATTCTCGCCGTAAACAAGAACTATTTTAACAGTCGGGATTATATTAAGCGTGATGACTGGCTCAAAATGTGGCAAAAAGCGATGAAAAATCCGTCTATTACCCAAGTTGATGTTCGAAAGTGTAAATCAAAAGGTAATAAAGAGGGTGAAGCGGCAGCAAAGTCTCTGCGTTCTGCCGTTGCTGAGGTGGCAAAGTATTCCGTTAAATCTGTTGACTACCTTATACCCAATGACCCTGTACTTACAGATGATATAGTTTTTACATTGTCAGCAGCTTTGAACGGAAAAAGGCTCTGCTCGTTCAGTGGGGTTTTTGAGGAAGGTAGGAAAAAGCTTAAACTTGACGATTTCGAAAACGGCGACCTAATTCATATTGACAATGAGAGGCTCCGATCTGACGTTGCATATATGATACGGCGATATAGTTGGAGCTGCGGAGCATATAAACTGACAGAGCAAAAGATTGAAACAAGTGTAGAAATAGAGCTAATAGAAAGCGAGGATATTTAGCGGGGTTGCAAGGGGTGTCCCCTTGCCCCAATTTATTTTTGTTATTGCAGTTTACGGAAATGACAAAAATAATATTGGGTTATTACTTTAGTCATAAAAGTAATTTTTGTTACCCCTAAAGCGTGCAGAAAAGGAGGTGCAGCTATGCCTAAGACGATAAGCTTTCACAATGGTTCAAACTGGAGCAGAGGGCATAATGTGCGCGATAAACGTTTTGTAAAAGAGCAACATCATATTGACAAGTCGCTTTCCGACAACAACGTTATTTTAGCAGACGAAGTTGCCCGAAAAGCCTATGACAGGATTTTCGGTAAAGCCGTTGCGGAATATAATTCCAAACAGAAACGCTCCGACCGCCGTATAGATAATTACTATAACAAAATAAAGAATGATAAGAAAAAACACATTGTTTATGAGTGTATAGTACAAATTGGCGATAAAGACGATACAGGTAATAATGCTCTGCTTGAAAAAGAAGCATTAAAACGCTTTGTCAAGGATTGGGAACGGCGTAACCCAAACTTGAAGCTCATCGGTGCGTACATTCACGCTGACGAGCCTGACGGTACGGTGCATATACACATTGATTATATCCCTGTTGCAGAATGTACACGAGGTATGAAGTTGCAAAACAGTCTTGATAAGGCATTGCAGCAGCAAGGCTTCAAAACCGAAAATATACACAAAACCGCTCAAATAGCGTGGCAGGACAGCGAACGTAAGGCACTTATTAACATCTGTAACGAATTGGGGATTGACGTACACCAAAATCCGCAAGGCATTACAAAGGGTAGGGAGCATTTAACCAAAGCCGAATATCAGCAATTGAAAGAAACTGCGAAAAGCCAACTTGAATGGGAATTGCTGCCATATCAAAAGGTTGTAAATGATTTTCTGCAAGCAGAGCCGAAAAATGCTATAGAGGGCGTTCCCGTACCCTATGCGGCGAAAATGTTGGTCGCCAAGGAAAACAGAGACAGGCTGCTTTACTCTCCTGCGGAAATAGAGGAAGTACAGAAGCTTGCTAAGGCTGTCGCTGTGATGTCCGCAAAAAATCAGCAGCAAAGTGCGGAATTGTACAATAAATTTGCAAATTTAAGAGAATTGGAGGATAAAGCGGCACGAACCGTCACCAAAGCTTTGCAAAAGGAACAGCAAGTCGAACAGCAGCTTAAACAAGCAGCCGCCGAAGCTGCCTCTATAAGAAATGAGGCTGATGATTATGCTGCACAAATGCGGACGTTCTATGCCGATAGCACACCATATATTCAAGGCTTGAACGAACAGATACAACAGCTTCAATCCGAAATAAAGAACGTTACAAATGATAAGATAAACGAGTTACAGGAAAAGCTGAAAAACAAAATTGATACCGTGGAATGGCTCAATAAAGACAAAAACGACCTCAAAGGCTGTATCAAAGAGCAAGAACAGGAAATAGACAAGCTTAAAAATCAGATCCGCGAGTTACAGACAATCAAGAAGCAGAACGGCGAGTTGTCCGAACGCATAAGGACGTTGGAAAAAGAATTAAGCCTAAAGGAAAATTCTATCAGCCAATTTAAGGCAGAAAATTCAGAATTAAACGGTAAATATGCAACAGTAAACAGCTTATATGATACCGCTTGTGAAGTGGGCGGGTATATCTGCGATAAAATAGGACTTGACTTTGATGAGATTTTGGACAAGCGACTGGACGGGTATAGACTATCTTATATTATTGACGAGGGGCATAATCGAGGGGCGAGATGAAATATAAAAATCTTGACAACTTTTTGACAACAGCAATATTTATGATAGATAATCTTAGTCTATTTTATTAGATTTTCTTCATATTTACTATTGAAAAAATGGCTAAAAATCGTCACTCATTGGGTTTTATAGAAAAATATAAAATATAGCTGTAATTTTCAAGTCCCATTACTCGCACCAGTTTCATGGTCCGCAAACTACGTAAATGCGTGGTTTGCGGATTTCTTTTTTTCTCAAAAAGTTGTCTTGCCCATTGTTTGCCCATTATTTTATCTTCCCGCCCCATTGCATAACTTTTCGTATCTTTCAAGAAGCGCCTGACGGTTTCGCATTGGTATTGTCCTGCTCCCTTTTCTTCTTGGAAAAATCCAGAGCGTTTGCTATGATATTGGAAGTTCTTGCTTGTGCATCTTGGAACTCATGTGTGTAGATTCCCAAAGTTGTCCCCGAATTTGTGTGTCCCAAATCGGCGGATACTGTTGCCACGTCAACTCCCGATTGGATCAAAATGGAAGCATGGGCGTGTCCAAACGCAATGAAAACACGTTTAATAGATAACCTCGCAGATATCGACAAAAACGTCAAGTTGGTGACCTCTGTTGTATCTGTGTAAATGGTAAATCATTCTAAATCCGAACGGCACACACGTTAAATAAAAATCAGTAATGCCTTCTTCGTGAACGATAACCTTTTTCAGAAGTTCACCATAAATCTTGGTGCTGTCAGTATCCATTTCGGAGGTCAAGTTCACTTGCTTAATGTAATTCCTTATTCCGTCAATTTGTTTCTGATGTGCAGACGAAACGTCCTGACTTGCCGCAATCTTCTCTGTCAGACGAGCAATCTCATTATCGTAAAACTCCGTCTGTTTTTTCAAATCGTCTTTGGAAATCAACTCGTCCAGCATAAGGTCAATAGCTTTTCTCTTTTTGCGACTGAGATTTTCAATCTCCGCTTTCAAAGGTTCAATATTTACGGACGGTTCATTTTTCTGTATAATTTGAATTTCCGAAAGAAGCTGTTCAACAATTTCGGAACGCGAAACCTGAATTCGCTCCAAAATATATTTTATACAAAAAGCAAGAACATTTTCGTTAATACCTTTACTGTCACAGCCAACCTCCGCACCATTGGTATCAACTCTCGGAATCGCACCGTATTTTGCGCGATTTACACATCTTAATGTGCGTTTTTCTTTGTGCTTGTTTCCCGAAATACCGTAAGCCCAACCGCATTTTCCACAGTAAACCTTACTGCTGTACCAATAATGTTGGGAATATTTTCTCCCCTCACGCGCCATTTGTCCACGTTCGTAGAGCAGCGTTTGTACCTTGTCGAAAACTTCTCTCGATACAATCGGTTCGTGGTGGTCGGTAATTGTAATAAGCGGAGCGTCTGGATTATCGCCGTTATTCTGCACAACTTTTTTCGTGAGAAAATCGGTAGAATAGTGTTTCCATTGAGTAAGATCGCCAACGTATTTGTCATTTTTGAGTAAACGACAAACGCCGTCCTCACGCCACATTTTTCCGTTGATAGAAATTGCACCCATAGCGTTAAGCTCATTTGCGATTGAATGGCAGCCCTTACCGTCATACAAATACATATGGAAAATCTTTTTTACGATTTCCGCTTCCTCGGGAACGACATACAGTTGTCCCTTTTTGATTTCAAAACCGTACATACGACTTTTCCCATAGACCCAGCCATTTTCCATATTACGGCGTGTACTCCACTTTACTCTCTCAGAAATTTTTCGGCTTTCCTCTTGGGCTATTGAAGCCATAATCGTCAAACGGAGTTCGCCGTCCTTGTCACGAGTATCAATGCCATCATTCATAAAGATAACGCCGATACCGAGAGCAGAAAGTTTTCTTGTAAAGCAAAGCGTATCAACAGTATTTCTTGCAAATCGTGAAACCTCTTTTGTGAGAATTAAATTTATTTTTCCAATTTCACAATCGGAAATCATTCGATTAAATCCGTCGCGTTTTTTAACGGAAGTTCCGGTTATACCTTCGTCATAATAAACCTCGATAAGTTCATAATTTTCGTGATTACTTATGTACTCGGTGAAATACCTAATTTGCGCCGAAAGCGAATGAAGCTGGTCGGTCATATCCGTAGAAACTCTTGCGTAAGCCGCAACCTTTATTTTATTATTCATAGTCCTCCTTCCCCCGTTAGTCGGGGATAAAATATCCCCCTGCATATATTATTTTACACTTTACCACGCAAAATTGCAAGTGGCAATATGTACAAACTTATTGCTGAAAATCAGTTATATATGCAGGGGTAAATTTTTTATGCCGCAGAATTAACAGACTTGTCCTGCATAGCAATCAACTGTTCAAGCTGTTCTGCCGTGATAAGCCCTTGCTTGTAAAATTCCTTGTAGTATCCAATTTCCATAGCTTTTATAAATTCATTTTTGCACTCGTCGGGTATTTTGATAATGTCCTTTTTACTTGTCAAATTCATATTTTTTCTGTTCAATAAACGCCTCCCTGCATTATGCATTTTCAATTTTTACATTATCGCTTTCAGTAATCTTTTCATTAGAATTTGTATTCTCGGAAATCACGACAGGTGGGTTGTTCCGCAAAAAACGTTTCTCCTTTTCTGCTATAACAAATTCCTGAACCTCGTCAATAGCAAAAAGAAAATCCAGCATTTCCTTAAATTTTTCTTGCGAAATATCATCTCCAAAATATTTGTAAACAAGACCTCCAATCCCACATAAATTGTGAGTACGCTTTTTCCTTTCCTCCTCAGCAATTAAGTTTTGAACCTTTTTACGCCTTTCCTCCAGCTTTTTCAATTCATCTTCCGCCGATTTAGCACGCTCATTAAGACGTGCAAGTCTCTCTTTCATTTCACCTACATCATTTTTCTTTGGCATAAACACCAGTCCTTTCTTTTTCTATTTCAAGCTCATAAGAGCATGCTGCCTTACGGATAACGGAATATTCGGGCGGCGTGACTAACCTCGTTCTCGTTGCACAACTTGCCAAATCGTTACGAGTAACTTTATTCTATCGTGTGCAGAGCCGCCCAAATATCCCGTAGGGCGCACTTATACAAACTCTTGGGAGTTTGTTTGTGCGCAAGGGGAGGTTTCCCCTTGACCCCTCTAATTCTTTGCATATGCAAAGGACGATTTCACGCGCAGCGTGTTATTGTCCCCCATAATAATATAGGAAAATACACTACGCTTTTTTCAATGTTATTTTAAATTTTTCTATAAAAAAATTCCCCCGCTTCAATTTACAAAGCGGGAGAAAAAAATAAAAACTACTTAACTTTATTCAGTTTTTCACGGACATTTTTTATCCGCTCATAAACAGAAGTTTTGGAAATATGTAAAATTTCCGAAATGTCCTTTACAGAGTAACCACGCACTCGCATAAGAAGTATCTGCAAAGTCCTTTCGCTTGTCTTTTTCAGAATTTTGTACATTGCAGGATTTTCTACCTCGTCCAAAAGCTGCTCTATGGTTGTGACCTCTTGCTGACTTTCGTCCGCAACAATTACCTCGTAGAAGTCGCCAACATCGTATAATCTTTTGTAAAATCTATCATCGGAATTGTACGCTATTCTGTCAAAGTCGTGAATTTCTGCAATGAAATCCTCATTTGCACCGAGAGCACGAAATTCCTTTTCCTCTGCTTCTTTTTTTCTGCGCCATACCCAATATGCTTTTAAACTGTTGTACGCCATTTTAAATTCCTCCAAATTATTTTTTAGTCTTGAAAAAATAATTTGGAGAGGTGGCGATCGGCAACCAGTAAAAAGAAAAATCGCAAACGCAGAATAGCATTCACGACTTATATAAATATATTGTTGAAATATGTCGATTGAATTTGCGGACGAGTTCCTTATGTCAGCATTGATTTTTTTAATGAATTACCAATTATATAAAAATATTTCAGCAACGAAAAATCCTCCAAACTTCAAAAACGAAGTCGGAGGATTTTATTGCATAGGAATTTTGTCCGCCAAACTATTCGTTTTTTATTTAGCAGACTACAAATTTAATATTTTGAGATTTTAAACTGTTATATAGGGAAGCCTTTCACCCATTCTGCAAAGCAATTCGTTAGCTATGCTCTCTGAATTTTCCGCAACACTTGCCGCAGGCAATTCAGCACAAATAAGCTCCGCTGTATCGCCTATGACAATATCATCAAAATCGGTTACGTCAACAGTAAGGCAATCCATACAAATTCGTCCAATAATCGAAACTTTATATCCTTTAATAATAACGTAGCCTTTGCCACAAGATAAATTCCGAGGAAATCCATCTCCATATCCAATTGGCAAAACAGCAATCCTGCTATCACGTTCTGCTGTAAATTTCCTGCCGTATCCCACAGTGTCACCTTTATTTATTTGACGTATAAGTATAACCTTTGATTTTAAGGTAAGCACGGGACATAAATCAAGCTTTAACACTGTTTCACTGGGTAGACTTCGTGCGCCATATAACACAATGCCTAACCTAACATAATTACAATAAATTTCAGGGTAATTCAAAAGTCCATAACTGCTTTGAATATGTAGCTTTGGTATGATTATTTTGTCGCTTTTCAGTTCATTAATAACATTCTGAAAGTTGACTATCTGCATTTCTGTAAACTGCATATCATCTGGTTCTAAACTATCAGAACAGCATAAGTGAGTGTAAATCCCACGCACATTTATATTTTTCATTTCAAAAATCATTTTGATTTCCGCTATATTTTTATGGGAAATTCCAAGCCTGTGCATACCCGTATCAATTTTTATATGAGTGTTTAAAGGAATATCCTGCTCATTCAAGGCGCAAGAATATTCAAAATCAATCAGCGTCTGTGTAAGGTTGTATTTTTTTAATTCTTTAGCTCGTCCTATATCTGTATACCCAAGAATTAATATATCACCGCTAATACCGTATTTACGCAGTTTTATGCCTTCGTCAATGGTTGCAACAGCAAAAGCGTCAATTCCAATTTTATTTAAATGGACAGCAATTTCATATGCCCCGTGTCCATAAGCGTTTGCTTTTACCACAGCCATAATTTTACTTTTAGTATACATTGCTTTACTCAGAACGCTCACATTATGCTCTAAATTCTGCAAATTGATTTCAATATATGCTCTGTCGGTTTTACATAATGTTTTTTTGTTGTTTAGTCTAACCCTTTCCCATAAAAATGTCAAAACAAACGCAAATATTGTTGACACGACGCATACCGAAATATAATGAATAATACTGTTTTCTACAAATAGTTTTTGTAAATTAAAAAGCTTTGAAAATAATCTTACTGTAACGATCATCATTGGATGAATTATGTAAATCATAAGTGAGGAAGTACGCAGGAATTTAATTTGTTTTCCCTTAAAATACAAAAGAAAATTAAATAAATAAAATGTTACTGGAAGCAGAAAAATATACATACTGTCATGCCGTTGCAAGTCTAAGTTATGCAAGACCATAGCTTCTGAAAACATTAAAATGAATGATATTAAAAAACCACAAGCGCATTTACACAGTGAAATAATTTTATGGTCATCTGCAAGAAATCCGCCTATAACAAAAAATATCGGAGCAAAGAAAAAACCGTTTCTTGTATAGTCCGATACTTGAAAAATCAAGTCATAAAATCCATTTAATATCGGAATATTTTCTGAAATTCCATAATAACTGTCGCCAAACATTCCTATAAGATAAAGAAAAGTTCCAACCACAAAAGCTGTTTTATAGGTTGTTTTCTTAACCAGAACCCAAGCAATAGCCGCTCCGATAATTGACGCAGGAAGATACCATAAATGATACAATGTTCCGTCAAAAATTATATCTTTAATAATATTCGGCAGAAGACTTTCCATATCAAAATAATTATTGTAAATATTGATTGGCAGATAAATTACAATTGCGGCAGAGTAAATCAATGCTGTTTTTTTGATAAATTTAAATAATTTATCGGCATTGCGAGAATATCTTGTAATCAGAAAATATCCCGATGTAACAAAGAAAAACGGAACTGCAATCCTTGCAAAAATTCTTGTAAGAATAAAATCTGCCGTTTCATTTATTGAAGAAAGCGGCGAAGTGTGAATTGCAATAACCAACAAAGCCGCAATCAGTCTAAATATGTCAATCCCTGTGTATGACTTATTTGGGTTCATTTTAAGACCTCCAAACTGTTACGATAACCCCATCAAAATTATTGCCCGAAATTTGATAAATAGAGTTTTCGGGCAGTACAACTTCTGCTTTATCATAATCAAGTTTCATATAAAAAATTTCAATATTTTTGCCATTTCCACATTCAAAAATAAATCTGTTTTCAAAAGAAAAATTCTTGATAAATTCCATATATTCTTCAAGTGAAAAATCATTTTCTGTAATTATCTTTGAATGCGGAAACCCTACATACCTGAAATGCCACGGTTCGTGAGATATGCCCGTAATTTTCTCTTTGTTTTCTGCATATCGCTGAATAAACCCGTAATCGGGAGCATTTTTTCTGAAATCTTCGCAAATTCCATCATACGGAAAATCGGGACAAATAAAATCAATATCGCTTTTATTTATAGCCAGATCAATTGCAAGTCCCGTTTGATGTTCACTGCAATTCGGCAAAGCAACATATTTTTTCGTATATTCCTCACCGTTTTCTTTGAGAGAGTTTGTGTAAATGCTTTCCTGTTCTTCATATGAGCGATACCCGCTGACGGGAATAATAGCGTTTCCCGATGAAATTTTCTGTAAAACGAGCTGCAAATATTTTGCGGCATTGGCTTCCATAATAATATCGGGGAATTGCGCATCTGCTAAAATAAGCTTTGTCACAATATTATTTTTCAAAGGGTGAACTGCGTTTACAAGCAGCAAATCTCCGCGGTATATGTTCTCTTTTTTTACTATAATTTTATTCATTTACATACAATCCTATCAGTTTGTTCAGCATTTCGGAAAATGACAAGCCAATCCCTTTCATCATATTTGGATAACGGCTGTGAACTGTGAGTCCAGGTATCGTATTGACCTCATTGAACACAATTTTGCCGTCATTTGTCAAGAACATATCAACTCTCGCAAATCCGCCGCAGCCCAAAATTCGGTATATTTTCAAAGCGGCTTCCTGCACCGCTTTTTCCGTTTCTGAATTTATTCTTGCGGGCATAAATATCTTTGAAGATTTCAGCGTATATTTTTCGGTGTAGTCAAAAAATCCGCTTGATAATTCAATTTCATCAATGCGTCCAACAATGGGATTTTCATTTCCCAATATAGCGCAGCCAACCTCAAAACCGTCCACAGCTTCCTCGGCCATTACCTTTATATCGTGTTCAAATGCCAGTTTTACGGCATTTTCAAATTCATTAGCATTAAATATTTTTGATATTCCGAATGACGAGCCCGACCGAACAGGCTTAATAAAAATAGGAAAATTCAGCGTGCCTGTAATTTCATTCAGCGCACTGTTTTTTTCAAAAATATTAAATGTTACCGATTTCGGAACATCAATTCCTTCCGATTTTATAAGCCTGTGTGCTCTGTCCTTATCCATACAAAGCGCAGATGAAAGCGTATTGCAGCCAATAATCGGTATCCCAGCCAATTCAAATAAACCTTGCACCGTTCCGTCCTCTCCGTTTTTTCCATGAAGAATAGGAAATACCAAGTCAATAGGTCTTTTAACGTAATTTTTACCTGTAAATTCCAAAAACCCTTTAAAAGTGCGGCTTTGAGAGAAAACTATCGGGTGCAGATTTTCATTATCATCACACCATTTACCGTCGGGAATTCTCTCATGATTTCCCGTGTAATGAAACCATTCGCCGCTTTGCGTAATTCCTATCGGAATTACCTCAAATTTCCCACCATCAATGTTTTTTAAAACAGCGTATGCAGACTGCAATGACACTTCATATTCGGTGGAACAGCCCCCAAAAATTACTGCGATTTTCTTTCTTTCCATTTGTATCTTCCTTTCCATAAACAATAAAAATAACGCTTTTGAATTCGGTAAATAAATTATACCAAAATCAAAAGCGTTATTTATTTGTTTATTCACAATAAATTCAACTGTTTTTATACGGAAATTCTTACGATTTTCTTACGAATGCGGCAACGTTACCGTAAATTCAATCAGGTCATTTTCACTTTTGGCAATGATCGTTCCGCCGTGAAGTTCAATTATTTGCTTTGCAATAGCAAGACCCAGTCCTGCCCCGCCGTTTGTCCCGCGCGCCGCGTCAAGTCTGTAAAATTGCTCAAAAATTCGTTCAAGATTTTCTTTGGAAATAGTATTTCCGTGATTGGTGAATTTAATTGAAATGCTGTCCTCAACAGCTTTTACGGCAATATTTATCTCAGAATTATCAAAACTGTAAATCACCGCATTACGCAGAAGATTATCAAATGCACGCTGTATCTTATCACCGTCACAGCTTATCATTATATCATTTTCCGCTTCAATATTGCAGGTAAGGTTTTTGTCGTTGAGCATGGGTTTAAATTCATATGCAAGCTGTTCAATCAGCCTTGTTAAATTTATTTTACTGCACTGCAAAGTAATATCCGACAGATTGAACCTTGCAATTTCAAAAAACTCGTTGATCAAATCTTCAAGCCGCTCTGCCTTTTCAAGAGAAATAGAAATATACTTTTCCCGCAGTTCATCGGAAATTTCCTTTTCATCACGCAGCAGATTAAGATACCCTATAACGGAAGCCAGCGGCGTTTTTAAATCGTGGGCTAGGTACATAACCAAATCATTTTTCTTTTGTTCTGCAAGCTGCGTGTTCAGCTTCTGTTGTAAAAGCGTATGCCTTATTGAGTTTATTTTCTTTTCCGTTGCCGATAGTTCGTGAACAAGAGAAACATCTTCGGTATTTTCATTAACAAGCGTATCAATGCCACGGTTTATTTCCGTAAAATATTTTGCAAACCAATTCAGATATATTCGGAACATAATAAAGAAAATAATTGATACTGCAATTAAAGTCAGTAACTCAGCATGGTTACGAAACGCAGATTGATATAAATCCAATGCTGCGTCACTTTCTAAACCAAACATTTTTTGTAGAATTGCAACAGTCCAATTTGCAAAATTTCCGTGCAAAACAAATGTATATAGAGCATTAATGCTTATAATAGACAGTATTAGTAAAAGGGAAGTTTTTACGAGTATTTTTAGCTTAAATTGCCTAAATTCGTCCTTTTTGAATAGTTTATTTTTCAATTGTATACCCAACTCCCCATACTGTTTTTATAAATTTGGGATTTTTGGCAGGCTCGTTCAGTTTTTCGCGAAGCCGTCCGATATGCGCCATAACCGTATTGTTATTGTTGAGAAATTTCTCTCCCCATACATTTTCAAAAAGTTCCTCCGAGGAAATAACTCGTCCTCTGTTTTCACTAAGATACCAAAGGAGAGAAAATTCAATCGGTGTTAGCGAAATTTCCTCGCCATATAAAAAGCATTTGTGGTTATCCTTGTTAATTATCAAACCGTTTATGTCATATTCTGAAATTTCGTCGGATTTATTATCAATATCAGAGGCATTGTTATATCGCATATAACGGCGAAGCTGTGTCTTTACCCGTGCAGCAACCTCCAGCGGATTGAACGGCTTTGTGATATAATCATCCGCCCCAATTGTAAGTCCCATAATTTTGTCGCCGTCCTCAACCTTTGCTGTTAGTATAATTATCGGGTAAAAATATTTCTCTCTTATTTTTTTGCATATGTGAAATCCGTCTACATCGGGCAGCATTACGTCCAGAATAGCCAAATCAAGCTTTGTTTCTTCAATACATTTCAAAGCTTCTATACCGTTGTAGAATTTATATACATTGTATCCGTCGTTTTTAAGGTATACCTCAATTAAGTCGGCGATTTCTTTTTCGTCGTCGACGATCAAAATATTTGCCATTTTTCCACATCCTTTTGGTTCTTTTGGCTATTATATCATATTTCGTAATATTTTGCAACTTCTTTAATATATGTGATGTGGACACACAGCGCATATTATAAGAAATCAAGAACAGAAAAAGGAAGTTC
>CANDEV010000015.1 GCA_947383835.1 uncultured Clostridia bacterium
TCCCGCTCCAAACAACCTGTCAAAATTTTATTTTTATTATGATTGTTTTGGGAATGACAAAATTTTCCCTTGCAAGCGACTATATACCGTAATACTTTTAAATGAAAAAATATAAATCTATCCTCCGAAAAGTCTGAGCCTTTACCATTTTAGGCGTTCTACATAAATAATTATAAAATGCCCACACATATAACAATACTTCTGTATTGTTATATGCATAACGGAGTACTCTTTAACTTTAAACTGTCACGTCAGCCAGTACTTGCCTTTCTTGCGGTAGCTGCGGTAATCGAATTTCGTAAGCTCACAGATAAATTCCAGCATATCCTCGGTGGCTTCGAGTATCTCCTTTGTAAGCTCCTTGCTTATCTCCTCGGGAATGTCGGCGGGGTACCTTGTTTCTATGTAGTACCTGTTAAGCATTGCGCTTTTGCTTATCCATTTTGTAAAGGACTGATCCGTCAGCGCCGCCTGCTTGCAGAGCCATGTCAGATTGTGACCGTCGAAAAGCTTGCGGTGCTTATAAAGCAGGAACGCTTTCAGACCCTTTTCCATAGCCTGCTGACAATGGAACACCACAGGCTTGGAAAGCCTTTCGTCACCCACAAGAACGCGGGCGGACATTGTATCAAGGCAAGCGTGATAAAGCCAGTCATAATAACGCTTGCTGTCGGTGGAGTGACTACTGCTTCTGCTCATATATCAAATTCCCCTCGTTTTCAATTCTGTACGCAAATGAAAAGTCGTCGTCAAGGCACTCGTTCCATTCGCTTACGTTATAGACTATTATGTCGCATGGCACGGGGCAGTCGGTTTTCAGCAGTATCTCCGTCTCCAGATCGGAGTGGCTGACATATTTGTCGTCCACCACAATGCAAAGCTTAAAGCGTATGACTTCGCCCTTTGAATTTCTTTTTGCCGTTGCAAGAAAAATTTGCAGCGGGTCGCAAAGCTTTACTATTTCCTCCGACATTTCTTTTATAATTGGGTCGTTTATCATAATTAAAAACCTCTTTAATAAAAATTAGAACCTACCAAAAAACGCCGCAGACAAAGAAGCTTCTGCGGCGTTTTTTACCTTTTGGTGAAAACAATTACTGATTATCCTCGATATACTTAACAATATCGCCGACGGTCTTAATGCTTTCAACAGCCTCATCGGGGATCTCGATATCGAATTCCTCTTCAAGGCTCATTACAAGGTCAACTACGTCGAGAGAGTCAGCGCCAAGATCGTCCTGGATATTGGCGTTTGTTGTTACCTTGTCGGCGTCAACGTCGAGCTGCTCAACGATAATTTCCTTTACCTTATCAAATACCATGTTTTTTGCCTCCGTTCATATTATTTTTTATTGGTATAAAGACAATATGAAATGTCCTTATAAACTGACCTCATACGGCAAGCTTGACCGGAAAATTATTCCTCTATGAACTTACCGATTTTTCTAAACTTAGTATAACGTTCATTTAGCAAAACGTCAATATCTATTTTCATTTTTTCTCTTAGAGATTTATACAAAAATTCTGCAATATTTTCGGCAGTTTGACCAACATCGTTGTGTGCGCCCCCTAAAGGCTCCTCTATTATCTTCTCCGCAACCTCCAGTTCCACCATATCTTCGGCGGTAACGCGCATTATATTGCAGGCTTCCTTTTCCTTGCCCGCATCTTTCCAAAGAATGGAAGCAAATCCCCTGGGAGAAATTACCGTGTAGGAAGCATTTTCCAAAATAGCAAGCTCGTCGCATACTCCCAAAGCAAGCGCGCCGCCGCTTCCAGCCTCGCCGAGGACAACGCTGATGATAGGAGTCCGCAGCCGCATAAATTCCATGATATTTTTTGCAATAGCCTCTCCCTGTCCACGCTTCTCGGCTTCAACGCCGCAGAATGCCCCCGGCGTGTCGATAAAGCATATAACAGGTCTGCGGAACTTTTCCGCCTGCTTTACAAGCCGCAGAGCCTTTCTGTAGCCCTCGGGGTGGGGCATGGCAAAGTTGCTCTCCTTGTTTTCGTTGAGGTTTCTGCCCTTGACCTGCGCGATAATTGTAACTGGTATACCGTTTATAGAGCCTATGCCCCCCACTATCGCCTTGTCGTCGCCGAAGCAGCGGTCTCCGTGCATTTCGATAAACTCGTCAAAAATAAGCGGTATGTAGTCTCTTACGGTGGGTCTGCCCTTGTGGCGGACTACTTCAAGACGCTCGTAGGGAGTAAGCTTATTCATCTTTTCCATTTACAGATCCCCTCCCGTTTTGTGCAGCTTTAAAATGTGTGCAATAGTTCTTCGCATGGATTTTCTTTCAACTATCATATCGGCAAAGCCGTGCTCCAGCATAAATTCCGCCGACTGGAAATCATCGGGGAGACGCTGCTTTATAGTTCCCTCGATAACGCGTCTGCCCGCAAAGCCTATAAGGACTTTCGGCTCGGCGATAATAACGTCCCCCAAAGAAGCAAAGGAAGCCGTTACCCCGCCTGTTGTGGGATCGGTCATTACCGTTATGTAAAGCAGACCCGCGTCGCTGTGACGGGCAACTGCACCGCTTGTCTTAGCCATCTGCATAAGAGAAACGATACCCTCCTGCATTCTCGCTCCCCCCGAAGCTGTGAACATTATCACGGGGAGCTTGTTTTTCGTGGCAAACTCAAATGCGCGTGTGATTTTCTCACCCACAACGCTGCCCATTGAAGCCATCATGTATCGGGAATCCATTACGCCGATAACGCACCGTTCCCCGCGTATCGTACATTCGCCAGTGATGACGGCGTCCTTAAGGCCCGTACTGTCGCGGAGAGCCTGCTGCTTAGCCTCGTAATCTGGGAAATCTATAGGATTTTCGCTGACCATATTGGGGTCGAATTCCTTAAAGCTTTCCTTGTCAGCAATAAGCTTTATTCTTTCGGGAGCGGAAATTCTCGCGTGGTAGCCGCATTCGGGGCACACCTTTAAATTTTTCTCCAGCTCGTCGGTCATTATCACATTCAGACATCTCGGGCACTTAAACAGCATATTTTTCGGCACCCTTACAGCCGAATCGTCCTTATCGGGTTTGTCGGAGGCTTTTTCCTCCTCTGCGCTGTTAAGATTGTCAAGACGGGTTTTAACAACGTTGAACAAGTCCTCAAGACCCATTTTGTTCACTCCTTTTCGGAAATATATATAGTATGCCATATTTTATCATGGAGGAAGAATAAATCCAAGTACTGTTAAAATAATAATATACGTTTTGTATTTTTTACTTAGAGTATTCCTGTCATAAATCAGCCAGATAACGCCCCAAATAGGCGGTAAAAAAAATGTGAGCAGCGCAAATATCCAGTATTTTTTCAAAAAATCCCAAAAGCTGTCGCCCGAAGCGTTTTGGTTCGGATTTGTATAAGGCTTGAAATTGCCGTTCGCGTACGGATTTTGACCGTTCTGCTTAGGGACATTCTGCGGCGGCGCGTTGTTTATATAAGGTCCCGCATAGGGAGACTGGTTGCCGCTCTGCTTAGAAGCATTATTTGCATACGGATTTGCTCCGCCTATATTTGCTCCGTTGTTTTGGTTTGCATAGGGGTTTGCGAAAAGGGTATCCTTTTTAGGTTCCTCCCGCACCTTGAATTCCATCGGCTTGGGACGGTTGGGGTATATCTCCTCGGTGATATGTTCGGGGGTTATCTCACGTACCGCGGGCTGCTCCTGAGGATAATCCGATGGATCGTAGTTGTAGAGCGCGCTTATGTCCTCCTCATCGGGAATTGCGTATCCGCACTCGTTACAGTAATTGCCCTTAACGTTCCCTCCGCACAGGGGACATCTTTTTACCGCCATTTTATCTCACGCTCCTTTATGCTGATTTGCGACTAAAAAGCGTGTAAAAATCAAGCCAAAATTTGCGCGTATGATTTTTGTGCAGATTTTTTACCTACGCTTTTAAGAGCAAATCAGTATTAGTAGTAATGCCGACCTCTTGTCAAAAATCCTTTTATGAAATATTGTATAAGTATGTCAAACCCTGTGGGATCCCATTTGACCGCCTGCAATAAAATTGTCGTCAGCAATATCGCCGCCGCAAAAAACAGCTCGCTTTTTTTACGATCCTTATCCATATTTATGACAAAGTAGAAAAACGCAAAGCCGTACCCCACCGAGGGAAGAATTGCCGTCAAAAGAAATTTCCACCAGTTGTTAAATACGAAATCGGACACTGATTTTACCATTTTTGTCGGCAAGTCCAACGTATCGGCAGAATTTACAGGCTTTTGCTGATTGCCGTAATTAGGCTTTGTATAGGGTACAAAGGACGTATTCGCCATATTCAGCGCAGGTGATTTTTTAGCAGCTTCGGCAGCCGCTTTTGCCTGCGCCCTTTTCAGCCGCGCCGCCTGTCTGCGCTGTTCCGCAGTCGGCAGTGCAGAGGCGTCGGGTATTTCTATTGAGGGAATATCGTCCTCGTCATAATCGAAAACCGCGTCGCCGAAAACCACGTTGTCGGGGGACAGGTCATATACCGCGGAAAGCTTTTCCGTATCGGGCACAGCATATCCGCATGAGCTGCACTCACCCAACAGCACATCTCCGCCGCAAAGGGGACATTTTTCCTTGGACGCGACCTGTAGATCTTCCACCGCGCTAACCCTGCTTTCTTCCTAAATATCCTATGTCGTACTTTCCCGACTCAAACATCGGGTCTCTTATCAGCGAAAGCTGAAAATCTATATTTGTATCAACACCCTCAACGATAAATTCCGCCAAAGCCCATTTCATTTTTGCAATGGCTTCTTCCCTTGTGGGAGCGTACACAATAAGCTTTGCGATCATGCTGTCGTAGTAGGGCGGTATAGTATAGCCCTGATATGCCGCGCTGTCTATTCTCACTCCGGGACCGCCGGGGATAAGCATTGCGTTTATCTTTCCGGGGCATGGACGGAAACCCTTTTCGGGGTTCTCCGCATTTATTCGGCACTCTATTGAGTGTCCCTTTATGCGTATGTCCTCCTGTGAATAGGGCAGCTCTTTTCCCGCCGCAATTTTAAGCTGCGCCTTAACAAGGTCTACCCCTGTAACAAACTCGGTAATGGGGTGCTCCACCTGAATACGGGTGTTCATCTCCATGAAATAGAAATTATTTTCATTGTCCACAAGGAACTCGATAGTGCCCGCATTGTAGTATCCGCAGACCTTTGCCGCAGCCACGGCAGCCTTGCCCATACGCTCCCGGAGCATTGGGGTCATTATCACGGAGGGACTTTCCTCCAGCACCTTTTGGTTGCGCCTCTGCATGGAGCAGTCACGCTCGCCAAGATGTACGACGTTGCCGTGCATATCCGCCAGAATTTGTATTTCAATATGTTTTGGGTTTACGATAAATTTCTCCATGTATATGCTGTCGTCGCCGAAATAATTCAGCGCCTCCTGCTTTGCGGCTTCTATTTGGGGGACTAAGTCCTCCATGCGCTCAACAAGGCGTATGCCGCGTCCGCCGCCGCCTGCCGATGCCTTTACCATAAGAGGAAAGCCTATTTCCTCCGCAAGCCTTTTTGCATCGTCCATGGACTTTACCGCGCCGTCGCTGCCCGGGATAACAGGTACTCCCGCGTTTTTCATGGCAGTCTTCGCAGCAGCCTTGTCACCCAGCATTTCGATAGACTCGGGTGCAGGTCCTATAAAGGTTATACCGCACTTGCGGCAGTTCCGTGCAAAGGCGGCGTTCTCCGAAAGAAAGCCGAAGCCCGGGTGTACCGCGTCCGCTCCCGTTATTTCGCAGGCGGCGATTATCGCCTTTTCGTTCAAGTAGCTGTCCTTAGTTGCCGCGCCGCCTATGCATATCGCCTCGTCGGCAATTTGAGCATGGAGAGCAGTCCTGTCAGCGGTGGAAAAAACCGCCACTGTTTTCAGACCCAGCTCGCGGCAGGCTCTTATTACTCTTACGGCTATTTCGCCTCTGTTGGCGATAAGTACCTTTTTAAACATAACTAAATTTCCTTTCGGATTAACAGTAAAATTGTTTTATTGCACCGATTACATATTATCTGTAGGGCGGGGGCTTGCTCCCGCCTCGCTGTATCAAGCATAATTGCAATTATAAATCGGGTACACAGGCGGGAGCAAGCCCCCGCCCTACTTTATTGCAAACGATATTTCCGCCGCAACGGCTTTCTCGCCGTTCACCGTGGCAAGAGCCTTTCCAACGCCTACGGGACCCTTTACCTTGATTATCTCAACCTCGATACGCAGGGTATCTCCGGGAACTACCTGACGGCGGAATTTTGCTTCCTTAACTCCTCCGAAAAAGCCTATCTTGCCCTTGTTTTCGGGAATTGAAAGCATTGCAACAGCTCCCGCCTGAGCGCACATTTCCAGCATAAGCACACCGGGGACAACGGGGTAATCGGGGAAATGTCCCTTGAACCAAAATTCGTCCTCGTTCATGTGCTTTGTTGCGACAACGCGCTTGCCGACCTCCATTTCCTCGATAGTGTCTATCAGCAGGAACGGATCGCGGTGGGGGATTATTTCCATAATTTGTTCTTTGTTCATTAACGGCATAAGTACGTCCCCTTACTTTATTATCATAATAGGCTGGTCGAATTCCACAGCCTGACCGTTGCTTACGAGGATTTCCTCCACAACGCCGTCAAAGTCGCTCTGTACCTCGTTCATAAGCTTCATTGACTCGATTATCATAAGTACGTCTCCCTTTTTGACACGCTTGCCGACGGTTACAAAGGGAGGCTTGTCAGGGGCGGAGGCGGCGTAGAAAGTTCCCACCAATGGGGCTTTCACAATATTTCCCGAAACCTCGGGAACATCAGCCTGTGCCGCCTGAGCCGGCTGCTGCATCACTGGGGTCTGAACCAAAGGCATACCCATAGGCGGTGGCATGCCACCTAAAGGAGGCTGACATTTCCTGCCCTTTACGGTAATTTTCTTGCCGTCTCTTTCAACGGTCAGCTCTTCCAGCTCCTTTTCGTTTACAAGGTCTGCCAGTGCTGAAACGGTTTCTATGTCTATTATATCAAGTATCTTATCGCTCATCTGAAATGCCTCCTAAATTATTCCTTATATTTAATAATGCAAAGCGTAGCATTGTGTCCGCCGAAGCCGAGACTGTTGGAAAGAGCTGCGTTTACGGTCATGCTCCGTCCGCCCTCTGTACAGTAATCAAGGTCACATTCGGGGTCGGGGACTTTATATCCAAGCGTTTTGTGGACGTAATCGTTCTTTACCGTCAGCGCCGTAACGACCGCCTCAACAGCTCCCGCCGCGCCCAAAAGGTGTCCCGTCATGGATTTTGTGGAATTGATAACAACTTTCTTTGCAGCCTCTTCGCCCAAAGCCTTTTTGACAGCCTTTGTTTCGTACTTATCGTTAAGTCCCGTGGACGTGCCGTGAGCGTTGATATAGTCGATATCCTCCGCTTTAAGTCCCGCCTCTGTAAAGGCATTCACCATTCCTCTTGCCGCAGCGTCGCCCTCCGGAGAGGGAGAGGTCATATGATATGCGTCACAGGTAGCGCCGTACCCTGAAATTTCAGCGTAAATTTTCGCGCCCCTTGCCTTAGCGTGCTCAAGCTCTTCAAGGACTAACGCGCCGCAGCCCTCGCCCAGTACAAAGCCGCTTCTTTCAGCGTCAAACGGTATTGAACACCTGTCCAAGTCGTCCGAACGGGTCAGGGCTTTCATATTGTTGAAGCCTGCCAGCGCGAACGTGCCAACGCAGGACTCCGAACCGCCCGCGATACAAACGTCAAGATAGCCGTCCTTTATCTTGCGGAAAGCCTCGCCCACAGCGTGAGCCGACGAAGCGCAGGCTGTAGTTGAACAGAAGTTGTCCCCCTTGAAGCCTGTACGCATGGAAATCGTTCCCGCAGCCATGTTGCCTATCATCATAGGAACATAAAACACGGAAATCCTGTCCGCACCCTTTTCGAGAAATTTTTCATGCTCCGAAAGGGTAAGATTAAGTCCGCCTATGCCAACGCCGAAGATAACGCCTGCACGGAACGGGTCAAGGTCTTTGAAATCCGAACCGCTGTCAGCAAGAGCGTCCATAGCAGCAGTCACGCCGAACTGGGTAAATCTGTCCATACGGCGGGCTTCTTTTTTCTCAACATATTTTTCCGGTGAGAAATCCTTTACTCTCGCGGCGATCTTAACATCGAAATCATCGCCTGTAATATCGTTTATATAGCCAAAGCCGTGCTTTCCGTCTTTAAGGCTTTCCCATAATTCGCCGACGCTGTTTCCCACGGGGGAAACCACGCCCATTCCCGTAATAACAACTCTTTTCATATATTTAAACAAATCCTTTCAAATTATAAATAATTAACTAATTAACATTTTGTAGGGCGGGGGCTTGCTCCCGCCTATAAAAATTATTTTGTATCCGGAGGCGGGAGCAAGCCCCCGCCCTACATATGCAAAATATCATACAAAACTGTCAACTGTACACTATACACTCACATAGACAGTCCGCCTGAAATTTCTATGGTCTGTCCCGTAACGTAGGACGCGTCCTCGGAGCAAAGGAACGACACCACGCCCGCGATCTCGTCCACCGTGCCGTAACGCTTCATAGCGATAGCTTCAAGCATTTTAGCCTTTTGTTCCTCGGTAAGCTTATCAGTCATGGGTGTGCTGATAAAGCCCGGAGCGACAGCGTTCACGTTGATATTTCTTGAACCAAGCTCCTTGGCTGCGGTTTTTGTCATGCCGATTATAGCCGCCTTTGAAGCGGAGTAGTTTATCTGCCCCGGATTGCCGTAAAGTCCGGCAACGGAAGCAAGGTTCACTATCTTGCCCTGCTTCTGGCGTATCATAACGTTGCCCGCAAGCTTCAGCATATTGAACACGCTTTTCTGATTTACCGCGATAACGGTATCGTACTGTTCCTCGGACATTCTCGCCATAAGCCCGTCGCGTGTTATGCCCGCGTTGTTGATAAGCACGTCGATAGTGCCGAAGCGTTCCTTTACAGACTTTACCATGCTTTCGCACTGATCGTATTTTGAAACGTCCGCGCAGAATATTTCCGCCTCAACGCCCAGCGCGGTGATTTTTTCCTTTATATCGTTATTTTCAAACATACCCTCGTTAAGGTCGTTAAGAGCGATATTATAACCGTCCTTAGCCAAACGCAGAGCGATCGCCGCGCCTATACCTCTTGAAGAGCCTGTAATAATTGCAGTTTTAGCCATAAATATAATTCCTTTCAAAATTCATTTTATATTCCGTAGTGTATATTTTATTGAAATTATCCGTATCGTTATTTATCTCCGGTATAAAAATTATTTCGTCATAGGGCAGCTTCCTGTGCCTTAGATTAAGCGCACGGCGGTACTGTCTGTACCTTGCTTCGCTTTGACGTTTTGCAGCAAGCTCAATGCCGTGCATATTCACCCATACCGAAATACTGCCGTAGACCGAATACACGCCGATCGCCGATAAAACCACGAAAAAACGGCTGTTTCTGTCCCAAATAGAAAACGCTATCAATACTCCCTGTATAATAAGCACAAATATGCTTTTCTGCATAAAAGCCGTAAAGGCGTTGTCCGCGTAAAGCCAGAACAAGTCCCAAAGCTCTGTAACAACATATTCTGTTATCATTTACGGACACTCCTTTGCAGATTTTAATACTCAATGTATTGCATCAGAAATTATATACTCACAGTTGCAGAAAATCAATACTCCAAAATAACCGCGCCCATGGTAAGACCTGCTCCGAAGCCTACGAGACAAAGCTTGTCACCCCGCTTGATTATACCGTCAGTAATAGCCTCGTGGAGAGCTATTGGGATCGACGCGCTTGATGTGTTGCCGTGATTTTGGATATTAACAATAAATTTGTCCATTGAAACGCCGATATTTTTCGCGGCGGTCTCGATAATTCTGATATTCGCCTGGTGTGGAATGAACCAGTCCACCTCGTTTATGTCAAGCCCTATCTTTTCGGCAGCCTTATGCGCCGCCGTAGGCAGAGCCTTTGTTGCAAACTTGTATACCTCCTTGCCGTCCTGAACGAGGTAGGTCGTTCCCGTCTCGTACTCGCCGCTGTCTATTTCGTCGGTTTGGCTGGTCCTGAAGGGGTGGAAAACCTTGTGCGCCTTTGAATAAAGGGAATGAGCGCCCCGTCCGTCTGCGCCGATAAAGCTTGCAAAAAGCTTCTCGGAGCGTCCTATAACAGCGGCAGCCGCGCCGTCGCCGAAAAGTACGCAGGTTGAACGGTCGGTATAGTCTGTAATTTTCGACAGCATTTCGTTTGCCACAACGAGGACGTATTTCATTTCGGGTTCAGTCTGGAGGTATCTTTTCGCAGCGTCCACAGCGTAAACAAATCCTGAGCAGGCAGCGTTAAGGTCGTAAGCGGCAGCGCCCCACGCGCCTATCTCGTTCTGTATCACACAGGCAACGGAGGGTGTGCAGAAATCGTTTGTAATTGTAGTGTCGATGATAAGACCTATATCCATGGGGTCAATACCCGCATTTTTTACCGCCTCCGCAGCAGCCTCCGCGCCCATTTTCCAAGTGGGTTCTCCGTCGGCAATGCGGCGGGACTTTATTCCCGTGCGGGTAGATATCCACTCATCGTTGGTCTCAACGATCTTAGCCATATCGTTATTAGTGACGTTAAGAGCGGGATTATACGAGCCTGTACCCAAAATTTCAATTCCAAACAAAGCAATTACCTCCGTATCAAGATAATACTGATTCACTCCCGTTGTACAAACAAAAATTTCTGCGCCAAAATCGTATATGCAAATTTTTGCTTGAAATTTTTGTATACAATTAGGTCGTTAATTAGTATAGCCGCAAAAAAATAGTGCGGTAATCTCTTGTAATTTACCAATAAATATGGTATAGTATTTGTAACGACTTTTTACACGTTACTGCAAAAGCCATATATTACTATTGTAATATTTTTCTGCTCCGTTGTCAACCGATTTCGGGATAAAAATTTTCGGAAATTTCCGTTTTGACGGAAAAAACGGCTTTGCAGGGGTTCGGCGCACACAATTTTTTTTGAAAGGATATGGAATATATGTCAAAAACAGTATTTTTATTTTCGGGACAAGGCTCCCAGTATGTTGGAATGGGAAAGGAGCTTTGCGAAAAATACCCGCAGATAGACGTTTATGAGCGGGCAAGCGGAATTTTAGGCTTTGACCTCGCGAAAAAGATAAACGAGTCCGCAGAGGAGGAACTGGCAAAAACCGTCTTTTCACAGCCCGCTATCATGGCGACCTCACTTGTTGCGCTTGAAGCAATGAAGATAAACGGCGTGGAATTTTCCGCAGTTGCGGGGCACTCCTTAGGCGAATACGCCGCTATGGTTGCAAGCGGCATACTTACCTTTGAGGACGGCTTCAAGGTCATTAAGGCGAGAGCGGAGGCAATGCAGAAAGCCGCAGAGTCCGCAAGCGGAGCAATGTACGCCATAATCGGCAAGCCTGCGGAAGAGGTGGAGCAGATATGCACCGAAATAGACGGCTATGTCGTCCCCGTGAATTACAATTCCACCGCGCAGACCGTTATCGCGGGAGAGACAGAGGCTGCGGAAAAAGCGGCGGCAAGGTTTGCCGAAATGGGCGCAAAGGCTGTAAAGCTTGGGGTCTCCTCGGCATTCCACTCAAAGCTTATGCAGCCTGCGGCGGAGGAATTTGCTCCCGCGATTGCGGATATTAATTTCGGTACGCCGAATGTGGAATTTTACTCCAATCTCATCGGCGGTATTCAGACGGACTTTGAGGGTATGCCGGACAAGCTTGCGGCGCATATTGTTTCCCCCGTCCGCTTCACCTCGGAGCTTGCGGCTTTGCAGGCGGCAGGCTATGAGAACTTTATTGAACTTGGACCAAACAAGGTGCTGACGGGGCTTGTTAAAAAGACCTTAAAGGGCGTAAACGCGGCGAATGTCGAGAACGTCAAGACGCTTGAAAAGGCTCTTGAAATTATTAACGGCTAAGGGTTGATATTATGTCAAAAAAGTCAAAATACATTTTTGCGGCAATTCTTTCCCTGCTGATCTTGGGCGGGTGCAAAGAGGAAATGCCGTCCCTCGGCGAGGCTTCGGAGACCGTTTCCGAGACTGTAACGGAGACCGAGGAAACGACTGCCGTTACCGCTAAAAACGAAACGGAAACGTCCTCGCAAACCGAATTTTCGGAGACTGTCTCGGAACGTGAAAATATTTCCGACGAGCAAGCCGCGCTTGAAAAGCTTATCATTGATACAGCCGGAAATAAAGTGGGGTACACAATTCAGTCTCCGCTTTTCGGGGATTTTGACGGGGACGGAAAAAACGAGCTTATCGCTCTTTACGGAATATTTACAGACGAATTTTTCAGTACGGAAGGCGGAGTTTGGTTCGCAAGCGGCGATAAAGCGGAAGTTGTTGCCGAAAAAGGCAGTTGGCTTAAACCTGTAATATTGAACACAGTCGGCAAAACCCTTATTAAATTAGAGGACTGCGCTTTTACCACAAGCAGCGTTTCATACTATTTTCTGCTTAAGGACAGCTCTGTTTCCCAATATAACGGCGTACCAAAAGGACAAGGGGTCTACCCATACGGCGAGTTCGGAGATTTCACCGCTGTACACGATAATTATGACATAAGCGTTGAATGGGATAAAAGCGATACTGACTCCCAGCCGTTGTATTTGGGGCACACGTGGAAAACCTATTGGTATTATGTTATAAACGACAAGCCGTACAGCTACAGCGGCAGAGAAATTACTAAAGAAGATTTTCTGAAATATGACGGTGCAAAGGCTTTGCTTGACGACCTTGCAAGAGACAGAAAAACCGTTACCGAAATAATCAAGCGGGGCAACGGTATTATAAATATAAATTTCAAATACAACACTGTGGACACCGAAGATTATTTCGGCGAAAGCTACGGCAATAAAATTATGCTGTACCGCGGCGGCAAGCTTTTTGATATTACCGATGATTACGACGACTGCGGCAACTATGTCTTTGATGAAAATGTCAAACAAACCTACTTTGAGGATCTCAGTGAAATGATATACGATACCGCAGAGGGGGACGAAAATTCCTTTATCCGCGAGAGATTTTACGGAAATATCGGCGGCAAAAACGTTCTTTACGCCTATTACGGCACTGACGAAAGCTTCTCCCTTTGGTACGCGGACAAGGACGGGGCAAAAAAGGTCTCCGAGGACATAAGTCTTTTCATTGCGGACGGCGACGTGCTTATGAAAAAAGATAACGACTATTTCGTCATGAAAAACGGCAAGTCCAAAAAGCTTGATACCCCTGACGCGGAGGACTTTTCCATGCAGGCGGACGGCGAGTTTACAGGCTATGTAAACGCCGGGTACACCGACTCGACCCGCGACCAGGAGGCGAAAAAGCTTTACTGGTTCCGCTATCGGGACGGCGAAATTGCCGAGTACACAGGGCTTGACATAACCGAGGAACAGCTTTTGGAGTACGGCGGAGGCAGGGCTGCTCTTGACGAGATAGCGGCGCGGGGCGGCGACCTTGTTAATATAGTCCGCCGCGATAACGGCATTATCAACATCAACTATGCACTCCACAACCAGACCGTTACAAACCGATTTTTCATGACCCTTGAGATCGGCGCGGACGGCAAGGTCACCGACATTACGCCGAAAAAAGAGGACGGTACTCCAGACAACGCGGGTTGGTATTTACATTCGCTGAAAATTGGCGGATAATTTGCAGGACAGGGGCTTGCTCCTGCCTTGTCGAAACACGCATAATATAAGGACGGGAGCGTGCCAATTCAGGCTGCCCCCGCCCTACGGAAAATATATACAAAGGATTTGATTTTATGGAAAAATACGCAATTTTAGGCTACCCGTTAAAGCACACAATGTCCCCGCCCATTCACAAGCGTTTATTTGAACTGGAGGGCAAGTCCGCGGAGTATGAAATATGCGAGCTTCCCCCCGAACAGCTTGCGGACAAAGCGGCGTATCTTAACTCATTGGGAGGATACAATATCACAATACCCTTTAAGGTGGACATTATAAAATATCTTGACGAACTGGACGAGTCCGCAAAGCGTTACAATTCGGTAAACTGCGTTGTAAATCGGGACGGAAAAAATATCGGCTTCAACACGGACTGCTACGGTTTTCTCCGTTCTCTGGAGGCTGAAAATATCAGTCTGTCGGGGAAAGTCCTGCAAATAGGCTGCGGCGGCGTTGGACGAATGATCGCTATTGAAGCGGCTATGCACGGCGCGGACTTGACGATAGTTGCTCTCCCCGAATTTATAAAGGGAGCGGAGGAGGCTGCCGCCGAAGCTTTGCAGCACGCTCCCGACGCAAAAATAAAGGTCATTACCCACGACCGAATTTCGGGAGAATTCGACCTGCTCATCAACGCAAGTCCCGTGGGAATGTTCCCCAAGACGGAGGACTGCCCCGTTACAGAGGAGGTAGTGAAAAGCTGCAAAAACGTATTTGAGGTAATATACAACCCCGATGTTACCTTGCTGATGAAGCTTGCGGAAAAGCACGGCATAAAGGCTGTGGGCGGCATGGCAATGCTTGTATGGCAGGCGGTCGTTGCTCACGAGATATGGAGTGGGGCTAAGTACAGAGACGAGGATATTGCTAAGCTTATAGAAGATATGAGAGACTTGCTGAAAAAATAAATTATCAATCTCTTTGCAAAAACAGCTTTACGGCGAAATTAAAACCCAATTCAAAACCCGCGCATTTTGCGTTTACTGAAATAGCCTCCGCAGAATCGCGAATGCGTTCAGCGGCAGGTTTCCTGATTTCCTTTTGATTTCTAAGTATTTTTAGAAATCTCCGCAAGGCTCGTTCCTCGTCGTCAAGCTGCGGTGAAGTGACTTCCTCGCCGTTCATTCCGTAAAAAATTTCTTCCAATGTTGGCATATTCATGGTAATTTCTCCTTTGAATTTTATTTTAAATCAATTATAGCACGTTATAACATGAATTGCAACCGTCAGCATACACGAAGTTACAACGGGAATTTTGTGCAATATTTCACGTTGTAACCTTACGATACTATGATATAATATTAATAGAAGGTGTATAAAATGGCTGTATCAAAAGCAAAAATGAATTCAAACAAAAAGTACGACAAGGCTCACTTTAAATATCAATCGGTAAAGCTGAAAATATCCGAATATGAATTATTAAAAGAAGCGTTAAAGGTTTCCAAAATACCGATGAACACTTTTTTGCGTACTGCAATCATGACAAAGGTCTCAGAGTATGTAAACAGTGAAACCGATAATACCTTGGCTGAACCAAAAAAATAATAAAGGGTGTATACCAATGGCTGTATCAAAAGCACAGCGTGCTGCAAATAAAAAGTACGACAAGGCACATTTTAAGTACCAAACGGTAAAAATGAAACTGTCCGAGTACGAATTATTAAAAGAAGCTATAGAAGCTTCCAAAATACCAATGAATACTTTTTTACGTTCCGCGATAATGACAAAGGTTGCGGATTATGTGGAATGTGAAACAGAAAACATGTCGGACGTTCAAAAGGATACGTAAATCATTACAAAAACAGGAGGAAATAATTATGAAGCTTGAAAAAAGGCTCCTTGCGCTTGCAAAGGGCATAAGCCTGTGGTGGGGGATATATCTTATCTTAGGCTGCTGCGCGGGCTTTGCGGTGCAGATGGTACATAACATTTTTTCGCTTTCCTACGGCAGCTTTGAGTTGAAAATTTACATTCCCGTTATGGCGGCGGCGTCCCTTTTTCTCGGTATAATTTCATACTTTATTTCTTCTGCGGCAAAGCGAGCTCCCGCAAAAAAACTAAGACGCAGACTTTTTAAAATTTTCAGGGACGAAAGACTTTCCGACGGACTTATGTCAGAGCTTATGTCAAATGCGGCTGGGGACATGAAAAATCACATTCTCGTGATGTCGGCAATGCTGTACTCTGTAAAGGGCGACACTGAAACTGCGGAGGACGTTCTTTCCCAAGCCGACCTTGTAAGTATTCTGGACATTGCTCAGTCCACAGGGAATTTCAAGACTGCGGCTTATTACTACTGCGCCAAAATGATACTCGCTGTTCTGACCCATGACAAGGAAGGCGCAGTCAGAGCATACGACGACGGCATTTATTACCTTGAAGCCTTTTCTTCAAACGATATTGTTCTGACAGTCCTTGCCATTTATCAGACGGAGGCTTCGCTTTACAATTCCGCAGCAGACACTATCAAAAAAATAAAATGGCGGACTCTTCCGCCGTATTTAAAAAAATACGGCAGGTCTCTCTGCTCCGCGATCCTTGCGGTGGATCTTCTTAACCTCGGACAATACGACGACGCTGTATTCCATGCAAATATTTCTTTGGAAAATTCCTGCTCCGACTATATGACGGAATTTGCGGAGGACGTTATCAAGCGCGCCCGCTCCGCCAAAAAAACAGAGGACGGAAAAACTTCAGAATAAAAGAAAGGGATGTCTTGAATGATAGAAAGATTTCTTTTGACAGGCGAAAAGTGGGGCTTTCTGCTAAGCGAAAAAGCGCCCGATATAAATGCCGATATAAATGATACTATACGTCTGCCCTCAACGGTGCAGCAAATGAAAAAAACACCCCTGACCGATGAAAGAAGCGACGGCTTTTTAACTGATCCTTACCGCTTTGAGGGGTACGCGCTTTACGAGCGCACCGTGAATTTTACACCGAAAAATGCTGACTGCGACGTATTCCTTGTTATGGAACGCACCCGCACCACCTCTCTTTGGATAGACGGAAAACAGGTCGGTACACAAAACAGCCTGTGCGCGCCGCACAGATACAATGTTACCGGCTTTTTTAAATTCGGCGTACCCGTCAAAATAACGATTATAGCGGACAACGTTTCCTGCCCTGTGCCCGGCGGACACATGACCTCTCAGGACACCCAGACCAACTGGCTTGGCATCACGGGAGAAATTTACCTTGAATGCAGGAGCCGTGTGCGGTATGAAAATATAAAAATTTTCCCCGACCCCGAAAAAAGCAGCGTAACCGTCCGCGGTGAAATTATCGGCGGAGACAGCATTGAGCTTACCGCAGAGGTGAACGGCTTCGGCAGCAAGACAGCCGCTCTTACAAAAGAAAATCCGACCTTTGTATACGAAATGCCGGGCGCAAAGCTTTGGAACGAGCATGAACCCAATACATACATCATGAAAATTTCCTGCGGCGGGGACACCGAAAAAATCTCCTTCGGCATGAGAAAATTTGAAACAAGTGGTAAGGATTTTCTTCTCAACGGCGAGAAAATTTTCCTGCGCGGCAAGCATGACGGAATGATATTCCCTATGACCGGGGCTGCTCCCACGGACGTCGAAAGCTGGGTAAAGATACTGAAAACCGCAAAATCTCACGGCATAAACCACTACCGTTTTCACACCTGCTGTCCCCCCGAAGCGGCTTTTGAGGCTGCCGACCGCGTGGGTATCTACATGGAGCCCGAGCTGCCATTCTGGGGTACGGTGGAGGACGAGCTTACCGACGGGCAGAAATATCTTATCGGCGAGGGCTTTAAAATTCTTGACAGCTTCGGCAACCACCCCTCGTTTTTCGCACTTTCCCTCGGCAACGAGCTTTGGGGCAGCAAGGAGCGCCTAAACACAATTTTGGGGGACTATAAAAAATACGACCCCCGACCGCTGTACACACAAGGCTCAAACAACTTCCAGTTTTATCCTTGCATACTTGAAAACGACGACTTTTTCGTGGGTGTACGCTTTTCAAGGGAGCGGCTTTTCCGAGGCTCCTACGCAATGTGCGACGCGCCCTTGGGACACATTCAGACGGACGCTCCCAACTCGGACTATACATATGACGAACATATCAAACCAAGCTCCGTAAGCGGCGAGACCTCCGCAGGCGGCACTATCGAAATTCAGTACGGCACAGGCGTAAAAACCGTCTCCGTGGACAATTCCTCAGGGGAGCTTGTTTCAAACGTCCCCGTGGTCTCCCACGAGGTTGGACAGTATTTTATGTACCCCGATTACGGCGAGATAGAGCAGTACACAGGCGTACTGAAGCCGTATAATTTGGAAATTTTCCGTGAACGTCTCGAAAAGGCAGGACTTGCTCACCTTGCGGACAAATACTTCCGAGCATCGGGACGTTTCGCTGCCGAGTGCTACAAAAATGAGATAGAGACCGCTCTGCGCTCAAAGGAGCTTTCAGGCTTCCAGCTTCTTGATATTCAGGATTTCACGGGACAGGGCACGGCTCTTGTTGGAATACTCAATTCCTTTATGGAGAGCAAAGGCGTTATAACCGCTATCGAATGGCGGAACTTCTGCTCCGACAGGGTGCTGCTCGGCTGTCTTTCCAAGTTTGTTTTTGAGGCGGGGGAAACCGTCAGCATGGGCGTTAAGCTTTACAATTACGCCGATCGGGCGGACGTTGACCCGACCGTTACGGTAAAGCTTTCCGTAAACGGCGAGACAGTCTGCGAACAGGATATTTCCGCTGAGGGCAGCTTTAAAGGCGGCGTTTTCGATTTAGGTACAGCGGAGCTTGTTATGCCGAATATTGAAACCGCTGAAAAGGTCGTACTGAATTTAAGCTGTAAGGATATTTGCAACAAATATATACTGTGGGTATATCCAAATGCTTCGCTGAATTTTTCCGCGGCTGCTGATTGGAGCACCGCAAAGGCAGAGCTTTCTGAGGGAAAATCTGTACTGTTTATTCCGAAAAATCTAAACGAGGAAAATTCCGTGGAGGGCTTCTACTGCACCGATTTCTGGAATTACCCCATGTTCCGCTCAATTTCCGAAAGCATGAAAAAGCCTGTACCTGTTGGTACGCTTGGGCTTCTCATAGACAAAAAGCACCCTGCACTAAAAGGCTTCCCAACAGAAAGCTACTCAACCGCAGCGTGGTATGATATTGTAAGCTGCTCAAGGACGGCAATTCTCGACGGCACGGGAATTGAACCGATAGTCCGCACAATTGACAACTGCGAGAGAAATCACAGCCTCGGCACAATATTCGAAGTGAAATCCGGAGGCGGAAAGCTCCTTGTCTGCACCGCGGCTCTGGACGAGAATACAAATTCCCTGCCCTGCCGGGCTTTACTGAAAAGCCTGACAGAATATGTTTCCTCCGAAAAATTTGAGCCTTCTCAAACCGTTGATATTGAGACATTGGACGTACTTTTCGGATAAATACCGCTGAATGGCAGAAAAAAGGAGAGATTTATGACTTTAAAAGACCTTTACGACCTTACCGAAAATATGCTTTTGGCAGCAGGCGTCGAGACTCACAGGTTTGATACTGACTGTCTTTTTGAAGATATTCTGAACGCGGACAAGGTTACGCTTACGCTGCAAGGCGATAATGAAGTCCCCGAAGCTGACGCGGACAGGCTTATGTCCGCTGCGGAAAAACGCTGCTGCGGACAGCCTTTGCAGTATATTCTCGGCAGGTGGGAATTTTTCGGCAGACCCTTTTATGTCGGCGAGGGAGTTTTGATACCCCGTCCCGACACTGAAGTCCTTGTGGAAAAAATCCTCGAACACTTCAAAGCGACGGGAAATTTTTCCCCCGAAATATGCGACCTTTGCAGCGGTACGGGCTGTATTGCGGTAACTCTGAAAAAGGAATTACCCAACGCGGCTGTCCATGCTGTGGAATTGTCCTCCGAGGCGATGCCCTACCTTATAAAAAATATCCGTCTCAACGAGGCGGACGTAAAGATCATCAAGGGGGACGTTACCGACAGTCTGCTTATTGAAAATTTTGCCGACCCCGATGATATTGGCGAGTACCGAAAGATCGACGCTGTTGTCTCCAACCCGCCCTACCTTACCGACAAGGAAATGGGTGAGCTTTCCAAGGAAGTAAAGTGCGAGCCGGAGCTTGCCCTGCGGGGCGGTGCGGACGGACTAAAATTCTACCGAATAATTTCCTGCCTGTGGCGCGAAATTTTAAAGGACGGCGGACTTATCGCCTTTGAAATAGGCTGGGAGCAGGGTGCGGCGGTAAAAGATATTCTTGAAAAAAGCGGCTATGAAAACGTGACTGTCCACAAGGATTACGCAGGAAACGACCGCGTTGTTACATCTATAAAAAAGGCGGAGAATTAAATTCTCCGCCTTTTTATTAAACCTATATTGTATCTCACCCACCCCTTGATAGGGGCTTTGCAAACATACAGTCCGCCGTATTTAACTGTGGGGTAGAACAGGGGTCAAGACTCAGCCTTGGCGGGGCGTTTCCCGCTACTTTAATTTCCAGATGTCACGCGCGTAGTCCTCAACAGAACGGTCTGCCGAGAATATTCCCGCGCCTGCAATGTTGTGCAGGGACATCTTGTTCCACTTTTCGGGATTTTTATAGCATTCCGAAGCGTACTGCTGAGCGCTCTGATATGCGTCAAAATCAGCAAGAACCATATACGGATCCTTGAATTTAAGAGAATTTGCAACCTCTTCAAAGTTACAGTTGTTAATGCCGTGGTACATCTTATTTATCGCCTTGCTGATAACCTCGTTGTTATGGCAGTACTCCTCGGGATTATAGCCCTGCGCCTGCTTTGCAAGAACTTCGTCAGCGGTCATACCGAAAATAAATATGTTGTCAATGCCGACCTGATCCTTGATCTCGATGTTTGCGCCGTCAAGAGTACCCAATGTCAGCGCGCCGTTAAGCATAAGCTTCATGTTGCCCGTACCCGAAGCCTCCTTGCCCGCAAGTGATATCTGCTCGGAAATTTCCGCCGCAGGCATAAGCAGCTCGGAAAGGGACACGCGGTAGTCCTCTAAGAAAAATACCTGAAGCTTCTTGCTGATCTTCGGATTTTTCTTTATCTCCTCGCCCAAAGCCCAGATCATCTTGATTATCTGCTTTGCAAGGTAATATCCGGGAGCAGCCTTTGCCGCAAAGATATATGTCTTGGGAACAAAATCCGCGTCGGGGTTTTCCAGCAGCATATTGTATTCGGAAATAATATTCAGTACGTTAAGGTGCTGTCTCTTGTACTCGTGCAAACGCTTTACCTGCACGTCGAAAATACCCTCGGTGTTAAGGACGATACCGAAATTACTCTTAACGTATTTCGCAAAACGCTCCTTGTTCTGCTGCTTGATATCGCCGAGACGTTTAATAACTTCCGCGTCGTTTTCAAACTTGTTGAAGTTGATAAGCTCGCCCGCATTCTTCTTGAAGCCGTCGCCGATAGTGTCCTCCAAAAGCTTCGTAAGACCTAAGTTGGACTGGAGCAGCCACCTTCTGTATGCGATACCGTTAGTAACGTTCTTGAATTTGTGAGGAGTGTCCGCATACTCGTTCTTGAAAACGTCGTCCTTGATAATATCGGAGTGAAGCTTCGACACACCGTTTACGCTGTGAGAAGCGCATACGCAGAGCAGAGCCATGTGTATCTGGTTGTTCTGAATAATGGACATCTTTGTAACCTTTGCGCTGTCGCCCAAACGCTCCATAAGGTCAGCGCAGTAACGGTTGTTTATCTCAACAATAATTGAGAAAATACGCGGGATTATCTGCTTTACAAGGTTAAGATCCCACTTTTCCAAAGCCTCCGCAAGAACGGTGTGGTTTGTGTACGCAAATGTGTTTGTAACGATATGCCATGACTTTGTCCAGCTGTAGCCGCAGTCGTCCAGCAAAATCCTCATAAGCTCCGGAATAGCAAGAGTGGGGTGTGTATCGTTTATATGAATAGCAACCTTTTCATGGAGGTTATCGAGAGTTCCGTAAACCTTCATGTGACGGTCAACAATATCTCCAACCGAAGCGGCGCACATAAAGTACTGCTGACGGAGGCGGAGGCTCTTACCCTCAAGGTGGTTATCGTTGGGGTACAGAACCTTTGAGATAGCCTGTGCAACGGTGTTTTGGCTCAAAGCCTGTGCATAATCGCCCTGATTGAATTTGTCCATATCAAATGAGGGGGCTTTTGCCTGCCACAGTCTCAATACCGAAACAGCGTTGTTGCCGTAGCCGGGAACATACATATCATAAGGCACAGCCTGAACTGTATTGTAGTTGGTGTATGAAACATAGTGATACTTTTCGTCCCAGTACTCGTTAAGCTCGCCGTCAAAGTGTACCTCGATAGTTTTATCGGTTTTCGGCACAAGCCAACTGTCTCCGCCGGGGAGCCAGTTATCGGGAAGCTCCGTCTGCCAGCCGTCCTCGATCTTCTGCTTGAAAATGCCGTACTCGTAACAGATAGAATAACCCATTGCAGGATAACCGTCCGTAGCAAGACCGTCCAGATAGCAAGCCGCAAGACGACCCAAGCCGCCGTTGCCGAGACCCGCGTCAGGCTCGTACTCGTAAATTCTTTCAATATTTACGTCCCACTTTTTAAAGACCTCTTCCACCATTTCGTTGATGTTAAGGTTAAACAGACTCGTTTTAAGAGAACGTCCCATAAGAAATTCCATTGAGAGGTAATATACCTCTTTTCTTCCTGCAGATTGGTTTTGAGTGCGGAATTTACGGCGTCTCTCACGAAGTATGTTTACCACGACCGCGGACAGTGCCTTATAAAACTGCTTGTCTGAAGCGTCCACCGGGGTAACGTTGAACTCGATCTGAAGCTCATTGCGAAGCCTTTCCTCAAAATCCTCTTTGCTGATCACGTTATTTATCATTTTTTATCTTCTCCATTCTGTATATTTACGCTTGCTGTCTCCAACTTGAGTTTATAAAAATACAGTATAATTATACCTTATTTTCCGTCATTTTACAAGTGTAATATTATACAAAATTACCATTGTTTCAATAAGCCGCATATAAAATTATTACAATTTTCATTCCGTATTTTATTGATGTTGCCCAAAACAAAACAAGATATGCAGGCATAAGACCCGCATATCTTGTTTTTGATAATATTTTTTTCTTGGGATCACATACCGGTAAGACCGGAACGTGCAATACCCTCCGTAAAGTTCTTCTGCAAGCAGATATACAGAACTAGGATAGGCAGTATCGAAATAAGACAGCCCGCTTCCATCCATACGATAAGCTCGCGGATATTTACCTGAACGTTTCCTCCGTCAAAGATAAGACGTGTTAAGTTGGCGTCGAGGTTTTTAAGCTTAAGGGCAATCGTCTGATTGTCGATAAAGAACGACGTACTTACATAATAATCGTTCCAGTACCAAACGATAGAGAACAGGAATACTGTGAGGAAGGTTGCTCCTGCGTTGGGGACCATTACTCTTACGAATGTTGTAAGAGGCGAGCAGCCGTCGAGTGCAGCAGCGTCCTCAAGCTCCTTGGGGAGACCCCTGAAAGACTGTCTGAACAGGTAGATGAACAGTCCCGCTCTAAGTCCGTTTGCTGTCAGCGCAGGAAGATACATTGTAACGCCTGTATCTATAAAGCTGATAGCTTCTTTACCCATTAAGCCTAAAATTCCGAACGGGTCAAAATAACGGAAGAACATATACTGGGGAATAAGTATGATCTGGGGCGGTACAAGGATCATCATGATGACCACAAAGAACAGAATGTTCTTGCCCTTGAAGTTATACCGCGCAAAGCCGTAGCCCGTTACCGCGGTTGTAACTACCTGTACCAGCGAGCAGCCGATATTCAGCACAAGCGTTGTGCCGAGAGTTTTCCAGAAGTCCATAGCAACGATAGCGTCCTTTATGTTGGACATTGTTATGTGCTTCGGTATCCACATTATGGTAGGATCGTTCATGTCCGCTCTGGGACGGAATGCTGCCGAGATCATATACAGCAGAGGGTAAAGGATAATGAAGCAAAGTCCGAAAACTATCAAGGCTCTGAATACGGGCCATACTGCGTCGGTAAACTGCTTCCGCCTTAAATATCTCTGCTCCGCGGGAGTGAGGCACTCCATTCTTTTCTTGAAGCGCTCCCTTTTCTCCTTGCGGGACATCTTGGGTTCCTTTGGTGGTTTCTCCGCCTTACGCTTTGCCATGAAGTCGGAGATAGGATTTTTCTTTGCTATTGTATCAGCCATTTTTCTCCGCCTCCTTTAATCATCGTACCAAACGAGTTTGTTCATAATTGCGAATATAATTCCCAAAACTACAAGGATAATTCCGAAGTAGCTCCACGCCATTGCCGCCGACAAGCCGTAACGCCATTCGCTTTGTATCTCAAGCAATCGTCCCATTACTTCATTGGTCGGGTCGGTAAACGAGTCAATAACCGTATAAACAATATTTACAACGATCATAGGGGAAATGTAGGGAAGAGTGATCTTCCAGAAAAATTCCCATGAAGTCGCGCCCTCGATAGCCGCGGCTTCCTTGGCGGAGGGCGGAATGCCCTGCAATGCCGAAAGGAAAATGATTATCTGGATACCGCATTTCCAAACAAGGTTCAGAATATCGGAGGTTATGGTCGTAAGCATTTCGGTAAACGTGTCGCCGAAGCCGTAAATTCCCACAAACTCCAGAAGCTGGTCTACCATGTCAGCCTCAAACATCGTGGAGAACTGTTCCGCGCTGCTGTTTCCGCTGGTTTCAAGGTCGCCCGTGATTATCGCGTAAACAGGACCTGTCGCAATGATAACAGGCAGGAAGAATACAGCTCTTGCAAAGGTTCTGCCTCTGAACTTCTGATTGATGATGATCGCAACAAACAGCGAGAACACAACGATAACAGGAAGCGAAAGAGCCATGTCCTGAAGCACCTCAACAAGGTACTGTCTGAATTTCGGGTCTGTCATAAACGCGGTCTTATAGTTGAGGAAGATATTCTTTTCGCCTGTGGCGTTGTCTACCAAAGCCGTTACCGCAACCTCTCCGACCTCGGGAGCTACGCTATGGAAAGAATAGTAAAAGGACTGGAGCAGCGGTACTATAAAGAACATCAGCGCTCCTATAAACCACAGCGCGATAAAGCCGTAGCCGTAAATGCCCTTTTTCTTTTCATAAGACATATGAATTCTTTTCATCAGCCGATTACCTCCTCTCCAACATAGTCATAGATACTGTATTTTGTACCGTTCTTAGTGACTGACTTTTCGTCAAGGTTTACAACGGTAGTTACGCCGTTTGAGTACACCGTTTCGATCTCTCCGCTCGGAAGGATATTATATTCGGTGATCTCCGCTCCCGCAACGTCCTTAAGGACTTCGTTTGCAAACTTGTAGCAGCCTGCCGCGTCCTCAAGCCAGTACTTATAGTCGGCATAGTAAAGAACGTCGTATCTTGTGTCCTTAAGCTCGTTTGCATCCTCGGCAACAAGGTCAAATCTAAGATTTGAGCCGCAGGCTACCGCCTTGAGAACAAGCTCTGCGATCTGCGCGTCGCCGTTTACCGCAGTTGTTGAAACAGGCTTCAAGCCGCTCATTACCATCTGATAGAACGGGATATCCTGATCGAAAGCGTCAAATTTGCTGGAATTAAGAGGGATATTGGTAATATGGTCAACATAAGGGAGCACATAAGCGTTTGCTCCGTCAGCAAGAACGGAACCGACCGTGCTGTTAAGGTTTGCCATATAGCCCTGAAGCTGCGTCTTGAACATCTCTCTTGATACCGATCTCTTGCCGTAATCTCCGTATATAACAGTTGTTGCGCTGCCTACGGAAATATTGTTAAGACCGTATTTGCTGTAGCTCTTTGCAAGGTTGTTAAATACCTTTTCGTATTTTCTCGGACTGAGCAGCGACATTGACTTGTAGAATTTATTTTCAATTCCGTGAGCAAGGTCGTACTCAATTTGTCTCGAGTAAGCGTTTGAAACTCTTATCGCGGTGTCGGTCATTGTGAAATAACCGCTGCCGGACTTGAATGTAAGATTATCCACCTCAGGGTAGATCGTTATTCCGTTGGAATTTGCATAACTCATAAGAGCATTGAAGTCGCTCTTTCCGCCCAGAAGCGAGGAGGGCTTAGCCTTATCGGAAACCTTTTCCTTAATATCAGCCGTTGTCCACTGGTTGTAGTTTACAACCATATTCTCAACGCCCATACCCTTAAGCTGTGAGAGGATATTCTGTGCGTCGGAGAAGCCTGTGGTCTTGTGCTGCATTGTTACAGGCATACCCAAAACCGTCTCGGTTTTCAGCGTTGCGCCGTAGAAGTCGATATACAGCGAGCTTGCGTCCGCCGCGGGGGACTTCTCAACGCCCTGACTTTTAAGATAGCCCTTATAAGAATTTGCGATATCGACATAGTCCACATCGGACTTATCGTCCTTTGAAACGGGATAATATCTTATCTCGATCTCCGGAACGAGAATGCCTCTCTTTTCAAAAACTCTGAGAGGGTTTGAGTCGCCGCCCATGAGGTATTCGTCCGAGGTCCTTACCTCAAAATCGAAGTAGCAGGCGTTGTAGCTGGTCTTGTTCTGACCCGCTGTGTAAGCGTTTATTGTAGCGCAGGTGTCGCCCTTGTCGGCAACCACCATCAAGCCGCTGTTGCCCTTGACGATACCGTACATAGGCAGATAAACGTCCTGAGTTACCGCAGGCTTTGTAGTCTTGACAGCGGTAATGTCCGCGCCGTAGACCTTGCCCTGATATACTCTGTAGCCCGACTTGCCGTTGTTGAAATTGATCAGCGCACCGCTTCCGTCGGGAATAACGAAGTAACCTTCCTCCTCCATGTCGGCAGCGCCGAAGGTGCTGTTAAACGCCATTTCAACAGCGATCTTGTCAGCGTTTCTCTCCACAATATCCTTTGTATTGACATGAAGACTGAGGTGATCGTCGTTGAGCGTATAGGTAACGGGAACCATTATTTCGGCAGTACTCTCAAAATCGTACTCTACCGTGATCGTGTTGCCCGATACCGTCATTTTTTCCTTGCTTCGTGCTGCGCTCTGATTTGTTGTGGTACGTCTCTTGGACGGTTCGCCGAATATCAGAGTCATGCCCGATTTAAGCTCCTGCTTCTGAGCGGCTTTACCCGCAGAAGCGTCTGCATTGATAGGATTTGACCACCATATCTCGCCTGTGTTTTTATCCACCAGCGCGATCCTGATATCCTTATCGTTATAATACAGAGCAAGCTTATCGTTTTCAGCCGCAAGCTTCATCTCCTCCATGACCTGTTCATCGGTGAGCAGCGGTTCGTCCTCGTCCATCTCAAAGTCTTCCATATCAATTGCGCCCTCGTCTGAGGAAGACGTATCGGAAGTCTCGTCCTCGGAACTTGCGGGAAACGCGCACATGGGAACTATCATAGCCATACAGCAGAGACAAGCAAGAAGCTTTTTCATCTTTTTATGCATTCGTTATTTCACCACTTTTCGTTTTTAGTATTAAACTCTGAGCCTGTAAGAAAGCTCCGTGTATATCGAAAGAATGAATATCAATACCTGCTGGAACAGCGTCAGCAGCAGAACGAGCAGGAACAGTATCGCGATCATCGCCACAAGTGTGAGAAGTATCAGCGCGATAGTCTTTCCGAACGTAAACTGATGCACCGCCTTAATTCCCGAAATAACGAGAACAAAGCTCCAGCACAAGCCGATTATCTCAACAGCCTGAATGAAAACGTACTCGTCTCTGATAAGAAAGTGGGACATTACCGTACCAACAAGATAGCCCGTAATATACGGTATAAGAGCGTACGCCGAATTGATAAAGATGTTTTTCATCGAGCCCTCGCCGTCAAACAGAGTACACATCGCCCAGTTTGCCACGACCCATGTTCCGAAAAGAATAAAGCTCTTGAAAATATACGGCACTATGTTGAATATTTTGTCATAATCCGAATAATACTGAAAGCCGTAAAGTCTGCTGTAGGCGATCTGCTGCACAAAGAGCAGACATACTATCGCGAACGCGATACCCATTGAGCCTTGTTTTTTCCAGCGCAGATCCTCGAAGCCCTCAAACGGGTGGAAAACAACGTGCTTAACAAATTGTCCCTTAGTCAAGTCCAGCATATCACACACCACCCTTTCTCTTCTTTTCCCACGGATATACAATCTTGCCCTTTTTGCGGAAATGCTTGTATACGATAATGAGAATTATAAGAATAACAATGACTACAATACATTTCATGTAGTTAGCCTTGAGCCATAGATCTCTGTATCCCTCATACGCTCTGTTGTACCTCTGACGGCTGATAGATATCTCAAAATAGTCCATAGCCTCTTTGTATTCATATCTGTTATAGAGCGCATTTCCGATGCCGATATAAGCTCTGCGGTAGTTTCCGTCATATTTAAGGACGTTCCGCCACGGTTCAAGAGATTCTTCATAAAGACCGTCGTTGTAAAGATTTGACGCATCAGTTACGATCTCACCGAAAACAGTTCTTTTAAAAATCGTGATATTGTTTTTCAGCGAGTCGAGAACGAAAATCTTGTCATCATAGCTTTCGATAGCCGCAGCCGAGTTGAAAAGTCCAAGCTGATTTCCGGAGCCGCCCACTATGAACAGCAGCCAGCATTCCTTGTCGTACTGGAAAACACGCCCATGCTGGAAGTCCAGAATATTAAGCTCGCCGTTCGGACCTATGTCTATATCGTTAAGACTGGAATTCTTTGCGTACATTGAATAATACGCGGGAGAAATATCACCGAAGGTCATATCCGAAGCGCCCGTTGCATCAAGGATATTGTCGCCGCGGGGGTTGAGCTTTTTAACAAGGTCGGTGGTCATTTCCTGAGAATCGGTAACGGTATAGATAAAGCCGTCGTCGTCAATATCGAAGTTTGTAAATCCGATAGGCGTCTGTTTCTGTGAATGTTCTCTCTGTGCGTCGGTGGAGATAAGATTCCAGAAAGCGTTGGCAATAACCTCCGCAGTAGCCTCAACGCGGTTCGCACCGTAGAAGCCCAGGAAGTCGCCCTCCGAGTTGAACATTACCGCACCGCTTGTTATAGAACGTACAACAACATAAACGTTGCCCGCCTTGTCAACAAGCACCTTGCTGGGGTTATACGTAAGGTTCTGATCGTAAAGCGCAGTATCGGGTTTTTCAAACATTCTGTCCACAACACCCTCGGTGTCGCACTTCAGAACTCTGGAATTTTCCGTATCGCATATATAGATATTTCCCGTATACTGATCCACGAAAACGCCGGTGGGTCTTTTGAGGGTAAGGGTCTCGCCGTTGTAGGTGAACTCCTTCATCTCTCTTATAAAGTTAAAATCAAGGTCTGTAATAACGATCCTGTTATTGCCCCTGTCAGCTATGTACATAAGGTCGTCATGAGAAATATACAGGTCGGCAGGCTCGTAAAAGTTGCCGCAGCCTATCATTTCGCCGTCGATGTACGACTCGGCGGTATATCCTGCCTGTGAGGAAACCGCGTCTCCCCACCTGTCATAGCTGTAAGGGTCATATGCTTCCAGGGCGGAAACGTTCACGGCAAGCGCCGAAACGGTCAAAGCCGCCGCTGAAACAAGCGAAAGAAGCTTTTTCAAGCTTGACATATTATCCCTCCGTATCATCGTAAATTTTAGTCCTTCATACCTGCGTGAGCCATAGTCTCCATAACGTTGCTCTGCGCGGCAATGAAGATCGCCAATGGCGGTATCATCAGTACAACAGCGGAAGCCGCAATTGCGCCCTGTCTCGCAAGACCCGCCGCAGCGATCTGCTGAACAACGGTAGGCATCGTCTTGAGCGCCTCGTCGTAAACTATCGAGCCGCCGTTGGTGTTCCAAACCGCCTGGAACTGGAAGATAATAATAGTCATAAGTGCAGGCTTTGAGTTGGGCATTACAATTCCCCAGCATATCCTCATAAGTCCCGCGCCGTCAACCTTTGCCGCCTCTATCATAGCGTCGGGTATCTGTCCCACGCTCTGTATCATAAGGTAAAGACCCATAGAGCTTGCGATGAGAGGACAAATAAGCGCGGCATAGGTGTTTATCATGCCCAGATTAGCCATTACCATATACTGCATGATATATGTTACCTGGCTGTTGAAGAGAAGGGCGATAACAACTATCTTGTTTATTGCCTTAACGCCGGGGAATCTGCACTTCGCAAGCACGAAGCCCGCCGTACAGGCAAACAGAACGTGAAGAACGGTTGCCGCAACAGTTACGAAAATACTGTTGAATACGTTTCTTGAGAAGGGCACCCACGAGTTGTTCGCAACAACGAAAAGGTCCTTGAAGTTGTCGCCTGTGGGATCCATTGCGTAAAGACGCGGCGGCATAATGAAGATCTCATTTACCGGCTTGAGCGATGTAACGATCGCGATATAAATGGGGAGCAGCATAAACAAGCCGAGGAGCGTAAGAAAGAGGAAAATTCCGATATCATTCTTCCAGCTCTTACCTACCTGCTTGTTGGAGCCTTTTGATTTCTCCATTTTGCGGTGCTCTTTTTCCCGCCTCTTTCTCAGGGCTTCAAGGGCGGCGGCATTCTCCGCCTCCTGCTGAGCCTTTATCTGAGAGGGCTTCAGTTCTTTTTTAGCCATTATGTAATCCTCACCTCATTTCTCAGTTCATATATTTGTTAAGCAGTTTTGAGATCAGCTGGTTGCAGACGAACATGGCAAGGAACAGCACAAAGCATATCGCTGAGGAGTATCCCATCTCGTAGCGTATCCAGCCGTAGTCGAACGCGTGAGTCATAATAGTGTGCGCCTTGTAGTCCGTTGAGGGGAAGCCGCAGAGGCTTCTTCCCACGATATCCACCGTGAACGAGGAAACGATCTGCATTACAGCGGCGAACATGAGCTGAGGTCCCATCGAGGGGATCGTGATGTAGATAAGCTCCTGCCATCTGTTGCTTATTCCCTCTATCGCGCCTGCTTCATACATAGCCTTGTCGATACCCTGGAAGCCCGCGCGCATCGCAAGGAAGCCTGCGCCCATGGATACCCAAAGCTGTACTACAATAACGCATGGGAGAATGTAATTTGCGTCGGTGAGCCACTGTATCGCGGCTGTCGTAAAGCCAAGCTCGTTCAGCAGCGCGTTAAGATATCCGTACGCGTCACCCGAGAAGATGAGCTGCCATACAAAGTAGATATTTCCTGCCATTGAGGGGGCGTAGAATATCAGCGTAAAGACGGTTTTAAGCACGGGGTGCAGCTCGTTTATCAGCCATGCGAGCATAAAGCTGAGAGCGTAGCTGAGAGGACCTGTAAATATCGCGAAAATAAGGGTCGTTCTGATCGCGCTTATAAAAACGTCGTCTTCAAGGAACATTGTGTAGAAGTTCTGAAATCCGACCCACTTAGGCGGAAAGTGCGCCATATCAAAGTCGGTGAAGCCCATAGGCAGAGCCATGATAACCGGAATTACCGTGAATATCAAAAAGAAAATCATAAACGGGAACAGCATAAGGTAGCACATCTTATTCCTTTTCATTTCGTGCCACGTATAGCTCCACTTTTCTTTAGCGGACATCTTGCGTTCGTTTGGAAGCAATATTTCCTTCTTTTGAGTTTCAGCAGCCAAAGGTTACCCCTCCATTCTTATTTATTTTCATCATCAAGACCGAGATTTTCTCGTTTTCTTGTAATTTCTCTGTTGATGTCGATGTTGTACCAGCGCAGCGTCTCGCGTGCATTCTCCTTGTCGTTTACAACAGATCTGAATGCATTCATGATACTTCTTGTAACAACGTATGCCGAAGGAACTATCGGTATCTCCTCAAGCTGATCCATTTGGTAGAGGATCTTTTCCATATCCTTCTTAGACCAGTTGAGCTGCTGGAGGGCTTCGATGTTCGCGCAGTCGAAGCGTCCGAGAGGACCCATAACGCCCTCAACATTCTGACCGTATTCAACCATTACGTCTGTAGATGTGAACCACTTGATGAAGTCCCAAGCGCCCTCTTTATTCTTGCAGCTTTCAAGGATTATCGCTCCGGAGCCGTTTGAATTTGAAGCGTGTGAGATCGTTCCGTCAGCCTGACGTGTGCCCGGAACGGAAGTAAAGTCCCAAAGACCCTTTATTTCAGGTGCGGCAACATTAAGCTGATTGTAGAACGTGCAGTAGTTCTGAATTACTATAGGAGCCTCGCCTGTTCTGAAACGTGTGAACGGGTCGTAGGTCTGGTCGAATTTGTAGATGTTGTAGAAGTCAGTCCATGTTGCGAATGCGTCAACAGCCGCCTGTGTATCAAAGTTTGTGGCAGTCTGTGCATCGTTGTAATAGTTTGTACCCGACTGAAGCATAAGCAGAGCAAAGGTGTGACCGGCTTCTGTAGCAGGTGAAACAGATACGCCTGCGCCGTTTGTAGCCGCCGCAACGCCCGGAAGAATAAGTCCCGGCTGCATATACTTTCTTTGGATCGCGGGGAGCATATCAATAAGATCGTCCCAAGTCTCCGGGGGATCGGTTATGCCGATCTCTGCAAGCATATCCTTGCGGTAGAACATCATCGGGAAGCTCTGATTGATAGGTATTGCATACACGTTGCCGTCGTATGTGTAGTTTACCATGGCGTTCCGCTGGAATCTTGACTTGACCTCGTCAAAGCCTTCCATATCGTTCAAAGGAACAACAAGATCGCGGACTGCAAGGTTTACCGGGAACTCGCCGCCTGTAAACAGTGAAGCGTCAGGACCCTTTCCAGCAAGAACAGCCTCCATGATACCGCCCTGTACAAGGTTTATGGAAACCTGTGTATTATGAGTTGTATTAAATTCGGCATCAACAAGCTGCTTGACAACTGTTGTCTGGTCACGTCCGAGACCTACCCAAACGTTTATTGAATCCTTTGTGGTATCGGAAAGAACTGTGTAATCCTCAAAGAATGAATTGAGGAAGCCCTTGAAGCCAAAGGACATACTCTTAAAGAAATTTGACTTTACCGAAGTAAATTCGCCGTCAGCGGGAACAAGCTCAATAAAGTCGATCTCCAGCGGCTGTTCACGGTACTGTCTCATCCATGAGGAAACAGAAGCAACGTTATCCTTGATCGAGTTGTTGCCGATCATATCGGGTATCTTGTGGGGCTTATCCGCGCCTCTTTCCAGAACTGTTGCCAGTCTTTCCAAGGCGGCAGCCTCAGTACCCTGCTGACCTGCAAGAGACTCAATATTTTTCTCCTCCTCGAGAAGCTGGATAGCAAGCGTATTGAACACGTCAACAAGCTCCGGTATCTCCCTGTGCACATAATAGTCGGTGTACTTATCGGGAGAAGGACCTGTGATCATCAGTATCTGCATATAATACTGGTTTGCAGTATAAACGATACTGTCGAGACGTCTCATTGAGTCGCCGATCTCGCCCGGGATAACCTCAAGCGCAAGCTCGTGTTTGCCGGGTTCAAGATAAACATAAACGGGGTCGCCGTTTTCGTCCTCGGGAACTACCATTATCCAGTCGTCATCGTACTGGAACTTGATCTGGGACATCTCCTCATTGGGGACTTTGCCGTCGATATAGAGCCTGCGGTTTGTATAAAGTCCTCTAAGCTCGTTCTGACGCGCTTTTATACCAACCTTATAGTAACCTGCGGTATCGACGTTCATTTCCCAAGTAATTCTCTGTCCAACAGTATCCCAAGTGCCGTCGCCGACGGTATTGTAACGCTGTTTGGAGGGGTGAGAGGGTTCTACCGTATAAGAACCTCTGTCATATGTAGGGAAAAGCGACTGAGAGTTTGTATAGCTGTATTTTTCACCCTGAAGCTTGATAGCTGCCGCGCCGGAATTTGCTGCGAGTTCCGAATCGGAGGGCTTTGTATAGCTGTCATAGCCTTTAATGTTGCACAGCTTGATGTACTCAATGGCAACGCTTGCTCTTTCGGACTGAAGCGAAACGGTGTGCTGACCCGCTTCAAAATTGAAATAAAGCGGTTCATTGAACAGACCGTCGGTGTCGTAGAACATATTCGTTACCCATCTGGGAGCCTGAACCTGCGGGGGACGGACTTCGTTATCCTTTGAGTCCACTGAAATAGGGTAAGCGTTAGTCCAGATGTGATTCATTTCAACGCGGGTAGCGGTATCGTAGGGAGACACTCCGTCGATAAGCACCGATACTTCGGTTGCGGAGCCGTCAGATATAGGGAAATAGCTGACCTCCATTTGGTACGCGCCCGCTTCGGGGACATCGACCGTAAAGTCGATAGTACCCGACTCATTTGACCAAATGACCACATCTTCCTTGCCCTCGTAGGAGCCGACCTCGACCTGTGCTTCATCGTCACAGCCTGAATATTTCAGCAAAGCTTCTTGGTCGGGTCTTGGAACATCGTCAATTTCGTCGAAATAATCGCTGTAAGTTTTCTGTCTTGCAAATGCTGAACCCGAATTGTCGGCTTCCGCGGTTTCCTGCGTTTCAGCCGCGGGAGGGTTTTCCTCGGAAAATGCAGGGAATGCGGGAAGAGCGGTCAGGCAAGTGCTTACTGCGATCGCCGCCGACAAAAATCTCTTTAAACTCGTTTTCCTTGACAACAGATAGACCACCTTTCTATACTTTACCCGCCGCTTTGCAGCATAAGCCGCGGGGAAGTGAAAATTTTGTGCAAAACCGGTGTTAATAGGGTTACATAAATATTATAACAATTTGTGAAAGCATTGTCAAGCGTTTTTTATCAATTTTGCGCAAAAAAATCCCCCATTAGGGGCAAAAAACTATATAAAACTATCTAAAACGTTTTCGCGAGGAACGCCCCGCGTCGGGCGTCACCCCCGAGCAAGTTTATTTTAGACTGCAAAATAAAAGCCCCTCAAGAGGACGGTTTCGTTGTTCGGAAACAGTGTGTTGCAAACACGTTCCACGTAAACCGCCCCTTGGGGGGCAACAGCATTTTACATATTCTGACAAACAAACATTGGGGGGACTCTCGCCGCAGGGCGTTCCCTGCCGTTCCCCACAAAAAGCGGCTCCCCGTTCTGCATACGGGAAGCCGCAAATGATGTTAGAATAACTTATACAATTACATTAGTAACCGTCTGTTATACTTTCATGAGTAAGCGCGTTATAGCTTAGCCTCTCTTCTTAGCTACGATAGCAGCAGCAGCGAGAGCTACAGGGATTACTGCGAGAGCAACAGAAGCATTACCTGTGCCAGGGTTTGTAACTGTCTCAACAGGAGCAACCTCGGGCTCATCTACGGGCTCAACCTCAGGCTCTTCTTCCTCTTCCTCTTCCTCAGCGTCAACATCGCCGAGATCGTCAGCCTCTTCTTCCTCGAGGTCAGTATCGTCAGCCTCTACAGGAGCACCGGAATCAACTTCCTCTGTCTCTGTTTCGCCGAGAACTACCTGGAAGTTATCCCAGTACCATGTAGCGGAAGTTCTGAGAACCATGTTGTGGATGTAGTTAGCGAAAGCATTGCTTGTAAGAGCAGAATCCTGGATAGCATCCCAAGAGAATGAGAGTGATGTAGCTGTCCAATCGAACTTATCGGTAGCACCCAGTGAGAGTGTGATGTTCTTATTGATGATAAGAGCGCCCTCAAAGAGGTTGTTGCCGAGCCAATCGTTGTTGATGTAGATTGTGTTAGCATCATAACCGGGGTCAGTATCCCAGAAGTGTCTGCCGAATGATGTATAATCTGTGCCCTCCCAAGCGTTAGGAGTATATGTGCCGTCATCCTTAACTCTCTGAGCAGCAGTATTGAATACGAATGTAACATCAGCGTAGTTTACAACAGCGTCATTGATTACAGCGCGGATAGCATCAGCGTTGATGAGCTTAGCGATCTTAGTTCCGTCTGCCTGATCATCAAAATCAGATGTTGAGTAAACATTTGTAATAACGTCTACGTTGTTTGTAAGAGTAGACTTGTAAGGATACTTCTTCTCGCCTGCGCCCTTAACCTCGGAAGCAGTACCAGCGAGCTGAGATGTATACTTAGTAGTAACATCAGTTCCAGCAGCGCCTGCAGTAACGATGATCTTATCGCCGTTAACAGCAGCTCCTGTTAACTGGAAGTCAGCGGGAAGCTCAGGAGTCCATGTGGTTGCGCCTGTTGTAGCAGCAGTACACTCAACCTTGTCAGCTTCAGTAGCAGCTGCACCAGCAGCAACATTAATTGTAAAGTAACCAGCTGTATCAGGAGTACCGCCAGCAGTTATCTTAGTAGCTATTGCAGTAGGAACAGCAGCACCATCAATGGTTATAGTTCCGTCAGCAGCAACATCAACCTTAATATCCTTGCCAGCTGCAGCGTCAGCATCAGAAATAAGACCAGCAGCCTTCAACTCTGCAGCAGTAGCTGTAACCGTACCTGAAGGTGTTCCACCAGTCTGCCATGTCTGATATTTACCAGCACCAGCATTTACAGCAGAAACAGTACCAAACGTAGCAGCAGAAGCAGCCTGAGCGCCTGTAACTGTAACACCAGGAATAGCAGCAACAAGAGCGCCATCGCTTGCCTTAGCCCACATACCACCGGTCATAGCTGTGTATGTCTCATCTGCAGTACCTGTGTATTCACCTGTAAGAACTGCATAAGAACCAGCAGCCTTAACAAGATTAGCAGCAGCAGCAGCAGCAGGTGTAACAGCAGCTGTGTATGTTGTAGTTGTAGCATTATCAGGAACCTTTACATCAGTTACGCCCTGAGCCTGAAGCTTTACTGTAGGCTTGCCTGCTTCACTCTTTTCACCGTTAGTAACCTTGAGTACGAGACCCATTTTGCTGTTCTTGATCTTTTCAGAAAGTGCGCCAACAGAGTTAACACCGGCAGGGAGCTTCTTGTACTTAGCAACAACCTTGATGTTAGCTTCTGTGCTTGTAACGAGAGAGATCTCAGTACCTGAAGACTTAGCCTTAACAGGGATCTTTACTGAACGAGCACCAACATTGTTGATATCATCCCAGCCGTAAGCCATAAGTCTTGAGCCTTCTATGCTGTAGCCCTCTTCCCATTCATTTTCTGTGCAGTAAACTCTGTTGAAAGACTTGTTAGCGCCTGCATCGCCGTCCCAGTAAGAACCGCTGATCTCGAAAGAAACAGAGTCCCAAGAATTGTCGGAACCGATTGCAATAACCTCAACAGTGTCGCCTGCAGTAATGTTAAGGGAGTCAAAGTTAGCTGTGATCTTACCCTCTGATGTGTTTTCCTTGATTGTCTTAACGAGGTTATAAGTAAGTGTCTTAGCTTCGAGAGCTGAAACTGTAGTAGCCATTGCAGATACAGCTACTGCGCCTGCTGCGATTGCAGCGATTGTCTTTTTCATGTTCATGAAAAATTCCTCCTTGTTTTGTTTCAAAAATTTTTTCTTTATTTATTTCCAAAGTTAAATGGAAATCAAATATTATTCGGATAAGCCGTTTCGGTATGTCCTTCGGGGTGACCCCCTTTGGCAGCTCCGAAATCGTTTTGCCTATCACGCTTATTATTCTAACATTTTGCGCCCAAACTGTCAATGTACATCTGCAACAAATTTTAAAATTATTTTTAGGGCTAAGTGTACACTTTTCACTAATAATTGCACATAAGGAAAAGATTTTGTCAAAATTTATGTAACCGTTTTGTAATACCTGTAACCGTTCTGTAACTTTTAATAGCGGGCAGGGGGTATACTATAGAGTAATAAGCATATACATTATATATCAAAATAAAAAATTTGTCAAGACGGTTGACAAATTTGATCGGCAGATGTATAATATAAAGTATAAAAGCCGCAAACGCGGCGGTGCGCCGTCAACGGCTGCTCCTCGAGATTTGGTTAAAAAAACAACCGCCACTGTTGGAAGCGAGGGCGGTTGTTTTTTATTTAATGAAAGCCGCTAATATAACGTCAAATAAAAAACGGTTACTTCTTCTTACCGTTCCGAAAAACGAGAATACATAACGTGACAACGTCAAGGAGTACTGAAACAAACTGAAACAGCGTCTCGTATGTAACCATCAGTCATCACCTCCCTTGCGGGAGCAACCGCCAACCTTGGCGCACCGATTGTATTGTAGCATATTTTGCAGAATTTGTCAATATTTATATTTCGCACTTGACAAACGCGTTTTTTCACTGTATAATAAAAGCATAAAAGCCGCAAACGCGGCGGTGCGCCGTTACGTCAACGGTCGCTCCAACGTTCTTAAGTTATTTTTAGAAAACCGCCGTCAGTTGGGAGCCGAGGGCGGTTTTTGCACTTATTTCCGTCTGTGGTTGTAAATACCCACTATAAGTGCGACAACTCCGGTCAACATAGTAACAAAAAGGAACAAACCCTCATATGTAACATAAGAAGCCATTGTCATCACCTCCCTTTTGGGGAGCAACCGCCAACCTTGGCGCACCGTGTATAAATATAGCATATTTTGTTGAAAATGTCAAGATACGGTCTTGACATTTTTCTTTTTTTGGTATACTATTAATAAAAAACGAAATGAGGTCGCTTATATGAAAAAACTCACCCCGCCCATGGGCTGGAACAGCTGGGACTGCTACGGTGCTGCCGTTACCGAGGAGACTGTCCGCAAAAACGCCGATTTTATGGCTGCACACCTGAAAAAATACGGCTGGGAATACGTGGTGGTGGACATTCAATGGTCAAACCCCACCGCTCCCAATCACGAGTATCAGCCCTTTACCGAGCTTGCTATGGACGAGTTTTCACGGCTTATCCCTGCGGAAGAGCGTTTCCCCTCCTCCGAGGGCGGCAAAGGCTTTGCTCCGCTTGCAGAGTACGTTCACTCCCTTGGCTTGAAGTTCGGCATACACATTATGAGGGGCATACCCAGACAAGCGGTGCACCGAAACACCCCTGTTTTCGGCACGGATAAGACAGCCCGCCAAATTGCCAAGACTGACAGTATCTGTATGTGGAACACCGATATGTACGGCGTTGATCCCTCCAAGGACGGCGCAAGAGCGTACTACGACAGCATTTTTGCACTTTACGCCTCATGGGGCGTTGATTTTGTCAAGGTGGACGACATTGCGCGGGAATTTCCCCACGCCGAGCAGGAGCTTATCATGCTCAGCGAGTCGCTGCACTCCTGCGGCAGAGACATGGTTTTGAGCCTTTCACCGGGACCCGCTCCAATTGAAAAGGCTGAGCTTTTCAAGCAGATTTCCAATATGTGGCGTATTACCGACGATTTCTGGGACAAATGGGAGCTTTTATACGATATGTTCTCCCGCGCGGAGAAATGGTGCGTCCACAACGGCGCGGGGCATTGGGCGGACGCGGATATGCTCCCAATCGGACCTATCTTGCAGGACTATGACAAGTCCAACCGCACAAAATTTACCCAAGCCGAACAGATAACAATGCTTACCCTTTGGAGCATTTTCCGTTCACCGCTTATGATAGGCGGCGAAATGACAGGCTTTGACGATTTCACCATGAGCCTGCTTACAAACGAGGGCATACTCGAAATGCACCGCAACGCGCGGCACTCTCATCAGGTATGGCGGCGCGACATTGACGGCAACGAGTATATCCTCTGGACTGCGGCAAGCTCCGAGGGCGGAGGGTACATTGCGGTTTTCAATGCTGGTGACAAAGACGGAGAAGTGAAAATCTCCCTTTCCGACCTTGAACTGTACGGCAGTATCAGCGGCAAAGAGCTTTGGAGCGGAAAAGCTTTCACCGCGGAGAACGAAATGTCCGTAAGTCTTGAAAGCCACGGCGCAAAGGCGTTTTACTTTAAATAAAATTATACAACTGTAGGGCGGGGGCTTGCTCCCGCCTTTTCGCATATCTATACAAAAAGGCGGGAGCAAAGCCCCCGCCCTACACAAATTTTATTCTTTATTTTCCGCGTCGGCGGGACTGTACTGCTTTGCAAGCAGGTCGCGTATCTCCGCAAGCAGTTCCTCCTGAGTGGGCTTAGGCGGCTCAGCAGGCTTTTCCTCTTCAGCCTTTGCAGCTTCCTCGGCAGCAGCCTCTTCTGCTTTTTTCTTTTTGAGGAACGCGCCGTTTCTGACAGTGTTGATTATCTTAACAAAAATAAACACGCATACCGCCGTCAGCAGGAAGGTTATAATGCTCTGGATAAAGTTTCCGTAAGTAAGCTCCGCGCCCTGTGTGATGACCTTGCCGTCTATCTCGGTGTCGGGGATTTTAAAGGAAAGGCTGGCAAAATCTATACCGCCTATGATAATACCGATGATCGGAGTAAAAATATCCGCAACAAGTGAGTTGACAATAGCCGTAAACGCGCTTCCTATGATAACGCCCACCGCCATATCCACAACGTTGCCCTTTGAGATAAATTCCTTAAATTCGGCAATAATGCCTTTTTTCTTGTCTTTTTTGTCTGCCATGATGATTTTCCTCCTTTTTTACATTTATTTTACCATAATGTTTATTTACTGTCAATATCTCTTATAAAATCATTTTTCAGCGCTTCAAATGATATATTTGTAGGGCGGGGGCTTGCTCCCGCCTTTTGTATCAAACGTGCATTTAAAAGGCGGGAGCCAAGCCCCCGCCCTACAGAACCGTACCCATATAAATTATTACACATTTTTATCATTGCAAAAATCAATATCATTATCAATACAGTACAAAGCAGATTTAAGCAGCATCCGTGCCTTGCTGATGTCATTATTAACACAATATTCCGTTATTTTTTCATATTCGGTTATTTTTGCATTTACCGTAAATGCCTTATATGTTTTATCGTGATATTTTTTGTTTGCCTTTTTTTGTGCTTCTGTTCCCATTATTTCACCCTTTGGTAATTTTGTATAATTCAAATTTGAAGCATTTTAGCATTATACCCTTTTTGTCAATAGGCTTCAATGGTTATCAATATAATACTGTACTACTCTTTCAAACAGGTCTTTTTTAGTTAATCCTTGCTCTTTACTGTAATTTTTAAACATCTCATTTATTTTGGGGTCAACTCGCAGCGTTATAGTATCAACTTTAGAATTATAGTTTTTGCGGGAACGCTCTATCGCTTCTTTAGTTGGCATTACATTACCTCCGATTTTAACATAGCATTAACACAAAATTCACACCATATACATCGATATGACGTATACGTCATGATATAATATAACCAATAAAAGAAATACCAAACTACATAAATGAAAGGAAAATTTTTATGGAAAAAACCGAATTCAGCTTTGAAACCCTTTTTAACTGCTGCGACTTTCGCTTCTCCGAGTCGCCAAGCTTTAAGGAAGATTACGCGGAGCTGAACAGCATATTTGAAAACGAAATGTGCAAATCAGACCTAAAAAACAGGCTCGACAGCGTAACTCACAGATGTATTATACGACGCCCACTCCGACGCCTTTAAACAAGGCTTCTGCTTTGCGGTAAAGTCAATAAAATTCATGCTTAAAATTTAATTCAAATCGAAGTAAAAACGATCCGATCTTTTACTTGGCAGGCACTTCACCGCCGACGCTGACAATAACGTTTTTGCCGCTGTTTTTGCCCTTGTAAAGCCGTCCGTCCACAAGAATTACTATGGAATCCATATGGTTTTTCCCGCTGTTTTCAACCTCGTGACAGTCCGCAAAGCCAAAGGTCATTGTTACGCTTATGCTTGTGCTTCCGGATTCCACAACGCTTGCGTTTATACGGTCTCTTATGCCGTTCATGCGTTCAAGACAGTCATTTCTTGTCCCCCGCATTATTATCAGTATCTCCTCGCCGCCCCAGCGGCAAGCCAAGTCCTGCTCCGCAATACCTTCCTTTATTATATCGGACACAGTCACAAGAACCTCGTCCCCGCAGTCGTGACCGTATGTATCATTCACCTTTTTGAAATTGTCTATATCCCCCAGCGCAACGCAGTATTCGTTGCCGCTTTCGGTAAGACTTTCAAAGAAATCCCGCAGACTGTGGCGGTTGTACAGCCCTGTGAGGGAGTCGTGCATAGCCGTGTAGCTGAGCTTGTCATAGGCGGCGTTAAGCTTGCGGATAAGCAGGTTTATTTCAATTACAAAAAGTACGCTGAATATAAAAATGATCACAGTGCAAAAGCTGATATTCATGAGCCGCATAAGGCTTATCATTCCGTCGGTAAGATACCTTCCGAAATACCAGTTGAACACGGGAGGCATTATGCTCAGATATATCTGGCAGCCCGCAAGAGACAGCAGGGAGGTGCATACAAAAATTATTATCATTCTTGCGAAAATTTTCTTGTCGCAGGCAAAAAACAGCATATACGCCGAAATGGAAAGCTCCACCATTGCATATAGAAAAAAATAAGTCTCATACCCAAGATGCACCGTGCAGGCTATGGCGTGTAGGGTTATCTCGGCGTATATCAAAATTATCCATTTAAGGGCGTGTTTTTCAAAATTGTCCGTCCCGCAGACATATGCGCCGATAATATAAAGGGTTATGCTGAAAATATTGAACATCATGAGCACATATATTTCGTAAAAGGAAAATACGAGAAAAAATACCGTATGTATAAAAGCGCAGGCAAAAAACATCATCTGATATTTTAAACGGCTGCTTATTTCCAAATCGAGCAAATTAAAATTCATTGAGCACCTCCCATTGGTGAAACGATATCAACGATATCATAGTATAATAATTATATCACATATTGGCAAAGGTTACAATGTAAAAACCTAACAAAAAGCCTTTTGATAATTTTATATTGAATATATTTTTTAACAACAAGCGCGGGCTGCCGAATATACGGCAGCCCGCAAGTTTTTCTATCTTGCCTTTTCGTCGTTTTCTCTGAAAATTCTTTCCAGTACCTCGTCCATTGGCTTTGCTCCGAGGTCGCCCTCCTTGCAGGAACGTAGAGACAGGGTGTTTTCCTCCACTTCCTTGTCGCCTACGATAAAGAAATAGGGTATCTTGTCAAGCTGCGCCTGACGTATCTTGTAGCCGACGCCCTCCTTGCGGGAGTCGATAGCTGCTCTTATACCGCGGGCTTCAAGCTTTTCCAGAACCCTTTGGCTGTACTCCATGGCTCTGTCCGTAACGGGTAAAATCCTTATCTGCTCAGGTGAGAGCCACAGCGGCAGCGCGCCCGCGTATGTCTCGATAAGGTACGCAAGAGTACGCTCGTAGCAGCCCAGCGATGTTCTGTGAATGATATACGGCATACGCTTCTTGCCGTCAACATCAATATATTCCATGCCGAATTTTTCCGCAAGCAGCATATCTATCTGAATTGTAACAAGGGTATCTTCCTTGCCGTACACATTTTTATACTGGATATCCAATTTCGGTCCGTAGAAAGCAGCCTCATCTATACCTACAGTATATTCCAAACCAAGGTGATCGAGAATTTTCTTCATTGCCGCCTGTGCTTCTTCCCACTGCTCGGCAGTACCCTCATATTTGTTTTTAGGGTTCGCGGGATCCCACTGGGAGAATCGGAACGTACACTTATCAAGCAGTCCCACCGTATCAAGCATATACTTCGCAAGCTCCAGACAGTCCTTGAATTCCTCTTCAAGCTGTTCGGGACGGAGAATAAGGTGTCCCTCGGAAATAGTGAACTGACGAACGCGGATAAGACCGTGCATTTCGCCGCTGTCCTCGTTCCTGAAAAGCGTGGAGGTCTCCCCCAGTCTCATAGGCAGATCGCGGTAGGAACGCTGTCTGTTAAGAAATACCTGATACTGGAAAGGACAAGTCATGGGACGGAGCGCAAAGCATTCCTTAGTTTCGTCGTGAGGGTCGCCAAGCACAAACATACCGTCAAGGTAGTGATCCCAGTGTCCCGAAATTTTATAAAGCTCACGCTTTGCCATGTAGGGAGTTTTTGTCAGCAGATAGCCGTGCTTCTGTTCAACGTCCTCTACCCAGCGCTGTAGGGTCTGGATAACTCTTGCGCCCTTTGGCAGAAGAACGGGAAGTCCCTGACCGATACAGTCAACGGTGGTGAAGTATTCCAATTCACGTCCCAACTTGTTGTGGTCGCGTTTTTTTGCCTCTTCGGCAGCCTTGAGGTGCTCCTCAAGCTGACTTGCCTTGGGGTATGCGGTACCGTAAACACGGGAAAGCTGCTTGCCCTTGGCGTCGCCCCGCCAGTACGCGCCGGTGCAGGCTGTAAGCTTGAAAGCCTTTACAGCGGAAGTGTTCATCAGATGAGGACCCGCGCAAAGGTCTGTAAAGTCCCCCTGCTTGTAGAAGCTGATGTCCTCGCCCTTGCCCGCGTGTTCGGCGCAAAGCTCCACCTTGTAAGGCTCGCCCATTTTTTCAAGCATAGCCTTAGCTTCGTCCGCGGGGAGACCGAACTGCTCAATGTCGATACCCTCCTTGACGATCTTTTTCATCTCCGCTTCAAGAGCGGTCAAGTCCTCTGCGGTGAAAGCCTTTTCGGTGTCGAAATCGTAGTAAAAGCCGTTGTCGATAGCGGGACCGATAGCAAGCTTAACATTTGGGTACAGTCTTTTAACGGCCTGCGCCAGAATGTGGGAAGCGGTATGCCAAAAGGTCTTTTTGCCCTCGTCGCTGTCAAAAGTCATGACCTCGAAGGTGCAGTCCTTGTCGATAACAGTACGCAGATCGCGAACCTCGCCGTCAATTTTTACGCAGCACGCGGATTTGTACAGTCCCATGCCAATGCCCTTAACGACCTCGGCAGCGGGCAATGCGGCTTCGATCTCCTTTACGGAGCCGTCTTTCAGAGTTAGTTTGATCATAAAAATTCTCCTTTTTAATTATTTGCAAATCACAATTTGTTTAACTTATGATAAATATTACATTTTGTACAATTTATTTGAGGCAATTTTCTTGCTTGTAATAAAAACGTCCCTTAATCCATATGGACTAAGGGACGATAATATCGTGTTTCCACCCAAATTCATATACCAAATGTAATAATTTTGAGAAAACTACATAAAGTATACCTCGTTAAAGCTCTGTAACGGGAGCGACCCGCCGTGTATTGGACGGACTCAAAGGCGGTGTGCATTACACTTAGGAATACCCTGCTCGCAGCCAAACCGCTAAAAGCGGCTCGCAGGACTCTCTGAAAACCCGCAGCGCATAATGCCTTCCTTATCTTCATTTTTAAATATTCGGTTCTTAAAACTTACTATATCACTTTTTTCCCCGTTTGTCAACCGTCTTTTTTCACATACAAATCGTTAAATAATTATGAAATAGTGTCAAATTGTATAATTTTCCTTGACATTTTAACGGATTTATATTAAAATATAAGAATGAATGCAATGTATTTATATATTCAAGCCTGCGGAAAATTCTTCCAACGGCGTACAAATAAATTGCTGTTCAATTTTTTCTTACTTCTATGGCTTAATAGAAGGTTTTCATATATTGCTTATAGGTATTCTGACGTTTTGATTGATCTTTCCCATTTTTGTATGAATTCCGAAAGGAACTCTTACGATATAAAGCATTTCTTTTTATTTTCCGCTTTGTATGTCCCGCGGCTTGCGGCGCATTGCGGCTTTACCTATATTATAAACGTTTTCTGCGGAAGTATTCCGCATGATTTTAAGTGAAAATCCGATATAAAGCCTCCGAAGTAATTATTTATTAATTATTTTTAAAGGAGGTATGACTGTGCTGACAAATATTCTAATCGGCATTATAGCCTTTATCGCGGGCGCGGTGCCTTCGGGGTTCATCCTTTTCAAAATGGGCGTAAACCACCGCAAGCAGCAGGCTGAGTCCGCAATAGGCTCTGCCGAAAAGGAAGCGGAGCGCATTGTTGAGGACGCTAAAAAAGAGGCTGAAAGCAAGAAAAAGATCGCTCTTGTGGAGGCTAAGGACGAGATACACAAAAGCCGCTCCGAGCTTGAAAAGGAGATCAAGGAGCGCAGAAGCGATATGTCAAGACAGGAAAGACGTATCCAGCAAAAAGAGGAGAACCTCGACAAAAAAAGCGACAATATCGAAAAGAAAGAGGAGCAGCTCCAGAAAAAGCTTAAACAGGCTGAAGAAAAGCTGGAGGAAGCCGACAAGATCAAAAAATCCCAAATGGAGATACTGGAGCGTATTTCCCAGTTTACTATGGAACAGGCTAAGGAGCATTTGCTCTCCATGCTGGAAAACGACCTTATCCACGACAAGGCTGTAAAGATCCAGCAGTATGAGACCCAGTTAAAGGACGAATGTGAGGAAAAAGCCCGTTCGCTTATTTCAATGGCTATCTCTAAATGCTCGGCGGATCAGGTGTCCGAGACCGCTGTTTCGGTAGTGCCGCTGCCCAACGACGAGATGAAGGGACGCATAATCGGCCGTGAGGGACGGAATATCCGAACCCTTGAAACTCTTACGGGAGTTGACCTTATCATTGACGACACACCCGAGGCTATTACGTTGTCCTGCTTCGACCATGCGCGGCGTGAGGTCGCTCGAATTGCTCTTGAAAAGCTTATCGCTGACGGACGTATACACCCCTCCCGCATTGAGGAAATGGTGGACAAGGCGCGTAAAGAGGTCGAGCACAAGATCAAGCAGGAGGGCGAACGTGCAGTTTTGGAGACCAATGTTCACGGACTTAACCACGAGCTTGTACGTCTTATCGGCCGTCTTTACTACAGAACGTCCTACCGTCAGAACGTCCTTAACCACTCTATGGAGGTTGCCCACCTTGCGGGTATCATGGCTTCCGAGCTTGGGGTGGACGCTAACCTTGCGAGAAGAGCCGGCTTGCTCCACGATATAGGCAAGGCTCTGAGCTACGAGATCGAAGGCTCTCACGTACAAATAGGCGTTGACGTGTGCCGCAAATACAAGGAGAGCGCGGAGGTCATTCATGCTATTGAGGCTCACCACGGCGACGTTGAGGCGAAAACCGTTGTTGCAACTCTTGTTCAGGCGGCGGACGCTATTTCGGCGGCGCGTCCCGGTGCAAGAAGCGAGAACTACGAAAACTATATCAAGCGTCTGCAAAAGCTTGAGGAAATATGCACATCCTACGACGGCGTTGAAAAATCCTTTGCAATTCAGGCGGGACGTGAAGTCCGCATAATGATCATGCCCGAAAAGATAAACGATGAGAAGATGACAATTGTTGCGAGGGAGATCGCTCAAAGAATTGAGAACGAAATGGATTACCCCGGACAGATCAAGGTCAATCTTATCCGCGAAAGCCGCGCGGTTGAGTACGCTAAGTAAAATTATAAAGATAAAATACCCTGTGTATAATCTGCGCAGGGCATTTTATCTTAATTAATAATTAATAATGAATGGTTAATAGTAGAAAAATGCTCTTTATACACAAATTGTTCATTATTAATTATTAATTTTCAAGAAAAGGGTTGATAGATCGTGCCAAAGACATTGTTCGGTACTACCGAAAAATCAAATTTTATCCTTAATATGAAATACGAAACTGTAAGAAAGTGGATAAACGGGCTCCTGTGCACCGCGCTGCTTATTGTGTGTATCGGCTCGATGTTTATGACCTTCAGCGAAAAGGCAAGCTGGGCTTACGGGGCGTTCCTTTATGCCGCCGGTTTTTCCTGTCTGCTTTTTTACATTGCGCTGCTGATGAGAAAGGATATTTCCATTAAAGAAAACCCCTCCGCTTTCCTTATCATCGCCCTTTCGGCACTGGCTTTCGCAAGCTACTACCGAGTGGTTTTGAGCGGCGGCAGCAGCGACGCAGTCAACACTGCCATGCTCGGTGAAATGGGACGATACGAGGGCTTGCTGTCAATATTTGCGTATTTCGGCATATTCCTGCTTGCGTCGGCAGTAATGCGGCACAGCACTATACAGAGAGCGTTTGATATTCTTGTGGGAATAGGCGTTGTCGGCGCGTTTATCGCGGTAATGCAGCATATCCCATGGAATTTTCCCTCAAAATTCAGAAAGCTCCCTGCTCTGCTGCTTTTAAAGAACGTCCACCTATCAAGCGGACTTTCCGAAAATCCTATAATATACGGTTCATTCCTGACTGTTATCGGCGGAGTTGCGCTGTCTGGCGCGCTTTACAGCAAAAATATCCTAAGAGCAAGAATTTACGGCGGAGCGGCGGCATTGCTCTTTTTAACGGGACTGTTCACCTCGTCCGCCGTACCTCTGATCGGCATGGGCTCGGCTTTGCTGATCGCGGTAATTGTTGAATTTACCGCAAATAAAGGCGGTATTAAATTTGAAGAGGGACTGCTGAAAAGCTCCCGCAAGCGGCTTGCGGCGATAATTGCGGCATTTGCCGTGATATTCGGTTCGGTATTTGCTTTGCAGGGCGTTTATCTACGCGATAAGCCAATTGCTTTTACCGATTGCTACAATAATTTGTTTATAACCGCCGGACCCTCTCTTATAAATGAAGATAATCTTTGGGAACTCGGCGCAAAAAGAAGCATTACGCTTATCAAGGAGCAGCCCTTGCTTGGGGTTGGTCCCGACAGTATGGCGTCGTATCAGAAATCAAGGACCGACGATCTTATGATCGACGGTATAGACAAAAGCTACAATGAATATCTTTTCATTGCGGCTACAAGAGGCATACCGTCTCTTGCCGTTTATGCCGCGCTGCTTGTGATGACGGTCGTCAAGCTTTTCAAGGGCATGAAGGAATTTTCGTCGGACCGTGAAAAATGGTTCAGAGCCGCGCTGCTGACGGCGGTTTTAGCATATTTGATACAGGCGTTTTTCAGCGTGAGCGCGGTAACGTCCGCTCCGTATTTCTGGCTTCTTATGGGGATTGCCTGGTCCGATATCAAGGAGAAAAGCAAGTAATCAGCATAATTTATACTAATTCACGACCTAAATGTGTACAAAAAATTTAAGCAAAAATTTGCGTATATGATTTTTGCGCCGAATTTTTTGTCTGCACATCACATTGGGAGTGAATTAGTATTAAAGCCCGCAGGATCTGACCTGCGGGCTTTTTGATATCAGGCAAAATCTGCGTTCTGCCGTCTGTATGTATCATTGTCCTTTAAAGCAAGCTCTGCGGAGACACTTTCAAGCTGCTTTCTGATACGCTCAGCGTTTTCGCCATCTGCGGAGCGAAGCTTCTGTTCAAGCTGTTCCCGCTTCTCCTTCAGGCGCTTTATCTCCCCGTCCACCCTGTCGGTATTGCACGTAGTGACCTCGGACTTTTCTGCGGTTTCGTCTTCCTCTTTACCGTCTTTATCGGGGGACGCTTTTTTATCCTCCGCAGGAGTATACAAGCCGATATCCTCGTCCTCCTCGCTTGGAACATACTCGTCTCTTTTGCGTGAGAACTCCTTTTCTTCCGGAATGCGCTCGTCCTGTCTGTCCTCTGCTTCGGGACGGGGCTTCACACCGTACACCGCATTATTCTGAATATTATTTACCTGCATATCAACGCCGCCTTTCTGAAAAATACTTTATAATTTTATTATATCAGCCCTGCGGAAATTTTCAATAAAAATGCTGTGAAATGCAGATAAACGGGTGTGAAATGTACTATCCCGATACTATTTTGAACGGAGCATTTATTATCTCCCTGCCTGTATATATGACTGCACGGTAATCACCCTCTGACCATTCGTCCTCAAGCTTGCCGAGCCATATATTCACATTGCTGCTGCGGTTCTTTTAAAAAAATCCTTCAGATGATTTCCCTCCGAATTATTATTGACCGTAATAAGCGTTTTCACCGTGCTTTCTCAAATAGTGTCTGTCAAGCAGCTCCTGCTGCATATACCCGACCTGCGGACTTATCATCATTGCGTGATAATTCATGAACGCCGCCTCTTCAAGCACTACGGCATTATGCACAGCCTCCGCTGCCGTCACACCCCATGTAAAGGGTCCGTGACTTTTTACAAGTACGGCAGGGACAGTCATTGGGTCTATGCCCTCGAAAGCTTTGACTATCACCGTACCCGTCTCCTTTTCATATTCTCCCGCGATCTCCTCCGGAGTCATAGCTCGTGTGCAGGGTATCTCGCCGTAAAAATAGTCGGCATGGGTAGTACCCATGGGAATTATACCCTTGCCCGCCTGTGCAAACGAGGTCGCCCAGCGGCTGTGTGTATGGACTATTCCCCCGACATTTTTAAACGCACGGTAAAGCTTAAGATGCGTAGGAGTGTCGCTGGAGGGGTTAAGCTCTCCCTCCACGACCTCGCCTGTTTTAAGGTGCACCACAACCATATCCTTAGCTGTCATTTCACCGTACTCGACCCCCGAAGGCTTTATGACCACCATGCCGCTCTCCCTGTCCACAGCGGAAACATTGCCCCAGGTAAATGTTACAAGCCCGTATTTCGGCAGCATGAGATTTGCTTCAAGTACTTCCTGTTTTAATTTTTCAAGCATACCACATTTCCCTTTCTGTATAATAAGACCGATTTTTATTTTTTAAAGCCTATTTCTTTTAACTCCGCATTTTCGCCGATAAATTTTAAATACAGCGGCAAAACGCCGTTTCCCATATCAAGGGATACTGAAAATTCCGTCCAGCTTTCCGACGGAGATATTTCGACCGCAGCTTTCGGCGCGCCGTATAATTTGTCCGAGATCTCAAATTTTCCTCCGCTTTCGGAACGGACAGTTACGGAAAGCTCCACTCTGCCGTCAAATTCAAAATATTTATAGCCGATAACAGTACCGTCGCAAATCTCGCCGATAAATCTGTCCTCTCCCCTATGAGTGCAGTTGGGGAAGCTTTCGGTGTATATCTTGTTTGAGCCGTGGGGCATATGTCCGTTTGTAATGTTGCAGGCAATTACAGCAGGGTAGGTACCCTCAGCACGGAGCGCGCCGCCGTTCAGTCCGCAGGAGGTCATTTCAACCTGCTCAATACTGCCGTCCGAAGCAATGGTTATCTTCTCGGCGCATGCCTGCCTGCTGTAATCGGACTTATGAGTAAGCCTGTGGTAGAAAACGTACCACTGACCGTTAATGTTTTCAATGCTTCCGTGGGTAGTGCCTGTCATATTGAGCCTGTCTGATTCCTTTCGTCCGTTAAAGCCCACGTCACCGTTGGAAACGATAGTTCCGCCGAAACGGAAGTCCCTGTCGGGGAAGTCGCTTACCGCATAGCAAAGCTCGTGATTTTTCTGAGACGAGTACACAAAGTAATATTTGTCACCGACTTTTCGCATGGAGCTTGCCTCAAAAAACGGGTGCTCCTCAAAATCAGTACCCTTGACCTTGTATGGGATAATATGCCGCGGCTCGTCTTTTACGGTGAGCATATCGTCCTCGAGAGCAACCGTTACCGCGCCCATAACACTGTCCTTTGCGGCGTATTCCAGAATTTCCTCGCGGCTCTTATCGAACATATTCATTTCGGACTTTATCAAATCCTCGTTTGGAAAGTCCTCCCGCTCCTCAAAGTCGTACTGCGTACCGTAATAAATGCGGACTGTCCCGTTATCATTCAAAGCGGCAGGGTCAAAGCAGACGTACTTTTTCATAGGAGTACCGTCCTTGTTTCTTACGCAGCCGAGGTACTCATACTTACCTGCGGGAGTGTCGCATACAGCTGCGCTGATAGGTCCAAAGTAGCCGCCCACGCCGTCTCTGCCCGACATACAGTAGTATAGGTAGTATCTGCCGTCGTTGCCGCGGACAACGTCTGGAGCGTACATATATTTTCGCTCGGCGTAATCGGGATCCTGCTCGGCGCGGTAGATAACGCCCTCACGCCGCCAGTCGGACAGGTCGTCCACAGGGGCGGAGTACACCGTGTAGTCAAGCATACAGAACGTCTCGCCGCCCTCCTTGTCGTGAGAACCGTAGAGGTATACTCTGTCCCCGAAAACATGAGGTTCGCCGTCCGGTATGCACTCGTCCGGCGGAAGGAACGGATTAAAAACCTGTTTTTTCATAACTGATCATCTCCTAAAATCTTTTCTGCGGCAAGTCCTGTTTTATACCGCTTTATATATTTTTCAAAGCCTCTTACGCCATTTTCTTCGGGCGCTGCCGTATTCTTTTCCATATCCGCAAAAATTTCACCGTCCAGCCACGCTGCAAGAGTTTTTCCGCCGCCGCACACCATATACGCCGCAAGCAGAGCCATTCCCCACGCGCCGCCCTCTCCCGCGGTTTTCATAACGGCAACGGGAGTATTCAGACCGTCCGCCAAAAACTGCTGCGCAACGCCCTGCACCTTGAAAATCCCGCCATGACCCGTGAACTGCTCCGCGGAGACCTTTTCCTTTTCAAAAAGAATATCCATTCCAATCTTTAACGCTGCAAAAGCGGAATAGATCTCCGCGCGGAAAAGGTTGGCAAGGTTCATCTTGCTGTCCAGAGTGCGGAAGTACATGGGTCTGCCATTTTCTATGCCTGCAACAGGCTCTCCCGAAAGGAAGCTACACGCCGTTACTCCGCCGCAGTCGGGTTCTCCCTGCAAAGCGTTTTTGTACAGCATTTCATATATTGCGGACTTATCGGCAGGGCTGCCCGAAAGCAACAAAAATTCCTCAAAAATATTCACCCAAGCGTCAAGCTCGGAGCAGCAGTTGTTGCAGTGCACCATTGCCACAGGCGCGCCGTCCGGTGTGGAAACAATATCTATTTCGGGATAAACGCCCCCAAGGGGCTTTTCAAGCACAAGCATTGAGAAAACGGAAGTCCCCGCTGAAATATTTCCCGTTTTCGGAAGGACTGCGTTTGTCGCCGTCATGCCCGTCCCCGCGTCGCCCTCGGGAGGACACAGGGGAACTCCAGCTTCAAGGTCGCCTGCGGGGTCGAGAAGCTTTGCTCCGGCTTCGGTAAGGATACCCGCGTTTTCCCCTGCGGTCAGAACGTCGGGAAGGAGCTCCGAAATGTTCACGGTCGGGACAAGTCCCCCGAATTTGTCAAGCATATTTTTATCATAACCGCTGCCGCTTATTGGGAACATTCCCGAAGCCTCGCCTATGCCGACGGAGCGTTTGCCTGTCAGCAGGAAATGAATATACCCCGCAAGCGTTGTTATATGCGCGATTTCAGGTACGTGCTCCTCGCCGTTTAAAACCGCCTGATAAAGGTGTGCAATGCTCCAACGCTGCGGAATGTTAAATCCGAAAAGCTTTGTAAGCTCCGCGGCGGCTTTTTCTGTGGTGGTGTTGCGCCAAGTCCTAAAAGGCACAAGGAGGTTATCGTTCTTATCAAAAGCCATGTAGCCGTGCATCATTGCGGAAATACCCATTGCCCCGAACGTCCGTGGGACAACGCCGTACTTTTCGCGGACGTCCCTTTTCAAATCGGCATAGCAGGACTGAACACCGCTGTGAATATCCTCTAATGAGTAAGTCCAATAACCGTTTTCAAGGCGGTTTTCCCAGCCGTGAGAGCCGCCCGCTATTGGGGTAAACGTATCGTCTATAAGAGACGCTTTTATTCGGGTCGAGCCAAGCTCAATTCCCAAAAAGGTTTTTCCCTGCGCGATTTTTTCCTGTATGGTCATAACATCGCTCCTTTTCAAATCATTTCATATATGACATCAATTCATCATAATATTTCTGCGGCAGCAAAAATGTGCCGCCATTGTTTGACAAGATATATTGTTTTTTGTCGTCCATTAATATCCGTATTTCGTCCACACCACACATATATGTAATAATATCCGCTTTGCCAGAATCGTCCGTATTATCAAATGCGCTTATCGGCAGTTCGCGTGTATTTTGGTACTCAACAGCAATCGACAAGCCCTCCTTGCCGAACCGCTTTATCTCGTCCATTGTAACGATAAGAGTCATTTCCGTAATGCCCGTATGCTCGTCCGATAAAATTTTTTCGGTCAGCAATGTCAATTCCTCCGCAGCTTTCTCCGACAGGGCAATATTTTTTCCCTTGCTTGTTACGGTTATCCTGCACTCGCCGTCCCGTATCAAAACGGCTGTCCCGCAAGAGGTCATAAACTGTACCGTTAAAAATATTACAAACAGTAATTTTATTTTTCGCATATTGACCCTCCCGTTTGTTTCCCGAAAATGATCTCATACTCCTCGCCGAACGGAGTAAATCCACCCAAGTCCTTGTAGCCAAGCTTTCGGTAAAAATGCTGAGAGTACTCGTTCGCCTGTGCGGAGGTCAGCAGCTTTTTGTGACCGCATACAAGCATAAGCCTTTCCCACTCCTTGACGAGACTGCTCCCAACGCCTTTGTCCCGAAATTTTTCTATAACGAAAAGTATATTCATAAACGGTATCTCGTCCCAAAAGAAATTGTACCGCAGCCAGCCCGCAAGCTCGCCGCCGACCTCTGCAATAAGAATATTTTTATCGGCAATTTTCTTTTTAAGAATTTCTGCGGAAACGTGCTTATCGTTTTTGTGCAGTACTTCAAAATCATTTTCTTCGGCAATTCTTATTTTTACGGAATTATTTTTTGACACATTTTATCCTCCGCAATTCATAGTGGACGGGTTTCCCGCCCCTACAGTAGTTTTAATTTTTCAGTCCCGCCAAAATGTCCAGCATTTCAAGCTGCTGCTCAAATGCGTTAAGATCGGTCTTGCCGTCTATAACAACAAGCTCGGTGTCCGTCATTTTAGCGAACAGCCGAATGTCCTCGGCGGTGAGAGCCGTGGAGACTACCGCGTGGTGCGCTCCGCCTGCGTATATCCATGCCGCCGCGCCTGTTTTGAAATCGGGGTTGAGCTTCCACATAAGCCGCGCAACAGGGAGCTTCGGCATTGGCTTAGGCTGCTGAACGAGAGTAATTTCCGCGCAAACGAGGCGGAAACGGTTGCCCATATCTATCATTGAGACCGCGATACCCTCGCCGTTCACGCCGTCGAAAACAAGACGTGCAGGGTCGGACTTTCCGCCTATACCGAGTGGGTGCACCTGAATTTCAGGCTTTGAAGCTGCGAACACAGGGGAGACCTCCAGCATATGAGCGGCAAGCTCCAGCTCGTCCCCCGCCGTAAGGTCGTAGGTGTAGTCCTCCATAAAGCCTGTTGCGCCCTCTCTGCCCTCCGCCATTTTTTGCAGGACAGCGCCCAGTGCCGCAGTCTTATAGTCACCCTCTGGGCCGAAGCCGATACCCTTTGCCATAATATTCTGGACGGCAATTCCCGGGAGCTGATTTAAGCCGTGCAAATCCTGAAAAGTATCGGTAAATGCGGAAATATTTTCTCTCTCGATAAATTTTTCCAAAGCGACCTCATATTTTGCCTGCTCGCGGACGGCGGCGGTATTGTCGGTTTTCATTTCGTATTTTTCGGCGTACTCTTTCATTTTGCCGTCAATTTCGCTTTCCGTCACACTGTCGGCAATTTGAACAACGTCCCCGATACCGTAATAATTGACGTTCCAGCCGAAACGTATCTCGCTTTCAACGCGGTCGCCGTCGGTAACGGCAACGTCCCGCATGTTGTTGCCAAGCATTGCAACGCGCATAGTCCTGCCGAAATCTACAGCAAGGGCAGCCTTCGCGAATTTGCGTATATGCGAAATTACGTCCTCATGCTTATAGTACCCGACAACCACTTCACGCTTAACTCCGAGACGGGTACAGATAAAGCCGAACTCGCGGTCGCCGTGTGCGGACTGGTTCAAATTCATAAAATCCATGTCAATGCTGTCGTAGGGCAGCTTTTCGCCATACTGGGTGTGGAGGTGGAGCATCGGTTTTTTTAACGCCTGCAAAGCCCGTATCCACATCTTTGCGGGGGAGAATGTGTGCATCCACATGATAACGCCAATGCAGTCCTCGTCCGCAGAAGCCTTTGTGCAAATTTTCTCCGCTTCGGCGGCGGTTTTAACAATTGGAGCAAACTCAACGGCTGCGACGCCGCTTAGCTTTCCGTCGAGAAATTCCGTCATGGCGCGGCTGTCTGCTTCGGCTTGAGCGAGAGTTTCCTCGCCGTAAAGGTCTTGGCTGCCTGTGATAAAATAAAGCTTTTTCATAAAAATACCTCCGTTTTTATAAAATAAAATTCCAATTATATTGTACAGCAAAAATGATTTTTTTGCAATGATATTTTGTATTTTTATACTGACAAATTATATCGTATTTATACTAATTTGCGACTATAAAGCGTGTAAAAAATCAAGCAAAAATTTGCATATATGATTTTTGTGCAGATTTTTTACCTACGCTTTTAGGAGAAAATTAGTATTAGAGCGTGTTATGCGGAAAAACTCTTTAGGCAAAAAGGGGTATCTGTTAGACTTGACTAAATAACCCAAATGTGCTATAATTTATAATATGTTATTATTTGTAAAAACACGGAGGTACACTTTTATGACTTTTCAGGATTATTTTAAAAAACTCAAAGACATTTTTATGGAGGCTGACGTTTCAAAGCTGGACGGCGACATCGCTTTTCAGATCAATCTTACGGGCGAGGGCGCAGGAACCTTTTACGCGGAATACAAAAACGGAAAGCTCTCCGTTGAGCCTTACGATTATCACGACAGGGACGCTGCTCTAACCGCGGACTCCAAGGATTTCGTTAAGATCGCCGAGGGCAAAATGGATCCGATCCAGGCGTATTTTCTCGGAAAGCTCAAGGTGGACGGCGACGTGAGCAAGGCTCTTGCACTGAAAAATCTGGTGAAATAATTTATGGAAAATAATATTTCCACCGCCATCGAAAAAATTTTTGAGGACTCCCCTTTTAAGCTTGTTTTCAGCAAGCCTCCAAAAAACGGTAATTTCCGCAGGATAAATGTTGTGAAAAAACGTGACGGCTTTCAAGCCGAGAAATACACCGAAAAGCAGGTTTTCCACGAAAATTTTGCAGACAATGAGGCTGCAAAAGCTTACTGCGAAAAGCTTTTTGAGCAGGAATGGGGACAGCTCAACGCTTGGGGAGGTTCTCACGAATACAGCATTTCGGTGTCGAAAAAGGGTAAAATTCTTTTCAGTCAAAAAACGCTTTCGGGGCAGTCCCCCAAATCGGAAGAGAACCATAATAAAAAGAAAAATTATATTATTGCCGAGGACAAGCCTTTCCCCGCCCTTGTGGACATGGGCGTGTTCACAAAGGAGGGCAGGGTCGCAAAGCCGATGTACGATAAATTCCGCCAGATAAACCGTTTTGTGGAAATTATCGACGACGCCGTCCGCGAGAAAAATTTTCATAACGGAATTGTCCGCGTCGTGGATTTCGGCTGCGGGAAGTCATACCTGACATTTGTGCTGTACCATTATTTTACCGAAATAATGGGGCTTGAAACGGATATGCTGGGTCTTGACCTTAAGGCGGACGTTATTGAAAAATGCAATGAGGCGGCTAAGAGGTACGGTTACAAAAACCTTCGCTTCGAGGTTGGGGACATCAGCAGCGCCTCCTACACCGAAAAGACGGACATGGTGGTAACTCTCCACGCCTGCGACACGGCGACGGACTACGCTCTGCACAACGCGGTCATGCGTGGCGCTGAGATGATATTTTCCGTCCCCTGCTGCCAGCACGAGCTTAACAGTCAGATGAAATCGGAAAATCTATCCATACTCACAAGATACGGCATTGTAAAGGAGCGCGTCGCCGCTTTGTGTACAGACGCGATACGTGCAAATCTTTTGGAGTACTGCGGCTACAGGACTCAGCTTTTAGAGTTTATAGACTTTGAGCACACTCCGAAAAATATTCTGATACGTGCGGTGAAAAAGGCAAGTCCTCACAAGGATAGGGAAAAATATCTTGCCGAGGCGGAGAGGATCATGGAGGAGTTTTCCTTTGAGCCGACTTTGTACGGACTGCTGAAAAAAGACGGGCTAATTAACAATTGATAATAAATAATTACGATATATTCTGCAAAAACAAATTAATACATTTTGAATTTTATAATCAACGCCGATACCATAATTATTAATTAATTTTGGTTCTCCGAATTGCACAAAAACATTACTCTTTTCGCTCTAATTTTCTCATGGAGTATTTTGGAAATTGTCTTGACTTAATGCAAATAAAATGGTATTCTTATTAGAAATATCCATTTTTCCGCTTTATATTAGGAGGTACTTTTTTATGCTGGAAACGAATTTTTCAAACAAGTTTATCAAGGAGGGTCTGACATTCGATGATGTTCTGCTTATCCCTGCCAAGTCGGATTGTACGCCCAATATGGTAAAACTGAACGCCAGACTTGCAGGCGACATCTATCTGAACACTCCGATAGTGACAGCAGCTATGGACACTGTTACAGAGGCAAACATGGCTATAGCTATCGCTCGTGAGGGCGGTATCGGAATTATTCACAAAAATATGTCTATCGAGCGCCAGG
>CANDEV010000016.1 GCA_947383835.1 uncultured Clostridia bacterium
ATACACTTTTTTCAAAATATACAACAGGCTTAAAACAGGCTTTATTTTTTGCGCTTCACTATAAATTTTATTTCAAAACCGTACTGTTGGCTATGAACAGATTTTGAGCAGAATTTGAGTGATTTTACAAAGTTTATTCATTGCCATATAAAATACTCTTCCATAAGTAAAGGACATTTTCAGACCGCATTTCCCGCTACTTAATAAAGATTAACATTTTGAAACAACAATTTGGAGAATTTTACAAATCAAATACTCTTTTATTGTTTAATATGACTTTTGTTTTGTTATAATATCAATATTTATAAATAAAATTGTATAATCGTAAATTAATAAAAATAATGAAATTTTGACCGTTCAACGAGATTTTTATACCGCTCGTTGTTTTTTTTGTTGACTTTTATTTTTTTACATGATAAAATTAAACATAATAATATTATTTTCCCAATGGCTTATATATTTGTAAAGGAGGAAACGTATGTCTTGCTGATAAATCATATATAATTGCATTAAAAATTAAGGAAGGTTTGATTGTGTGAAAAAAATTATATTATTAATAATTTCCAGTTTGTTTTTATTCACTTCTTGTCAAAACACAAGTGATTATAGCGAAGTTGTTTTGCCTGATATTGTTTTTGTTGCAGTATTCCACTATCCCGAAGAAATACAATATTTAAGCGGAACATTTATAGGAACAGCTGGATATTGTATTGACAAAAACGGTGAGATAAAATATTTTGAATTTCAAGATGAAGAAAAACCCATTTTTGATATTGAAAAAGGTTATACTACTATAGAAGAGTATACTGAACTTAGGAATTTAAATGAACTTCACAAAAAGATACGTGAAATTTGTATTGATACCGAATTTGACCCAGTTATGAAAAGTGATTTAATGGAAAGTTATAATATGCTTTTAAAAATAAATAAAAAAACTAAATTAGGGTTAGAAAAAGATATGCTAAACACATTATGGGGAACATCATATTTTTATGGGGTAAGAATAAACGAAAATAACGCAGAGGAATATATTTTAATACATGAGCACGGCGATTATTATTACATCAATGATAATCGTTATGCAAGTAAATTAACTTCTCGTTTATACAAGAAGTTCCCTGTAGAATGTGCAACTGATTTTCAGGTTAAAAGTAATAAGTTGGGTAAAAATGAAGATGAGAATAATTGAGGAGGATTACAATGAAAAAAATATGTAGTTTTTTATTAGTAGTAATAATAATGTTTAATATTTCTGTATCTCTTAAAGTAATTGCGGCAGAAGATATAGAAAGAACTTATACATATGAAGGATATACTATTACATACAATATTATAAGTAGTTGGAAAAGTAATCAGAATGTAAGCATTACCATTACAAATACAAGCAATGAATCAATAGTGGGATGGGCGTTAAAATACAACGCAAATGGGGAAATATATGATTTATGGAATGGTATTGTTTACAGCAGTAACGATACTAAATATGTAATAAAAAATGCAGGTTATAACTATGAAATAAAACCTTTTGAATCAATTACTTTTGGTTATACTTTGACTGGTGAAAATCTTGCAATGCCGCAAAAATTTGAAATATGTTCACATAGAGTAAAAAAAGAAGACGGCTTTATAGTTAATCTTAAAGAAATAAATTATTGGGAAACCGGTTTCAATGGTGAGATAGCGATTACAAATTTAACGAATAAACCTGTCGAAGCTTGGACACTTATATTTGAGAGTAGTTTTACAATTGAAGACTTATGGAGTGCTACTATTGTTTCTCAAAGTAATAATAAATATGAAATTGCTAATCAGCAATGGACTACACCGATTCAACCAAATACAAGAACAACTTTTGGTTTTAGAGCAAGTTACAACAAAAATGTTAAAGCAACTATTGAAAACATTACATTAACTGAAGTGATCATTGATGAAAACTTTGAATCAGTTGAATTTGATATCACAGATAAAAGTTATAGCGATGATATATACTATAAATCTGTAACAAGCAAAAATGAAGTTGTTTATGATGATATTGGTTTTGCTTATGTTCGTAATCAAATACTTCTTATGGCTGATGACAATATTTCATTTCAAGAAATGTCCAATATAGCTAATGATCTAAATGCTGAAATTGTTGGATATATTGATATTTTAAACAAATATCAAATTGAGTTTAAGTTCGATACAAATCTTGATTATTTGAATAGTATAATAGATGAGTTTAGGCAAAAGCCTTATGTTGAATCAATATCTTTAAATTACTTTTTTGATACAGAAGTGACTTCTTCAGAAGATGATTCATTTCCGAAAGAAAATATAGAATCCAATATTTACAATTGGAATTTACATACTATAAACGTTTTTCAAGCATGGAATTATTATTCCCAAATGTCCACAGTAAATATTGGATTAATTGAACAAAAAAATAGTACTGGCAAAAATAAATATTTGAAATATAAAAAAACATGGACAGATCCATTAATCATTACTACTAATTTCCCCCAAGAAACTAAAGAGCATTCTATGCACGTTGCGGGAATAATGGCATCTGATTTTAATGACGAAAAAGGAACTGGTGGTGTTTGTCCAAAAAACAAGCTGTATGGCTGCTTTATAGGAAATGGTAATGGTCTAATGGATCAGGAATCAGCTATTTGTAAACTTGTAAAAAATAATGTTAAAGTTATAAACATAAGCTTATCCACATTAAATGGAATTGAATTACTTTTTTTAAAAAATGATAGCAAAGAAACAAAACAAGAACTTAAAAAAGAATCTGAAGAAGCGTATAATACTTTAAAAAAATTAGTGAATAAGGGCTATGATTTTGTACTGGTAGTAGGTGCTGGAAACGATAATGTTGAAGCAGAATATGGCAATTATTTAAATGGTATTGATAACGATATTAAAGGACGAATTATAGTTGTAGGTGCAATTGGAGAAATCAATAATGCGAATTACTATTATTGGGGTGATTGTAATTGGGGTAGCAGAGTAGATGTTACAGCTCCAGGTGTTAAAGTATTTAGTACGGTTTCTGATGATTCATATGAATCTTATACTGGCTCATCTCAAGCAGCACCGCATGTTGCCGGAATAGCAGGAATGATTTACGCTGTTGACCCAAGTATTCCAGCTCCGTTTGTAAAGGCTATTATTGTAAAAACAAGCAAATTGAGAACTGTTTCTGATAATTATGGAAATGAATATGGAATAGCAGATGCGGGTTTAGCAGTAAGCACAGCGTATTATTATAATAAATCAGATAAAATCATTTTTGGTAAATTGATAGATTCAAATGATTCTTCAAAAATTTACGATAATGTGGAATTAATTGTTACATATAATCAAAATGGTTTGTCAACAACTCAAAATATTCAAACCGATGAAAACGGTGAGTACGAATTGGTAATTCCAAAAGAAATAAATATATCTGATTTAAATATTAAAATTGATGAATATAGTATAACAGAAACAAAATGTTTGGAAGAATTTTTAAATAGTTCGGCTGTTGTTGAGACCAAAGTTATACCAGTTAAATCGTCTATAATAGGAAAAGTCACGGAATATAATAAAACTAAAAAAACTACAAAACCATTAGGTGACGTTTATGTTTCAGTTTACAAAGATGATTCTATTATAGCAAGTGCAAATACTAAGTCCGATGGTACATATAAAATTGAACTTAATCGACAGGGAGATTTTATTGTAAAGTTTAGCGAAGAAAAACAGAAACCAATTTACATTAGTAATGGAGAATACATTGTCGATGCAGTATTCGAAGTTGAAGATGAAGAAGATGATAAAAACGAAAACGATAAAGATAATAAAGATGAGAATAAGGACAATAAAGAAAATGAATACTGGGATATTGATGAAAATGAAAAAATTAATATTATTCTTAATGGCGATGGAAGTTCAAATTTTACTGGAGATTATTCAGGAGATTTGTTCAACGGGATTTGGCTGCATACATATGCTGGTATAAATGATTATTATGTTCATGTCTATATAACACCAACTGCTGGTGAATACACATCAAGGTTTGGATCAGCTGGCGGCGGACTTTATACAACTAGATATCATTATTGGAAACATGAACTTAAAATGGCAACATATACAAATGACGGAACGCTTATTAAAGAACAAACTTTAAAAAAATATTATGAAGATATATATATCTATGTACCTAAATGGTATTTAGGCTCAACACCATCAACACCACTTATGCAAACTGATTCAATAAATTCAATTGTAATAAGTAACACTGGTATAACATATAATGTTCATACGGACGGATATTATAAAGGAAGGGAAAATGCTATAGGCTCTCTTGGTATACGGAAAGAAAATTGGACAATGGACGAAAAAAACTCAATAAACTTTTATAATAACAGCAAGGTTAATGGTATAATAACTAAACAACCCTTTTAAATATTAAGTTAAATGATAGGGTATGGGGAACCAAACTGTATAAATGGACTATTTACAAAAATGCCAACAAAAACCTGTCATATTATTTTATGGTAGTTTTTTGCAGGGCAAATGTCGGTTTACAGGTGTTTGCTTTATGTTGTGTTTTTAGAAATGAATTATATGAAATGCTTTTGGTTATAAAAGCTTAAAAATCAAGATTTCAATCAAGGTATTGCGGATATTTCGCAATACCTTGATTTTTGCAGGGAGATATATGGTTTATACTTCTTTTATAGGTATGTGTTTTCAGTAAAATATGGCAAAGCAGTAAATTTTCCTTTCGTATTTTTTCAATGTCCTCGGCGTAAATGTTGTTAGTCTCATTCGTCTTTTTTGCTATCTGATTTATGTTGTTCCCTATGATACGCAAGGCGTTCATCACGGGGGCAACATTTTTTGCTGTGTAACAAGTTATTTGTCCGTTTACCGATATTTGTCTGATGTACGTCCCTGTTTTCATTGACAAGGCGGCAGCACGTTTTTCAACCTCCTGCCATTCTTCTAAAGGGTATGTGACTTTCTTTTCTTTGACCTTTTTGTACTTTCTCAAATTCATTCCTCCATTCTGGCAACGGTCTTAGGCAGAGCCTAAAAATTAATTCATATACTTTTAGGGCGGCGGGTTCCCTAAAAGTTTTTTGAGGGGGTAACACCTCAAAAACATTTGAAAGTGGTCGGTATGCACCACTTTCTGTGCTTGCTAAGCATACCCAAAAACAAAAAATTCATACTCCAAATTTTGAGTTGTCGTGCCCGTATGGGCGTACCCCTCCAAAATTTTCTGTGGCGGCGAACAGCAGAAAATATTTATCCCCTCACTAATAGGAGATTTTTTGGTGAAATTTCAATGTTTTTTGATAGGGTAAAAAAAAGTTTATATGAATAAACAAATTGATGTCACAAAAGTTATGCAAAATGTAGAATTTTAAAAATGATTTTCAAATGCCGTGAAAAGAATTTGAAAATGGCTTGCTGTTCATTTCACGAGAAAACTGCGAGCCATTTGGCAAGTATTTTTTCATAGAGAATAACTGTGTATAGATGTTATTTTATTGACAAGTTTTTTTTAAAGTAGTATAATTTATTGTGCAAAGTTGAAAAAACGAATATAATCTAAATGAACAAAAGTAATTTAGATTGACTATTAATCTGGAGGTATAGTAATGAATGACAGAGTAAAAAATTTTTTTTATGATATTGATAATGCTATTTATAATAATCCAACTGAACTTGCAAAAGAATTTATAATGTTTATGGTAAATAATCAGGAATATGAAAAAATAGATTATCAAGATTATAATACTTCAATATTATCCGATGATATTTCTTTAGATTATGTAACAAGAATGTCGTTGTTGGTTTCTAATAAATTATTATTAACTAATAATTCACAATGTAAGACTAAAATTTATACTGATTTAAATCATGTTGATGATGGTTATGCTTACCGTTACTATACGAAAAATAACGATTTGTATGCACTAGGCAGCTGGATACAGAAAAGTCGTTCTTTATTAATAGATGGAAGAATTAGTTACGTCCCACAAGTGAAAAAAGCGTTATATGATTGTGATGAGTTAGGAAATTATTTGTATGGTGCAGGATCATATGAAATTATAAATTTAGAAGATGTTCCCAAATATGTAGTCGCATCAAAAAAATTAATTACAACAACTACTAATCTAGATACAAGGTATATAGAACCAGTTTTGAATCTTGAAATGCCTGTAATTAATGAAGTCAATTTGGAAAATTTTGCAAATATTGTTTTAGAAAATAGTGAGGCTTTGGATAGATTTCAAAATTATTTGAAATTATCATTTTTGGACTTTTCAGATAAGCCTAATGATTTAGATAAGTTATCTTTAGATATACAAAGACAATTACGCGATATTCAGCACTTATACAAAAAAACTATAAATAAATATAAAATTAATATGGCAATTAGTAGTATAGCAACGATTACAGCTACTCTATTTTGTATAAAGGCTAATGTGAACGAAGCAATAAAAATTGCAATGGGATTAAGCGGAGCACAATGTGGTCTTGTTCCATTTTTGAAATCAAACTTAGAATACTTTACTTTGAAAGATAATATGATGGATAATAATTGTTATTTTTTATGGGTGTTAAAAAATAATTAAGTGAAATATATATTGAAATTTGAATCTTTTAGGATAAAATAAACATTAAAATAGTCAAGAACTACACAATTGTGAGAAACGAATCAACGTGGACTGTGTGGTATTACGATAAAGAGCAGCGGTATGAAATGCCGTTGCTCTTTTTTATTTGGTATTCATCTAGCTAACAAATTTCGGAGGGCAGAATTTCAATTGCTTTCAAACTAAAGTTATTTCTTCAAAAAATGACAAACTGTGCGTATGTAAGTTCACAGTTATGGACGGGTTAAAAAGGACAATGTTTTTTAATAGTTAAAAAAGTTTAGATGGATAAACAATTTTATGTCACAAAAGTTATGCAAAATGTAGAATTAAAAAAAGTTTTTCAAATGTCGTTAAAAAAACATTGAAAAAGGGCTTGTTTTTTTCCTATTAGTGAAAGGGTATAATTCCGCAGATGTCATCTTCGCCGCTGATAACTGCACCTCGCCAAAAAGTTTGTCCTTTCAAATATGAAAAATATAGGACGTGATAACAGACGGATATTTTCAAAGAAATAAAGGACAGGGTATCAATGCCAGACGTGGCAAAATTTTACGGCTTGCAGATAAACCGTTCGGGAATGGCACGTTGTACGTTTCAGGAGGAAAAAACTCCGAGCCTTAAAGTTTACGACGACCATTTCTACTGTTTTGGGTGTGGCGCAACAGGCGATTGTACTGGTTTTGTTGCAAAGCTGTTTGGTATCTCACAGTTTGAAGCCGCCAAAAAGATAAGTCACGATTTTGGTCTTAACCTTTTCAATAGGGAAATCGCCGTCCCTGTTAATAAGGTGTTGCAAGCCGAGAATGATTATCGTATGTGGCTGCGAAAAGCAAGCGTTACTCTTTCGGAATATCTCACAAGGCTTTCAAAGTGGGGAAAAATTTATGCTCCAAAAAATTTTTCGGAGCAGCCTCACCCGCTGTTTGTGGAAAGTCTGACAAAAAGAGATTACATAGAATATCTTTCGGAAGTTCTGACCTACGGTTCGGACAAAGAAAAACGACAGCTTTACGCAAGCTGCCGTGAGGATATTATGAAGATACTGGAACGCCTTGACAAGCTCTCCGCTGCCGAACGTCCCGTGAAAAGAAAAGCTATTTAATGGAGGACTTAAAATGCTTGTTAATAAAGAAGCCTGCTGTTTTATGCGGCTTTTGAAAAATTTGCTTGATGATGACAGAAATTATTTGCTGCCTGTGAAAAAATATATAAATGTTCGCCCTGCCAAAAATCTGTTGGGATATTATGACAGGGACTATATTTATCTTATTCCCAGCGTAGTGGTCGGAATGTGCGACAATATTCTGATACGGCATAAGTCTGCGCCTTTGAAAATGCAAAAAGTTTTGAAACAGCTTTTTAGGCTCAACCTTATAAAAGTGCATTGGGTGCTGACCGATGAAGTCAGATACCGTCCGCAGAAGCGTATTGGGAAAACCCGCAGGCGGTACATAACCTTTCACAAAAAACAGTTTACAAAATTTATTGCAAGGGAGTGTTATTGTGAATCGTAAAGAATTTGTAAAGGAAGTTTCCAAACACAAGGGTTTTAGCCAAACGAGGGCGTACCGTTCTCTCAATGCGGTTATGGATACCATTCGTGTGGCTTTGATGAACGGTGATGAGGTTGAGATAGGCGGGTTTGGCACTTTTGCTGTTGTTACAGATTTGAAGGGTGAGCGTATTCCTGTTTTTAAGGCGGGAAAAGCTTTGAAACAAAACTTTAATACAAAGTAAAAAAATTCAAAAATATAGATATTTGTTTAATAGCTTGCATAAAATTTATAAAGAGAGGAGGCATATCAATTACATATGACTAATACTATTGTTATACCAATTCAGGACAATGAAAGTAAAGTCGTAAAAAATATGCCTATTGAAATAATTATTACAGAAGAAGAAACATCAAAGGAAGTAATTGCCAAATCGATTTTTGAAGCTATCAAAATTCTTCTCGATCCAACTTAAAGTAAAATCTTTAAACGCAGTCTGCCACATTTCATGTGATGGGCTGCGGTTTTCTTTATTGAACCACGATAGCACTAATGTTTTTGATACAGACAATTCTTTGGATAACTGCGTCTTTGTAATATTTTTTTGGGTAATATACTCGTTTAGTATATTATCTTTGAAGCTTCTGAAAATCAGATATTCGTCAAACAAATAATGCTCGTCCACTCCACAGCATAAGGCGTATTTTTTCAGCAATTTCAAATCGGTATGTTCGGGTGTGATTTGATTGTTTTCGTATCTTGAAATTGTTGATGTACAAATACCAATTTTTTCTGCAACGACCTTAGCCGTAAAATTTTTTGACAGCCGTAATGAAATCATACGTTTTCCAATATTTGGTGCAGATTGTAAATCTGAAATATCAGAATCAGTGCTTGTACATTTATTTTGATTAGTAGAAGTGTCGTTTTGGCAAAATAAGGAGATATTATCCATTTTATCGGTGTTAATTCGGCAATTTGGTAATACCACAGCACATTTCGTTTCCGTTTTGCAATATCCGACACACCTGTTGTCATGGCTGCAAAATCCCACCTGCGGAATGATATGCCGCTGATTATCGCACCCTCCACAAACGACGGACTTTCCGGTTCCGCAAAGAATATCGGAGCATTGCTGAATTACAAAAATATTTATGTCGTACCCTTTGCCCAAGATGATCATAAATCAAAGCCTCGTTCGCTGGTTGCTGACTTTGAGCAGATACCAACGGCTTTGGCACAGGCTCTTAACGGAGTCCAGTTACAGCCTGTTCTTGCGTAAAAAAGAAAAGAGCTTCTTAACGAAAAGAAGCTCTTTTCAATATTATACTAATTCACGACCTAAATGTGTACAAAAAATTCAAACAAAATCTTGCATATATGGATTTTGTGCAGAATTTTTGTCTGCACATTAGGAGTGAATTAGTATTACTCGCTCACTGCGGTTTCAGTAACCGTTGTTTCCGAAACGGTCTCCGTACCGCTGGATATTATTTCAAATCCGGTAAATTCTCCGCATATCTCCGCTTCGGGAATTTCTATTTTTGTCAGCGCAAGGCTCTGCGGGTCAAAGGTAAGAATATATGTACCGAACGCAAATTCGCCGCTATAGACCTTACCGTCCTCGGTATCGGAGCAGGTGAGCAGGTTTGCGTCCGCAGCACTTGCCGCACTGTCTATCGCTTTGAAAAGCAGACCGAATACTGCCTTGTCATTGATGTTTTCCATTGGTATTTCCAGCTCCAGTTCTCCAAGAGAAGCTGTAACGCCGCTGTCGTTTCCTGTCATGGAAAGTCCCGCCAAGGTTTCCGGGGAGTTTACCGCCATTTCCCAGATGCCCATTCCGTAACGCTTTACCGTACCCTCAAGCTCAAGCTCGCCTGCCTGAAGCTTGACCGCAGCCTGAAATGGTTTGCTGAGATCGGGGTTTTTCGCCAATATTCCCCCGCCGCCCTTATTGCACGCCGTACAAATGATCAAAATAATTATAAGCGGCACAATAACTAAGCTTTTTCTGTGCATAAAAATGCCCTCCGTTTCGTTATTTCGTGAACAGAGGGCATATTTTAGCATTAACTGCCCTTACCTGTTCCAGTTTCTGAACACAAAGTGCAGCTTTTTGATCACATCGGAAGGCAGCATACCCATTTCGGAAAGCTCGTCTGCGGCAAGGTCAGCAGCTGCTCCATGGATCATAACTCCTGCCGCCGCCGCGTCAAGAGGTTCGATTCCCTGTGCGCACAACGCCGCAATTATTCCCGTTAGGACATCGCCGCTTCCTCCCCGTGCAAGACCCGGATTGCCTGCATGGATAACATACGCCTTTCCGCCGCCCGCAACTATAGTGGGAACACCCTTTGCCACCACTATTATACCGTATTCACGGGCAAGATTTACCGCAAGTGTGAGCCTGTCTGCGGCTGCCTCCTCGGGGGATACCCCTGTCAGACGTGCAAGTTCCCCTGCATGGGGAGTGATAATAAGCTTGTTTTTTGCGTCCTTGAATATATTTATGTTGTCCACAGCACAGTTTATTCCATCTGCGTCCAAAATTACAGGACACGCCGCTGCTTTTACCGCTTTTTTTACAATTGCCGTCGTACCTGCTGTAACGGTAAGTCCGCAGCCTATTGCCACCGCTGTTTTTCCTGCACACTCCTTTGCGATCGCGGACGCGTTGGATTCTGTGTATGACCCCTCCTTATCATCGGAAAGCGGCAGATATGTAGCTTCCGAAATAAGGGACGCGATCCTCGTTATAACTCTTTCCGAAGCCGCAAGCGTAACAAGACCTGCGCCCGAACGGAGCGCAGCCTCGGTGGACAAAGCCGCCGCGCCGCTGTATCTTGCGCTGCCTGCAATGTTAAGGAGCTTTCCGAAATCGCCTTTGTGAGAAAATTTATCTCTTTTTGAAAAGATATTCATGACATACTTGCTGTCCAAAAGCGTGGGCAGATATTCTATATTTTCGCAGCATTTATCGTTTAAGCCGATATCCGCAGTTATTATTTCTCCGCAGTGATCTGCAAGCGGCTTGGCAAGCATACCTATCTTGGTGTAGCCGAAGGTGACGGTATACGCGCATTTGAGTGTACCCTCCGAGACCTGACCGTTAAGACAGTCTCCGCCGGAAGGGACGTCCACTGCTATAATAACGGCGCTGCACCTTTGAGCATAGGAAAAGCAGGCCTTGATCTGAGGAGGGAGGAAACCGTGAAAGCCCGTGCCGAAAACAGCGTCCACAATAACGGAAGCGTTTTTGAAACGTTCAAAAACCTTGTCAATGTTGTCGTTGAGATTAAGGACCTCTGCGCCGTTTACGCCGCTAAGCTCGCAGTAAGCTTCCGCTGAAAGCTCCGTGGACGGGTCTCCGCAGGCGAGAACAACGGTAACAGGGATACCGCTCTCGGCGATCTCTTTTGCTGACACAAAGCCGTCGCCGCCGTTATTTCCGCTGCCGCAGATAAAAACTACGCCCGAAGAAAGATCCCTGTCCTCGCTTATCTTATAGACAAGCATAGTCAAAGCTCCTCCTGCGTTTTTCATTAGGTCGCGGTAGGAAACTCCGTTTTTGTCGGAATTTTCCTCAATGGTTTTCATTTGCTTCGGTGTTGGGTAAAACATAATTCTTCGTCTCCTTTCAGCGGGGAGTGCCCGCAATTTGAGCCACTTCTCACAGCACCTTGCAGCGGGGCTGCTGAGTGACTTAAAATTTTAAATTTTATCCTATCGATTTACTCATATAAAATTACGTTGGACATTGCCGAACGCTTACTATGTGCACAGCTTACCGCGGTTTTGTATTTTTTTGCAACAATAATTATTTTTGCCCTGCCTGTTGCGCTTATATAATATGCGCCGCTGTAATCGGTCAAAACAGATATTTCGTTAAGCTTTACGCCGTGAGCGTTTATGCCAAGCGCCTTTATAAACGCCGTTTTGGCGGCAAACATTTCTGCCATGACCGGAATAGGAAAGCTTTTTTCCATAAGAAATTTCATCTCCTGCGGAGAATAATATTTTGCAAGAAATTTCGGCTTGGCGGTAAGCTTTTTAAAATGCTTCATCTCAAGTATGGTCGTGCCTATCGTCATTTTAAAACACCCTTTCGGAAAAATTTTAGATTTGGGGATAGCAGTACAGCATTATGTCAGCCCGCGTTGTTTTTCTTCATGTTGTATTTGAGCTGACTTGAAAGAAACGGGGTTATCGCTTCCACCACCCTTTTTTCGGGGGAGAAGATCAGGCGGACATTTCCTGCGGAGGCGTGTTTAAAATCAGCATAATAATTTTTCGTCTCGGCGGACGATTCGTTCACTCCCACAGCGTTTACGACCGTAACGCCTGAATCCGTGTCGGGAGTGCTGTCGGTATACTCGCCGAATGCCTCAAAGGTCGGAGCCTTTGCGGTAATAAGCCGTACTCTTTTTCGCTGAGCGATGATCTTATCAATGTCTATTTCGCCGTTTGTAACGATATACTCATACTCGCAGTCTGAATTTGTAATAAGCCTGAAGCCGCCCCAGCAAACTCCGAACAGCATAGCCACGCCAATTATTGGTATTATGAACAATGTAACAAACAAAGACAGTGCAATAAGCGCGCCCATTGCCAAGCCAATAAGGATACGTATTGTCCAAACCTTTCCGTCGGCGGGCTTCTTAACAATTTGTTCAACAAAAATATCCATTTTTCCCTCCAAAACAAATAAAAAATTACTTAAAACAATTATAACATAAATTTTTTCAATATTCAAGAAAAATTTACTTGCAATTTGTGACGTTATTGTATATAATAGAGATATGGTAATTTTTAAACACTATGACCGGACACAGTAGTCCCGCCGAAAACGGATATAAAAATCTGCCCTGTGAACAGATATCAGAGAAAAAGGCATTTGCTGGAAGCCTTTTATATCCCGGCGGAACGAAATTCACCCGCGAGTGGTCTTGCTGAACCAAAAATCCTATGTTTTTGCATTAGGCAGGAACGCAGAAGCTGCGTTAAAGCGGAGAGGATATATCCTAATCTGCAATTAAAACCGCAAAATCATATATGTAAATTTTTACTTGATTTTTTGTGCGTTTTTTAATTGCATATCAGTATCTTGTCCTTAGTTTATGAAAATATGGGTGGTTTATAAGCAGATTTTTTCTGTCCCGTTTTCATGACGGGGCATTTTTATTTTATTTGGAAAGGAAATGGAAAAATGAAAGAACAGCTTGAAAAGATCAAACAGCTTGCGGAAAGGGAGCTGGAGGAATGCGGCGCGGCGGACGCCCTTGAAAATCTCCGCGTTAAGTATCTGGGCAAAAAGGGAGAGCTTACCGCGATTTTAAAGCAAATGGGAGGACTTTCCGCAGAGGAGCGCCCCGTTGTGGGTCAGCTTGCGAACACGGTGAGAAAAAGCATCGAGGACAAGCTTGCGGAACGTACTGCACAGCTTAAAACGGAGCTTGCCGCAAAGAAGCTTAAAGAGGAGACTATTGACGTTACCCTCCCCGGAAATGCTCCCTCGGTGGGACGCTTGCACCCTCTTACCGCAACGCTCAACGAGGTCAAGGAGGTTTTTCTCGGCATGGGCTTTGAGGTCGTTGAGGGTCCGGAGGTAGAGACCGACCACTACTGCTTCGAGGCGTTGAATATGCCTCCTCATCACCCCGCGAGAGACACGCAGGACACTTTCTACATCAACGATAATGTGCTGCTGCGTACTCAAACCTCCTCGGTGCAGATACGCACTATGGAGAAGAAAAAGCCTCCTATCCGCATTATATCCCCGGGACGTGTTTACCGTTCCGACACTGTGGACGCAACACACTCGCCCATTTTCCACCAGATAGAGGGACTTGTTATAGACAAGGGCGTTACAATGGCTGATCTTAGCGGCACTTTGGAGCTTCTTATGAAACGTCTTTACGGCGAGGACTGCAAAATACGCCTCCGTCCTCACCATTTCCCATATACGGAACCCTCTGCCGAGGTTGATATAATGTGCTTCAACTGCCATGGCGAGGGCTGCCCCATGTGCAAGAACGAGGGCTATATCGAGCTTCTGGGAGCGGGTATGGTGCATCCCAAGGTGCTGGAGGACTGCGGTATCGACCCCGAGGTCTACAGCGGCTTTGCGTTCGGTATCGGTCTTGAGCGTATCACTATGGGTCGGTATGAGATAAACGATATGCGTTTGCTTTATGAGAATGATATGCGTTTCCTTGGACAGTTCTAAAAAAGGAGGCATTTATGACAGCTGAAAAAAACAGCCGTGACAATTCTGTTTTTATAAAAGAAAGCAGAACTTCTCACGCCGAAAATATGAAAAATATAATTTTTAGCGGTGTAATTATCACAATACTAACCGTATTTGTAATATTTGCCGTTTTGCCCTATATAAGCATTAAGTTTATATTAATGTGCGCGGGAGCGGCTGTGTGCGTTATTTCTATGGCTGTAAATGCGGTAATCGAGATATTTAGATTTCGCCGTTTTACCAAATTTATTTACGGTATGGACGAAAACGAATTTTACGGACTTAATGCGCAGGCTGTCGGTTCGGGAAGCGATTTTGATATGCTGTATATGCTTGACGAATATCTTTATTTATGTCCGAGACATGTTCTAATTCCTTACTATGGCATTAGGGAGACACATTTGATAACGCACGGCGTTTTAAGCAAAAGGTCGGGGGCTGATTTCTATGTGTACTGCCACAGCGGAAAAAAATATACTGTTCATTTAGACGGTAATTATTTTAAGTACAGCGGCGGTGAGGATGCTTTTAAAGCAATGCTGAATTTAAAAATAAGCAAATCTCACAATTTATAACGGAGGAATATTAAAATGAATTTATCAATGAAATGGTTAAGCGACTATATATATACAGGCGCGTCCATAAAGGAGTTCTGCTCGGCTATGACTATGAGCGGCTCTAAGGTGGAGCGTTACGAGACCGAGGGCGAGGAGATAAGCAATGTCGTTGTGGGCAAGCTTCTTTCCGTTACCCCTCACGAAAATTCCGACCACCTTGTGGTGTGTCAGGTGGACGTTGGTCATGCAGGAAACGGCGAGCCTATTCAGATCGTCACAGGCGCGCCCAACGTTAAGGAGGGGGACATCGTCCCCGTTGCCATGGACGGTTCTACTCTGCCGAACGGCGTGAAGATAAAAAAGGGCAAGCTCCGCGGCGTTGAGTCCAACGGTATGCTCTGCTCTCTCGGCGAACTGGGACTGACTACCCACGATTTTCCATATGCCATTGCGGACGGTATTTTCATCATGCAGAACGAGGACGGCTGTGTTCCCCTTGAACTGGGTCAGGACATTCACGAGGCTATCGGACTGAACGATACCTCCGTGGAGTTTGAGATAACCTCGAACCGTCCCGACTGCCTGTCCGTTATCGGTCTTGCCCGTGAGGCTCATGCTACCTTTGACAAGCCATATACTGTTAAAACTCCCGAATTTAAGGGCGTGGACGGGGACATTAATTCCATGCTGAAAGTTACCATACACAATAAGGAGCTTTGTCCAAGATATATTGCAGGTGTGGTAAAAAATGTTAAAATCGGTATGTCTCCACGCTGGATGAGAGAGCGGCTTCGTGCAAGCGGAGTACGTCCCATAAACAATTTTGTTGACATTACAAACTATGTTATGCTGGAGTACGGTCACCCAATGCACGCCTTTGATATTCGCTACATTGACGGAGCAGAGATAAACATTCGCAACGCTAAGGACGGCGAGACTATCACCACCCTTGACGGCGTGGAACGTACTCTTAAAAGCGAAATGCTGGTAATTGCAGACAAAAACAAGCCTGTCGCCGTTGCTGGCGTAATGGGCGGCGAGTACAGCGGTATCATGGACGACACGGTGGACGTTGTTTTCGAGGCTGCCTGCTTTGACGGCGCTTCCGTCCGCACAACAGCAAAGGCTCTCGGCATGAGGACGGACGCGTCCGCGCGCTTTGAAAAGGGTCTCGACCCGCAGAACGCTTACCCTGCAATAATGAGGGCTTTCCAGCTTGTTGAGGAGCTTGGCTGCGGCGAGGTCGTAAAGACTATAATTGACGCGGATTACTCCGACAAGACTCCCAAGGGCGTTGAGTTTGACCCCGATTGGATAAATAAATTCCTCGGAACCGATATTCCCGAAGCGGATATGCGGGAGTATCTTGAAAGACTGGATTTCAAAATTGAGAATGGCAAGGCATACGCTCCCTCGGTACGTATCGACATTGAGCGGAAGTGCGACATTGCTGAGGAAGTTGCGAGAATTTACGGCTATAACAACATTCCCAAAACTATTATCAGGGGCGTTGCGGAGGCGCAGCTTACCGAAAAGCAAAAATTTGAGCGGAATATCTGCAATACAATGGTTGCTTTGGGGGCGTATGAAATTACAAATTATTCCTTTATCAGTCCCAAATATTTTGATAAGATCCGTCTGCCCGAGGACAGTCCTCTCCGTAAAACCGTGGTTATCACCAACCCGCTGGGCGAGGATACCTCCGTTATGAGGACTACCATATTGCCCTCAATGTGCGAGGTAATGGCAAGAAACTATAACAGCAGAAATGCTTCTGTTTGCCTGTTTGAACTTGGTAACGAGTATCTGCCAAACGGCGGCGAGCTTCCTGACGAGCCTATGCGTTTAAGCGTTGGTATGTATGGCAATAACGCTGATTTTTACAGCATTAAGGGCATTGTTGACACTCTGCTGAAAACAGTGGGCGTTGAAGACTTTGAGTACACCGCTTGCACCGATACAGCCGTTTTTGCTGAAGCAAGCGCATTCCACCCCGGCAGGTGCGCGGTTATCACAAAGGACGGCGCGGCTGTGGGAATTGTTGGCGAGCTTCACCCAGAGGTGCTGGAAAATTACGGCATAGGCGTAAAGGCATACGCCGCAAAGCTGAATGTTACCGAGCTTCTGCCAATGGCGAACGCTGTGAAGGTGTTCAAGCCCCTGCCGAAATTCCCCGCAACGACAAGAGACCTTGCTATCGTATGCGACGAGACTCTGCCTGCCGGCGAGCTTGAAAAGGCTATCAAAAAGGCAGTTGGAAATATTTTGGAAACGGTCACTCTGTTCGACGTATACCAAGGAAAACAAATTGCCGAGGGTAAAAAGTCAGTTGCCTACGCTATCTCAATGCGCTCACATGAGGGTACGCTTACCGACGAGCAGGCGGACGCGGCTGTCAAGAGAGTACTGAAAGAGCTTTCAAAGCTTGGTGCGGAACTCAGAGCGTGATCATAAAAGAAAATATAACCACAGCAGATATCCCCCGCTTCAAAGGCGGGGGATATCTGCATTCAGTGGGGTACAATCCCCCACTGCTTGTTTAAAGCAAGGCTTTTATAAAAATTCACAAAAAATTTAAAATATATATGAAAGATTTTACCCCTAAATTTCGTATATATAAGTGAAAGGTTGTGAAAAATATGTCGAAATACAAAATATTGACAACGGCTGTAATTTTGGCAGTAACTCTTACCGCTTGCGGAAGAGCGGTCGATAACGGCATTTCCCCTATAAGTCAAATCTCGGCGGCAAGCACAGTTATGGAAGTTACGGAAAAAGTTTCCGTAACGACAATTGAGGTTCGGGAAAATGCGGAAGATGTGCTTGACGAGGAGACTGCCGAAATGCTCCGCACGGAATTTGCAAAGTATATCGGAGAGATAGAGCCGTTATACGCCCGTTTCGACCCCTCAAATGTGAGAATTGAAACGTATTACGGCAAATACAACGGCTGCGAGGTTTTTCTGCCGCTGTACAGGAATGGCTATGACGACGCTGAAGAATATTACTATGTTGCGGGCTATGGGATATTTTTCCCATGCTTGGGATATGATATATACGTTCACAAGGACGGCACTTTTTACGAGCTTGCAGACGCTTACGAAAAGGGTTATATCAGCGAGGGGGACGTTGCTGAAATTGCCGAAATACAAAACGTTACGCCGCCTGAAAAAACAGATCCGTCCGAAACAGACAGTATTGGCAGCAAAGATAGAGAAAACATGAAGCTCCGCAGGGCAAAGGACGTTCAATTCCGCAGTGAATTTATGGAATTTCTTGGATAGACCTCCCCCGAATATGCGTATATTGAACTCTCAAACGTAAAAATTGAGCCGTACTGCACCACAGACAACGGTTGGGAGGCGTTTCAGCCGCTGTACAAGGATAGCTATGACGACTCTGAAAATTATTTCTCTGTTGCAGGGTATGAAATGTATTTCCCGTGCCTCGGATATGAGATATATGTTTACAAGGACGGCGACTTTTACGAGCTTTCGGAGGCTTACGAAAATGGCTTTATCAGTGAAGCGGACGTTGCTCAAATTGCCGAAGCTAACCATATCAGATATTTTTTTGCCTTTGTATAAAAATCGGGACGGCAGGATTGACCTGACGTCCCGAAAATTTATTTTGTTTTAACAGAAACCGCTTCGGAAGCCGTACCCGCAACATACTTACTGCCCAAAACGTCCAGAGCAGCTACGCGGAAGCTGTATTCCGTTCCGCTTTCAAGCTCGGTAACGGTGCATTTCGTGCTCTTTACGCTTTTATAGTATTTGTATTTTCCCGTGACCGCGTCGTACATATAAACTCTGTACCCGACCGCTCCATTAACGCTGTCCCATGTCAGAACTATTTGGTTCTTGTCAGCTTCACCTGCCACGCTCTGCGGCGCTGGAAACTTCTGCGGCTGGGACTCGGCGCTGTAGGAATAGCCTATGCCGTTATTTACGGCGTACCTTTCGGCGTATGAACCGATAGTGAGGGTCATGCTAAGTTCCTTTTGGGCAATTTTTTTCTCGGCTTTTTCAAGTCCCGCAAGCTTTGCGGGGTAAAGGGCAGCCGTGCCGTCAGCCTTGACGTGTTCCAATTTGCCGTCGGCGGTCTCTCTGCCGTACATATAGCCCATTATGTACTCACCGTCAAACACAGCGGAGCCGGGGACGGTTATCTTTGAAAGGCTTGCGCAGTTCATAAACGCGCCTGTGTAAAGAGTGCCCGTATCGGCAGGCATATTTATAGAAGTGAGCCGTATGCAGTTCATGAACGCATACTCGCCCACAAGATCAAGCTTGGCGTTTGCGTCGGAAAATTTCACGGTTTTAAGGTAGGGACACCCAGCAAAGGCGTAGCAGCCTATACCTCCGTCGCCGTCCTCACGGCCCGCGTTTCCGCCGAAGGTCACAGATTCCAGCGAGGTGCAGCCGTAAAAGGCATAGCCGCCCATGCCGTCTATGTCACCCTCAAATTTCACGGATTTCAGAGACGTGCAGTAGGAAAAGGCGTTGTTGTCTATCCAGTACCAGCAGGTTTTTGGTATCGTCACGCTTGTTATGGACGTGTTCCCCGAAAAGGCTTTTTTGCCTATCCAGACAACGTCCGATGGAATTGTTATATCTCCGCCGCTGCCGTTATAGCCGGAGACATATCTGTCGCCGTCGGCGTCGGTCTCGATAACAAAGCCGTTGGCGTCCTCCTCCGCGGAGACGGTTACTGACAAAAGAGGCTTGTCGGCAGGCAATGTCCCAAATGGGAGTATTGCAAAAGCGGCGGCAATTGCTGCCAAAAAATATTTTTTTCTCATATAATTCACCATTTTAATATAGTATTTGCAATTTTAATTATACGTCATAAAACCGCATAAAACATTTCGCAAGTATTGATTTTTTGTAAAGGAAATTATTTGCCGATTTTTGTGACACATTCCTCCGCATAAAGGAAAAATTTGTATATCGGTGCTATCGCGGTAAAATCTTCGGCAATTTTTTCCGCAAGCCTGTCGCTGAATAACAGGTCGAAATCCTTGCTCTCGCATGAGATACCCATACTGCGGCGGTTGAGCCAGTTCTGTTTTTCCTCGCTTTCATCGGGATAGTGATTCCGTTTGTAAAGCTCGCCGTAAAGCTCGAAAACGTCCTGATCTTTGTACGCTTTCAAAGCCGCTTTGAAGCTTTTGTCGTCGCTTATTATCAAGTTTCGTATGCTGTCCATAGTGTCGGAGCTTGCCGCATAATATCCGCAGCCGTAGTCAAATCCGCGGGGGGATATGCTGAAATAAAATTCCGGCAAAGTCTTGTGTCCCTCATAGGGTCGGCAAAAGCTGTACCAAACATAATCGCGGAAAATCGACTTGCCCTTTGCATAACGTGCGTCACGGTAAAGCCGCGATATTTTTTTAGGATTACAGACAAATTTACCGTCGATCTCCAGCATTGCGCCTGTAAGATCGTCTATAAGCTTCGCAAACGGCTCGGTCACAAGCTGCCTGTAGTCTTCCTTGTGGTCATTGTACCATGTCTTGCTGTCATTCAGCATATTTTCAAATAAAAAATCCAGCGATCCTGCCGAAAATGGCATTTTTATCTTTCCCTTCAAATTATTTCCAGCACTTGCCTTACAGCGTCTTCTGCCTTTTCATAGGCAAAATTATCCACATAACGCCGTGCGTTTTCCATTTCCCCGGAAATTTTCTCTGTGGGGAGGCTAAATTCCAAAAGCGCGTCAAGAATTTTTATCGCTTCCGGAGAATCAAGATTGTCAATAGCTTCAAGCACCTCGCCGAGCTTTACTTTAAGGACATCGGTATCAATGGGAGTTCGTCCTTCGCCGCCGTGCATGCTTTCTCCGTTCTTTTCCGTCTCAACAAAGGGTCTGATATGCTCCACAACGTCGGTGTACCGCGCGATAAGTGTGGGAGTTTCGTACATTATCTGCTTGTAGTCCTCCCTGCGGCCTGCCATTTCAAGCTGTTTTGCCATTTCCGAAAGCTCCTTTGCACCTATTGCAAGTGAAGAGCTTTTTAATCCGTGGACCTCCGTGGTATAGTCCTTATAGTTTCTGTTCTGTGCAAAGTTTTCTATTCTTAGTATACTTTCCTCCGCCGTTTCCATAAAGGTCTTTATTATAGCAATATATGCGTCGGGATTTCCGCCGCATAGCTCCAGACCCGCTTTAACGTCCACATTTGGGATAAGAAAATCATCAGCCTGTCTGCTGTCCGCCTCTGTTCCGGGAGCGTCGTCAATGATCCCCAAAAGCTCCAAAGAATCGTCATAATGCGCCGCAGGCTTTTTTGCGCCCACATAGGAGACAAGCTTTGCGGGAAGCCACTTTGCCAGTATTTTTTCAAGCTGCGGGAGCTGTATCGGCTTTGAGATAAAATCGTTCAGCCCCGACTCCAAGAACATCTCCTTTGCGCCGCTTACTGCGTTTGCGGTGAGGGCGATAATAGGAAGCTCCTTGCTGTATGCGTCCCCCTGGCTCCGTATTATCTTCGTCGTGTCAACTCCGTCAAGCTCGGGCATCATGTGATCCATAAAAACTAAGTCGTAGTACCCCGATCTGACCATTGTTACCGCCTTTTTTCCACTGTCGGCAGTACTGCATTTTATGCCGTACTGTGACAAAAGCTGCGCCGTTACCTTTAAATTGACCTTGTTGTCGTCCACTATCAGGACTTTTGCGTCAGGCGCGTACAAAACGGTTTTTTTCTCTTCGCCGGTGGGCGCCGCCTTTGCAGCCTCAACGGAAATATGCGAGGAATCCTCTATCTTCTGCTGAAGCACCACCGTAAATACCGAGCCTTTTCCGTATTCGCTGTCCACAGTTATGGTACCGTTCATCAAGTCCACAAGATTTTTTGTAATGGAAAGACCCAGCCCTGTACCCTCTATCTCACGGTTTTTCTTGGTGTCAACCTGCTGGAAATTAATGAAAAGCTTTGAAATATCCTCACGCTTTATGCCTATTCCGGTATCAGTCACCTTTATCATAAGAGAGGAAATATCGCCGTTTCTGCTTATCTCACGTACAGAAAGACCGACATATCCCGTCTTGGTGAATTTGACTGAGTTGCCCAAAAGGTTTATCAGTATCTGCTTTATGCGTACTTCGTCGCCGTACAGCTTTTTCGGCAGACGCTTGTCTATGTCTATTTTAAATTCAATGCCCTCCTTGCTGTCAAGCTGGACGTAAATAATGCTTATAACATCGTTCAGCATATCCTCCAAGCTGTACGACGAGAGGACAAGCTCCAGTTTTCCCGACTCTATCTTAGATATGTCCAGAATATCGTTTATTATTGCTATAAGGTTCTTTGCGGCAGTCTTTATATCTGAAGCGTACTGATAATTTTTCTCACGGAGGCAAAGCTCCGCAAAGCCTGTTATAGCGTTCATGGGAGTACGTATCTCATGGGACATATTGGCAAGAAAATCGCTTTTTGCGCTGTTTGCCATATCAGCCCTTTGCCGCATATCTATAAGATCATCGACATAACGCTTTGTGTCTGTTACGTCAAGCAGCAGCACCGCATAGCCCATGGGACTGCCGTCACTGTTTGAAAGCTTTGATATATGCTTGTCATAGCACTTTCCGTCGATCTCAAATTCTGTATGATCGCCGTTCTCGTCCATAAGGCTTGCTATCAGTGACACCATTCCCTGCGTTTTTCTGCCTGTTTTGAAAAGATCCGGAAAAATGCGTCTTGCCGCAGGGTTTGCGTCCACAATATTCATTTTCGTGTCTGTAACAAGCAGAGCGTCGTTCATAGTCTCGATAATATTGTCTCTTGCAGAATTTACCACATCTATCACCTTGCTGTTATAGACGTTTACGGAAACAAGGAGACAGCCAAGTACTATAAAAATATAAGAAAGGTCGAAGCCTTCGAGCATACCCGCGCCTGCCGCTATCTTTGCAGCCGCAGGCAAAAGCGCCGCCGCACACATTTCAGGCGTATGCAGGTTATTGTGTACTCCGCGCTTTTTCAGCACATACACAGCCGAAGCCGCTATCACAACCGACTGAACTATCATTGCCGCAGTCAGGATATACGCTCCCAAGCCATACTCTGCTTTCGGAACAAAAAATATGTCACAGTTGCACCGCTCAAAGCTTTTGTAAAAAAGTCCTGTCTTGCCTGTCAGCACAGCCATTGCAATGCCTATTATATTTGCCGCCAGCAGAAGCATACTCAGCGCGTTCAGCTTTTTTATGCCGCAGTAATCAATGCAAAAGCTGTATATCAGATAATGAGAAAAAGCTGCACCCATGATGCCGAAGGAGGTTACGGCGAGAGCCGCGTCGGTATCATTGCACAGCAAGGTCATAATATAACCGAGACTTCCCGCAAAGGACGACATAACTGCCGCCGTAAGCAGAGAATGCCTGCGTGAGCTTTTGTTCGTAAGTATGTAAATTATGTACACAAGAGCGGTAAGGGTACATAATATTTGTATAGTCATCAAAACTGTCATCATAAAGAAAGCCTCATTTTCAACATTTCTTTGCGTGGGGCAAGCAAGCCTGTCCCACCGCAAATTTTATTAAATATTTTAAAACATCAACTATTCATTATTAGCCGTGTACGGCAGAGGACTCTGTTTCCTTATCCAAAAGGCATTGCTTTATCCTGTCGCTTATGCTTACAAAAATGTCGGTAAGCTTAGGGTCGAAAAAGACCTCTCTGTCCTCAATGATTATCTGCATTGCCTTTTCGTGGGTAAACGCTTCCTTATAGGAACGCTTTGAGGTGAGGGCGTCGTAAACGTCTACAATGGACAGTATTCTTGCCGACAGCGGTATTTCCTCACCCTTTATACCGGTGGGGTAGCCTGTGCCGTTCCAGCGTTCGTGGTGGTATAAAGCCATATCTCTTGCAATGTGTAGGAAAAGCGTGTCCTCACCCTCCTCAACGTTCATCGTGTCGAATATCTTGTCAAAGGCGTACGCTCCTATCTGGGAATGGTGCTGAGTACCCTCCACAGATTTGAATATATGCTGAAAGGTCTCGCCGCCTATCTGGGTATGAGTTTTCATGTGGTCGAACTCTTCCTTGCTGAGTACGCTTTCTTTGCGCAGCACCGAATCGTTTATGCCTATCTTGCCAATATCATGGAGCGGCGCAGCCCTTATAAGATGCTTCATATGCTCAGGAGTGAGTATATCCTTGTATTCGTCATGCTTTGAAAGTTCTTCAAGAAAAACAGCGAAATATCTTGTAGTGTTTTTTATGTGACCGCCTGTAGTACCGTCACGTGATTCCACAAGCTCCGCGAAGCAGGTGGACATAACGTCCTGCAAACGTTCTATAACAGCGGTCTTTTCGTTCACCATATATTCAAGCCTGTCGCGGTATGCGCTTAATTCAAGCTGCGTTTCGATACGGCTCAGCATTATCTCGGTTATAAACGGCTTTCTGATAAAATCTACAGCTCCAAGCTCAAGGCACTTCAGCTCCATAGCTGTGTCAACCTCGGAGGTCAGGATAATGATCGGTATCATAGACGTCGCGGTTTCCTTTTTAAGCTCAGTGATAACTGTGCAGCCGTCCATTTCGGGCATATTTATATCCAGCAGTATAAGGTCGGGGAAATTTTTTTTCAAAAATTTCAATGCCTGCGCCCCGGAGCTTGCCAGCGTCAGCTTGTAGCGGCTTCCGAGAAGCTGCTGTGCATATTTGAGATTAGCGGGAACGTCGTCCACAACAAGAATATGTTTTTGAATATTTTCAGACATACATTCAAAGTCCTTTCAAGAGTAGAGAATATAGGTTGATCAATAGCTGTTAATTTATTTTTCCGCAGCACCGCCGAACATCATTTCCGTAAATTTTACAGCATATTCGTCCCAAAATTTCATGTCGTGTCCGCCTGCGCTTTCAATGTAAGTGTGCTTCACATCGTTTTCATTCAGGAAATTATGGAAACAGCGGTTATTTTCAAGCAGGAAATCCTCTGTGCCGCAAGCCATAAAAATCTCCGGCAGCTTTTTACCCTGCGCTTTCAGTTTTTTTACAAGCACCTCGGGATTGTTTTCGCTTTCCGAGACCTTGTCCAAATCACCGAAGCATTCGCGGTAATATTCATAATTCGCTTTATCGTTCTTGTCCCCCTCTTTCATTCCCGCAATATCGTGAATGATAAGGGCGGAGGAAAGCGCCGCCGCCTTGCCGAAGGTATCGGGGTAAGCAAGAGCCGTGTGCAAAGCGCCGAAGCCGCCCATTGAAAGCCCCATAATATAGGTTTCATCGGGGGACTCCGCCAGCCCGAACGTCCTGCGGATATAGTTCACAAGCTCGGCTCCGATGAACGTCCCGAATTTGTGACCCGTGGAGATACCGTCCAGCCAAAAAGCATTTTCGCCGCTCGGCAGAACAATGGCAAAATTATATTTTTCCGCCAGATATTCGGGTACCCAGTTTCCCGCGTCCCCCGTATATCCGTGAAGCAGAAAAAGCGTTTTCATCTTCCCCTTGTTTTCGGGGACTTCCACGCGAAAATCGTTGGGAATGATCATCTCAAAGGAAGTCCGCCTGACAAGAGAATTTGCAAAGAGCCGTATAGTAAGATGCGCCATAATGATCACCTTTTTATTAGAAGATATAACAACCTGCCCGCCCCCTTAAGGGGACTTTTAGGAGTATTAGATACTTGTTTTTAACATTTGGAGGTGACTCCGCCGGCGGGAGCTTCCATGATTATAGCGGAGATGCGTAAATTTCTCCGTCCTCGCCGAGACCTATTTTGGTGCGGACGTACTCGTCCTCCGCCTTGAATACAGCGTCGTTTATAATAATTTTTACACCCGGATATATGTATCCCTTGCAGCTTACGGAAAGATACTGCCTTTGTTCGAGAGCGATATTTATCTCGTCGATACGCTTGTTAAGGTTGCTTATCTCAACGTTGCAGAGGACTTTCTGACGTCTTGACGAACCGAGTATCTCCTCCTTGTCCTGAGGGAGAGGCTTCGGGGACAATTCCTTTTTCTTGTTGTGCAGAAATTCAATTACCAAAAGAACCTTTTCAAGGTTTTCCTTGACCTTGTCGATCTGCTTCAGAACAGCTTCCTTTTCCTCGGAAAGCAGCGCGTTGTCGCCGACAGTGAGCATTGTGGGTATATAGTTTTTCGTTCCGATATTTGAAAGAGCAACGCTGTTGAGACAGGTGTATTTGCCTCCCATAAGACCGCCGTTGTTGCCCTTTGTGGTGATAGTTCCGCCGCAGTAAACGTCGCATACCACAAAGTTTGTGGAGTTAAGGTCGCCGTCGCATTTAATGTCCGAATACTCACAGAAATTGGCTGTTACAGAACCGTGTGCAACAACGTTTGAATTTATGCAGCCCTTTTTGATGACAACATCTCCGTCCGCTTCAAGCGTTGCGCCGTTGACGTTGCCCGCAACGATAATGTTGGCGTTAGAGGAAATTTTAAAGCCCTCCAATACTTCGCCCTTGACGATAACGTCTCCGACAAAGGAAATATTTCCCACCGAAGCGTCAACATCACCCGCAACAGTAACCACCTGATCGACGTGGAAAGCGCCGCCGCGGTAGTTGATATTTCCGTCTACATTTGAAATTATCTGCAAACCGTCCTCGGTAACGGAAGTGTTTGTACCCACCGTATACTTTGCTTTTTTGCCTATGACCTGGCGCAGAGTCTTGCCCCTTACGTCCATACCGGGCTCACCATCGGTAGGCATGGTTATCTCGGCAATGATATCACCCTCGTGGACAGTGCGTATAAGACCGAGATTTTTATAATCGACAAAGCCGTGTTCGTCCTCAACGGGAGCATTTTTTACTTCTCTGTCAAATTTGTATGTAATGGTGCCGTCAATGCCGTTGACAGGCGGAGTCCACCTTGCCACAAGAAGCTTGCTGCTGTACTTTTTATTTTCAGCGATATTTTTTATCATATCGGTATCAAGACCGTATTTGACGCCATTTTTGTCAAGAACGTCCATTATAGCCGCCGCGGTGATCTCAGCACCTCCGTTTTTAGGCGGCTCTACAGTGATATAAGCCTCAGAGCCGTTGCTTAAAACGTTTACAGCAACAGTACTGTCAACAGGCAGACCAAATTTATTATTATTAGCAGTTGTTGTTTCAGCCATAACAAACCCTCCTGTAAAAATATTTTTTAAAAAGTCCCCAAAAATTGCGCATATCCCCTCATATACATTATACACTATATTTTTGCAAATTACAAGTACCCTTTATTATTTCTAAAATTAGTTTACAATTCGGCTTTAGTTTTGTATAAATTGACGGAAGCTTTCCGTGTTTTTCTTTAAATGGAAATAAAAAATCAGCCGAGAATTGCTCCTCGGCTGATAAAAAATATTACCAAATCATTAGACGGACTTTATTTCGCTGACATACGTCAAAATCTCTTCCGCTGTACAGCCCGCACTTGCTCCGATAAGTACATTAAATTCCCCGCAGTCGGCAATAAAGCTTATTTCTCCGTCTACAGCGCAGTTCTTTATCATTTCAAGATCAATTTCGGCAAGCGGAATGGCGGAAACCGCCGGCTCGTCAAGGAAAACCGCCTTGTAATCAGTGTAAAAATGCGCTGTCATCATTTTACGCGGATCGCCTAATTCGTCAACATAAACCATATGCAGCAGGCTCGGTGAGACCTCGTTTGGCAAAAATCCCTCGCTTGCGTTGGAAAGCTTTAAATTTCCAAAGCTTTCAAGCTTGGGAACACGACCCGCAAACGGCTGTATTTCGTTGACCTTTTCAAGGCTTGAATCCTTAAGAGTAACGCCGTTTGACAAAACAGTGAAATCCTGCTCACCTCTACCCGTTATCTCACTGATACACGTCTCAATTTCCTCTGGCGTACAGTCCGCCGATACCTTTATTATAAACTCGCCGCAGTCTATGGCAAAGCCGTAATGCTTACAGTCCGCGCCGCCGTCATTCGCTGTGGACGGCTCTGCAAGACTGTCAAGCCTGCTGTAGACCTCCGAAAACGGAATGGGGTCAACGCCCTTTCTGAACGTTTCGTAATAAAGGAGAATATATTTATCGGGTACGTCCTGACTGTAGCTGACAAGGATATTATTCTCGCCGTCTGAGCTGCTGTCGTCGCAGGAAACGCCGTTAAGGGTCATTTCTCCGATGTTTCCGCTTTGAGGGATATACCCAGCGTACGGTTCTATTGTGTTTGCCTGTTCAAGGGTAATATTTGACAGGACATAACCGTCCATACCGTCCGCGCCTGTACGTATTGTTGCGGTAAAGTTTAAAATTTCCTCATCGGTACAGCCGTTTGCCCATACGTTTATCTTAAACCCGCCGCAGTCAATTGTAAACGCGTGATTTCCGTCCGTACGGAATTCCGAAAGACGGTTTATTTCAATATCTTCAAGCTTGACCTCGTTTTCAAGCGGCGAAATATCGGCGGCATAGGTGAAATACTGCAAGCAAATATCCTTGTCCGAGCCGTTGAAATATGTGAAGTACAGCCATTTGGGGACAATCGCGTTAGCTTCGTCCCTGCCAGCGTTGTATGCAACCTTGCCGTTAAGCTTCATATCCCCGAACTCCTCTGTTTGCGGAACGTGTCCCGCAAAGGGCAATACGGTGTTGGCTTCTTCAAGGGTAATATCCGCACTAATATCATAGTACTCCATTTCCGCACGTGAAAGGTCAAAGCTGTCCGACCAAAGACCGTTTTCGATAATGCTGTCCATAAGTATGCCTATTTCATCATAGCTAATGTTTTCTCCGCCGACGTAGTACTCCTTATCGTCCATTGCAAATATTACACCTATAAAATTATCCGTTTCACGGAAATTAAAGCCGTAAACGTCCACATCAAAACGTTTCATGGACTTGCATTTTCCAAGGGACAAGTGCGGAAAAAATTCTCCGCTCTTAAACGCCGCTACGGATACCGATTTAACATTTTCCTGCATATCGTCGGTACGGTCGCTTGCATGTATTAAAATCGTCTTTACTTCGTCCTTATAATTATAACAGAAAGTACAGTTTGCATTTTCAAGTTCGCTTATATCAAAAGGTACTGCCTGCTTCACATACTCTCCGTCGGAGAAATAACAGAAAATTCCTGCCGATTCAATAGCCCAGTCGTCATCTATAACTTCTGTTGTCTCTTGATAAGTATTCTGAAAATACAAGCTGTAATCAACCGTACCCTGCTCGTAAACAAGAGTTTCGTCCGCAGTTATCTTATCGGAATTCCCCGCGTTTGAAACAAAATACCCTATCCCCCCCGCGAATAAAGCCAGACCCGCCGCCACCGCCGCAAAGGTCAAAAAAATATTTTTACGTCCGCCGCGGAATTTCTCCGCAAACATTTCCTCCACATATCTGTCGTCCGCAAGGGAGATCATTCGCTCGATATCATCTTTTCTCATATTATCCCTCTTTCCTGCAAAAAGCTTTTCAGCTTGTTTCTTGTGCGGAAAAGCATTGATTCCGCCTTGCTCTTGCTTATGCCGCAGCGTTCGGTTATCTCTTTTATGCTTGCAAAATACCAGTACCTAAGCATGAAAACACGGCGCGGTTCTTCGTCCAGACTGCCTAAAAACGCGTTTATAGCCTCGCGCAGTACGCCGTCCGAGTAGGACGTCTCTTCGCTGCCGCCGATACAGTCCCCAAGCTCTTCAAGGTACACAAGCCCATTGGGACTGCGTTTTTCGGCGTTTATGTAATTATACCTTTTCAAAGCCTGATTGCGGGCTATCCTTGCGATAAAGGACATAAAATTATTGGGCTTGCTCGGAGGTATAGCCTCCCAAACGCCCATGTAGGTGTCGTTTTCGCACTCCTCCGCGTCCGGTCTGCTTTTGAGGATACGCATAGCAAGGCTGACGATAAATCCGCCGTATTTTCTTTTAGTCTCGGCAACGGCATTTTCCGAGCGTGTGAAAAACAATTCGATTATGTCGCTGTCCTCCATAAAGATCACTCCTCCCGATAACGTTACACGTTTTTTGAAGCTTCATATATTAAGTACGGTTTTGCAGACCTTTGCTTGCACTTTTTTGAAAATTTTTTTGCATAAAAATATTAATTCGTCCGCGAAGCAATATTTGCACGCAAACGAATTAATTATTTTTTATTAATTATTAATTGGCTTTGCCCTGCTCAGCATTTCCTCAATAATGCCTTTCCGCAGCTCGCAGACCCTGTGGAAAGCGTCCAAAATATCTTCAGCCATGCCGTGCATGAGCCATTCCGTGATAATACCGAAGCATTCGCAGCGGTACAGTCCTGCTATGACTTTTTTATCGTTCTCGTCAATTTCATTGCTGCCGGGCAGATTGTTTATATATGTACTTATTACATGGTCGCATATTTTCAGCAAATTTCTGTTATATACGTCCCTGCTTAAGGAATCGTATATGTGCAGCACCGCTTTTTTATGTTCGAGGCTGAAACCTATTGCCACGGACAGACATTCCTCAATAGAATCAAGACGCGGATACTGTTCTATTATTCTCTCTGCGTCCTCGGTGATCATCTCCTCCAGAAGCGCAGGTATATCCTGAAAATGGTAATAGAATGTATTTCGGTTTACACCGCAGTCCTCTACAATGTCCCTGACGCTTATGCGGTTTAACGGACGCTGCTCCAAAAGCTTCAGAAAGGAAGCCTTTATTGCTTGCTTTGTAAAATTTGCCATTTGCGTTTTTCCTCCTAATTGCATAAAATCAGCGTTTTGCATAATTATAACATAAACTAATTGATTTTTCAAGTGCAGACGAAGCTTTTGCACCGCTTTGAGCGTGTTTGCCGTTAAGACGGTGCATAACAGGGAACGCCTTAAACAAAAATTTACTTTTGCAAAAAAACATTGCAAAAATCAAAGCAATGTGGTAAAATAAATTCAGGGTAAATTTTTAATAAAAAAGGAATGGTTAAAATGACAGGACTTGTTTTAGAGGGCGGCACTTTCAGGGGTATCTTTTCCGCAGGGGTAATGGACGCTTTTATTGAGGAGGGCATTGAGTTCCCATATATCGTGGGCGTTTCGGCGGGGATATCAAACGGAGCTTCATATGTGTCAAAGCAGTTCGCAAGAAATATCGACATACTTGAAAAATACCGCAACGATAAGCGTTACATAGGCATGAGAAACTACAAAAAATGCCGCAGTATGTTCGGTCTGGACTTCGTTTTCGGTGAGATACCCCAAAAGCTTATACCTTTCGACTACGAGACCTTTAAAAATTACAGCGGGACTTGTCTTGTTGGCGTTACCAATGCAGAGACAGGCAAGGCGGAATTTAAAAATATTCTGGACGATGACGAGAATTTTATGTCCCTGCGGGCGACCTGCGCAATACCCGGATATTTTCCCGCTATAGAAATAGACGGAAATAAATATTTTGACGGCGGACTTGCCTCGCCGATATGCGTAAAACAGGCGTTGAAGGACGGCTGCTCGCGGACGGTCATAATTCTGACACAGCCCGATGGCTTCGTAAAAAAATGCGGTAAGGGAAATATTGCCATGAGTCAGGTCATCAAGCGCAAATACCCCGAAATGGAAATGCTGCTTTTGACGCGTCACAAGCTTTACAACAAGCAGCTTGAATTTTGCCGCGAGCTTGAAAAGCGGGGCAAGGCGATAATTTTCCGTCCCGAACACGCCTTGGACAGCTTTGAAAAGGACGAAAAAGTCCTCCGAACCACATGGCAGGAGGGCTATGAAATGGGAAAGGCGAGAGCGGAGGAAGTAAAAAAATTTTTATCTAAATAATTCAAAAGTCATTTACACTAATTACCACGGCATAATTTTTCACGTTCGGCAAAAACTACTGCTGTAGGAACGTGAAAGGAAAATGTCTTTATGAGAAAATATGATAACCTTGACAGCCTGCTTGCGGGCTGCGAGACTGCTAAAATTTACTTTGCATCTCTCCCTGACTATGTGCAGGGCGCAGTTATCAAAAGGGGCAGCAATATCCTCACCGAGGAGCAGCTCCACCGCTGCGCGGAAAACGCAATGCACGAATTTTTATGAGCAGGCTGAGCCTGCGTCCACTTAGCCGATAGGGGCAAAATGTTCCCATGGGTAACAAAAAGAATTAAGGCAATACCATAGCTAATACTAATTTCTATCTAAAAGCGTAGTTAAAAAATCTGCGTAAAAATCATATACGCAAATTTTTGTTTGATTTTTTAAACGCTTTTTAGACGGAAATTAGTATAAACGGTATTGCCTTAATTTAATTTTTTATTTCGCCGTTGATCATTGTGACAGTTCTGACCGCAGAGCCGTCCTCGCCGTAAAAAACGTGAGTTTCCTCGCCGATAACAAGGTTTATTATCACGCTTTCTGTGATATTGTTTCGGACGATAAAATCCCTGTCCTCCTCGGGACATTTGCTGTTGTAATAATCCTCAATGGGGATTTTTCGTTCGTAAAGCTTCTTATCCCCCGAAAACGCTTCGATAAACACAAAAATATCCTCCGTAATACCACCCCGCATTTTTAAAAGTATTATATTACACAAAGAAAATATTGTCAAATGGCTTTAATATTTATATTGTTATATGCCCGCCCCTTGATAGGGGCTTTACAAAGTTAAAAATTTCATTATTTAAATTCGGGGTAGAACAAGGGTGCAGGCTCAGCCTGCGAGTTTTTCGGCTGAAGCAAGCTTTACGCTTACGCAGAAGATCTGCATTGCCGCTTCAAGCTCCTCAAGGGGAGGATATGTCGGCGCAATTCTGATGTTCTTGTCGTCAGGGTCTTTGCCGTAGGGGAAAGTCGCTCCGGCAGAGGTGAGGACAACTCCCGCCTCCTTGCAAAGCTGAACCACGCGCTTTGCACAGCCGTCCAATGTGTTTACCGAAATAAAGTAACCGCCGTTGGGCTTGTTCCACTCCAAAATCCCCAGTTCGCCAAGCTTGCTGTCCAAATCGTTAAGGACGAGGTTGAATTTCGGCTCAATTATCTCGCGGTGCTTTGCCATGTGCTCCATAATTCCGTCCACATTTTTGAAATACTTAACATGACGGAGCTGATTTATCTTGTCGTAGCTTATGCACTGTATTCCCATAAGCTGTGTTATCTGCTTCATGTTGTTCACGGAGCCTGCCATAATTGCGATGCCTGCGCCCGAGAATGAGATTTTTGACGTGGAGGCAAATATGAACACCATGTCCTCCTTGCCTGTTTTCTTGCATTCGTCAAGAATATTCAAAATTTTGTCGGGGCGGTCGCTGAGGTGGTGTACGCAGTAGGCGTTGTCCCAAAAAATGCGGAAGTCGTCAGCCTTTGGCGAAAGGTTCGAAAAACGCTTTACAACCTCGTCGGAGTAGGAAATTCCGTCGGGGTTTGAGTACAGCGGTACGCACCAGATACCCTTGATAGTCTCGTCCTCTGCAACAAGCTTTTCGATCATGTCCATATCGGGACCGTCGCTGTTAAGCGGAACGTTTATCATCTCGATACCGAAATGTTCGCAAATTGCAAAATGCCTGTCATAGCCCGGTACGGGACACAAAAACTTTATTTTGTCATATTTGCCCCATGGCTTTTCACTGCCGAGAACGCCGTGGGTCATAGCCCTTGAAACGGTGTCGTACATCATTGCAAGGCTGGAGTTGCCGCCGATAATAAGCTCCTCCTCCTTAACGCCGAGCAGGTCTCCGAAGAGCACCTTTGCATCGTGGATACCCGTAAGGCAGCCGTAGTTTCGGCAGTCGATACCGTCCGCGGTGAGCATACTTGCGGCGTTGGTGAAAACGTCGAACATCGGCATAGCAAGGTCAAGCTGCGCGGTACTTGGCTTTCCGCGGGACATATCCAGCTTCATTCCCTTAGCCTTGTAGCCCTCGTATTCCTTTTCACATTCCGCCTTGAAAGCGGCAAGCTGTTCCTTATTCATTTCTGTAAGCTTCATAACGATCTTCCTTTCAATAAAGAAAATTTTCAACAAAGTGTACTGCGTACGGCTTCAAATGTGTTTCATATGCGTACATCTTTAATTTCAATCCACATTATATAATACTACATTTCGGCAGGATTTGCAAGTATTTAAAAAATTTCCTGCAAATTATTTTCTTTTCATACACAAATGCAAGAGGAGAGATACGGCGTTTTGCAAATCCGTATTGAAAAAGACGTTAATTTTAAGGTATTGCTATTTAACCCGCCCCCTTGCCAGGGGGCATGATACAGTTAAGCACAGCAATATTTAACGTTGGGGGTAGACACTCGCCGCGGGGCGTTCCCCGCTTGACAAGAATATTTCTTTGTGATATTCTATAAATATAGAATATCATTATTTTTTAGGAGAACGCTATGGAACAGCACTTTTTAAAGCGTGTACGCGCTGAAATAAATCTTGAGGCTGCGGAAAATAATTTTAACGCAGTAAAAAAATTACTCGACCCAAGCAAAACAAAACCAGCCTGCGTAATAAAGGCGGACGCATACGGTCACGGCGACAAAGAGCTTCTGAAGCTTTATGAAAGAATGGGCGCGGACTTCTTCTGCGTGTCAAATATTACCGAGGCACTGCGGCTCCGCAGCTATGGCTGCAAGGGGGACGTTCTTATTTTAAGCTGGAGCGACCCCGAGATATCGGATATTCTTTCCGAAAACAACATTATTTCCGCAATCGTTTCCTTGGAAAACGCACGGGAGGTCTCCCAACGTGCAAGCAAGCCTGTGAGAGTACACATAAAGCTTGACACGGGCATGAATCGGGTCGGGATTTCCGCTGCCGATGCGGAAAAGTGCGCCGCTGAAATTGCGGAAATTGCTAAAATGCCCAACATAGCAGTGGAGGGTGTTTTTACCCATTTTGCAGCCGCAGACGACAGGTCGGAGGAAAGCGTTCGGTTCACGGAAATGCAGAAGGAACTGTTTTTCGCCGCTGCAGACATGGCTGAACAGCTTGGCGTAAAGCTTATGCACAAGCACTGCCTTAACAGTGCGGGGGCTATCTTTCACTATGATGATCGCAGTACTTTGGCAAGGTTTGGCATTGTCTTGTACGGCTTAAAGCCCGACTATTCCCTTGAAATGCCTGTAAAGCTACAGCCTGTTATGGAGCTTAAATCGGTCATATCCCACATAAAAACTATACATAAGGGGGACACGGTTAGCTACGGCAGGACGTACACGGCAGACTGCGACAGGGTAATTGCCACTGTCCCCTGCGGCTATGCGGACGGCTATCCGCGGCTTTTGAGCGGACGGAACGAGGTGCTCCTCCATGGCAAACGTGCAAAGGGCGTCGGCAGGGTCTGCATGGATCAGATGATGATAGACGTTACGGATATCCCAAACGCCGCGGTAGGGGACGAGGTAGTCCTTTTCGGCAGGGACGGTGACGACGTGATCACTGCCGACGATCTTGCGGAAAAGTGCGGAATGATAGGCTACGAAATAGTTTGCGGAATAAGCGGGCGCGTACCGAGAGTCTATAAAAAATAATAATCGGGTCAACCGCTTGCAAAGTCCCGAAAACTATGGTATAATAATGTCATATATTTTTCCAAAGGGAGTGTTTTAATTGGATAAAGCGTTGATAATCGGCTGCGGCGGCGTAGCGTCGGTTGTAATACACAAGTGCTGTCAAAATTCGGAGGTTTTTGAGGAAATAATGATAGCCTCCAGAACAAAGTCCAAATGCGACGCTTTGAGGGACAAGCTTCAAGGCGTTACAAAAACAAAAATTTCCACCGCAAAGGTGGACGCAGACAAGGTGGACGAGCTTGTGGCTCTTATGAAAGAATTTCAGCCCGATATCTGCATAAACGTTGCTCTGCCGTATCAGGACCTTACTATCATGGACGCTTGTCTTGAGTGCAAGGTGGACTATGTGGACACCGCCAACTACGAGCCTCTTGACACCGCAAAGTTTGAGTACAAATGGCAGTGGGCGTACCGTGAAAAATTTGAAAAGGCTGGAATAACCGCGCTTCTCGGCAGCGGCTTCGACCCCGGCGTAACGGGAGTTTTCTGTGCATACGCTCAAAAGCACTACTTTGACGAGATAAATTACATTGATATTCTGGACTGCAACGCAGGCGACCACGGCTACCCCTTTGCAACGAATTTTAATCCCGAAATAAATATCCGAGAGGTGTCCGCAAAGGGCAGCTATATTGAGGACGGCAAGTGGGTGGAGACCGAACCTATGGAGATAAAGCGGGTCTACAACTTCCCCGAAATAGGTGAAAAGGATATGTACCTGCTTCACCATGAGGAACTGGAGTCTCTGGCGTTAAACATCAACGGCATAAAGAGAATACGCTTCTTTATGACCTTCGGGCAGAGCTATCTTACCCACCTCAAATGTCTTGAAAATGTGGGTATGACGTCCATTGAGCCTATTGACTTTGAGGGCAAAAAAATAGTTCCCCTGCAATTTTTAAAGGCTGTATTGCCCGACCCTGCCTCTCTTGGTCCGCGCACAAAGGGCAAGACTAATATCGGTTGCATAATGCAGGGCAAAAAGGACGGCAAACCTGTACAGTACTATGTTTACAACGTCTGCGATCATGAGGAGTGCTACAAGGAGGTAGGCTCACAGGCGATATCGTACACCACAGGTGTACCCGCCATGATAGGCGCAATGATGGTAATGACAGGAAAATGGAAAAAAGCCGGTGTTTACAACATTGAGGAATTCGATCCCGACCCCTTTATGGAGGCTCTTAACAAGTGGGGACTTCCTTGGAAAGAAAGCTTTTCACCTGATTTGGTGGATTAGAGTGAAATATAAAACCCCTTGCTTCACTTTTAAGAAGCAAGGGGCAGAAATTTTAAAATGCATTTTTTGTAGGGACGGGGAAACCCGTCCCATATTATTTTTATGTATATTCTTTAATGGTATTACAAACTAAATTGTACTCTTTTTCAACGTCGGCAGCGTCGGCATCAAATCCCGTGTACTCGTTGCTCCTTACCTTTCTTACGATTTTTTCCGCTTTTGAGGAAAGCCTGTTCATTCCCAAGTTTGCGGAAGTGCCCTTTAGCTTATGGGCAGCCTGAAGAAGCATATCGTAATTCTGCGCCGAGATAGAGTCCTTGATAGGAGTGATCCTGTCCTCATCGGGGAACCTCAAAAGAAATTTCATATAAAGCTCATCGTTTTCACAAAAACGAGACAGAGTTCCCTCAATGTCAACCTCTAACTCTTTAAGCGCTTTAAAAAGCTTGTTGCTTGAAATATCCACAAAAATCACCCTCCGAAAATTATTTTGAGCAAGAAAATTTTGCTTATACTAATTCTCGCCCTAAATGTGTACAAAAAATTCAAGTAAAAATTTGCATATTTGATTTTTGCGCCGAATTTTTTGTCTACACATTGGGAGTGAATTAGTATTACAATTTAATAAAGACTATACCAAAAATTTACACTAATAGCACAGTCTTTTAATATATTATACTAAACACTTTCATTTTTGTCAATAGTTTTCGGCACATTTTTCCGCTTATTTTAAATCCGCATGACAGCGGTCAAAATGTGAATGTACATAAATTACACAACCTTTAAACGATTTAGTTTGTAAAAAGTCACTAAAAATTTAAATGAAAAAATGTTGATAAAGGGTATTGAAAAAAAGTGTAAAAGTTGTATAATTAGATTATAGAAATACTTTATATTTGTACAGGCAATTTTTGGCAGGAGTCCGCTTCTGTCCGCAAATTTGAAAGGATTACGGTATGCCCAATTTTAAGGTTATGGTTTGCGACGATTCGATTTTTGTGCGAAAAAAAATGAGGGACATTCTTGCCCTGCTTGGGGTGAACAATATTATTGAAGCTGAAAACGGTCAGCAGGCTGTTGATAAATACAAGGACGAAAGTCCGACGCTGGTCTTTATGGATATAGTTATGCCCGAAAAGGACGGCGTTGAGGCTCTTACCGAGATAAGGGCTTTCGACGGCGAGGCAAGGGTGGTAATGGCTTCCTCGGTGGGTACTCAAAAAAATCTTAAGGACGCTATTATGGCGGGCGCTTACGATTTTCTTCAAAAGCCTATCGAAACGGCGGATATCGCAAGGATCGTAAAAAAAGCTTCAGGACAGTAATTTTTAATTTGTCACCATGTTTCCGGAGGGATAGATACAATGTTTACACAATTTTTCGGAAATTATCTTCTCAATCAGAATTTAGTTTCTCCCGAACACCTTTCCGAGGCGCTCCAGCAGCAAAGCAAAACACGCATGAAGCTGGGTGTTCTTGCCATAAACGAGGGTTTTCTTACCGCCGAGCAGGTTGAAAGCGCTCACAAGGAGCAGCAGCGAACCGATATGCGTATCGGCGACGTTATGGTGGGTATGGGACTTCTTACCAAAAGTCAGGTGGAGTCTCTCCTTAACGCGCAGCCCTCAGGGCATCTTCTGCTGGGTCAGACCTTGGTTGACAAGGGATATATGACCACATCGCAGTTTGAGCTTGCTTTGTCCGCATATAAGCGTGAGAACAGTATAAATGATGAAGATTTTAAAAATGTAGACGACGGTACCGTCCGCAAGCTTGTGGATCATTTTTACAGCTTCGATTCAAACGGCGCGATCTACATGACAAGCTATGTTTCGCTTCTGTTCAGGAATTTGGTGCGCTTTATAGGCGATGATTTTACTCCTATGGACGCTTACGCTTTCTGCGGAGCTGTGTTAAAGTGTATCGAACAGCGTATCAGCGGCGGTTTGAGCGCGATCACTCTTATCGACGCGGACGCTTCCACTATGATAGAGTTTGCTTCGAGGTTTGCAAAGGAAAAGCTTACCAATGATGATGAGTACACCCATGCCTGTGTAAGCGAGTTCCTGAACCTTAACAACGGTCTGTTTGCGGTAAATCTTTCCAACGACAGCGGGTTGGAGCTTAAGCTTGAACCCCAGAGCTACTATGACAGTCTTGATATAAAGAGCCTTTCGGACGCTTGCGTAATACCTGTAAGATTTTCGTTCGGAGAGGTGGATTTTATAATATCTATGTAAGGCATAGCTTAATTACAAAAGGAGATTTTCGCAATGCCGTATGCTAAAATAAATGATTTAGATCTGTACTATGAGGAATTTGGCAGGGGAGAAGCCTTGTTGTTCCTGCACAGTCACTTCAGCAGAGGGTTGTTGGCTTTTTCTGCTCAAATTTTGCCGTTTTCAGGAAATTATCGGTGTCTTTTTCCTGATTTCAGAGGTCACGGCAGAACCAAATGTGACAGTCTTGAATGGAACAGCCGCATGATCGCAGACGACATGGCAGATTTTATGGACGTTTTAGGAATTAAGTCTGCTCATATTTTTGGCTATAGCTGCGGTGCATATGTGGGCTGCTATATGGCTGCAAAGTACCCTGAAAAGGTTAAAAGTCTTGTCACTGTCGGAGGAGGAGCTTTTCCAAGAGCGGAGAGCGCGGACAGTTTCCTGCCGGAAAAGCTTTTGGAAAAAAACGACACAAGCTTTATTGAGGACATGAAGTCAAGACATTTTGACGCTCACAAGGGTGATTGGCAGACTTATTTAAGGACGACTGTTGCCGATTGGAAAACGCACCCGAATTTGACCGACGCTGAATGGGCGGCAATAAGATGTCCTGCGTTTTTTATAAACGGAGAAAACGACCCGTTTGGAACATGCGCGGAGTTAAAGGAAAAGGTTCCATATGGAAAAATATACGAAGTTAAAGGCGGAGGACATCACCCTCATTTTGTCGGAGAACAGGCGAATGAGTTGAATTTGATGATCCTTGACTTTTTATCATCACTTTGATAATAGACTTGTTCTGCACTTATGTTGTAACGGACGGAAACAAATATACCCTCATCTTGACAAGGTGAGGGTAATACTAATCCCTCATTGAATTATGAACAAGAAATCGCCGCAAAATTTTGCGGCGATTTCTTGTTCATAATTCTAATGAGGGATTAGTATAATTTTTATTCGGCGGCTTTTTTTGAATTATTCTGTACGAACGTCCAAACGGCGGTTGCAACGATTATCGCGTAACCGACCCAGCTTAGAAGTACGGGTACTTGTCCGAAAAGGAAATATCCTGTAATTGCGGAAAAAATAACCTGCGAATAGTCGAAAACGGACACCTCTTTCGCGGGAGCAAAGCTGTACGCGCCTGTTATGGCGAACTGTCCCCCCGCCGCGAAAAGTCCTGCCAAAAGGAGAATGACAAGCTGCTTTCCCGACATGGGGACAAATCCCGCTATCATAAACGGCAGCGTGAATATACAGGAAAAAGCAGAAAAGCAGAACACTATCAGCGCGCTGTTTTCGCCCCGCTGTTTCATGTACCGCACCAATGTGTATGCCGCCCCTGCCGCCATGCCTCCCGAAAAACCTATCAGGGACGGCACAAGCGCCATGTTGGAAAATGTCGGACGGATTATAAAAAGACTCCCCGCAAATGCAAGGATTACCGCCGCGACCTGCATTGGAGAGGTCTTTTCCTTTAAAATAAATGCGGAAAAAACCACCGCAAAAAACGGGGAGAGCTTGTTCAGCATAGACGCGTCCGCAAGATCGAGCTTGTCAATAGCATAGAAATTGCAGAGGATACCCGCTGTGCCGAAAGCCGCCCGAAGCAGCATTGCAATACCGCAGCCCTTTTGTATTTTCAGCGGCGTTTTGCTTTTGGCAAGCATTGCCGCGGCGAAAATTGCTGCAACAAAATTGCGGAAAAAGCTTTTTTCCACCGATGGCAGATCGCCGCTAAGCCTTACGCAGGCGTTCATGCCCGTAAAGCACGCCGCCGACAGGATTATCAGCAGTATTGCAATATTTTTTCGGCTTTTTATCAATTATATCACCTTTCGAATTGTTATAGATCAGAAATTTGGGAATAGAAATTACACAGTAAGGGGACGGCAGCTCCGTCCCCTTACAAGCCGGAAATTTAGCTGTTCCAGAATTTTCGCAGGGTCTCAATTACATTTTTTATGTTTATCGGCTTGGTCAGGTGGCTGTTCATGCCGCTTTCCAGAGACTTTTTCATGTCCTCGTCAAAGGCGTTTGCACTCATGGCAATAATCGGTACTGTTAAGGCGTCCGCCTTGTTCATGCTTCGTATCGCTTTTGTTGCCTCAATACCGTCCATGACAGGCATACGTATGTCCATTAAAATAGCGTCATAGTGTCCGACCTCAGACTTTTCAAACATTTCAACGGCAATTTGTCCGTTTTCGGCAGTCTCGGTTTTCAAGTTCTTGTCCTGAAGGAAGGTGCAGGCTATCTCACGGTTAAGATCGTCGTCCTCGACAACAAGTATAGTTTTTGCGGAAAAATCAATTTCATTCGCCGCGGAGCTTTCGTCTTCAAGTATAGGTTCGGTTATCTTCATGGAAAGGGTGAAATAAAATTCCGAGCCCTTTCCGGGGATACTTTTGACCTCAAGCCGTCCGCCGAGAAGTCTGACAAGGCTTCTGCTTATAGCAAGACCAAGTCCCGTTCCGCCGTATTGACGCATGGTTTTTTCGTCCGCCTGCTCGAAGCTGTTGAATATTTTGTCCTGATTTTCCTCGCTTATGCCTATGCCCGTGTCCTTTACCGAGAAGAACATATTTACCGAACCCTCCGGACTGCTGAGCATTTCCTTTACCGAAAGGATTATTCCGCCCTTTGCGGTAAATTTAACAGCGTTGCCCAAAAGATTTACCAAGATTTGATTAAGCTTCAGAGGGTCGCCCAAGAGATGAGGGTGCTGTATATTCTTGTCAAGCTTCAGCCAGATACCCTTGCCGTCAGTTTGTATCCGCATCATGTCATATATTTGAGCAATAAGCTTTTCAAGGTTGATGTATGTCTCTTCGGTGGTCATTTTGCCTGTTTCGATTCTGGACATATCAAGAATATCGTTGATGAGCGACAGCAGGTAATGGGAGGAGCTGTCTATCTTTTCCAGATAATTGTTTATTGCGGGAGTTCCCTCCGCGGTGGAAAGAGCAATGTCTGTCATTCCGATTATGGCGTTCATCGGCGTTCTTATCTCGTGGGACATTTTTGAAAGAAATTCGCTCTTTGCACGGCTTTCGCGTACTGCTCCCGATTTGGAAATATATGCCGAAACAATTGTGGTAAGCTCCTTAAGACAGCCTGTAATATTTTCATCCGCAGTATCGGCGCTCAGCTCATAAGCCATGCAGCCGATAATAACATCATTGTCAAACATAGGTATAGCCAGCGCCGCGCCGTTTCCTGTCATTCTGCCGCTGTCCGGCAAAGCGTCCTTGTCAAATACCGCCTTGTCAGCAGGAATACAGCCGCCGACCCGCAATTCGTTCAGATAGCGGTCAAAGGACTCGCTTTCCATTGTGTAGTTCCTTACTTCTATGGGAGCCATTACAGGAGAACTCCATTGGTGGATGATCTTCATCGAACATTGCGCGGGGTTCATTTCAAATATCAGTATTCTTTCAAGGTCAAGCTCTCTTCCCGCTTTGCACATAAATGCGTACAGAGCGGCGTTGAAATCGCTTGTTTTTTCAAAAATATTAAATGCAAACGAAACGATATTTGAATTTTCGGACGTGTATTCGGGCTTAACGGTCAAAGCGTTTTCCGCCTCATATTCCTGAATAAATTCCGTATGCTCGGACACCTGATCCTCAAATACTATACCGTTGAATTTTTCTCTTAATTTTACGGAAGCCACCGCTGCAATTTTGAGCTTCCGCCTTAAAAGCGATACTCCCTCGCCGTTTTCGCACAGGCAAAGACCTATCGAGCAGTCTATGTGTATGCCGCCGTCACCGTCGATATCGTCGCTGTAGATATTCTCAATGTTGTTTTTGACCCTGCTAAACAGCTCTGTTGCTTCAGACCTGTCAGTAATCGGAGTAAGTACCAAAAGCTCACGCTTGTTGCCGTGGTAAACGGTGTATTCCTCGGGTATGGTGTTCCTGATAACTGCCGCCGCTTCTTCAATGACAGCGTCGCAAAAAGCCGCGCCGTACTTATTTGAAAACTCGTTTATCTGAATTATGGTTATGACCGCGGAAACGCTGGTCCTGTTCCGCATTTCCACCATAAAACGTGACATAAGTATTTTTCCGTATTCATTGTTATAAAATCCTGTAATGCTGTTTCTGCGCTTCTTTTCAAGACTTTTCAGCTCCCGCTCCTTTTCGGCGGTAACATCCTTCGAGCTTGCAATTATCTTAATAAGCTTGCCGCCGTCCCGAACCGCCTTGCCCTTTGCAAAAAACCATAGTATCCTGTCTTTGCCGCTGCTTGCGTAAACCTTTATGTACAAACCGTTTTCGGCAGCGTCGGTGGCGATGAAATCCATCATTGCGGGGACTCCGTCATCGGGGCATATTTTTCCGTCGTCTATAAGCTGACGGAAATTCTCGAACCGTCTCAGCTTTACAGAACCGCCGTCCTTTGAGCTAATAAAATAATGAATGCAAAAAATGTCGTTTATGCAGTCGTACTCTATAATATGGTCGTTCATGCTGCTTAAAGCGATAAGGTATCTTTCACGCTCGGCAATAAGCTCGTCGCGGTACTCGGCATTTTTGCTGTTCAGGTCGTTCAAGGTTACGGAAAGATCGTGTATCTCGGTAATTCCCGTGTCCACAATATCTATCGCAGAGCCGTCGGAAGCCTTGCTAACATTTTCGGCAAGCTTTTTTATGGGCTTGACAATGAGACGTGCAGTAAAGTACATAGCCGCAGAGCTGATAATAACGGAGAATAAAAACGCCGTCAGCAGGTTTTTACGCATTTCACCCGAGCTCCTGTAAAGGTCGTTTTCTCCCATAGCCGCGCCAACCACGAAGCTGCCTCTGCTGTATGGGGAATTTTCACCGTACAGCTCCAGCCGTTCAAAGGTGCAGTAAGCCTGCGAGTCGTTTATCTTTTCGTTCTGTATTTTATATATGTTATTTTTTTCCGCAGCCTCAATATAAAACGAATCCTCCTCATAGTGTAAGCTGTCTATGTCGGAGCCTGAAATACAGTTTATTTTAAGACGGTTTCCGCCCGGGATATTTTCCTCCGCAAAAAAGTAAAAGCCTCTATTTCCCATAGCCTTGCCCGGAGAAATTAGCTCTGCAATATGCTCCATATTCAGTGAAATGCCTGCGGAACCGAGTATGACGCCGTCAACTATGATAGGCTCGGCATATGTAACAATATTTTCCTGACTGTATTCCATGTTTGGGTACTTAAAAAAAAGAGAATTCCAAACTCCCATATCGCAGGCTGCCGTATCGTGGCAGTTGTATGCCTTTTCAACAGGATCAAAGAAAAAGCTCATGTTCGCACCGTTATCGGTATTTTCGTAATTTTCCTGCCACTTCAATTCGGAAAGCAGGGAGTAGCGTTCGGCAATAGAAGCCGGTCCTCTGGCAAGGATAACATCCGAGTAATTTGAGGGATTGTTTGCCGTATCACCGTCGTTGAAGTATATGCCGTCGTAAACGCCGTATTCGTTTCTGTTCGGAGCAGCGTCTGAATTTGCAAGTACCGCAAAAACACCGTTTACCGAATTAATACGCATAGTGCTGAGCATTTCTCCCGCGATCTCTTCCAAAAGCCTTGTGCGCAGCTCCTTGCTTTCAAGAAGCTCTCCGGCAGTTATACCGTTTTCGGAGGATATGCTTCGGCAGGCGGTTTCCGCAGAGCTGACAATGTTTGTTAGGTTTTTCCATTTGTTCAGCATCTCTGTCTCAAGATAGACCGCCCGTTTTGAGTTGCTTTCCTTCAGCAGATTTTCACCGCTTCTGTCAAGGCTGTTTATAGTCCCTGAAAAGGAAAGAATGCAGTAAAAAAACAGGGACTGAACAAGAGAAACCGCTATCATCGGGACGATGAGCCGTTTCATTAACGTTGATTTTTTTAAAGATTTCTTAACCATTTTGAGTACGCTCCCGAATAATTTGTACGTTAATTTTTATTTAGATAATAATATTATAACATATGTCTATAAAAAATTCAAGACTTATACAAAAAATGTTGGGAATTCTCCGCGGCAAGTGTATCTTCCGCAGACAGGTTCTTAGTACTTTCAATCAATGCGCTTCAGATGCTGTAACCCCAATCCTTGCGGAGCCCGTCCATTATCTTCATTACCGAAGCTGTGTCCGACAGCGGATTTAACGGACTTTCTGTAAGTCCCGCCCCAAGACACCGCTGCGCCTCGATGATCTCATATTCATAGCCGTTGCAGAGGTGTGGAGTTTTGCTTTCCTCCAAAAGCTTGTTTGTTTTGTCGAAAAGCCGCACTGTATCTGTGCAGAAAAACCATGGGTCAAAGGCAATTCTGCCCTCTGTACCCACTATCACGGCACGGTTCTCATTCTCCATATTAAAGCCCGCGGTCATGCTTGCAAAAGCGTTTTCGTACTTGAAAATAACAGCTTCGTCGGTATCAACGCCGCCGTTTCCGAAGTTTGCTGAGGAAGAAATCTCAACAGTATCGTAACCAAGAAACGCCGTAATAAATGTAATAGGGTAAACAGCTAAATCAAGCAGCGCGCCGCCGCCCAGTTCGGGACGGAACAGCCTGTCCGTCGGGTCAAAGTCAACAGGGTTGGAAAAGTCCGCCCGAATTGCTTTTATCTCGCCTATCCTGCCTGACCGTACCCATTCTTTTGCCTTTAAAAACGTGGGCAGACACTTTGTCCACATGGCTTCCATAAAAAACAGATTTTTCTCCTTTGCAATTTTTACCAATTCATCAAGCTGTGCCGAATTCATGGTAATGCTTTTCTCGCAAAGTACGTTTTTTCCGTGCTCAAAACAAAGCTTCACGTTCTCGTAGTGGCAGCTCATGGGGGAAGCTACATACACGATATCTACATTTGGATCGGCGGCAAGCTCATCATAGCTGCCGTAGGACTTCTCCGCACCGTAAAGCTTTCCAAACTCGGCAGCCTTTGCACCGTCCCTTGAAGCGCAAGCGTAAAGGTTTGCGCCCTCGGCGGCGTTTACCGCTTTTGCAAAGGTGTGTGCAATTTTTCCTGTTGCCATAATTCCCCAGTTTGTAGTATTTGACATATCAATGTTCCTTTCACTTATAGAATATATATTAATTATTTGCAGACTATTTGCGGATTTTTTACATAATATTTGCTAATATGCATCGCTATTCTTCTTCGTCAATTTCCTCCAAAAAGCTGTTCCAAGCTCCCTCGGCGGGAGGATTGCTGAAATAACCTCTTCCGGTTGGGAGGATTTCGTGGGTCTCATGCCATGTCTTGAACTGGTCTTCCACCCAGTCACAGGCGGCATGGTAACCGTCCCTCGTCAGTTCAAACTCGCTTTCGGAAACAAGCTCCGATTTGTCAAAGCAGTTCACGCCGTACCAAATCTGGGCGAGGATTTTTTCTTTTGGAGTAAAGCGGAAGTTAAAGTCCTGCTGCTCAAAGCCACGCTTGCAGCCGCTGTACTTTCCGCCCATTTCAAAATATTCAAATTCGGGAATTTTAAAAACTCGTTCACTCATGTTATCAGTCCTTGCAAAAAAATGTATGGTACAATTATACCATACATTTTGGTTTTATTCAAGTTCTTTTATAGGAAGAACAGAATCGACCCGAATGTAATAATATTCCTGCTCTCCATCCACATACTCGTAATAATAGTCAAGGGTTACAACCTTGGAAAATCTTTCGTCTGTTACGCTGTCATAAAATTCCACTTTGTGATTTTCAAGATCCATACCAAAGGGGTTTATTTCCATTTCGGGAAGATACCACCGAGGCGCACTGTTTTTGCGGTACAAAACGCCGTCCGCTTCTGCATAGACTTTTGATACGTGGTGTTTCACAAAATAATCGCTTTTAAACATTTCACCGAAAAATTCCTCCATTTCGGCAATAGTAATGTCCAGGTCGGTTTGTGTGTAGATTTCGCCCTCTATCTCGATAGTTTTGGCATTTTCGGGAACATTTCCTCCGCCCAGTATCTTGTTGAGGGTTTCCTCCCGCATGGTCACAGCATTGTAAAGAAGCGTTGCTCTGTCGGGATAATAAAGCTCGCAATCAAGGCTGTCCGCCCGCCAGCCGTATTCGTCAGTGTAGGAAAGCTTTACAAAAAACATATAAGGCGGTTCTGAGACGCCTGTGCCGAAAACGGCAATTTCCGCAGTTTCGCCGTCATAGGAAACAACGTTTACATCATCAAAATGCATTTCGGGCGAAACGCCGAGATATTGCTGCCGCATACAGAGAACGCCGTCAACGATCTTGTATTCGGCAGGAATTATCTCGCCCTTTTCTGGTTCAAAAAGCGTCTTTTGCATTTCCTCATCTGATATAAAATCCTCTGTGAAACAGCTCCGCAGATACTTTGTCAGTTCCTCCTCGGTCTTCGCGATATCGGTATTCAGCGGACAGTAGGTATATTCCTCCAATTCGTTTTCTTCAAGCGGATTTTCCGTATCCGCATAAACGTTGGGGTTTTCTTCCCCGGAATATGACGGAGAATATTTTGATTTGCTGTAAAACATTGTGGGTTCCGCATATAGGAATGCTCTTGCGTCGGCAATTTTCTCCGCAGCCTCGTTAAGGTCTTTTTTTACTGTATCGTCAACCTTTACGGCGTTTGCGAAAGGGTCGTACACCGCAAGCTCCATAGCTGTGGGTACTTCCGGTTCGGGCGGCGGTTCGGGTTGGGTAAGGGAAACGGTCAGGGTCAAAGACGTTGTCTCCGTAGGTACTGCGCTTGTGAGCTGTTCCTCGCCGTTTTGGGCGCAGGAAGCTAAGAGCGCCACAGATAAAAAAGTGCAAATTAAAATAGGTTTTTTCATGATAATACCTCCAAAATCAATCCCAAATGTAAAAATTATCAAACTTCCAAATCCCGTCGTCAAGCGCTAAATTGTAATCGTATTTAACAAGATAGTTGTCATAATGCTTGTTATAAAACTCTGATATGTCGCTGCCCTCGGGGACGTCTACAACAGCCCCCGAAAGCTCGTCCTCAATAATGATATACTCGCCGTTATCGTCAATGCCGCCGAATTTTCCCGAAACGATAAGCCTGCCGTTTTCAAGATGATAAATGAAATCCTCGCCGATCTTCAATTCATGTTCGGGGTCGGTGTGCCAAACTGTCATTGTAAGTACGATTTTTTCTTTTCCTCTGTAAGTAACTTCCAACTCGTTGTCTGCCACAGAAATGTCGCTGCCCTTGTCGCCTAAGCCTATCCAAATACCGGAATATCCTACGAAATTGTGAATATCGTCAACGGTGTTTTCCTCACGCAGGACGAAAAGCTCCAAAAATTGGCTGTCGCCTCTGAAATACGTCCCGCCCTTTTCAAGCTTGAAATACTCTTCGGCGTATCTATCGGTAAATATTTGCTTGAATTCTTCTCTATATTCGTCAAAATTTTTCCCATCTTTGGTGAGAAAATTGCCGTTGACGTCCTTATAAAATTCTTTTCCCAGCACTGTTTCATAGGCGTGATCGTACAATTTTTTTTAGCTGTTCATCGGTAATATCAGCAGCTTTGCCTGACAGCTCAACGGATTTGATGATTTCATCGGACGTTTCGCTGCTGTCTGGATTATTTTCAGGAATTATCTCATCTGTCAGAGTCAAGGATGTAGTCTCGCTTGGCGCGCCCGTAACGTCCCCCTCACGGTGCTCTTTGCAGGACGTCAGCATTACCGCCGCCAAAGCGGTGCATAAAAAAGCTGACCCTTTAAAATAAAACTTTTTCATTTAATATGTAACCTCCAAGCTTAAGTCCATAGCGAAAAGCTGTCAAATTTCCAATGCTCGTCTTCCCAAAAGAGCGTGTAATAATATGTTTCAAGCCGCTCGTTTCTGTTTTCGTAGGTTCTTAATTTATGCATACTGTCATCAGCTTGATTAAGCAGCATATGGTCTTTGAAGTACACAGGCTCGTCTCCCTCCGTCCATTCGGGGTAAACGCTGTAAAACGCCTGATGTATAAGCCTTACCTCCGTATCGGAAACAATCTCTATCTGCCAGTCGCTGGCACAATAAGTTGCATCTGTACCTCTGTCATTTCCGTAAGTATAACCCTCATCTGCGCTGCCGCTTAAAAAACCGAGAGAATATATATACATACCGCTTTCGTAATTTTCATCATTCGGCTTTGGGATATTTTAAACAAGGCGATCTGTAAAGACTTGTTTGTATTCTTGAGATGTTTCGGCAACAAAGTCCTCATATGTTATAGGGTTATCCGGATAACCTATTCGTATCACTTGCCATTGACCTTCATCATTAAGGCAGCAATCATTTGAATTCATCATATAATGCCTTGCCTTGCAAATAAGCGGATAGAGCTTTTCAAGCGTAAGTGACTCTGCGCTGTCGGTAATAATATAACCGCTGTCGGGATTTGGACAAGCCCAAAAATCAAGCTTATCATCTGTTTCATACTCGGCGGCTGTTCCGACTGAGCTTTCGGAAATCGAATTTTCAGCCGTACTGCACGAGGTCATAAAAATTGACGATAGAACAATTACAAATAAAATAAATTTTTTCATCGTATTATCCCTTTATGTATATTACGGCAAAGGAAATTACTGCCGTAATATAATTGTAACATTGTCCTGCATAAAAAGCAAGTTACAATGTTATTACAATTCGGTTACAATTTGGAAACAACGGGTCACGTTTCGGCAATAAGCGGCTTCATTTCCGCAAAACGCTTGCTTAGAAATTCACTCAAAGCCGCCGCGGGAATCGTTATAAAAAACCATATTGCAGAGAACGGCAGGCATATCTGCCCGAAAAGATTGAACATCAGTCCCGAATAATCCCATATGCCCCAGCCAAGCCATAGGTTGACAATGCACCCTGCAGCGAACTCCAGCGCGGTTATAACTATCGCCCCGAAAAGGCATTTCATCAGCAGCGGCTCGTGGGGACGCGCAGTGAATCTCCTGTAAAGTATCAGCAGACAAAGTCCCCCTGTCAGTGTCATGCTCCAATGTGTATATCCTCGGAACAGCACCTCTATCATAGAGTAAATTGCTCCCCCGAAAAGAAAAAGTATAAGATTTTCTATCGCTTTAGGCATTTTTTTCCTCCTTTGTGCAAACGCTTCATTTCTATTATTTTGTCATAAAAATTACAGTATATTTGAGGTATATTCTGTTGACATTGCAAAGAAAAAATGGTAAAATAAAAGTAATGACTGACTTCTTGATATGGGGAATTTTTATCAAAGGAATGTTTGAAATGTCAACTGAACTGACGATAAGTCCGGCAGGACTGGAGGAAGCGCTGGAAAGCGTAAGCGACAGCGACATAAACGAGCTTGAAAGCGTTATAAGGAACTTTGCTGCCCGTATGCAGATATACCGTGCGGGCATAAAGGAGATACGCACAAAGCTTGAAATACTTGATGAGGAATTTCAGACAAAGTATGCCTATAACCCGATACACAGTATCGAATCAAGATTGAAATCGCCTCAAAGCATACTGAAAAAGGTAAAGTCCAAAGGACTGCCCGTGACAATGGAGTCGGTGGCGGCGAACATTACGGACGTTGCGGGAATTCGTGTTATATGCAACTATATAGACGATATTTACCGAGTTGCCGACCTGCTTACAAGTCAAAGCGACGTGACCCTCGTGCGGGTGCGGGATTACATAAAAAATCCCAAGCCGTCGGGGTACAAGAGCCTCCACCTTATTGTGGAAATACCGATATTTCTCTCTACAGGCGCGTACCCCATTCCGGTGGAAATTCAGATACGTACAATCGCTATGGATTTTTGGGCAAGTCTTGAGCATAAGCTGAAATACAAGACGGAGAACGACGTTTCCCCCGATTTGCGGAAACGCTTGAAAATATGTGCTGACGAGATAGCCAAGCTTGACAACGAAATGCAGGACATACATACTACCATTCAGAAACGAAACGGAATTGAACAGTAATTCCAATAAAATATTTTGAAAGGAGCGTCGTAATGCGGCGAAGAAAAAAAGCCGATTTTTATATAGTATTGCTGCTGTGTACGGCGTTTCTTTCCTCCTGCACAGGCGGCGATAACAATACTGCTCAGGCGGGTTTGGAGCAAACGGCTTCCGTTACATCTGTTCAAGCCGAAACTTCGGAAACCTCCGAGGAAACCTCGCAAACGACAGAAATTTCCGAAGCCCAAACTGAAACGGACAGCTCCGCCGAGACCTCCGAGAAAGCCGTAACAAGCGTTGATGAGGAAACGACGGAAATATCCTCGGAAACGGAAGGGACGCAGACGGAAATTCCCCAAAGCGTTACGGAATTTTCCGAAATAAAAACGGAAACGGAAATTACAACGACTGTAACCACTGAAGCTCCGAAGCCAAAGGCAGAGGTTGTCATACCGAAGATAAATATGCCCCAAACAGGGGACAAGGTCATTTCGGGAGAGAACGCCGAAGCTGATTACAGTTTTGCTTCAGAGGGCTATATCTCGGCTCTGTACAGCGGAAGCGCGTCTGCCGCTAAGGTAAGGATAACCTGCGGCGATCTGCGTTACGATCACGACCTTACTCCGGGGAAAAGAGAATTTTTCCCTCTAATGGGCAGCGGTACTTACGAGGTGCAGATTTACGAGCAGTTTTCGGGAAATCAGTTTGCAAAGCTTGCGGAGGGCAGCTTTGAGGCTAATATTTCCAGTAATATTTCCACATATATTTATCCGAATAAATATGTGGACTTCGACGGCAATTCCGCTTGCGTGAAAACCGCTGCGGAGGTATGCGCGGGGATAACGGACGATGTGGAAAAAATTGCGGAGATTTTCGGTTATGTTACCGAAAATATTTCCTATGATAAGGCGCTTGCGGCAACGGTAAAGAGTGGTTATGTGCCTTACCCCGATACAACTCTTTCCAAGGGGACGGGCATTTGCTTTGATTACACCTCGCTTTTCGCGGCAATGTGCCGCTCACAGGGAATTCCCGCAAGGCTTGTTATAGGCTACGCCGAGCCGGAAATTTACCACGCATGGAATGAGGTCTACACCGAGGAAACAGGTTGGATAACTCCCGAACTGTTCCTTAAAAAGAAAGGCTACAACATTGCCGACGCAACGTTTTACTCCAGCAATTCCGATAAGGAGAAAATTGCTGCCTATATTTCAGATGAGGGGAATTATTCGGCAATTTACAGATACTGAAAAACATTTATTAATTATTTGCTGACAGGTTTTTAAATATTTATGAAAGGAACTGATCTCATATGGCAGTAAAAATGCTTACGGACGAAGAGACTGCTTTTTTCTGCGAACAGCTTGCTATGCTTATGGAGGCGGGAATACCTCTCGCCGACGGAATGGCGGTCATTTCCGAGGAGGGCACCGACCGCCGCTTCAAAGAGATATCGGGTACGCTTGCCGAATATATGAACGGCGAAGTTACCCTTTTTGACGCTATGGAAAAGGTTGGTATTTTCCCGTCCTACGCCGTTAAAATGGTAAAAATAGGTTCGGTAACGGGACGCTTGGAGGACTCTCTCAAAGGGCTTGCGGATTATTACTCAAGGCGCGCCGACCTGCGGCAGACGGTGAAAAGCTCGGTTTCACACCCGCTGATACTTCTTGCGATGATGACCGTGGTGGTTATAGTGCTTGTAATTAAGGTAATACCGATGTTTCGTGACATTTACGCACAGTTTGACGACAGTGCGGCGGCAATGGTTGACAAAAGCGTGTCCTTTGCCTACAGTCTCGGAACAGGGGTAATGATCGTCCTTATGGCGGTTTTGGGAATAACGGTTGTTACGGCAGTTTTGATGCAGATACCCTCATCAAGACGGAGTTTGGCGAAAATTTTTACCAATTTTATTCTTACAAAGGGTTTGTCGGAGTCAATGGCTATGGCGGACATTACCAACGCCTTGAGTATGATGGCGGAGTGCGGCATATCTCCCGAGCAATCGCTGGAGCTTGCGGCGGGGCTTACCGAAAATAAAAACATTTTAAACCGCATAAACGGCTGTGAAAAAATGGTGCTTGACGGCGAATATTTTGCTGACGCGCTAAAGTCCTCGCAGCTTTTGCCGGGAATTTACGCTCACTCGCTCAAAGTGGCGTATAAATCAGGTTCAATCGACTCTGCATGGGAAAAAATAAGCCTGCGCTTCGGGCAGGAGTGCGACAGAAAAATTTACGGCGCGGTATCGTTCATTGAACCGGCAATAATCGGTATACTTGCTATAATCATTGGGTCGGTGCTTCTGACGGTTATGCTTCCGCTTATGGATATAATGTCCCATGTGGGATAATCCTTAAAAACATTCTTTTGTAATCAGCAAAAATATAACGGATCATATGTAAACAGTACATAAAAATTCTGTAAAAAATTCATAAGAAGGAGAATGCCGCATATGAAAAAAAGCGGGATAAACAGGGCATGGCTGCTGTCGGCGGCGTTGTTCGTACTTATAGTAATATGGTTGTTGGTCTCTGTCGGAAATGCCGAGGAGGCTTCGGGGAAAAACCGTGCCGAGGCACTGAAAAAATCGGTAATGAACGGCGCGGCGCTTTGCTATTCCATTGAGGGGGAATACCCGCGCGATCTGAAGTATCTTGAGGAAAATTACGGTGTAAATGTCAGCGGCGACGATTATATAGTACACTATGAATATTTCGGTGCAAATATCAGTCCGACGGTCACTGTCATTGAAAGATCGAGGGAGGGAAATTCATGAACAGCACAGATACGAAGCGGCTTTCCGAGACCGTCAGCGCGGCGGGAAGCATGATCCTGTTCCTGATTTTTACTGTCTGTTGTCTGGTGATCATTACCGTTGCGGCTACGGCTTATAAAAGGATTTCTGAAAATTATGACAATACGTTCAATTCCGCAGCGGCGGTTAGGTATGTGACAAACAAGCTCCGTTCATGCGACAGTTCTGAAATCATTGGAGACGGGGAGATACTCCTGGAAATTTCGGGAAGTAAAACTCTGATCTACGAGCGTGACGGTGTTTTGTACGAAAGGCTTTTTGCTGCGGAAAGCGACCCTGTCCCCGAGGGCGGGGAAGAGGTCTTCAGAGCAGAGGGTTTTGAAGTCGTAAGCTGCGGCGGAGGACTTGCAAGAATATCGGCGGCAGGCGCGGACGGAAAAAAATTTACCGCCTACTGCCGAATTTCGGGTGGAGGTGCGGAAGTTGAAGGGTCCGACTAAACCCCGCGCCAAGGCGGTGCGGTTTAATTTGTTTTTCCTTGAAATGATAATCGTGCTGCTGTTTTTCAGCATTGCGGCGGCGATAATTTTAAATTCATTTGCGGCTTCCGACAGGCTTGCGAAAAAAAGCAGGCGTACCGAGAGTATGGCTTTTTGCGCCCAGTCGGCGGCGGAAATTTTTTCCGAAACGGGAAGTCTTGAAGATACTATGGAAATGCTTTTCGGCGATGTGTCTTCCCAAATTTTATGTGTTGATACCGATGAAAGCAGCATGGAATATATTGCCATACCGTTGTCGGAGGACTGTACTTTCTCGCCGAATGAGCCGTTCTGTTGTATGCATATGAACGTTGATTTAGAGGAATACAGCGGCGGTGTGCTGAAAATACTGCATATCAATTTTGAGGGCGAGAACGGCGAGGTGCTTTACTCCATGACCTCGGGGGCATATGTTCCCTATGAACGGAGGGACGGCGAATGAACGAAAAAAACCGCAGAAAACCCGCAGGCATAGGTGTTGGATATCTTTCGATAATGATGATATTTGTTGTGCTATGTCTCACGATGCTGGCGGCTCTGTCCTATTCTACGGCGTCAAACGAGAACAAATACAGCCAAAAAAGTGCAGATTACACCAAAGCCTATTATGCGGCAGACCTTGAAGCAAAGCGCACGCTTGCGGAAGTTTGCGGCATTGTTTCAGAGTACGGCGATTACACCGATTTTATGCTTCTTGCAGAGCTTCAAGGCATGGATAATATCGAATATTCCAATATTATGAACGGCATTGAAATAAACTGGATTACTCCCATAAATCAGAGTCAGAGCATATTCTCATGCGTCAGATTTTCTGAGGGCGGTTTTGAAATAATTTCCTGGCGTACAGGTTTAAGCTGCGAACAGGAGGCAAAAATGCTGAACGTTTGGAGCGGAGAATAATTTCTGAAAATTTTGTGCGTTACTACAAAAACATTATAAAATTTGCCGAAAGGAAGAATGTACAGTTATGGATATTAAACAAATTTTGGTGGACGCCGTAAAAAAGGGTGCGTCCGACATTTTCATTATTTCGGGAGCCCGTCTCGCTTACAAGATCGACAACAAGGTCGCGCCGCAGGAGGGTGCGCCGTTTATGCCCGCGGATACCAAGGCTGCGGTATATGAAATTTTCAGCCTTGCCGGAATAGATATAGGAAGCCCCGACGATTTGAAAAGTGAAATGGATTTTTCCTTTTCCATTGCCGGCACGGGGCGGTTCAGGGCAAATATATACCGTCAGAGAGGTTCTTTTTCGGCGGTGCTGAGGTGTGTGCCCTTTGAACTGCCTGACAGCCAAAAGCTGGGAATACCAGAAAACGTTATGAATCTTGCGGACACCAAAAGCGGCATCGTGCTTGTGACAGGCGCGGCGGGAAACGGCAAGTCCACAACTCTTTCCTGCATTATCGACCGCATAAATTCAAACAGTGAGGGGCATATAATCACCATTGAGGATCCCATAGAATTTTTACATAAGCACAAAAAGTGCATTATCAGTCAGAGGGAGATTAATATCGACACCGATAGCTACGTAAATGCCCTGCGGGCGGCATTGCGGCAGGCTCCCAACGTTATTCTGGTTGGAGAAATGCGTGATTTTGAAACGATAAATATTGCCATGACTGCCGCCGAGACGGGTCAGCTCGTACTTTCGACCCTGCACACAAACGGCGCGGCAAATACCGTTGACAGGATAATCGACGTTTTCCCAACCAATCAGCAGCACCAGATACGCGTTCAGCTTTCCATGGTTTTGAGGGCAGTTGTTACGCAGCAGCTTGTCCCTGCGGTCGGAGGCGGACTTGTCCCCGCATTTGAGATAATGAATGTGAACAACGCTATCAGAACTATGATCCGTGAGCAAAAGACCCACCAGATCGAGACTATACTTCAATCAGAGGCAGGTATGCAGACTATGGACAGCGCGCTTATGAAGCTTTACAAGGACGGTATAATTTCAGCGGAAACGGCAGTGAGCTATGCATATAATCCCGAGCTTATGTCGAAACGTGTGTAAAAGCCGCGTCACACGGAGTCCATAAAATTGTAAAAGTTTAAATGTCATGTAATGGATTACACGAATATAATGAATAAAGTGAACAAGTAAAACAATGTTAATAATTTCACAAATATTTTATGTGAAAAGTGCATAAAATTTCTTGAAAAATTCGTGAAAGTTTTTCAAATAAAATTATAGATTTTTTGCAATTAATATGATATAATTTTTATAAGATTAAGGACGTATATTTAACTATGTATGGGATTTTGTGGATATTTGGGAGAGATGAATTTTCGATTATTCAGATAAGGAGGATGCGTTATGAATAATGAAAATAATAAGAAGAAAATATTAATGAAATCTGCCGTTGCGTTTTCATTTGCTCTTGCAATGTTCGGCGCAAATGCAGGTGCTGACGTTTCTGCCGAAGAAGCAATGACTACCGGCAAGGCAGGTTTCAATTCCACATTCGATGATGAAGACGGCGAAGAAGTTCAGCAGGGTGACGAGGCTGACAACGGCGATGACACAAAGGGGATCACTACCAATATGGAGGAAAGCACTTCGGAAGCTGCAGCAAGAGCTAACTCTTTGCTCGGTGCGGCAAACGGTTATAATGTTTTCGTAAAAGGCGATTACAGCGTAAACGGCGCTGACATAAGCAGCAACGGTCAGCTCGGTAATCTCGCGGCAGGCGGAAATGTTTCCGTTCCCGGCGATTATACTGCGGGCAAGGTCGTTGTCGGCGGCACAGTAAGCGGAAGCTTTCATAATGGTACATCCGACGAAACTATTGACTTTGACGAGGCGTTCAGCCAGCTCACAGCTACTTCAAATTCTTTGGCAAATTTAGAGGCTAACGGTACTGTTTCGCAGAATCAGTGGTGGGGTGCAGAGATCAACTTTAATGGTTCAGACCCCGAATTGAACGTGTTCAATATCACTGTTGACGAGTTTAATGCTATGCGTGCAAATGGCGGCGGACAGCTCTCATTCAGCTTTAATGTTCCCAAGGGTTCTCATTGTATTGTAAACATTGTTGGCGAGGGCAGTGTTGATTTGTCTGTTAATGCAGGCGCATTTTATGCAAAAGAAGCTATTTCCAACGGTTCAGATAATAATAAAAATATTATTTTTAATCTTCCCAATGCGGAAAGCGTAACAATTCAAGATAATATGGGTGCTCTTATGGCGGTTAATGCCAATGTTAAGAGTGCTGAAGGCGTTAACGGAAACCACTTTGAGGGTTCGTTGATCTGCAACAGCTATGAGGGCGGAAACGAATTTGGTGCAAATTCATATGATGACAGCGTTATTTCCAATAAGGTAACTCCTCCGACTCCGTCCGAGGAAGAAGAGCCTAATGAAGAGGATACGGATACTGAAGATAAGGACGGCGAGACAACCGAAGATAATGGTGATGAGACTCCCGATCCTACACCTGAGACTCCTGAAACACCCGATACACCGGATGTTCCTGTTACACCCGAGACTCCTG
>CANDEV010000017.1 GCA_947383835.1 uncultured Clostridia bacterium
TGTTTCCGTCAAGACTGTTTTCTTCTTTTTCCGCAATTACAATATCAAGCTCCGCAAGCTGTTCACGCATATTTTTAATAGCCGTCCGCTGCTCAACATTAAAATTTTCGGGAATTTCAATGTCGGTAAAGCTGTAGTCCAGCAGGGAATTATTCGCGCTTTCAAGATTCCCGAAAAGCGAAAGAATAATGAGTATAATTGCTATGAACGGCACAAGAATTGCTGCGATTATTATTGCAAAAATATTCCGCGTTTTTTTATCGTTCGCACCGAGAAGCAGAGCCTTAACAACTATAACGGGTACTGCCATAAAATATCACCCCCGCATTGAAAGTCCGTAAAAATCCTGCTCGTCTCTTATGCGGCAGTACTCCTTGTATTCGCTGTCTACCATTTCTCTCGCAAACAGTTCCGCATTCTCGGAACTGTCGTCGGGAAGCTCAAAGCCCACCGCGGCGCAAAAATCGTCCACAAGATTTTCGAAGTCCTCGTCGGAATAAATTTTGTACCGAAACCCGTCGCAAAGGACAATATTTTCATTTTTATCCTCGCGTTCAAGTTCCGATATTTCGGTAATTTCAATAAAAAATCCTCTGTATTTCACAGCTTCATACCTCCATCGTAAAAGCTTAATTGCTTGTTTTGTTCGCCGAATTCCACCGACTTTGTAAGGGCATTTTCAAGATGCGTTGTATCAAGTCCGACTGCTTTGTACCCCTCCAAGATGCAGTTGAAATAGGCTTGAGTCGGTTCGCAAATCTGTCCCGAATTCATAACATACGCCATTGCCTTGTGTGTCTCGCCGCCGTATTCAAGGGAAAAATATTCCTTGCGGTAAAGTCTCGGAAATCCCTCATAGCGATCAAGAGCCTTTTCGTCCTCGGGCTTGATGTCCCACATCAGCACGGGGACGTTACCGTTTTCTTTCGGAACAATGGTAGCTACTCTGCGGAATTCCAATTCGTAATTCGGAATAACTCCCGTAGTCAGCTTTTCGGCGGTCGGACACCGCCGCGCCATTTGTTCAAGATTTATGTTGCTGCCGTAAGCAATATATATCATTTTTTCACTTCCTTTACATACTCATTGTCATGCCCTCGGATTCGGTTTCTTCGCAGGATTCTTCCTCCTGCCGCATTTTGTTTTCCGCAAGCCGTTCCCGCTGAAGCACAGCCTGCTGCGGATCTTTCCAGGCAATACAGCCGTCCAGATTTTTAAGCAGATGCTGACGGGCGGTTTTGAATTCGTCGCCGATCATTCCCAGCCGAAGCAGCCATGTACGGAATGTGTATTTTTCATTACTGCTCTCGGTGACCCGTCTGCTTGCGCACCGCTGTGTAAGAGCCTGATTTGAAATCGCGAGACAGAGTTGAATGTACGCCTTTATTTTTCCGGCGTGAGTTGTGGAATTGAACAGCCGGAATTCGATCGTACCCTTGCTGAAAAGGCTGTGCAGATTAAGGCAGTGGTAGCGGCTTTCATGGTAATGTTCGTGGCTGCCGTCCCTGCCGCCGTACCAGATATTTTGAACCGCGTCAATATTTTTCGGCTTTCTGTGGTTAAGCTCTTCAAGAAAATTCTGATCTACCTTTTGGCAGTAGCGGTGTTCTCTCGAAACGTTGACCTTTAAAGCCTTGTATATGAGGTTTTCCTTGGAATTCATAATGTTGGTGAGATTTCGCAGAGATTTAGCGTCATAGGGAGCGCCGTTAATGTGGATATGGATACCGCATGAGGAATTTGCAACCGCTCCTCCCGCGCGGAGATTTCTGACAAGCTGCTGAACAGTTTCAATATCATCATATACGCATATAGGCGAGACAAGCTCAACGGAATATTCTCCGTTTTCTGAATTTCCGTTTCTGTCCGTGCAGCGTATACTTCCGTCGCGCACAACCTTCCATTTTCGGTTTTGATCGTCCATAACCGTATACGGGTCGTATGCGCCGCCAACATGATATGATTCCGTTCCGAAATATTCTGCGATTATTTCCGCGGCTTTGGCTCTGGTCAGCCCCGTCAGCTCTATTTCGATTCCGAATTTTTGGTCTTTCGTTTTATCACCTCCGCAAATAAAAAAAGCAAGCCGATCTCTCGACTTGCTTTTAAAAATATTTTTTATTCAAATAATATAATTGTTAATATAAATATTTATTTCTGAGGTAATCCGCCTGTTCGGGAGTGATAGAACCGTCGCCGATCTGAGCGGCATTTATGCTGCCGTAAAGCTCGCCCCATAAAAAACAAGCGTCAATTTTTCTGTTTTCCTCGACAGCCTTTTTGTAATTATCAAGGTCGTCCCGCAAATAATCGGGAAGTCCGTGTTCGTAGGATTCCTCTATCTCGGCTTGCATTTCTTCATCGGTCATGGTTATCACTCTCCTTTACCACAATATATCACACTTTGGAATAAAAATCAAGCGAAATAAATATTTTTGTATATTATTCCCCATTTATCTCCCGACCGATAACGTCCATAATTTCATTAAGGCGGGATTCACCGATACCCTTTATGCTGCCTATCTTCTCACGCAAAGTGTCCATATTAACGGAATCCGCAGAAGCGTCCTTTACACCCATATAATAAATATCATTTAAAAGTCCAGACATTTTATCCTTGTTCATATTCTTTATGGTCTTATACAAAGAGCGGTCAAGCACAAAATCTTCTTTCACAGAAATCACCTCCGAGGCAAGGTTTTATTTCATTATACCACACCCCGGGGATAAAATCAACTATCTGCCGCCCGCAGAACCGAACAGCTTTTCCTTGTGTTCGGGAGCATGAACGCAGAGACAGTACCGCTCGTTGCCGCATTTGTAAAGACAAACGCCGCGCTGCGGATAGCGAATAAGGCTGAATTCCGAGGGTTCAAGCTGCAAAGCGTCCATGTAGAACTTGCTGTCAATAGTCCTCAATATTATGGATTGACAAAAAAAGTATTATATGCTAAAATAAAAATGTAAATTTAATTTGCCATAGGGTTAGCGGTGAAAATAAATAAATGTGAATAAGAGGAGGAAATGATTATGAAAATAATCAAAAAAGTAATTTCAGCTTTAATTGCATGTGTATTCATTGTTGGCACAACTACATTAGTAACAAATGCCGCGAGTATAGAAGACACCGCAAAATCAGCAGAAAGTGGAAAAAAATATTCTTCAACAATAGCTATGAACAAAAACTCCGATTATAAAATCACTCTCAATAAAAGCGGTACTATTAAAGTTGATATATCTACTGCTTCATCTATGGTATATGTCTATTTATATGACTCTGACGGTAATGATATTGCTTCATCAAGCGTGACTATGAAATCAGGTCAAAACTATATTGTAACTCAGTATAAAGAAGATACAGTTAGGTTGTGTTGGAACAGTAAAGTTGAAAAAAGCGTTGGAACAATAGAGTATGACGACATTGCTAAAGGTACATATTATGTTAGAATAACAAGAGATAGTCCAATTTACTTCGGAAATGGTAAACCAAACAATGGAACTGGAAAAACAATTGTAAAGATAACTTATCCCTCCGAAGATAGTGACAATTCTGACAGCAGCAAAATTTCTTGTTTGACGCTTAAAATGAATAAAGGGGATAAAATTAAACTCGGAGCAATTGTAGAGCCAAGTGATGCAGAAATTTCTTGGACAAGTTCTAAAAGTGATATAGTTTCTGTTTCACAAAGTGGAACAGTTACAGCTAAAAAGGTAGGAAAAGCATATATTACAGCTAAATGTGGAAAATCTAAAAGCAAAATAATGATAATTGTTGAAGATGATTGATTTATATAACATTTAATAATAAAATCATGGCGCGGTCAAGCACAAAATCTTCTTTCACAGAAATCACCTCCGAGGCGCGGTTTTCTTTCATTATACCACACCCCGAAGATAAAATCAACTATCTGCCGCCTGCAGAACCGAACAGCTTTTCCTTGTGTTCGGGAGCATGAACGCAGAGACAGTACCGCTCGTTGCCGCATTTATAAAGACAAACGCCGCGCTGCGGATAGCGTATAAGATTGAATTCGGAGGGCTCAAGCTGCAGAGCGTCCATATAGAATTTGCTGTCGATAGTGCCGGCGTTGAACAGAAAATGATGCGTCGGAATAGAAAACAGCGGCTTTGTAAGTTCTCGAACATTTTCAACGAGGAAGTCCTCAATATTTTGGCTTGCAAGAATTACCGCAGATTCCTTTTTACGGACGCGCTTCATAAAATTTCTGATATATTCCACAGCCGTCAGATTGGTGAGGAACAAATAAAATTCGTCAATACTTGCCACGGTATTTCCAGTTGTCAGCAACTCGTTTGACATATACGAAAGCACGTTAAAAAGCAAAGCGGAGCGGATATTTTTACTCGCCTGCAAAAGTCCCTTTACGCCGAAGGTCACAAAATTGCCGTCGGTAATATTTGTGTGACCGTTGAAAAATTTGCTTTCCGCGCCCTTGCATATGGAGTGCAGACCGAGACATATATCCTGCAAGGTTTTGTCGGTATAAAGATTTTTTTCTTTCGGGTTATAGTCCTTGTATTCCTGCTCAATAAGGTCGTAAAAATCCGAAAGAACAGGGTAATCGTCAGCACTTAATTCAGTCCAGTTCGTCTTGTCCGTAATGCCGAATTTATCATATAATTTTATGAGCAGCAATTCAATAGCGTCAATTTCTCTGTCGGAAAAATCCTTGTAGCAGCGAAAAAAATCACGCAGGAAGCTGATATGCTGAGACAGTCTCGTCTTGCCTGCAAAGGCTTTGGGAGTATCCTCATTTTCTTCGGAATCACCGTCACTCCATGACTTTGGTTCAAGAACATTTATTATATACTCACCTGTCATAAGGTCAATAAAGCACCCGCCGAGATTTTCCGTAAGTTCGCGGTACTCAATTTCGGGATCGAGACAAATAATTCTTTTGCCGCTTTCGCGAAGATTTGTCAGAATTAATTTTAAAAGATATGATTTACCCTGACCGCTGTTGCCTAGAATAAGGGCATTGGCGTTGGTTTTGTCGTCGGAACGCTTGTTAAAATCCACAATAACGTTGCTTCCGAATTTGTCACGACCGAGATAAAAGCCGTTCTCATCGGTCTTACCCGAAAAAGAAAAGGGGTACAAATTTGCTGTGGAGGAAGCGGGGAGAACACGCTCAAACTGCTCACGGAAAACATTCCAACCGCTTGGCATAACGCACATAAAACCGTGCTGCTGACGGAGCATAAGCCTGTCCACATTAAGCTTTGAACGGACAAGCTCCGTCTGCACCTCGGTCTGCAAATTTTTCAGCTCGTCAAGGCTTCCCGCGATCATTTCTATATAGACCGCAACGTGCAGGAGCGGCTCACGGTTTCTGTGCATGTCGGCGACAAGCTGAGTAACGTCCTGCAAATTGCTTTCGGCGGCGACCGTCTGCTGCAAATCGTTTGTGGAGCTGCGCTGCATACGGTTTTTGTTGGCAGCGTTGGCAATAATTCTTTTTTCCTCCGCGGTTGAAACGTGCCTTGTGTAAATGCGGAGAGACACGCCGTCCTTTTCACCGAGATAACGCAGAATTGCTTGCTCCGAGGTGCTTGTGGGATATTCACGGAGCGCCCACACGCAGCGGTAGGTGTTCCCGCAGATAAAATAATCGGTAAAAAATTTTATTACCGAAGGAGCGATCATATCGAGAAAATCCTTTTCCCGCCTTGTTGTAAAGCCATTTTCGTCAATTCGTTTTTTCTTTTTCACATTAACCTCCGAATTTCATTTCATAATTTTGTTCGGGAAAAACTTCGCTTTCCGGCTTGAGGAAATATTCATCGCCGCTGTCCCAAAAGCTGACGTATATATCCTCGTCACCCGCCCTTATTTCACGCTGCTCGAAGCTCTCGCCCCAGCCGTCGGAAAGCTGTCCGGAGATATATTCCGAAACGGAAATAAGGTCAGCGGGATCAAGTTTGCCGTAGTGTTCAAGCACAACTCCGCCGTACAGATCGCCGTCCCTGACTTCCACAAAAGGCTTTGCGGAAAAGAATTTTTGCGTAATATCCTCATCATCGCACCATGTCATAAGACCCCGTTCCTGCTCGTCATAATCAAGAGACTGCTGTATTTTTTCGTTGATTTTATCCTCATAATCGATGTAGCACTCGGAGGGAGATTCGTACAGGTCGGCGGAATCGTCATGATCGTCCACAGTAATTTTCAGCGGACAATAAAGCCTTGTTTCGGAAAGCGTCCTCATTTCCGCTTCTATAAATCCGTTTCCCTCGGTGCAGGAAAGGATTTCGGGACGGTTCTGCAATGCCTCCGAAACATATTTGGAAAGAATATTTTCAATTTCCGGAGTATTGAAAAGCTCGCCTGCATGAACGCACAAGCTTCCGCTGCTGCGGTTGTTTTCAAGCCATTCGGCAATATTTTTATCGATCTCATTTTTAAGCTCTGACAAAGCCGCAGTATGTCCATGAGATTCCATAATATCCTTTGCATGGGGAATATACTGCGAATATCGCGCATAGCCGCAGCCCTCGGAATTTATTAGCAGACCGTCGCCGCTGCTTCTGTCGTACAAAAGAATGCAATGGTTTACACCGTTCGCTTCGAGCATCAATTCCTTATACTGCTCAATATGGTAATTCCTTTCAAGCAGCTTGGAATTAAGCTCCTCAAACTCGGAATGCGATATCGGTATAGCTTTTTCAACAACGCATTTGTCGGGTTCGTGACACGGTTCTTTCCCAATAAGAGGAATGTTCAAAATTAATTTATTACTCATGCAGCACCCACCTTTCACCGTCGAAATTATCGAATTTTTCGGTAGTTACATTCTGCTCGAAATAGACACCAAGCAGCGTCTTTATATCCTCAGTACCGTACTGACGGGCGGAAAACCCGTTCTCCCGCAAAGTTTTTTCAATGCGGTTCAGATATGAAAAAATCTCTTTTTCCTTGAGATTCCTTATGCGGACGATAAGGAGAAATTCCCGCGCCGTAGCCGTCTGCGCCTGAATGTGGTCAAGGAAAACCATGTCCTGTTCAAGCAGCTTTCGCACAGCGGGATTTTCCTCTTTTTCCGAAATTCTCCGCAGGTTGTTTTTGTTGCTTTCAAAGCTTTCACGGCTGTTTACGCAGAGAATTTCTATTTCCGTCAGCCCCTTGAGAACGGTCATCAGCGAGTATATTTTGGCGGCAAGATTTTCTTCTGAAAGCACGGAAATATTGCTTGGCTTCACACTGAAAAATACCACCTCGGAAGAAGCGGTTTTAAGGGAATATTCGGTTATACCTTCCACGCCGATGAGTTGTCTTGTGGCTTGGTGTTTCTGTTCTGCCTGCTTTTGCTGTTTTTTCTTTTGCAATTATGATCCTCCTTTCGTTTAAAGCTTCCATCTGAATTCTTGCTGTTCAATAAAAAAGTATTTCACGGCGTATTTTATAAAGTCAAGAATACTCGTGTCCTCAAAGCGAATAGCAAGAAAAGCGTACACGAGGGTGATTACGACGGGGAAAGAAATTCCCGTTTGAGACAGCGCAAAAACTGAAATAAGCGCGCCTACGCCTATGGCGGCAAGGTCTTTCAGCCGCCATAAAAACAGCATTGGCGCGGCTTTTAAATTGTCGGGATAAATATACAATCACAACACCTCGTTTCGTTATTTTGTAGCAACGGTCTTTATTGTCTGAGTAAGCCGTACCGCCGACTGCGCCGTGTTTATCGCGCCTGCAATATTGGGACGAACCGAAGTTTCCAGACCGAACATACCAGCAATTCTCGGAATTTCACCCGCCGAAAGCATTACGCCGAGACCCAGCAGCCAGTGTTCCTTAAATAATATCAGTCCGCAGACAAGCATTGTGGACTGCAAAAATGTAGTCAGACAAGTGGCTATAACTTGCTTTATCCACATAATAAATCCGTCGGAAAATCCGCGCGGTACGCTGAACATATACATCGACCCCACGGCTATCTGTATCAGCAGTATGCCGCCCCGCTTGAGACTTGCAAAGAACACCTTTACAATTGCATAGCCTGTCATTATGACTATAAATATCGCCAGCAGCGGACCGAATGCAATGCTTGCGATCAGGTCAAGGATTTCCTGAACAAGAGATTTGTCCTCCACAACGATAAGTCCCGTCATATCGCCGGACATACTGCTCTGCATGGCAACAGCGAAGCCGTAAAGCTTGACGGGAACGACGGTAAAAAGATTTACTGCCATAAAGCCTTTAATAATATTCAACGCAAGAGCCTTTGGGTCGCCCCGTCCGTTCTGACTTTCGATAGCGAATTCAAAAAGCGCGACAATTACTCCCACAACGAAAAGCGACCAGCCTATTTTGCTGAACAGACTGACAATCTGATTGACCCATGGCTGCGAAAAAAGGTCGATACCCATTGTGTTCATCGCTGTAAAAAAATCGCCGAACAAGCCGACTATTTTCTGATATATCCATGATAAAACCGCGTCCATTATGTCCTCGGCGGCAAAATCAAAAAAGAACAATATGTCACCTCCCGCTGCTCCGCGGTATGGCGGAGCAGTTCAGTTTTTTTAAAATAACTTGCATAAATTATTTTTACATTCCGATAATTCCCCAAATATACATCGGTGCAGTCAAAGTGAATACAAGACAAGCGAAAAGCACCGCTGGAGCAGTCCATTCAAAGTGCCCGCTTTTCCGGTGTAGGCTAAGCACCCAACGCCTTATCACATCGCTGTGACAGGTTTTCAAGTACTCGCCCCCGAACCGTGCTTACACCTCTCGGCGTACACGGCTCTCCACCTGTTAATCCAGTTTGCCTAAATGCAGTTTTTTGTGACAATTAATACAAAGTGCCAGAGTTTTTCGATTTCTTGCTATCATAAATTTTTCCCAAAAGGTTTTGCCCGTCAAATTTTTTAACTTACGCACATGATGAATTTCAATATCGCAGTCCGCTGCACCGCAAATTTCGCATCTATTGGCTTTAAGCCTGTCAATTAAGCTTGTTGAACTTGCGTATATAGCGGTGTTGGGAAGCTTGTCAATTTCGGAATTTATCATTGAGTGCAGCCGTGCAAAGCCGTCCTTATAAAACAGCCTTATTGCGTCCTTACCCTTTTTTGAGTATCTTACTCCGAAATATTTTCCTATTCTATGCTTGTTCATTTCTTGTCTGACGGAAGAACGGTATTTTGTCGCGAGCGTTTTGAAAAAGCTGTATTGCATAATATATCCAAAAGAACCCGCATGAGCAGAGTTATTGGCTATTCGGTAATAATTCCTGAAGCCGCGTATCTCACTGTTGTATTGGTCGAGTATTTCCAAATCGTCATTATCTTTGAGATAATATCTTGATTTCGGAGACCAGTTCTCCTTTCCGTGTACCGTGAGCTTTATTTCCATAGCTCCGTATTCCAACAGCTTTTTTCGCATAATTTGGGCAGGCAGTTCAAGAACCACCTTACCGTTGTGGTATCTGCTTTTATTTCCGTTCCTGTTTTTTGTAAATGACTGAGACCTGCGGACTGTAATGTCATATCCAAGAAATCTCGCCTTTTTTGCGCTGTGTGTAATAAGCGTTTTTTCTTCGGATAATTCAAGACGCAGTTGTTCCGCAACAAATTTTTTGACTTTTTCCTTGACATTTATTGCGTCTGTTTTGCTCCCGATTATTCCGACAATAAAGTCATCGGCGTATCGGGTATATTGCAGTCTTTTATAATCACTGTCGAATGGGTCGGAATAAGGAAAATCACCCTTTTTCTTATCAAGCTCCTTTATTTTTTCCAAAAGAGCCGATTTATCTGGTTCATTCGTGGCGTTCCTTAAATTCTTTGCCAGTACTCCGCGCTTCTTTTCCAACTCGTAGGTGTCCTTATGGGTCTTTCTTTTTTTACCGCAGTTAAATTCCGATTGAAGCTTCTCCATAAATTTGTCCAGCTTATCCAAATAAATATTGGCAAGTATCGGACTTATAATACCGCCCTGAGGAGTTCCGCTGTAGGTGTTGTGAAATCTCCATTCTTCGAGGTATCCCGCTTTGAGAAATTTCCTGATGAGCCGTAAAAAGCGTTCATCTTTAATTCTCTCCGACAGAATGTTAATCAGGATTTCGTGATTTATATTATCAAAAAACCCCTTTATATCACCCTCAACAAACCATTTTACTCCTGTAAATCTGGTTTGTATCTGCTGCAATGCGGTATGACAGCTCCTTTTCGGTCTGAACCCGTGCGATGTGTCCGAGAAGCTGTTTTCGTAAATCGCTTCAAGCAGCATTCTGATGACCTCTTGGATTAGCTTGTCATCAAAAGACGGTATTCCCAAAGGGCGGAGCTTTCCGTTTTTCTTGGGGATATATGTCCGTCTTGACGGCTGCGGCTGATAGCTTTCATCTTTAAGGCTTTCAATGAGCTTGTCTATCCTCCTTATGCTCATTCCGTCGATGGTTTTGCCATCTGTGCCTTGTGTCATGTTTCCCTGACTTGCATAGATATTCTGATATGCCATAAGGAATAAATCTCTGTTGAACAGATTTCTATACAATCTTTCATAGGAATAGTTTTTTTCACAGGAATGCTTCTGCAAACTGCTTAACAAATTGATTGGATTTCTCATAGTGTATCACACACCTTCCTTTCTCTGTTGTTAAGATAACAGGCTGCCGCCCTTCGCCATGTAAGCGGTTTTCCCGTTCTCGGACTACTGCGGCGGCTCCGTTGCCATGCGGAATATTCAGCGTCATCTTTCTTGATTTTACTCTTGAAATTTCTCACCTTTCGGCATTACGCATAGCTGTAACAGCGTTTCCGTTTAGGCAATCTCCGTTTAACAATGCAATAATAGCGTGAAATATTGTCGGATATTATTTTCGTCCTTTATCCGCCTATGCGGTCGGCTCGCACAATGGCTTTGCCGCATGTACTCGACTAACATACTGCGGTTATGCGATATGACGTTTATAGCTGCCTTTCGTCATAGTTCCTATATAAACTCCTCGGACTGCAATTCAAGCAATTCAGCCTTTATCCTCATATACTTCATCTCATCTTCCCGTTCAGTCGTGAAACGGCAACTTTTCAACTTACGGGTTTATCGGTATGCTATTTTCCCATACAGCGTTTCCGCCTCAGGTAAACCGATTGATGACAGGCATAAAGCTCGCGCCTGTTGAGGTGCTAATCTCAAAATTATTACATCGCCTTTACGGACGCACAGTCAAAATACGCGAGACCGAGCTTGGCAAAGAAAAATACCGCCAGAATAAGGTCGATAACGGGGAAAACAACGTTGTCCACAACCTGTTTTATCTGCTCCGAAGCGGTAGTCCAAGTGCTTTCGATAGCACCTGCAACGTCGCCGCTGCCGCCACCGCCGCCTGCGGGAGGATCAAGCGCAAACGCAGTCACCGAAAAGCAGGAGAGCATTATCATCATAATTCCGATCACGGAAAAAATCTTCAGTATTTTTTTCTTCATATTAAAAGTTCCTTTCATTTTTATATTGACGGAAATAAAATTTTGCAGTAAAATATAATTGCACAGAAATAAATTCTTGCTTCTTGCCTCTTGATTTCTCGAATTAAATTTATGCAATTACAGCTTAATTTTTTTTAATAGGTCGGACCGATGTGCCAGTCGTCGTAAACATTTCCGTCAATGGAAACGTCGTCGGTGAGATTGAGGGAAAGCATTCCCGCAGGAGTCCAGCAATCAAGCGCCCAGGTGTACGCGGTATAAGTCCCGTCGGGATACCACAGCGGAGTAAAATGCGTGCGGTTACCATAGGTGCTGTATTTGTTCTCCTTAAATTCAAAACCGCCGCCCGAAGTGTTTTCAAGCAGCCGCCAATAGGTCTTGTAGCCGAATTCGGGGAAGTAGGTCACAGCGTTCTGCATATCGGTATGCTCACCGTTTCCGCTTACGAAGGACGTAACTTTTTCGTTAATGCCGTAGCCCGATTTCATATTTTTTCCGCTCGCCGTAGGATTTTTCTCGTCGGGAGTAATTTTCATTTCCGCGGAAAGAGAAACCCGGTAGGACTTGCTTTCAAATATCCATTCACCGTGATCCTCCCACTCGCCGTTGTCCTGCCAGTAGCCCGTAATCATGCCGTTGGGAAGAACGACCGTCACCCAATTCCAGTCGGGAACCCATACCCAATTTTCCGCCCAATACGCGCTCCATACGCTCCAAGAGTTTGAGGATTTTTCTTCCTTCCGAGACACTGATGATGCGGTAAAGCCGTTGTTTCTGTCATATGCCGTGGGGTTGGGCGGAGGGTTCTTGTCAAGATCCACAATGTTGGCGGTAATGTCTGTCTCGCTTGCCTCCGCGCCGCCGTAAACCGTGACCTTTATTTCCACCTGCTGCTCTGTCTGAGGGGTGTGCCATTTGCACCATACAAGCTGCGAATCGCCATCGGGATATACTACGTTGTTTACCGTATATCTTTTATTTTTTATTTCAAAAATAACGGTGACGGGATTGTCCGGAGTATGCTCGCCTCCGCTGACAGTAACGCTTGTGTAAACGTCGGTATCCACGCGGTATTCGTAGTCGAATGCGTCAACCTCCACGTCGTCCTCTTTTTCCTTGAACGAAACAATTCCCACGCCGAGATAATTTATGATGTCGCTGTTTGTCATACGAGAATTCGTCGAACCCGACCACGCGCTGTAACCCAAGTCGTCCTCTTCAAGGAACATAGCAAGGGGCAGATTTTTATGAGACAGGTCGGCGAAATATCTTTTAATGTCGCCGCCGGTCTGCTGATCATACAGTGCTGCTTCGGTTGCTGTCATAGCCGTCCTTTGACCGTGATATGTGACATATATTATCGGCTCTACCATCAGCTTGTAATCTCCGTTCACTAAATCATCATAGTCTATTGACGTGTGTTCGGCTATTCTTTTTACTATTTGCTCGTCGGTAAAATAGCTGCGTATCTGATCAATATTTGAAGACCAGTATTCGCCGTCACCGACAATGGCGGGAAGCGGCTCGCTCGGCGTTATAAAGTTATATGTCGAGGTTGACGGGGAAAGTGAGGTTCCTGACGCGTACTGCACCTTGCTGACCTGTCCGAAGTGAAAGCGTATGTCGCTTGCGTCAATATTTGTATAATCAACAGAAGCAGACTGCGGCTGACCCGTTTCCGAATCAACAACCGTTATCCTCACCCCGTCGTTGCCGGGACTCCAAAAATTCTGCGAAGTTCCGTTACCCATACCGCCGCCCCCGCTGTCGATGTTGGGGTCGCCCACAGAATCCGCATGAACGGGAAAACCGTTTAAACATATAACAGAGAAGATAATTATTGCTATCAATATTTTTTTGAATATATTCATATACACCTCCGGAAAAATAAAAAAGACGCTTTTTCAGCGTCTTTTAGTGTGTACATATCGGTTGTATTAACCGAAGCTGCCTATCTTATTTCCGTTCTGATACATTTCCGTATCAACATATCCTGTTCCTCCGCCGCCCTCGTCCTTTACCCAGCCGAAGCCGTTGATGTAGATTTTCCCGTCCTTTGTTTCGCCGTGATTTGGAGTATCGGATTTCTGTTCGGGAGCAGCCGTGACCGTAGTCTGCTGCGGTTCATATTCGGGAGGAGCAGCAGGATCTGTCAGTACTGCCTCGTCCTCAACTTTCGGAGCGGGAGGAGTTGTTATCGGCTTAGTAATTTCCTCAAAGCTTCTGTCCACCTCGGTCATCGGCTTTGCCTCTATTTCGTTAACAGCCGTGGTTTCAGCGTATTTTTCCGATTTGATTGTCATAGTAATTTCCGGTTCTTTTTTGTCGGGAGTTACAGTTGTTACTACCGTTGTCACTATCGCGGTCGGCTCTGTCTCCGCGTAGGTTTTGTCAGTCTGCACAGGCTGCTCAATTGCGAATCTTGATACCGTCACACACGCCAGCGCGGCGCATACCAGTGATGTTCCCGCGATAATAAAATTCTTTTTTGTTTTCGTATTTTTTGTATTTTTCATAGTATCAGTCCTTTCGTATTTTCTTTAGCCAAATAATATCACAAAAAAATCGGAAAGTCCAGAAAATTATTCCGCAATAAAAAAATTCTCTGTAACTACTAAAATTTCGGAGTATATTTTGACTTAACTTTAAGCCGAATTTTCATAGGCGGAAGTATCTCGGAACAGAACGACATCGGCACTTCAAGGTCAATGAAGGTGGTAGCTTCAAACTGCTGTATGCCGTCTGTCGAGGAGGGCGCAAAGGGCGCGTTTTCCACGGTTGTGGAAAGTCCGTAAACGCTGAATTCTTCACCGTCGGAATTAAATTTAGTGTACTTGTGTCCGTTTGAAGTAATTCCGAGAAGCCGTCCCAATCTGCTGTAAACGCTGCCGCCCGAAAGCCGTTCCGACCAGGAGTCTCCCGTCAGAGAATATCCGCCCGCATATCCCTCGCGAATACCGTTGTAAAGGTTTCCGTAATTTTCGGTAGCCGTGGCTATGACCGCCGACTGCACAGCGTCGCGAACACCGGAGGCAATTATCATCAGCCGGATATACTGACTTGCGGCGGTAAAAAACATTATCCCGATGAGCGCGATAATTACCGCCCATGGAGCGGAAAAAGCCTGTCTTGACAATATGAATTTTTTCAGAATCATTTCCAGTACACCTCGCTTTTTCCGCTTGCCTTGGCAGTAAGAGTTACGGGAAAGCTGCCGAATTCCCCGAAGCCGATATTTTGCACAATAGTGCAGGTAACGGTGAATTCCTGATTAAGCTGAACTTTTCCCGACCGCGACCATGAAACGGTGGGGGACAGTCCCGAACGCTCACGGAGAACACTTTCCCGCGCGGAGGTTTCGGAGCCGATACAGCCAACTATCTCGGCTTCGCGGGCAAGCTCGTCAGCAAAATTGTCAAGCTGATTTTTCGCGATGAGAACGGGAATTACCGTCATCATCAGCGCTATTACCATAATTGCCACAAGCACAATTATGCACACGTCGATATAGCCCTCGCCGCGGTTATTTGCAATAAATTTTCGTATATTCAAAAAATCACCCCCTAAATCATTGACCCCAGCGAATCCAAAAGCTGCATACCCATAACCGCAAAATACGTCAGCAAAAACAGCATAAGCATACCGAAGCTGAACACCCGTATTTTCGGAGGAATTTTCTGCGCCTCGGCTTTTAACCGCTGCAGTTCTATCAGCTTGAAATCGTGGGCAAGCATTTTAAAATATACCGCGCTGTCGTCGCCGCGGATAACGGAAACCAGTCCGCGGACAACGTCCGAAAGCTGAGAAGAGCCTATCCTCGCCTCAAATCTTGTCAAAGCCGCTTCATAGCTTGAGGAGCGCATATCTGCGCATGTAACGTCCAGTTCGTATGAAAAATGTACGCCCGCGTGCTTTTTGTAATTTTCCATTATAGACAAAATATCGCGGCTTGTTTTTAATTCCTGCTCCACAGTCGCAACAAATCGGGGGAGCTCTTTTTCAATAGCTCCGCGCTTTTCACGCATTGTCTCGTCGGCTTTCCCTATTTCCTTGAAATACACAGCCACCGCAAGAATTACTATAAGCGGAATTACAAGCGGAAACAAAAAAGAGCAGGGAACAGCAAGCAGACAAATTCCCAAAGCTTTAAGCATTGCGTACACGGTAAACGCTTCGGGAGTCATTTTTATCCCTGCGGACTTTAAGGTCTTTTCAAGCCTGTTACGCTTGTACTTGTCCATGCGGAATATTTTCCCGATTTTTCCCGCAGTTTCGACCAATACCGCGTCAATTGTTTTGGATATTTTTTTGTCCTCGCGACCTGCTGTCATAACAGCTTTCGAGGTTTTAAGATAGGGAATTTTCAGGGCATTTGCGAATATCATAAACAGTCCGAAAGCGAAAAACGCTCCAAACATAAATAACAAGAATATCATTTTTTCACCCCTTTATCTTTTGTACTCTATCGGCTTGGTAAGCTTCAAAACAATTGCGGTAGAAACAAAAATTAGAACAGCGGAAATTGCAAGAATTATCTGTCCCACAACGCTGTGCATAAGAAATCCGTACCACACCTTGTTGAGCATATACATCAGAGGAATATTTCCCGCAACAAGAAAAACCATTGTAATAAATTCCTTTCGTGGACCTGTTATCATATACTCAAGATCGGCATTAACCACGCGCATATCGGACAGCTTATTTACCGTAGGAGTGAGCGTGGATTTAAGGCTGCGGTCGTTCTGACAAAGAATTAATTCATCGCACCATTCATGAAAAACCTCGTTGTCTATTTTATTTTTCATATCAAGAATAGCCGCAATAATATCGGGATTTGAAAGCTTTATCCTGCTTAAAAAATTCTCAAAAACATTTTTTACGGGAGCGTTCAGATAATGAACATTTTCCTCGATTGACGTGATTATATCCTCATTTCGGAGATACGCCGTTGTTACTATAGACAGCGCAGTTTCAAGCTCCGCGGAAATATCCTTTTTGTAATTCACAGCCGTGGATTTGATGTACCAGAACGGCACAAACATAAGACCCACAGCCATTACGGGAGCAAGAAAAGCGTTGCCCATAAGTATGGCAAGGCACACGCCCAGAGCGGAAAGTCCCAGAGAGCAAACGCATAAAACTGAGAACATATTTGTGCGGTTAGTAAGTCTGAGGAATTCCTGCGCCTCCATAATTTCGCGGCGAAAAATATTCGGCTTTTTCCTTTGTGTAGCCTCATTTATCTGACTTTTCAGACTGTTTGGTTTTGCCGTCAAAAATGAAAAAAGTCCGTCCGTAAATTCAAGAGGCGATATTCCAAAAATGAGGAAAAATCCTATTACCATGCCGATAAAAGCGATCAATAAAATTGCTGTCATTTTTCAGACTCCTTTCTCAAAAGCTTGTTTAATTCCTCTTGGGGCATACCGTTTTCAAGCAGTCTGCGCTGAAGGGACGGTGAAATATCGGCGCATTTTTCATGTGAACCGGTAATAACGAATTTTCCGTTTTCCATGCGGTTTTCGGTAATTTTGTACCGGTACAGCGAATGATATTTTCTTTCTCCGTCGGGCAGTATCTCGCATTCCATTATCTCCATAATGCGACGCTGCTTATTTTCGAGCTGCTTAGCGTAGACAACTATGGGGAACGCCTCGGTGACAAGATTTAATATGACCTTGTCGTCAACATTGGGATATTTTCTTTTGCAGAGAGTGACCATTCTGCGCCAGGTGGATTCGCAGGAATTTGAGTGGATAGTGGTAATTACCGTATGACCCGTCCGAGCCGCTTCCTGCGCGGAATCCGCCTCACTGCTGCGCATTTCTCCGACGACGATATAGTCGGGGTGGAAGCGCAGAGCCATGTCAAGCAGATTATCCTGCGTAATACTTTTCTTTTCGTCCTCGCTTTCGCGGGTGATGGTGTGAATTACCTTGTTGATTATTTTTCCGCTTTCGTCGCGTTCCACAAGGTCTAATTCACGGGAACCGTTCTCAATGGTGAATATACGCTTATCGTGGGGAATTGTTGTAAGCAGCCAGCCCGTAAGAGTTGTTTTTCCGCTTGAGGTAGCTCCCGCGACAGTGGTGGAAACGCCGTACCGAACCAATGCGGACATCAGCTCCATCATCTCGTCGGCGGCAGTTCCCGATTTAAGGAAATCCTCTTTTTTCAGCTTCTGAGCGTTTACAATTCTTATGGACGCAGCAACGCCCACGTCCTCGTCCACAAGAGGAGTTTTCAGAACAGCGATACGGATATTTTTTGAAAGGTGTCCCAAAATAGCGGGAGAGGTGTTGTCCAGAACCATTCCCGAAACGTGGAGCATACGCCGCACAACATTTATTGCATGGTCGGGAGACTCGAATTTTTCTTCAAGCTTAACGGTCTCGCCGCTGCTGTACTGCACCTCAACGTCGTCCCAGGAATTTATATTTATTTCCTCAATTCCCGTGCCGAAAATATATTTTGTAAGGAAAGAAAATTCCGCCATTTCGGTGTAGAGCTTGTCTATAAGTTCCTGTTGGGTCATGCCCTCGGCGGAAATTCGGTAATCGAGCAAATATTTTCCGATATACCGTTTTACCTGTGCTTTGACTTCGTCGTTGCCCTTATTTATGTTGTTGATGCCGTCGATAACCAGGGCGGAATATTTGCTTGAAATATATGCCTGCACCTCGTTAAGGATATCGGAAAATTCACGGTTTTTACCGGGTTTGCAGAACAAATTCTGCGTATTGGTCTGCGAAATCAAGCCATTCATAATTCAAACACCTCGCGGAAAGCTTCCGCCGCCATGCCGCGCCCTCTCATATTTTTTATACCGCCACTCGGTTTCACGCGTCGTAAATTCCTCATAGCTCGAACACCTCATTAGCAATTTTGGCAACAGCTTTTCGGAAATCCTTGCTGCTCTTATCGGAAAGCCCCGCAAAAAGATTTCCCGTTAAAAACTGGCGGTAAACCTCGTCGGAATGGGGAATCTTAAAGCTGACGCCGCCCACCACCTGTTCTATATTGTCGTCCGCCTGAAAATCGTCAATATTGCTTGCAGCCTTGTACTGCTTGTTGGCGTTGAATTTGTTGTCAAGCAAAAGCGGGAGCTGAGAGGAAAGATAGGAAATTGATTTCAGGTCGCAGGAGACCAACCGCAGAACAGCGTCCGACTCAATGAGAGAGACAGCCGAAAGCACGTCCCCCGTTATATTGCTTGTGCAGTCGATGATGATATAGTCCGCCATTTTACGCAGCTCGGCAAGCAGCTCCTTCGCCTGGGTTTCTGTGTAGGGAGGGTAGGTGAAAGCGTTTTCGCCCTTGAGCATACCAAGCATGGTAAGGTACTCGTTTTTTCTGTGCAGTATTGCGTTCTGCTTTATGAGAGTCTCGGTGACATGAGCCGCGCCTAAAATATTTCCCATTGACAGCTCCGCCTCCAGGTCGGAAGGGGGACAGATAAACGGCAGCAGCGGCGCGGACATATCCGCAAGCACAAGAATAACATTTTTCTTTTGGGAAGCGATATATCTCGCGATCTTCACGCTCATTATGGTTTTTCCCGAAGAGGGACTGCCCCAGACCGCAAGCACCTGATTATCCGCGCGGTCAGGGGGAAGCTCAAAGCACCCGCTTTCGGGATCGGCAAGGTCAAATTCAAGGTCAAGTTCTTCGTCCTCGTCACGGTTCAGCAAATTATTCAGAAAGTTCGGCATCGGTATTTTCCTCCGTATCGGCAGTATTTTCTTCGGTCGTATTATCAATTTCCGTCAAAATATTTTCTGTTGGATTTTCCTCGCTTTCCTCGGTATTTTGGGTATTTGCGGCTTCTTCATTTTCCTTTTCCGCAAGTATTTTTTCTTCAATTTCGGACAGTACGGTTTCTTGAGCCTTAATAAATTCGGCGGCATTTTCGGCAGTACCACGGTACACGAGAGCAATGTGGGTATCGCCGTTTTCTTCAAGCTCCGCAAGAATATTTGCCTGCATCGGAGTGACCAGAAGCGTAATTGTTGACGGCAGCTCGGCTTCTTCCTCGCCGTCTGCGGTAACGACAACGTCGCCTTTGTCGCTGCCTTTTTTATCGGTGGCGGCAATTACCTCAACATACTGGAGTTCATCGGGAACAACGGTCTCACCGCTTTCGCGGTAATCGCAGGCGATTACCGAAACAATATCTCCCGACTGAAGCTTGCCCGAAAGTCCCGCCGCAAAAGAGGGTATGGTTATGGAAATGGCGCGTTTTTCTCCCGTCAGTCCGTAAAGATAATTATTCTCGTTTGCAGGGGTATCGGAAATTTTGGAGGGCAGAACATATTCGCCCTTTAAAAGCTCGGAAGCAACGTATTTTCCCACGATTTCATCTTTTGTTTTCAGTACGTCGGAGGGGAGATTGTATGCGCCTACCTCCACGGTTTCAATGTCCTTTTCGGTAATTTCCTGACCGATCTTAACGTCGTTTTTCATACGGATAATTTCCGTAGTTTTGCTTGCGGAAGCGTTAAAAAGCGGCGTGATGAGAAAGCATATAGCAAGGGCGATAGCTATACAGATCACGCCGAGAACTGTTCTGTTTTTCAAAAAATTCATATAAAAATTCCTCTCAAAAAATTAATTTAAGCAATAAATATCCGAGTGTAATAAATGGTACGAACGGCAGAGATTTCTCTGCCGTTCGACCTTGTATTTTCATGATTGCGGCATAAACCGCGTAAAAAATGAGCATGGAAAGCTGCGCGGTAAAAAGCAGGAAAACCGTTCCCCATAAGCCGCAGACCACGCTCAGAGCAATTACAAGCTTAACATCTCCGCCGCCGATCTTGCCCGTAAAAAGAGCCGTAATAAAAAATACCGCAGCGGCGGCAAGTCCCCAAAGGTTTTGGATATTGAAATTCAAAACCATTGTCAGAGCTGCCGCCGCGGATATTTCATTTGGAATTTCGCGGTATTTTATGTCCTTTACGGAATCATATATCAGCAGCGACAAAATTAAAGCTGTCTGAATGACTGCGGACATTATCCCGCGAAGTTGAACATATCGGTGACCTTCTGATTAAGGGTAGGGAGAATTACGTCGCCGAAAAGCGCGTAAAGTCCACCGAGAAGAAGCGCGCCGATAACAACGGCAATGAGAATTTTAATGCCGCTGTCCACGAAATTCTCGCCCTTGTTGGACTTAAGAAGTTCCTTTGCCTGAAGCACTTTGATTGTTGCCTTTGTGATAATTTTTCTCATAATGAGTACCTCCATAAATTAAATTTTTTATTTGCAAAAATCCTAAGATTTTTACGTCTTACATTTCCATTCCCATAGGAGCCGGCTGTTCCTCCGGTTCCATGCTCACGGGAATATTTTTCTGCTCCTGCAATTGTGCAATCGTCTGATGATACGCGCCGATAATTTCATTGCTGAGCTGCTGACGAAATTCGGGCGTGGTGGGGAAGCAAATATCCTTGTAGCTGCCGTCCTGAGCCTTGTATGACGGCATAGCAATAAAAAGTCCCTTGCTGCCCTCCATGACCTTAATATTTTTTACGGCAAAGCAGCCGTCGAAATTAGCCGAAGCCACGGCGCGGACGTTTCCGTCGCCGGGTATGAGCTTGTTGATCCTTACATCCAAATTCATAAAAAAATCCTTTCAGTTTGATTCTGTTTCCGAGCCGCTGAACAGCAGGACGATTATTATGATAATTACTATCGCAATAACCGCCGCTGTTCCGTCGTCAAGCTCGGTTTCATTTTCCTGCGCAATTTCTTCTGCGCACTGCGTACATACCGTTTGGTTTTCGGCAACATACACGATTTTTTCCTGCAGCTGCTTTAAAATAATTGCCGCCGCAAGAATTATCGCAAGCAGCGCAGTAAATCTGCCCTTGCTCACGGTTATCCCGCAAAGTTGAACATATCGGTGACCTTCTGATTGAGGGTAGGAAGAATGACGTCGCCGAAGAGAGCGTAAAGTCCGCCCAGCAGGAGCGCGCCGATTACAACGGCGATGAGAATTTTAATGCCGCTGTCAACGAAGTTTTCGCCTCTTGTTGACTTAAGAAGTTCCTTTGCCTGAAACGCTTTGAGTGCTGCCTTTGTGATAATTTTTCTCATAATGAGTACCTCCATAAAATTAATTTTTTATATGCAAAAAGCCGCTTTGGGCAGCTTTACATATTAAGATTGATATTGTTTTCGGGAGCAGAATTTATCTGCTCCAATTTTTCATTTGCCCACTGTGGAATATGCTCGTCCGCAATAATTCCGATGAAATCCGAACGGTAAAAATGAGTTTCCTCGCCGTCCGACAAAAAGCAGCCGAACACCTTTCGACCGCTTGAATTGGGGTCGCAGCCAAAACCGCCGCTTGCAAGAAAAAGCTGATTTTCGGGAGTGCGGAATTCTTCATTTAAACTCTCAGCTCGGATAATGAGCAATTTCCCTTTGTAATCCTGCGGCTCGCTGTTTTGAATTACATGATTTTTATCAAACAAAGAATCCATAATTTTCACCCGCTTCCGATGTCGGCAGAATACCGCGTTCCTTTAAAAAATCGTATAAAAAAAGCCGTCCCTTTTGAGTCCAGCAAGTGTGGATCACGGAACGGTTTTCACTTATATTATAGGTCTGCGACTGCGTATAATTTTTATCCGCATATTTTGAATACAGCACCCAGGACTTTCCTATGGGGAACTGTATTTTCAGTTCGTACAGCATTTTATTAAACGTCACCGCCGACATACCGTAGTCCTTTGCGATCTGCGTTACGGGGACTGCGTTTTTGCTCATAAGAATTTTATCGCAGTAATTTGCTTTTACGGATAATTCCGCGTTTTCCTTTTCGAGCTTTTGTCGTTTGTCCCGCTCGTCCGCAAGAGTGTTCAGCAACTTTGCAAGCTCCCGCGGGTCGCTCATGGTTTTATGCAGGGTCTCGGCGGTCATGTACGCGCCGTTTTTTCTCAGCGACGGTAAAATTTCGGAGGTTACCCACCTACTGAATTTTTTAGCGGACGGCAGCTTACTTGACAAAATCAAGCAGTACAAACCGCTTTCATTAATAACGGTCAGCCCGCGATTGGGAATTTCAAAAGTACCGTTTTGGTAGTTTTGATTTTTCAGCACTTTTTTATCTTCCGGGTCAACGTGCCTGTTTATATCTCTGCTTCCGTTTTCATAGCCGAGAATTTCGGCAATTTCTTTGCCGATAAACCACGGCTCGCCGTCAATATTTAATGTGCGTATCTCGCCAAATTCCTCGCTTTTGAACACAGTCGGACTATTCATCGCAGTGTTCCGCCTCACTGATTATGACGCAGCCGTCATCGGCATAAATTTCAAGTCCGCGGCTCTCATCAATACTCGCTTCTTCAAAGAGTTCCGACGGTATGTGTATCTCGCTGTCCGACAAGGGTTCAACGGAAATATTTACCGTATCTCCCGGTTTAACTCCGATAATGTCAAGTACCTGAGGGTCTACCTTAAAATTTCCTTTTTCCGTAACCTTGCTGTTAAATGTTATCATCGCTATTCCTCCAAATCAAAAAATGTAATCTGTTTTTCCGAGCTGATCCGTTCGTTCATATCGTAATTCGCAATGAGCAGCTCCCTGAACATACTGCCGCCGTCGAACCTCTGACGGATATTGTTCAGCCTTTCATATGAATAGGTTTCAAATCCTTTGTACAGCTCGCGTATTTCGGGACAGTCGTTGTATGAAACAAGAAATTTCCCAGAAATATTTTTCAGAGAATCCCTTAATCTTTCGTGGTCAGCCTTTGTAAATCCAACATTTTCGTAATAACTCTCCGTAGAAAAATACGGCGGGTCGCAGTAGAAAAAGCTGACCTCACTGTCCTGCTGCAAAATCAATTTTTCAAAATCCTTATTTTCGATAACGACCTTTTGCAGCCGTCTCGAAGCCTGTTCTATCAGCGGGAAATTTCCCCACATTGAATGAGGCTTTCCGCCAAAGCTGTCGCAGCCGCTTGCGTAGCTGTACCGAATTAACTGGTAGAATTCCGCAGCTCGATTTACGTCGCCGATAGCTGCTTTTTCGCTGATAATATGCTTAATTCTGTCAAAGTCCTCGCGGCAGTTAAGCACGTAGCGAAGCCGTTCAATCAGCTCCGAGCTGCGGTCGCGGACGCAGGTGTACAGATTTGAAATATTGCTGTTGAAGTCGTTGAAGACCTCAAAATCGTTGTTCGGCGGCTTGCCGAAAAGTATCCAGCCGCCGCCCCCGAACACCTCGATATATTTTTCGTACCAAAGGGGAAAGCGGGGGATTATTATATCGCGGCTGCTTTTTTTGCCGCCGATCCAGCTCATGAAGCTATTAAAATTCATCACCGCCTTTCTGCAGTGCCGCTCTGCAAACGGCATACCGCAGAAAAACACTAACAGCCGCCGTTCACAGGCTGACTGCTTTAATTTACATACTCTGTTCCATTTGAGGAGAACCGTTCAGAAATTCTTCAAGCGACATGGTGTCTCCGAGGAAATTGCAGTCGTCGGGAGTAAGCTCCACGCCGCTTTCCGCGCCCTCGATAGGTTCTTTCACAATTACCGTACCCCAATGGTTGACAAGCACAAATGACTTCAATTCATTTGGCTCGCCGTCGCATTCGTCCCGCAGGTCGTATGCGTACAAACCGTCGGGTAAAGTATTTCTGTCAATTCGCATATTTGTGAACAGCGCTTCCCGTCCGAGAATTTCAAATTCCTCATAGTCCGCGTCATTCGCATTGATCGGCTTCGTTAAATATCACCTCCCGAATTTTCTTACCGACAGCCGCCACAACGGGTACGGAAACTGCGTTTCCAGCCATTTTGTAGAGCTGTCCTTCGGATATTCCGAGAGCCGATACCTTGCCGAACTGCTCGTCGGTGAAACCCTGAAGCCGCCAGCATTCTATGGGCATAAGCTTTCGCACCCTGCCTCTGTGGACTACGCCGTGCCTGTCCTGAACTGTCAGTGTAAACATAGGCTCGTTCGGCTCTTTGACCCGTCTGCCGTTTTGTCGCGTTTTTTCCTTTTGCGGATTGATCACTGCTCTCGGTTCTTCAACAAGAACTCCGGAATGTTCGCCCCTATGATTGGAAATTCCCGAATCCTGACGAGCGGTTATGCAGCGGGCATTTTCGGTAAGCTTAGGGTCGGGATTCATATCTATGAAGTACAGTCCCGTTTTGCCGCCCCAGCCGCCCGAACCTGCACACTGCGTTACTGCTGCTCCGTCAACGGAGTAGACTCTCTGACCCTGCGATCCGTCGATAAGTTTCTCAGGATTCTTGCCTCCGCCGCTTTTGATAGGAAATATTTTTCCGGCGCATCGGAAATCAAGATATCCGACAATGAACACCCGCTTTCTTGATTGGGGGATTTGGTAATCTGCGCTGTTAAGCACATACCACTCCAGACAATACCCCAATTCTGAAAGCGTTTCAAGAATTGTTTTGTAAGTTTCCCCCTCACCGTGTGATAACAAACCGGGTACGTTTTCAAGGATAAAAGCCGAAGGTCTTTTGGCTTTGATAATTCGGGCAATGTGATAGAACAGAGTTCCTCTTGTGTCCTCGAATCCACGCCGCTTTCCCGCAACACTGAACGGCTGGCAGGGAAAACCTCCGACAAACAAGTCGAAGTCGGGCATTTCGTCGGTATTGATTTTTGATGCATCATTGAAAAATACCTCCTTTTCTGTGTCGTACATTGCTCTGTAGGCAGCCTCGGCATTTTTGTCGATTTCACAGAAGCCCACGCATTCGTAGCCTCCCGCAAGTTCAAGTCCCGAACGGAAACCGCCGATACCTGCAAAGCAGTCAAAATATTTTACTGTGATAAAAACCTCCTTTCAAGAAAAAAGGCTTTTGAAATATCACATAGACATTTCAAAAGCCGGATTTTCTTCCTGTTCGATTATTTTGTGGAAGCTGTCCGCTTCGGGACATATTCCAAGGCTGCGACCGTTGTCAAAATTGCAGTGGATCGTACCCATATCATCTACCGCAATTATCGTTCCAAGAGTTCCGGACTCAATCGGACGAGGGTCGTCGCTGCCCATTCGGTCGAGCTGAACTCTTGTACCCGGCGGGTACTGCTCCTTCAGCCATTCAATTCTCTTGCTGTTCGTAAAAATCACCTCCCTTCGCTGCAGAATTTTTCCCTACATTTTTAATTCCTGAGCTATTTCCTCCCGCGCCTGAATATCCATTTCGGAAACGGTCTCCGACATCGCTTCAACACCGCGCAAATCTCGCTCTGCAAAGGCTTTGTTCGTCTCGGTGTACCCGACCCTCCACGCGCTTTCTATCTGCTCACACAGCGCGTTTACGCGCGAGATTTTGTCGTCGGGGAGAAGCCGCTCGCAAACTGTCTGTGAAACTTCCAAGTCGTTATCGGCGTAAAATTTTACGTCGATATCCTCAGTACCGCAGATGGGAATATCTCCGTTGATACCGATACTGCCGAGGTGGTCGTACAGTTCATCTGTCGGAAGCGACATCAGCAGAGTATTTCCCTCGTGATTTACCTTAACGCTAATCATTTTTCACTCTCCAATTCCAAAATTTTTATACCGTTTTCAGCGACCAAAAAGCCGTTGAAAATGATGTACAATACCAAATCGTCCGCAAGCTTCTTGTCGAAAAGCTCCGCCGCAGTGATTTCGGGATTTTCCGTGTATACGGTTTTCGCCGCTTTATATATGGTATAGCTGTCCGCGGAGATACCTTTCAAATTGATTTTTCGGAAATCTACAATTCCGTTATTTATTGCAGTCTCCGAACGTTTCCGCAAATCAAATTCCGCGGATAAAAGAAAAACGGCAGCATAAAATCTGCTGCCTCCAAAAGGATTATTTTCTATGAATTCTATGAAATATTTTTCGTGGTCGGAATCCGCAAAAAAGCTGCCCGATTTCCTATACATTGCCGTTATCCTCTCGGTAACGTCATTGCGCTTCCAACTGTAGAGCAGCTTCGCCGCGGCATTCTTGTAGTCGTGAAAACGGTCAAGCGTTACGCCGTTCACCTGAAATCCCGACCGCCGCGGTTTGAAATTAGGGACGGTCTGCATTTCCCGCTCAACACATCTCCAATATGGCGTGTTCATAAAAAGCATTCTAACTCATCTCCATTCCGAAATCTTCTTCATATTCTTCGTCAATGTCCTCCAAGGAAGTAATATTTACGTACTCGCTGATAATCGAAAGCGCCTCGCTGTAGCCGCCGGAAGCAAAAATGCGGGAACTCATTTCGCTTGCCTCAGCCGCCATGCCGTTTTCTTTCAGCGTCCTTGACGCTATACCGATAATGTTGAACACATTGCCGTCCTGACCGATCAGGGGACAATCGGGTTTGTTTCTTTCGTTTTCCATGTACATACCTCCATAAATTTTGTGCAATAAAAAAAGCCATGTTAAATGGTTTACACTTAACATGACTTTCTCTGTTTTGCACATATTTTGTTTTGAAATTTTGGTAATATTTATTTTTATGGTTCAAATCCCTTAAAAATCTTTTTTCCTATAGATTGTTGAATACCGACAATATTTTGCGATTTTTACCGATAATTTTCTACTGCCGCTATTCGGATCGGATTTCTGTACGTTTTCCATATGTTTCTTTTAATTTTGTCATTATATACAATATTATGCGAAAAATTTTTACGAAAAGGGTTCAAATCCCTTTTTGCCCTGAAAACCCCTTAAAAATATCTACGGATTTTTACTTCGTTTTTTGGCAAAAGAATTGCCCTCAAACCGCCTATCTAAGCCATTTGAGAGCTAAATATCTTTTTTCCTAAGGAAAGATGGTGCAGGTGAAGGGACTTGAACCCACACGGTATTACTACCACTAGAACCTGAATCTAGCGCGTCTGCCTATTCCGCCACACCTGCATATTAAATTTTTCACATTTTTTACTCGGCTGAAATCTCCGAGAAATTTCTAACAAATTCTATATCAAAACGGTAAAAACCGCTATGAGCCAATAATCCACTGTCGTGACGCGACCCGAATCTAGCGCGTCTGCCTATTCCGCCACACCTGCATATTAAATTTTTCACGTTTTTTACTCGACTAATAATTCTGAGGATTTTTTCAAATCCTATATCAAAACGGTAATAATCTAAATGAACAAATAAATCCACTGTCGTGACGCGACCTGAATCTAGCGCGTCTGCCGATTCCGCCATATCCGCAAAATTTACTGACTAATATATTATACTAAAATCGGGACAATTTGTCAAGAGTATATATCGAGTTAATATTTTTTTTACAATTCATTCCCTCATTAATAATTTTTGAGGGAATGAAATTTATATTTAAATTAAAGTACGGCTTCTCCTGCCTGAACCGCTGCGGAATTTGCAGTGCCGCAGCCTGAAGCGTTCTGCGCCGCCGCGATCACTCCCAGGGACTCGCCTAAATGTACAAGAAAAGCCGCAACAAGTCCTACTTCTTCGGGGGAAAGCTGGTTGTAGATTGCTGCTGCAAGCGCTGAAATAGCCACAGGCAGGGCTTCGGGACATATTTTATTCATATTATTGCACACTCCTTTTCTCGCCGATTTTACGGTTATTAGTGTTATTATATGCAGAATAAATTGTTTTGGAATTTATTTTTTGTTTTTTGTATAAAAATATTTTGTACGTCAATATGCTGTATAAATGTGACAGACATTTGTATAATGTGTATAATTGGTGAAACTTTCATATACCTATTGACAATTTCGGAAAGCTGTGGTATCATATCAAATAGATAACAAGGTTAAATGTTATCTAAGTTAATTAACTTGAAGGGGATATTTAAATGCAGGAAGATAAATATGCTATAGTTGAACAATTTCGACGTATGCGGCAGTTTATGAACTCCGTGCCGCTTAAAACAGGTATCTCCCACAGCGAGTTCTGCCTGCTTAATATTATTATGGACGGCAGGGACGGCATGACCGTCTCCGAGATAGCCGCGGAGCTTGACGTTACTCCGCCCGCCGTGTCGAGAAGCCTTAAATCCTTGGAGGGCAGGGGACTTATTACCCGTGAAACTAACCTGTTGAATCGCAGGAACACTATGGTAAAGCTTACCGAAAACGGTCTTGATTTTCTCGAAAAATCAAGGCGGCAAATGGACGATCTCATGGAGTACGTCAACGGAAAAATGGGCATGGAGCGAAAAAAACAGCTTTATGAGCTGCTTAGAGAAATGACAAATATTATCGAGAATTATGTGAAAGGAGAAAATGCCGATGATAAAAATACTTAAACATCTGGGCAAATCATGGGTGTGGGTGCCCGTGATATTCGCGCTGCTTGTGGTGCAGGCAGTTTGCGACCTTGCTTTGCCGCAGTACACCTCCGATATTGTGGATGTGGGTATTCAGCAGGGAGGAGTAGAAAACGCCGTGCTTGAGGAAATTTCTCCCGAAAGTATGGAAAAGCTGTTGCTGTTTGATAAGAGCAGTATGCTGTCGGAATACTACCCCGCCGGCAAGCTAACCTATGTACGGTCTGACGAAATCGAAATTGTCGAGCCGTATATCACCTACCCCGCGGCGGTAGTGTACGCTCTCGACCATATGGACAGCAGTATGCTCCCCGAGGAAGTTCAGCTTCCCGAGGGTATGACTGTTACAGATATGCTGCTTGCAATGCCCGAGGAACAGCGTACTCCCATGATTGAGGAGATAAATAAACAATTCGAGGGCTACAGCGAGATAATGCTCTCCCAAATGGCGGTGGAATTCGCCCGCGAGGAGCTTGTCGCACAGGGCGCGGACATGAATGCCATTCAAATGAAATACATATTCGGCAAGGGTCTTGAAATGACAGGTCTCGCTCTTGCCATAATGCTTGTTACTATCGTTGTGGGTTTCCTTGCGGCTCGTATCGCCGCGCTTTTCGGCATGACCGTCCGCGAAAAGGTTTTCCGCAGGGTCGTATCGTTCTCAAACGCCGAAATGGATAAATTCTCCACAGCTTCGCTGATAACACGTTCCACAAACGACATTCAGCAGGTGCAAATGGTTATCGTCATGATACTTAGAATGGTTCTGTATGCGCCTATACTCGGCTTTGGAGGCATTATTAAGGTTGTCAATACAGGTACTGGTCTGGGCTGGATAATTTTTGTGGCGGTTGCGGCAATTCTGGTGCTGGTGTCGATACTGATGTCAGTTGCAATGCCGAAATTCAAGTCCATGCAGAAGCTTGTGGACAGACTTAACCTTGTAACACGTGAGATACTAACAGGTCTTCCCGTAATAAGAGCGTTCAGCCGTGAAAAGCACGAGGAGGAACGCTTCGACGCGGCAAGCAAAAATCTTATGAAAACGCAGCTTTTCACCAATAGAGTAATGTCGGTAATGTCTCCGTTTATGACTATGATAATGAACGGCATAAGCGTACTTATAGTATGGTTCGGCGCAAAGGGCATTGACAGCGGTGATATGCAGGTGGGTGACATGATGGCTTTCCTGACATACACAATGCAGATAGTAATGTCATTCCTCATGCTGACAATGATCTCAATAATGCTGCCGAGAGCGGCTGTTTCCGCAAACAGAATAAACGAGGTTTTGGACACGGAATCCTCCGTACTTGACAAGGAAAACGCCGCCAATGCCGGAATTACAAAGGGAAAAGTCGTTTTCGACAACGTTTCCTTTCACTATGACGGCTCGGACGAAAACGTCCTCCACAATATAAGCTTCACCGCAAACCCCGGTGAGACTACCGCCATTATCGGCAGCACGGGCAGCGGCAAGTCCACATTAATAAATCTTATCCCGAGGTTTTTCGATACAACAGAGGGTACGGTTACGGTGGACGGTGTGAACGTCCGCGACCTTTCAATGCATTATCTCCGTGAGAATATCGGTATAGTACCTCAAAAGGGCGTTTTGTTCAGCGGCACGGTAAATTCCAACTTAAGCTTCGGCTGCGAAAACGCCACACAAGAGCAGCTTACAGAGGCGGCGGAAATCGCGCAGGCAACGGAATTTATAGAAGCAAAGCCCGAGAAGTACGAAAGCCCCATTTCGCAGGGCGGTACCAACGTTTCGGGCGGACAGAAGCAGCGTTTATCCATAGCGAGGGCGGTTGCGAAAAAGCCGAAAATCTATATTTTCGACGATAGCTTTTCCGCTTTGGACTATAAGACAGACGCAGCTCTGCGAAAGGATTTGAGCGAAAAAGTCGCCGATTCCACGGTGATAATCGTTGCACAGCGTATCAGCACCATACTTCACGCCGAGCGTATCATTGTTCTTGACGAGGGAAAAATCGCAGGTATCGGTACTCACAAAGAACTGCTGAAAAACTGCGAGGTATATAAACAGATAGCCTCCTCACAGCTTTCCGAGGAGGAGCTTAACAATACGGGAAAGGAGAGTGAGTGATATGCCGCCGAGAAGAGGACCCCACGGCGGAGGACCGGGAGGACCGCCGCCAATGGAAAAGGCAAAGGACTTCAAGGGTACTGTCAAAAAGCTTGTCAGCTATATGTCCCGCTATAAAATTGCGGTTTTCGCCGTCGGTATTTTTGCGATAGGAAGCACGATCTTCAACATTGTGGGACCGAAAATTTTAAGCAAGGCTACAACCGAAATTTTTAACGGTCTTGTAAGCAAGGTCAGCGGCGGATCGGGTATTGATTTTGGAAAAATCGGTCAGATAATTATGTTTGTCATGGCGATATATCTGCTAAGCGCGGCTTTCAACTTTTTCCAAAGCTGGATAATGAGCGGTGTTTCCCAAAAAATGACATACAATATGCGTAAGGAAATTTCCGAAAAGATACACCGCATACCAATGAAATATTATGAGAGCAATACCTACGGCGAAGTGCTTTCAAGAGTTACAAACGATGTTGACACCCTCGGCATGAGCCTTAATCAAAGCATTACACAGCTTATAACCTCTGTGACGACCATAATAGGCGTGCTTATCATGATGCTTTCAATAAGCTGGCTTATGACCCTTATTGCACTGATTATCCTGCCAATTTCCGCCGCGCTGGTAATGATAGTTGTAAAAAGCTCCCAGAAATATTTTAAGCAGCAGCAGGAATATTTGGGGCACGTCAACGGTCAGGTGGAGGAAATTTACGGCGGACACCTTGTTGTAAAGGCGTTCAACCGCGAAGAAAAAGCTGTTGAGGAATTTTCGCGGGATAACGCTGTACTCTGTAAGTCCGCAATGATGTCACAGTTCCTGTCGGGTATGATGCAGCCTATCATGCAGTTTATAGGCAACCTCGGTTACGTTGCGGTTGCCGTTGTGGGCGCGTGGCTTGCGGTTCGCGGGACTATATCTGTTGGCGACATTCAGGCGTTTATCCAGTACGTGAGACAGTTCACCCAGCCCATAACTCAGCTTGCACAGGTGTCAAATATGCTCCAGTCCACAGCGGCTGCGGCGGAGCGGGTATTCGAGTTCCTTGAAGAGCAGGAAGAACCCGTTACGGGAAGCAATCCTATTGAACCGAGCAGTATTCAGGGCAAAGTTGAGTTTGAACACGTTAAATTCGGCTATGACCCGGAAAAAATAATTATCAGCGATTTCAGCGCAAAGGTGAAAACGGGGCAAATGGTTGCAATCGTCGGACCCACGGGCGCAGGCAAGACTACCATGGTAAAGCTGCTAATGCGTTTTTATGACGTAAACAGCGGCGCGATCTTGGTGGACGGCCACGATATCCGCGAGTTTGACAGAAGCGGTCTCCGCGAGGCGTTTGGTATGGTCTTGCAGGACACTTGGCTTTTCAACGGCACTATTATGGAGAATATCCGTTACGGCAGGCTTGACGCAACCGATGAGGAAGTTATCGCCGCCGCCAAGTCCGCCCATGTTGATCATTTCATAAGGACTCTCCCCGGCGGCTACAATATGGAGATAAATGAGGAAGCGGGAAACATTTCACAGGGTCAGAAACAGCTCCTTACTATCGCACGGGCAATTCTTGCGGACAATAAAATCCTCATTCTTGACGAGGCGACAAGCTCCGTAGATACACGTACAGAAATACGTATACAAAAGGCAATGAACAACCTTATGCGTGGCAGAACAAGCTTTGTTATAGCCCACAGGCTTTCTACAATTCGTGACGCCGACCTTATCCTTGTAATGAAGGACGGCGACATAGTAGAGCAGGGCAATCACAACGAGCTGCTTCAAAAGAACGGATTTTACGCAAGTCTTTACAACTCGCAGTTTGCAAAATAGCGGAGAACGGCGAGGAACGGCGGAACGCCCCGCAGCGGGAGTCCCCCCAACGTTAAATACGGCGCAATGTTACTTAGTTAAGCCCCCCAAGGGGCGAGTATGGAATTACTGAAATATCAGTATAATAAATAAACTCTCGGTTTGCTGGATAAGTCGAGAGTTTATTTTATTATTCATAAAATATTTACAAAATAATCCCATAAAAATATCCGTGCCAAATCGTATATAAAACAGAAGCGTTTGCAAAATGCTTGCAAATGTGGTATAATTAAAAAAACACGTGGGGGAGAAATTACAATGAAGAAAAAATTTTTATATGCTGCACTATTGTGTACCGCGCTGTTATCGGGCTGTTCCGCCAAAAGCGACGAGGCTAATTTTTCCAATGACGTCGGTTACAGAGGTGATACAAACGGCGGATATTATGCTGCCGCAACAACAGCGGTTGCTTCCGAAGCAAGCTATGACTATGATTTGAGCGATATGGAAGAACCAAAATCAAGCAGTCCCGACAGCGAATCGACCATTTCCGCCGAAGCTATTCAAAAGGAAATGCTTGTCTACTCCTGCTACATGACGGTGGATACGCTGGAGTTTGACGCGTCCCTTAATACCTTTAAAAATACCCTTGATGTATACGGCGGCTTTGTGGAGACGGAAAATTTCAGCGACGGCGGAAGCAGCGGACGCTGGTACAGCGAAAACGAGCAGAAGTGGCAGTCCTACTCCGCAACTGTCAGAATACCAAGCAAAAATTACGATGCTTTCTGCAATTCGGCAGGTGAGTTGGGCGATCTGCGAAGCAAGACCTCCAGCGTTGAAAATCTCAGTCAGGAGTACAGCGACCTGTCCACAACCCTCGAAATATACGAAGCAAAGGAGCAGCGCTACATAGCTCTCTTAGCAGAAATTACCGAGGACGAGTACGCTGTCGAGATCGAAAGGGAGCTTACAGAGATACAGATAAAAATTGCCAACATCAAGACCCGCATGAACCAAATCAGCACCGATGTTGCCTATTCGTATGTGTACTTCACCCTCAACGAGGTCAAGGAGTACGTCTCCGAGCCGATAAAGACGGACACGTTTTTAGACCGTCTCGGCTACACGCTCAGCGACGCGGGAGAGACGTTCCTTGAATTTTTGGAGGGACTGCTTTTCTTCCTGATTTACGCCGTGCCATACCTTATACTTATAGGAATTGTGGTTTTTGCGGTAATTTTTATTGTGAAAAAGTTCAGAAAGCGCAAGTCGAAAAAGCGTACCGAAAATCAGTCTGCCAAGCAAACGGATCAGTCTGCGGACGATAACGGCGGCACGGATAATTCCCAAAAGTGAAAAATAATTCAAACGGTCGGCAGTTTATGATTGCCGACCGTTTTCAATAAAAAACTATTCATCATTTTCGGGAACATACATCTCCTCGGGGTACACCGCTATTTCGGGGATAAGAGCGGTTTTGTATATGCCCCTGTCTCTGTAAACAAGAGAAAATCCCTCGTCCGCAGGTTTAAGCGTAAGGTTGTAGAAACGGTATGCGCAGGGCGTTTCGTTCCCCTCATCGCAGAATATGGGAGATGTGCAGTTCAGTATAAAACAGCAGTCCTTGCGGTACATGACCTCGTAAATTTCCAAGCCGCTTATTTCTTCCTCAGCCTGAAATCCGTCAAGGATTTTTTGCGCCGCTTCGCCGTAAAGAACGTTAAATTCCTCAATTGAAACGGGTATAGAACCGTACTCATGAAAACCGTCTTTATCACGGTAAAACTGATACTTCTTAAATGTGTGCGAACCGAATCCCATTGAATCATAAACGCTTTCAATAAGCTCAAACCCGTCGTTGTAGAGGCTGCTTCGGCTCAAAAGCATTCCGCCGCCCGAAATTTTTTCGTCAAATACGGGTTTGCCGTCTGTCATGATGTAAACGTCACATGGGGCAGTGTTGCCGAACTGTTGGCACACGATAATATCGTCGTCAAGCTTGTATATGTTGCTGTAAGGTTTGTCGCCTTTTAGCTGTACTGTCTCGCCGTTTTCGTCTCTGAAAAAACATTCTCCCCTGACCGAGTATACAGCCTTTTCATTTCTGTCTCCTATAAAAACGCAGTTTACGGGAAATTCCTCTTTGGCAATTTTATAGACCTCTATGTAATTGTTGTAGCTTTCAACAGCAGCCGCTGCACGCTCTATAACTTCTATGTCAAAGTTGCCGTAACTCGTGCAGACCGTGCCGAAATTGTAATCAAGAAAATCCTTTTCGTCATAGCTCATTTCATCGCTGTGGTCGGAATAAACTACCATAGCGGGATTTACCGTTTCCCCGGTCTGCCAGTTACGCAGGATCTTTTTGCCGCTGACAAGCTTTTTTCCAACTATGCGGACAAATTCAATTGTTTCCACCCTTTGCCAGTTTGAGTGTTCATAGTAGCTGTATATCACCGTATTGCCATCATATCTGTTGATAAACCGAGTAAAACCGTCCCGGCAGAAGCCATTGAATTCACCGATTTCCTCAAGGGTTTCAGCGGAGTAAACCATGCAGGGCATACTGCCTTGAGATCCGCTGTGGAAGATCAAAATTATTTCCGGAACACCGTCCTCGTCAAAGTCCCACAAGGTCGGAAAAACGCTGCCCATAGCCATTTTTAAATGCGGCTCTATAAGCTGTTCAATTCTTTTTGTAAATGTATCATTCAGCGTTCCGTCAGCGTTTACGCCTAATTCGGCGTTTGTCGGTAGCTCTTCCTTGACTGCCGTTCCGGCAAGTTCTTCGTACTCTGTAAGCAGCTTTGCAAGACAGTTGTAAATATCCTCCTCCGTGTAATTTTCGAGGTCGGGGACTTCAAGTATCCCGCGAGTATAAACAAACGGTATTTCTCCGCCCTTTTCCGTAAATTTCAGCTCGTCATATTCAACGCCAAGATATTCGCGGTACATATCCATTACCTCATCGTATGTCATATCGTTAAAATCCTGTTCCCGACCGTCGGCATAACGGAGAGTCATATTATTAGTTTTTTCATCGGACAAAAACCCGTTGCAGAATATAGTCGGCAGATTATCGCATAGCTTAGTCCAGCCTCCGAAAGTAGTGCTGCCGCTGTGAACGAACATACAGCCGTCGGCAATGCAGTAAGCGTCAAAATAATGCGCAAATATACCTTTGCCGTAAGATTTGCCGTCAGCGGTGTATATCGTGTAGTTTCCTGAACCCATTATGCCGTGTCCGCCTGCAAATAACTCAGGAATGCCGTCGAAATCGGTGTCAATAAAAAATATATCAGCGTTAAAAGCTTCGGGGTCGAAACCTGTTTCGGGAATTTCGCGGTCAATGCCCACAGGCGCAATGACGGTTGGGGTATTGGAGGTTTTATTATTTTCAAGCTCCTCATATATAAGATTTGCAAAAACGTGTGCCATATCCTGCACGTTACTGCTGTATTTGACTGTTTCTGTCGTGACCTCTGCCGTTGTTTTTATAATTTCGGTAATTTCAGTCACCGCCGTACTTTCGGAAGTAACTGCCGACGAAGTATCGGTTGCAGTCGTCTCCGAAACCTCCGTACTCTCATTAGCGTAGCACCCCGCCAAAACCGCCAGAGAAAAAATAACCGCCAAAAGCTTTTTCATAAAAAATTCCCCCATACAGTAAAATATTATAATAATATCTTACCATATAGGGGAAATATTTGCAATAACATTTTGGTTACAATTCGGTTACAATTTCGACAGGAAATGTAACCTTTATCGTCAGTCGGTCTCCTTTGAAAACAGCATACGGTCGTTGCTGAGAGCTTTTCCGCTTGCTTCTTCAAACTTTTTCAGCAGAGCGTCCACCGTCAGCTTTTTCTTTTCCTCGCCCTTTACGTCGTAGATGATCTTGCCCTCGTTCATCATGATAAGACGGTTACCGTGCTTGATAGCGTCGCCCATGTTGTGAGTTACCATCATAGCCGTAAGGTTGTGTTCCGCAATGATTTTGTCTGAAAGTTCCAATACCTTTGCCGCGGTTTTCGGGTCGAGTGCGGCGGTGTGCTCGTCCAAAAGGAGAATTTCCGGCTTTTTAAGGGTAGCCATAAGAAGAGTCAGAGCCTGTCTCTGTCCGCCCGAAAGCAGTCCAACCTTTGAGGACATTCTGTCCTCCAAACCGAGGTCGAGCATTTTAAGCTGCTCATGATATTCTTCCCGTTCCTTTTTGGTAATGCCCCATTTGAGACCCCTGGAATTTCCTCTTCTTGCCGCAAGAGCAAGATTTTCCTGTATCTCCATAGTGGCGGCGGTACCTGTCATAGGGTCTTGGAAAACACGTCCGATAAAGCTTGCACGCTTATGCTCGGGGAATCCCGTGACATTTTTTCCGCCTATTATAACAGATCCCGAATCAGTAGGCCAAACACCTGCTATAGCATTGAGTGTTGTGGACTTTCCCGCGCCGTTGCCTCCGATTATCGTTACAAAATCTCCTTCGTCAAGCTTAATGGAAACGCCGTCCAATGCCTTTTTTTCGTTGATAGTGCCAAGGTTGAACGTCTTTTTAATATCTATCAGTTCAAGCATTTTCAGCATCTCCTTTCACAGCGGCAGAGTTTTTCGCAGCCTTTTTGAAGGACGTTTTCGAGCTGTTCAGCAGATAGGGGACAGCAAGGAAAATAATAACGACTATTGCCGAGAAAAGCTTCGTGTTTGCCGAGGACAAGCCCGCCAGCATAACGATCTGAAGCACGAGGAAGTAAATTATTGCACCTATAGCCGCAAACGCAAGCTTTGCAACAAAATTAAAATGCTTGCCGAAAATGACCGAGCCGAGAACTTCTCCGATAATTACCGCGGCAAGTCCGATAACTATCGCGCCTCTGCCCATATTTACGTCCGCAAAGCCCTGATACTGGGAAAGCAGACCGCCTGAAAGTCCCACAAGACCGTTTGAAAGCACCAGTGCAATAACCGTGGATTTTTTTGTACTTATTCCCTGCGCTCTTGCCATGTGAGGGTTGCAGCCCGTTGCGCGTATAGTGAAGCCGTATTCCGTACCGAAAAACCAGTACAGGACAGCAATTATCACCGCAACGATAAGCGCCGCTTTTATCATAGCCGGTACAGCGTACCTGGACGAGAGCAGAAGCGGATATTTGTCAACGCTAACAGGACGGTTGGACTGCCCCATTATGTCAAGATTTACAGAGTACAATGCAAGCTGTGTAAGTATGCCCGCCAGAATTCCCGGAATTCCCAAAGCGGTGTTCAGCAGACCCGTTGCCAGTCCCGCAAGACAGCCTGCTGCAAAGGCACATATCAGCGCAAGCCATACAGGGCAGTCGTATGCCGTGATAAGCATAACGGCAACAGCGCCGCCTGTGCCGATAGAACCGTCTACAGTGAGGTCGGCAAAATCCAGTATTTTATAGGTGATAAATACGCCTATCGCCAGAATACCCCATATCAGACCCTGTGATACGTTTCCCGGCAGCGCATTGAAAAAAGTTGTCAGCGCAGTCATTTTAATTACTCCAATCACATTTATATGTGCATTTTATACAGCAACACGGGGAACAGAAAGGCTGTAATACCGATTTGCTGCCAAAAGCGTATGCAAATCGGTATAGTACCAATGCCCGAGCTGCGCCCCGATGTTTTTTATTTTATAAATTATTTTGCGGGATTATTCAGCCGCTTCGATTGCAACATAGTCCTCGGGAATTGTAATGCCCAAAGACGAGCATATCTCGGCATTGTACTTCTTTTCTACCTTGGGAGCAAATTCAATATCCATATCGCCTGCGTTCTTGCCGTTTACAAGAATATCGTAAGCCATTTCGCCCGCTTTGTAGCCGATATCATAGTAGCTGATAGAAAGCGTTGCTACGCCGCAGCCTGCACAAATGCCCTCTTCACCAACTATAACAGGGATATTTGCGGGAACGACAACGTTCTTAACGGTCTCTGTAGCGTTTGCAATGGTGTTGTCGGTGGGGATGTAAAGAACGTCGCATTCGGAAACTGCGGTAGTTGTCATAGCCTGGATCTCGTTGGAATCGGCAACGGAATATTCCTTGTAAGCGATGCCGTCAGCGTCGAGAGCAGCCTCCATAAGGCTTGCCTGATACTTTGAGTTAGCCTCTGCGGAGCAGTAGAGGATACCTACCTGCTTTACCTCGGGGAAAAGCTCAACGATCATATTTTCCTGCTCGTCGATCGGAGCCAGGTCTGAAGTGCCTGTTATGTTTTTGCCTTTCATTTCAGCCCAGTCGTTTACGCCCATAGCGGTAGCGTAGTTTGTGATAGATGTGCCGACAATGGGAATACTGCTTGTAGCGGAGGAAGCCGCCTGAAGCGAGCCTGTAGCGTTTGCAAGAATAAGATCGACATTTGCAGAAACAAAGTTATTGCAGATAGTTGTGCAGTTTGTAGCTTCGTTCTGAGCATTCTGATTGTCAAATTTTACATTTTCGCCGAGCTTTTCTGTGAGAGCAGCCATAAAGCCCTCTGTAGCAGCGTCCAGAGCGGGGTGCTCAACAAGCTGGCAGATACCGATGTTATATACCTTGTCTCCGCTGCCTGTGTTATCGCCGCCGTTTGCGGCAGCAGTACCGTCAGCGTTTCCGCCGTCGCTGTTTGAACAGCCTGCCATGCCGAAAAGCATAGCGGAAGCCGCTAAAGCGGCAATAATTTTTTTCATCTTCATAAAAACCAAACCTTTCGCTTTTTCACATATTTGCGCTGACGCTTTAATGAAATACAGCGCTTTGAAATATATTATACCACACTTTTTCAAAAATGACAACTTATTTATAAAGTAAAAATTTTATTTTCTGAAATTTTTGTACAATATGCAAAAATATGCCTCGAATAAGGTCAGATATTGCATATAATTAACAATCGCTTATAAAATGCTGCATAAAATTTATTACACAATTATTACAAAAACCAAGTTGCTATTGTAAAAATGAAATATATGTGCTATAATGATTTTGATATGTTACCGTACTCTTGAGAAATGGGGAGCTTTAATGAATATAAATGAAGAAGAGGACATAATAAGAAACAGGACGGTTTGCTTTTCCGGTCACCGTCCGGAAAAGCTCCCTGTAAAAGGAGACAGCGGTGCGCTTGTTATCAGATATCTTAAAAGTATACTTTACAAGGAGATACTTGACAGCATAAACGCCGGATATCGCCGCTTCATAACAGGTCTTGCCAGAGGTGTAGACCTTTGGGCGGGAGAGATACTTCTGGAGCTTAAGGCTCAGGGCGAGGATATATCCATAATCGCGGTAAAGCCCTATAAAGCTCACGGCGACAACTTTCTCGGCAGGGAAAAATTTTCACTTGGCAGGCTTATCAGCAAGGCGGACGAGGTTATATGCCTGTGCGATGAATACAGAAAAGGCTGTCTCCAGCGCAGAAACGAGTATATGGTAGATCATTCCGGCAAGCTTATCGCCGTTGTATCCGACTACAGGAGCGGCACAGGGGCTACAATACGGTATGCCGAGAAACAGAATATAAAAGTCAGGGTCATAGACGCAAAAAGGTTTGAGGAGGATATCAACGCTATTGATGACTGCAATATCGGCATATTCGCGGACATCGGCGATTGTTCTGACGCTGCTGAAGACGACAAGCTTGCTTTTTAAGGAAAAAACAGAAAGGGATTTGATAAAATGGCAAAGAAAAGTTCAAAAATTGCACTTACATACTTTATAACAATAATTGTAACATTTATTGTTATAGGAGGACTTGGGTATCTGCTTCTCCAATATCTGCAAAATCCTGCCGAGGACAAAACGGAGGAGATAACGATATCGCCTATGGACGGTCAGCAGGGCTACGTTCCCGAGGCTGGGAATAACGTTAGTACGCTTTTTATATTTGATTCGGAAAAACGTCTAAGCGGTACCTGCTTTATGCTTGTACGTACTCTTGCAACAGAGCGCAAGCTTGTGCTTATGCCTCTCCCTGCGGATACAGCAGCGGAAGCGGACGGCGCAGAAAACAGCCTTTATGAATTTTACCGTCTCGGCGGCGCGCAAAAGGCTGTCAAAGCGGCGGAGAACTGTACGGGTACAAAAATAGACTATTATATGAAGCTGAACAATGAAAGCTTTTCTACGCTTGTGTCGATTTTCGGAGGTATAGATGTAAATATTCCCTATAATCTTATTTATACAAATCCCGACACGGGGGAGGAAACGATTTACAGAGAGGGAAGCGTATATGCGGACTCAAGCAATTTGAGGAAAATTCTGACATATCCTCTTTACACAGCGGGGGAGGAATACCGTGCAAAAATACTTGGCGTGACAGCCGCAGACCTTATAAATGATAACGTTGTAAGCAGCTTTTCAAGCCATGTGGACGACTATTTCAGCACGGTCATAAATTCCTCCGTAGAAACAAATTTTACCGCATACGATTATGAGGAGCACTCCGATGCGCTGAAGTACATCGCGGAATCCAATGAACGCATCGCTCAGCTTGTGACGGTCACGGGTGCTTACAACGAAAATAATTTCTTTGAGCTTGACGGAAATTTTGTCAGAGCGATACCCGAATGGCTGGGTCTTAACAATTACGAAGAATAAAACAGCCGCTGCGGCAAATACTACTCTCGGGAGCAAAACTTCCGAGAGCTTTATTTTTGGAAAAATTCCGAAAATATTTTTAAAGGGTCTTGCAAAAAATCTCATATATTCATAGCTTTACTTGATTTTTTGTATGCCCTTTGATCAAAAACAGTATGAAAGGAATGAATGAAATGTTTGATAAAATAGCGCTGGCGCTGCTTATAATCGGCGGACTTAACTGGGGTCTGGTGGGGATTTTCAGCTTTGACCTTGTTGCCTGGCTTTTCGGCGGTACGGGAGCGATTATCAGCAGAATAGTTTATGTTGCTGTCGCTTTGGCTGCAATATGGTGCATAACGCTTTTGTTCAGAAACGAAAGAGTATCGGCACGAGGATAGCGGTTAATGTCCCGCGGCGAATATCACCCCCGTGGCTGGAAAGCTACAGAATTTTACAGCTCATACTAATTCACGACCTAAATGTGTACAAAAAATTCAAGCAAAATCTTGCATATATGGATTTTGTGCAGAATTTTTTGTCTACACATTGGGAGTGAATTAGGATAAAGCCCCCTAAAGGCTGAGCCTTTACCCTTATAGGCGTACACTGCCTGTAACAGTAAAATGCTCCCATGGGTAACAATACTTCTGTATCGCTGCTTGCCTAAAGGGGCGGGGGAGATTTTTGCCGTTGTGCTATTTGTTGTAAAATTTTGCACATTTTCTGCAAATAATGTATAGTATATATGAAAAATTACCGCAGGGCTTGACATTTCGTCAGTTTTGCGGTATACTTAATTATGCTGATTTATTTAATAAAAGCGTTAAAGCTTAAAATCATAAAAGCGATAAAGCAAAAGCGGATGCTGCCGCAAAATAGAAAGGTTGATAAAAATGATCATCGTATTAAAGCAAAACCCCGAAAAGGAAAAGGTTGACGGACTTATTGAAATGCTCCACGGCAAGGGCTTTTCCACAAATTTAAGCAAGGGCGAGAGCCACACAATTATCGGACTTATCGGAGACACTGCGAAAATCGCTCCCGACGAGCTTTCCACCATTGATATCGTTGAAAGTGCAACGAGAGTTTCCGAGCCGTTTAAGGCGGCAAACAGAAAAATGCACCCTGAAAATACTGTTGTCAATGTAAACGGCGTTTCAATCGGCGAGGGAATGTTCCAGGTAATTGCCGGACCCTGCTCTGTTGAAAGCGAGGAGCAGATAATCGAGGTTGCAAACGACGTTAAAAAAAGCGGCGCAACTCTCCTCCGCGGCGGCGCGTTCAAGCCCAGGACTTCCCCTTACGCTTTTCAGGGACTTCACGCCGACGGTCTGAAGCTTCTTCTTGAAGCAAAAAAGGCAACGGGTCTGCCCATAGTTACCGAAATAATGAATGTAAATCACGTCGATCTTTTTGCGGACGTGGACGTTATTCAGGTTGGCGCAAGAAATATGCAGAACTTCGATCTGCTTAAAGAGCTTGGAAGATGCCGCAAGCCTATCCTGCTGAAAAGAGGTCTTGCAAACACCATGGAGGAAATGCTCATGAGCGCGGAGTACATCATGGCAGGCGGCAATAACGATGTTATCCTTTGCGAGCGCGGTATCAGGACATTCGAGACAAAGACGAGAAATACCCTCGATCTTTCTGCTGTGCCCATGCTGAAAAAGCTTTCCCACCTGCCTGTTATCATCGACCCAAGCCATGCAACAGGTATTTCATGGATGGTAGAGCCTCTCGCAAAGGCTTCTGTTGCAGTCGGCGCTGACGGTCTTATGATAGAGGTGCACAACAACCCTGCAAAGGCTCTTTGCGACGGCGCGCAGTCCCTCAATCCGCAGCAGTTTGATACTCTTATGCAGGACATCAAGCGCAGAGTGGAATTTGAAGGCAAAAAAATTGGTTAAGAGATTTTAGTACTATTTGTATAAAAAATAAACTGCAAGTTCAATCTTTATTGAACTTGCAGTTTTATATTTGTGCTTATAGTTTTATAACAGCTTGAAAGCAAGAATTGCAAGAAAGCATACAACACCGCTTATCACACCGACCTTGCTTGTGCTTTCGCGGCGTAGGAAAGAGTAAATGAGCAGCATTGCAAGTATGAGCGGCTGCTCCAAAGAGTACATTGTAAGATTCAGACCTATGAGAATGTTTTCAAGGACGAGTCCCGCCGTGTTGGGTATCCTTGTAAAAAACACTATTGCCGTACCTTTTTTCTTTCCTCCGAAAAGACCTTTCAGATCGGCTTTGAAAAGATATACTATCGTAACAATGACCATGGAAATGTACAGGCTCAAAAGCGGGGAAACGTCTTCAGCAGTCTTGATTATAACACCATAGAAATATTTGGAAAGAATATATACGATAAGTATGAGCCAAATGCTTTTGTAACGATCCTTGTCAGCGTTTTTGGAGTCCCTGACCATAAAAACGAGACAGCCGCAGGTAATTATGATAAACAGCAGCCGCAGTATCTCAAAGCTTTCACCGAAAAAAGCAATGTCCGAAAAATATGAAAGGAACAGAGCAGTCCCCAACCATGCTTTGGTCTCAAAGCCGCTTAATTTTTTCAGTACTGCCGCCGATGCGGAAAATTCCGCTATCTTGTCTATTGTGACGAAAATTATGGTCAGAGTACTGCTTGCCGAAAATCTGAAAAAATTCTCGGTAAAAAGCATTACAGGCAGCAGAAAAACGCATGAGGACGCAGCTATCAGGAACGTAAAATCGCTGCTTGAAAGGCTGTATTTTGAAATAGTGTACTTGTCCGACACCGTGCAGACCGTGAAAAACAAAGCCGTTAAAAATAAATATATCATTTTATCACCGAAAATAATTATACCACATTTTCGGCAAAATGCAACATTTATTTTTCCGAAAATCCAAGCGTGATAATAACACGGTTTTCGATGTATTCGGCTTTTATGGAACCGCCCATCTGCTCTGCCAGCAGCTTTGCTATGGACAGTCCCAGCCCTGTGGAATTTCCCGCCGTTTCAACGGTGTAAAAACGGTCGAAAAGCTTTCCCACGGTGACGGAGTCCAGCCCCTCGGCGGTGTTGGAAAACGATGCCGTACCGTCTGCCGCGAGGGTAACAAAAAGGTCTCCGCCGCTGTATTTTACGGCGTTTCCGATAATGTTCCCGAAAATTCTTTTCAGCGCAGTTTTATCAAGCACACGCTCAACACGGGTCTCGGTTATTTCAATTTCGGGTGTAATGCCATGCTGTACGATAGCTCCGTAAAATTCCGCAAGACTTTCTTCAAGTACGCTGTTTATACAAAGCTTCTCATAATTCAAAGGCTTTGCGGAAGCGACTATCGAATAACGGAAAAGCTCCTCGGTAAGCTGTTTCATGGCTTTGGTACGTCCCCGTATCTGACCGAGATAATTTTTAACGGTATCGCTTTGTTCCTCACGCTCCAGCAAGTCCAGATATCCGAAAATCGCAGTTAGGGGAGTACGCAGGTCGTGGGAAATATTCGTTACCGCCTCTTTAAGCTCTCTGTCGCCGTTAAGATATTGTCTGCGCTGTTTCCTCAACAGTCGAAGCTGTGCATTGATTTCAGTTGCTAATTTTTTGACGTGAGTGTCATTAGAAGATATAGAAACAAGAGTGTTTGTATCGATCAAAAGATGCTCCTTGAATTCTGAACAAATTTCGTCCATACTTCTTTTCAGCAATACAATTTTTGCAGTAAGTACTAAAACGCTTATCAGCAGAATACCGCACAAAATCCAAGGAAACATATTTCTCGCCCACCTTTACTTCAAATCTTTTTTTCTGAAAATTCTGCTGCCGATTGCCGTAGTTACAGTTGCAATAAGCAGTGAAGATAACAGCATTTTCCATATATGAATTATGGGCAAGGCAAAATTGTCTACATCCCCATATTGTATCGCTTGTCCCGTCGGAAGAAATGAATGAAAGAAAGTAAGGCACAAGTATACAAGCGTTCCCGGACTGTTTAGCCAGCTTGTATAATCATTAAGCTGCCAAGCTATGAAAGAAAAAATTGCCACACCTAAAACACTGATTACTGCCGATACAGTTTTATCAACGCAAACAATACTGATTAGTGTAAAAATAGAAGAAAATGCTATTACTAACGCAATACTTCCTAAGAGTTTCAACAGAATATCTTTACAGCTTTGTGTAACAAATCCAACTAATGGTGTTCCCACAACAGTTATAGTAACAAGGTAAGCAGCACATAGAATCAGGGTCGCAATAATGAGTGTTATCAAATTTGAAAAATAAATATTGATTTTTCGATGTCCGCAAATAACTTTGTTACGCATTGTGCCATCACTATACTCCGTGCCAAAAAACAAGCTGCTTAGAATGGCAGTTAAAATACCAATTAGCAAAGAATATCCATAAAAAACTTTATCGAGGGTGATTATTTGTTCATAAGCCAAATGAATTTTGTATTGAGCAAAAGCTCCTAAAGCTGCAATTATTCCGGAAAAAATCATAAATATAATTTCTCCCTTAAAAATTTTGTTTTTCCAAAGCCGTGCAAAATTTGCCCTTAATAATTTACTCATCACTTCAAGTCCTTTCTGCGGAATAAAATCATGCCGCAAATTACCGCCGCCGCAGTTACCAAAACGCTGTATATAGGCAAAAACGCCGTCAGTCCCGCGGTAAAGCCGTTTGTATCGGAAACCATAGCTCTTACCATATGACTTGTGGGAAGAATGTCCAGCAAAATATTGTTTAACGCACTCGACGGATCAAACTGTTCTATTCCGACCGCTTCAAATATTTCCGCGGCGTCTTCGGGATAATCCGCATTCAGCATACATATAACCGAAACAAAAAACATTGCCAAAGCGACCGCCGCAGAAACCGCCGCGCCCATGTTACGAAAGAGAAAAGCCGCTAAAACGAATATACCGCACATTGCGGCGTTGGCGGCAAGAAGCGCCGTAATTCGCAGAGCAAACTCAGACCAAGTAACTCCCAAAACTACACCCATAGGCAGCGCCAGTGCAAATGAGACTATAACAGGCATAAGAAAAATTATCCAAGAAGCTGTTATTGCGGAAATGCAGTTCGCGAAATAAATTTTCCCGCGGGTGTGACCCGTTATTATTTTATTTCTCGCCATACCTTCGTGATAATCGGCGTGCAGAAAAAAATGTACCGAAAAAGTCGATAAAAACATGGAGATCAAGCTGTCCGCAAACAGAAAGTTTCCGCCTATGGAAAAACCAAACCCGCTTGTGGGAATTATCACCAAAAGCGCAAAGCCTATCTGAAAAATCACCGAGAACAAAAATGCTTTGCTTTTCATAATTTTTAAAAGAGAAGCCTTTATCAATCCACTCATCACTTTAAATCCTTTCGTCTGAAAAGTACAGTCCCCAACCCTGTCGTCACAGCAATTACCGCCGCCGACCAAAGGGGTATCACCGCAGGATTTTCAGGCATATCGTCAAGCTGTATCCTCGCCGCCTGACAAGTAGGGACAATATCATACAAAGCCTCGTATATATCACGCTGAACGCCGCTTACATAAAAGGGATTTTTCGTTTCAGGTTCGCTTATCTCTTCGCCCGACGCGTCAATTATTGTGTAGGCAGGGTTGATTTCAGGCTCGTTCAAAACCTGGCTTACCACCATTGCCAATATCATAAGTGTTAAGGAAGTCATAATTACCGCAGTTACCCCCGCCGATTTGCTTGTTATAAGGGTTCCGTTCTCTACACTCTATCTATTACTCAAAATGCCGATTTTGCGTTATTATAAAAAAATCCAACAAATTGTAAAAAAATGTTGGATTTTTTTCTTATAAAATTATTTATTATTTGAAAATGATGTAACTAAAATCTAAATCCAAGGTCAAGCAAAAGAGCTAAAAGCAACAGTGTATAACATAAAATTGGATTAGAAAGCAAATAAAATATTACGTATTTACTTTTCCTAAATAAAAAAAGAAGTAGGCTGTCGTTAAAATTGATAAAAGCAATGGAATGTATAGTAAATAATTACTTATAGCAATATTAGAGTTTGTCCAAGAATAAGCAATAATTACAGAATCAAATACTGTAATTATAATACGTGTTATAAAGTTCTTGCTTATATCAACTTTTTTTCTTATAATACAATGTATAGGAAATAGCACAAATAAAAAACAACATAAAATACTTATAAACATTATAAAGGAAATTTCCCATCCTGAAACAAGGCATAGTATAATAAATACAAATGTTATAATAAACATTATTGCAGGGAAAAATACAGATAATATTTTGTTCATAATGTACCTCCTAAACTGAGTATGATTTAGCCTTGAGCAAAACCACACAAACGCAATAAACAAGCGGTTTTGCAAGACATAATAAACAAAATAATCACTAAAAAATATAGAAACAGCCAACCGACTTTGGTATAATTAAATTGTACAAAAAACCACACGAAAGGGGTTGGCTGTTATCTATCGTCAAGAAATTTTACAGGATATCAGATTCTTCACATCTGCACCCAAAGCTCAGTTTTATGATAAGCTCATCCTTAATCTCGATTTATCAGAATTTCCCGAATCCACTGCCAAAACAGGGAGAAACGGTTTCTCAAAAAGAGCTTTGCTTTGTGCTTTCATCGTTATGAAATGCGAATGCTTTTCCTGCATTACCGATTTGGTCGATTATCTTAACAATAATCTTATCATCGCTCATTACTGCGGTTTCAACATTATGAAACCGCTTCCGTCATATTGGACTTTTGACCGCTTTATTCGCGAACTTGATAACGACATGCTTAAAAAGCTTATGCAGTCGCAGGTTCTGAAACTTTCCGAAATGGGTATCGTTGATACTTCTTTCATTGCTCTTGATTCCACTCCCGTCAATGCAAACACTTGTCAGAATAATCCTAAGTCATTTGCTAAAAACAAGTTCTCAAAGGATAATCAGCCTAAGTCCGACAAGGACTGCAAACTTGGTGTTCACACTGCCTCAAATCAGCATAATGAGCGTAATTTTGAATACTATTGGGGTTACAAAAATCATGCGCTGGTTGACTGCATTACAGGCTTACCGATCTTTGAGATGACAACGACTGCCGATATTGCCGACAGCACAGTTACTCTTGATATTCTAAGCCAAACCAATAATTTTTTATCTATTAAGGAATGTACTTTTATTGCCGATAAAGCTTACGACATAAAGGAAATCTACAATACCGTCAAGGACGTTTATTTCGGTGAATGCGCAATCCCTCTTAACAAACGCAATACTAAAGACCCAAAGAAGCTGCCAAGCGGTCACCCTATTTGTGAAGCGGGTCTTGCTATGCACAAGGACGGTAAGTTTTCCGATAACGGCAGGACCCGTCAGAAATACTGCTGTCCTCTGAAAAACTCCAAATGTGCCTCCTGTCCCTGCAATCACAAGAACTGGAATAACGGCAAAAAACATAGGGGCTGCATAAAATATGTTACACTGCCTGATGACTACAGACTTTCCATTGACCGTGAATGTATCTCCTTCAAGAAGATTTATTCTCTTCGTACCGAAGCTGAGCGTTACAATTCACGTTTCAAACAAACAGGGCAGGAACGGTTGTGGGTTCGCAGCTTTAATGCTGCACAAAATCTTAATTCTGCTGCACACATCTCACTGCTGGCAGTTGCTTTAGCTGCTATTGTCACTAAATCAAATAGTTCCTATCGCTGCCTTAAATCCGTAAAACATACTGCATAGCTGTTTCAACTGAATATTTTTCAGCTGATTTCAGCATTTTACTGCTGAGGTCTGCTTTGCTTTGCCTGTTTTTCGTTTTAAGTCTTTAATCAGCTCTTTTATTTTCAAACTTCCGTTTTGGACGTTGCGTTTTGCTCATATCTAGAGTATGATTTTTAAACTGTGTAAATGTCGAAAAACGTCACAACCGCTCTGTCATTATATCACAAATTATGTCGTTGTCAAGACTGCTTTCGACATGCATTTTAGGTTTTATAACGACATAAATTGTGATTTTTTAGCAATTAAGCGATTGTACCGTCATAATGTGTCATAACAGCGTACGCAAAAACAAAATCATAACATCATTTCTTATTATCAGAAATTTTAATATTATTATCATTTACATATATCTCCAAATTTTCAAAAAACAAATCAAAAGCTACATCTTGGTTATTATTAGATAAATCTAATAAATATCTATCCCATAATATTGGTTCTCGAATATTGTATTTATCAGCAATCCACTCATTAAAGTTATTATAAGTTATCACATCATAATCAATTCCTTCACATTTCATAGCAAAGCGATATCCATCTATAAAACACCTTAATCTCTGTAATGATTTATAACCTATATATAACCCTGGTTTTTGTTTTATCATATAAAGAAGTTCAATAATATTATGACATTTATATGCTGACATTATAATCACCTCATAATTCATAAAATAAATTGTTTGTTAAAAAATATTTATTAATACATCCAATACAAGTTTTCTTTATTATCTTTATTAATTATACAATAGTTAATAATGATTTGTCAAGGTTAAATTTTAGGCAACACCTCACAATTTTTGCATGGTATTGCCTAAACATAAGATTATTTAAATTATCATTTTTTTGTATACAATGCACACAGCACACAGCAATCAACTTAAAATACAATATAACATGATTAAAATAACTAAGATGTTTGAAAAGTCATAAGATGTTTCTATGAAATTTTGACATAAATATATGTAGTTTAAAAGTCAATCACTTCAACTATTTTTTCACCATCAATTGCCACAAATCCATTTAACCAATCATCGTAATTAATACCTTTTGGAAATAAATTATCATAAACCTTATTGTTAAATAAAATAGCTGTATGCTTTCCATTTTCACTAATAGCCTCAGTTGCAGAATAAAGATCATGTAAAATATAATAATCACCATATGTCAACATAATTCGTTTTCCATTAAGACCTATTTTCATTAAAGAATCTTGTATGTCATCAGCACACTCAACACATTGAAGGTTTTTATATTTCTCTGCAATTTTAATTATATCAGCTTCAGCTAATTTATTTAATTTATTAATTAGTGAAAGCTTTTCAATTTCAGTGATTTCATCAATGCGTTTACCAGATTTTAACAATGCATTAATTGAATCAATGGAATCATCCAGTGCATCCACCGCGTCTAATTTGGAAAGTTTGCTTAATGCAGCCAACTCATCAGAATTTTTTAATGCCCCAACAATTGGTAGAATTCCAATCATGTCTAAACCTGTTTGCCCAGCATGACTCCAGGACCATTCCCAGTGTGTCAAATCATATGCTACATCTCGAATATCCGCAACAAAATCAATACCTGAAAAACTAAGTACAATTTGACCCGCCGTTCCAGTAATTGTAACTTCATCTGAAAAATTTCCACCACCAATTTGTTTTAGTGCTTTCCAAAATGTTTCTTTATCAATAATTTCATAATATAGTATATTAATATACATATCAGTTTTCAACCAAAACTTTTCTATACCATATATTCCATATGCTTGACGAAGCCAAGAAACATAAGCCGCATACTTTTCATCTGGAGATACACGATTATCTAACAATAATGTTGGCCATATTTTTTCTCCAAAAAAATCCCATGTAGTTGAACACTCTTTATTTTTGCTCGTTATTTCTTCGCCTTGTTCATTATACTTAGGAGGCATAATATCATTAAGATAATTATTAAGTAATTCAATAACATTATTGGCAGTTGATTCATCAATATTGACATTTCGCCTTAAAGGTGCGCTATCTGCAATGTCATTACAACCATCTAAATCCCCATCAGCAGAAGTAGGATCAGACCGTATTGGTAATACAACAATACCACAACTGTCAATATAATCAATGAAGCTCATGTTGGTGACAGTATGACCATCAAAACGGAAAAGTCCCTGTGAGACGTATGTGAGTTCTGCTTTATAATCAACACACTCTCCGTATGTAGGCAGTTCAACAAATCCATTATTAAACTTTATAAGCTTACAATCAAAATTGATTTCCTCATAATCAGTCAAACCATCTTTATCAGTATCAGACTGTTTAATCCCTTTCTTTCCATGCTTAAAATAAATATTTGAAACAGTATCGTCAAGCTGAACATATTCCAAACCAGTTGAAAGAATCATCCAATATTCTTTGGTATTTTCTTCTTTGTTGACTTTTTTACCGTATATATGTTTGATTACATCTTCGGTATAGTCATATTGGTCTGAAAAAAGTTTTCCGCCGCTTTTCTTGTACATATCATGTGCATAGCCGTATTTCTTGGAATCATCAATTTCGGCAATTACACTAATATTTGCATTTTTCTCAACTAATTTGTCAAGAATGTCTTTCCCGTCTTTATCTTCAATAGCTTCGTTATCTTTATATGAATGACGATACGTAACACCTTCTTGGTTAAAAATACTAAACACAAATGTTTCACGAGTTAAATCGCATTCTTCTTTAATTCCTACTAATGCGTCGGATAAAACAATTTTACTGTTTTCGCTTTGTGTACGTGTAAAAGCTGATGATTCTCTTTCAATGTGAGTATAATCTGTAAAATAGTTGCAACTCAATTTATTTCCGTCAGCATTTTCTATTAATTCTCCATATAAATCAGAATAAAAATAGTAATGTACGTCAGACGTTAATGACGTGTTCTGATTCATAAAATATATTCTTGCATTAGGAGAATTTTTTAAAACAGTTCTGCTAATATCAAGAATTCTGTCTTTCATAAGCTTGAACTCATCATAAGTTTTGGTGCTGCGTGTATCAATAATAAAGACTAAATTAAATCCGTCTCTCAATTCGTCATTTTGGTTTAAATTAACTTCATTTTCATTATATACCGAATTAATGTCAATGTCAAGCGAATTTTGTAATACCGCCCTGTTTTCAATAACTTCCATTTTTTCAGAAATTGAAGTATTAGCAGGTACTTTAAGTGCATCAAGCCATAACTCCATATCCACAAGGCAGTATGTACCCATTATGTCAGTCTTTGTATAAACAGTATTTGTCGCTTCATCATGAAAAGTTTCAATTGGCAGAAGCATATTAACGTCCTCAAAGAACATGAAAACATTAAGACGCTTTATTCCCTTAAATTCGTCGCTCTCATCAGTATATGTACCTAATGTGTTGTTTATGACAGAATTTTCAAGCTCAAATTTTACGGTAACTTCCTCAACTGCAAGCCCATCCGTGTAAACAAATTCGGGAGCTATACCGATAATAGCAGAATTTTTAATAGCGTTTGAATAACCGCTTTCACGGGCATAAACGTTGTTTTCCGCAACGCCCGCCGATTTCATTTCCAACGAAACCTTAAACGGAGTATCGTTATCGTCATTAACAGCAGACAAAACCTCAGAATCGGAAGAAACAATTTGAGAAAAAGTACGTTCATTATCAGGTGTTCCGTCGGTAGCCGTACTGTTAGGATTTAGACCGAGTGCAATCTCATCACCGTCAGAAACTTTGTCGCCGTCCGTATCATATTTAAGAGGGTCTGTACCGTGGATATTTACCTCTGCACCGTCGTTAAGACCGTCACCGTCCGTATCGGCAGTATTCGGGTCGGTTCCCAATTCACACTCCTGCGCGTTAGTAAGTCCGTCGTTATCGAAATCCTCGTCACCATCGTTTATGCCGTTATCATCGGTATCGGCTTTCAGAGGGTCAGTTCCAAGATACAAAACTTCGTAACCGTCGGAAAGTCCGTCACCGTCCGTATCGACTTTGTTTTTGTCAGTACCGAGAATATCCTCATAGTAATCAGGCAAGCCGTCCTTGTCCGTATCAAGCTCATAGTCTATATCCTCGATATTTTCAGTAACAGTAACAACGTTACTCTCAACAACATTTCCGTCAATATTCTGACAAACTTTAACATAGAGAACACCGAAACCGCTGTTTACTGCATACTCATAGAAAGCAACATTTTCAACTGTTGCAACAGTCTCAAAGTTAACGCCGTCAAGTGATGTCATTACCTCAAATGCACCTGTGGGAACGGTAGACAGCCACATGATACTTACCGCATTATTTTCCGAATTGTAAGCTGCTTCTGCCGTAATTGCAGCTTCCTCGGTTATTGTATTTTCGTCGATTTTTACAGATGTCAAGACAAAATTAGTTGCAGCCGCTTCTGTATCGGCTTGCTTTGTTGCCGTAAATCCAAATGATGACGAGGAATTAGGCATAATGGGATTAGTCCACATTTCGCTTGCAATGGTATAGCTGTTTTCTGTACTGTCGATTATACGTCCGCCCCAAGAATTGCTAATGATGAAGTTAGTATCAAATGATAAAGTCCAAGCTTCAAGCGGCTCGTTGCCTGTATTTGTTACCGTAACAGCTCCCTGAAAACCGTCGCCCCAATCATCATATATGTCAAACTGCACCTCGTAGCCGTCAGTAACGTTTGCTCTTTTTGAAACTATTTCAAATTTTTCAGGCAATTCAAGATTTTCACCCGCCAATGTATATCCAAATGATACTGAACCGCTAGGCTCGATTTCATAATTGTAGCCCGCATTTTTAATTATATTCTCTTTGGGAGAAACAGCGTTCCATAAGCCGTTCACCTCGCCGCCTGCACGATATGCAAGCGCCCAGTTGAGTATGGATTCTGTTCCTATGTTGCGGATAGTAACTTGAATACTCTGATTGCCCTCCCACTCGTTCAGAACAGCATAATCAACCTCGTAATTATCATATGCATATGTGTGCGAACCGATTTCGGCAAACACTTCAATCGGCAGTACAGCAGACATATTAAACATAAGTATTATTGCTAAAATCAGCGAACAAAGTTTTTTGTTTTTCATAAAAAACATCCTTTCGTAATAAAAATATTAAACTGCCGTGCCGTCATACATTTATGCAGCACGGCAGTTTAATTAAAGTTTAATCATCATTGGTAAACCCGTCTCTACGGTATATTGAAAAATATCCTGTCACGCTTTCGCCTGGCTTAATTGTTCTGTAATCATATTCACTTTGACTTTCGTCATCTATTAGTGCTGGCAAAAAAATATCTGAATTTTCTAAATCAAGAACACCCTTATTAATATTAACAATCTCTATCGTTCCATCAGGATATTCTATATACATTGCAGAAAATTTAGCCAATTGCGCACTGCCGCTAAAGCTTGCCGCAAAATTGTAAATAGGACGTTCGCTATTGTTTGTAAACGTAAAGCTGTTTGTCCAGTAATCAAGTCCCTCGGTCACGGTAATATCAAGCTTCAAACCTGTTCCGTCATGTACTACAAGCGGCTCTTTAGTTTTGAAAATCACCTTTACATCTTCGTTCAGGGGCATAAGCACACCCGTAAATTCCGCAGAAAGGTCATATGAACCAGGCTTATCGCCGCGAATTATCC
>CANDEV010000018.1 GCA_947383835.1 uncultured Clostridia bacterium
GAGCCGTGCCGTAATAGCCGTGCTCGTCATAGATTTGGAAATCGAATTGGGTGGTTGCTATACCCGATACCCCGAAGCCGGGGACTGTGCCGGAGAAGCGAAGTCCGCCAAATGGCTCGGTGATCGATTGACCGTTTATGCGTAAGTCCCAGCTAAAGACCGTCGCCGTTATCTTCGGCAGCAGTCAGATCGGCGGAGCGGAGGGTAAGCATGATATTCCACGTTATATTATTGGTAATGAGCGGATTTTTCTGCCGAGGGTCTGCACATTTCGGAGTTGGATTGTACTTAGTGCAGCAGAATTTTTTTGTTATCTCAAGGGGCGTTGTGTAGGTAAGCTCAAAGCTGTCGCGGGTAACGATCTTCGCGATTTCCTGTGCAACAGCATGAGGCACTTTTCTCAGAGTGCAGGAGATGATCGTCTCATGACCCATAAGCTTGTGTATCTGCCCGCCGTTTACGGATTTGAATTGATTATCGGACTCCACCCTCGAAATATTTATGCTGTAATCCGTAGCGTACTTGTGTATCTCGATTCCGTCCATTGCAACAATTTGTATCATAGATCAGCCTCCCTCCATTCTGGTTTTTTCGCCCTGATAATTTATGACGACCTCGCCCACGGGCTTGCCGTCAAGGTACGCCGTGGTCTTGCCCGTAACGTCCACGGTAACGTACACTTCCATAGGCGCAGCGTCCGAAGCAGTTTTGTAATTTTCATAATTTTTATTTGTACCGCCGACCTGTATCTGAGTATAAAGCGCACCGATGTCAAGCTCTTTCATAGCCGCGTTGAAGCCTGCGGAAAATTGCTGTGCAGTCTGCGCGCCGTAATCGTATGCTGACGTTGCCAAGTCCCCAAGCGCGCTCGTCATGCTGTCGGAAATAGCCTGCGCTTCGTCCTTGTAAAGGTCGTTCGCAAGTTCGTCGGCAAGCTTCTGCTTCTCGTTATAAAGCTCGTTGATCTTTGCAAATTCCTCGGCGGACATTCCGGAAAGATATTTCGCGAACTGCGCGCTGTCCTCCGAACCGAGAGAAGTCAGCTCGGCAAAAAGTCCGTCGGACATACCCTCCGCACGAAGCTTCTTGACAGCGGAATTATACTCCCGCATTTTCTTAAGCTGCGCGTCAATGTCGTTGACTGTGTAAATAGTTTTCTTCTGACCGTTTTCGTCCTCTTCCTCGGTCACGGAGAATAAGTCCCCGCCCACGGACATAAGCTTGTCTCGGTAGCTTTGCCGTTTTTTCTCCAACTCATCATAAGCGTCCTGATACCGCTTTACGATCGCCGACAAGCCGTCGTCAACAAGCTTTTCCTGTTCGTCAAGGGTCTTTTTGGTAACGTCCAGATTATCTTCATAGACTTGCTTCAGGTACTGATAATTTTCGTCGGTAATGCCCTTGCCCGTGGTAATATCCGCGTCGCCGTAATATTTTTTTACGAAATCGGCGCGAGCTTGGATAGCGTCCTCGTCAGACAGCAGACCAAGAGTGTTCAGACGGTCGATGTTCTCCCATTCGGACTGACGGGCGGCGACCTGCTCCGCGGAAGCCTTTTTCGCGGCTTCTTTGGCAGCCTCAGCAGCCGCTTCCGCTTCCTTTTGGGACTTCTCGGAATAGTCCTGCTGATAACCGTATAAATCCTCATAATACTTCCAATGCTCCTGCAAATCTGCATTGCCGTACTGACTTAGCAGAGCGGATTTTCTTGCGTACAGAGCCTCCTCGGAAGCGATAACGCCTATGGCGTACTCATGCTCGGCTTGCTCCCATGCTTCTTTTAAAAGAGCTGTGTTTTCGGCTTGTGCGTCGGCGAGCTTTTGGGAAGCTTCCAGCATAACAGTAGTGTAATTTGCGGCATATTCTTCCGCAGCCATTTGCTGGGAAGATTTATAACTGTCACTTGCGTCAACAGAGTTTTGTGTAAGCAAATTTTCATAATCAGCCATATCCTGTGCAGATTTATCCATAAGCTTTTTATTTTCGCCGTATGCCTGCCAAGCCGATTCCCAAACGCCTTGAGTATAATCTTTTTGATATTTAACATACTCCTTAACGCTCATGCACATTTCGTCGGCTTTCCTTTTGGTTTCAGCCGTGAAATTATTTACTCCGCTATTGAATTTGTCGTAATCTGCACGAGCTTTTTCGTAAGCTTCGCTCGCGGCGAGAGCGTTTTCATAAAGCCCGTCATTGGCTGCCGAGGTCTCGTCATAAGTAACAATAGCTGTTTTGTAAACCTCACGCTTTGCTTCAATAAGTGTTGTCTTACGCAAGTTTTCAATATATCCGTTAATTGAAGCTGCAAGGTCATTATATCCTTGTATCTGACCGTTTATAAGTTCGATCTGTTCGGGATATATTTTGTTAATTTCCTCAACAATTGCTTTGACTGTTTCGTAACTACCCGTAATTCTGCCATTTTCGTCAACGTTTTCTGCAAGCTTGCTTTTAAGTGAGCTTAAAGTGGATATTTCGTCTTCGCGGGAGGAGATCATTTCCTCGGATTTTTTATTTACATCTTCGTAAGCGTCGGCAAGTTTTTTTATCGCCTGCTGCTGTTCGGCGTAAATCTCGCTGCCTTTAGCCGCGGCTGCATTTAATTCTTTGTGGCGGTTGACAGCAGAGGCTACAGCGGCGACATATATTCCGCCGATAACTGCCGCAACTGCCGTGATCGGGCTTATAAGCATAGCTGCCGACATAGCGGCGTTTGCTTTTGCCAATGCACTTGCGGCAACGGAAGCTCCCCAAGAAGTAGCTGTATATTCCTTGAGTGCAACGCTCATGCCGCTTATGGAGGCTGTGTGCAAAATATTTGCAGCCGCAGCCGCTCCTGTTGCGGTTTCATAAATAACCATTGCAGAGCCTACAGCTATGAGCACAGTTTTTAAATCGTCTGCGTTTTCAACTACCCAAGCAAAGCTATTGATTCCGGGGGACGAAAGCTGTAATATCCTGCTGTTCCAAAAGAGAACGGACGGTAAGCTCCTTGCCTGTCATAACTTGCAAAACGTAGATCATTCCTGCCCCGCCTCCGTTATTTCAGATTTTTTACTTTCCAAATAATCCGAAAGCTGTTTGTACAATGTCGGATCATCATGGGCAAGCCCCGTGAAAAATTTATCCTTGACCGCGTCGAAGCCTGCTTCTGAAATATCCTTGTTCTTCAGGTCGAGATTTTTCTTGTATGCCGCAACGCGTATCAGTTCGGTAGCCTGCTTCATTAATTTAAGCGGGTCGGTACTTTGCAGATCGTTCTCATCGAATTTAAGCACACCGTCAAGAATTATATTTGACAGTATTTTTATAATGCCCTCGGTGGTGTCCAAATTCGGGTATTTATCAAGCTCGCGGGAGATCGCCTTAAAATTTTCCTGTGCAAGCCGCAGGGACTGAATAGACTGATTAAGCCGCGAAGCGTACCGCTGAATTGACGAGTAGGAAATTTCAAAGCCGACGTTCTGCACATACTCCACGATCTCGCGGTATTTAAAATTTGCCTTTATCATTTCGTCAACGGTATTTCTGACCTCTTCGGGGAAATCATTTATTTTAGGGTGACTTCGATTTCCTGTTTTCATAAGTCCTCCTAAATGTCTATGCACGGATCGCTGACCGCCCCCGCAAGAAGCTGTATACCCTTTGCGGTAAGCTTGCCCTCAATTTCGTCCATAGGATAATCCGCAAGCTCCGCAGGCTTTTGAGTGTCAACATGGCGTATGCGGATATATTCCGATTCGATAAGATAATTCACGCTGTCGGCGAAATCGTCAGCGTCAAGACCCAGCGCGGAGCGAATAGAGGATAATTTATTAAAATCGGTGCGGAGCATATTTATCCCACGCAGGACTTTGCCATTATTCTCAATAAAATTCGCTGCACGGGCTTTTTTCATCATTGTTTCGGGATTCATCATGAACCGCCTCCTTTGCTTATAGTCATTAAAATTTCCATGATACTGTCGAGCTTTTTATCTACTTTAGCCTGTTCGCGAAAGTAGTCGTCCTTGGTAAGATAATTGTCCTTGATACGGCGAATATCGTCCGTATTTTTTTCAATATCTTTTTTCGCAACCTCAAATTCCTTGGAAGATGTTTTATTGTCAAGCTCTTTAAAAGTCCGCGTAAGAAAAAATCCTATAATTCCGATCATAAGCGTTAATATCGCCGAATATATTGACAAGATAGTTGTCGCGTCTATTGCCATGTTCTCACCTCCAAAAAAATATGGTGTATGATTTACTTTACAGTTTAATCATACACCATTATTTATATCATTTCTCTTTTCATATGAAAAGAAATCATGATAATTAAATTTTTATGTCATCATCAAAAAATGAGGTTTGCCCCGGGAGTGGAGCAGCCTTGACAGCTTTCAGAACAGGAGAGATAATTCGGCGGATAGAGATTTCCGAAAGATTGAATTTTTTAGCAAGGTCAAGATAATTGTAACCGTTAAATTCTTTCCGAATTTGTTCGTCGCGGACGTTCGCCGTTATAGTGTCGGGCTTGCAGACATAAATATATGAGCCTGCATAATTCCGCAGTAAATTTTTGTATGCCTCAAGCCCGATACAATCCGCAAGCTGCCGCTGCTCCTCGTCTAAATCCTCCAGCGTTAATTTTTCAAGCAGGCTCATTTTATCACCCTTTCATTTATAATAAACTCATTTGAACATAATCGCAGGGGATTTCAGAATATCCCTCACGGGGCTGATATTCTTTATCGGTAAAAATATCAATGCCGCAAAATCCAAAATACCTGCAATGATTTACCGATTTTGCTTTTGCCGCGGAATAAAATATCCCGTTTCCGTTATCACCGCAAGGGGCGTTTGCAAAGCATACAAAATCAGTCCCCTCGCCGTTGTAGTCCTCTGCGTGCGAACAGTATCGGCAGTACTGTTTAATCATTGGACTTCCGCCTCGCTTTCCGTTCCGCATTATTAACGTACCGCTTCAGCCCCTAAATAAGCTTTTCGCCGTCCTTAAATGATACCCACCTAAAAATATCCTCACCCGATTTTGCGGTAATTCCGCAAATTTTATGTATCGCCCCCGCCATGCGTTCCCCAACGGTAAAGGGCTTGCCGTCCTCATGCAGCATGGGCTTTTCGTCCAATTCCCGCAGATGGTACATATACCGCCATGCGAGGGACTGCTGCTCCGTTGTCATCATACCGGCGACCGCAGGCTTGTAGGCTTTGGGACTGCGTTTCTCGGGCGGTTCGGGAACGCTGCCGCACCGCTTGCGAAGCTCGCCGATCACAGCCTCGGTCTGACTGTCGGTAAGCTCCTTGGTGGACTCCTTACCCGTCAGCCCGAAAATCAGAGCGCGGCGGTCGTCCTCGCTCATTCCGAGACTTTTGCACATTCCAAAAATCGTCTTGCGCTGGGTTGTTGTCATTTTGAAAATTCCTCCTTTATCTTTATTAAATCTTGACAATTGCTTTTATAAATTGTATAATTTTTATAATTAATATTATTAGGAAGTGTTATAATGTCAATTATATTTCCATTTGAAAAATGTCCTTGTGGAAGTGAAAAAACGTTTATTAATTGTTGCTTTAAGCTACACCATAAATACCAAAAAATTTATCCTCCAAATAAAACAATAACTAAAAACAAATATTTGGTTATTGATAAAACCCTTTATACTTCGTATATTTCTGAAATCCGAAATTTTTTAAATTATCACATTACTCAAAATTTGCAAACAAATCTAAAAGATTATGCCAATCTTTTATTCTATATAGATAAAATAATGGATATGATATATCCGTATACAGATTGCCATAAAGGTTGCGATTATTGCTGTTATATGAGTGTTGCCATATCAGAATTTGAAGCCGACTACATTAAACAGTACGTAAATAAAAACTGGTCTAAAGAAGAAAAAAATAAACTTCATTCCAAAATAAAAAAATTAAAGCGTGAACATATAGAAATATTTAACCCTGTTTTTTTGGCAACTGAAACACATACACAAGTTCGCGTTCCGTGTATTTTCTTAAAAAATGGGTGTTGCTCTATTTATCCCTGTAGACCTACAATATGTAGAACTTATGTATCTCTAACACCTTCAGAAATATGTCATGATGTTCATTTTAATCCTAATTCAACAAATGTTACTGTAGAAATGGATATCTTAAATGACGTAAGAAATCAACTATTTGAATTTTTTTCCTCACAGGCTCGTAATATTCAATGGTCTTGTGCACTGCCATTTTGGTTTGATAAATTCAAATAAGCATTTTCACGCCTTTACCTGCAAAAGCCACTTTTTAGTACCCTCTGCAATATTTTTAATATCGGAAATATTTTTGTCTGTAACCATAACGACCCCGCGGAATGGATAGCACCGATAACAATTATTCCACTTTTTCAGATCGTACACAAAAATAGGCTCATATCCGCCAATATTCACGCCCTCGGAATGTACTTTATTATATATCTCGGGGGACAGCCACAGCCGTACAAATTCGGATATTTCATGACGGATCGCACGAGCCTCATCGTCGGTCTTGGTAACAATAAGCACCCTGCTTCTGATCGCAGCGCACAGTACCTGCCGTATAATTCTGCCTGTCAGCAAAATACCGCCTCCTATCGCATTAAAGCGGGATCGCTCCCGCCTTAATCACGTAATTGTAAATTTCATAGAAGAGGATTCCCTTAGATACATTTCGTACAAATTGTGGTTGTCCGCCTTGAATGTAGCCGTATCAAAACGGTTGGAAACAACAGGCTTATACCGTATAGTAAAAACGTCCGCGCACATTTCCTCCAAATGATTGTCAGTCATTGCCTGCTTAATTTCGTCCTGTGCTTCCTTGATTTCGGCTTCAAGCTGTTTCTTGACCTGTTCGCGCTCCTTGATGTCCCGCACAAGAGCAACAATACGGTTGATGTCAATTTTTTTCTTAGCAGCGATTTTCTTTGGCATAGTAGTACCTCCCATAAAATTTATTTTTACCTTGACTCTGCGTTTTCACGGGCTTGTCACCGTTCGGCATTGCCGAGCCGCATTAAGGCGGGGAACGCGTCCCCGTTCTATTTATTTCCGAAGCTCCCACCCGAGCCACACAAGCCCTGCCATAAGCGGAAGCACAAAAACTTCACCGCCGATATTTCCCGCCGCGCGGTTTCCGTATGCTTCAAGAGCCGCGCCGATGAAACCGTATATCATTGCTCCAAGAAGCAAAATGATAATGTCCCTAACAATATTACGCAACCGCATGAGACACCTCCGTTACAGACACCGACGCGATCTCGGTGATATTCTCCCGACCGTGCCTTCGGATAGCCTCCGCCGCGGCAATGGATTCCGCGGACTTCCTGTTTCCCGCAAGCACCGTGTACGGCTCGACTGCAACTCCCGAATGGGTCTCAACTCTTAAATTTACTGTGTATCTCATAATTTTTCTCCTTTTTATATCGTGTAATTGTTTTTCGAGTTTTCTTATTATAAAGCTCCATTGTGCCGTCGGTCTCCTTTACTACAAGGAAATTATCACCGTTTAAGCCAAATCCGCTGATAAGAATTTTTTGCCGTCTTGTGGGGCGGGTCGCTCTCATGCTGCCGCCTCCTCTCTGAGCCGCTTGATAATGCCGCCGATATTGGTTAAACGGAGGTTGCCCATTTGCGCAAGCTCTGCAAGCCGCTCTATGCCGACATTCCCGCCGTCCATGTTGTAAGCTGTACTGTAAAATTTTATCGCGCGCCGTATACCCTCGCCGTTGGTTTGGGCAATAGCATACAGAAATTTTATCTCGGCATTTTTCTTTTGGGAGACAAGCTCGGGGAACAGCAGCTTGATGTCCTCGATCTTAATGTCCGCCGCCTTGATGTACGGACGGAGATTAGCACGGTTGAAAACCTGCCCCGTTACCGCAATTTTCTTTTCGTCAAAGTGCCGCATAAATGAGGGATTGCCCACAAAGCAAACGCCCATTGTCTCGCCGCGGTCGGTAAAAATATCGGATATGCTCCGCAGGTGGTCTATGGCGGGAAATTTAAGGTGCTGCGCCTCGTCAATGATTATCAGCATACCGTCATGAAGCCTTGAAACCACTGCGGAATTAAGGTCGTGCAGCCTGTTTAAGCCGTTTACTCCAAGCTGCGCAGCAATTAATTTCATAATGCCGATAACTGAGCTGTCCGCATAAGTAGGGGTAACGACAATGGTATTTTCGGGATAGTCGGCGGCGTACTTTGAAATGGTGCGGGACTTTCCCACGCCCGTGTCCCCTGTTATAATTTCGCATTCTCCCGCGATATGTACGCCCCTGATAACCTGATACATATACTCCGAAATGGAGGTCGGCACGTACTCCGTACCCTTGTATATCTGCGCCTTTTTCTCGGCTTTAAGGGTCAGATAGCTTGCGAAATTTGCAAAGATCTGCTGAATGTCGCCGCGGTACTTGCAATTCCTTATGTCGGATATTGTGCTGCCGCTTGTGCCTATGGCGGAAGCCGCCATGCTTGCGCTGCCGCTCTCTACAATAAACCACTCCAGACGTTTGAAAAGCTCCCGCTGTTCGCCTTGGTAAAATTCATACGCCTTGGGTCTTGAAAGCAGCAGGCTTTCTATTTTCTCTGTGTACGTGGCTTTTTCGCCGTTCAGCGCGCTTTCCACAAATTTTATGGGTACGCCTGCCAAAATTGCCGCGCCTTTTTCGCCGAATTCATTTACCAATTCCGCATATCCGCCGCGGATAGCTTCTAAATCAAAGCTCATAAATTATGCTCCTTTCGATTGCTCCTGAACGTCGTTGAGACGCTTCAGGTCTGCAAATTCAATTTTTGTAATATTCATGCCGCTTGCTTCAAATTCCTCCGCAATAACAGGGGTAAAGCTGTCGGGCTTAGCAATTTCGTAGCCCTTGGAATTTTGCTCCGCTCGGAGAAGCTCCGCCTTGAGCAGGGAAACAGCGTCGAATTTTTTATAGTCGTCAAGCTGCTTTTTGACAGCTTTTCGCGCTCTGCCCTGACTTTGTATAGCTTTCTGTATATTTTCCTCGGACGCTCCTATAAATTGCAAATCAAGATGTTCCGCGCAGGGATATGTGTACAAAAATCTATCAGTGTCTTTTTCGTATACCTGTACCTCGCGCAAATTAATAGGATCAAACCTAACATATACTTCCTCATCAATATGAAATATCGAATTATCGTCTTTATACCATATTTTTCGTCCAGCCCATTCGATAAAAACACCGTTCCGCTTGATTTTCTGTATTTTGGTAGTGCGCCGCAAAAGCAAGTTAAGATTTTCTGCGTCGGTGGTGCGAAGTTCAATATCTCCCGCCCGCACAGCCTCATTCCAAACTTCAATGCGTTTCATATTTTTGAAACGTTTTTCCTTGCCGCCGTAAAGCTCGCTGTTGTGTCCCTTGATAAAGATTGGGAGAATTTCCCGCAGCTCCTCATCGGTGATAAGCTTCCGCTCCTTTACAAGCTGCTTGCACTCCTCGGGACGCTCATCGGGCTTGCCGCCGCAGTAGCTTTCCACCGATTTTGAGTAATGCTCCTTGAAAGTGTAGAAAAATCTTTCAATAGGCTTTGCTTTGGCGTTTTTGGGAATGGCATTTGTTACTGATATGCCAAGCAGTGAAAATATTTGAACAGGGTGTTCTTCTTTTTGCCAACTTGATTTTTTTCGGTGTCCGCGTCCCGCAAGATCGCTTGCGCAGAATTCCGAACCGTTATCGAAATATACGCCTATCGGTATTCCATAGCCTTGAAGTATTGCCGACCGCAGTGCAAGACGTGTAGTGTCCGAATTTGGGTGGTCGCAAAGCTCCGCCGCAACAATAATGCCGCTTTTGGCTTCTTGAAATGTGGTTATTGACGGGCGGTGTACCTCGCCGTCGTCCGAAAGCGTGAAAAAGTCCAGCGTATGATTGTCAGCTATCCAAATATCATTGCATTTAAGGGTACTTACATCACGCTCCACATATTCGAGATACTTATCCATAAATGCCTTTTTGCCGAATCGTCCATACTCCAAAACTGCATGAGGAATTTTCTCAACATGGCGGCGGAACGTCCTCGATGAGGGAATTCCGTCCACAAGCTCGGGGTAGTATTCTCTGCATACCGCCACCGCCTTTGCATAGCAGTTTTCTATAGTAAGGCGGTGCGTTGTGAGGTAGTAACTTGTGAAAATGCTCCAGACCGTGTCGTCAATACTGCACTTGCCCTTATTCCACCCGCCGCGGTTCTCAACAAGCCCCTGAAAATCGTTGTTTCGGTAAGCTCTGTATTTGCGGTACAAAATATCGGGAGAAATGTCAATATCGGGATGTTCTAGCTTGACCTTGCCACAGAAAAGTGGATCCGCCTCGGTCTTGTTCTTGAATTTGGAACGCGCCGCCTGCCACTCCTTGAGGATACTGCACCATAGAGCAATCTGCTCCCGTTCCGCTTCGGTGAATTCGTCCAAACGCTTCTTTTGAACAGGCTTTTTAGCAGCCTTAGAATGCCGTTCTAATGGCGTTTCCTTAAGTTCGGGCTGTAAGCCAAGCTCTTGTTGTTTCTGCTTATAGTACCTCGCTTTCAACTCCTCGGGAAGCGCGGAAACGGGTACAAGAAATTTAGCTTTACCTTTGGAATTTAATTCCTCTTTAGCCTCAAGCTTACCCTTTGATACACAATTTTGTACGTACCTCTCACTACACCCTTTAAGCTCCGCCACTTCTTTTACTGTTAAATAATCCAAATAAATCCACACCTCCCGAAAAAATTTTTGAAAAACACTTGCATTTTTGCACCAACTCTGCTATACTATATATTAGAGTTGGAACACTCGTTCTTATTGAACGATCTAAGGAAATCCTCGGTTTCGGTCAGGATCACAAGAATGGTTGCGACATTCTTCCTGACCTGTTCCTGCTCTAAATCTCCTTTTTGAGAGACTTCCAACAGGATTTTGGTTGTTTCAAGAGCGTTTACAAGCATTTCTGCTTTAAACTTCTCAATTATAAAATTATCCATATTTCACCGGCTTTCTTGACCTGCCATCATCAGTGCAGGGCGGTCATTCCCTGCGGACGGAGCGGGTTTGCTCCGTTTCGGCTATTTAGGTGTTTGAATAAGCTTCGATACGCTGTCCCATTTGGATAAGAGCATTTTCATATTTAAGGCAGACTGAACAATACTCAAAATTGTCTGTCTCAATGTCATAGGTAATTACATCATAGCGGTTCGCGTCATAACGGTTTGTAGGACAACTGTCTCCCTCATTGTTATTTCGTGGCGTATATGTTATACCAACGTAAAAACGTCTGTCGTCCTCGGCTGTCTTAGCATAGGCAAAGTTTACAAGCTCCTCTCCCTCTTTTTTAAGGTACTCCTCGACCTTGACCCTTGCGGTGATTTCGGGATTGTGCATTACTTTCATATTAATTTCTCCTTTACAATAGTTAATGTTAGTTAGCTTGCCTTGCGACCGAGTAATTCGTCGATTGAACAGTGCAATGTATCTGCCATGCTGATTAAAGTAGCTATTGACGGCAATTTTACGCCTTGTTCATAATAGCAGATCATAGCTTTGGTTACGCCTACGCGTTTGGCAAGTTCAAGCTGCGTGAGGTCATATTCGAGCCGCTTCCTGCGGATATTCTCGCCAAGTGTCATAGTTATCATGCCTCCTTGTTTTTATTTCCGTAAAGCATATTGTAGCTGAGTATCGCTCTTGCGATTGTGTTGCTTGGAATGTGTATTCCTTTGCAAATTGCAATTACCGCTTCACAAAGTACCGTAAGTACATCAACTACGGTCGCATTTTCAATATGCTGTTCAACGCCCTTGTCGGTAATGTGTATGTCAATCATCAATATTCCTCCCTGTGATACAAACAAATTGTTCGTATGTATTTAATGTATCTTCCTCACGGGCGTGATCTTCCATAGCACGGTACAAAATGTACGCCGCTTCGTCGTGACCGCCGTGGGCTATTTGGATAATCGCTTCGGCAATGCTGTTTACCATGTCGTCGATTTCTTCAAGGGCTGTTTCAAGCTCTTGAACGGTTTCTTCGTTGTTCATTTTATTAGTCCTTTCTTTATTTTTAATCTTATGGGAAATCACTATAATTTGAGTTTTGAAGCATTTTCAACCATAGCATTCAAGTCAATATCAACTTCGGAACTGTTCAAAGCTTCATTTACTGCTTCCGGTTTAGTGGTAGCAGTATTATCTGCCGAAAATTTCTTTATTTTGTCATAGTGATTTTTTATAAGCTCACCAATTGTGTAGTCTGATCTCTTTTGCCTATGACCTCTGCCTATATAATCACAACAGGCAAACGGGACAAATTCTTTTCCGTCATCAAAAATGACCTTGTTAGAAACACCAAAAGAACTGAGTGCGCTTCTAAGTTCCGTTTCCGTTCCCTCAAAAATAATTTTCATAAATTTTCCTCACTTTCTATTGTTTTTTCAAGTTTCTTATGGTACAATGTGTTTGTACCATTGTAACAACAAGGGGTTACTGCGCCTACAGGGTCAACCTCGGTTGATTACAATACTTATTATAATCTGATTTTAATCAGAAATCAAGATAAATTCTGATATTTATCAGAATTTTGTTAGTTAGCACATATTTTTATGCTCGTTTTGTGCAAATTGCTAAAATAAAAATTTTCCCCCTGCATAAGGGCAGAGGGAAAATAAAAGCATATACTAATATATTCTGATCTTTATCAGAAACCAATAGGAGCTGATAAAAATGATTAAAAAAAATAAAGAAGAAATATTAGAACAAATAAAAAAAAGAGGAGTAAAAAAATCTTTCCTTTGTGATTTGATTGGAGGTTACCGTGGGAAATTAACTGAATGGGAAAAAGGAAAAACAACTTTAACGGAGCAAGAACTCGAAATTATTATTAATTATCTTTTTGATGAGGATAATCATCAAGCGGAAGCAATTGCCTTGTACTCAAGATATAGTCGTCTTTCTCCAGAACAACGGATTCTTGTTGACGGTATGTTTGATCAGTTTGAAAAGATGAAATAAGTATCTCAATAGAGTGCTTTTGGGAATTATTTAATTTGTTGTATCTTTCAATAAATTCGTCTTGAGTCATACTTTCACCGCCTATATAATTTAATATTGTAGTTATTATTATAGAACAAAAGTTCCAACAAATCAATTGGTATAATAAACAAATGTTTTTAAAGTTTTTCTCTATTTTTGTGCATTGACTTTTGTAAAATATGAGGGTATAATGTGCAGCCTCGATTAAATAAAAATAGCAAAAATTACGATATGCGAACCAGTTCGCATATCGTAATTTTTTTGTTCGCATATTCGCATATCGAAATTTCCAATTTTATATCTGAATTTTTCGAGAGCAGGTAAAATTTAAAACGACCCGTTATATTTTTAAAATAACGATATAACGCCATTTGAACGGGTTTATAACTTTTTTAAAACGCCATTCTAACGACAAAACAACAAAAACAGCATTTCCAGTTGATTTTTTTCAAATCAGCCGAAAATGCTGTTTTTCCTTTTGACAATAAATTTTTCCACCGTTTCAACTCTTTGTCAAGCTAAACCTTGATAAACCGCGATATATCCACATTTATTCAACCTAAACCCTAAATTACCCAGCTTTACCCGCCTTTACCCATTTTTTATATTATGCTCGTCAAATCACATTTAGGAGCAAATTAGTATTATTAATGACGAACCCCCTCCGCAGAATACTGCGGAGGGGGTTGATTTCGTGTACGGTTAGTGCCTTGAAAGCCATGCGTATGCAATATCGAGAGCCTCGTAAAGACTGGTTTTCTCGCTTTGCTTGACAATAGCCTCTATGGGCGAAAGCTTATCATCGGTAGCCATTTTGTATATTTTTACCTTACTGGCTACGTCCAGATTGCCTACCTTGGTTTTTTCTGTGATCTGCATCCAAACAACATATTTGTCTGACATATTGCCGTAATAAATTTCGTCCTTATTTCTTACAAGAGGGTAGCCCTTATATCGGAGAAATTTATTCTCCTTTTCGGTTGCTGCACTTGCTGACGTGTTTGTTTCTGCCATTGCGTATCCTCCTTTTCATTGTCGATTGATCGTTTCTCTGTACGTATTTTAAATCTCCAAAGGAAATTTTTTTCACAGAAATCTTCCCTTGGGAAAATCTTAATCATTCACACTTATTATTATAACATAATTTTTTAATAAAATCAAGTGCAAATATTAAAAACAGAGAAAAAATTTTTTAAAAAATCAAGTAACTTAAATATTGTACCATAATTTTGCTGCAAATTTTGTCAAAGCATATAATACTAATTTGCTCCTAAAAGCGTAGATAAAAAATCTGCACAAAAATCACACGCGCAAATTTTTGTTTGATTTTTTATACGCTTTTTAGTCGCAAATTAGTATAAACATTGAGAAAATCGCGTATCCGCCCCGCCCCCTTGAGGGGGCTTAATAAAGTTAAGAGTTGTAATCATTAACATTGGGGGTGTCTCTCGCAGCGGGGCGTTCCCCGCCTCTTGCCGACGTGCGTTTCCCGCTACCAAGTAGCAATTATTTTTTCGCCGTTTTTGAAAAGCTCCAGATTGCTCATAAGTCTGTCAACGTAGGCGGCGGCGCACTTGTATGTTGTCTTGCCGTTGAGTCTGATTATTGCCTTGCGGCTGTCCGAGGGGATAAACTCTATCAAGTCCTCGCCGCGGCTCGTTGTTATTTTTATGGAAACGGTCGGCTCGGCGTCTGTTTCCTCAAAATAAAGCTCGTCGCTGGGCACTTTCAGCAGGAATTGATACAGGTTCTTGAACTCGTCCGTATCCGCGTCATTGCCGTCAAGCTTTACCGCGAAATCGTCCGCGCTGCTGCCTGTCATGGTGAAGCTCATGCTTGCTTCGCCGCTGATGTCAATGGACTGTACATCATAAATATAATTTGATGTGATCATGGTGGTGGTGATGTCAAGCGGCTCGACAGTCAGCCATGGAAGGCTGCTCTCGTCAAAAATGTAAATGATCGCCGCGCCGTCGGCATAAACGTAACGACCCAGCTTTTTGCCCTCCTCGTCGAAGCACTCGCTGCCTATAGTTATGCGTATGTTGTCGCCGCCGTTTATTTCAAACAGCACCTCCGCAGCAGGGGCGGTGATACCGCAGGCTGCAAAGTCCTCCTCATTGGGATTTAAAATGCCGAAATCCGAAGCCGTCAGCCCGAAAATACCGCTTGTGACCGTCGAGGAAGTCTCGGGGTTAAGCTCGCGGAAAACAGGTGAGGTAATAACATAGCTTGACGAATTTGCTATCATAATACTGTCATCGTCAAGGCGGACGTCGTACTCAATAACAAAATCGTAATCAAGGTCGGGACGCTTGATAGTCATTTTGTTTATGCGCGTATAATCGGTAGTATCGTTTTCGTCAGCGGCAGACCGCGCTGTGTAGATCACCTTATTCAGGACGTAATACTCGTTTTCCAAAAAGCAGTTCAGCCTTGAATTTAAAATGGTATATACCTTTGGATCGCCCTCAGCCATTGCATAGTGCATAGTACCGCTTGGCGTAAGGTTGCCTATAAGCAGCTTTTTCACGGTGTTGCCGCTGTCTGAAAATGTTGCTGTGACCGTAGATAAAGGCTTGTCCAAGCCGTAAATGGAGAGGTCCTCCGCGTTTTCAACAACAGTCTGCTGCGCGGTAACGCTTGCCGCGTTTTCAAGCAGAGTACCCATATTGCCGCTGCTCATGGGCAGATTGGCAAGCTCAACAATAGTCCATACAGCATCGTCGCCGTCACCTGCCCTAACAACCTCATATGTGCCGTGTTCGTTGGAAATTTCCAGCTTGGAGATATCGTGAGGATTCTTGTCGTAAACAAGGGACGTCTGAACAGCGCCCTCTGTTTCAGTTTCGGCTTCCTCCGGGGGAGCGGTGAGCTTGAGCACAATAAGAAGTCCGACCAAAATTACCGCAATAACGCCGAAAATTATAATATGCTTTATATTTTTTTTCATTATTTATGTCTCCTTTTGAGCCATACAGCAATTCCCGCTGCCGCAACCAAAGCGGGGAGCACGAACATGAATATTATCCTAAGCACGTTTGCCTGCGCCGCGTTAGTCTCATAGGTCGGGCTTGAAAGATCCTTTGCAACGATGTAAAGACCGTTGTCCTTGCCAAAAATTTTGTTGACGATCGACACAAAGTAATCTCCGTTATTGTAATATGGCATACTTGTGAGAGTGCTGTCAAGAATATAATCACTGCCCAGCACAATAAGATTGGAGTAGGTCTGAACATTGTCTACAAAGGCATACTTTCTCGCAAGAGCCATGACAGAGGCTGACTGCTCGGTAATTTCAGGCATTTCGTTTGTATCGGCAATATGCTCCATCATCTCGTTTGTCATGACAAACGCTGTCTCGGAGGTGTTCAGCAGGGACATTGCGTCAATATTGCCGAAGTGGTCGAAAAGCACCTCCAACGGACGGGAGTTCGGTACAGCCACAGGACTTGTAATAGTTTCCTCTGGAATACCCGTTGTATAATCGTTGCTTTCAATATAAGTCTTTATATTGTATGGGCTTGAGGCGGAAACGCGGTTTTGGGCGTTATTTTCGGCAATAAGACCGTCGCCGACCTTAATTCCCCATTCTTCCAAAAATGCGTTGATATTTGGGGTTTCATTCTGGCTTATACTTGCTGTATAAATCATGTTTTTGCCGTAATTTCCGCCGTTTTCCATAAAATCGTAAAGCTGCGCGATAAGCTCCTCGGAGAAATCATTCAGCGGCGAGTTGATAACAATAAGGTCGGCGTCCATGGGGATATCCTCCGTGAGAGGATCCACCGTAAGAACGTCAAAGCCGTTCGTTTCAAGCATATCGGTAATGTTTGCCCCGCTCGTGCTCTGGCTTGTAACATTCAGATAAACCGCCGTTTTGGGGTCGGGGTCTGTAACGTACATAAGAGCCGAGGTAATCACCTGCTCTGCCTTTGAGGAAACGATTGTAGTGGCATAGTAGTTGTAGTCAAATTCGGTGTTGAAAAGATCGTTCACCGAAACCACTCTTATCCTGTTGGAATCCTTGTTGAAAATAATTATGCTGTAATCGTTGATACTGCCGCTGTAGTACTGCTTGTACTTTTCAACATAGGTGGGATTCACCGTCATGTCCACGAAATTCACTTCAATTTTGGAGGAATTCTGAGCGTACTTTTTCAGCACCTCGTATGCCTGACGGTAGTAGATATTCTCGGTAGTCTCAAAGAAAAGCTCGTCCACCGTGGTGCATATCTCAACGTTTTCATTAAGCTTTGCAAGATAGTCGGTGGTATCTTCGCTTATTTCAAAGTTGTTGTTTGGGGTAAGGTCGAACTTCATGTCATAACGCTCCCCTAAAGAGGAAACGATAACGTTCAGCAGCACTACCATTACAATTACGATAACGGTTATGACAGTAGCGACTGTGCCGTATTTAAGCTTTTTTGTATTTATCTTCATTTCCAAGCACCTCCGAATCAAGACCAGCGGCGCTTTTCAAGTGCGCGTACGGTTAAAAAGTTGAATATGAAAATTGCGCTGAGGAAGAAAATAAGGCTGGGGATACTGAATATTCCCGTGGAAAATTCATAGTATCTTGTGTAGAAGCCCAAGGAGGACATTACCGTTTTGAGCCATTCCACCTGAATGTTCCCCGCGAAAACGTCTATCATATAGAAAAGCATGATGATGATAAAGCTGACAATTGCCGCAACGACCTGATTTTCCGTCATTGCGGAAACAAAAATGCCTATTGAGATAAAGCTTGCGCCCAAAAGCAGGAGAGCGACAAAGTTGCCGATGACCGTCGCCCACGCAACGGAGCCTGCCAAAGCAACAAGAGTTATAACGTACAGAACGTAGATTGCCATAGCGCAAAGGAATATGCACACCGCCGCAAAAAATTTTCCCATAACAATAGAAAAAAGATTTACGGGAGCGGTCAAAAGACATTGGTCGGTTTTCTGCCGCTTTTCCTCGGTAAAAAGCCTCATGGTCAGAAGCGGCAGCAGTATCATAATGATAGTGAACGCGCTTGTGAACGAGGTGGACATATCGGTCGTGCCGTAATAAAGGTTATAGCTGGCAAAAAATGTGGATGTATAAATGTAAAAAACTGCAATAAAAATATATGCGATAGGGGAGGTGAAATAAGCCTTCAGCTCCCGTCTGAAAATTGCGCCCATTATTCGTTATCCTCCTTAGACTCATCTTTTTCCGCAGTCTCCGTGACCTCGTCCCCGTCGGCTGTATCTTCTTTGTCAGAGGAAGCCGCTTCATCGGTTTTTGCGTCGGCTGCTTTTTTCGTTTTAATAACAACGTTGTCTCCCATTGTAATTTTAAGGAAGATGTCTTCAAGAGTCATTTCTGAGGTCTTAAGCCCCAGTATTACCCAGTTTCTCGCCGCAACTCTCTTGAAAAGCTCGCGGCGGATATCAACGTCCTCTCTGGACTCTATCTCATAATCAAAAATTCCCTTTTCACGCTCCATGTCCGCAACAACACTTATTACTCCGTTGATGCCCTTTATCATCTTGAGGACTTCCTCACGGGGACCGTCTATCCTTGCGATTATCTTGTGGTCGGTGGAGATGTTTTTTGTGAGGTTTTCAGTAGTGTCGTCTGCGGCAATTTTTCCGCCGTTGATAATGATTATCCTGTCGCATACCGCCTGTATCTCAGGCAGAATGTGGGAGGACAGAATTACCGTGTGCTTCTTTCCAAGCTTTTTGATAAGAGTGCGTATCTCAATTATCTGCTTAGGGTCGAGACCGACGGTAGGCTCGTCCAGAATAAGGATAGGAGGGTTGCCTATAAGCGCCTGTGCAAGTCCCACACGCTGCTTGTAGCCCTTTGAAAGATTGCGGATTATGCGGTTATAAACATCGTTTATCATGACAAGGCTGCAAACGTCCTCCAAATGGGACTTTCTCGGCAGCTTGCACTTTTTAAGATCGTATATGAAATTGAGGTAATCCTTGACGGTCATGTCGAGATAAAGCGGCGGGATCTCGGGCAGATAGCCTATGTTTTTCTTTGCCGCGATAGGGTCGTCAAGAATATCAATACCGTTTATAAGGGCTTTTCCCGATGTCGAGGAGATATACCCCGTCAGCATATTCATCGTTGTGGATTTACCTGCGCCGTTCGGTCCCAAAAAGCCTAATATCTCCCCGTCCTGAATAGTAAAGGAAAGATCGTCAACAGCTTTTTTTGATCCGTACTGCTTGGTAAGGTTCTGAACTTCTATCATGTAATAAACCACCTTTTCGGATTTAAAAATTTTACCGTACCATATTTTATCAGTTTAATGTGTACATCATGTGATAAAGCAATAAAATTGCTGTAATTAAAATAACCGCAATTAAGAAAGCTGCTCCAAAGCCTTTTTGATACGTGCGGCAGAGTCTGTTTTTCCCAAAATCGCCGCAAGCTCGATACCTCCGCCGGGAGTCATAGCCTTGCCCGAAAGCGCGGCGCGCATTGGGAGCAGTATCCAGCCGTTCTTAACGCCAAGCCTTTCTATCTCAGCAAAAACAGCGGCGTGAATATTTTCCTCCGTCCAATCGGACTCGTTGATTCCTTCCAGTATGGGCAGCACAGCCTGAAGCGCGGGAAGAGCTGTCTCCGCATTGGTTTTCATCTTCTTGTTGAAGAACAGATCGTTGCTGTACTCGCGAAGCTCGTCGATAAAGTCCACCTTTTCGGGAATGTCCGAGAGCAACTCGGTACGTGGCTGCAATACCTTTACAAGCACATCAAGGTCTATGTCCTCACGCTTGCAGGTCTGCCTGATATAGGGGAGAGCAAGCTCCTTAAATTCTTCATGGGAAATTCTGCGGAGCCATTCCGCGTTTATCGCCGTCATTTTTACAGGGTCGAAAATTGCGGGGGACTTGGAAATTCCGCTGATGTCAAACTCCTCTACAAGCTCGTCGAGAGAGAAAATTTCCTGCTCGCCCTTGGGCGCCCAGCCTAAAAGCACGATATAGTTCAGTATGGCGGGAATGTAGTATCCCTTTTCAACAAATTCGCCGAAATATGCGTCTCCGTCACGCTTTGAAAGCTTGTGTGTCGCATCCCTCATGATATGATTAACATGGATATATGTGGGAATTTCCCAGCCGAAAGCCTCGTACAGAAGATTGTACTTAGCCGCGGAGGAAAGATACTCGTTGCCGCGGACAACGTGAGTAATTCCCATTAAATGGTCGTCCACAACATTTGCGAAATTGTATGTGGGCATACCGTCCGCCTTGAGCAAGATCTGGTCGTCAAGGTCGGCGTTCGGTACGGTTATGTCGCCGTAAAGCTCGTCGTGGAAAGTAGTAGTACCCTCCAAAGGCACTTTCTGACGGATAACATAAGGCGTACCCTCGGCAAGAAGCCTGTCCACCTCGTCCTTAGGCAGGTCGCGGCAGTGACGGTCGTATGTTGGCGTAATGCCCTTAGCCTGCTGCTCCTCGTGGACTTTGTCCATGCGCTCCTTTGTGCAGAAGCAGTAGTATGCGTGACTCGTCTCCACAAGCTTTTCGGCGTACTCCTTGAAGATACCCATGCGCTCTGACTGAACGTAGGGACCAACGGGACCGCCTATGTCGGGACCCTCGTCCCAGTTAAGCCCGCAGGAACGGAGCGTGTCATAAATGACCTCCGTCGCGCCCTCAACGTAACGACCCTGATCGGTGTCCTCAATGCGGAGAATAAACTTTCCGCCGTATTTTTTCGCAATAATATAGGTGTACAGCGCAGTCCTCAGGTTGCCTATGTGCATAAATCCCGTGGGACTGGGCGCAAACCGTGTTCTGATATTTTCCGTGTTCATTTTAAGTCCTCCTAATTTTATACTATTGCAATCCAACAATAAATGAAATGCATATTTTTGTAGGGCGGGGGCTCTGCTCCCGCCTTTTAACAGAACCGTTTCCATTAGGCGGGAGCAAGCCCCCGCCCTACAGAGTTTGGTATCGTTTTATTTAATTGCTATAGTATTATGTGCGGTAATAATTGTATAGCTGTGGGAGTTGACGGTTATTTTTACGCCGTCTTTTTCACAGTACCAATTCTTGCCGTTTTTGTAAATGCCGCAATTTCTATCAAGTATTATTTTTCTGCAAACCTCCACAGGGTCGGCGTTTTCAAGACCGAGGTTTTTTATTATCCTTTCCGCGCCCATTTCGGTGGTATGCAGCCTGTCGATATTTTGCAGCAGCAAATTTTTATCTTCCATAATTAATTTTCCGCGCATTGGTCTCTCACGCTTTTGTACTTTATGTCGGGAATATCCAAAACAGCCTGTGTGTCACGAGCTATCTGTTCTTTAAGCCCGGCAACGTCTGAAAATTTCATCTCGGGACGTATAAAGCTTATAAGGGAAATTTTAGCGGTCTCCCCGTAAAGGTCGCTTCCGTCAAAGCCGATTATGTATGTCTCCGCAAGAGGAGCGTCGCTGCCGACAGTAGGCTTTATCCCAATGTTGGTAACGCTTTTGTAAATCTTGCCCAGCACCTCTGTTTTGGAAGCGTACACGCCGAATTTCGGCATGACCTGCCGCTTCGGGAGGTATTGATTTATGGTGGGGAAATTAAGCGTTCTGCCAAGCTGTCTGCCGTAGGCTATCGGTAGCTTCATAGTAAAATGGCTGCCTAAAAGCAGATTTGCCGTCTCAATTTCTCCGCCTCGTATAAGCTCGCGTATCATGGTTGAGGAAATTCGCACTCCCTGACGTTCGCGGACGGGCGGAACAACATACAGCCTAATGCCGTGCTTTCGGCAAAGCTTGTCAAGCTCCTCAACGCCGCATTTCGCCTGCTTGCCGAAGCGGAAGTCCTCGCCGCAGGTCACGAATTTCGCGCTAAGCTTGTCACAGAGAACAAGCTCAACAAATTCCTCACCGGTAAGATCCTTGAAATTCATAAAATCCGGGGAATAAATGTACCTTACACCAAGATTTTCGATAAGCTCGAATTTCATTTCACGGGACAAAATGCACTCCACACCGCCGTTTCCCTTTGAAGTGACGCTCTGTGTGTCAAAGGTAAAAACGGCAGGCTCTATCCCGGGATTATTTTCCGCAATATCCGTAGCATATCTTATAACCGTTTTGTGACCGTAGTGCAGTCCGTCAAAAAGTCCCATTGCAACTGCGGTGCTGCTTTTCGGCACGTCGTTTGTTCCGGTCAGATCAACCATTTCCGCGCTTCCTTTCCTATCAGAGATTAGAGTTTTTGAGGCAAGAGGCAAGAAGTTTTCCGCTTTCAGCAGAATTATTTCGTTATTGACAGAAGTTTTTGTGTACTCTTAAAATGCCGTTTTCACGGTCGGGGAGGGCAGTGCCTATAAAACCGCTTTCGCCGTATACCTTGATTGGAGAACCCTCTCCCGATATTTTTATTTTTTCAAGAGAAAGTTTAACGCCGTTTCGGTACATTCTCTCCTGCACAGGGGAGAGCCGAACCGAGGGGAGTCCCTCAAAAACGCTTTCAATTGGTCTTGATGCAGATGAAAAATCTCCGTCTCCGTTTGCAATAGCCTGCAATTGCTCCAAGGTCACGCAGTCCGCAAGGGTAAAGCCGCAAGCCGCAGTCCGCACAAGAGAAGTCATAATGCCGCCGCAGCCCAAAGCCTCGCCTATATCATTGATAAGCGTCCTGATATAAGTACCCTTTGAGCAGGATATTTTTAAAGTGCCGCTTTGTGCGGACTCGTCAAATTCTGTAATTTCAAGGCAGTAAACCGTTATCGGGCGCGCCTCCCGTTCAACCTCTATACCCTTTCGTGCAAGGTCGTAAAGCCGCTTTCCGCCCACCGATACCGCCGAGTACATAGGCGGTACCTGCATGATCTCTCCGCGAAAGCTTTCAAGCGTATTTTTTATCTGCTCCGACGTAACGTTTGCGGGACGCTCTTTTGTGACCGTTCCGGTAACGTCCTGAGTGTCAGTGGTAATTCCAAGGCGGAAACCCGCCTCATATGTCTTGTCGTGGTCGGGAAGTATGTCGCAGGCTTTTGTGGCGCGTCCAGCAAAAACGGGAAGGACTCCCGTCGCCATTGGGTCGAGAGTACCCGCGTGACCCAAACGCTTCATTTTAAGTATGCCTCTCATTTTGGCAATTACATCAAAGCTTGTGAAGCCCTGCGGCTTGTTTACACAGATTATCCCGCAAAGCTCGTTATTTACGCCAGCCATAAGTCTATACCCAAAGCGGGAGCGATACCCGAAAGGAGCTTAAGCTTAACGTCCTCAAGCTCGCCCTCAAGAGTGCAGCCCGCAGCCTTGACGTGACCGCCGCCGTCGAATTTGCGGCATATTGCGGAAACGTCCACGTCCGAAGCGGAACGCATGGAAACTTTAAACTTGCCATGCTCCTTTTCCTTGATTATCACTCCGACCTTGACGCCCTCGATCTGAACGCTCATTCCCGAAATTCCCTCAAATTCTTCCTGTGCAAGTCCCGTCTCTTTTATCGTGTCAAGAGTGACAGCCGCCATTGTGCATTGGTCGTCAAGGTAGAATTCCATAGCCGAGTTGATGTACTGCTCAACCTTTAGCCGCGCACGGCTTTTCAGGTCGAACATCTCGCGGTTTATACGCTCTAAATTTATTCCGTAGTCCATAAGCTTCGCCGTAATAATGTGGGCAAGCCTTGTGGTGTTTGCGTACTTGAAGCACCCTGTGTCCGTGGCAATTCCCGTGTAGAGACATTCGGCAATAAGCTTGTCTAAGGGTATCTCCATTTCGGCAAGCACACGGTATATCACCTCACAGGCAGCGGCGGCGTCGGGGTACACCAAAAGCTGCTTTGCATAATCGGTGTTGGAAATATGATGGTCAATGCAAAGATCAACATATTCACCGTACTGTGCAAGCTTTGGACCAAGAAGCTTAGTGTCGGCAACGTCCACCGCAACTATCGTTTCGGGAGTAAATTTCTGCGGCTCATAGCTGTCGTGCATAAAATAATATCTTTTCGGAAATTCGTCCGAGCAGACTACATTAGCGTTCTTGCCGATCTTACGCAAAGCATAGCAAAGCCCGAAGCCGCTGCCCATTGTGTCGCCGTCGGGACTTTGGTGGGTGAGAATGTAGTAATTGTTGTGCGCCTTAAGAAAATCGGCGGTTTCCTTTAAATTTATCTGCATATCAATTCTCCAATTTGTCGCTGCCGCTTTCTTCGAGCTTTTCCAGCATTCGTGCGATTTCCGCCGAATGTTCTATCGAGTTGTCGGCAATAAATTTCAGTTCGGGACACTTTTTAAGATGAAGCTTGTTTGAAATATGCCTCCTCATCATTCCCGAAGCGCTTTCAAGACCCTTGACCGCGGTTTTTGCCGCTTCCACGCCCTCAATGCTTGAAATATATACCTTGCAGTGGGAAGCGTCTCCCGAAAGCTCCGTCCGCACAACCGAAACAAGTCCCGAATTTACTCTGGGGTCTTTGATCTCCTCGCGGATAAGTCCCGAAATTTCCCGCTTAATATCCTCGGACATACGTCCGTTTCTGAAATTTGGCATTTAGATTTACTCCTTTACTAACGGTAAAAAATCATAAACAGAGTTTATACTAATTCACGACCTGAATGTGTACAAAAAATTCAAGCAAAAATTTGCGTATATGATTTTTGCGCCGAATTTTTTGTCTGCACATTGGGAGTGAATTAGTATTAGAAGTAAGAAGTTAGAAGTTAGAACATTACACCCGCCCCCTTGATAGGGGACTTAGTAAAATCACAATATATTGATAACTAACTATGGGGCAGACGCTGCCCGCGGGGGCTTCCCCGTTAATCAGGTCTGTATTCCTCCATATAGTATGCCTCAAAAATATCGCCCACATGAATGTCGTTGAATTTTTCCAAAGTAATACCGCACTCGTAGCCCTCGGCAACCTCTTTCACATCGTCCTTGAAACGCTTCAGACTTGACATCTTGTCGTCCGCAATAATAATACCGTCGCGGACTACCCGTATCTCCGCGTTCCTTGTAATTTTTCCGCTTAGTACATATGAACCTGAAACCGTACCAACGCTTGAAATTTTGTATACCTGACGAACCTCAACGCGTCCAAGATTGACTTCGCGGAATTTAGGTGCAAGCATACCCTTCATAGCCGTTGTAATTTCTTCTATCGCGTCATAAATAATTCTGTACAGACGAATATCAACGCCGTCTCTTGCCGCGTTGTCCGCAGCAACAGGATCCGGGCGGACGTTAAATCCAACTATAATAGCGTTTGAAGCGTTTGCAAGCATTACATCGCCCTCTGAGACAGCTCCCACCGCTCCGTGGATAACACGTACACGGACTTCTTCGTTGGTAAGCTTTTCAAGGGACTGTTTAACAGCCTCCACAGAGCCCTGAACGTCCGCCTTAACAATGATAGGAAGCTCCTTGATCTCGCCCTGTTCGATCTGACTGAACAGGTTGTCGAGAGTGACCTTCTGATACTGCTTGAACTGTTCCTGCTTAGCCTCGTGCTTACGCTGGTCAACAAGCTCACGGGCAAGGCGTTCGTCCTCAACAGCATTGAAAATGTCGCCTGCGGAGGGTACTTCATCAAGTCCCGTTATCTCAACAGGATAGGAGGGTCCCGCCTCCCTGACCACCTGACCCTTGTCGTTAGTCATTACGCGGACGCGTCCCAATGAAGTGCCCGCAATGATAATATCGCCTGTGTGGAGAGTACCGTTCTGTACCAAAAGCGTTGCGATAGGACCTCTGCCCTTGTCAAGGCGCGCCTCAATAACAGTACCCTTTGCAAGCCTGTTGGGGTTCGCCTTAAGCTCTGCGACTTCGGCAACAAGCAGGACGTTCTCCAAAAGTTCATCGATTCCCTCGCCCGTCTTCGCGGAAACAGGTACGCAAATTACATCGCCGCCCCATTCCTCGACAACAAGATCGTATTCGGTGAGCTTCTGCTTTACAGCTTCGGGGTTTGCGCCCTCTTTATCCATTTTGTTTATAGCAACGATTATCGAAACACCCGCCGCCTTTGCGTGGTTGATAGCCTCGATAGTCTGGGGCATTATGCCGTCGTCCGCCGCAACTACAAGAATTGCAATATCGGTTATCTGCGCGCCTCTCGCTCTCATTGAGGTAAACGCCTCGTGACCCGGCGTGTCGAGGAAAGTAATTTCCTTTCCGTCGCAGGTAACGCGGTACGCACCTATATGCTGGGTAATTCCTCCCGCCTCGGTGGAGGTAACGTTTGCGTTTCTTATCCTGTCAAGGAGAGAGGTTTTACCGTGGTCAACGTGACCCATAACAACAACTACGGGAGCGCGTTCTATGCCGTCCTCCTCCTTGTCGTCCGAATCGTCGATAAGGCGTTCTTCAATGGTGATGATGACCTCTTTTTCAACCTTTGCGCCAAGCTCCTCCGCAACGAGAGAAGCCGTGTCAAAGTCAATGACCTGATTTATCGTACACATCTCACCAAGCTGCATAAGCTTTTTGATGACCTCGCTCGCCGCCACTTTAAGACGTACCGCAAGCTCGGAAACCACTATCTCGTCGGGGATAAGGACTTTAAGCTGCTGCTTTCTTGCACGCTCCAGCTCCAATCGGCGGAGTTTCTCCGTCTCCGTCTCCTTTTTGTTGGAGTACTGCTGGCTCTTGCGCTGCTGTGACTTTTGTGTAAGCTTCTGCTTTTTGGAGAAATTGTCCTTTTTACGGTTGTTTCCGCCTGTGGCATTAGCCATGTTGTCGTATTTTTCGTTGTATTTGTCCATTTCAACATAAGAGCCGCGGGTATCGACCTTGTGTATCTTCTGATCGACTACAGCAGTGCTGTCCGCAAACTTAACGTCAAGCTTTTTCTTATTGGACTGCTGTTCCGCAGGCTTATTCTGCGGCTTCTGCTCCTGTTTTTTCTTGTGTCCGCCCTGCAAGACCTGCTGTGCGTTGAAGCGTTCGCTTTTTGAAGCGGGGGACTTGTCGGACTTTTCCGTCTTTTCGGCAGGCTTTTCCGCAGCCGTCTCCTGCTTTGGAGCAGACTTTGGCTCTTCTGCTTTGGGAGCGGGAGCTTCCGCTGCCGTTACAGTCTCCTTTTTAGCAGCAGCCTTTTTGGGCTTTTCAGCCTTAGCTGGCTTTTCCGCTTTCTCCTCCGCCTGTTCGGACTTAGCCTCGTCCTTTTTCTCCGCTTTCTTTGCGGCAGGCTTTTTCTCCTTTTTGGGAGCCTTCTTTTCCTCAGCGGCTTCTTTTTCTTCCTTTACAGGCTTGTCGTTTCTTGTGGCAAAATATTCATCAAAGGAGTCTACCTGGTTTTCCTGAGAAAAAAGCTCCAAAACCTTATTCATTTCCTCTGCCGTTATTGAAGCGGCAGGCTTTTTTGTGATATCAAGCTTATCCTTTAAAAAATCCGCAAGCGCCTGACCTGTTATTTTCAGGTCCTTGGCTGCGTCGGTTATTTTGACCTTCGGTTCTTTTGATGTACTCATAGGCTGTATACCCTCCGTTTATACAATTATTGCGTAATACTCATTCTATATCATCTTTGCATATTTCAAGAGCCTTTTTTGCAAAACCCTCTCCGCAAATCGTAAGTATACCCGCTTTTTTTCCAACGCAGAAATGTATCTCGTCGATCGTGCATTGTGCTTTAGCCACGGGTATTTGTTTCCTGTCCGCAAAATAACGGACCTCCTTTTCCGTCTTGGGAGATATGTCGGAAGCGACTATCACCGCCGCAGCCTTTCCTCCCGCAAGAGCCTCCTTCATAGGGTCGAAGCCCATTGAAAGCTGCCCCGCTTTTCTGCATATCGTCATAAGGCTGAGAAGCTTATTCACTTTCCCTCAGCTCCTTTTCCATTTCATCGTATATCTCGTCTGATATTCGGCAGGAGAACGTTCTCTCAAATTTTCTTGACTTCCTTGCCAGAGCAAAGCATTCCAAGCTTTTGCAGATGTATGCTCCTCTGCCGGCTTTCTTGCCCGTAAGGTCAATGGAAATTTCCCCTTCGGGAGATTTCACCGCCCTTATAAGCTCCTTTTTCGGCTTCATTTCACCGCAGCCGAGACACATTCTCATAGGTATCTTTTTGACCATTGCTTCACGCCCTTACTCAATTGGATTTTCGGGCTTTATATCTATCTTGAAGCCTGTGAGCCTTGCCGCAAGCTTTGCGTTCTGCCCCTTGTTTCCGATAGCAAGCGAAAGCTGGTTGTTCGGTACAGTAACCACGCAGGTTTTCTGTTCGCCCTCTTCGATCTCAACCTTGATGACCTCCGCGGGAGCAAGCGCGTGTGCGATAAATACCGCAGGGTCTTCATCGTAAACTATTATATCTATCTTTTCGCCGCAAAGCTCGTTCACAATGCTGCCGATACGGCTGTGCTTAGGTCCAATGCACGAACCCACAGGGTCCACGTTTTTGTCCTTTGACCATACCGCGATCTTAGTCCTCGAACCCGCTTCTCTCGAAATGGATTTTACCTCTACTGTGCCGTCGTAAATTTCGGGGATCTCAAGCTCGAAAAGACGTTTTACCAAGTCCTTGTGAGTTCTTGAGACCTTTACCATAGGCTTCCTGTCGGGGTTGATAATGTCCGCAATGTAAAGCTTCACAATGTCTCCCTCTTTAAGGACTTCTCCGGGAATTTGCTCGTTTTTGTATAAGTACACTTCGTTTTTGTCAATTGTAAGAGTAGCGTTGCCGCTCTCCGGTTCAACTCTCTGAACCGTCGCGGAAACAGCCTCGTGGAGCTTGCCCTCAAACTGGCTGATGTACTTCTGCCTCTCAAAAGTCTTTATTTCGGTACGGATAGCCTGCTTAGCGTTTTGAGCGGCAACACGTCCGAACTGCGCCGTGGAAAGCTGATAGGGGATAACGTCGTCCACCGCCACAGGGTGTCCCACATAAGCGGCAGCCTCCTCAACGGTTATCTCGCTCATGTCAAGGGGAAGCTCCTCAACTACGGTACGCATTACGGTTATCTCAAACTTATGCTCCTCGGGGACAATGTCCACCAAAAAATCCTCGCAGTAGGGGTACTCCTTTTTCACCGCCCTTGCAATGCCCTGCTTTATCTTATCCACAAGCAGATCCATTGGTATGCCGTTTTCCTTTGCAAGAAGCTCCAGAGCTTCAAAAAATTCCTTGTTCATTTTTCCGATTTCCTCCTGTTTCTGTGGGACGGGTTTTGCTCCCGTCTATTTATCAAACATATTTTATAAATACGGGGGTAATTCCCCAAAAAGGCGGGAGCAAGCCCGCCCTGTATTGTCGGTGCGCCAAAATATTAATTATTAATTATTCTTCGTCGTCCTTAAAAAGCTCATCGTCGTCATCGTCAAAAAGCTTTACAAACGCCGTGTCGGAAAGCTTTATCTCCCTGTCGCCATCTTCGGTTATTACGGAAATACTGTCCTTATTATAACCCTTGAGAATTGCAATAAACTCCTTCATACCGTCTATTTCGCGGATATACCTTATTCTTACGGGACACTCCAAAAATTCCTCAAAATGCTCGGGACGCTTAAGCTGTCTTCCCAGTCCGGGAGAACCCACCTCCAGCATATAATTCTGCTCAATGGGGTCAGCCTCGTCAAGAGCCTTGGAAAGCGGTCTCGTCATGGCTTCGCAGTCGTCCATGTCCACCGCGCCGTCCTCTTTTTCAATAAGCACCCGAAGATACCACATAGCCCCCTCTTTATCAAAGGAAACGTCCCAAATCTTAAGATTTAAGCCGTCCGCAATGGGCTTTGCGATCTCATAGACCGCAGCGGCGGTGTTCCCGCCCTTTTTTCCTGCCATTCAACAACCTCCACAATACAGCACAAAAGACCGAGAAGCTCTCGGTCTTTTATGAAACTATTATAATGATAGGTATATTATACCACATATTTTTTCAAATTGCAAGGGTTTTTGAAAAAATTTTCATTTTTGAATAATTTTTGCAATTTCTATTTAACCATACCCCAAAAATATTTTTCTTCGGGAAGAAGCTCCGTAACCTTTTCACGTTCCTCATCACTTAATTTCTCCAAGCAGCTTCCGTGCCCCGAATCAATTATCGCTTCAAGACTCGGCATTTCGGAAAGCGGTATGAACGTTTCCGCGGAATCCGCCGTGAAATACGCATAAATATACCTCACCGACGGCATATCCTTTAAAAATTCAAGGTCTGCACGTTCTATATCATGACCGTCTATAATTATGCTTTCAATATTTGAAAAAGCCGAAAAATCGGTTGTATCCCAGTGATTTATATTTATCCGCATTTCTTTGATTTTGCCGCACCAATCACCCTTTGAAATTTTCGCCTTTTCGTTGGGTTTATTCGAAAGCCAATCAAACTCAATGTGGTTGAGTTCATTGAATTCGTCCAGTATGTCAAAATCAAAACCATTTTCCAAAGCGTCTGTATTTATTCTGATAAAATTGTCAGTGCTTTTATACTGAAAATCTCCAACCGATATTTTGGTAATTTCATATTCGGGCAGGTCATACGAAGGCTCTTCCGCAAAATCCGTATCGTTTTCAAAGCTTGCAATAATGTCGCTTTTATAGTCCAAAGCGATCGTGTCGATGATCTCATACTCGGAAACATATTCCGCAAGCTTATCTTTAAATTCAGCGTAAACAATATCATAGGGAGAATTTATAAAATCTGTCCGTTCAGAGCAGTCGCCGAGAAATTCATATTCAGCAGTGTAATATTTTCTCTCATTCTCATAGTCGTATCCATATGGAACAAAAAACAATGTCGCTTTTCCGAGAATGGTTTTTATTGAACAGTTTGAATAAAAATCATATCTTGCCGCGTAAATATCCGAGCAGCCTGCCATTTCATATCCTCCGTTGTAGCAGGCTGCAAGGAATATCCTGCCGTCGGTATCGCGGCAAATGTAAATTTTCTCGTCCGCATATATGTAGTCCCATTTAATATCGTAAACCGACGAGGCTATGCTCCCCTCGTATATATTGAACCTTTCGGGGAAACCATCCCCCGTGATATCATATAAAAAACGGTGCGTGTATTCGTCAGCCCAAGCCTGTGCTTCTTCAAGGGGAGTGAGGTTTCCTTTATCTCGCCCGAGTAAAAATCATATCTTGACGCGCAGTAAGGCGTAAAACCCGCCACAAAATCATTATCACGGCACGCGGCAATAAATATCATGCCGTCCGTATCGCGGCAGACGTAAGCCTTGCCGTTTGTACGTATGCAGAAATATCGGTCATAAACCTCGGTATCCTCATAAAAATAAATATACCAAGCTCCCTCGCAAAGGTCAAAGCTCAGCCTTTCGGGGAACCCGTCCCCCGTGATGTCATATAAAAAACGGTTAGGGTATTCGTCAGCCCAAGCCTGCGCTTCTTCAAGGGGAGTGAGAGTGACGGTTTCCTCGGTCGCAGCCTTAGTTGTCTCAAAGGTAGTTTTCGCGGCAGTAGTGACAGCCGTTTCAGAGGTTGCCGAAATGTTTTCCGCCGAAGTCTCCGTCCGACTTGTTTCCGAAATCTCGGAGTGTATTTCCGCACCCTTTTCACACCCGCAGAGCATTGAAAGTACCAAAACCGCTAAAATTGCCGAAATAAATTTTTTCATAAAAAATCCCTCCTTAATTTTTATATAGACCCGCGCGCAGGTGCGTATCCCGTATCAAAAATCTTTTCCACTTGCTGTAAAGTGATAGTGCCGTCCTCATTTTTCGAGAAAGTATATTCCGACTGCACCGCAGGGTACAAATACAAGCTGTCGCCGTAATAGCTTACCGTGATTCTCGCTTCGTCTTCCGTCTCCTCAAAGTCCGCAATCTCGCTGTAAACCCAGTTTCCGTCGTGACCGCAGTTCTTTACCATAAAGCCCGTTTCGTCCGTCATTGTCCGCGCTTTCTCCGTCGTTATATTTATATTGTACAGCTTTTTTACCGCCGCCGCAAATTCCACGGGCGTTATGTCGTATCCCTCGTCTTTTTCGTAATCGTACACGGTAAAATACGGATTATACGCGTGATAAAAGCTGTGCGCATCCGCATCGGTATAGTTTGCAAACCAATTTTCGTCCGCTTCAAAAGCGTTTGTAATTTTTGAAAAATCCACCGCCGCGTTATACACGGTATAAAGCGTACTGTCCGTATCGGCATAATCGGGGTCGCCGAAGCTTATTGTAATATTGTGCTTCTCCTCCCTTTCGGCGGGGATAAAGCAGGTCAGATAGGTGGAATTGAACACCCAGTCCGAATTGCCGTTCGGGAAAATATCCAAGGTACTGTCCGAGCAGGTCAGCGTTACATCATAAACGCCGCTACCTCTGTGCTTGTAGCTGTAGCCGTCTATCTTAAAATCGTCCATAAAATCATATACATCTATCGGATTGCCAAATTCAAACCAATAATTTGTGCCGTTTTGAAGATGATTTAGAAACGCTGTCAGCTGCTCTTCTCCCTCCATATATTCCCGTTCTGTAATGGCAGTATCAGATGTTGTTGTTGTTTCAGCTGTGGTACTTGTCGTAACCTTTTCCTCGGTCACAGTAACCGTATTCGCCGTTGTCTCCGCAATTGTGTTTTCGGAAATTTCCGAAACCGTTTCCGTTAATGTTTCTGTATTATTTCCCCTGCACCCGCAAAGCATTAACAGTACCGACACTACAATAAAAATTTTTTTCATAATCATACCTCTGAAAATCCAAATGTTACAGCCTCAATATTTGGCATATTATCAATTGTCCGCTTTATCTGTTCATCTGTAACGGACGTATCAAACCTGATCCATTTAATGCTTTTGTTATCATATAAAAATTTAAAATAATAGGGGTCGTCGTTATCCGAAGCAACGGCAATATATATTAGCTTTGGCAAATTCCTTACGTATTCAAAATCCTCCTCGCTTGAAATCACTATATCCCACATATCAACATATTCCAAGTTGGGGAATTCCGAGATCTGTCGTTTTGTGTTTTTTGAAATATTACCCCAAAGTGAAATTGATGTGAGGTTATTGTATTTTTTCAACGGCGATAAATCAAGGTCTATTTCATCTTCTCCGAAATAATTTAAAGCAAACGAATGTAAATCTTCAATTTTACATATTTTATTCCAGTCAAGTTCATCAATATCTTTAATTTCAATATATACTTCCGTATCGTTAGTGCATATTTCACGATTACTCATACCGATTATTCCGATACATTCGCTTTCATTATCTGACGACAAAACCTTATTAATATTTTCATATCCCGAGTATTCGCAGACAAGCTCCATGATTTTATCAATGTCCTTATATTTTTCAAGACTTTCCGGATCGATAATATCTATAAATTCGTATTCCTGTAAAATATCGGGCATTTTCAAAAATTTTTCCGTACCGTTAAGGTCAACCATTCTGCCGTCATAAACACAGTTAAAATCGTATAAACCAGATAGATCGGAATTAGGAGCATTGCGTATAAATTCAGCGGGAAAACAGTCCGTACCCGAAAATTCGTCAATACATTCTGTCCGTATTTTATCCGAATAAAGCGCATTGCTGTTAATATAATATTGAATGTGTCCGAAGCTGCCGTCGTCCCATAGTGTCTGATCGCCGACAATTATGTAAACGCCATGTTCCTTGTCGTAATATCTGTACAGCTTCCCCTCCAAAGCCGTATGCTCGGTATATTGCGATCTGCCGCTTTCCAGATAGATATAGCCGTAAAGCTGCGGTTCCGTATTATTCAGCTTATAAACGCGGTAACAGTCTGTATCGAACGACCTGCCGATACTCGAATCTCTCAGCAGGAGTTCGTAATGCCCGTCAAGATCAAGGTCGCAAAAAGAAACTTCAGATGTGTCGTGAAAAAAATTGCCCTGCCATTTCTGAATATATTGATAAAATTCACTGCTTTTATACGGCGAAGCCGCCTCTGTTTCCGTTGTTGTAACAGTAGTTGTCTCAACAGTTGTGACTGTGGTTTCGGAGGTCGCAGCAGCACTTTCCGCCGAAGTCTCCGTCCGACTTGTTTCTGAAATCTCGGAGTGTATTTCCGCACCCTTTTCACACCCGCAGAGCGTTGAAAGTACTAATATTGCCAAAATTGCCGAAATAAATTTTTTCATAAAAAAATTCCCCCTTAATGTGTTTTTCTAATGATAACACACTAAAAGGAAATTTTCAACAATTGTACCAAATTGTAACTATTTGTAATCGTTTTGTAACCAATTGGAAACAGTCTGTAATAATTATCCGCTGCTGCCGAAGCCGCCAACACGCTCGCCGTCGGCATTGTCGTCCTCCGTTATGCCAAATGGCAGAAAAACCCCTTGTATAAAGGCTTTACCAGCTTCAAGGGAGACCGCCGAGGAAACCGATGCCTTTGCCATTATGTGCCCCTGATTTTTTGCATTGTAATAATCACTGTCAATAATTCCCACCGTATTTTCCAGACGGAAACCGTGCTTGAAGCCCAACCCGCTCCGAGGGTAAAGGTTCAGCACCCACCCCTCTGCGATCTCCGCCCTAATACCCGTGGGGACGGTCACTCTCACATCGGGGAGGAAGTCCACGTCAAACGGCAGAAAAAAATCGTACCCCGCCGACCCCGCCGTAGCCCGTCTCGGCAGGACGATACCGCCGTAAATGTCCGCAATTTTTTCTTCAGAAAAATTCGGGAAAAGTTTTTTAATATCCTCGGCAAACTGCTGCAAGCTCACCTTTTCAAACCGTGCAATTCTTTCCATAAAAATCTCCGTAATTTTTTTCTGTATTATATCATATTTTTCGGAAAATGTCAAACCCTTTCGTCCTTCAAAACCGCAGGCTTTCTGCTCAAATAAATGCAGTAAATAATTGCAATGATAATAGTAGCAAACATATATATGTAGGCAAATTTAAAATTAACGTCGTATGCCGAAAATTTTGAAAAAGCGTCCACCATGCCGTGTACAAAAATGCACACAAGCAGGCTTCCCGACTTGTAAAAAACAAATGTGAAAATAAATCCCCATGCAATGGCGAATAAAACCTGAATTACCGTTTCGAGATTTGCCTGTCCCGCAAAAAGATTGACGATATGACCTATCCCGAACGTTACTGCGGAAATAGTTATTGCAGCAGGGGCGGGGTCTTTTTTCAGCAATATCCTGAACAAAAATCCTCGGAAAAGCATTTCCTCCACAAACCCGACGAGCAGCATTGAAAGTACCGCGAAAACCTGATATATCCCGCTGTAAGCAACGCCGAAGCCGCCCCATAAATTGCCCGTCATAAGTATTAGCATGGGTATAAAAAACAGGTAATTTTTCGCGTTCCCCTGCCATTTGACGAGACCGTATTTTTCCTCTAAATTATTCTTTTTGATAAAGAATAAAATTCCTGCCGCGATAACCGCCAGCGCAATAAGCATTAGTGGACTTTCGTCGCCGAATTTCCCTCTTATGGGAATGGTTATAACGCAGTAGACAATTATCCACAATATCGCGAACCACAATTCGTTTTTTTCGTATAATTTTTTCATTTTGTTTCCTCCTTTGCGGCAAGGACCGCTCCCCGATACGCACGTTCAAGGTCTGCGGCGACGGTTTTTTCATCGTACTCCAGCGAATTGTTTGCGATAATGCTTGCGTAACCGTGGGCGAACATTGCTATTGTCAGGAATACCTCTTTTGTCTGCTCCATGGTCATTTCCATTGCCCCCTGCATGGCTTGCAGGACAGGCTTCAGCTCCTCGGAATTTATCATGTCAAGCAAGCTGTTTTCCACCGCGAAGCCCGACTGAAAAAGGAAACGGAACAGGTTAGGCTCTCTTATGGCAAAGCGGATATAATTCAATCCGATACTCAGCATAACGCCCTTTTGAGGGTCGATGTTCATAAGATATTCCGTGTGGAAAGCGTCCGCCTTTTCGTATACGGCTCTTTTCATTTCCTCAATTTTGGAAAAATGGTACATAACGGGTTGAGTGGAGCAGCCCAGTTTTTCCGATACCGTTCTGGCGTTGACGTTTTCCGCACCCATGAGTCTTGCAACCTCAAATGCGGCGTCCACAACCATTTCACGGGATATTTTTGCTTTTGGCACATCTATCATCTCCTATTATAATTCAAGTTATATAATTACAGTTATATAACTTGAATTATAATACGGATTTGTCGCTTTGTCAATACACATTAAAATATTTAACATAAATTTAATAAATACTTGATTCATAAACAAGTTATTTTTCAGTCAGCCAAACCGAAGGACTCAAAAATAAAAGAACGTCATATCCAAATGGGAAATGACGTTCCGGCAGGGAGTTAGTCCTCCGCTTGCAAAAAAAATCGTTTTGTGGTATAATGTAAACATATTATTTTGAAAGGCGGTGTGAACGTGAAAAATAAGCTTTTGGTGGCAACTCTGGGTATTTGTACGGCGGTTTGCACCATAATTGCCGACTATGCCTATACGGGACAGGTTTTTGACGAACGCGCCGCCGAGATCGCGCGGTATGAGTCCCTTAACGCAGACCCTCATATGCTGTATTGCGGCTACACCGTGGAGGAGCTTGGAAAAGGCTATACGAAGCCGTCCTCGGTATTCGGAAAGGTGCTGTTGGACGTGCCTGTGATAAACCAGTACCCCGAACTGCCCATAGGCTGTGAGATAACAAGCGCGGCGGCGGTTTTGCAGTACCTTGGTTTCGATGTTGACAAGCTTTATCTTACCGACAACTATTTGGAGTGGGACGATAATTTTACATATGATGATGAAATGGTCTCACACGGTCCCGATCCGCGCAAGGTCTTTGCGGGGGACCCATACGACTGGGGATACGGCTGTTTCGCGCCTGTTATACAAAAGTCCCTTAATAAATATTTTGCGGACAACGCCCCTGAGTACGAAGCTATCCTGCCCGAGGACATCAACGCCGCCGACATTGAAAAGCTTATCGACGAGGGAGTGCCGATGATAGTCTGGGCAAGCCGCGAAATGAAGCCGTATAACTACCGCCAGCCTGCGGAGTGGATAATAAACGGCACAGACGAGCAGTACACATGGATAGGAAATTCCCACACACTTGTGCTTTGCGGTTATGACAGCAACTGCTATTATTTTATGGACTGCGACGACAAGGAAGAAATTACCGCTTATCTTAAAGAACGGTTTCTTAACCGTTTTGAGGAAAACGGCAGGCAGTGTGTTGTGGTGAAAATCACCGATAAATAATTTTTGGGACGGTTTTGCCCGTCCCATTTTTATTGAGAACTGTATAAATCACAGTCCTTAAAAAATATTTTCATTAACAGCTTTGACCATTGATTTCCTAAAATTTATTGCCGCGTACATGATAAAAGGACTCATCAGCAGCAGCTGTAAAACTTTACCGAAAAAGACCTTGAAATAAATATGCACGCGTGTCTCGCAGCCGTTATAAACAATATATTCCAGACCCAAATGTTTTTTATGGACTACGGAAACCGCGTTGTTTTTAACTTCATATCCGCACCTCGTCAGCTTTTCGGATTCTGAAATATCATTCAGTTCCGTGCCGCTGTAATCGAAATAATATGTATTTCCGTAGACTTTATAGCAGATTTTTTTCGTATCGCAGTACATTTCCCCCTGCGACCTGCCCTTGTTCTCAATGCTTACACATGACTCAAGTTCGCCTTTTTCGTCATAAAAAAATATTTTACTTGTTTCCGAAACTGGAAAACCGCTTTCCATTCCGACCGCAAATCTGCCGTTTTCGCCGTATGCTATTCCCCTGCACGATGTGTACAAAAACAAAATCAGAAAAATATTTATAACAGCAAAAATAATTATGAATAAGCATAACGGTTTGTTTTCCAAATTGAGACAAGCTTTTTTTATTAATATAATTTTTTTCGTCATATAATTGTGTTCCTCAATGATTTACGTAACTTACCGTCCCGCGTAAATATGTGCAATAACATACATCAAAGCAACCCCCGCCGCGTCCGCGCAAAGGGAAAATGCCGCAGCCCATACCACAGAAATAACGGGCTGCTTCTTTATTGCGGGAACAAGCTTAACGTCGGGCGCACGCATACCCTTGGGAGCTTTCCCGTCACGGACACCCGCGCTGCCGAAAGTCCAGACGTTTGCGGCGGTGTGGAGGATATATGCGGTAACGCACCAGTAAAAACTGTCGCTGAAAAGGAAAATTGAAAAAACGTACTCCACAGCGGCGGTGAGAAAAATGTTCAGCAGGACTGTCTTGCTGAAGCTAAGCTCTGTTTTGGTCAGCAGGGTAAAAATATAAAAAAGCGGGAAAAGTATCACCGTGTTCAGAATAACAAGCTGGACGTTGCTGCCGATCATGTCAGCGAAAAAAAACGAGTAGAACTGCATGGGAAAGGCGTTCCACAAAAACGCCCAAAAAAGAGCGAACACCAACGCTCCCGCGGCGAATATCAGCTTTCTTTTATCGGTGAAATATTTGTCTGTTTTATTGAACATTTTATCAGCCCTTCAATTTTTATTTCTGTTTTAATTTATTATAGCACTATACCGAAAAAAAAGCAATACCGCACAACGTCCGAATGTGCGGTATTTTTCAAAATTACTTTTCGTTTTTGATGTATTTTTGAATAAGACTTATAAGCTCCTTGACATATGCGTCGGGATTTTCAACGCTTTGTGCAAGCTTCAATGCCGACTGCGCGGAGGCGCTTCCCTTGTAATCGCTGTCCTTGAGGACAAGTCCGAACTCGGCGGCAGCACAGGCAAGCTTCATTCCGCCGCTCATTGTTTTGGAGTGATCCTCCTTGTTCACAGTCTTTGTGACCTGCTGTATTTTGCCGTTTTCGGCATTTTTATAGCGCACCTTTATCGTCAGCAGCTCGCTTGTGTCATTGCCTGTAGTTTCCTGATATTTAAGGGACTCCTTAGACTTTCCGTCCGCAGGGATAATTTCATACAAAGCAGTAACGCTCTGACCTGCTCCGACTTCGCCCGCGTCCTTGGTGTTGTCGGTGAAATCTTCGTTTGCCATGCGGCGATTGTCGTAGCCGATAAGACGGTAGCCTTTTACAGCCGCAGGATTGAATTCCACCTGAATTTTAACGTCCCCCGCAATTGTGAAAAGCGTGCTGTTGCGCTCATCGGAAAGTACCTTGTAAGCTTCCCGCGCGGTGTCTATGTAGTGGTAGCTGCCGTTGCCGTTGTCCGCAAGAGCCTCCATTTTGTTGTCCTTTATATTGTCCTTTCCGAAGCCGAGGACTGTGAAGTACACGCCGTTTTTCCGCTTTTCCTCAATAAGCTTTGTAAGCTCCGTTTCACTTGAAATACCAACGTTAAGATCGCCGTCCGTCATCATTATAATGCGGTTGTTGCCGCCCTCGATAAAGTACTTTTCCGCAAGTGAGTAAGCCGCGTTAATGCCGCCTTCGCCGTTGGTGCTGCCGTCTGCTTCAAGCAATGAGGTAAGCTTTGAAACAGTCTTTACCTGCGTACCCCGTGCACCCGCAAGAATAATTCTCTCCTCGCCCGAATATGTAACAATTGAAATTCTGTCCTTGTCGGTCATATTTTTCGCAAGCATATTTACGGACTTTTTCACAAGCTCGATTTTTTCCTCCGCGACCCAGTCCATAGAGCCGCTTGTGTCTATGAGGAACACAAGGTTCGACGCGGGAGTTTCCACTAAGTCCTTGCCCTGAATACCCACCTTAAGGAGCTGTGAACCGCTGTTCCACGGGCAGTCGGTAAGCTCAGTGTTGATGTTGAATGTGGTCTTTGCAGGCTTGGGATAGTCATAGTCAAAATAGTTCAGCATTTCCTCAATTCTTACAGCGTCCGCAGGGACGTTGTCACCGTCGTTTATAAGCCTGCGGACGTTGGCGTAGGAGGCTGTGTCAACGTCCGCCGAAAATGTGGAAAGGGGAGTTATGGCAGGATTTTTGTAGCCGCTTTCCTCGCTGTGACTGTACTCCTCCGTGTTGGGGACGGAGTATCCGTCGTCAGCCTCCGCCTCCGCAGGCGCGGACGCGCCAATGTCGTAATCGGCTTCTTCATATTCTGCCTCGTCCGGCTCGGGCTCGGGCAGGTCGTCATAATCGTCCATAGGCGGCGCACCGCATGCAACTTCGTCAGCTTCATATTCGGAATTGTAATCATCTTCTTCATAGTCATCATCGTCATAGCTTATTGCTCTGTATTCAATTGCGTTTGAATAATCGCTGTACTTTTTCTTGTCGTCATATGTAAAGGTAACAGCCCTTACTTTGTACTGCCCATAATCACTGCTGCAATAGAAGCTTCTGTCAAGCGTCTCGCCGACCTTAGTGTAATTTCCGCCGTTGAGGTTACGGCGGTACACCTCATAGTAAAGCGCGCCGTCAACTTCCGACCATTCCAAATGGGTGTTGTAATAATATGATTTGTCAAATTTCAGCTTTGGCTTTGATTTTTCAAATGACTTGACCTCGTTTGATGAGACAGGAGTCGGCAGATCGTCAAGGTCTATCTTCGCCGATACGGATATTGCGGGGAGAGTCCCCGCCGCAAGGACTGCCGCCAGTATGCCGGATAAAATTCTTTTTTTCATGGTAAAACTTCCTTTCATGTTTTGTTTGATTTTCTGCATGAATTTGGTCTTTCTATACTAAATACAATTCAGAAAGCCGAAATTTTTCATTTGTCTTAATATTTTTTGGCTTTTTGTAGCATTGCATAAAAAAATGTGCAATCATTGGTACGATTGCACAAAAAGTTTTAGGCTATTCATGAGAGGTCACATTTACCGTCAGCACGCTTTCTCCGAGGTACTTCTCATCATTTTCGCAGTACTCGCCGTAAAAGTCGGGACAGTCCCTCCGTACAAGCTTCTTTATATCGAAAATGTCGCAGGAATTGTACCATACCGCCGTCGAAAACGCGCTTATGCAGGTATCCTTGACGCTTTCGCGGACAGCCGCTTCAATAAGCTTTTCGTTTGCGCCGAAAGGGTTTTCCTCCGTTTTTATCTTTATGCACACGTCCGCGCAGACCCGCAGCTTTCCCTCGGAATACTCCGTTTTAAGGCAGGACTTCGTTCCCGTGATATAAGCCGTAGCGCGGTTTTCCCCCGCAATTACGGGGACGGTTATCCTGTCTCCGCGCTCAAAAGAGTTTGTGAGAAGCTTTACCCCCTGTACGTCCTCCTCCGCAAGATAACCTGCCGTACCGTTTTTCCGTGCAAAGGTCATGCCCCGAAAGCGTATTGTCTCACCGTCGGAAGCAATACAGGGCAAAGCCGCCGCCGTATCCGATATTCCTGTTTTTGAAGCAACGTCCGCAACCGAGGTGTACACCGTTTCTCCCTGTGAGGCGGCAGTCTCCATAAGCTTTAAAAGCTGTTCCGCGGAAAAAGTGCCGTCCTCCAAAAGCGTTTCCGCAACAGCCTGCGGGTCGTCGGAGTATGCCACGGGGCATGAGGGTGACACGCTGCCGTCAAGAAAAAGCGCAAGCTCGTCCGAGGGATTTTCAATTCCCTCACCGATAATAAGCAGCTTGATGTGCCCTAAAAAAAGCTTTTTTCCGAGGGAAAGCTCCGCGTCCGCAAGAGCAGCGGAAATCGTTGCTCCGCTGCCGCTTACCGAAATGCTGTTCGCCTTGCTCACGTCCGGGTCGGGAGTACCGCTTTCCGACTTGTAAATTTGCAGGGATACTGCGTATAGATCATCTTCCCGTTCAAGTCCCATAAGCTGTACAAAAGCTCTGTCGTTGACCTCCAAGCCCCCGAAGCAGCCCGACATTGTTAAAGCTGTGCAGATAAAAAACAGTACGCAGAATATTTTTTTAACCATTATTTTTTGCCCCCTTAGATTTGTTCAAAAGCAGATAGATCAGCGGTATAACACCCGTCAGAAGAATTATTGAACAGCCCGACAGCAGCCTGAAGCCTCTTTCGGAAAGCTCCGCGCCTGTGAGAGTAAGGGCGGCGGCAGCCGCAAAGACTATGACTGCGGCAATGCTGGCGCTGAATTTAATTTTCGGGAAGACCTCTGCCATAAGCCCCGCCGAAATGTGGAGAAAAAGGGAAATGTTTATTACGGCGGTGACAGTCCACACAATGAGGTAAAGGGCGTCCCCCCGCTGTATAAAGCCCGTTCCGCCGAATGTCCCCACCGTTAGGAACGGGTAATCGGTAAGCCTTGCAAAGTCACCCAAAACAGCGGTTATAAGCAGCGTTACCGCTTCAATAAGAATGAGCTTTGAAGCCAGCAAGCCGTATACTCCGCAGCGGAGCTTGTCCCTGACGTGCTTAGCAAGAAACGCCGCGGCGCATATTTCTCCGTTTCGGGCAATGTCGTCCATGACCGCAGTAAAAAGATTTTTTTCTTCAAGCTTGCCGAATATCAGATTTGTAATGTCAAAATCCTGCGCCGAATAAAGCACCATGATCACCAGCGCCGCCAAAAAAAGCCAGAAAAGCAGTACCCCGCTTCTGCCCAGAGCCTCCACACCGAGACAGGCGCAGTAAACGCACACCGCCAGCAAAACCGCAAGCATGATAATGCTGCCGCTGTGCCTGAAAAATCTTGCGCTTAAAAATTTCTGAAAATGCAGCAGACTGTTCACCGCGTAGAAAAGAAAGAACAGCAGGTACACCGCCGCCGTCAGTATGCCGCAGAAACGGTTTTTTTCAAGGGCGGTCTCGGTGACGCTTTTTTTCAGCAAAACTATCGGTATCATCAGCACTGCCTGGATCACGGTCGAGATGACCGCTGCGGTCATTTGCAGAGTAAGGTCGCCGCTGTTTGCTGACGCGGGCGCAAAGGTCATAAGAGTAAAGACCCTGCACATAAAAAGCAGCAGCAGGAACTGTCCCCAGCCTATTTTTTGAGTTTTTTCCATTGTCAGCCTCCTTAAAAAATATTGCGTACATTTTTATGTCCCGTATTTTTATACTAATTCACGACCTAAATGTTTACAAAAAATTCAAGTAAAAATTTGCGTATATGATTTTTGCGCCGAATTTTTTGTCTGCACATTGGGAGTGAATTAGTATTATTCCTGCATATCGACGCCGTGCAGATCCTCCACGGAAGCCCTGCCCTTTGCCATTTTTTTGAAACCTATCCTTGTAAGCACGTCCCGCATAGCTTTAGGCGTAAAGGGTGACAGTGGGGACATCACAGGCGCGCCGTAATTTTCAAGAGAGCAGATATTTACAAGTACAGCCGCCGCAAGGAGAGAAATTCCGTAAAGTCCGCCTATACCGCCTGCTATAACGGCGATAAAGCGGAGCATTGTCACGGGCTGGTTTAACGACGGTACAACAAATGAAGCCGTCACCGCGATAGCACAGACAAGCAGCAGGGGATTGGAAATAAGTCCAGCGGAAACAGCCGCGTCCCCGATAATAAGTCCGCCGACTATGGAGACCGCTCCGCCTACGCTTTTGGGCAGACGCACTCCCGCCTCCCTGATTATTTCGTAGAAAAGCAGGATTATAAACGCTTCCACCGCTAAAGGCAGGGGAGCGGTCTGCTCGGCGGCGGCAAGAGTTACCAAAAGCGTGTGGTTGAAAAGCTCAGGGTGGAACGTTGCTATCGCCACATAAAGCGCAGGCAGGAACACCGCAAGGAAAAACGCCAGATACCTTATCCACCGAATTAGAAACGCGTAAAAGGGACGAAAATTGTAATCGTCCAGCGTTTGAAAATTCTCGATAAAAAGGGACGGCAAAACTATTGCAAAGGGCGTCCCCTCAATAAGCAGACCTATCCTGCCCTCTAAAATTTTCGCGCAGAAAACGTCGGGACGTTCCGTCACGGAAACTCCCGAAAAGACCGTATGCTTAACGTCGTCCAAAAACGGTTCCACATAGCCGCTGCCGAGAATTGTTTCAAGGGGTAGTCCCTCAAGCTTTTGACGAATTTTTTTAACAAGCTTCATAGGGACTCTGTCCGCCATGTAAGCGAGGATAACGTCCACATGGCTTGTGTCCGTCACGGGAAAAAGCTCGAACCGCAGCAGAGGTGATTTTATTCTCCTGCGGACAAGTGACATACTTGTTCGGACGGTCTCCACAAACCCTTCGTGAGAGCCGCGGATGTTTCCCTCCGAGGACGGCTCGTCAATTCCCTTTGTCTCGTAGCCCTGAACGCCGAAAGCGAAAGCTGTGGAAACTCCGTCTATAAGCAGTACAGCAAAGCCGCTCATAAGCCGCCTTATAAGGTCGCCGTACTCCTCCGGCAGACCCCTGTCAACGGTCAGCAGCATTTTGTCGCGGACGTGTTCAAACAGTCCCCTTGGCGTAAATTCCTCCCCCGAAATATTTGTCAGGGGACGGAGTATCAGGTTTGTTATAGTCCCCGTGGAAACCATTCCCTCAAAGCATATCAGACAGCAGGGGACGCTGCCGATAAAAAACGGATTTGTAAGCAGGTCGGAGCTTTTCCCCAAAATGCGCTCGATATTGCGGACGTTTTCGTCCAGTGATTTTGAAATCGGGATATTTTTAAATTCATACATATTCGGAACAGTCATAAAAATCCTCCTGTAAGAGGTCAGAAATTAAGAAGACAGAGGCAGGATTTTTCGGATATTTCTGTCTTCTGAAAAGGTATTATTTCCACGGAATGTAAAAAAATACATATGATTTTTCATTAATTATTTTATATAATATTAATGCGTCCGATGCGTCAAAATTATTAATTAGGTTAAAAGGTGTTAATATGTCCGTAGTATTTATCAGAGCGGTAATTTTATACGTCCTGCTTATCTTCACTGTGAGGCTTATGGGAAAGCGGCAGATAGGGGAATTGCAGCCCTCCGAGCTTGCCATAACCATACTTATCTCAAACATAGCAACGCTGCCTGTGGAGGACACAGGTATACCCCTGCTGACGGGGATAATCCCCATAGTTACCCTTGCGGGACTGGACGTTATCATGTCGTGGCTTGGGATAAAAAGCCGTACTGTAAGGCGTTTTACCTGCGGCAAGCCCGTTATAATCATCAGCGAGGGTAAACTCGACCAAAAGAAAATGCAGTCCATACGCTTCACCGTTGACGACCTTGCCGCAAGCCTGCGAAGTCAAGGCATATTTGACATAAGCGAGGTGCAGCTTGCGGTGGTGGAAACAACGGGCACGCTTTCGGTGTACCAAAAATTTTCCGCAAGGAACGTCACAAACGGCGACATGGAGCTTAAAGGCAAAAATGAAAACCCTCCCGAGGTGGTCGTGGCGGACGGTCAGCTTGTACCCGAAGCAATGGGCAGGCTCGGCATTACTCCAAAATGGATAGAAGCCGCCCTGAAAAAAGAAAAAGCCGCCATAAAGGACGTGTACCTTATGACGGCATATCCGGGGGGAAAATGTTCGATAATACGGAGGGACTGATATTATGAAACGAGTAGTAATAGCCGCCGCTATCATAGCGGCAATAATGGTGTACTCCGCCTCTGCGGCAGTAATAATAAAAAATCGGAACAGCGAGCTTATTGCCGTTACCGAGGAAATAAGAGAGTACAACAAAATCGGCGACAGCGAAAAAGCCGCCGCCGCCGCAGATCTGCTGCAAAAGGAGTGGTATGCATTTGAACGGGAAATGAGCGTTTTCGTCCGTGACGACAGGCTGAACACATTGAGCGCGTCGGTGGCAAAAATACCCTCATATATAACTGCCGCCAACGACGAGCTTGACGCGGAGCTTGAAAGCATACACCGCCAGCTTAATATTATTTACCGCTCCGAGCTGCCGACTTGGTATAATATTTTGTAGATTTTTATACTAATTCACGACCTAAATGTGTACAAAAAATTCAAACAAAATCTTGAAAAGTTTTAACTTTTTTATATGGATTTTGTGCAGAATTTTTTGTCTACATATTGGGAGTGAATTAGTATTAATCGCTGTAGCCGTCAAAATAATCTGTTGCCGTAATTAAAGGGTCGGACAGAACAAACTCGCCGTCCTTAAGCGTTACCGTGAAATCCACTCGTATCATATCGTCGATAGGCAAAGCCGAGCCGGTTTCGTCAGGTCCCATAAGTCCGAAATATGACATTTTAACGCTGCCGCCCTCAATATCGTAAGATACAAGATTTGTGTACCAAACGCTTTTTACACCCTCCGGACAGCTTTCCGGCGAGTCGTACACAAAATCCTTGTCCGCTCCCTTTACGCTTACCGTAACGGTTTTTGCGGCGCTGTCAATATCGGTTTTTATGTACTCCTCCGCAAGCTTTTCGTGATCAAGCTCATATATTTTGTAATGACCGTCTTCCATTTTATAAATTGAAAGCTCATCAATACAGCAAAACGTGCCGCCAACTGCATATCTTTTCGTTACGACCTCATTTTCACCGTCACCGTCAATATCCAAAAATTTGCAGGAAGACGTATCGTTGTACGCAATATTGCCATAACGTGTCCACCAAATATGCTCAAATTCGTCGCCAACACCGTTATGCTCAATAATTATTTTAGGCGGCTTTTCATCGGGGCAAATGCCGTAAACCCTTGTTTCACCGTCGGGCAGTTCCATAAGCAAGTATGCAAGACCGCTTTTTCGGATTTCTTCTCTGCCTGTCTCAGTCCAAAAGCTTGCACCCTCGGGAATAACATTCTGCGGGTCGAGTACATATCCGCTCGGAGAAATAACAAGCCCCTCGGCGGTAATTCCCTCTGTTCCCGCCGTTGTCTCGGAAGTCTTTGTTGTGACTTCAGCTGTTGTTTCGGTAGTTGTTTCCATAACCGTTTCGGCGGACGTTTCCTCCGTTTGAACTTCGGTCTCCTCCGTAACGGAAGCCGTAGTTGTTTCGCTTTCGTTACGAATATCTGAATTACCGCTTTCGCAGCCCGACAGCAGGACTGCGGCGGTAAAAATTGCCGAAATAATTGTCGGGAATTTTTTCATGCTTACCTATCCTCTAATCCTTTCAGCGCGTTAAGCTCCTCTTTGTCTATCTTGATTTTTCCGTCCTTGATAACGGTAACGTCTGTCTTGTCAAAGATCACCGCAGGATCGTCGGACTTTTCAGGCTTGACCTTCAGCTTGCCCGTAAGGAGATTTACCTCCTCAACAACTCCCTTGAAGTCGGGAGTTTTTACATATGCCCCAACCTTGGGAGTGTTCTTCAAAAGGAAGTCGTAGGAGTCCTGCTCATATTTCAGACAGCACATCAGCCGCCCGCAGGTACCCGAAATTTTTGTGGGATTAAGGGACAAGCCCTGCTCCTTTGCCATTTTTATTGACACGGGCTGAAACTCTCCCAAAAAGCCTTTGCAGCAGAATTCGCGTCCGCAGATACCCATGCCGCCGAGTATCTTAGCCTCGTCACGAACGCCTATCTGACGAAGCTCTATCCTCGTTCTGAACACCGAAGCCAAGTCCTTTACAAGCTCACGGAAGTCAACGCGGGTCTCTGCCGTAAAATAGAACAGCAGCTTGTTGTTGTCAAAGGTGCACTCAACGTCCACAAGCTTCATGTCAAGCTTGTGGGCGAGAATTTTTTCCTGGCATATTTTAAAAGCGTTCTGCTCCTTGACCTTGTTCTGCTCTATGATTTTCATATCCTGATTTGTGGCGAGCCTTATAATGGTTTTCAGCGGAGCGGTTATCTTGTCGTCCTCCACCATTTTATTGGGCATGACCACCTCGCCGCATTCAACTCCGCGGGCAGTCTCCACGATTGCAAGCGCACCCTCCGGTATCTTTGCTTTTCCGGGAGAAAAGTAATAGACCTTCCCTGCGCTTTTAAATCTTATACCGATAATTTCAGTCATAGTATTTCCTTTCTTTTGGCATTATTTGTATATTTGCCCTCTATTGTCTATTTTATTGACGTATATTGTTTTTTCTTCATGATTTACATTATATAAAGCACGATAATTACCTATACGAAGCCTGTAAACGCCGTCAAATCCTTTCATAGGTTTTATATTACCTATGTTGGGCAACCCGTTAATGGCATTCAATATTCTTGCCTGCTGCTCTTTATTTTGACTTGATATAAATTTGTATGTTTTTTTACTTATTATAATTTTGTACATCATCTAACACTATCCCTAATTCGTTAGCCGCTTGTTCTAATGATATATATTCATCTTTATCGGGGTCGGTATCGTTCAAATATTCTTCATAAAGTTTTTGGCAGAATAAATCGTCGGCAACCTCATCTTCAAGCATATTTTTTACGCTGACTATCATTGTGTAAATCTGCGGTAGCTGTTCGTCCGAAAAGCTGTCAATGATGCTGTAAATTTTCTCCTTTGTGCTCATAAAATCTCCTCCCAAAATTATATTTTTACCCCATTATACGGCACACCAGCGCCGCTGTTTCAACAGGCACGTTCATGTTCAGCGCGCATCTTGAAACAGTTTCGTTTATAGCCTCGTGAAGCTTTTCGGCACGCCGCCTGCTTATGGTGCGTGAAAGCCTTTCCGCGCCTTCGGGGTCGCAGCCGATTAGGGGTACGTTCCCAAGCCGCAGCATACAAGCGTCGCGCACGACCTTGTCAAGCATTTCAAGGACGGTTTTTATCCTGTTTCGGTTGTCGCCGATTTGGTGCAGAGCCGCTAAAAGCGCGTACTCATTGCTGTCGGCAATAGCGGCGGTGATTTTTGTGCAAAGCTCTATATTTTCAGCAATTTCCGTACCCTCAAGCCATTCGCGGCAATTCCCGATATTTCCGTGACAGTGCTTTACCGCCTCACGAGCCTCGCCCTCGGAAAATCCCATGTCGGAAAGCGCAGCAAGACAGTCCTCCTCTGAACATTCCGGTATGCCGAGCGTGATAACTCTCGACCGTATTGTCGGCAGAAAGACGCTTGCATTTGCCGCCGTAAAAATAAAGTAAACCGTGTCGGGAGGTTCTTCAATAAGCTTAAGCATGAGATTTTGCGTACCTTCTTCAAGCCCCTCGCAGTCGGAGAAAATATAGACCTTAGCGTCGCAGTCGTTTGGTGAAACAAAAGCATCGGAGCATATCCCGCGGATAGTTTCTCTGTTGTAAATTTGCTTCTTGCCGCTTTTTTCCGGCTTGATAACGTCGGGGTGAGTGTTTGCAAGAATTCTTTTACAGTGTCTGCACTGTCCGCAGGCGTTTCCGTTTTCGCAAAGCAGGGTCATAGCGATATAGTCCGCGAAAACCTTTTTCCCGACCCCGCGCTCTCCTGTAAGCAGGAAAGCGTGAGCAAGCCGCCCCGTCCGCTTCATTGCTTCAATTGCGGCAACGGGCTGCTCCTTTGAGTACAGCTTTATCATATCTTTTCAAACCGCTCCACGTCGGTAACAAAAATTGTCGCTCCGCCTACGGAAACCTCAACAGGGTAGCTTCCGCCGTGCATTTCCGTTCCCGCAAAATTGCCTGCGGGGACATACTGCTTTCTGCGGCGTGAGCGCTCTTTGATAATTCCTATGATTTGGTCGATCTTGTCATCGTCCGCGCATATCATAAACGTAGTATTGCCCGACATTAAAAATCCGCCTGTTGACGCCAGCTTCGTGGCAAAAAATCCGGATTTTGTCAAAGCGGAGGAAACGTCGTGACTGTCGTCGTTATTAACAATTGCATAAATAAGTTTCATAAATATTGCTCCCGTAAATTTTAATTTAGCGGGGAACGCCCCGCGGCGAATGTCTACCCCCACAGATAAATGTCATAGAATTTTATTACATCAAGCCCCCTAGCAAGGTTGCGGGCTAAATGCGGCTATATCTCACCCGCCCCTTGATAAGGGCTTGACGAATTTTAAAATTATCGTGTCTAAAAGTAGGGTAGAACAATGGTGCAGGCTCAGCCTGCTAAATTTTAATTTATAGTACCAATCCGACAAACGAGCCAAGTACCGAGCCGTCTGCCAAACGTACAGGCGAAATAGAAAAACCGTTTTTAAGCCAAAGCATATGAGAAGAAACATTAGCAATATCGCAATAAGCTCTTATTTGATAAACACCGTCATCTTTTGCATATCGTATTGCTTCTTTAACAAGTCCGCTGCCGACACCTTTGCATCTGCAATCGGCATCAACAACATCTATCACATTTATAAACCATTCGTTTTTATTGACAGGGGCAGGTATCTTTCTTTTAAACATCCATAAAAAACCGATAATTTCATCGCATTTGACGGCTAATATGAGCATACCGCCGTCACGAATTACATTTCTTGTACCTGGATATTTTTTCAGTATCTCCTCTTTTTCATTTTCAGAACCCTTTCGTGTAACGAAATCAAGATCGCTCATTCAACAGGTCTCCTTTAAAAATATAAATTAACTGTCAAAATTGGTTTTTGCCCCTACATCTATTTTAGCACATTTATTTGAAAAATGCTATAGTTTTTCAAAATTTTTATTGTAATTTCATCTATCACTTCTCCCGCCATTATTATCGGCACACATGGGGGACACACCGTCACTGCCTCCGCAGCGATCCTGCCGACTGATTTTTCGGTTTGGACAGTCTCTCTTTCCGCGAAAAAAGCCTCGCGCGGGAGCATTTCCGCTATTGGCTTGCTCATCTCAAAATCCGGAGGGACAAGCCGTATTCTCGGCATTCTCACCGACTTCAGGGCAAGCAGGACTTTTTCAAAGTCCTCATCTGTGCTTGCCGCCGAAAACATCATAACAGTATGGGTCAGGTCGGCATACTCAATCTCCACACCCTTTTCGCGGAGCCGCTCCGCCAGATCGTACCCCGTTAAACCGCAGGGGAAAGCGTAAACCGTCAGCTTCAGCGGTTCGTCACCGTAAAAGCTGTACACGCCGCAAAGCTGTTTTTTTATTTCGGAAATTTTTTCCGCAGTCCTCCGCAGATCCTCACGAAAGCTTTCCGATAGATATTTGCCGCACAAGTCCATGCTTGCCATTATAAGATAGCTTGGACTGCTGCTGCCGAAAAGAGCCATGCACCGTTTTATTTCGGGGATAAGCCCCCTGCAAAGACCGTCCCCCACGTGCAGATATGCCCCGCCCGTTAAAACAGGCAGGGTCTTATGCGCCGAGTCGCAGCACATATCCGCGCCCAAATGTATAGGGTGCAGAGACTGTTTCAAAAATGCAAGATATGCGCCGTGAGCATTGTCAACAAGCAGGGGAAGACCGTACTCGTGACAAACCTCGGAAATACCCTTTATGTCGGCGATTTTCCCCAGATAATCGGGGGACGTTATAAAAACGCATGCAGGCTTTTTCGAGGCGTACTCTTGTATTGCAGTCCGCACCGCTTCGGGTGTGATTTCCCCCGAAACAACCGAACCTTTCTCATATTCGTGATATACCCAGCAGGGTTCAAGCCCCAGCAGTACACAGGAGTTCATCACAGCCTTGTGTGCAGTCCTGCCGCATATAAACGCTGAGGACTTTCCGCACACCGCCGCAAGCATTGCCTGTATGCAAAGGGTAGACCCGCCCGCCGAATAAAATGTTGCCGCCGTTCCAAAAATGCGTGAGGTGTTTTTCTCGCTTTCTGAAATAATTCCGTCCGCTTCAAAAAGCGAGTCCGCCCCATTTATTTCGGTAATGTCATATTGGAACAATTGCTCCAAATCTTTGTCGAAAACGTCCCTGCCCTTGTGACCGGGCATATGGGCGCGGACTGTGCCGCTTGCCGCGTATTGCTCCAAAAAATCAAAAATCGGAGTAGTCATAAAAATTACCTCTCAAATAAAATATTTTAGCCTTTCCATAATATTTCTTCTTCCCCTCGATATGGTACGTGAGACCGTGGAGCGGTTCACGCCCAGCATTTCCGCGATCTCGGGGATATTCATTTTCTGAAAATAATAAAGGGTTATCATCTGCCGCTGCCTTTGTGAAAGCTCATTCTCGATAACGTTCCGCATTACCTTTATCATAAGGCTATGCTGACAGCTGTTGCTTTCGGGAACGTCGCCGATAAGCGCAGATATGCGTTTGTCGGCGCAGAACTCGGCGTCCCCGAGAAATTCACTGTTTAGGCGTTTTTGCACTTCTCATTCACCCCGCAGCCTGCATAGTCGCAAATGTCGCTTATAACGTCAAGCATATCGTAAAGCTCGTTTTCAAGCAGCAGCTTTCGCCTCCTCAGCAGGTCAAGCTCCATTGATTCCGACGCTGCTGATATATCAGCGTTTATTTGTGCGATGCGTCCTCTTAACGCAGCTTCCGAGCGTTTGTACTCCATAAGCATATCAACGTATGTCATTTTACATTCCTCCGGTCTGACAAATATTTTTAGCATACAAATCCGCAGGCAGGGCTTTTCACGGGGTTGAAGAGCCGCTGTCAAATTCCTTACTTTTAAGTATACACTCAAAACGTTTGTTCGTCAAGAGGAGATCGAAAATTTGTTTCTTTTTGTGAAATCTCCACAAAAAAGGAGCAGTATTTTCTAATAAAAATTTTCTGCAATATATTCTTATCAAAACGGAAAGGCGTGTGCAAATCATTTACACACGCCGTATCTATCGACCGCTTTATCTGTTCTTTGCATTATGGTGAACGCTTTTGTATTTCCAATATAATAAACAATATCTAAGTTATGTATTTGTACCGATCTCAATGAAGAACGTCAGCAAATCAAAGCTATGCCGTTTTTAACGATAGCGTAGAATTTGTCGGCAAACAGCCGCGGACTTCCTGTTAATGCTTGAACTTTATCTCAGGCATTGAACCGGTATTGAAATCCATATCCTTGTTTGGCTTGCTGAAAAAGATGTCTGGGTCGATGGGATCATCCAAAAATTTCGGCTCGGGAGCGGGCTTTGCAGCTTTCTTGCTCTTGCGCTTTTTCTTGTCCTCGTCCTCGTCGAACTGCACAGCAAACGGATTGTGGACTTCCTCTTTTTTCTTGCTGTAGCGCGCCATCATCTTTTCCTTTGCGGCACGGTTGCTTTCAATAGAGGCGTTGATCTCCTCCTGCAGCTTCTTTATATCAAGATTGTTTTTGCTTTCCTGCTTAACAGGCTCGATAGGCTCGGGCTCGATAGGTTTCAGATCAAGCTCCGATTCAACGTCATAGTCAATGTCGTTGGTGAACTCAAACGCTTCAAGACCGTCGCTCTCTTCCTCATAATCAGCAGGTGCGGACGTTTCAACAATGATACCGTCGTCTTCGTCGGAGGGCATTTCAAAGCCCTGCTCATCAGCGCTGCTGTAATCATTGCTTTGAGCGTTTTCCTGCTGTTCCATAGCTTTTTTGGCAGCTTCCTTCTCAGCTTCTTCCTTAGCCTTTGCAAGAGCCTGAACAGCGTTCAAAGCGCGGCTGCTTACAGCAGGCTTGCTTTCTCCGATAAAGTCGTAGCTGTCCAAATCAAGCTCGTCCGGAGCTGTCGGTGCAGCTTGCGGTACAGGAGACGGTGCAGGTTGTGCAGTAACTGCGGGAACACTTGTCTCAACTGCTCCGAAATCAAGATCGCCAAAATCAATATCCATTGACGGAGCAGGTTCCGGACTCGGTATGGGCTTTGGAGCAGGAGCAGTTTCCGGCTTGGGAGCAGGTATTTCCGCAGCAGGTTCAGCCGTATGAGAAACAGGCTCGGAAACAATAGGTTCTTCTGCCTTTGGAGCCTCCTCCGCAGAAGCGCGTCTCCTTTTGGCAAACAACTCCATGTAGCTGTTTGTGCGTTTTGGAGGTTCGGGCTTGACCTCGGCTACAGGCTCGGGTGCAGCTTCAACCACAGGTTCGGGCTTGACCTCGGCTACAGGCTCGGGGACAGCTTCAACCACAGGTTCGGGCTTGACTTCGGCTACAGGCTCGGGAGCAGCTTCAACTACGGGTTCGGGCTTGACCTCGGCTACCGGCTCGG
>CANDEV010000019.1 GCA_947383835.1 uncultured Clostridia bacterium
CCTGAAAACTATCCTTACCCAAAAGCGGCAAAGCAACATTTCCTGTAATGGCAACCATTGGAATACTGTCCATATAAGCTGTTGCAAGTCCCGTGACAAGATTTGTCGCACCCGGACCTGATGTGGCAATAACAACTCCTGTTTTGCCGGTCGTGCGGGAATAGCCGTCCGCCGCATGAGAAGCTCCCTGCTCGTGGGAAGTAAGAATATGCGTAATTTTGTCGCTGTAGTCGTAAAGCGCGTCGTAAATGTTGAGGACTGCGCCTCCGGGGTAGCCGAAAACCGTGTCCACACCCTGTTCCAAAAGACATTCCAAAATAATCTGCGAACCGTTTAAAATCATAATTATCTCCCTTTCAGATAAAATAAAAACCTTCACCTCAAGATAAAATCAAGAGGTGAAGGTGTAAAATACAACTCCACGGTACCACTCTCGTTCGGCAATTAAAATGCCGCACTCTGCCGTATCAAACAATACGCTTCTCTGTAACGGGAGAACCCCGTTCCGTCCTACTTGGGAAAACCGTTCGTCGGAAAGCTCCGAGGTGATATATTATCGGCGGAAAAATACTGCCTCGCACCAATCGGCAGCTCTCTGAAATTTTCACAGTCCGTTTTGCTCCTCATCAAAGCCTTTGCAAATATTGATATTATGATACCACCGACATTTATTTTTGTCAATGAATTTTTTGTTAATTTTTTGCTGATTGTACTTTAAAAATAAAACTCTTCAATTTTCTTCAGCAAATCCTTTTTATCTATATCTCCCCAGAAAATGCCGTGTATTACCTCTGTTCCATTTTTTATGGAAAATTCTTTAATTTCACCAAATTCGCCCCATCCGCTATATCCATCGTCACTATTTATTACAAAGGCTTTGATTTTTCCATAGTCTATATAATCATTTCCATCAATTATATATTTTGAATATATTCGTTCATAAAGGCACTCCGCATTACCCTCAAAGAAAAAATTATTATATTCATATTGAAGCAAGCATTCATCGTCATTTTCAGAACCAAATTCCTTTTCTATATATTCAAAACATTCATTTGTCATAATGCTGTTATAATACTTGATTTGTCCAACTGACTCGTATGCATTATTTTTAAAATCCTTTATTTTCATACATTCCGAGTTTACATAGTCTACTTCAATTTTCATTGTCTTTATATTTTTCATATCGTAATGCAATATAAGCTGCCACATAATTATCAATAAAACAAATGAAACCACTACGCCTATTACGGCTTTTTTATTTTTATATGGCGCTAAGCAGATTATTATATGTAGAAGTGGCGTCAAAAGCAAATAAGGATAATCATAATAAACCAGCGTACAGCTAATTAAATAAAAAATACAAAGTATGTGCAAAAAAGCAGACAGCATAATCCAAATAAATTTCCGTTTTGTCATAGTAATAACCTCCTTGAAGTAATAACACTACAGACGCTTCAAATATAAGATGTATTCATGCCCATCGCTTTGGTATTCCTCGTATTTGTATTAGGCTTAAATTTTCAGAGATCATGCCGTCAATATCGTTGTAATCAAAAACTCTGTAAGTCTCGGCAGTTTGTTTACGGTAATTTTTCTTACGGTTCAAATCTTTTAGAAATATTTCATAAAATTTCTTATTTGAATTTTCTCAAAAAAGTAGGTCTGAACCATTTTACATAACAGGCTGTGACCAACGTAAGGGTGTAGTCGTAAAAAAGAAAAATAAGATTTCCGCCCACCAGTAGCGCGGGTATGAGCCATTCGTTGTAAAATCCGAATTCCTCAAAAAGATCAAGAGTGCCCAAAATATTCATAAGTACATAGAAAATTATCACTACCGAAATATTAAAAGCCGCAAGCTTGCACAGCCAGCCTAAAAGCTTCTTTTTGATTTTTTCAAAATAAGCCTTAGCAACTGGGTAATAACCGAAAAGAAGCGTAAAAAACAGCCAGGCTTCTTTATCGGGTGTAACAAAAAAAGCAAGGACTGCTACAACAGCGTATGTTACAAACGCCCATGAACAGCTTACTTCAACGGCAACCACCGTTATCAACATTCCCGCAAAAAGCGGCAGAGTCATATTAAGCGGGGGAAACACCGCCGTCAGGAACATCAGTACCAAACATAACGCAGCAACTATTCCGCCCAATGAAACCTTATAGCTGACTTTTTTCAAGCCGAAACACTTTCCTTTCAGTAATTTTTATCAGCAGCAGGGTATGCAGTCTCCGCCCATACACTCGCAGCAGCAGTCAGCACAGATAAGTCCCTGGCATATATCGCATACGCCGCAGCCGCCCATTCTGCCGTCGGAACTTCCGAAGTTTGCGTTGTTTGGGTCACCTCTCATATAGCCTTTTTTATTTTCGGACATATGTCTGAATGCGGAGGCGTACTCTTGATTATACGGCTCCATGCTGCAAGCCTTGCTGAAATTTGTGTATGCTTCATTAAGCCAGCCCTTTGCATAGCAAACGCTGCCTTTCAGAAAATACCATTCGGCAGTTCTTTCGGATATAGCTTCAAGCATTGAGTCAGCGTCGTTGTAATTTCCGTTTTGTATCTGGTGGCGTACCTCCGCAAAACCGCCCGCGGCTGCCTGTTCAAAGCCGCCGCGGCGCAGATTCATTATGGAATCATATGCTTCGTCAATTTCCGCCATTTTTTCGCTGTCATCGGAAAACTGTCTTATAAGACTTTTGTATGCGGTCTTTATCTCCTCATCCGAGGCGGAGGGCATTACTCCCAAAATTCTGTAAGGGTCGTTCATCATTTTAAAATAGTTCCTTTCATAAGGTAATTTATTGATCTTCGGTTTCCGCGTGTTTTTCCTCTTTTTTCTTAACCAAATCGTAAAAAGCGTTTTTAAGACCGAGATAAACAATATTGTCAATTATAGGCTTGAAGCGTTTTATTTCAAGCTGTACATAGCAGTCAGCAAGCGCGCCCAGCGTGAAATTAACGCTGTCCTCGGTTTTTTTCTGTACTCGTGGAAGCTCCAAGTCATTTATAACATAATTCCCCATAATAAGCGGATTAAAGCCTCGTGTGCGGAAATCCTTTTCAATATCGTCGAAAGCGTCCGCAATGTAGATATACCTGCCTAAAAGATAGCCGAAACGCCGCAGCAGAGGCTTTTGTTCCATGTCGTCGCTCAACCTTGAAGCAATTTCCGCAAGAATATTAGAGGACGGTTCGGAAGCCTTGTCAATTGATTTGCAGTTTTCCTTTTCAAGCTTTGCCTGCGTCTTTAGCTGTTCCGCAATATATTCCGCAAGGTCGGGATATTTTTCCGCAGCCTTTCTATAACCCTTTTTTGTAAGACCCAGCATTATCTTCGGTCCTATTTTGCCGAGAAAACGTCTGTCCTCTTCATCGTCCTTTATCTTTTCATAAATTAGAATGGAAGCTGCCGCTGCTGTGAAGTCCAAACCGTTCTCCGACACAAGGCAGGGCGTTTTTTTGAACGGATGTATAAGGCAGTGCTCAGGCTCAATATCCGCGGGGCAGTCGTTCATAGCAAGCGCCATAAGTCCCAAAAAGGCAAAGTCGTAGCTAAGAGTCATTCTTGCGGCAAAGCCGTAGTCCTTCCCCAAAACTTTGCACAGACCGCAGTAGGCAGCCCTGTATGTCTCATATTCACATATTCTCATATGCGGTTTGAACGGTTTTACATAGCCGAACATAATCCGTCCTCCACTAAATTTTTTATTCCTATTATTATAGCATATTTGCAAGAATATGTCAAATTCAAAGCTTTTTCGTCTCCTCTTTAAGAATGCGCCCCTCTTTAAGAAGCTCACGCAGCCTGTCATTATCGCCGTTTTGGAGAGCATCGCGGTACTCCGTAAGCTTCTCTATAATATAGTCTATCTCAAAGCAAAGCGGCTCTTTGTTTAGCATAAAAAGTGGAGTCCACATGACCTCGTTAAGCTTTGCAACACGGGTCAAGTCCTGAAAGCTGCCTGCGCTGAAACCTAACTGTTTCTGATGTGTGGGACTTTTTATATAAGCGTTTGAAACAACGTGTGCAAGCTGGCTTGTAAAAGCGATTATTTGATCATGCTCCTCGGGAGTGGCAAAAACTACCTTTTTAAAATGTATGGAGTAAGCAAAATCCTCCAAAAGATTAAGCTTAGCCTGCGGGACGGCAGGCGAGGGTGTAATGATAAAGCTTGCCTCGTCAAAAAGATTGTCGAGGGAGTACTCAAAGCCCGAAAATTCACGTCCTGCCATAGGGTGCGCGCCTATAAAGGTAACGTCATGACTTTGGAGAATTTCGGTAACACCGTCCACAACAGCCTTTTTTATGCCGCAGGTGTCGATAACAATGCTGCCCTCCTTGAACTTGTCAGCATTTGCCGTGATGTAATCAATTGCATCGGTGGGGTAGAGGGAAATAATAGTCAAGTCGGCAAGAGAAAGGTCGTCCGTCTCCTTGTCAATGGCATTCTGAGAAATAGCCATGGCAATAGTTTCCTTATTTATGTCAATTCCGTAAACAGTATGATTGGTGTGTTTTTTTATTGCCTTACAGAGCGAGCCCCCGATAAGACCAAGACCTACGGCGGTAATTATCATAAAAATCATTCCTTTATGGTTTTATTATCCTAATTTTAGCACTTTTACCCGCAAAAGTCAATAGCGGGTTGACGTTTTATGAAAAATATGTTATAATTTGTACATAAAATTTCAATGGGGGGAACTTTTATGGCGAAAAATAAAAAAATCATTATAGGTATTGTCTGCATAATCGCGGCTTTGTTTTTAATATTTGTACTGTTTATTATTTGGGTGTTTTTTGGTGATTCCATAAAAATAAAGGTTCAGACGGTTTTGAAAACGCCTGCGGCAAAATCGGCGGTTGTAAAGTACATAAAGGAAAAATACGGCGAAACGCCTAAAATATCCAAGGTTGAGACAATAACGCAATCAAAAGGTTTTATGTTTGCAGGCAGTTATTTTGCGGGATTTTCAATGCAGGCTGATGGCTACAAGGTATGCGTATTTTACGATGACTACAAACTGTCGGAAAAGTTTAAAAAGGGCGGCTGCTTTATCTGTGATAACCGTCAGTACGGCGATATTTGCGCCGCTGTTGAAAAACGCTTTTTTGACGACGTTACACTCGGCTCGTCATATGAGATCAACAGCTTGCATATCGAATTTGACGAGTGTCTCGAAAATCAGTTTACATCAAAATATTTTGACGGTGATATAATGAAATTTTTATCGGAGACAGCGCCGACAGTAAATGCATCGGTAACTTATGAGGGCTATCCCGAAAAGCGGGCTGAGTACAGAGAACTTATAAGTGGTAGTCTTGACGAGATTTACGGCGTTTTGGGAGAAAACAAGACAAGAGTATCTATATTCATTCATGACCCATTGCTTGCTCTGCCCGAAGTAAAAAATAAGTATGAACACAGCAACCGCATTTACCGCATACCGAGATATGAAAAATATATGGAGCTTATTGCCTGCGGAATGACTGCGAATAAATATTATGGGTACTCCTATTCCTCGTCAGAGAATGAACATATAATTATGCAGACCGAATTTTACCCTATTGACGAGTATACATCCATTTCTAATGATATTTACCCTATATGTTCGGACAGTGATTTTACCTTTGCGCCTGCCGACCTTTCTGACAATACAACGGCTTACAGAGGAAGAATAAAGACAGGAACTTTAGCCGGCGAAAAAATTCTTCGTATACGAGGGGAAGGCTGGCTGCTTTCTCTTAACGAGCACCGAGGTTACGACGTTTTGCTTAGGCTTGACAGAAAGCATTACAATATAGCTGATAGAACGGTGCCGCTTCGCGTTTATGACGGTATTGGCAATGAGCAGGGAAAAAGGTTCTACACAAGCGTAGGTTACGGAGATTATGACTCGGAGGACTGCGACTGGTATTATCTTGACGAAGAATATATGTATCTTTATATAAGTGATCTGTATGAAACATATCTGACATTTTCAGACATTTAATGCTTGTCTAAAACAAAGTCCGTCCGCATAAGATTTATCGGGAGGGATATTATGCGGAATTTAACTTTAAGACGGATTTTATGCATATTTTTGGCAATAATTACTTTAACGCCCTGCTTTGCTTTTGACGTTTCTTCGGAAACGGACAGGGAATACACCTTTTGCGAAATTCTCATAGAAGCCTCGGGCGGAGCGGTTATTGAAAGCGTGAACGAGGATGTTCCCGTGCCTGTGGGGACAATGGCTAAGCTTATGACGGTTCTGCTTGCCGCCGAAAAGGTGGAGACGGGGGAATGGTCTCTTGACGACAAGCTGAAAACCTCATCATATGCAAATTCCATGCAGGGTGCACAGATATGGCTCATGCCGGGGGAGGAAATCACTGTTGACGAGCTTTTTAAGGGTGTTATTATTGGTAATGCTAATGACGCTTCTGTGGTTTTGGCGGAAAAGGTCTCGGGCAGTGAAGAAAATTTTGTCATTCTTATGAACAAGCGAGCAAAGGAGTTGGGAATGTCAAATACAATTTTCACCAACTGCAACGGCTATTATGATGATGAAAAACAAATCTCTACAGCGGAAGATATTGGAAAACTTTGCGCGGAATTATCAAAACATGACTTTCTTAAAGGGTATTTTACTTGCTGGAGAGATTTTGTTAGATGTAAAGCTACAGAACTTGTCAATGCAAACGAGCTTGTAAAAAGCTACAAAGGAATATCAGGCTTTAAAGCGGGATATACCGATAATTCAGGGTACTGTATAGCTGCGGGAGCGGAACGTGAAGGGGTGATGTATATTTCTGTTGTACTTGGCTGTGATGACAAGGATATTAGCTTTACAGAGGCAAAAAAGCTTATGAATGCAGCTTTTTCAGGATATACGGTTTTTGTCCCTGATATGCCTAAGGATATTCCGACGGAAATATCTGTAAAGGGCGGGCTTACTTCAGAAATTTCCGTGGAATACGGTGAAGTTAAGCGAGTGGTACTTCCAAACGGGGCGGCGGCTTCGGTTACTTCAAAAGTAATAATGCCGGATTATGTTTATGCGCCCGTGAAAAAGGGCAGCAAGGTCGGGGAGATACATTTTTTTAGAAATGACAAGGTCATTTTTACTGTTGATATACTTGCAGATGAGTCAGCGGAGAAAATGACTGCACAAAAAGCAATGAGCATTTTGCTCAAAAAACTTTTAACATTTTAGTATGTTTGAACAAAACTTTCCTTTTGGTCATTTTATATTAAGAAAAAATATTGCAAAATCCGTAAATTTATAGTAATATTAATTTAGGAATTTTTTTTGGAGGAGAAAGGATATGTCAATCTCATTAAAAACCAAATATTTACAGGACTTTATTGCTCCGCACGAAATGGAAAATATCAAGGCGGAAGCAGAGCTTGCTGCCAAGACCTTAAGCGACAGATCGGGAGCAGGAAATGATTTTCTCGGCTGGGTCGAGCTTCCCACCAATTATGATAAAGAGGAATTTGCGAGAATTAAGGCTGCTGCCGAAAAGATACGCAAAAATTCCGATGTGCTTATCGTAATAGGAATAGGCGGTTCATATCTTGGAGCAAGAGCTGCTATAGAGTTCCTTAAATCACCTTTGTACAACAATCTTAAAAAGGATACGCCGGAGATTTACTATGTGGGCAATAACATAAGCCCCACATATTTGAATGAAATTATTTCACTCTGCGAGGGCAGAGATTTTTCCGTAAACGTGATATCTAAATCGGGTACAACAACCGAGCCTGCGCTGGCGTTCAGAGTTTTCCGTGAAATGGTAGAAAAAAAGTACGGCAAAGGCGGTGCTAAGGACAGAATTTTTTGCACTACCGACAAGGCAAGGGGCACTTTGAAGCAGCTTGCCGACGCAGAGGGCTATGAGACTTTTGTTATCGCGGACGATGTAGGCGGAAGATATTCGGTTCTTACGGCTGTGGGACTTCTTCCAATCGCTGTAGCGGGCTGCGACATAGACGCTATTATGGCTGGAGCTAAGCAGGCGCAGGACGAGCTTTGTGCTGACTTTGACAACAACGATTGCTACAAATATGCGGCTATAAGAAATATACTTTACAGAAAGAATAAATCTGTTGAAATGCTTGTTTCATATGATCCAAGCTTTACTATGATGGCAGAGTGGTGGAAACAGCTTTTCGGCGAGAGCGAGGGTAAGGATAACAGGGGAATTTTTCCTGCTTCGGCGATATTCTCCACAGACCTACACTCTCTCGGTCAGTTTATTCAGGAGGGTTCAAGGGTAATGTTTGAGACAGTCGTTGACATAAAGAAGCCCAAGCAGGACTTTTTCCTTAACGACGATCCAGAAAACCTTGACGGACTTAACTTCCTTACAAATCAAAATATGTCTGTTGTAAACAGAAAGGCTTTTGAGGGAACTGTTCTTGCTCACACAGAGGGCGGCGTGCCGAACGTTATCCTTGAGCTTGAGGATGTTTCTGAAAAGAGCTTGGGTTATATGATATACTTCTTTGAAAAGGCTTGCGCTGTAAGCGGTTATATGCTTGGGGTGAACCCATTCAACCAGCCCGGCGTTGAAAGTTATAAAAAGAATATGTTTGCTCTTCTCGGAAAACCGGGATATGAGGATCAGAAAGCTGCTCTTGAAGCAAAGCTTGGCTGATAAATTCCGCTTGGTGCGGTTGTAAAGTTTGATAACTTTACAAAACAAAAAATGGTGGTTATCACAAATATGTGCGGTTATTTCTGTGCTGTTGTGTTAATGAAAATAAGCCGACAAAAGGCGGAACGGAGTGTTTTTATGGTAAAAATTATTACAGGAACTAAGGGTACGGGCAAGACTAAGGTCTTAATTGATATGATTAATAAAGCTGCGAAAGAAACAGCAGGCTATGTGGTTTGTATCGACAAGAGCGAAAAATTGAGATATGATATTCCTCATTCGGTAAGAATTGTTGATACAGACGCAAATAATATCTATTCATTTGAGGCTTTCTACGGTCTTGTTGCGGGTCTTGTTGCAGGAAATTACGATATAAAGGAAATTTTCGTTGACTCTATTCTCAAAGTAGGCGGAGCTGATTTTGAGGCTCTCGGAGCAATGCTCAACAAGATTGAAAAGCTTACAGGCGAAGATGTTGAGGTAGTATTTACTGTTTCTGCCGATAAAGCTGATCTTCCCGAAAGCGTTTCCAAATATTCTGTTAAATAATTGCAGTTTGGGTATTGACATATCGAAAATGATATGGTATAATAATTTCTGTTATGTTTGGGGTGTGTTATGGTTATCAGCTTAAAGCAACTTTATGATATTGTCGGCGAAAGGCTTGAATTGGATCATACCGTTGAAGCTGATATGCTGAATGAGGTAAAGGGTTACAGCTTTTCCCGCCCTATAACAATTAAAGGTGCAATCGTAAACCGTGCAGGCGTTGTGACGCTTAAATATTCTGCGGCGTTTACTCTGCACGCTTGCTGTGACAGATGTCTTACAGAGTTTGACCGTGAATATGGCTTTGAATTTGAGCATATCCTTGTCCGTTCGCTTAACAACGGCGGCGATGATGACGAGTATATTATTACCGTATCGGATAAGCTTGATATGGACGAGCTTGCGGTAACGGATTGTTTGTTGCAGCTGCCTTCAAAACTGCTTTGCAATGAGGATTGTCTTGGACTTTGCCCTGTTTGCGGAACAGATTTGAATAAAAATGAATGTAACTGTAATGGTTAATTAGGATAAGGAGGTGCTGATAATGGCAGTACCAAAGAGAAAGGTATCAAAAGCAAGACGTGACAAGAGACGTTCGGCTGTTTGGAAGCTGGACACTCCTGCGTTCTCAAGATGTACAAACTGCGGAGCGCTGACTGCTCCTCACAAGGTTTGCAAGAATTGCGGATTCTATAAGGGCGTTGAAGTTATTAAGAAAGACGTGTAAGCTTGCTTTCAGAAAAGCCGGAGGAGGAGTATATCCTTCTCCGGCTTTTTTAGGATTTTCTGAAGGTTTAAAGGCAGTTATAAACTGAAATGTTATCAAATCTGCAAAGCAAATAGGTATTTATGGAAGAGGAATATGATGAAAAAGATTTTAGTTCATGGTTCGGGACATAAGGCGACAAGTTGGAATAAAACCATATCATATATGGAAAATAAAGAAGATATATTGTGCCCTAATCTTTTTTTTATCCTTAATAATAAAGAAGCAAGTTATGTAAATTTATATTCTTCATTTGCGGAATATTGCAATAATGTAAGCGGACAGCTTGACTTGTGCGGTATCTCATTAGGAGGTATTTTAGCCTTAAATTATGCGTTGGATTTCCCTGATAAAGTTCATTCATTAGTATTAATTGGAACACCACATAAGGTACCAAAGATAATATTTAGTATCCAAAACCTGATTTTCAGATTTTTGCCGAAGTCCTTTTTTGAAAGTATGGAGTTTAGTAAAAAAGATATTTTTATTTTGGGAAACTCAATGAAAACTTTGAATTTTAGCAATAGAGTGCAAAATATAAGGTGCAGAACATTAATTGTATGTGGTGAAAAGGATAGCGCTAATTTGAAATCAGCATATTATTTATCTGAACACATACAAAATTCAGAATTAAAAATTATTAAAAATACCGGACATGTTGTTAATGAAGAAAATCCGGAGGGGTTGTCCGAAATATTAAATGATTATTATAATATAAATGAAATGCTGTAGTTTTGATGATTTGCGGAAAGGCGGGCTTAAATGGCTGTTGAAATAAAAGCGGTTGTGAAAAATTCTCCTGCTTACGGAAAGGATATAGCTGCGGGGGATATGCTTATTTCGATAAATGGGCATGGTATTTCCGACGTTCTTGATTATATGTATTATTCAGCGGAGATAAATACCGAGCTGCTTTTGGAGAGATGCGGCGAAAAACATACAGTAAATATAAAAAAGAGTGAGTATGACGATTTGGGTCTTGAATTTGAGACATTTCTTATGGACAGCAAGCAAAGCTGCTGCAACAAGTGTATTTTTTGTTTTATAGACCAAATGCCCCCGAATATGAGGGATACTCTTTATTTCAAGGACGACGATGCAAGACTTTCATTTTTGCAGGGAAATTATGTTACTCTTACCAATTTGAGCCAAAATGATATTGATAGAATTATCCAAATGCGGCTTAGTATAAATATTTCGGTACATACTACAAATCCGGAGCTTCGGTGCAAAATGATGAACAACCGTTTTGCTGGGGAAAAGCTGGACTATCTTCGTCAATTCGCGGATGCGGGGATATCCATGAACTGCCAGATAGTGCTTTGTCCAAATATCAACGACGGCGCGGAGCTTGAACGCACTCTCACCGATTTGGGAAGGCTTATGCCGAATATTCAAAGCGTTGCGGTTGTTCCAGTCGGTCTTACAAAATTTCGTAAGGGACTTTATCCGCTTACTGTTTTTGACAGGAACGGTGCAGTTAGGGTCATTGACCTTATTGAAAATTTCCAGAAAAAATTTTTGGAGCAGTACGGTACAAGGCTTGTTTTTCCCTCGGACGAGTTTTACATCACGGCAGATCGGGAGATTCCAAAAGGTGAATTTTACGAGGACTATCCACAGTATGAAAACGGTGTGGGAATGATTCGATCTCTTTCGGACGAGTTTGAACAGGCTTTCAATGTGGCGGAAGACGAAGATATAAAAACTTGCTGCACATCAATGGCAACGGGTTTTTTGGCATATAAATACATTTGCGGACTTGTTGAAAAAGCGGAAAAAAAGTGGCATAATATCAAGTGTAATGTTTATAAGATACGGAACGATTTTTTCGGCGAGACGATAACGGTTACAGGTCTTATAACGGGACAGGATCTGATCAGTCAGCTAAAGGGCAAGCCCTTGGGCGACGCGCTTTTGCTTTCTTCAAGCATGATAAGAAAGGACGGCGGACTTTTCCTCGATGACTATACCATTGATGATGTTGAAAAGGCGCTGGGTGTAAAAATACGCGTTATTGAAAATGACGGTTTTGAACTTTTTGATGCAATTACAGGAAATTAACGGAACGGAGATGATATCATGGCTTTACCGATAGTTGCGGTAGTTGGAAGACCAAATGTCGGAAAATCCACACTTTTTAACAAGCTTGTCGGCAAGCGGCTTTCTATCGTAGAGGACACTCCCGGAGTTACCCGCGACAGGATATACTCGGAGTGCGAATGGCGAAACAGGAAATTTATGGTCGTTGATACGGGAGGTATCGAGCCTGACAGCGAGGACGTTATTTTGTCACAAATGCGTCGTCAGGCAGAGCTTGCGATACAGCGGGCGGATGTGATACTGTTCCTTACGGATCTGCGATCCGGAGTTACCGCAAGCGACTATGAAGTTGCGGCAATGCTGCGAAAAAGCGGAAAGCCAATTATTCTCTGCGTGAACAAGTGCGATTCCATAGGCGAGCCGCCTCCGGAGTTTTATGAGTTTTACAGCCTTTCGCTGGGAGACCCAATACCTATTTCTGCGGCGCACGGTCACGGCTCTGGAGATATGCTTGACGAGATATTTAAATATTTCCCAGAAGATACGGACGAGCATTATGATGAGGAATATATAAAAGTTGCGGTTATAGGCAAGCCTAACGTTGGCAAATCCTCACTTATAAACCGTATTGCTGGAGAGGAGAGAGTTATTGTTTCCGACATTGCGGGAACTACCAGAGACGCTACTGACACAATTGTTGAAAATGAGCATGGAAAGTACGTATTTATCGACACGGCGGGAATTCGCAAAAAGTCAAAGGTTCTGGAAAAAATCGAGCATTACAGCGTATTGAGGGCATATATGGCTGTTGACCGCTCCGATGTATGCGTTATTCTGATAGACGCTTCCGTAGGCTTTACCGAGCAGGATTCTAAGGTTGCGGGCTATGCCCACGAGCAGGGCAAGGCTTGCATTGTTGCTATAAACAAATGGGACGCTATCGAAAAGGGCAGCAAGACCATGGACGAGTTCACAAACAAGCTTAAAGAGGATTTCAGTTTTATGTCCTACGTGCCGTTTATTTTCATTTCGGCGAAAACGGGACAGCGTGTTGAGAAGCTTTTCGACATGATAAACGATGTGTTCAAGCAGAACAGTATGCGTGTCTCAACAGGTATGCTAAATGACGTTTTGGCGTATGCTACCACCCGTGTTCAGCCGCCCTCCGACAAGGGCAGACGGCTCAAAATCTACTATATGACGCAGCCCTCCACAAAGCCTCCGACCTTTGTAATTTTTGTTAACAGGGCTGATCTGTTCCACTTTTCGTACCAACGGTACCTGGAAAATCAGATACGTCAGACTTTTGGGCTGGAAGGTACTCCCGTGCGCTTTATAATACGGGAGCGTAACAAAAATGATGATAAATAGGAGAAAGCATTATGTTTAAAATTATTGCCGCGGGCGTGATATCCGCCGTAATTTCATATCTTTTGGGAAGCTGTAATTCCTCAATAATAGTTGTAAGATTATTAAAGCATGAGGACGTACGTGAACACGGCAGTAAAAATGCGGGACTTACCAATACTCTTAGGTGCTACGGAAAAATTCCCGCACTGCTTACCTTATTGGGAGATTTGGGAAAGGGCATTGTATCGGTGATGCTGAGCATACTTGTATTCCGCATTATGGTGGGCGAGGGAGGCTTCGACCGTCAGACTGTGGGGTACATATCGGGAATATTTGCCATTCTCGGACATATTTTCCCGATATATTACGGTTTCCGCGGTGGAAAGGGAGTGCTTGTTGCCTGCTCGATACTGCTTGTTATTGACTGGCAGACGTTTGTTATAATAATACCGTTTTTTGCGATAGTACTTCTTATATCAAAATATGTGTCGGTTGCATCTATAGCTTCTGCGGTGTTTTATCCAATACTGACTTTTTTGCTGCACCGCTTTGCAGAGGGCGAACCACTTAACATCTGCATAGTCCACACTGCTCTTGTTACTGTAACGAGTATTCTGCTGATTTATATGCATCGGGCAAATATCCAAAGACTGAAAAACGGAACTGAAAACAGATTCATAAAAAAGAAAAACAGCGGTGAAAAGGAGAATGGCAATGGCTAAATTTACAATTTTGGGAATGGGCGGCTTTGGGTTGAGCCTTGCGGTAATGCTGAATAATTTTGGGCATGAAGTAACTGTATGGTCGGCATTTCAGCAGGAGATCGACGACATAACGCGGGACGGAGAAAACAAGCAGAAGCTTCCCGGGGTTAAAATAAGCAGCGAGATCACTCTTACGTCGGACATAAGCAAGGTGGGTGAAGCTGAGATCGTCATCTTCGGCATACCCACAAGAAAGATTCGTGAGGTTGCCAAAAAAGCCGCTCCGTACTTCAAGTCCGAGACTGTCGTTGTGAACACGGGAAAGGGTTTGGAGGACGGCAGCTTAAAGCGTATGAGCGAGGTGCTTGAAGAGGAGATACCAAATAATCCAATTGTTGTTCTAAGCGGACCGTCCCATGCGGAGGAGGTCGCTCTCGGTATGCCAACAACGGTGGTTGCTTCTTCAAAGGATAAAAAATATTCCGACTATATCCAAAGCGTAATGTCCAACAATACATTCAGAATTTACATCAACGATGATATTATCGGCTGCGAGCTTGGCGGATCTCTGAAAAATGTAATAGCTCTCTGTGCGGGAATTTGCGACGGAATGGGCTTCGGCGACAATACAAAGGCTGCACTTATGACAAGGGGAATTACGGAAATTGCCCGTCTCGGCGTTGCTCTCGGCGGCAAGACCGAGACCTTTGCGGGACTTACGGGGATAGGCGATCTTATAGTTACCTGCACCAGTATGCACAGCCGTAACCGCAGGGCGGGAATTCTGATAGGCAAAGGTGTCACTCCGGAAGAAGCCGTGCAGCAGGTCGGTACGGTTGAGGGCTATATCTGCACAAAGGCGGCATATGAGCTTGCCCAAAAAGTGGGTGTGGATATGCCAATTACGGAGCAGTGCAACAGTGTGCTTTTTCACGGTTTGAGCGCAAAAGCCGCTTTGAACAATCTTATGGGCAGACCGAAACGCCACGAGGCGGAGACAGTGTGGGTTGACATTCAATAAAATTTAAAATAACGAAAATCCGTTGAGCAATTAGGCAGGTAGCGATACATAAGTATCGTTACCCATGGGAGCATTTTACCCTTGCAGGCAGAGCACGCCTGTAAGGGTAAAGGTTCAGCCTTTTGCTCAGCGGATTTTTTTGTTCTATAAAATCCGCCTGCTGCATAAGATTGAATATACAAAAATAAAAGGAAGTGTTAAAACGTGAAAAAGGACGAGATAACCTGTTATTTCAGCGGAAATATCGGTACGGCGGTGAAAAAGCTTTCCGACGGTTTTTTTGACGAGATACAGGAGATACGGCTTAGGGTAAACCGTCCCACAGCGGTTTCCGTGAAAAATAATATACGTTATATTACTGCCGAGGGGCAGCTTACATACAATCCCGATTTTGGAGTAATTGCCGATTATCGGGACTTGCAGAAAACCTTTGAAGCGATATGCCAATATTCGGTACACAGCTTTCAGCATGAAATAACCGAGGGATTTGTTACAGTCAAAGGCGGACACCGCGCGGGGATTTGCGGGACTTCCGTTATAAGAGAAAATTCTGTGGAAAACATAAAAAATATCAGTTCGATAAATTTCAGGATAGCACGCGAGATCAAGGGCTGTGCGGACGAGCTGTGCAATAAAGTTTTTGGTGCGGGGCTTTGTAATTTCCTTATTGCGGGATCTCCCGGAAGCGGAAAAACCACAATGCTTCGAGATATTTCAAGAATTTTGGGTGGACGTTACAAGACCGCCGTTATTGATGAAAGGGGAGAGCTTGCGGCGGTGATGAACGGTATCCCGCAGAACGATGTTGGAATAAATACTGATGTTTTCGACGGCTACAGCAAGCCGTTGGGAATAATGACTGCTATTCGCGTAATGTCTCCGCAGATAATAATTTGCGACGAGATAGGCTCGGAAGAGGACTTCAATGCTTTATACCAAGCTTCAAACAGCGGTGTATACGTTGCCGCTTCTATACATTCTTTCGACATGGACGAGCTAAGACGAAAGGGCATTGCTCTTGATATGTTCAAAAGCATAGCAGTACTTTCAAACTGCGAAAATTTGGGACAAATATCTTTTTTAAGCAAGGAGGCTGTTGAAAATGCTTAAATTTGCGGGAATAATTGTAATAATTTCGGCAGCTTCATTTACTGGATATTATTTTTCGGCAGCTTTGAAAAAAAGAGTACTCATACTGAAAAAGCTAAATTATATGCTGGAGGAAATTTTGATATTGCTGCGATATAAGTCAGCGACGGTTTATGAGATCGCGGAAACACTTGCAGGTGACGAACGCTTCTCCGATTTCGATTTTTTGGACAGCATCAAACCCGAGAGCGGAACATCTTTTCAGCAAAGCTGGTGTACGGCAGTATATAATTCAAAGCTTTGCGGGATCAAGAAAAGCGACATAGAGCTTCTTGCGGACATAGGAAAAAAGCTTGGGACAAGCGACCTTGACGGTCAAGTAAGCACGGTAATGCTCCAGCGTTCGGAGCTTGAAGCTTCAATATTATCTGCTGAGGAAGAATATTCAAGAAAGGCAAAGCTTTATCGTTCGTTAGGTGCGCTGACCGGAGCATTTGTTGCAATAATGCTTATATAATTGTTAAAATTCAAGGGAGGTCAAATTGTGGAGCTGGATCTGATTTTTAAAATAGCGGGTGTGGGAATAATTGTTTCGGTGCTGAATATGCTGCTGAAAAAGGCAGACAGGGACGAATACGCCATGATAGTCACAATTGCGGGGCTTATTGTGGTTTTGGCAATGATAATCAACGAGATCGCGGCGCTGTTTGATACGGTAAAAACTGTGTTCGGATTTTAACAGCAAAGGACGGTATGAATGTGAAAATAGTGTCCATAGCGGGAATTTGCATAATTGCTTCTGTAATGTGCAAGCTTTTTTCCGATAACGGCAAGGAGTACGCTCTTTACATAAAGCTTGCGGCAGCGGCGGCGGTAATGTCAATGATAATAATTTTTGTTTCGCCGATTGCTGAAACTATTCGTAATATATATTCAAGGGCGGGTGCTGATGAGGAGTATCTCACAGTACTTTTCAAGGCTTTGGGAATTTGCTATATAACCCAGTTTGCCTGCGATATTTGCAAAGACAGCGGAGAAAACGCTCTTGCTTCACAGGCGGAGCTTGCGGGAAAGATATCGCTTATGATAATTGCTCTGCCGCTGTTTGAGTCGCTGACAGACATTGTGGTGCGGCTTATTTGAGGGTGTTTGGAATGAAAAAAATATTTATGATAATTATTTCGGCGGCATTTATGCTTTTGTTTTCAGGAGCAACGGTTTTTGCCGAGGAGACCTTTAATATTGCGGACGAGCTTGATATTGATACCGAGGGCATTAATGAAAACCTGACGCCTGAAGCAAAGAACTTTTTTGAGGAAAACAATATTTCCCCTGAAAATCCCGAAACAATGACAGAAATTTCACCGAAAGATGTGTTTACATATGTTTGGGAGCAGTTTAAGTCCGCTTTGAAAAAGCCAATTAAGGTTTTTGCGTCGATTATGGCTGTGATATTGTTCGCAGCTTTTGTTGAGAGTATGGAGGACAGTATGTCCAACAAATCTCTTTCAAAAATTTTTGGGGTAATATGCGTACTTATATCGGTCGGGATAATTTCCGAGTCAGTTTCGGATAGTATTAGAACTGCGGCAGACGCTTTAAATTCGGGGGGAACTTTTATGATGGGATACGTTCCCGTATTTGCAGGAATAACTGCTTCGTCGGGGAGTGTTACGTCTGCGGTATCATACAATATGCTTCTGCTGCTTGTAGCAGAAACAGCTGTGCAGCTTTCGGGAGAACTGATAATTCCTGTTTTGTCTATCTGCATGGCTATGGGAATAGTTGAATCAATAAATCCCGATTTTCACCTTTCGGGAATTACCGAGGCGGTGAAAAATACTGTGACATTTGTTCTTGGATTTATAATGACAATTTTTATAGGACTTTTATCGCTTCAAAGCATAGTAGGCGCTTCAGCAGATACGCTTGGTGTAAAGGCGGCAAAGTTTATGGTATCAAATTGCATTCCCGTTGTTGGCGGCGCGATCGCTGATACATATACGACTGTAAAAAGCAGTCTTGGTTTATTAAGAGGCGGCGCAGGATTTTTCGGGATCGCAGCAATATTCATAATTATACTGCCGCCTATTCTCGAAATTGCGGCAATAAAGCTTATGCTTACAGCAGCAGACGTAGTTTCTGAATTGTTCGGTGTGTCTCAAATAAAAATACTTATAAAAAACAGTAACTGGATAATGACAACGGTATTCAGTCTGCTGATATGTTTTTCGGTAATGCTTATAATCTCAACAGCGATCCTTATGCTTGTGGGACTGAATATATCGTGAGGTGAAAAATATGGACAGCTTCAGATCAATAGCTTTTGCGGCGTGTTTTCTTGGAATTGTTATAACAATATTCAATTCGCTTTATCCGTCTGAAAAATTTATAAAACAGATAAAGACGATTTTTTCGCTTATATTTATTTTAAGCGTTGCAAAGCCTATTGCATCTGGTAAAATTTCTTTTCCCGAAATAGGGGATACAGTCAGCGTAAGTGCGGAACACTATGAGTCCCTTAATGACAATACTTATGAATATTTTATAAGTTCCGTTGAAAGAAACATAAGCGCGGCTCTTGAAGGCAAGCTTCGGGAAAAAAATATTTATCCCGAAGAAATTGAGACAAGTATAAATATTTCGGACAATGGCAGCATATCTATTAATGAGGTAAAAATTACTTTAAATGATATGTCGGACAGCTTTGAAGCAAAGAAATGCATGATCGACGAGACAGAAGACGGAGTAGTGATAACTGTAAAAGAAAAGGAGTATAACAATGACGGAGATGATCAATAAAATAAAGGAGCTTGCAAAAAAACCTGTTTTTCTTAAAGCTTCCGTTGCGGCAGGACTTCTGATGCTGATATTGATACTTGTCTCAGATTTTAACGGCGAAAAAAATGAACGTTCTGACACTGATATTAAGGATATCAGCTTAACAAGCGCGGAACTGTATGCCGACGAGACAGAGAAGCGGCTTTGCGAGACGCTTATGGAGATAGAGGGTGTGGGAAAAGCAAAGGTAATGCTTACTATAACCTCTACGGAGGAGTACGTTTATGCCGAATCGGTAAAAATCGGAGCTTCCCAATCAGAAAACAGCTATGTAATAATAGATAAAGGTTCACAGAAGGAGGCGTTGGTGAAAAAAATAAATAACCCCGCAATAAGCGGAGTTGTAATAGTTTGCGAGGGAGGAGATGACCCAAAGGTATGTGAGAGGATATATAACGCAGCGTCTACTGCACTGAATATTCCAACAAATAAAATTTATGTTGCAGAAATGAAATAGGAGGAATTTTTATGAGAAAGCCAAATTTGATCATTGGAAAAAAGCACATTATCCTTGCGTGTCTTACGCTTATTCTGGGAGCGGCGATATATATGAATTACGCCTTTGCCGGCGTAGACGAAAATGAAAGTATTATTGCTGCGGGAACGAGAGAGGAAGATACTGCTGAAGCTGCAAATTACGGCGACGCGGCTTTTGTAAGCGCTGAAGGTGAAAGCGACTATTTTGCACAGGTAAGAATTGCCAGAATGACTTCTCGTGACGAAGCGGTAGAAACTCTTTCCACTATTCTTGGAGGAGGAGACCTTTCAGGAGAGGAGTCGGCGACCTATACCAACGAGGCAATGAATCTTTCACAGCTTTCCGACAGCGAAAATACCATAGAAAGTCTCATCAAGGCACAGGGCTTTGAGGACTGTGTAGTGTACCTCAACGGCTCTACAGCTAACGTTGTTGTAAAGTCAGAGGGACTTGTACCCTCCGAAGCAGCACAAATTAAAGACATTTTGTTAACAGAAGTAACAATTCCCGCAGAAAATATTAGAATTTTTGAGGTTAAGTAGTTGTGTCTTTCAAAAAAATTTGGTATAATAGTATTGTACATAATTTTTGAAAGGCTGACTTCTGCCAAGCTTCCGAAAATTTTTCGGGAATACGGTATTGATGACCTGTCAGCTTATAATATGCGGAGGTAATCAATATGAATAAAAAAACTGAAAGCAATGTAAACGATGTTAGGGTATCTGAGGAAGTAATTGCTAAAATAACAGAAATTGCCATAAGCGGAGTTGACGGCGTTTGCAGCTTTGTAAAGGGAAAAACTTCCTTTTCAAACTTGTTTGTAAGGTCGGAGCAGCCCTCTGCGATCGGCGTAAAAGTAAACGGCGATTCTGTGGAGGTTTCCGCCGAGATAAATGTAAGCAGCAATTGCAGAGTAAAAAATACTGCCGAAAAAATTCAGCAGCGCGTTAAGGACGATATTCAGAACATGACCGGAATTGCAGTGACTAAGGTGAATGTTCTTGTAAGAGGCATAGTATTTGATAACGAATAGAGGTTCAAGCAAGTTCTCATAGAGAGGGCTTGCTTTGACCTGTTTTATGTTTGAAAGGATTGAGTAAATGAAAAGAAGTGAAGTAAGAGAAGCGGTTTTTTTTCTGACGTTTGAAAAGCAGTTCAGCGATAATACGGCGGATTCCATAATTGACGACGCATACGAGGCTGATAACTTTGAAATGAACGAGGATGTGGAAAACCTATTCAAAAACGTTGATGAAAAATCAGAGGAAATTGACGGTATTATCGCAAAATACAGTGAAAACAGGCAGTTCAGCCGTATACCGAAGGTTTCGGTAGCGGTGCTTAGAATAGCGCTGTACGAAATGCTTTATGATGATAATGTACCTGATAATGTCGCAATAAGCGAGGCTGTAATACTTACGAAAAAATTTGCATATGAGCAGGACGTTCAGTTCGTCAACGGTTTGCTGGGAGCTTTTTTCAGAAGCAGGGAAAAGGCGGAGCAATGAAAATACTGGGAATAGACACAAGCAACTATACCACTTCCGCCGCGCTGTACGATACCGTCAGCGGCGAAATAAGGCAGGAAAAGCTCCTGCTTCCTGTAAAAAAGGGAGAACTGGGCTTGCGGCAGAGAGATGCTGTTTTTCACCACACAAAACAGCTCCCAATAGTTATTGAAAGGCTTTTTGAGGACATTAGGGTAATTCCCGACGCTGTGGGAGTATCGGTTCGCCCTCGAAATACAGACGGATCATATATGCCCTGTTTCCTGTGCGGAGAGGGGCTTGCAGAGGCAATTTCTGCGGTAAACCGTATTCAGGTATTTAAGACCTCTCATCAGGTCGGACATATCCTTGCGGCACTTTATTCGGCTAAAAAGCTTGAATTTATTAATGAGCGTTTTATCGCTTTCCATGTAAGCGGCGGGACTACCGATTGTCTGCTTGTTGAGCCTGACAAGGAAAGCATTTTAAAAATAACCGAGATCGGCGCTTCCCTTGACCTTAAAGCCGGACAAGCCGTTGATCGTGTCGGAGTAATGCTGGGGCTGAAATTTCCATGCGGCAGACAGCTTGAAGAGCTTGCAGAAAAAAGCGTGAGAATCTTTAAGATAAAGCCTGTTTTAAAAGAGGGAAGCTGCTGTCTTTCCGGCGTGGAAAACAAATGTGCAAAAATGCTTGCGGACGGTGAAACACCTGAAGACACAGCAATGTTCTGCTTGGAGTATATTTATTCGGCAATTCGTGGTATGGCTTTGTATGCTTTGGAAAAATACGGCATACTTCCCGTAGTTTTCGCAGGCGGGGTGATGTCTGACACAATTATAAGAAAACAGCTTGAAAGCGAATTCAGCGCATATTTTGCCGAACCGGAGTTTTCCTGCGATAATGCGGCAGGGACGGCGGTCTTTGCGGCTTTACAATTTCAGAAAGGACAAAGGGCATGAGCAGTATTCTGACAGTTTCTCAAATCAACAGATATATAGCTTCTATGATAAAGGGAGACAAAAAGCTTCACGGTATACTTATTGCGGGAGAAATCTCCAATTTTACCTGTCACAACAAAACGGGGCATTTGTATTTTACCCTTAAAGACAGTGAGACATCAATAAAGGCGGTAATGTTCAGCAGCATGGCTTCACAGCTGAAATTTGCTCCCAAAAGCGGAATGAGAGTTATTGCCGCGGCAGACGTTCGTGTTTATGAGCGGGACGGAGCATATCAGCTTTATGTAACGGATATGCAGCCTGACGGTTTGGGTGCAATGTATCTTGCTTTTGAGCAGCTTAAAGAACGTCTTTCCGCAGAGGGACTATTCAGTACGGAGCATAAAAAGCCCATACCGCAAATGCCGAATAAGATAGGGATTGTAACTTCTCTTGACGCGGCGGCTTTGCAGGATATGTTAAAAATACTTTCACGCCGTTATCCGATAGCAGAGGTGACGATCTTCCCGGCATTGGTGCAAGGAGCAAACGCTCCCGAGTCGCTTTGCAGGGCAATTTCGCTGGCGGACAGTTCAAATCTCGACCTTATCATCTGCGGCAGGGGAGGCGGTTCTCCGGAGGATTTGGCTGCATTCAACAGCGAGGCTGTGGCAAGGAGTATTTATGCCTGCAAAACACCTATAATTTCTGCTGTGGGACATGAAACGGACACGTCTATAGCCGACTATGCTGCGGACTTGAGAGCGGCAACTCCCTCGGCGGCGGCTGAACTTGCTGCGCCGGATATAAGCGTAATTTACGATAAAATAAATTCTTCGGAAAAAAGCCTTAATAAGGCGGTTATAACAGCTATTGAAGCAAAGCTTTACAAGCTTGAAAGATTATCCGAAAGGCTTGAAGCGGCTTCTCCTGCGGGAAAGCTTTCCGCACTTGGTGAGAAAATATCCGCTTCAGAAAAATCATTGACTTCTGCATATAAGATAAAGCTTTGGGAAGCGAACGGTACAATTGCCGAAAAGGCGGCTTTGCTGGAAAGCTTAAGTCCATTGAAAACATTGAGCAGAGGATATTCTCTTGTGTACAAGGGTGAAGGACTTATAAATTCGGTAAACGATCTGTCCGAGGGCGACGAAATAAATATCAGAATGTCGGACGGAACAGTATCGGCAGTAATTGAACGAAAAGAGGGAACGGAACATGAAATTTGAACAATCTATTAAAAAACTTGACGAAATTATAGAAAAGCTTGAAAATAACGAAACTTCTCTTGAGGAGGCAATTGAAATATACCGAGAGGGAGCAGCTCTTTTGGGCAGCTGCCGAAAGCAGCTTGAACAGGCGGAATTGCTTGTAACGGTTGCAGACGAGGAAACGAGGGACTAATAGACAATGAACAGCTTTATTTTTTCAGAGCGGTCAAAGGCTCGACTTGACGAGTTTACGTCAATGACAAATGCAGAGCTTGAAAGATATAAAGAAAATGCCGCAAAAAATGATTATTGCAAAAGAAGTATTGTTGAAGCTATGTGGTACTCTATTGCGGCAGGCGGGAAAAGAATACGTCCCGTTCTTATGCTGGAGTTCTGCCGTATATGCGGAGGTGACGTTAAAAGCGTCCTGCCGTCAGCCTGCGCGTTGGAGATGATCCACACCTTTTCATTAATACACGACGATCTGCCTTACATGGACAATGATGATTTCCGCAGGGGAAAGCCCTCCTGCCACAAGGCATATGGCGAAGCGGAGGCATTGCTTGCGGGAGACGCTCTTTTGAATTATGCCTATGAAATAATAAGTGAAGGCAGTTTAGAGGCGGAAGCAAAAGTTGCCGTAATTTCGGAGCTTTCGCGCAATGTTGGCATAAACGGCATGATAGGCGGGCAGGTCATTGATACGTCTTACAGCGGTGAAATGACCGGAGAACTGCTTCTTGAAATGTACAGCATGAAAACAGGAGCATTGCTTAAGGCTGCCTGTAAAATAGGCTGCATAGTCGCAAATGCCGATAAATCAAAGATTAAAGCGGCGGATATCTATGCTGAAAAGCTGGGACTTGCTTTTCAGATAATAGATGATATTCTTGACATAAGCGGCGATGAAAAGCTTCTTGGCAAGCCAACGGGAAGCGACAAGGAAAGCGGAAAGATTACTTATGCTTCTGTTTATGGATTGGAAAAATCCCGAAAAGCTGCTGAAAAGCTTACCAAAGAAGCCCTTTCGGAGCTTGATAATTTTGATGATAATGAATTTATAAAGGAATTAACAATGTTCCTGCTGGTACGTAATTATTAATATATATTCATGGAAGTATATTACAAAAATAAAGGATGATAAAATGAAGGATATTTCATACAATTATGTTCTGACCGCAGCCGTGATATCATGGTGTGCGGCTCAGATTATAAAGACAATTCTCAATTTTATACAAACGAAAAGGTTTCATGCCGAACGTCTTTTCGGAGCCGGAGGAATGCCCAGTTCTCACTCTGCTCTTGTGTGTTCGGCAACGGTTGCAATGTGCAGAAAATGCGGCGTTGGTTCTCCCGAATTTGCAATTATGTTTATAGTGGCAATGATAGTTATGTATGACGCAATGGGAGTAAGGCGTTCTGCAGGGCTCCATGCCCGCGAGATCAACAGGATCAACAGGATATTTGCGGTCAAGGGAATAAAAGCAAGCGATGAAAGCGAAAAGCCGACAAACGAAAAAAAGAAAAAAGAGCTTAAAGAGTACTTGGGGCACACTCCATTTGAAGTCCTTGGAGGAGCTTTGCTTGGAATTTTGATATCAATGCTTGTACCTATGACTTTGACGATAATATAATACTGATAAGGAATTGTTTCTATGAGTAAATATAAACACTTAAATAATCTAATTTTGCCGCAGGAGCTTGGAAGCCTTACAGTACCGCAATGTGAAAGGCTTTGCGGTGAAATACGTAAAAAAATTATAGCCACGGTCATGAAAAACGGAGGACATCTTTCCTCAAATCTCGGAACTGTTGAGCTTACTGTGGCGATACACCGAGTGTTTCATTCGCCTGACGACAAGATTGTATGGGATGTAGGACATCAGGCTTATACCCATAAGCTCCTTACCGGTCGTTATGACCGATTTTCGACATTGAGAAAAGAGGGCGGTATATCAGGCTTTTGCCGCCCCGATGAATCGGAGCATGACGCATTTATAAGCGGTCACAGCAGTACGGCAATTTCAGCGGCTTTCGGCATGGCTGAGGCAATGCGGATAAACGGCGACAATCACCATGCTGTTGCGATAATAGGAGACGGCGCTTTTACAGGCGGTCTTGCATATGAGGGTCTGAACAATGCGGGAAAAAGCAAGGATAATATTATTGTAATACTTAATCACAATGATATGTCAATATCTAAAAATGTTGGGGCATTTGCAAAATATCTTACTTCAATAAGAGGAAATGCAGCATATCTTGACGCTAAAAAAAGGGTGGAAAAAATTCTTGCCGAAACTCCTATTGTGGGTGAACCTATAAAAAAGTTTATTTTGGCGTCAAAATCGGCTCTTAAATCGGTACTTTACCACTCAACAATGTTTGAGGATATGGGATTTGTGTATTTGGGTCCAATTGACGGACACAACATTTCAGAGCTTGAAGAGGCTTTGAGAGCGGCGAAAAAGCTGCGTTGTCCCGTTTTCGTTCATGTCAATACAATAAAGGGCAGGGGATATTATCCCGCCGAAAATAATCCGGGAGCCTTTCATGCGATACCCTCTGCGGGGTATGACGAGGAAAATCCTGACAACAATGTGACTGATTCCTTTTCAGAGATATTCGGAAAAAAATTAAGCAGTCTTGCAGACGCTGATAAAAATATATGCGCAATAACCGCCGCAATGAAGTATGGCACAGGCTTGCAGCATTTCGCAGCAAAGCATGGCAATCGTTTTTTTGACGTGGGAATTGCTGAACAGCATGCCGTGACATTTTCTGCCGGGCTTGCAAAAAGCGGGAAAATTCCTGTATTCGCTGTATATTCAAGCTTTTTGCAGCGCTCCTATGATCAGCTTATTCACGACGCGGCAATTGACAATACTCATATTGTTCTGGGAATTGACCGCGCAGGCTTTATAGGCGATGACGGAGAAACTCATCAGGGACTTTTTGACGTACCAATGCTGCTTACGATACCCAATACGGTCATTTATTCTCCCTCTACATACGCCGAGCTTGAAATGTGTCTTGAAAGCGCGGTATATTTAGAGGACGGAATTGCTGCGGTGCGTTATCCAAAGGGTGAGGAGACCGTTACAACAGGTGAGGGAGACACTGATTCCTATTCGCTCAAAAGCAATGGAAGCAAAAGGCTTGCAATATCTTACGGAAGAATAGTACATAACCTTTACAAAGCGGCCGGTAATTATACAGACGTTCTGAAGCTTGTTAAAATTTTTCCTATAGATGAGGAAGTCAAAAAAATTTGCATGGAGTACTCCGAAATTTATTTCTTTGAGGAAAGCTCACGATCCGGAGGAATAGGTGAGCGGCTTCTTACAGAGCTTTATCAAAATGGCTACAAAGGCAAATTTGTCATAACCTCTGTGGACGGCTTTGTGAAGCAGGCTTCAGTTTCAAGCTGTATGGAAAAGTACGGTCTAAGCGAGAACGGAATGAGAAAAATTCTTGAAAGGGTTGGAAGTGAAAACTGTGCGACTTGATGTTTATCTTACCGAAAAAGGATTGGTGAAAAGCCGCGAACGTTCAAAAGAGCTTATCAAGGCGGGACAGGTACTTGTGGACGGAAAAGCAGTAACAAAACCTGCAAATGAAGTAAAAGAAAATACCGAAATAAAAATCATCGGAGAGCAGCTTAAGTATGTTGGCAGAGGCGGTTTAAAGCTTGAAAAGGCGATATCTGAATTCGGAATAAATCTTGCAGGACGGGTATGTATAGATGTAGGCGCTTCAACAGGCGGCTTTACGGACTGTATGCTGCAAAACGGCGCGGAATACGTTTACGCTGTTGATGTTGGGCATGGTCAGCTTGATAAAAAACTCCTTAATGACGACAGGGTCTTGAATATGGAGGGCATGAACATTAAAAACCTTTCGACAGAGGATTTTCCAAGGAGTCCAGATTTTATTTCCGCAGATGTATCCTTTATTTCCATTAAACAGATACTTCCTAAAATAAAGGAGCTTCTCCCTAAAAAAGGAGAAGCGGCTGTTCTGATAAAGCCGCAGTTTGAAGCGGGGAGAGCAGCCGTACGAAAAAACGGTATAGTTAAGGACAGAAAAGTACATGAACGTGTATTGGAGGATATAATATTATTTTGTTTTTCTGTCGGACTATCAGCAGAAAAGCTCACTTATTCGCCGATATCCGGCGGTGACGGAAATATCGAGTATCTTGTTTATTTGAAATTAAACGGAATACAGACTGTATGTCATGATTTTAAGAAAATTGTTTCGTCTGCATTTGACGAGTTGAAATAATACCAGAAGGAATGGTCATAATGAAAATTGTTTTATTTCCTAATTTCGGAAAGAAAAATGCGCTCAGTACGGCGATCAAATGCTGTGATATACTTAACTGTCTTGATACAGAGATTTATGCGGCGGACTGTTACAAGACCGAGTTTGCCGAAAAGAATTTTGTCAAATTTGGAAAACTTGAAGAAATTGCTGAAAAATGCGACATAATAATAGCAATAGGCGGAGACGGAACGATCCTTAAAGCTTCGTCATACGCTTCAAGCTTTAACAAGCCTCTTATGGGTATAAACACAGGCAGACTTGGTTTTATGGCTTCTATGGAGATAGACGAGCTTGATATGCTTTCAAGGCTGAAAACTCATGATTATACGGTTGAAACAAGAATGATGCTTGACGCGGCTGTTATGCGTGACAACATGGTAATTTCCGAGCATACTGCTCTTAATGACGTTGTTGTGTCAAGGCCTTATTCAAAAATTACCGATTATTCAGTTTTTACAGACGGAATTGCTGTAAGCTCCATGCGCTCTGACGGAATGGTTTTTGCCACTCCCACAGGTTCTACGGCGTACGCTCTTTCTGCCGGGGGACCCATACTTGAGCCGAGTACGGAATGTATACAGCTTACGCCAATATGCCCGCATTCGCTGTTTTCAAGGACAATGGTATTTACCGCCGAAAGAACTTTGGAGGTCAGGCATTATGCAGATGATGATCTGGTATACTTTTCGGTCGACGGAAAAAAGAATTGCCAAATTTTGAAATCCGATACGCTGGTCATAAAAAAATCATTGAAAAAGCTTAGATTGATTGATATTAAGGGAAATTCATTTTTTTATGCTGTAAATAACAAGCTGATGAATCCTATAAAATAAAGAGGCTGCAAAACATGAAAAAACAAAGGCAAAGCAAAATTATTGAAATAATCGAAAAACATGAAGTCTCCACACAGGAGGCATTAAAACAGTATCTTGAGGACAGCGGTATTCAGGTAACACAAGCCACGCTGTCCAGAGATATAAACGAGCTGCGAATAAGAAAGCAGATGTCTGCTTCCGGAGCGTATATTTATGTTAGAGCAAAAAATGCCGATATCGAATATCCCCCTATTTTCAGGGATTCCGTTGTGGACGTTGTTTATGCTTGTAATACGGTTGTTATAAAATGCCATACAGGTATGGCTCAGGCGATCTGTGCAATGCTTGACAAGATGGATTGCGATGAAATACTTGGAACAATCGCGGGTGATGACACAATTTTTGCTCTTATGAAGACAGAATCCAACGCTTCGGATTTTACTCGCGAAATGAGATCTTTCATAAAAAAATGAACAGTTTTTTAGAAAGGACGTATAAATATGCTCTGTGAATTATATATAGAAAATCTTGCGGTAATACAAAAAGCCGAGATACCGTTTACAAAAAATTTCAATGTATTTACGGGAGAAACGGGCGCGGGAAAATCCATTCTGATAAACGGCATAAACGCTGTACTCGGCAAGCGGGTAAGCAAGGATATCGTTCGTTCGGGCTGCGAAAAATCCACAGTAACGGCAATGTTCCGCGGTCTTACCGAAAACACTAAAAATAAACTTGCCGAACTGGGAATAAGCTGCGAGGACGACGAGCTTATGATAACCCGTGAAATTTTTGCCGACGGGGGAAGCGCGGCAAGGATAAATTCCAAGACCGCAACGGCGTCCGCTGTTAGGGAAATAGGGGAGACGCTTATAGACGTTCACGGTCAGCACGACAACAGAATACTTATGTATCCCGAAAAGCATATTGAAATAGTTGACAGCTATGCGGATCTGACGGAACAGCTTGAGGATTACAAAAACTCATTTAAGGAGCTTCAGAGTACTGCACGCAGAATAAAGCAGCTTGCGGTGCTGGAAAGAGAAAAACAAAACCGAGCGGATTTCCTCAACCAGTTTATTGCCGATGTGGGGGAGCTTGAACTGGAGGACGAAAACGAGGATACGTTCGTCGAAAATGAATTTGCGGTGGCAAATAACAGCAGCGTCCTTTCGGAAGCTTTGACAGGTTCGCATATTTCAATTCTCGGAGATGAGAATAACTCAGGCATGACCGAGGGCATTGACAGAATTATCGGCGAACTTGCGGATTTTGCGGACATAATGCCTGAGCTTGAACAGCTTAATAACCGTCTTGAAACGGCGAAAATCGAGCTTGCTGACATAGGCGAGGAGCTTACCAGGCTTGCTGAAAATATAGATGTGGACGAGCAGCGATTGGAGTATCTTTCCGACCGCCGAGAGAAGCTTTACAATGTAAAAAAGCGCTACTCCTGCACCTTGGGAGAACTTATTTCAAGATATAATTCCTACTGCAATGAAGCAGGGGAGATCGCAGGGTATTCCAAAGAAATCGAAGAGCTAAGCAATCGTAAGAGCATTCTTTTGATCGAAGCGTCCGAAAAAGCCGAGAAGCTTTCAGAGATGAGAAAGAAAGCTTCAAAAAGACTTACGGACAAAATCTCCGAAGAGCTTAAATTTTTAGATATGCCGAATGTTAAAATTATTTTTGAACATACAACAGGAAAGCTTACATCAATAGGAATGGATATTATGGAAATAATGATCTCGGTAAATCCAGGGGAGCCGCCGAAGCCTATTTCAAAAATTGCTTCGGGTGGGGAGCTTTCGCGAATAATGCTTGCAATAAAAAATGTCATTGCAGAAAAGGAAGATATCCCCACCATGATATTTGACGAGGTGGACACGGGCGTAAGCGGACGAGCCGCACAGAAAATAGGGGTAAAGCTCCGTCAGGTATCGAAATCACGTCAGATACTTTGTGTGACCCATTTGTCACAGATAGCGGTCATGGCTGACAATCATCTTCTTATAGAAAAAAGCAACATCAACGACAGCACATATACAAGAGTTACCCGTCTTGACGAGAAGCAGCGAGTTGAGGAAATTGCGAGAATACTCGGCGGCGAGCATATTACCCAAACTACCCTTGACAATGCCGCTGAGCAGCTTTCGGGGCAGGAAAAAATCTACAATGAGATTTTAAATAAAGTGTAAACTATTCTTTGCTCTTATGACGGTTTTTGACAGTGAAAAATTCGGATATAACGCAATGGACAGGGAAAAATATATCCGAGGTGATATTATGGCTAAAAAAGGCATGAACCGTCCCGAATATACTCACACAAAGCCGCGGAATGATACTGCGCCTGTCCCGGAAATCCAAGGAAAGGCAAAGCATGGCAAGGCTTATGCAAGACCAATAATTGCGGGGACAGAGTCTCCGAGCTTAAAGGTGTACCACAGCATTCCCCACAGCGCGGAGAGACCAATTTCAAAAGTATACCCCGAAATTGATACCGACCTTGCAAGGGATAATCTGGAAAATGACATTACCGCCGCAGATTTGCAGGATTTGTAACGATATCCGTCATAATTTAAAGCCGTTCCGAATATTTTGGAACGGTTTTCATTTGGGAAAATTTTTCTTGTGTTTTTTATCAAACAGGTGTATAATAAGTAAAAAATACATAATATGGTGGTGTATAATGGAACAACAATATCCCTCTGCTATGTTTGAGAAATTTTCAGGTAAATGTACACTGAAAAAATAAAATACAGAAAACACCAAAAACATCGTTAAAAAATATACAAAAAATTGAAGAAACCCCTTGCTTTTTTTGCCAAAACGGTGTATAATGTAAATGTATGCAAAAGCCGTTTATTTCGGTTTAGCAAATTCTGAAAGGAGTATGTACATATGATCTATTCACATGAGGTTGAAAAAATGTGTCCTGTTGCGCAAGGCGTTGCGCACGGAGCAGCGCCTATCCCGGAGGAAGCAAAATGGGTAAAGGCTAAGGAAATCAAGGATATTTCCGGCTTTACACACGGCGTGGGCTGGTGTGCTCCTCAGCAGGGTGCTTGTAAGCTTTCCCTTAACGTTAAGGACGGTGTTATTCAGGAGGCTCTCGTTGAAACACTCGGATGCTCGGGTATGACCCACTCCGCAGCTATGGCTTCAGAAATTCTCCCAGGAAGAACTATTCTTGAGGCTCTTAACACAGACCTTGTTTGCGACGCTATCAATACAGCTATGAGAGAGCTTTTCCTCCAGATCGTTTACGGTCGTTCACAGAGCGCATTTTCCGAAGACGGTCTTCCTATCGGCGCAGGTCTTGAAGACCTCGGAAAGGGTCTCCGCTCACAGATCGGTACAATGTACGGAACACTTGCGAAGGGTCCCCGTTACCTTGAAATGACTGACGGCTATGTAACAGGTATCGCTCTTAATGAGGACGACGAGATCATCGGCTACAAATTTGTAAACTTCGGCAAGATGATGGACTTCATCAAGGCCGGCGACGACGCAAATACAGCTTTTGAAAAAGCGCAGGGTCAGTACGGCAGAGTTGCCGACGCGGTTAAAGTTATCGACCCAAGAAAGGAATAAGGAGGTATACTACAATGGCTTTATTTGAATCATATGAGAGAAGAGAAAAACAAATTCTCGACGTTCTTGCTCAGTACGGCATCAAGTCAATTGAAGAAACAGCCGAAATAACCAAGGCTAAGGGTCTTGACATCTATAAGCTCGTTGAGGGTATTCAGCCTATCTGCTTTGAGAACGCTAAGTGGGCTTACACAGTAGGCTGCGCTATTGCAATCAAGAAGGGCTGTACAAGAGCGGCTGACGCTGCGGCTGCTATCGGCGAGGGTCTCCAGGCTTTTTGTATTCCTGGTTCTGTTGCAGACCAGCGTAAGGTTGGTCTTGGTCATGGCAATCTCGGCAAAATGCTTCTTGAGGAGGAGACAGAGTGCTTCGCATTTTTGGCAGGTCACGAGTCCTTCGCAGCAGCAGAGGGAGCTATCGGTATTGCTGAAAAGGCTAACAAGGTTCGTCAGAAACCCCTCCGCGTAATTCTCAACGGTCTCGGTAAGGACGCTGCTCAGATAATTGCTCGTATTAACGGCTTTACATATGTTGAGACTGAAATGGATTACTATACAGGCGAAGTTAAGGAAGTTTTCCGCAAGGCATACTCCGACGGTCTCCGCGCTAAGGTAAACTGCTACGGCGCAAACGATGTTACGGAAGGTGTTGCGATCATGTGGAAAGAGGGCGTTGACGTTTCCATTACAGGTAACTCTACCAACCCCACACGTTTCCAGCACCCTGTTGCAGGTACATATAAGAAAGAATGTACTGACAAGGGCAAGAAGTATTTCTCCGTTGCTTCCGGCGGCGGTACGGGACGTACTCTTCACCCCGATAACATGGCTGCGGGACCTGCTTCCTACGGTATGACTGATACAATGGGACGTATGCACTCTGACGCACAGTTTGCAGGTTCGTCTTCAGTACCTGCTCACGTTGAAATGATGGGTCTTATCGGTATGGGCAACAACCCTATGGTTGGAGCTACAGTAGCTTGTGCCGTTGCGGTAGAAGAGGCTATGAAAGGCTGATTTAACGCAGATATGCGGTTTTAAGCTTATTCAAGCATACTGAAAATATAAAAAAATACTTATAATACATAGTTAATACACAAATTTAATGCGGCTGTCTTTTAAAATTACAGCCGCATTTTTCTTTTTTAGCATACACATATAACTCAAAGAAGTAAGCATTAGATATTATTTATCAACGCCGGATTCCTTTGCTCTTGTTGTGAACGTATATTCTATTTTCGTACCTATCTTTCTTCGTAAACTTTATCTATGGTTATTATTGGCATTTGCACAGTTCTTTATTTATGCTCTCAATAGTATAAAAATTTCATATGTAAATAAATTATATTGCAAATTAGTGAGAGTTTTTTGCTTCCTGACTCTATTCTCTTGCCATTATCGTAGGGTAAATATCTATCGTAATATTTGAATTATCGGTGTGTCCTCTGTGATTGGGTATAGTTTTTGAGTACTCCGCCCTGCCGAGGACGACTTTCAAAAATTCGTTCTTTTCTTCGGCGTTTTTACAACAGTAATATGCGTCGGAAAGCTTTCTGACATTTGGTGTAATAATCGCCCTTGCGTCGGCGTACTGCTGTTCATTTTCAGCGCGCTCTTCCAGACGCTTTATCTTTGAGCGAACTTCATTTTCATGTATTCTGAGAGCGTCATTCCGTTCGGCAAAAATCTCCGCAGTATATACTCCCTGCTCCAAAAATACGCATATTTTTTCTCTGCGTTCTTTGATTTTTTTCAGTTCCTTGCTAAGCTCTTCAAGAATATTTGCGCAATGATTTTCGGATACTTCGACAACAGCTTCGACAGTTACATCATAGCCGCAAAGCCATTGCTCCAACGCCTCAATAACCGCCTTTTCAACTGTTGACAAAGGCGAGGAAACACATCTGCACTTAACATCTGCGCATTTTAATGAGTCATATTCGGTATGAGCATTTTTGCATAGACGGGTCATCCTGCCGCCGCATATTTTGCAGTAAAGCATACCTGTAAAAGGATTTCTTAAGGTCTTTGAAGAGTTCACAGGCTTTTTTATATTTTCGGACATTTTTTTCTGCACTTTGTCAAATAAGTCCTCATTGATTATGGGCTCATGCAGACCATCTGCAAGTATGTAATTTTTATTGGCTTTTCTTTGTGTAACAATTTGACCTCCGCGGGACTGCTTTACGTTTTTTCTGTAGGACCAACGTATCTTTCCAATATATACCGGATTTTTCAGTATACCTATTACTGTAGCCCTGCTCCATGTTTTGACTTTTCTGGCAGGTATTCCAATATCGTTAAGCTCGGAAGCAACTTCACCTGTACCTCCGCAATCCAAATATCGTTCAAAAATATATTTTACAATAGCTGCTTCTTTGTTTGGCTTAAGAGTGTAGCCCTTTCCTCCGATTATTTTTACCCTGTCATAGCCGTACGGCGCAGCGGAGCCTATATAACGTCCCTCATTTACGGAAGCTACTCTGCCTCGCTGAATACGTCGGTTTATTAGCTTATACTCACGCCTTGCCATAAAAAGCTCAAATTCAAAATATTCCTCGTCAAATTCGCTGTTTGGATCGTAAATTTTTCTTGGGGTAATTATTTTTGTGCCTGTCAGTCTGAACGCCCGTGCAACAAGTCCCTGATCTACAGAATCTCCTCTTGCAAGACGGTCTGCGTCCATGACAAGTACTCCCTCATATACTCCCTGTTCAACTTCGGAAAGAAGCTTTTGTATTTCGGGACGAGAAGCTATGGTTTCCCCCGAAATAATTTCTCTGTAAATTTTTGATATATCAAATCCCAATTTTTCTGCAAGAGCAGTAAGAGCATTTTCGTGTCTTAAAAGGGTCTCTCCCTCACCGTGAGCTTCAGCTTCAATATCAGCACGTGACTTTCTTAAATAAATTGCATACGGCAAAATAGAACCTCCCAAATCAATTGTGTAAATATATTATGCTGAAATTATCATGATAATTCCGTAAAAGATTACAAAATAATGACAAAATCATAAAAAGCTTGACAAAATGTTTGTTATATTATAGAATAATTATATGAATATACTTAAGGAGTAATAATAATGAGAGGTTTTAAAGTATTTATAAGTGTTTTGCTTTCGTTGTGCATAATATCGGGATTTGCAGGATTTTCTGTATTTGCCGAAAATCTTGACGATATTCAGGAGCTTCCATTTGAAGAAGATATAGACGGCAGCGTAGGTGATAATGCTGAATCAAATGCAGAGGAAGCGCCGAAAAATGACAGCAGTGAAAATAATGATGATCTTTCAGATGATTACAGCGATGATATACCGCTTGAATTTGCCGAACAGCTTGACTTTGCTGCGGGACATTCAAACGAAGATCAAAAAGAGGTCACTCTTCCCGCAAGAAACATTAAAATAAAAGGCGCTCAAAAGGTTACTCTTTTAATAGGAAGTACTCACAAAATTGATTACAAGATTTATCCTCTGAAATCAGACGATTATGTTACATTCAGGAGCTTAAACAAAACCGTTATAAAAGTTGATAATGAAGGTCTTGTTACAGCTGTGGGATACGGTACTGCAAAGGTTCAGGTATCCACTTCGACCGGAAAAAAACAAAATGTATACTTTACTGTAACAGATGAAAGCGGAAATGTCAGCCCGGACATTACATATGAAGAAATATCCGGTATTGAACTTATCGACCAAATTGCAATGATCCGAGTAGGGAAACAAATTCAGATTGAATCCATTCTTTATCCTTTAGGTTCACATGATACATTGACATATGTTTCTCAAAACACGGATGTTGCCAAGGTTTCATCTAACGGTGTTGTAACAGGTGTGGGAGCAGGTTCAACAACTATTATCGTTACTGCAAGCAGCGGGGTTTATGCCGAATTCAAAGTAACGGTATACAGCGACGTTTTTCGTGGGATTGACGTTTCCAAATGGCAGGGGGACATTGATTGGAAAAAGGTCTCAATGAGCGGCATTGATTTTGCTATGATTAGAAGCTCCTTCGGAAATATGCACACAGACGAAAAGCTTGCGGAAAACGTTGCAGGCTGTGAAAAATATGGAATACCATATGGATTTTATCACTATTCATATGCTGAAAGCGTCAGCGACGCTAAAAAGGAAGCGAGATACTTTTTAAACGTTATAAAAAAATACAGTCCAGAGTACCCTCTCGTTTTAGACATTGAAAATGACCATTTTAAAAAAATGAGCCGCAAACAGGTTACAAATATAATCGTTGCTTTTGTAAAGGAACTTGAAAATGCAGGTTATTATGCTTCAATATACAGCTTTGCAAATTTCTTTAATGACTATGTTGATATGTCGAAAATCAAAAATTACGATATTTGGATCGCCTGCTGGGGAGATGAGGAAAGATTAAACAGCTTTTACGACGGTCCGTACGGTATGTGGCAGTACTCTGCAACAGGTTCAGTAAATGGAATTGACGGTGAAGTTGATTTAGATTATGCTTACAAGGATTATCAGGAAAGGATTCGGCAAATGGGGCTGAACAATCTTTAAAATTTCGACTTAACATTTGAACAATGCTTCCTTTAAGCATTGTTTATGAATAAATTATTCAGTATAATGAGGTAAAACGATAAATGAGCATTTTCATTCCCAAAGCCATTAAAAGCATTGTTTCCGATACTCCATACACGGTGGATTCGGTTGGACTTTCTCAGTCGCAGGTTTTGATGTTCCCAAATATGGTTCTAAAAATTGAAAAATATAGCAGGAAAGTAGACGAAGCATTACAGATGATGAAGTGGTTGGATGGAAAGATACCGGTACCGAAGGTGCTTTGCCATGAAGTGTGCGGGGAGTATCAATATCTACTTATGAGCAGGGTAGATGGTAAAATGTCCTGTGACGAATATTATTTGGAGCGTCCTAATGAATTGCTCGATTTGTTGTCTGAAGCTTTAAAAATGCTGTGGAACGTTGAAATTTCCAACTGCCCTCGCCGACGAGACCTTGATACGGAGCTTGAAGAAGCGCGTTACAGAGTTGAGAATGGTCTTGTGGATGTTGAATGCACAGAACCTGAAACCTTTGGTGAAAATGGTTTTGCAAGCCCGTCAGATCTTTTGAAATGGCTTGAAAATAACAAGCCTGAGATTGAGCCGGTGTTGTCTCACGGAGACTTTTGTCTGCCCAATATTTTTCTTGATAACGGCAGAGTAAGTGGATTTATTGATTTGGGAGATTCTGGTGTTTCCGATAAATGGCGGGATATTTCCCTTTGTTACCGCAGCTTAAAGCATAATTTTGACGGAAGTTTTGGTGGAAAAGTGTATAGTGATTTTGATCCTGATATGCTTTTTTATAAGCTGAATATCGAGCCAAATCGAGAAAAACTCAAATATTATATTTTGCTTGATGAGTTGTTTTAATGTTAAAAAATTTTAATTTAAAAAGAGTCGGAAAAAAACCGGCTCTTTTTTTGTAAAACACTTGATTTCTATTGAAAAAAATGGTATAATGTAATATAAGTGTAATTATGTAATATCAGCGAAAGGATCAGTTGGTATGATAAGAAGTATGACGGGCTACGGAAGAAGCCAAAAAACCCTCGACGGACGAGAAATTCTCGTGGAAATTAAATCGGTCAATCACAGATATTTTGAGTTTTCGGCAAGAGTGCCCAGAGCTTACGGCTATCTTGAGGAAAAGCTTAAATCGTTTTTGCAGGGTAAAGTCTCCCGAGGCAAAATAGAAATGGGTGTTACCATTTACAATATAGAGGGCAAGGATGCGCTTATCGAGGTGAACAGTTCTATAGCAAAAGGCTATGTGGACGCCTTGCGTAAGGCGAATGATACTTTGGAGCTTAAAGATGATATCACGCTTTCAAACCTTATCAGACTTCCTGACATTTTTAACGTTATTAAAAATACCGAGGACGAAGAGGTTATTTGGAATGACGTAAAAATCGCTGCGGAAGATGCATTGAATAATTTTGTTTCAATGCGTGAGACCGAGGGCTTAAAAATGCGCGAGGACGTTGAACAGCGGTTGGATTATATCCAAAAGCTTGTTGAAAAAGTGGAGCAGCGTTCGCCTATGGTTACAGAGGCTTATAGGGAAAGACTTTATAACAAGCTTTCCGAAATATTAAACGATAAAAAAATCGATGAGCAGAGAATACTTACCGAAGCGGCAATTTTTTCCGAAAAAACAGCCGTGGATGAAGAAACTGTACGGCTTAAAAGTCACATAAACCAGTTCAGAGATCTTTTGAAAATAAACGAACCTGTGGGAAGAAAGCTTGATTTCCTTATTCAGGAATTTAATCGCGAGAGCAATACGATTGGTTCAAAGGCTCAGGATGTTGAGATTACTAAAATCGTTGTTGAGCTTAAATCGGAAATTGAAAAAATAAGGGAACAGATACAAAATATAGAATGATCAAGGTGAAATATGAAACTTATTAATATTGGATTCGGCAACATGATAAATGCTGGACGGCTTATTACAATTGTAAGTCCCGAATCCGCCCCAATAAAGCGTATTATTCAGGACGCTAAAGAAAAGGGCGGACTGATAGACGCAACCTATGGCAGGCGCACGAGAGCTGTTATTATAATGGATAGCGGTCATGTTATATTATCGGCTGTCCAGCCGGAAACGGTTGCTGGCAGACTTAGTGATGACGAGGAGGAGACAGAAGATGAATAAGGGTATGCTTATTGTTGTATCCGGACCGTCAGGCTGCGGTAAAGGGACGGTTCTTGCCGAAATATTAAAAAGCGACAAAATATTTTATTCCGTTTCGGCGACAACCAGGTCCCCCAGACCGGGTGAGACGGACGGTATAAATTACTATTTTCTTACAAAAGAAAAATTTGAAAAGCTTATTGATGAGGACGGTATGCTGGAGTACGCCTCCTACTGCGGAAATTATTACGGTACGCCTAAAAAGCCTGTTGAGGATATGTTGGAGCAAGGCAAACACGTTATCCTTGAAATAGAAGTACAGGGTGCAATGAAAATAATGGAAAAATGTCCCGATGCGATATTTGTGTTTATTCTGCCGCCGTCCCTGAAAGAACTTCAAAGGCGGCTCAATAAGCGTGGCACAGAGGCGGAGGACGTTATCCAAAAGCGTTTGAGTGAAGCCGCAGGAGAGATAAAACAGGCTTACAAATATAATTATGCTGTTATAAACGGCGAGCTTGAAAAAGCTGTTGACGACCTGAAATCAATTATCAGGGCAGAGGAGCTTAAAACAATAAATTCCCAAAATAATATAGATGAGGTGCTTGAAAATGCTTAGACCATCGATCAATCAGATAGCTACAAAAAATGAAAGCTACTATTCAGTAGTTCTTGCCGTTGCAAAGAGGGCAAGAGAAATTGCGGACGATCTTTGTCAGAACGGTCAGACGCTTGAGGAAAAACCTGTTAAAACAGCTGTTGAAGAATTTGCAAGCAGAAAATATTCATTTGTGGAGGATCCTTCGCTTAAATCTTCCAAGGAATAAATTAATACGGGGTGAAGATTTTTGCTCACGGTAAAACATTTGGCGGCAGTTGCCGTCAGCTCCACAAACTTCGGCTATGACAGGCGATACAAATATATCATTCCTATTGAAATGGAAGGAAAGATTTTTGCCGGCGCAAGAGTACTTGTACCCTTCGGGAAAGGTAATCGAAAACGTGTTGCTGTTGTAATTCGCATTGACGATTCGTCAAGTGAGGATTTGAGCAAGTTTAAACCAATAAATTCCATAATTGACAGTGAACCTCTGCTAAATGATGAAATGCTCGACCTTATGATGTGGATAAGAAATACGACTATGTGTACGTATTTTGAGGCTTTCAAAACACTTATTCCAATAGGCTTAAGCGTTGATTTTACGCAGAAATATGTTTTGTCGGATAGTGAGGACTTATCATCAGAAATTCTTTCCGAAAAAGCATTAAATTTATTAAATATCGTAAAGAGCGATACTTCCGCCCTTGACGGTGCGGAAAAACAGCTTGTTGACGAGCTTGTACGGTCAGGTTTTCTTATTGAACAGAACTCTGTTAAAAGACGTACAAAGGACGAAACTGTCAAAATGTTTCGGCTTGCTGAAAACTTTATCTGCGGTGAAGTAAAGGTTACTCTTCCACCAAAGCAAAAAAAGGTCGCAGAGCTGTTGGAAAGTAGCGGCTCGGCTTCGCAAAAGGAAATTTGCTATATATGCGGAATTACCTCTGCGGTCATAAAAAATATGATGCAAAAAGGCATTATTGAAGCATATGAATATGAGATTATTCATACACCTAATGTCGAAGCGCGTGAAAGTATTGATGACATTGTTCTTACAGGGCAGCAGCAGCAGGTTTACAATGGAGTTTCAGTTCTTATTGACAAGAATGAGCCATCTGTTTCACTTTTATACGGTGTAACAGGCAGCGGCAAGACCTTGGTTTTTGTAAAGCTTATCCGCCATGCTCTTGATCTTGGAAAAACTGCTGTTATGCTTATTCCTGAAATTTCTCTTACGCCGCAGATAGTGAAGCGTTTTCAGTCGCTGTTCGGGGATCTGGTGGCAATAATGCACAGCAGCTTGTCGCTTACCCAAAGGCTCAATGAATACAAGCGTGTTAAAAGCGGTCAGGCAAAAATCGTTGTTGGTACACGAAGCGCAATTTTTGCTCCGCTGGAAAATATAGGTCTTATTATTATTGACGAGGAGGGGGAGCGGACATACAAATCAGAGTCTGCTCCGAGGTACAATGCTAAAGACATTGCCAAAAAAAGGTGTCTCACTCATAATGCTGTCGTTTTAATGGCTTCGGCAACACCGTCCATAGAAAGCTTTTATTATGCAAAAACAGATAGATATAAGCTTTTTACAATGACTAACAGGTTTTCTCAAAATAAGCTTCCAAATGTGGAAATGGTAGATTTGGCAAAAGAAGGCTTTTACGGAAATTCTGCGATTTTCTCCGAAAGACTTGTTGAAGAGATCAATTATAATCTTGAAAAAAAAGAGCAAACTATTCTTCTCCTTAACAGGAGAGGTTATCATACTTACATAAGCTGTGCAGACTGCAAGGAACCCATGGTTTGTCCCAATTGCAGCATACCGCTGACTTATCATAAGGTAAATAATCGTTTGATATGTCACTACTGCGGACACAATTCAGAAATGACAAATGTCTGTCCGAGCTGCGGTTCAAATCATCTAAAGCTTACAGGTGTTGGTACGCAAAAGGTGGAGAACGAGATAACGGGGCTGTTTCCTAATGCAAGAATATTGAGAATGGACGCGGATACGACTTGCTCCAGATATGTTTACGAAAAAAGCTTTAAAGCTTTTGAAAACGGCGATTACGATATAATGCTTGGCACTCAGATGATTGCAAAGGGGTTGGACTTTCCGAATGTAACCTTGGTTGGGGTCGTTTCCATTGATAAGGCGCTGTTTGCCGGAGATTTCAGAAGCTATGAGAGAACTTTTTCTCTTATAACTCAAGTTGTAGGGCGCTGCGGTCGAGGCGATAAGCAGGGAAGAGCATTAATTCAGACCTTTGTACCGGAACATTATGTACTTAATCTTGCAGCTGAACAAAACTACATAGGCTTCTATGAACAGGAAATCACTGCCAGAAAAGCTTTGCTGTACCCTCCGTTCTGCGATACCTGCGCTATTGAGTTCTCCTCGCAAATTGAAAGATGTGCTGACAATGCTTCAATGGCATTTCTTAAGCTTATAACAGACAGCATATCATACGGACAGATAAATGTGCCGATAAAGGTTTTGGGACCGTCAAAGTGCACATATGAAAAAATAAACGGAAAATACCGATACAGAATGATCATTAAATGCAAAAATAACCAAAAATTCAGAGATTATATAGGCAAAATTTACAAAACAGCTTTTAAGCTTAAAGAATTGGCTAATGTTCAGATGTTTCTTGATATAAACGGAGATATTGGATTGTAAAAAATGAAAGGCGTGAATATTTTGGCACTTAGAAAAATTGTTTTGAAAACCGACGAAATACTCAGAAAAAGGTGTAAACCAGTTGAAAATTTTGACGAAAAGCTTGGTATACTTCTTGACGATATGGCTGAAACTATGCATAAAGCGAATGGAGTAGGTCTTGCCGCACCGCAGGTTGGAATTTTAAGGCGTGCGGTAGTGGTTGATATCGGAGAGGGACTTCTTGAACTTGTAAATCCCGAAATTATCAAAAGCAAAGGCAAGCAGCGCGGAATTGAAGGCTGTCTGTCCTGTCCGGACGATTGGGGATATGTTGTACGTCCCACAGAGATAATTGTAAAAGCTCAGGATAGAACAGGAAAAGATATCCAGTTAAAGCTCAAGGATTTTTTTGCGGTAGCTACCTGCCATGAGATAGATCATCTTGACGGACATCTTTTTATTGATATCGCAGACGAAATGGTTGACCCCGACGACGTTGAAAACGAGATGGAAAAGGGAAATCGAAAGAGAAAAAGAAGAAAACGCTGAAAGGATATTGCATAATGAACATTGTTTTTATGGGTACTCCGGATTTTGCCGTGCCATGCCTGAAAGCTCTTGTTGAAAGCGGCGAAAATGTTTTGGCAGTATTTACCCAACCCGACAAGCCTAAGGGCAGGGGATATAAGCTAACCCCCTCTCCTGTAAAGGAAGAAGCCTTGTCACACGATATTCCCGTATATCAGCCTGAAAGTCTAAAAAAAGGTGAGGATGCTCAAAATGCTGAAAAGATTCTGAAAGAGCTTTATCCGGATTTGTTTATAGTTGTTGCATACGGTAAAATACTTCCTAAGAATATTCTTGATATTCCCAAATATTGCATAAATGTTCATGCTTCGCTTCTGCCTAAATACAGAGGCGCAGGACCTATTCAATGGAGTGTTCTCAACGGAGAAAAGGTTACAGGTGTTACCACAATGCTTATGGCGGAGGGTGTTGACACGGGAGATATGCTTCTAAGTCAATCTACAGAGATCGGAGAAAATGAAACCGCTGCAGAGCTTTGGGACAGGCTTTCGGTTATCGGCGCTGATGTCATGCTGAAAACAATTGAAGCTGTAAAGGATAATAGCATTACACCAATCAAACAGGACGACAGCCTTTCAAGTCACGCTCCTATGATAACAAAAGATATGTGTCCCATTGATTTTTCAAAAACGGCTCAAGAGATCCATAATCACATTAGGGGACTTTCCTCATTTCCGTGTGCAACAGCAATGCTTGATGATAAGCGTTTGAAAATTTTTAAATCGGAGATCGTGGGAGACGTTTTTACAGACAAGCAGCCCGGAACTATTGTAAACGTTAAGGACTTTACAGTGGCTTGCGGTGATGGAAAATGTGTTCGCTTCAAAGAAATACAAGCAGACGGCGGAAAACGTATGAAGTCGGAGGATTATTTGAGAGGGAAACCAATTGATGAGGGGACTGTCCTAAAATAAGGAGGAATTTTATGTATTTTGACGCCACATATTTGTTGGTTATCCCTGCGATAATATTTGCTTTAATTGCCCAGATAAAGGTAAAAACAACCTTTAACAAATACAGTTCCGAGCATAATCAGCACGGCTACACCGCTAAAGAGGTTGCAAGAAAGATACTCGATGATAATGGACTGCAAAATGTTTCAATAGAATATGTAAATGGCGAGCTTACAGACCATTATGATCCCTCTGCAAATGTTATAAGGCTTTCCGATTCTGTTTACAGCAGCACTTCTGTTGCAGCTATAGGCGTTGCTGCGCATGAGGTTGGCCATGCAATTCAACACGCTAAAGGTTATGCTCCAATAAAAGTGCGGCAGGCAATTATTCCCGTTACAAGGATCGGTTCAAGTCTTGCAGTTCCGATTGTTATTGTTGGTATGTTGTTTGCTTCGCTTAACTGGCTGATACCTGTTGGTATTTTTCTATATACCGGAATGGTTTTATTTCAGGCAGTTACTCTTCCGGTTGAGTTCAATGCCAGCAGCAGAGCTTTAAAAACTCTTGATGAAAATCTTATACTCTATAAGGATGAAGTTAAAATGGCTAAAAAAGTGCTGGGCGCTGCGGCAATGACATATGTTGCGGCAATGTTCTCATCACTTGTAAGTTTGCTTAGGTTGATCTTAATAGTTAATAACAGCAGAGGTAGAAGAAGATGAATGTAAAGTCTGCGCGCTTTACTGTGTTGGAGCTCCTTAACAAAATGGATGGTAAGGCATATTCCAACCTTATACTTAATCACGCATTAAAGGGGAACGATTTCTCGGAGCGTGATAAGAGATTTATTTCAAAGCTTTTCTATGGCGTTGTTGAAAGAAAACTTACATTGGAATATGTTATATCACTGTATAGCAGTAAACCTTTACACCAACTTGATAAATCAGTTTTAAATGTCCTTAAAATAGGTGTTTATCAACTTATATATATGGACAATGTTCCGGACAGCGCTTCGGTAAATGAATCAGTAGCTTTGACAAAGCAGTGCGGAAAATCAAGTGCTGCAGGTTTTGTAAACGCTGTACTTCGAAGCTTTATTCGGGACGGGAAAAAAATAAAACTCCCAAATGACAACATAAAACGTATGAGTATTGAGTATTCCTGTTCAAAAGAGCTTGTACAACAGCTTTGTACTGATTATTCAATTGAGACTGTACAGCAATTACTGCAAAATTCTGTTGAAGATCATAAAACATATCTTAGGGTCAATAATTTGAAAATTAATGAAAATGCACTTATAGAAGAGTTTGAAAAGCTTGATTTACACGCTGAAAAATGTTCTCTTGCCGAAAACTGTATCTGTGTGGAAAATCTTGGTTCTGTGGAAAATTCTGAGCTTTTTAAAAGCGGTTTTTTCCATGTGCAGGATTTGTCATCACAAATATGCTGCAAAGCATTGGATCCTGCAGCAGGCGAGACCGTAATAGATATTTGTTCAGCACCTGGTGGCAAGGCATTCACCTTTGCAGAAATGATGAACAACGATGGCAGGATTTTAGCCTGCGATTTGCATGAAAAACGAGTGAAGCTTATAAAAAACGGTGCGGAAAGGCTTGGGATATCAATCATTGAAGCATTCTGCAATGACGCAAAAATATTCAACGAAAGCTTTCCTGCGGCAGATAAAATTTTATGTGATGTACCGTGTTCGGGATTTGGTGTGATACGTTCAAAGCCTGAGATCAAATATACAGACATTGATACTGTTAAAGGGCTTCCTGAAATTCAGTATGACATATTGACAACTGCGGCAAAATACTTAAAATGCGGCGGTGAACTTGTATACTCCACCTGTACTCTCAACAGGTCAGAAAATGACGGTGTTATTGACAAATTTTTGTTTGAGAATAAAAATTTTGTACCCGCTGAAATTCCCGGATATAACGATTATAAACTGACAATTTTCCCTAAAGACTTTGACTGTGAAGGGTTTTTCATAAGCAAGATCAGAAAGGCTGGCAATTAAATTGAAAAAGGATATTTTATCCTACAACTTGGAAGAATTATGCTCGGAAATCAACCTGTTGGGTGAAAAAAATTTCAGAGCTAAACAAATTTATGAGTGGCTTCATGTAAAAAAAGTAACCGATTTTTCAGAAATGAGTAACATTTCATTGTCATTACGCACAAAATTAAATGAAATATATTGTTTAAACAACCTAAAAGTTACCAAAAAGCTTGAATCTTCTATAGATAATACGGTAAAATATTTGTATGAGTTATATGACGGAAACCATATTGAATCGGTCTTAATGGAGTACAAGCATGGAAACAGCCTTTGTATTTCCACACAAGTGGGTTGCAAAATGGGTTGCCGCTTTTGTGCATCAACTATTGCAGGATTTAAACGGAATTTACTGCCGTCGGAAATGCTGCTTCAGATATATGAAGCGGAAAAAGACAGCGGCAGGCATGTAGATAGTATTGTACTAATGGGCATAGGCGAACCGCTGGATAATTTTGAAAATGTTGTAAAATTTTTACAGCTTGTTTCCGATAAAAATGGCAAAAATTTAAGTCTTCGGCACGTTTCATTGTCAACCTGCGGACTGGTGAACAGAATTTATGATTTGGCGGAATACCGTTTCGGGCTTACTCTTTCGGTGTCGCTTCATGCCTCAAGCGATGAAAAGCGCAGCGAGATCATGCCTGTGAATAATAAATATAAGATCGCGGAGTTGCTGAAAGCTTGCAGGGATTACATAAATGTTACAGGCAGACGGATATCATTTGAATATGCGGTTATTCACGGAGTAAATGACAGACAGACTGATGCCGACGGTTTAATAAAACTTTTGAAAGGTATAAATTGTCATGTAAATCTTATACCTGTAAACGAGATCAAGGAACGCAATTATCATTCGGATAAAAGGGCTCTTCATACTTTTGCAGCAGCTTTGGAAAATGGCGGACTCAACGCAACTGTACGCCGTACTCTCGGCGCGGATATTGACGCGGCGTGCGGTCAGCTTAGGCGTGAGTATGAATTTTGAGCCGAAAGGAGTGAGGCAGATGAAAGTCTTTTCCGGGACAAATATAGGACTTTCCAGAAAAGAAAATCAGGATAGAGTCCGTACGGCTCTTATGGGAGACAACATAGGGTTTGCGGTAATTTGCGATGGAATGGGCGGACAAAATGCCGGAAGCGAGGCAAGCGAACGTGCGGTAAATATTGTCTATGAAAGAATTACTAAGGTCTTTCGTCCCGATTATGACTGCAATTCAATACGCAATCTTCTTATTTCTTCAGTAACAACTGCCAATTCTGTGGTTTACGACATGGCAATATCAAGCGTTGAAATGAGCGGCATGGGTACTACTTGCGTTGCGGCGCTTGTATTCGGAGAAAAGCTTTTTGCTGTAAATGTAGGCGATTCAAGACTTTATCTGATAAATCACGAGCTGCGGCAGGTCTCAAAGGATCATACGGTGGTAATGAGAATGTATGAAAACGGTGAGATAACCAAGGAACAGATGAAAAATCACCCGCAGAGAAATTACATTACAAAGGCTGTCGGTGTTGCACCGTCGGTAACTCCCGATTACTTTGAAACTGATATCGGCGAAAATGCTGCTGTTCTGCTCTGTACGGACGGGTTATCAAATTACTGTGACGAATCTGACATTTTTCAGATCGTAAAGAAATATAATTCGGAAGAGGTACCCGAACTGCTGATAAGAAAAGCATTGGAAAACGGCGGGGGAGACAACATTACCGCAGCTTTTATCAAAGCATAAGCTGATATTAAATATATAGTGTAGATCACAATAAATTACAGGAGTGAATTTAATGGATAAAAATATTGGAAGAAAGCTGGACGGACGCTATGAGATAACCGAGCTTATCGGTATCGGAGGCATGGCTGATGTTTACAAGGCAACCGATATTCTTGAGGACAGAGTTGTGGCGGTGAAGATACTAAAAAATGAATTTGCCGACAACGAGGATTTTGTACGAAGATTTCGCAACGAATCAAAGGCGATAGCAGTACTTTCACATCCGAATATTGTAAAAATTTTCGATGTGGGTTTTACAGATAAAATTCAGTTTATCGTTATGGAGTACATTGACGGAATTACCCTGAAGGAATTTATGGAGCAGCAGGGTATGCTGAAATGGAAAGACAGTATCCATTTTATAATCCAGATACTGAGAGCTTTGCAGCACGCTCATGACAGGGGTATTGTCCACCGTGACATAAAACCGCAGAATATCATGCTTTTCCCCGACGGCACGATAAAGGTCATGGACTTTGGCATTGCACGTTTCGCCCGTGAGGAGGGCAAAACCATTTCTGACAAGGCTATAGGCAGCGTACACTATATCAGTCCGGAGCAGGCAAGTGGTGACATTACGGACGAAAAGAGCGATATTTATTCCGTTGGCGTTATGATGTATGAAATGCTTACGGGGGTAAAACCCTTTGACGGCGATAATCCGGTATCGGTTGCTCTTATGCATATGCAAAACGACGCAAAACCTCTCCGCGAGGTGAACGATTCCGTCCCTGAGGGACTGGAGGAAATTGTTATGAGGGCAATGCAGAAGGAGCCGTCAAAGCGTTATCAGTCCGCCTCTGAGATGATAAAAGATATTGAGGAGTTTAAGAAAAATCCAAGTATTGTTTTTGAGTACAAATATCTTTCCGAAAAGACTCAGTATTTTAATGCTGGGGCAGTTTCAAGAGCTGCTGCAGAAGCGGAGTACAGCAGGTCTGTGCCGTTATCCGGAAATAATAAGGAGGCTGTTAAGCAAGTGCGGACGAGAACAAAGGTAAGGGAAGAGCTTGACGAATATGATGATTACGACGATTACGGCGAGGACGAAAAGCCCTCAAAATCCTCTTATTTTGTGGTTGTTCTGACAGCTATAGCTGCGGGTATTATCATTATCGTTGTAGCGTTTATTGCGATCATGATATACACTAATATAACCAAGCCGATACAGGAAGTCGGAAAGATACCGCCGTTGATAAACTATGAATATCAACAAGTCAAAACTGCTTATGCGGAACAATTCGATGTTGTTGTTATTGAGGAACAATATTCTTCCGAATATCCCGCAGGTGCGATTATTGATCAAAACCCCAGCGAAGGAAGCGAGTATCTTGTTGGAAGCACAACAGTCAAGGTCAAGATAAGCAAGGGACCTAGGAAGGTTCCCGTTTCAAATGTGTACGACCTTGCTTCTGATGACGCGCTGAATATCTTAAAGGAAAACGATCACTTCAATGTTATTATTAAATCGGAATTCAGCGAGACTGTTCCTAAAGATAACGTTATTATGACAGACCCACCGAGAGGCGAAAAGGTGGATTACGGCTCAACGGTGACTATGTACGTCAGCAGAGGTCCGGAAGAGCAGGAGGTAAGCGTACCGCAATGCGTAGGATATACCCTTGAAGAGGCGGAAACGCTGCTGAACGGTAAATTTACTATTCAGACAATGACTGCCGACTCGCTTGAACCCGAGGGTACTGTTATTGAGCAGAGCATTCCTGCGGTCGGTGACGACAATCAGCCTACTATCGTAAAGCTTAACACCACTATAATTCTCACTTTAAGCACAGGAAATATGCCGGAAACAGAGGCTGTTATAACATTCAGCGTTCCCGACAATATCAAAGGCGCGGCAGACTTTAACTGCTATGTAAACGGTCAGATAATCGGCACAACACCTATAGACAATCTTGCTTACGCTTCAACGGTTTCCATAACCATAAAGGGCGTTGAGATGCAGAAGGTTATCCTTGAAGCTGTAAACAGAGATACAAAGGAAAGCGAAACTATCGGCGAATATTCCGTTGACTTTGTGGAGAATACCGTCACGGAAGTAAAATTTGAGAGAAGCAAGCTTAAAGCTTTGTTTACCGCGGAAGATGTTACAGATCCAATTTCCGACCCGTTTACAGATCCAAATGAAGTTATCGGTAACGAAGACGACAACACGGATATTGATGATGAATTTTGGCATCAAATATTTGGATATTAATGGTATGAATAATCAGCTTAACGGAATGATTTTAAAAGCCATTGGGGGACTTTATTATGTAGAGTCCCCTGAAGGTATTTTTGAATGTAAGGCACGTGGAATTTTCAGAAAACAGAATATTTCTCCATGCGCGGGGGATAAGGTACTCCTGTCAGATATTTTAGACAATACGGCGATCGTGGATAAAATTCTCCCGCGCCAAAACAGCCTTATAAGACCACCTCTTGCCAACCTTGATTATATTGTTTTTGTAACTTCTACCTGCGAGCCTGCACCAAATTTAACTCTGTTGGACAAGTTCCTTGCAATTGCTGAGTTTAAGGGCATAAAAAGCGTTATTGCCGTTACGAAGCTTGATTTGCAGAAAAATGCAGAGCTTGCAGATATTTACAAAAATTCGGGAGCGGAATTTCTTGAAATAGACTACGATTACCCAGCTTCTTATATTAAGCTGTACGATATGCTGGCAGGAAAAGTTGCCGCATTTACAGGAAATACGGGTGTCGGTAAATCCACATTGCTCAACCATATCGACCAAAAGCTTGAACTAAAAACAGGCGAGATAAGCAAAAAGCTTGGCAGAGGACGTCACACTACAAGAAATGTTGAGCTGTACAAGCTTGACAACGGCGGGTACATTGCTGATACTCCCGGGTTTTCAAGCCTTGAAGCACAGAAGTATGATATTATTACAAAGGATAAGCTTTCATATTGTTTTCCTGAATTTAGTGATTATGAGGGGAAATGCCGTTTTCCGGACTGCGCCCATATAAAAGAAAAAGGCTGTGCAGTACTTGAAGCTGTTGAACAGGGAGTTATTCCCAAATCAAGACATAACAGCTATATGGATATGTACGAGGAAGCAAAAAATATCAAGGAATGGGAAATTAAAGATAAGAGGTGATTTTTTTGCAAAGCTGTTGGATATTTGGCGGAGCGCCATTCTGCGGGAATATTGATCTGCCGGATAATGCTTTTATTATAGCTGCTGACAGCGGTTACAACACTGTAAAGCAGCTTGGACTTACACCAAATATAACCTTGGGGGATTTTGACAGTATCAAAGAAAAGCCTGTCTGTAAAGAAATCATTACTGCTGCTGCCGAAAAGGACGATACAGATACTATGTTGGCAGTAAAAACAGCGATTAATAGAGGTATTAGTGATATTACAATTGTTGGAGCTATTGGAGGTCGGCTTGACCATACATTTGCAAATATTCAGACTTTAGCATATATTTTGCAGCAAGGAGGATTTGGCAGATTAATTGGTGAAAATGATATAGTTGAACTTTTAAATGCAGGGGAGTACAGTTACGAACAAAAAAACGGAATGTACCTTTCGCTGTTTGCATATGGAGAATCTGCGGTCATTACTTCAAGAGGGACAAAATACGACTTGACAGAATACGTTCTTTGCAATACCTTCCCATTGGGAGTCAGTAACGAAATTACTGAAGATAAATGCAGTATTTCCGTTCAAAAAGGGCAGCTTTTAGTTATTTTTTCAAAAAAATAGCACCAAAACTTTCTAAATGAATAGTATGTAATACAAATCAATATGGAGGTTGTTACATATGAAAATTGTCGTTATTAAAAGCCCTAAGTTTTTAGCTAATTTTTTCCGGATTGTTTTTAGGATAAAAAAAGAACCGGAGGAAATGTGATCCAGCATTATAAAAGAGAATCAAATACTAAACAAAGCGCATGGATTACTATGCGCTTTTATAGTTTGAGTTAAATAGGCTTTGAAATTATAGACTTATATTACCTTGCCACAGTTCTGTTAATTGTGCGAATTGTAATTATTGACGTACAGTCAACAAAAGGGAAGAAGGAGGCAAATTATTACGTAAGCTTATTCGGAGAAGCTGCACATATGGAAAAGGTTGACAGTGAATTTTATTCTTATATTCTTATATAAAGTTCAAAGCAGCGGACCAGGGTATATATTTTATTTATAATATTTATATTAACGTTCTTTCATGTGCTGAATAATTTCTTGATTTGTCATATTTTTCCTCCGTATACATTCGGCAAAAAGATTTTAACGCAAGGTAGCAAAAGAAATGCTTCCGCAATGTTTACGGAAGCATTTCTGCTTGCTAGAACTTTCTTGTTGGTGCCGGTGGCGGGACTTGAACCCGCACGCCATCGCTGGCAATGGATTTTGAGTCCACCTCGTCTGCCGATTCCAACACACCGGCTAAAAAAATTTACTAAATTATTTTAACACATTTTTTTAACTTTGTCAAGTATTTTTTGCAAATTTAACAAGTTTTGTTCTTAAAAAATATATTATGATATAGGGCAGCATTGTCAAATATCTGCTGTATGGCATAAAATAATCTGAAACCGAAAAGCTTTTAGGCAAGCTTTTTGGCATCCTGTTCATGGGAATATAAATTTCAAAATGCTATGAAAGGAGAACAGCTCCAATATTGGAGCACAGCGTATTATGACAACTTTAACAACCAAAAACGAAGCAACCATAAGCAAGTTTCCGCCTGAAACACCGGTGGGAATGTGCTATGTTCCGTTTCAGCAGTGGGAAACACCTTATGCTGAAAACACAGCTCTTGAAAAAGGAACAATGTTTCCGAGCCTTAATTTACCGTTTTTAGGCAGGGAGGTTGATAAAAATGGCTGAAAATAATCTTATGTGTGCAATTCAGATGTACGATTTTTATTTGTATGAACTGAATTTGTATCTTGACACGCACCCGAATGACCCTGAGGCATTGGATTTGTTCAAAAAAACCAATACAAAAAGAGAAGCCGCTTATAAGGCTTATATCAATAAATACGGACCTATAACCGCGAAACAGTTTACAGAAGGCAACCATTTTGATTGGGTGGACGGTCCCTGGCCATGGGAAAGGAGCGCTAACTGATTATGTGGGCTTATGAGAAAAAATTACAATACCCCGTAAATATAAAAAATACTGATCCTAAAATGGCAAAAGTTATAATTAGCCAATTAGGCGGTTCAGACTGTAAAAAGATATAATTATAACCAAATATTTACATATTATTTTATTTAATGACTATTATAACACAAAATGGCAGGGTATTCAATATCAAATTTCCGCACCAAAAAAAATTCCCACCCCGAAAAAACGGAGTGGGAATTTAAATTTACTTATCCTTATTTTTCAACTGCTCCAGCACGTCCATAAGCTTCTGCGGATAGGGGACACCCAACGCCCCCGTATTCTCCAGCAGCGAAATAACCTCATTAGCTGCATAGAAAATAATGGTAATATTCCGCAAAGCCGCGCCGCCGCCAATGATCTGCACGTCAAGGACGTTGGCAACAGCCACAATAATCAGCATGAGTACCTTTTTCGCGATACCCTTTGCGCCTA
>CANDEV010000020.1 GCA_947383835.1 uncultured Clostridia bacterium
TTGAAGCTGTTGAAACTTTGAGTGCGGAAGAAGCCGAAAATGCCCGTAATTTCGGGAAAAACTTTATGGAGCTTGTGAACGCTTCGGATATTAATAAAGAACTCCAGAAAGCGGGTTGATTATGCGAAAGATAACAAAAAGCGACCTTGAAAAAATTATCGGCACGTCAATTAGCGGGTTCTGCATTGAAAAAGCTCGGAGGAAAAACGACAATTCCGACTGCTACGGAATTGCTCTTGGGAAAAACGACCGCGGCGTTTATGTAACTTGGCAATTTCATTTTGATGATGAAATTGCGGTTTACTGGGGTCACTATACCGAGAAACTTGAAGTTGCTTTGAGGGACTTTTACTGCCGCGACGTTGACGAGAAGCCCGATACTTACAAGGTTACAATTACTGAGATTTCTAAAATGAATGTAATTGTTGAGGCAGCTTGCCGCACGGAAGCGGAGCAAATCGTTTCAGACAAATGGCGGAACAGCGAGTATGTTCTTAATTCGGAGAATTTCTGTGATGTAGAAATTGCGGCGGTTGAAGCGGATGAGGTGGAATTATGAAAGTTGACGCATATATACACAGTCTGAAAGACAAGACCGCTGACCGTAATGTTTTGAGTGAAGCCGAGATTATACGGAGTATCAGCGATAATCTTTATCTTGCGGAGTATCGCGGCGTTAGGTGTACTGCTATTTTCAACTTCTTTGACGGGCATTATTATGTTGATGATGTTTACGGGATTGTGAGTGAAAAATAGGTGCCGTAAAGATATTTAGGAACTGTTGCGTTTTGTGCAGCAGTTCCTATTTTTTATTCCGATAGAAATTTTATTTTAATATTTTACTCATTTCGCTAATCGCATAAAGCGGAATATTTATCAGCCGCTCCTCTTTTTTATAGTCCGCCATTGACGTGCGTACCGATATTTGCGGGTCATATTTTTCAGAATAAGTTTTCAGACTTTTTGCCTTTAAATTAATTTCAGCCTTGACCTCAACGGGAACAACAATTTCGCCGTTGTCAACAACAAAATCAATTTCGCAGGAACCTCGGTCATTGGTATAATAATATGTGTTGAAATTTGAAATAATCTGCTGCATGACGTACTGCTCCGTTAATGCACCTTTAAATTCCTTGAATAAATCGTTTCCGTCCAGCAAAACGGTTTGCCGAAGTCCCGTCATACAGCCGAGCAATCCCACGTCCGCTAAAAAAAGCTTGAATGCCTTTAAATCTTCATACGCCTTAAGCGGCAGATTAGGAGCGGTTATTCTGCCGATCTTATGCACCAGACCGCAGTCCGAAAGCCACATGATCGCTGTTTCATAATCCTTTGCACGTGCGCCCTCACGCACAAGTCCATAAATAAATTTTTTATTTTCCTTTGCAAGCTGTGAGGGAATACTGTTCCAAATCATACGGATTTTCGGCACAATTTCATTTGGCGCGTGCTTTGAAAAATCCTGCTCATACGCGTCAATAATACGCCGCTGAATTTCACGGACTTCATTAAAATCTTTGTTTTCGGAAAAATGCAGAACCGCTTCCGGCATTCCCCCGATAAAATAATATTGCTTTAACGCGTCTATATATGTCTGTTTAAAGCTCGCTATCATCGAGAAATCAAGGCTTTCAAGCAATTTCGCAAACCGCTCGTTTCCCGTTGCCGTAAGATATTCCTTGAACGACATAGGGTACAGTTCCAAAAAATCCACCTTGCCAACGGGAAAAGAAGTACCCTTGTGCAACGCAATTCCAAGGAGCGAACCTGCACATACAATGTGATATTGAGGAGCGTTCTCACAAAAATATTTAAGGCTCGTCAATGCGCGCGGGACTTCCTGAACCTCGTCAAAAATAATCAAAGTGTTATCGGAATCAATTTTTTTGCCAGAATAAAGTTCCAAACCCATAATAATTCTTTCGGGCTGCAAATCCGCAGAAAAAAGCTCGGACATTTTTGAATTGGAATCGAAATTCACATATACTGTGTCGGTATACGCGTTTTGCCCAAATTCTTTCATAAGCCAAGTCTTGCCAACTTGCCGTGCACCCTTGATAATAAGCGGCTTACGGTACTTGCTTTTTTTCCATTTGTATAGATTTTCTATTGCATAGCGATACATTTTCCGTACCTCCGAAATGTGTATTTGCTTATATTATAGCACATATCTTCAAAAAATGCAAGGAAAAACGCAAAAAAACTACGCTTTTTACGACGAATATTGTATAATTTTGCATTATTTATATAAGAAATAATGTTTACAGCTTTTGTCTTTCAAGTATGCAAACCGTTACCCTGTCGGTAATGATACCTCTGTCACGTTCAGGATAAAATTCAAGAAAATGTTTCAAAACCGTCTCAATTTCCGTAGATGTAAATGCGGGAATTTTAAGTTGCTTTCCATATAAGCTTTCCGCAGTGTTTCGCTGACGGTTAAACGTGGTGTTGAACGGTCGTGCGTACACCTCCCGCATTAAAGCTTTAGGTTCAATATCCATGCGATAAAGCTGAGTATTTGAAAGCAGTCCCGCACCGTTGTCAAAAATCGGACAGTAATCATATTTTCCGTCACATTCAAGCAGCGCGATATTGTTAAGATGACGGTCGTCGTTCAGAAAAAGCGCGTCAATTTCAAAAATCAGCGTAAGGTACTGCGGGAACAGCTCCAATCCCGTAAATTCAGCGGTTTTTTCGGCAATATAAGCAATTCTTTTTTTGTCGCTTGAAAGACGTTCAAGCATATTTTTTAAAGGAATATCAATAATTCTCGCAAATAAATGGCTTAAGGTAATAATCGCCTGACCGTCCCGTAAAAAATTTTTGCTTGAACAGGCGGTTCGCTTGTGCTTGTGCGCAGTAACATTTTTTACATCATAGCGCACAAAATTAAAGGGAAAATTGTTCTCAATATTGCTTTTTTCCAAAAGCCGCGAAATTACCGCCTCGCTCAATGCTTCATATCCGAATTGATCAAGCTTGTACCAAGTATCGGAAACCGCATCAAACCATTTTTCCTGATTACCCTTTGAGGACGTTTCCGCAATTTTATCACCTGTAACAAAATTTATTTTCATATGTCCTCCAATTCAATCCATTGGTTATCTTCCGCCATTCTCCCGCCTGTTTTTTCAATTATTTTAATGGGGTCAAATTCGTCAAGACCGATTGTCTCAAGATATTCACGCAACCCGCTTCTTCCGCGAGGTATGCAACGTTCTTCAAGAAAAGCCGTAAAGTCCTCCCAATTTGGAAAAGTTTTTTTCCCGAAAGCGGTTTTCACAATATTATTGGTATAATTTTCCACCGCAACTGTTTTGTCGGAAAAATCGGCGTAAATCAGCGTGCATAAAATATCTCCGTTATAAAATTTCAAAGCCTTTACATTATGACTTAGAGTCTTTTTCTTTTCGGCAAACTGACTTATTCCCACAGCTTTTGAAACGGTAATTTTTTCACCGTCAAATTCCATAACAACATCGCGTCTGTCCGCGTTCAATCCGAGACTTTTCACCCAAGAGGTCGGGAGAGCTATTTTATAATTTTCCGAATTTTTGGACGCGTTCCCACCCGAACGTCCCACTATAATTTTTGCTTTGCGAATATCCATTATACCGCCTCCGCATAAATTATATCATATTCGTTACCAATAATCAAGACTTAAAAAAAATATTATCCTATACTTTCCAAAAATTTTATAAAAATCAAAAGTTTTTGGAGATACAGTCCAAAAACTTTTTTAAGTATAAAAAATAAAATTTAATCAACCAAATCGACACTACTCCTCAGTGTGTTTCTGCTGACAATCTCCACCATACAACCTATATACACGCTTTCTGCTGCGAATGGTGATAATTTTATTGTACTTTATAGTGCCAAAATTGTATGTGGGTTCAGCACGGTACGCCTCATCTCTACCAGCCAAATCCACATACAAATTTGTGGTGCCGCAGGCGTTATGTCTGTAAGTCTGTGGCTTTTTTGTCCTTAATTTATAGTATAACTGTATACCATGTATATTTTATGATATTTATATGTATATAGTGTAAAAATTAGCACTCTTGATTTAAGAGTGCTAATTTTGCTTGTATAGTTAAACCCCCAGTAAAACTGGGGGTTTAAAGCTTATGGCTATGGACAAGAGCCTCCTTGAGCATTATATTGCCGACCGCAGATAATAATAATGTCAAGGAGGAAAAGTCAATGAATGACATAAATAGTGAGCTATGCAAAGCATAGTTTGCACATATCCAAGTGGAATTGCAAGTATCATATAGTATTTGCGCCAAAATATAGGAGACAAATAATATATGGAAAAATAAGGGTGGATATAGGAGTAATACTGAGGAAACTATGTGAATAAAAAGACCAGCTATAAAAAGTCAAGCCCCTGAAAGAAGAATTCATAATTAATTAACATCAGAGATTTTTTGTGGAGGAATAGGCACATAAGGTCTGTTTTCTTTAAGAATAACAAAGATTATGTTGCAAAGTTTACGAGCAACAGCGCCTATGGCAGAAAGATGATGTTTGCCCCTGTTTCTGAGAGATTGGTAATATTCCGACAGGATCGGATCGCAGAAAGCGGCGCGTTGAGCATCAAGCCAAATAGCACGGCGCAGATAAGGCGAACCACGCTTAGAAATCTTGTTTTTCGTACCTGAAAATTCGCCCGATTGCTTGACGGTTACATCAAGACCTGCAAAGGCAACAAGCTGATTAGGACGATCAAAGCGATTTATGTCGCCGATCTCACTGACTATAATTGCACCAAGAACATCGCCGATACCTGTGATAGTGGTTATGTACTGATCGGTTTCGTTAAGCAGATTTGCAATCTGTTCTTCAAGTTCAGAAAGCTGATTTTCAAGAAAAAGGATCTGCTGTATAAGTTGCTTGATCTGAAAAGAAAAAGCGTCTTTGGCAAAGGCGATGCCAAAAGTGTTTTTAGCAGCGTCTTTAAGCTGCTCAGCCTTTTCCCTACCAAATCTTCTGTGACTTGCCTTGTTTAGGATATTGGTAAGTTTTCTTGTGGAAATTGCAAGCATATCTTCCGGAGTGGGACAGTTTAAAAGCAATTCTGTTGATGAACTTCCAAAGGTATCGGAAAACAACTTATCATACTCAGGAAATACTTGATCAAGCAATGCAATAACACGTCTTTTGCAGTCACCACAGGCGTCTACAAGAGCAAGACGATAGCGTGAAAGCTGTCTTAAAGCAATGATATTTTCCTCAGAAAGTGAAGTTGCGGAATATTCTCCGAAACGCATGATCTGAGCGATGATATATGAATCCTTTGAATCATTCTTGGTTTGACGGATATACATTTTTCTGAAAGCTTCGGACTGAATAGGGTTGATGACCTTGACGGTATATCCAAGCTCAAGAAAAAATGTATATACAGAAAGCCAGTAATGACCTGTCGCTTCCATTCCGATGATAACATCGGCAGAAGCAATTTCGAATTTTTCAAAAACAGCAAGGACTTTTTCACAGCCTTGCTTATCGTTGGCAAAGGAAATGCTGTCAATCAAAGCTTTTCCATTTGTGTCGATGACGGAAGCTTCGTGCTTGTATTTAGCGATGTCAATTCCGCAGTAAAACATAGTGATACACCTCGTAAATTTTTTGTTACAGCAAAGGTTATCCTCTGTATTTTACGGAAATACAACCTCGTTAGATATTCAGCGCAAAACGCTATCCAGCTCATTCGCATCTGTCCGTAAAGCAGAGGCACTACTCTTTCTGCGGAAGCCAAGCTTCAAGGAGTGATACAGCGCCCTCTGACTGTACAGATATATTATCTCACATTTCTGTGCGATAAGCAATACAACTGCGGCAAAATGTTCGCCGCAAAATATTGAAACTCCATTCGCTACGCTCTTTCCGTTTCAATATTTTGCATTCTGTCTTATAGCGTAGATAGAGGTTTTATGAGGGTTCTCTCTAATTTACCCTTAAATATATTATACGAGGATAGAATATAATAGAAGCGGAAACGTGTACAGACCATATACATATGTTGGTAGAAATACCACCAAAGTTAAGTGTGGCACAATTTATGGGATATCTGAAAGGAAGGAGTTCATTGATGATATTCGATAGACTCGCAAATTTGAATATAAATATGGGAATCGACATTTCTAGTGCAGAGGATATTATGTAGACACAGTAGGAAAAACGCATAGCAGAATATGTAAGGAATCAATTACAAGAAGATATAGCGTGCGACCAAATAAGTTTTAAAGAGTATACTGACCCGTTCACGGGTGAGCCGGTAAACCAAGGCAAATAAAAGGCAGCCCCTAAAGGGGCTGCCCGTGAATCAAATGCGGTTGGCAGACTTTTCAGAACCCCTTAAGGGCTTTTGAAAACCACCTGTTTTACAGGTGGTTTTGATTTACTGTTGCACTTATATTTTAAATCTATCCTCTAACTTATTACCGCCGTATTAAACACCATAACGGCATTCCAGTAAATCGCATTTTCATTCGTAAACCAATCTCCGGGGTCGTCAATATAGCATTTAATAGGGAATTTCGAAATAATACCGCCATTTGCGGAATTAATACCGCCGGGCATATATCCGCTCGGAACGCCGTCGGGGGAATTTCCGTCATAAAAATTGCTGAAGGTGCATTTGATGTGATCGCCGCCCATGCCTGTGATATATGACTTCCGCATGGCGTTTACACCGAGGATAAAATTCACCGCGTCCTGCGTGATATTCTGTTCCTCGTTATCAAGTCCGAGAAGATAATTTCCGATATACATATCCTGCGAATTTCCGAGGATTGTGTTAAAGCTGCCCCACCAAAATCCCCATTCATTAATGGCAATGTTCCACGGATTTTCGTCATATCTTTTTATAACGGACTTTTTCCAGCTGCCGAATTTCTTTTCGATCATTTCCACAGTTTCGTTGTCCTTATCCTCGCAAAGCAGATATGTAAAATATCCGTAAATGCCCATGCTGCTTACGTTGTGACCGTTTGCGCCCGACTTCATGGACATATAATTATCGTCCGCTTTTTCGAGGAAAAATTCCTCATATTTTTTGTCGCCAGTTGCATAGTACAAACACGCCGAAGCCCAGAACGGCGAAGATGAATTGGCGTCCCCCGAATAATTTGTCTTAACATAAACGGAGGGATTTTCCTCCATATACAGCCAGCCGCGTTCTGCGGCGGCAAGCAGCTTGTCGGCGTACTCCTTATCAAAATCCCTGTAAATCGTTGAAGCAAAAGCAAGTACCGCAGAGCAGTCGGCAGTTGCGTTTGTAAGGCACTGACCGTCCTTGCCGTTCCATACGGTGCGGTCGCCGTCGCCGTCATTTTCGCTTTGGGATTTCACTTTAAGGTAAAATCCGCCGCTGTCCTTATCCTGCATTTTCAGGAAAAAATCAAGCTCGTATTTTACCTCGTCAAGAATATCGGGAATACCGTTTCCGCTTTCGGGAATGTTGTTCTGACCGTCGCTGAATTTTTCGGGAAACAGCTTATAAGTCCACAAAAGCGTATTTGCCGCAGTTGCGCCGGGGCAGACGTATTTGCCCACATCGCCCGCGTCGTACCAGCCGCCAGAAACGTCGAGGGTTACTTCCCTGTTTGAGGAAAGCGGCGCGGCAAAGTCCTTTTCCGTCATATCGGAGCGTGTGTATTTTCCGCCGTATTCTTCAGTGATCTCAATATTCGCCCGCTGATAGTAATAATACCGCATTGTACTCGCAAGCAGCTCGTCGTATACATTATCGGAAATTTCAAAGGACAGTGAATCCTCAACACCGCCGTTTTTCATTCGGAGATAATATTTTCCCTTTTCCTTGTACTCTGAAAAATCCGCGGACAATATTTTTTCACCCGAATATTTTTCGTCGTATTCGCTTACAAGAGTAAGCTCCGAGGAGTAAACGACCTTATCGTCGGAACAGTCCACAAGCTCAAAGGTATCGCCCGCATTTGCCGCGAGTACTTCATTAAATCCCGTTACAAGGGCGCGCTTTTGAGAGCCGGTTTTGTACCCTAACTGATTGACCTTAAATGCGGGAAAAATTTTCTCTTTGTCGTCCGAATTTATTGTAATATTTCTTATATGTATCGGCGCGGAAGCGTTGCCTATAAGAAACTGCCTTGCACAGGTCAGGTCTGTCCCCGACGTTTCCGCAATTTTGGCTATTGGTATTTGGACGGTCGTCCAGTCCGATGTAATTTCAATAATATCATTTGTATTTATTGTTGATGTAACTACGCTGCCATTTTTTAATTCTTCAAAGCCTATATCAAAATTTTCGCCGCCCTGTTCTCCTTTAACTTCAAGCTGAATGTAACCGTTGGGAACGTACAGCGACAGGTCTGTAACCGCCCAGTCCCTAAGCAAAACGGACATCATTGTCGATTCGATAGTAACCGACGGCATTTGGGACGTTCCGTCAAGAGGTTCAAGAGCGGGAATTCCCGAGCCTGACGGTGCGCTCTGTCCGAAGACCGTGATAGCTTGGAGACGATTATAATTTTCGTCCGTTATAGCTGTGGGCAAAGCAGGCTGAATTGCTGCTTCCTCGCCCGAAGCGTTATCGGTACAACTCGAAAAAACTGTGCAGAAAACAGATAATGCAATAAGAAATGACGTTAATTTTTTCATATTATGGTTCTCCTTATAATCCCGATAAAGGGAACGCAAGCTTTGCATTCCCTTTATCGGTTATTTTTATTGTGCGGAAAGCTTCTGATTTATTTCGTCAACAAGCGTATCTATCGTATCCGAATAAGTACCAACGGTGGTGTTCCAATCCGTTCCGCGCGAAGCTTCGGTTTTCGCAGTATCAAGCAGTGATTTGATGTCGCTTGAAGTACCCGAATAAAGCTCAAATACGGGATTTTCCTTTGTCATTTCATTGACCGTAAACAGCATATCAGCCATATCCTCACGCCAACCGTAATCGTCAATAAGCTTCTGATGATTAAGCTTGCTGAGTTCCTCGTCCTGAGCAACTGTAAGAGCGCATTCCACAAATTTTACAACGCCCTCTGGATTCTGCGCTCCCTTGCACATCTGATAGCCCTCAAGACCGCCGGGAAGATAATATTTGTCAGCTTCGGGATCCTTTGGCTGTGGAACAAACATAAGGTCCTCGCCGAATATTTCTGCCCACTGTTGCTTGGCAGTCTGGATCTTCCACAGACCGCATGGGAAAAATAATTCCTCACCCGTACCGATAAACGCTTCATTAGTCGTCCAACCGAACATTTCCTTATCAATAAGATATGAATTTTTGTTCAGATCGTATATATAATTCATCGCTCTCTCAAGCTCGGGAGATTTCATATTTGAGGAAACCACGCCGTTGTCCAGAGAAATAAGAGATTTGCCCGTTGTAAGGTAAAGCGGCTGCTCTATCCACCAGCCGTCAATGCCGTACCGACCGTTGTCATTATCAACAAATTCGGCAAGCATATTGCGGTATGTGTCCCAGTTCCAGTTACCGTTTTTCAGCAATTCGGCAGGGTCGTCAAGTCCACGCTCCTCAATAGTTTTTTTGTTGTATATCACTACCTCTCCCGCTGTTACCGCATTAACGAGAGAATAGTGCTTGCCGTTTATCATAAGCATATCGTTAGCGCTTTTTACATCGCTCCAAAGCTCGCTGTTAAAGTCCACATAATCGTCAACAGGCTGGAACATACCGTTTGCCGAACAGTTTATATAGAAGCCGAGCGAGCCGATGGGAAAGAAGTCAATACCCTCTCCTCCGAGAATTGCCGTTGACAGATCGTTAAATTGATTTTCAAAGGTTGTTGGATAATATTTGACAACTCCGCCGAATTTTTCCTCAAACATTGTAAGCTCTGCCGACTTGCTTTTTCCCGTGCTGTCGGGATTTATGTCATAGTTTGCCATCCACTTTATGGTTTTGTTTTCAAGCTCGCCGCCTATTTTTTCGTCTGCCGCCTTATTGAGCATATCTTTTTCCTCATCGCTTAATTCAGATGTATTGACTGTAGTCGCAGCAGTGGTCATGCTTTCTGTATCGGATTTTTCTTCCGTATTGCACGCAGCAAGACCGCTTACAATAAACATCGCAAGAATTCCCGAAACTATCCTTTTGCTTTTCATATTAACAACCTCCGAAATTTTTTATTACTACCTATTATACTTGATAAAAAATATTTGTCTTGCTTTATTTTGACAGGTTTTTGTACTATATTGATGTTTTAAAAAAATAAAACCGTATTCCGAAAATATCCGAATACGGTTTTAAAATAAATCAATATAGTACAAAAAAACATCAAAAATCAAGAAGTAAAATCTAAAAATATGTGATATGATTATATTAACGGTCGTCAGTCAGTTCATTTGCAAATTGTTTCGGAGTACAGCCGTACCGCTTTTTGAAGCAATGATAAAAATGGCTTAGGTTGTTGAACCCGCAGGCAAAGCATATTTCTGTAATTTCCATATTCCCCTCGGTGATAAGCTCCGCGGCAAAATTCAGTCTTTTGATGTTTATAAATTCCGTGGGGGTAACGTCAAGGTGACGGCGGAATTCTCTTGTAATATGTTCCTGTGACGAGTGAGCGATCTCAAGGAGTTTCGGAAGTCCCGCAAAATAATTTTCACGCTTGCTCATTTCATTTATCACATCAGCAAGCCACGGTGGGACGCTGTTGCGCGGCTGCTCCTCTCCGTAAGAAATGAATTCGTAAAGAAGATAGGTCAGAATTGCCTTGAAGTACATTTTCCGCTCTTCGCCGATAGGAGTACGTTCAATACGGCAAAGCTTGCGGTAGATATCGGCAAGATTATATCCGTACAAATTTATAACGGGCGGCATAGCAGATTTTGTGAAAACATCTTCCGATATTTCCAGCATATTAACTGCGGAATTAAAATTCTCGCAGGAAAAGCCTACGGAAATTATTTCCATGTCAAAGTTGTCAAGGAAACTGTATTTATGCTCGTCCCAAGGACGCACAAGCACGAAATCCCCCTCCGACAAGATTTGATTTTCGCCGTTTATTTCATGAATGGCTTTTCCCCGCACGATATAAAAAAATTCGTAGAAATCATGCGTATGCAGACGGAATGTTTCGCGCACAGAGCATTGCCTCAGAAAGCTTACTCCGTCGGAAATGTTTTCGTATGGAAGTGAAATTTTAATATCCATAATTCTCCTCCGTATTATTTTACAGCTTGGCTTAACATCAATATACCACAAATCAAAAATTCTGTCAACATCAAATCTTAATATGAAAGGATTGTTTTTTTATGAAGATCACAGGTCAAAAAATTATCGGAACAGAGCAGAACAATAACGAATTTTCCTTTTTTACCGCTAACGGCGCGGAGCTTATTATCAGCTATATTTCCGAGAAAACTGTACGCACAGCGGTGCGGTTTGATAAAAACGAGGAATTTGACAAATCCTATGCTATTGAGGAAATCCCTTATAAAAACGTCGAAATAAATTTTAAGGAAACTGCTGATTTTTATGCAATAAATTCAGCGGGAATTTCCGTAAAAATATGCAAGGAAAATTCAAAAATAGAGTACATAAAAAACGGAAGTATAATTACCTCGGTCAAAGAAATCGGCAGGGATAATGAACAGGTTTACTGCGTTCACAACATGGGTGAAAACGAGCATTTCTACGGTCTCGGCGAGGATAACGACGCATACCTGGGCAATATGGACAGACGTGGTACGACCCGTGAGCTTGTGACGGGTCAGCGTATAAATATCGGGCACGTTACCGCCGATATTCCCGTGACCTTTTTTATGAGTACGGGTGAAAATTCTCCATACGGAATTTTTGCCGACAGCAGCTACCGCATGAATTTTGATATGGGAAAAACCGCTGCTGAAGAATATTCATGGACGGCTGACGGCGGCAGCTTTGTGTACTACATTTTTGACGGAAATAATTTCGCTGAGATTTTAAACGAGTACACAAATCTTACGGGGAAACCTTCGCTGCCGCCGCTGTGGGCATTGGGGTATATTCAGTGCAAATGCTCCTACTGGTGCTGGGACGAAATTGACGAAATAATTGATACGCTGAAAGAAAAAAGAGTGCCGCTGGACTGTATTGTTTTCGACTTTGACTGGGCGGAAAATTTCCACAATTTCAAATGGAACAAACGGTGGAACGGCATGAGTCCGCAAAAAATATCGGAGTACAGAAAAGACGGTCTGCACTTTATGGTGTCCAATTCGGGTCCCATGATAAGAAAGGACAGCGATGTTTTTCAAAGTGCGCTTGAAGCGGGGATACTTGCAAAGGATAAGGACGGCAACACAGTTACCTGCGGTCATTACGGCGGCGAGCTTATGGATTTTACAAATCCCGATATGAAGAACTGGATAAAGCCTAAGCTGGAAAATCTACTTGACGAGGGCGTTGAAAGCTGGTGGCTCGATCTTACCGAACCAGAGGGCGACCCCGACGGCACGCAGTATCATGACGGCGATAAGGCAAAAGTCCACAACATTTTTTCTCTTATGAACACCAAGCTGTACAATGATATCACGCTTGAGCATAACCCCGAAAAACGTCCCTTTATTCTTACAAGAACAGGCACGGCGGGTATTCAGAAATACAATGTTTCCATTTGGTCAGGGGACGTTTTTTCCGATTACAAGACATTTGCCGCTCACATTCCCGAAGCTCTGAACACAACAATGTCGGGCATACCCATGTGGACAAGCGACAGCGGCGGTTTTATGTCCTCCACAAGCAACAGTTTAGACAACCGAAATATTTACAAAAACGACGCAGCCGCCCATGCCGCTTTGTATGAACGCTGGCTTCAGTTTGCGGCGTTTTGTCCCGTTATGCGCGTTCACCACGCGGGTCAGTCCTCGCCATTTGTTTTCGGGGAAATGCTGACGAATAATATTGCTCACTACGTTCGTATGCGGTACAGACTTATTCCCTACATTTATTCCTATTCGTATCTTACCCACACTACGGGTGAACCGCTTATGCGTGCGTTGGTTTTTGACTATCCCAAGGATAAAAATGTGCTCGACATAAGGGACGAATTTTTATTCGGCAGTGAAATTCTCGCTGCTCCCGTAACCACGGAAAAGGTTACCGAAAGGACTGTTTATTTCCCCGAGGGCGAATGGTACGACTGGGATTACGGCTACAAATATGAGGGCGGAAAAAGCTATACGGTCTATGCGCCGCAGAACCGTATTCCTATATTTGTAAAGGGCGGCTCTATAATCCCCATGGCGGAGCAGGCTTACAACACTAAGGACATTGACCGAAAAAAAATCAATTTAGTTATTTATCCAAAAGATGTGTGCAGCTTTACGCTTTATGCCGACGACGGAATTTCCTATGAGTTTGAAAAAGGGAATTTTACCGAAACCTTTATCGAGTGCCGCGAGGAAAATTCCTGCACAAAAATCAATATCACAAATTCAAATCTTTTGTACTCTCCCGAAGAATATTTCCTTGAAATTCATGTCAATTTCAAGCCTTTGAGCGTTAAATTCGGAGGTACAGAGCTTGCTAATTACGGATATAAAAATATGCTGAAAAAGACGGACGCGGGCTGGTTTTACGATGAATTCAACAGTGTGCTCTATATCAAAATCAAGAGCAATGCGGAAAAGCTTGACGAGCTTTTTATTGCTAACGGCGCGGCTGTGAGAAAGCCGACAGATGACGTTTACGACGAGAACGTCACGGGACAGCTTCCATTTATTCTTCCCCCTGCCTCCGTTCCTTGCAAAATAAACTGCGTAAACTTTGACCGCGGCGGCGAGGGCGTGGCTTTCCACAAAGAGCAGCCCGCAGCAAATGAATTGTACCGTACCGACGGAGTCGAAATAGAGCTTTCGGACGATACGGGCGCAGGCTACAATGTAAAAAATCTCTGCAAATCCGAGTGGCTGGAATATACGATAAACGTATGTGAAAGCGGTAAATACCGCATTGAACTGCGTTTGCAGGGTACGGGAACTATCGGCGCGGATTTTGATATGCAGACGTTCCTGCCGGAAATTGCCGTGGACGAAAGCAGGTGGGCTACCATTGATCTCGGTACTGCCGAACTTAGCGCGGGAGAACAGGTTTTGAGAATTTTTGTTTATGACGGCTGCTTCAGATTAAACTGGGCGGAGATAATTAAGGAATAAACCGAAAGGGTCACAAAATCATGTGACCCTTTATTTTACTCTGCTGCAAAATTTCCGTAAATTTTATTTAATTGATTTGCCAAGCTCAAAGGCTTGCTCAAGTTCGGGTTTACCCGATATATCCCCAACATCTCCGTTTCCGCCCGCAAGGACGTGACCGAGATTTTCCCATTTCAAATGCTCCATAAGATGATCGAAGTAAGTCAATACATCCTCAAAGCCGTTCCCCTCGGCTGACATAAGAAGTGCACAGGCTTTGTTATGACCGCGGAGCAGGTTGCCGTCTCCCTCCTCCAATGCGAACAGCCTGTCAATTGCAGTTCTTAGCTGACCGCTCATATTCCAGTAATAAAGCGGCGTGGCAAGCACGATAATATCACAATCTTTTACGGCAGGATATATCTGCTGCATATCATCCTTTTGAACGCAGGGACATTCCTTGCTGCTGTGACCGCCGAAACAGCCCTTGCAGCCGTGAATATCCATTTTGTCAAGAAAAAATTCCGAAACAGTATTACCTGCCGTTTCAGCGCCCTCGGTAAAGGATTTTACAAGCGCGGAGGTATTGCCGTTTCTTCGGGGACTGCCGTTTAATACTACAATTTTCTTACCCATTTCAGCACCGCCTTAAATCTTATCCGCAAGCTCGGCAGCTTGTTTGCAGCCGTCCGTCTTGTCAATATCGCCCACATTTAAAACGCCGGGAATAAGTACCTCGCCAACCATATGCCACTTCATCAGCGCGGCGGAACGTTCGATAGGAACACGTACGCCGTCCATAACGGACATATCGTCCTCCTCACAGCAGGTTATCAGCGCACAATTTTTTCCCGAAATATCCTTGCCACCCACAACAAAGCTGAACAGTCTGTCGATAACGCATTTTATCTGCGCGGGAATGGAGTACCAGTACACAGGCATTGTGAAAACAACAGCGTTAGCTTCAAGAATTGATGGAGCAATCGTATTGAAGTCGTCGTCAAAGGAACAGGCTTTTCCTGTTTTGTAGCAAGTCTCGCAGGCATGACAGCCGTCCAGCTTTCTCATTGCGGAGTCAAATCGGGTAACAGTATGTCCTTTCGCTTCGGCAGCTTTTATAAAAGCCTCCGTCATTGCAAAGCTGTTTCCGTTTTTGCGGGGACTTCCCGTGATCACAACGATTTTTTTGCTCATAAAAAATTCCTCCTGTATAAAATATTTTTTGCAGGGTTGACTTTTTGCATTGAGTATATTATAATTATAACAAGAATAAAAAGTATGTCAAGTACGCACATTGAAGTTAGATACTAACATAAATGTTATATACTTACCTTTAGGAGAGTGTAAAATGAGCAGCAGATGTATTTCCGCGGAAAATTTATGTACAACGGGTTTCAGCTACACATTGTCGCTGATAAACGGAAAATATAAAATGACGATTTTGTATACCTTAATGGAATTCGGCGTTGTGCGTTTCAACGAGATGAAAAAGTATATCGGAGAGATTTCCTATAAAACATTAAGCTCCACACTAAAAGAACTTGAAGCGGACGGGCTTGTTCACCGTGAGGAATATCCCCAGATTCCGCCGAAAGTAGAGTACAGTCTGACGGAGCGGGGAAGATCTCTTATCCCGATTTTAGACGGTATGTGCGAATGGGGAGATAAGCACAGGTCAAATTAAAAATGGGCTGTCAGAGTTGTTTGGTATATAAACTTGTATGGCAAACCGTTATTTTTTGAGTACGCCGATCATATAAAAATATCTGTAAGAGGAACGATGATGCCGATATAATTTAAAAAAGTAAATCAAAAACATTCTATATATTTTTGCATTTTTTTCGTGTGTATAAAAAGTAAAAATCAGCGCTCTTGATTTGAGGGCGCTGATTTTTATAATAGCTTATTCGTTTTGGTGTTTTATGAAACGTTTCCTGTCGGAGCTTATCATATAAATAAGTCCCGCCGCGTCGGCAAGAAACCAGCCTATCGGTATGGATAACCAGATACCAAATACCCCTATGGCTTCAAACCCGGATAAAAAATACGCGAGAGCAACTCTTGTTCCGAGAGAAATAACCGTCAGGATAAGAGACATTTCGGGTTTGTTTATGCCTCGGTAATATCCGTACATAAGAAAAAGTATGCCTATCCCAACATAAAACGCACCCTCAGTCGCAAGGTACTGCACACCAATATGTATTATATCGGTCTCTTCCGCTTTTACAAAAATTCTCATAAGATCATCGGAAAATACGACAACCGCCGCTGAAACCGAAATGCAGAATATTGCCGAGATCATTAAAGATTTTTTGATACATTCACGTATTCTGCCATATTCCTTTGCACCGTAATTTCTCGATACAAAAAGAGAAAATGCGCTGCCAAATTCCTGCGCCGGCATATATGCCAGCGTGTCGATCTTTACCGCAACGGTAAAAGCCGCCATAACAGTTGTGCCAAAGCTGTTGACAAGCCCCTGTATCATCAGTATGCCAAAATTCATCACGGACTGCTGTACCGACGCTGAAAAAGACATACGAAGCGTTTCGGAAATCTCACCCTTTTCAAAATGAATATCGGAAAATTTTATACGTAAATTCCGCTCCGTTATAAGTGAATATAATGCAAGTCCCGCTCCTGAAACAGCCTGTGCAATGATCGTTGCATATGCCGCACCCTTTACTCCTAAATTTAAGTGTACAACAAAAATTATGTCCAGCACAATATTTATTACAGAAGCTGCACCGAGAAAGATCAGAGGGGTAACTGAATTACCGAAAGCGCGGAGCATATATGCATAGTAATTATACAGAAAAATAAAAATAATTCCCGATAGTATGACCCGCACATAATCTCCTGTCATATCTGTAATTTCGGGAGGGATTTTCAGCACACCGATTATCCCTCTCACAGAGCAAAGCGTTATAATTTCCGCAATTACAGAAACCGTCCCTATAAGAATAAATGCTGCGGCTATAGCGTTTTTTTGCTTTTGCCGGACGTTCCCTCCGCAGTAATATGAAACAAGCGCGCCGCTGCCCATGCAAAGACCTATTATTACGGAGTACAGAAATGTCGTAAGCGTGTACGTGCTTCCAACGGCAGCAAGAGCGTCCTCGCCGAGATAACGTCCGACGATAAGCGTGTCGGCAATATTGTATATCTGCTGGAGCAGGTTCCCGGCTATCATCGGCAGGGCAAAGCACAGCAGGGTTTTGGTTATACCTCCGGATGTCAGATCAGTTTTCATAATTATCACCATTAATTGTATTAAAAATATCCCAGCTTATTTTGCTTTAAATTACAGCAAATTTTTATGACATCAGCACAGCCTTAACGCTGTCCGCGGCGGCTTTCGCCTCCCTGTTTACCTCTCTGTACTGTTCGGGAGAAACGCCGAAATTCTCTTTGAAGCGGCTGCGGAATTTTTCTTCCGTTTCAAAGCCGCATTTCACCGCGATTTCCGAAATCGAAAGCTCGCTTTCTTTCAGGAGCTTTCGCGCGTTTTTTATTCTTATTCCGCCTAAGTATTCCATGGGCGTAACGCCCGTTTCCTTTTTAAAACGCCGCATGAAGCAGGAGACCAGTTCGTACCCAAGATTTGCAAGCTCCGTAACATTTATATCTTCGGCATAGTGAAGCTCCATGTAATTCTGCGCCGCCGCAACTGAATAATCCTCCGAAACAGGCTTTTCCACGGAAATATTTTCGCATAAAATACTGCGTATGACCTTGTGCGTAATGATTTCAGCCTGCGCCGCAAGAGTAAAATCCGAATTGGATTCGTCTCTGCTGTATTCCAAAGCGAATGAGTTCAGCAGCTTGAGCATATCCCCGTAAATTTTCACCGATTTGAAATTGTAAACTTCAAGCTCGCCCCGGTACATTTTAAAACGTTCCTCAAAATATTCTTTTTCAAACATAAGGCAGTAGTGGTGCAGACGGGTCTGATTGTCGTGGGGAACGTTCGGCGAAAAAAGGTCGCCGTAATAGTAATTCATGTTGTGGGCGTCCTTTTCAAAAAATATAAAAAGAGTGTAGCATGGGTGCCGCGGATATTGGCAAAGGACGTTAGCCGCGGGACTTTTGGTAGGTATCAGCAGTCCGAAGCGGGGAGTGGAGTAACAGTCAAAACAGGACAAGTCCTCCGAGGTAATATTTTTGCCAACAAAATTTTTTATGTAATTATGTTCGTTCATAGAAAAACTCCTTAAAAAGCTATGCTGACATTATACCACATTTTTTTCGGATTGTAAAGATAGAAATAAGGCAGTACCGTGCATAATGTCCGGTACTGCCTTAATTTTTATTGGATTTTTCCGACGGTTTTGTCATAAATAATTTTACTGCCTAAAATTGAACCTGCTGCAATTATAATTGAAATAATAATATTTGCTGTGATAATTAAAACCGTGTTTTTTAGAATTGCCGAGATAACGACCATTAATATTCCGCAGAAAACAAACAGCGCGCCGCCAAACCTTTGGCATTTGAACCATATATCCTCGTTTTCCATACTCCATTTTGTGCGAAGACCTATAACGGAATTTATTTTGCATTTGGGGATAAAATTGCCGATTACAGATGTGACGATTCCCACACATATAAAAACAAATTTTACGAACATTTCGCAATTGATTTTTATTCCGCTGACCGCTTTAAAGCTTAGTGCGAGGAACCATACTGTCATTGCTCCCAAAAAAATATTTATTATAATGCCGCATATCAACATTACCTTTGCATTGCTGTCGCCGTTTTCCTGTTTTGAAGAAAAGCGCGACATTGCGTACATATATGCCGCCATAAGTATTGCTGCTGCAGGAAATATCAGACTTTCATACTTGCTTCCCCAACGATTAATATTCATGTTTAGGTCATAGTGGGCAGGTATTTTTTCAGGCAGAAACGGAAGAACTGTCAATACGGCAGCTGTCGGCAGCAATGCAGTTACTGCCATGATTATTTTAAGCTTTGTGTTTTTCATTAGCAATGTTCCTTTCTGATTTTTTGTACGGCTTTATTTTCCATACCGTCATTTGATTTTTCTTTTAAATCCTCGATCCATAAAATAATTTCGTCCAGAACAGTGGTGTTAAGCTCATAATAAATAAAATTTTTGTAACGGCTTTCCGATATCAGATCAGCCTTTTTCAGAATGTTCAAATGGTAGGAAATTGCCGCTCCCGTCATATCAAAATGCGAGGATATTTCCCCCGCAGAAAGCTTTCCGTTTTTCAGTACGGAAAGTATTTCCCGCCTTACCGGATCGGCAATTGCGCTGAATGTATTTTCAAATCCCATATTATCACCTACAATCTATTTAAATATTAATTTAAATAGATTGTAGCATATTTAATTCGGTTTGTCAAGAGGTATTTAAAAAAATATTTAAATAGTTTAGTTATAAAAAATTACCGCGAAAAATTTCAGCGGTAATTTTGCAAAATAAAAATCACTTCTGCCTCGGCTGATAAACTACAGAATTCTGCAAAGCCTCGCCGTTAAAAAATTGCTTCAAATTAAACAGCGTTACCTCGGCGATCTTATTCAAAGCTTCATTTGTAAGAAAAGCTTGGTGGGACGTTATTATAACGTTCGGCATCGTCACAAGAAGCGCAAGAACGTCGTCCTGAATGACAGAGCCCGAATAGTCCTCGAAAAACATATCCGTCTCCTCCTCGTATACGTCAAGACCTGCGCCGCCGACCCGTTTGTCCTTTAACGCCTGCAAAAGCGCGTCGCTGTCAATAAGCTGACCTCTCGATGTGTTGAGAATGATAACGCCGTCCTTGACCTTTGCAAGGTTTGCTTCGTTGATGATATAACGCGTTGAGGAGGTCAGGGGACAGTGCAGAGAGATAATGTCGCTTTCCGAAAGAAGCTTGTCAAGCGGGACGTACTCTATATCGTGTCCCTCGGCGGGGTAGGGGTCGTAGGCGATAACGTTCATACCGAAGCCCTTGCATATGTCTATAAATATCCTGCCTATCTGACCTGTGCCGATAATTCCCGCAGTTTTGCCGTGGAGGTCGAAGCCTGTCAGACCGTTGAGACTGAAATTAAAGTCGCGGGTACGTATAAAGGCTCTTGGAATTTTCCTGTTTATCGCAAGAAGCAAAGCCATAGTGTGCTCCGCAACGGCATAGGGCGAGTAGACGGGGACGCGCACTACATCAATTTTGTCCTTTGCGTATTTGAGATCCACGTTGTTGTACCCTGCGCACCGCATTGCAATAAGCTTCACGCCTATTTCGCAAAGTCCGTCAATAGTCTCGCTTGAAATTGTGTCATTTACAAACGCCACCACTGCCTTGCAGCCCTTTGCAGCATACACCGTATCGGGCGTAAGCTTGGACTCGATATATTTTATGCTGTAATCTGTGTTGAGTTTGTCGAACCATATTTTGTCATATGGCTTTGTATCAAAAAAAGCTATTTTTTCCATTTTCAGAAATTCCTTTCATATTAAAATTAATATTATTATGCACCGAAAAATGCAAAATAAAATCTCCGAAAAACATAAATTTTCGGAGATTTTTTAAGGAAGATTAGGAATTATATTTCAATAGGGCTAACCCTAAAGAAATCGATTTAACTGTTTTCGTCAAGATAATTCTGCACACGGTTCTGTATCATTTCCGCAGCGGCTTCAGCCGTTTTTGAACCGGAAAAATACGCTCCTGCCTCTTCGGTGACGATCTCGGTTATTGTGTGATTGTAACGGCATATCTGGGTCGTGGAGGTTATAATATCCATTGCCTTGTCAATGTCCGACTGCGTGGGAGTATCCTCTATCATGTAGCCGGACGTGCCGAGAGACATTGAACCTATTTGTGTTATTCGCGTGACATTAGGGTTGTATTCCTTCATGTCCTTCTGCGCTTTCTTTTCAAGGGAGGAGACTCTTACAGGAAGCTGCTCAACGCCGTCCTGATAGTCCTCCGTAAGAAGACTGCGGACAAATTCCCATGCGCCCTCTTGGTTTTCGGATTTTGCGGAGATCGCAAAGCCGCCGCTTACGTCAAATGCCGCTCCCAAGCCGTTGAATGTGGGGAAGCCCACCGCCGTTACCTCTTCGCCGAAAATTTCGTGCTCGTTATAGAAAATATCGGAAAAATCCGTAAGGTAGGTTATAAGCATTAGAGTCTCCTCGTCGGCGAACATGGTCTTGTACCTGTTCCAGAAAGAGTCGTCGAAATAGCTGTCAAGGTCAACGCTGTTCAAAAATCCGTTTGCGAATTCCAGCAGGCTTATAAAATATTCGGAGTTAAAGTCGCACTTGCCCGCCTTGTAGTCGATAAAATTGTCGCCGCAAAGCTCCATAGCGTGTTCCAAAATATTTTCCTTTGTGGTACCCGCCAGGATTTCCGTACCCTTGGGACGCGTTTCCATTATCTTGTTTATGCGGTCAAAGTCGATACCCGTTTCCTTGCCGAAAATTGAGGTCTTGCCTACAGCGGTAAAAATTTGAAATGAGTCGGTAAAGCGGTAAAGCTTGCCGTCAATTTCCATTGCAGTAAGCAGGTTCGGCAGAAAATCCTCGCGGTTGACGGTATCGTCATTGTCAATAAATTCGTATAAGTCCGCAAAAATACCTTTTGCCGCATAGCTTTCAAAGGGCATTGTGCTGTCCGTCAAGAGAATGTCGGGAATATTTCCGCCGGTCAAGTCGTTGTTAAGCTTTGTAACATAATTATCGCCGCTGTACTTTTTTATCACAATTCTGTACTTGTCGTTTTCCATGTTGAATTTTACAGCCTGATATTCCAGCATAGAGCCTACCGAGTACTCCGACCCCGCAACTACTATCTCGGTTCTCGGCGGCAGGGTAGAGGCGTCCACGGGATAAATTTCGGTTATGAGCAGATTTTTAGCGGGATAGCTGAGACCAACGCCGATAAATTTGCCGTCCGCAACAGGGATAATATCGCTGATCTCCTGGCGGCTTATGTCGGAATTGACATAGTTCAGCACCTCGGTTTTGGTACCGCTTTCAAGGTCAAAAATGTACAGACAGTCTAAGTCTGTTACAAAAACAATATCAGTATCGCCGTAACCGTTATAGGGGACTATATTGTAATCAAAATCATACTCTTGAACAATGTCGATATTATTGCCGAAAGCCTTTGCAGCCATGTCTATTTTGTAAAATTCCGAGTAGCTTTCCTCGCCGTATACGCTGGCGTAGACCTCTCCGCTTGAGGATTTCACGAGCTTTCTTATGCCCTCGCCCTGCTCAATGTCAAAAAGGTAATTTCCGTTGCTGTCAAGAACAATAATCTGGTAATAGCCGTCCACAATAATATTTCCGCTTGGGTCAACCTTAACGCTTTCGGGGTAAAAATAATCTACGGCGTGGTCGTTTAACGCTGCTGTTATGTCAGTCTCCGACACAGCAGTACCGTCAGTACCGATTTTTTTCAGCGAGTACTCCATTGGCGTTTCGTCACCTGCGGAGGAAGCGTTTTCAGACTCTTTTATTTCAATGTAAACAATATTCCCGTCGGAGTCGAAATCAAAATCGCTTGCCGACGTACTGTCCGAATTTATCGGGACTGTCCGCAGATCCGTTCCGTCAAGGTTTACCGAATTAAGGCTGCAAGCGACCTTGTAGTAGTAGCCCGTATTCGGGTCAATATCCCCCTCGGGTTCGGAGGATTTGAAGTACAGCCTGCCGTCATGAAGCGCGTACCCTGATGTTTCCTCCGCCGCGCCGCTTACGGTGTAACGCTTTGCGCGGTAAACAATTCCCGTGGAATTTGAGTTTACGGCATTGTTCACATCGCCGCTGTCCTTTTTGCACGCCGCAAGCGAGGTCAGAAGCATTGCAGCGGATATGGCTGCCGCAAAAATTTTTCTTGCTTTGAATTTCATTTGGTATCAAGTCCTTTCAATTTTATTCTATTTCAGTAGAATGACAGGGTAAATTTTTATTATAAATTTTTAAAGCGTTCATGCTTTTTTGTATGCCTGTCGTACACCTCCTTTGAGCATTCCTTTATGCCGATAAGGTTGTTTTCCTCATCGTACACCGCTTCAATATCTACCGTACCCGTAAAAAAGTTTGTAAAGCTTGCTCCCGCTATCGGGTCGTTGAAAAAGCGTACCACGCTGCCGTTGTAGGTGTAAAAATCGTTTTCCTCATCGTACAGAAGTCCATACTTTTCATATACGGAATAGCCCGAAGATCCACCCGGTACCTCGCTTGTTTCCGAATCGTCCACTGCATTGGAGACGGTTATTTTTTCAGAGGAAATCTGCCTGCATTCGTAGGCATAAATTTTTCCCGAACAGGGTATCAGCGTTATCATTGCCGCAGAAAGTATTGCTGCCGATAATTTTTTTGTTTTCATAAATGATCAAGTCCTTTCAAAGCACATTCTATTGCAATAGAATGACAGGGTATAATTTATTTGCAGGGGCAAAGCTATGCCCCGTATTGCCTTAAAAAATTGTGTCATTAGCTAAAATACGGAATATATTGTATAGAAAATAACGAAAAGGAGGTCTCTTTTATGAGCCGTCTAAGCGAGGAAACCTGTCAGTATCTCACCGATTACCACAATATCCTCCAAAATATGATCATGGGAATGACCAACGCCGAGCTGGGGTGCAGCATTTCCCACAACTTTATTTTGCAGATGATACCCCACCACCAAGCCGCTATCGAGATGTCGGAAAATATTCTGAAATACTCGAATAATTCCAACATAAGAAGAATTGCCGAAAACATAATCGCAGAGCAGACCGCAAGCATTGAAGCCCTGCGGAGCGTGGAGGACTGTACAAAAAGTCTGCTTAACTGCAAGCAGGATCTGCGCCAATATCAATGCTGCATTTGCGAGATCATGCGGAAAATGTTCTGCTGTATGAAAAACGCGGCGCAGACGGATTGTGTTGACAAAAACTTTCTGTGCGAGATGATACCGCACCACAGGGGAGCGGTGCAGATGTCCTGCGAAGCCTTGAAAAACTGTCTTTGCTCCGAGCTTCGCCCTATTTTGCAGGATATCGTCCGTTCCCAGAAAAAGGGGATAAATGAAATGTGCTGCCTGCTTAAGTGCTTTTAGTGCATACCTGTTACGTCGAAAAATTGAGCCGTGTTGACCTGTATCATGCCGCCGTCTTTATATATGAAGAAGCCGCCGCCGTCCTTCATGGCTATATTGTCAACAAGCGTGTTTTCCTCACATTGAAGTCCTGCAACAGGCGTTCCGTTATATAGATAATAACCCTTGTCGGGACTTACTGTCAAGCCGTATTTTTCACGGTCGAGAGGGGAGTAGTCGTTCAGGTCTATTTTAATGATAAGAAGCTCTCCCGTAAGTGCGTCGCTGTAGCCGTAATTGTATATAGAGTACTCGTCGCTGTACGTTCGTGCCTCCATGTCGCCTGTAAGCGGGTCGGTTATAGTATATACATAATCGAAAGTCTCGGCAGCTGAAGATATTTCAACCTCCGAATATGCGGCGGGAGCTTCCTCCACGGTAATTTCATAGGAGTTTAAAGCGCGGTCGATCTGCTCAACGGTAAAGGGTACGCCCTCAAATTCGTACGGATAGCTTGTATTGCTTTCTTCATATGTACCCTCGTTCAGAGGGTCGTAATAATATGCATATATCTCCTCCGCGCCGTTTTCGGCAGCAGTAACGGCAACGGAATATCCTGCCGTGTCAATGTCGTAAACCGTAAAGACCGCAAACGCCAGCGCAACAAGCAGTGCAGCCGATATTTTTCCCGCCGATGAAGCACGCTTAGCTGTCATTACCGCCTTTATCCTCTCTTTTACGGAGCTTCCGCCGAAGCCGTTGAGCAGAACGCCGAAGCTCCGTTTTTCCTCCATTTCTATGAGCGTTAGAGCATATTCCTCCCGCGAACCGCTGCTGCCGAAAATGACCTCCTCGTCGCAGGAAAGTTCAATGTCGCGGTCAGCGGCGGCAAGCATGACCCATGCAAGGGGATTGAACCAGTGCAGACTTGCGGCGAGTACCGCAAAAAGCTTGTATAGAACGTCAAAACGCTTTATGTGAGCAAGCTCATGGGAGAGAATGTACTCTACTGTTTTTTCACCGCATATAAATGTATTTTTCGGCAGAAGTATAACAGGGCGGAATATCCCGTAGGTAAGCGGCGAAGCGATCTTGTCGCTTACCTTTATGCGGACTCGCCGCTTTAGCCCTGTTTCAAAGCTTATTTCGGCAGGTATTGCGTCCCGCACCTTAATGCGGAATTTAATGTGCACTGCCGCAAATGCAGCGAAAATCACTGCTGCCGTAAAAAACCATATTCCGTAAACAGGCAGGTCTGTGCCGGGGGTCTCCGATACCTCATATGACGTACCCGTAAGCAATTCATCGATCGGCTCTGTATTGGAAAATTCTCCGGATATATATGTATAAACTACAGTGTCCTGTGTAAGATCAGTTTCGAAAAGCGGGGGGACGGCTATAACCGTATTTATTTTCATTATCGGAAGCGAGACAGGGACAAGCATACGGAGAATTACCACAGCCCACAAAATACGGAAGGTCTTTTTGGGGAGTCTTTTTCCAAAGACCGCACGTACAGCCAGTATAACTGCCGTAAGAACAGCCGACCACAGGGACATTTGCAAAAAGCTTATCATTTCAGTTCCTCCACAAGTTTTTTCAGGTCTTGTATCTCCTCCGCGAACAAGCGTTTGCTGCCCAGCAGCGAAGCTACCAGCTTATCTGCGGAGCCGCCGTACATTTTGTCTATAAGCTCGCTTGTTTCGTATTCCTGCGCCTCTTTGCGGGTTATCTCCGCATGGCACAGAAAATTTGGCTCGCTGCGGCTGACAGCCCCTTTATTTATGCATTTTTTAATAACGGTATAGGTAGTGGTTTTGCTCCAGTCGGCAGTTCTGCCAAGCTCCTCGGCAATATCCCTGGCTGTTGCGTCGCCGCTCCGCCATAATATTTCCATGATTTTAAGTTCGGAATCGAACAGCTTAACATACATGAATAGTTGCTCCTTTTCGGTGAGGATTATAGTTGGTATAAATTTATTCTACCTCAATAGAATGCATTTGTCAAGCGCATAGGAAATATTGTAATAAAATTGTAACCATTTTTGCCGCCCATTGCAGCAGGAAAATTTATTCTATGCATTTTGAACAAATTTACCTTTGTGACAAATAACGGATTTGTTGAATGCTATTGCTTTACATGAGGCGCTTTGTTTATTATGTTTAAATTTAACAATATTTTTATTATACTTTTATGTTAAACTGTTGACAAACTTTTTTGTTTGTGATATAATGTAAAAAGTGTATATTCTTTTGAAAAATAACATGAAAGGATTGTAAATCTTATGGTACACGTTAGAAATGACAAGTGTATAGGATGCAACGCTTGCATTAGGACCTGTCCTGTTCCAAACGCAAATCGCTATGACGGAAACGTTGTTCAAGTTAATCCCGAGGAATGTATTCAGTGCGGAGAATGTATAAGAGGCTGCAAGCATGGTGCACGCTATTATGACGACGATATCAGGGAATTTCTGAATATTATCAAAACAAAATCCGTTTCACTTGTTGTCGCTCCCGCTATAAAGAGCGCTATGGACGGAAAATGGCGTCATGTGCTTCAGTGGCTCAAAGAAAACGGAGTGCACGAAATCTATGACGGATCGTTCGGAGCAGATATATGTACATATATGCACATTGAATATTTAAAAAATAATCCGGGCAAAAAAATAATTTCCCAGCCGTGTGCGGCAATCATGAACTATGTTGAAAAGCATAAGCCGGAGCTTATCCCGAAAATGTCTCCCGTTCAGTCGCCGCTTCTGTGTTCCGCCATTTATATCAGAAAATATCTGAAAAATGACGATGTTCTTGTGGGTCTTACCCCGTGTCTTGCAAAAGGGGACGAATTCAGGAATACAGGCGTTATCAGCTATAATGTGACTTTTAAAAAACTGTATGATTATATTTGCAACATAGGCGTTTCGCTGCCCTTGGGTCGAAGCGAGTTTGAATTTTCGGACGTAAGAGGCTTCGACGGCGCATATTATCCTATGCCGGGCGGTCTTAAGGAATGTCTCAGAGCATACGATCCCGAGCTTTGGGTGACGACCTCGGAGGGCGTACACAAGGTATATGATGATTTCAATACATATCTTGAAACAGACAGAGCAAAGCTCCCTGTGGTCTATGACGTTCTTTCCTGTGAGTTCGGCTGCAATTCGGGCGTAGGCGCAAGAGACGATTTCAGCTCGTTTACAGCATATGACATTATGATGAATGCCAAAAGCTGGGCGAATAAACGCAGCATAAATGAAAGATTCCACAAGAAAATTTTCAAAAATCTTAGGCTTGAGGATTTCCTCAGAGAGTATCAGAACAGGTCTACAACTACCGCTCCCACAGCGGCGGAGCTGGAAGCTGTTTACCGCAGTATGGAGAAAACGACCGATATCGAAAAGCATATAGACTGTCACGCCTGCGGATATGATACCTGCGCTCATATGGCGTACTCTATCTTTACGGGAAACAATACTCCTTCAAACTGCGTGCAGTATGAGAAGAAGCAGATGCTTAAGATGAGAGAAGCTGTTGAGAGGGAACACGAAGATCTGCGCCGCGCTGTCGAAGAGATCCAAAATTCTCTTCAGATGCTGAACGAAAAGATACTTCCTATTTCCGATCAGGCTTCGGAGACGGCTTCAAACAACGAAAGCATCAGAGACGATATGGAGATACTCAACTCGGATATGAACAATATCCACAGCAGCGCAACGGATATCGTCGCTTCCGTATCAAAGATCGCGTCCAGTGTTGAGGAATACGAAAAGGTTCTTGATAAGATCAAAAATATTTCAGACCAGACAAATATACTTGCTATCAACGCTTCTATCGAGGCGGCAAGAGCCGGCGAGCACGGCAAGGGCTTCTCTGTAGTTGCGGGCGAGGTAAGAAGTCTTGCGGTCAAGTCTTCCGAGACTCTTAAGGAGGCTGAGGAGCATACCAACGAGATACTGTCAAATATCAAGGATATTCGTTTTGCGTCGAACGCTATAGTTGACGAGGTTTCCGAGACGCAGACAGGCGTAATACGTACAAACGAGGCAGTTGACGAAATGAGCGAAAGCTCCAATGTTATCAGTACGAGCGTGGCTGAGGTCACATCGGTTATACAGGAACTGAACACGATCGCTCTCGCGCTTGTTCATGACTCCGATACAGCCGAATAAGTGAAATTTTCCGAAAAATACTTATTAGTAAAAATGAGGGCTGTCTTTCGTTTCAGATCGGCAGCCTTTATATTAGAGCGTGTTCACATAAAGCTGATGTGCGGATTTTTGAGCATAATTTTGTCGTATTTAAGGCAAAAATCCGCAGGAATACGCCCGTATTTCAAGGATTTTTAACGCAAAATACGGCAAAATTTGCCAAAAAGACGTGCGTCACGGTTTATGTGAACACGCTCTAAGATACAATTAAAATGAGAAAGGCGGAAAGAAAATGGTTTACAGAAATTTTCAGGATATCAAGTTATCAAATCTCGGTATGGGAACAATGCGCCTGCCGACAATTGACGGTAAATACTCCGATATCGACGAGAAAGCAACTGCGGAAATGTTTGATCATGCTTTGAAAAACGGTGTGAATTACTTTGACACGGCATGGGGCTATCATGACGGAATGTCCGAGATAGCTGTTGGAAAAATCCTTTCAAAATATCCAAGAGAAAGCTTTTATCTTGCTACGAAATTTCCCGGCTATGACCTTTCAAATATGGATAAGGTCGAGGAAATTTTTGAAAAGCAGCTTGAAAAATGCGGTGTGGACTATTTTGATTTCTACCTTTTCCACAACGTCTGCGAAATGAATATCGACGCTTACCTCGATCCGAAATACGGTATTGACAAATATCTTACCGAACAGAAAAAGAACGGCAGGATACGTCACCTTGGCTTTTCGGTACACGGCAGCTATGACGTGATGAAGCGTTTTCTGGACGCTTACAGCGACCATATCGAATTTTGTCAGGTACAGCTCAACTGGCTTGACTGGGATTTTCAGGAGGCAAAGCTTAAGGCGGAGCTTCTCAATAAGCTCAATATTCCAATTTGGGTAATGGAGCCGCTGAGAGGCGGCAAGCTTGCAAACCTTGCTTCCGAGTACGAAAATCAGCTTAAGGAGCTTCGTCCCGACGAGGAAATTCCCGCATGGTCGTTCAGATATTTGCAGGGTATAAAGGGCGTGACTATGATCCTTTCCGGAATGTCCAATATGGAGCAGGTGCAGAAAAATATTGAGACCTTCAAGACCGATAAGCTCCTTAATGAAAAGGAAAGCGCGGTACTTGCCGGAATTGCGGATAAAATGCTTAACAGCTCGCTGCCCTGTACCTCTTGCAGATACTGTACGTCTCATTGTCCGCAGGGATTGGATATACCCAAACTTATAGAGCTTTATAATGAGCACAGCTTTACAGGCGGGGGATTTATTGCCCCTATGGCTCTAAGCTCGATCCCTCAGGATAAGCAGCCCTCGGCTTGCGTAGGCTGCCGCAGCTGTGAGGCTGTCTGTCCGCAGCAGATAAAAATTTCCGAGGCAATGAAGGATTTCTGTGAAAAGCTTAAATAATTATAAATATAACGGAGGACAGCAACGTTTTGACGCTGCTGTCCTCTTTTTATATCACCGCTGTTCTGAGCATGGCTTTTTTTATTTCTCCGATTTTCTTGGCGGCAACGGAGCAGCAGTCTCCGTTTTCAAAATATATCATTCCGTCGGAAATTTTTTTTGCCAGAGAAAGATTTGCAATGGTTGAGGAGCGTGATATTTCAAATCTGCCGTCAAGATTTTTTATAAGCTTTGAAATATCCGCACGGATCGTGTCGCTGCCGTTTTTGTGATAAACAGTGCAGAGGTGTTTCTGCTTTATAGTTTCTATGTAATAAATATCGTCAAAGCCGATTACTTTTAAGGAGCCGTTTCCGTCGGCGGTCATGATGCCGCCGCAGGAGGTTGCAATGCTTTTGTAAATTTTTATAAGAGCGTTTTCAAGACCTTCGTCAAGACGCGATTCGTTAATGTTGACATATCCGCATATATTTGCTCCGCTGTTGACAGATTCCGCGGCAGCCCTGTCGCTGTCTGAAATAAGACAGAATGAAATAAATCTGGACTTTTCAGCGGTCTGTTCGATAATTTCGCTATAGCAAGTACAGCCTGTCACGTCCATAATAACAAGATACCCCTTGTTTGGTTTGATTATTTTTTCAAGCTCCTTGTGTGTTTTTGGCATAGCGGGGTGCAGCGACATACGCCGCAGCCTGTTGTCTGCGATTATATTGTCCGCCGCATGATATGCGGCAAGCCTGTGTTCGCTGTTCTGTGAAAAAATGATAACTTCCATTTTAAACTTCCTTTCGGTTTTCGTTACCGAAAGTATACAGCCAAAAAGTCCGTAAAAGCTTATATATGTCACAGAACGTGCAAAAATTGTCACGGAATGAAAAAATATCCGCAAAGCATTGGCTCTGCGGACTTTTTTATTTAGAAAAAGCTAAAAATTGCACCACAAAAATTAGGTTAAGTATTTTTTACCCGCCCCTTGGGGGGCTTAGCAAAGTAAAATCTGCCGTATATAACTTCGGGGGGACTCTCGCCGCGGGGCGTTCCCCGCTTAGCCTATGAACATCTGCGTCCAGTAGTTTCCGCTTGAAACATAGCCGACGCCTATTTCCTTGAATGATGAGTTGAGTATATTAGCTCTGTGACCCTCGGAGTTCATCCAGCCGTCCACAACAGCCTCGGGAGTGCGGTATCCCATGGCGATATTTTCACCTGCCGTACCGTAGCTGATGCCGAAGCTCTTCATCATATCAAAGGGACTGCCGTATGTAGGAGAGGTGTGGCTGAAGTACTGATTATCCTTCATATCCTGCGATTTTGCCCTCGCAACAGCGGAAAGCTCCGTGTTGAGCTTAAGCTCCGAGAGACCGTATTCCTTGCGTATCTCGTTTACAAGATCGACGACTTCCTTTTCGTAATCGGAAACGCTGTCATCGGTTTTATCTGTATTTGTGCCTGTGTTCGGCTTTTGAATAGTTGTTCCGCAGTTTCCGTTTGGACAAGTATTATCATCGGGCTTCTGAACAGTACCGCAGTTTCCGTCGGGGCAGGTGTTATCGTCGGGCTTTTGGACTGTTCCGCAGTTTCCGTCTGGGCAACTGTTGCCGGGCTTCTGTGACGTTCCCGAATTATTTCCCGGATTATTTCCCGAATTTGTTGAACAGTTGGGAAGATTTATGCCGAATTTTTTAAGCATATCGCAAATGCTGTTAAAGCTGAAAATGCCGCAGGAGTTTGAATTTGAGTTTGACGTGCAGTTTGAATTTGTGTTCTGATTTTTGTTGCAGCTTGCCGCGCTTGCGGGTAAGGTCATGCTGACGGCTAATGCCGCTGCTGCCGCCGCCGCGGTCACACGTTTCAAGGTCTTTTTCATTTGTTGTTCCTCCTAAAATTTTTTCTGAAAATCATTGGACTTGTACAAAGACTTAAAAATCCTTTTGCGGAATAATACTAATTCACTCCCAATGTGCAGACAAAAAAATTCGGCGCAAAAATCATATACGCAAATTTCTGCTTGAATTTTTTGTACGCATTTAGGTCGTAAATTAGTATAAATTTAACTATTTGCACGGAAATTCAATGCTTTTCAGTATTTTGAAAGCCATTTTCTTTATCAGCTTTCTGTATATATTATATCTTGTATTTAGGAGAATTTCAACCCACAATATATGGGAATGTTATTGGAATTTCCTTTATCGGCAGCAATTTTCTCAAAAGCGGAAGTTTGGCTTTAACACTCCTTTTTATTTTCCTGAAAGGGCTGAAGAAGTTTCCGCCTAAAGAAATTCGGTGAAAAATTTTTGCCCGTAAAAAATTGCTATGGCAAAAAAATTTACCATAGCAATTTTTACCTGTATATTTTTAGGACGGTTTATCAGAACGTGTCTATCCGCCAGCCGTCAGGCGTGAGTTTTAACGTAATTTCCGTCTCAACGGGTTCGTCCGAAAAATTATCCGTGTTTGTAATTATCAGCACGGCGTTTTCCGAGTCTCCCGAAACTATCTCATAGGTGAAATCTGAGGAAAGAGGATCGCCCTTTCCTCCGTCGTTTGTGTAGGTTTTGCCGTCAATGTTTATTATCTTTTTGTCGTTCAGATAAAACTCCGCTGCTTCATCGGTGTAAACGCTTTTCACGTACTCCTCCCATTCGTCCCATTGGTCGTATTTAGCTGCGGAAACAGGGTAGTAGTCCATTCCGTCAATTGTGATTTTTTTCGCCGCCGTATCAAAGGGGAGAGTGTCAGTATATATAACGTTTAGAATATAATTCCTGCAATTCAGCAAATTCATTACCTCGTCATAGGGAATATCGGGACGGTTCAGCAAAGCTTCAAGGTCGCTTTCAAATCCAACGAAGCCGTGGCAAAAATACTCGCAGCTTGTGCAGCCGTCAAGCCTCCAAACGCCGTCCGTACCGACAATGGTAAATGAAAAGATTTCGTCCTCATAACCGCTGTCAGCCTTCGCCTTTAAAAGGCAGTTGTATGTAACGCTGCCGTCATCGTTAATTACATAGTCGGTGATATAGCTGCCGAGAGTACCCGCCTGTCCGCCGTCGCCTGAAGCCAAATAAATGTCGCCGTCCACGTCCTTGTAGTGGCTGGGGGAGATCTCTCGCAATTCCTCGTAACCCTTTTCGGTAAGTCCGATGTAATCAATTAAAAACTGTTTTATTTCGCCGCTGTCCATAGGCACGTAATAATCCGTTGCTTTATCAATGTAAAAGCCTAATATTTTCCAAAATGGAGCTTCCGAATCGTTGTCATAGTCGATTTTCCAGTTGTAATCAACTCCGTATTCAAAAAACCTGTCCACTTTTTCGCCGAAATAAAACGCCGCGTTTTTTCCCGCCTCCATAATTTCCTCGGCTGTGGAATTTTCCGTAATATTTATTTCGGGCGGCACAGCTTCGTCAATAATTTTCTGCAATTCCTCGTATGAAGCAGTTTCCGCCGCGGATTCGGTTTCCGCAGGTTCTGTATTATCGGTATTGCTTTCTTCCGAAATAATATCAGTGGTCTGCTCAGATGAAACAGAGGTGTCGGAAATGTCGGCAGCGTCAGTTACATTTTGCTTGCTGCAAGCCGATAAAGAAAGCGCGCAAATACATACAACCGTTATCAATTTGGATTTTTTCATTTTAACAAGTCCTTTCATATTTTGCATAGTCTGATCAATACACATTATAGTACTCATTTGTGAACATTTCATTTTTTTTTTTTTTGAAAATATATGAATGTATTGCATTAATAAATAAAGCTTGATTTTTTGCAGAAAATTTGCTATAATATACCTCTGTGAAAAAATTCGGAAAGAGGCTTTTTTATGAGTTCTGAAAAACTTGGATTTAAGGAAGGTCTTGCGGACGGAATACCTATCGGTCTGGGCTACCTTTCAGTTTCGTTCAGTTTTGGGATATCCGCCGTAACGCAGGGGATTTCAGCCCTTGCCGCAACTCTGATTTCCATGACAAACCTCACCTCTGCGGGACAGGTGGCTGGGCTTGGCATAATCACCGCCGCGGGCACTTTGCTTGAAATGGCTCTTGCACAGCTTATAATAAATATGCGGTACGCTCTGATGAGCCTGTCCCTGTCACAAAAGCTTGAGATCGGCTTTACAACTCCGCACAGATTTCTTGCGGCGTTCGGTATAACGGACGAAATTTTCGCCGTCGCTTCGGGTAAACCGAAAGAAATTACCCCAAGCTATATGTACGGTCTGATACTGCTGCCGTTTTTGTGCTGGACTGCCGGTACTCTTTTAGGCGGAATAGCGGGGAGCGTCCTGCCCGAACTGCTCCGCTCCGCGCTGGGTATCGCGATTTACGGAATGTTCATCGCTATATTTATTCCCCCCGCAAGAAAGTCCGCGGGAGTGCTGACAGTTGTGATAATTTCAGCGGCAATGAGCTGCGGACTGCGTTACATACCTGTTTTTTCGGGAGTATCTTCGGGATTTGCAATAATAATCTGCACCCTTGCAGCCTCGGCGGCGGGAGCAATATTCTTCCCCCGAAAGGAGCAAAAGGAGGCTGACGCACAATGAATATCGCAGCTTATATCGGAGTAATGGCAGGGGTCACGTATCTTGTCCGTATGCTGCCCTTTGTGATATTCCGAAAAAAAATAAAGTCCCGATTTGTCAAGGATTTTCTGTACTATGTACCCTATGCGGTTCTGGGAGCAATGACGATCCCCGCCGCGTTTTACTCCACAGGCAGCGTTGCTTCGGCAGCCGTCGGTATCGCCGCCGCAGTCCTGCTTGCCCTGAAAAACAAGGGACTGCTTGCAGTTGCGGCAGCGGCGTGTATAGCGGCGCTTGCGGCGGAATTGCTGATTACATACTTTTAGAAATAAATAAAATGCGCAAATATATATGCGATAAACCTTGCTAAAAAAGCTATGAGAATTAATCCAAAAGCCAGCGAATAACCTGTCGGTGGATTTTTTCTCCTTATAGTCGACCTGAAATCTTGCTTGGCTATTCGTTTTGCATTGTAATAATAATCCTGCATAACGGCAAAAGCGCGGTATTTATTAATAAAGAAAATCTTTTCCAAAAAATTATAATATTTAAAAAGTGATTTACCGTATATGTGTTTTATCTCTGCTTCTGACCAAAAGTAATAATATTTATTTTCTAAATAAATAAAAAAAACATTGGACGTTAATCTCAATTTGATTTTGTCGAACCAATTTATTTTAACATTTTTGCTTCCGTTTAATAAATTATTGTACCTTTCATTTGGCGTAATTTCTCCGTTCAGCAATTTTTCCTTGAATCTATTAAGATATACTGCAACAAAATATTGTCCTATATAATATTTTTGCTTTTCATATTCTTTAAAATTCGTACTTTCAAATATTTTTTTTGCAATTTCACTAAATTGTTTAAACGTAAAATCTACAGCAATGTTTTCGCTAACTGCACAACCTTGTATAATTATTACTCTAAATTTTTCAAAATATCCATTTTCAATAAGTGAATCATAATCACTTCTGAATTCTTTTAAAAGTTTTCTGTTTAATGTTTTGGGTCTTATCATAAAAATCACCTTTTTCCGTTCTCTGTCAGTCAAAAACTATTCTATAATATATGTCGGCAGAAAAACGAAAAACTTTAGGAAAAATATTGATTTTAGACGAAAAATATACAATAAGCAGGGGAGGTTTAAAAAATGTCCGAAAAAAAACACAGAATAAAAATCCCATGCATGGCAGCACCTTTTGTTTGCGAGGCGGACAGGTGCGCTGCGGGGGAGCATGAGATACACATTGACAGGATATTCGGCTGTAATGTTGTTATTCTGCTTCTGAAAGGCTCTATGGAAATTATTGAGGACGGTATCGGCTACACCCTTACTGCGGGGGATATGTTTTTTCTGAAAAGCGGAGTACACCATTGGGGCGAAAAGCCATTTGAACGGGGCACAGTCTGGTATTACGCGCATTTTTTGTGTCCCGAGCCGAGCGGAAATATGCGGGAGTACGTCCCTGCACAGGTCGCTGACGCGGATAGAGTATACCTGCAAACTGCGGATACAAGACAGTTTTTTGAGCTCCCCAAGCTTTTGAGGAGGGAGGACAATTCAGAATTTGAGCATATAGAACAGCTTTTCCGCAGGCTTGCGGCTGCGCATAACAGCGGTGATATTATGCGTACTTCTGCATTGCTTATGAATATTTTTTCGGATATTATCGGTCACAGCAGAAAAAAGTCAGCCAATGCCTATGCAGACCGCATAAAAGCGTATTTAGGGGAACACTGCGCCGAGGAAATAACCTCTGCCGATATAGAAAAGCTTTGCGGAATTTCATATAAATACATTTGCACGGTTTTTAAGGAGGATACGGGTATGACGGTGAAAAAATATCTTATCGGCTTGCGCATAAGATCCGCTTGCAGACTTTTGGAGGAGACCTCCCTGACGGTGTCCGAAATAGCCGAAAAGGTGGGAATGGGGGACGTTTATTATTTTAGCAGGATATTCAACCGTGAAAAGGGATGCCCGCCGACGCAGTACCGAAAAGCATATGTTCCGAGAATATAATGTGCAAAATCGGAATTTTGTGCAAATCTGTCGGAATATTGTCTATTGCATATTTTGGTGGTTTGAGGTACACTTAAATCAGAAATTTTAGCGGGAGGTAATTTCCATGAAAATCGAGCGCAAAATATCAATAAAACAATACAAGCCCTCCGACGGCTTTATCAGCAGATACCAAAAGCTTGTCAGAGAGGTGGTTATCCCTTATCAGTACGATGTTCTCTGCGACAAGGCGGAGGGTGCGGAAAAAAGCCATGTTGTGCAGAATTTTATAAACGCGGCTGCCGCGCTCCGAGGCGAGGACGTTGGCGACGGCTTCTACGGCATGGTCTTTCAGGACAGCGACGCTGCGAAATGGCTTGAAGCGGTGGGGTACTCACTTGCTCTTTATCCCGACAAAAAGCTTGAAGAGACAGCCGACTCTCTTATAGATATCATAGCCGAGGCGCAGGACGAGGACGGTTACTTAAATACATATTTTACCATAAAAGACAGAGAAAAGCGGTGGAAAAACCTTTTGGAGGGTCACGAGCTTTACTGTTCCGGGCATTTTATGGAGGCGGCAGTAGCGTACTTCGACGGCACAGGCAAAGACAAGCTGCTGAAAGTAATGCTGAAAAATGTTGAACATATTTATCGGCACTTTATTACAGAAAAGCACGACGGCTATCCGGGACACCCCGAGGTGGAGCTTGCTCTGCTTAAAATGTACCGTGCAACAGGCGAGAAAAAGTGCCTTGAACTTGCGGAGCATTTTATCAATGTCAGGGGAGTGCCCCTGACAGACGGCGGAAGCTTCTACAAAAAAGAGGCGGAGCAGCGCGACTGGACAGTTTGGGGCAATAACGCCGAGGATCTGAATTATCAGCAAAGCTTTGCACCTGTCCGCGAACAGTCCGATGCGGTGGGACACAGCGTCCGTGCGGTATATCTTTACACAGCTATGGCTGACCTTGCCGCCGAGACCGACGACAAGGAGCTTCTGAACGCCTGCGAAAGGCTTTGGAGCAGCATTGCCGACAAGCGTATGTACGTCACGGGCGGCATAGGCTCAACCGGGATAGGCGAGGCTTTTACGGTTGACTACGACCTGCCCAACGACACAGCCTACGCCGAGACCTGCGCTTCCTGCGGACTGATGTTTTTCGCCTCACGAATGTTGGAAGCGGCTCCCGACGGAAGGTACGGCGACATTATGGAAAAAGCTTTCTACAACACGGTTCTGGCGGGTATGCAGCTTGACGGAAAGCGGTTTTTCTATGTAAATCCTCTTGAAGTTATCCCCGGTGTTTCGGGAATTGCCGCAACTCATTGGCACGATAAGCCGCAGCGCCCCGAATGGTTCGCCTGCGCCTGCTGCCCTCCCAACGTGGCAAGGACAATATCCTCGTTCGGAACTTACGCCTACGGCGAGGGTGAAAATACGGCGTACTGCCACCTTTACGCTGCGGGGGACGTTGAATTTTCCTTCGGTATGAAGCTCCGCTGTGAGACTGATTTTCCGCAGGGCTTTACTGTCCGCTATACCGTTTTGGAGGGAGAGGGTACGTTAGCGGTGCGCGTTCCGTCATGGAGCGTGAATACTTCCGTAAAGCTTGAAACAAGCAATGACACTGCTGCAATAAAGCAAGGCTACGCCTATATTGAAGCAAAGGCGGGGGACGTTGTTAATCTAGAGCTTGACGGCAGCGCAAGGTTTGTTTATTCCTCCTCAAAGGCTGCTGAAAACACAGGCTGCGCCGCAGTGCAAAGGGGTGCGCTGGTGTACTGCTTCGAGGGCGTTGACAACGGCGGAGACGTGCTTTCACTTATTCTTGACGACAGCGCGGAGATTTCCGTCGGTGATGCCGTTCCGGAGCTTGGCGGAGCGGAAACTCTGAAAGTAAAAGGTTACAGAATCGCTCCGACGGAGGGCTTGTACACATTTGAAAAGCCGAAAAAAGTTTCCGAAGAATTAACTGCGGTACCCTACTATACTTGGGGCAACCGCGGCGAAAATCAAATGAGAGTTTGGCTGCCGTATTAGAGGCAAGAAAAGCGTTTGCCAAATGGCAAACGCTTTTGCTGTCATCTTAAAAGCGGAAGATTTCCCGTAAGCTTATTGATATTTTTCTTTCCGCCGAAAAGTCCTATGCCGAGATAGAGCAGGTTTTCCTCCTCTGTTTCGGCAATTTTTTCGGTAAACTCGTCATATGTCTTGCAGCCCTGTGCAGTTTCCGAAAAATCAACGGCAGCAACGTCCTCAAAGCCTTTTGTGGAAAGCTTTTGACGGACTTCCCTTATAAGCTCTGGACTGCCCTTTAATATCGGCACGGGGAACTCGATTATCCCAAGATGTACACCGCCGCTTTTGTCGGTAACGTTCGCTCCGACTGTTTCGGGAAAATACTTTCCGAAGGTAATTCCCAAAATCGCTGCCGTGTTCGCAATAACTCCCAATGGTAGCTTTTCGTCGATTATCATTACACATTTTAAATCGCTTTGCATAATTATTTCTCCTTAAAAATATTTGCATATTGCCGAGGGGTAAGTCCTATGTAATCCTTGAAAAAATTCGTAAAATGGCTCTGGTCGGAAAATCCTGTCTCCATTGCCGCTTCAACCGGCGGGACGCCCTTTTCCAAAAGCTTTTTTGCCGCTCCGAGACGAATATTTTCGATATAAATATAGATTTCATATCGGTCTTGAATATGATAATAAGGTTATTTTTTATCATATTCAAACAAATAATAAAAAAGCTGAAAAGTATAAGACAGACGGTGAGCTCCCGATTTGTTTTTTACCTGCGTACTGCGAATTTTTTCTCGGCAGAAAAACAAAAAGAGAGCTTTTTAAGGAAATAGGTGTTAAGTTTAATCTTAATAGCAGTACGACATTTCCGATGATAATTTTTGAAGATGATTTATATAAAAAAAAAGCATGAGAATAGTTAAAAATTGGCTGTTGCACAAATTGTAACAGCCAATTTGATTTTTTTGTTTTTATGTAGACGGGATGCTTTTGTTCTAAGGTTGACTTTGAAAGAAAAAAATGGTATAATTGTAGTACAGCAAACGAGGGGGCGCGGCAAATGCTTTACATGGCGGTATATATCTTTCTCCAATGGACTTGGGGCATTTTGCAGAACATTGTCGGCGCGTTCATTTTTCTTTTGTTCATAAAAAATAAGCACTATTTTTGGCACGGTGCAATAGTGACCGTCTGGGACTCCAAAACCGCAAGTCTCGGCATGGGTATGTTTGTTTTTATCCGTAAGCCGCGGCAGGGGGAAAGTCCCGATAATTTCACGGGTCAGACCAATTTTGACATGACGCTTGTCCATGAGTACGGACACACAGTCCAGTCGGTTATTTTGGGGATAATGTTCCTGCCGATAATCGCGCTGCCGTCACTTTTATGGTGCGGACTGCCCGCCGCTGAAAAATACCGAAAGAAAAATTCGGTTTCCTATTATAGTTTTTACACCGAAAAATGGGCAAATTATTTGGGTGAAAAAATTACGAAAAATAAGGCTTTTTGATTGACAGCAGAACAGCCAAAAAGATGATAATATTATCGAAAGATATGCAAAAACTTATTAACATATATAATTTCAAGGAGGAAAATCATGAACATTTTCAGTAAAATAGCGGCAGGATTAAAAAAGACAAAGGACTCAATGATGGGCAAGCTTGAAGCCCTGATGAACTCCTTTACAAAGATCGACGAGGACTTTTTCGAGGAGCTGGAGGAGCTTCTCATAACCTGCGATATAGGCGTGGAGACCTCCCTTGAAATATGCGGCGAGCTGCGTAAAAAGGTCAAGGAAAAGGGTCTGACCGAAACAGCGCAGCTTATGGACGAGCTGAAAGAAATTATTACCGAAATGCTTGGTGAGGATAAGTGTATCGACACGTCCTCAAAGCCCGCTGTGATACTTGTTATAGGCGTGAACGGCGCAGGAAAGACAACCACTATCGGTAAGCTTGCGGCTCGGTACAAAAACGATGGAAAGAACGTCCTTGTAGCGGCGGCGGACACTTTCCGTGCGGCGGCTATCGAACAGCTTGAAGTCTGGACTCAGCGTGCAGGCGTAGATATAGTAAAGCACGCAGAAGGTTCCGACCCTGCTGCGGTGGTTTTCGACGCGGTAACGGCTGCAAAGGCGAGAGACGTGGACGTGCTTATCTGTGACACTGCGGGACGTCTCCACAACAAGAAAAATCTCATGGACGAGCTGAAAAAAATAAGCCGTATCGTAAATCAGCAAGCAGAGGGCTGTTCCTTAGAAACCCTGCTCGTACTTGACGCGACCACGGGTCAGAACGCCGTAAATCAAGCGAAGCTTTTCGGCGAGACTGCGGATATTACGGGAATTGTTCTCACAAAGCTTGACGGCACGGCAAAGGGCGGCATAATAATTTCAATTCACCGCGAGCTGGGAATTCCCGTAAAGCTTGTGGGCGTTGGCGAAAAGCTTGACGATTTGCAGGACTTCCATGCCCGTGATTTTGTGGACGCGCTGTTTGAGACAGATACCGATTTTGATTATAATTACGAGCGTTTGAACGATACTGATTCCGAGGAAGAAATCGACATTATTTCCGAGGAAGAACTGTCCGAAGTGATTTCGGAGGACGCCGAAATAGAGGAAATTCCCGAGAGCATTTTTGAGACAGAGGAAGAAACCGAAACAGAAGAATTTTCAGAAGAAGCTCCCGAAATTGATACGGAAACAGAGCAAAGCGGCGAGTCGGAGAAAAAGAGCCTTAAAGACGGCAAATTTGGATTTTTGTTCAAGGAGATTACATTTGGCAAGAAGAAAAAAGGAGATAACGACGAGAAAAGTGAGGACGAGTGATATATGAAATACACATCTGTAAACGAACCGAATGAGTTTTCATTTCACGATGCGTATATAGAAAAAATACGCGTTGAGGGGAATGATATGATATGGACGGTTGAGTCTCCGAACGTGTCAAAATTTTCTTCACAAAACGAGTACGATAAAGCTATGTGCATAGATTTATCGGAGGTTATTTTTAAAAATTATCGTATTGTTTCTGTGATTGACGCGGCGCATAAGCGGTATAGCTGCGGAGACTTGCTTGACGTTCCCGAAAAAAGACTGACAGAAAATGAAACGGCTGATTTTCTCACAAAATTCATATCCGAAGATATAGGATACGTGTATAGTCTTGAAAGATTTAATTCCGTCGATGGACATATGATAGAAACCTTGATTTATTTTGCAAATGATGTATATAAATTTCCTGTTCTGAAAATTTTCTGCACTGATTTTATTGTGAGCTGGGATAATTTTGACGGAGAAGCATGGTTTGAGAGCGAAGAATTGAAATCTCCAAAAGAGGAAAAACCCGAAAAAATAATTCTTGCAACAAATAACAAAAACAAACTCCGCGAGGTTCGGGAAATTCTCGAACCTGCGGGAATTGAAGTCCTTTCCCAATCCGAAGCGGGAGCTGATATAGAGGTGGAGGAAAACGGCAAGACCTTTGCAGAAAACGCCTGCTTGAAAGCTAAAGCTGTCTTTGATATGACGGGACTTCCCGTTATCGCCGACGACAGCGGTCTGGAGGTGGACGCTCTGGACGGCGCTCCCGGAATTTTTTCAGCGCGGTACGCTCCCGAAGGACAGCGAAAAAAACGTCTTTTGGAGGAACTGAAAAACGTCTCCGATGAGAAAAGGGGAGCGAATTTCACTTGCTGCATTTGCTATATCGACAAGGAGGGAGAAGCCCGCTATTTTACGGGAAAGGTTTTCGGAAAAATCGGCTATGAGAACCGCGGTACAAACGGCTTCGGCTACGACCAGATATTTATGTACGGCGACAAGTCCTTTGCTGAAATGTCTGCCGAGGAAAAAAACGAGGTCAGCCACAGAGCCAATGCGCTTAAACAATTAAAGGATTTTTTCTGCAATTAAAACAATGCAAACGGGCGGACAATGTCCGCCTATAAAAATATTAGGAGGAACTGTTATGAAGCTTCTTGCAATCGACGGCAACAGTATTATGAACCGCGCCTTTTACGGCATAAAAATGCTGTCAAATAAAAACGGCGTGTACACAAATGCAATCACAGGATTTATGAACATTTATCTTTCTGTGATAAAGGACATTGAACCTGACGGTGTGGCTGTGGCGTTCGACCTGCGCGCCCCCACTTTCCGTCACAAGGCGGTGGACAGCTACAAAGCCAACCGTCACGGTATGCCCGATGAACTTGCACAGCAAATGCCGATGATCAAGGAGCTTCTTATTTCCTTGGGAATAAAGATCGTGGAGTGCGAGGGCTTTGAGGCGGACGATGTTCTCGGCACACTTTCAAAGCTTTGCGCCGACTCAAAGGGGGAATGCTACGTCCTGACAGGGGACAGGGACTCACTCCAGCTTATCAACGACAATGTTACCGTGCTGCTCCATACTACAAAGGGGACGGTTCGCTACAATGAGGAAAAATTTACCGAGGATTACGGAATTGCGCCTATCGAGCTTATCGACCTGAAAGCCTTAATGGGGGACAGCTCCGACAATATCAGCGGCGTTAAGGGTATCGGCGAAAAGACCGCAACTCAGCTTATCAAGGACTATCACACCGTTGAACAGCTTTATTCGGCGCTTGAAAGCGGCGGGGTAACTGCCACAAAATCGGTGCTTGCGAAGCTTGAAGCGGGAAAAGCCGACGCGGAGCAAAGCAAGTGGCTTGCAACTATTGTGAAAAACGCGCCCATAGATATGAATACGGAGGCATATAAAATCGGCTTTGTAAATGAGGAAAAGGTCTCCGCTCTGCTTACGGGACTTGAAATGTTCAAGCTGCTGGAGCGGCTCAAGATCAAGCCCTCAGCGGTCACGGAAAATGTTCGGACTGTCTCTGCTCCGACTAAAAAGAGCTATGAAACAGCAGGAGAATTTTCGGGAAATATTACCGAATTGGAGGAGGCGGCTTTCGTTTTTAAGGATAGTATTATGCAGCTTCTCCCAACAAACGATGAAAAGATTTATACCGTTTCGGAAAAGTCCGCACAGCTTGACTTCCTATCTTCCGACTGCAAAAAAATCACGGTTGGAGCAAAGCCCGTGTACCGTTTCTGTATCGAAAACGGCAGGGAACTTAAAAATGTTATCGCTGACGCTGATATTTTAGGGTATGTCCTGAACACCAATTCCGCGGAGTATTCCGTGGAGAGAATGTGTGCGGAGTACGGCATTCCCGCTTATGAGGACTTGGGGGAATTTGCGGAAATTGCAGCGTTAGCAAGTCTTGCTCCCGTAATGCTTGCGGAGGTGGAAAAACAGGGCATGACATGGCTCCTGAACGAGATAGAGCTGCCCCTCACCGAAGTTTTGGCGAGTATGGAGCATTACGGCGTAAGGGTGGACAGCGACGGTATAAAGCGTTTCGGGGAAAATCTTACCGAGGAAATGACAGCTATCGAGCAGCAAATATATTTCATGGCGGGACACGAATTTAACATCGGTTCTCCCAAGCAGCTTGGCGTTGTTTTGTTCGAGGAAATGGGACTTCCTACAGGCAAGAAAACCAAAACAGGGTATTCCACAAACGCGGACGTGCTTGAAAACCTCCGCGACAAGCATGAAATTGTGGACTTGATATTGCAGTACCGCCAGCTTTCAAAGCTTAACTCCACCTATGTAGAGGGTCTTTTAAAGGTGGTTGCCGAGGACGGCAGGGTACACAGCCTCTTTAAGCAGACCGAGACCCGCACGGGAAGAATCTCCTCCGCAGAGCCGAATGTGCAGAATATACCCGTCCGCACAGAGCTGGGCAGAAATATGCGTAAATTTTTTGTTGCAGACGAGGGTTACACGCTTTTGGATGCGGACTACAGCCAAATTGAATTGAGAATTCTCGCCCACATGAGCGGCGACAAAAATATGCAGGACGGCTTTGCTAACGGCATGGATATCCACACCTCTACAGCAGCGCAGGTTTTCGATATGCCTGCGGATATGGTGACTTCCGAAATGCGCCGCGCGGCAAAGGCGGTAAATTTCGGCATTGTTTACGGTATCGGTGCGTTCTCACTTTCAAAGGACATCGGCGTTACCGTTGCCGAGGCGGACAGGTACATCAAAAATTATCTTGCTAAGTACCCAAATGTTTCCCGTTTTATGGACGACACCGTTTCAAATGCCAAGGAAAAAGGCTATGCCGTGACAATGTTCGGTCGCCGCAGACCTATCCCCGAGCTTAAAAATTCCAACAAAAACGTGCAGGCTTTCGGCAAGCGGGCGGCAATGAACGCCCCCGTGCAGGGTACTGCGGCGGACATAATCAAAATTGCAATGATAAAGGTGTACAAGCGGCTCAAAGCTGAAAACCTTGAAGCGCGTCTTATCTTGCAGGTGCATGACGAGCTTATCATTGAGGTAAGCGAAAAGGATGCGGAACGTGCGGCGGCAGTCCTCGGCGAGGAAATGCGAAATGCTGCGGTTTTAGATGTACCGCTCACGGCGGACGTTTCTCAGGGCAGGACTTGGTACGATGCAAAACAAGGATGAGCCTTGACCCATATCACCTCCAGTGTTAATTGTCATAGATTTTAACTGTGAAAAGCCCCCTCAAAGGGGGCGGGAAAATTGATTTTTATTTTTGAGGTTATTATGACGAAAAAATTTGATAAATTGTCCGCGCTGATACTGGAATTCACAGCGTACAGCTTTATCGGCTGGGCGTATGAGACTGTCCTCACATCGGCGGTGTGGGGACGCTACGCCGAACGGGGCTGGCTGCATCTGCCGATATGTCCCATATATGGCTTCTGCGCACTTGCCCTGCTGCTGATTTTGCGCAAGATAAAAAATCCGTTTCTGATTTTTTTGGCGGGAACAGCCGTTACAACTGCTGCCGAGCTTGCAGCCTCATACGTTCTGGACTTGTTTATAGATGATCCGCTTTGGGATTATGACAACTGGGCGTTTAATTTTCAGGGACGTATCGCCCTCGGCAGCAGCATTATTTTCGGGGTACTGTGTGTGCTGCTGATGAAAGTCCTGCACCCCTCCGCGGCGTATCTTGCGGACAAGGTCGGCGGCAGGGCGCTTAAAATAACTGCGGCGATAACACTTGCGGTAATCCTTACGGACACCGCTGCAACCCTTGCAGGACTGTAAAAATACATAGGAGAATTTTAGAATGAACGAAATTGTAAAAATGCTGAAAATACAGTACGAGGACAGCTATAAAATGCTGAAAAGCGTGGTTGAAATTTGCCCCGGCGAGCTTTGGAAAGCGGACAACAACGGCATGCCGATCTGGAACAATGTTATCCACGCGCTTATGGGGAGCGATTTTTGGCTAAGACTTGATTATATGGAGGATTTCCGTTCCTGCTTCGATATTCCCGAAAATTTGCGGGACAAGCTGTACCGTGACGAATGGTGCGGCGAAAGCGACGGCTTTATGACAAAGGAACAGATAATGGACTGCTTTAAAGCTTTTGATGTAAAAAAGGATAAATTTTTCGATTTGCTGAACGATGAAACGCTTTGCCGAAAGATACGCGAGGATATGGACTTTACCTATCTTAGCGTGATATGCGCCCAAATACGTCACATTATGTGTCACGTGGGAATTTGTCAGGACGCTATAACCGCTTTCGGCGGCGTGGATATTCCATGGATAGCGTTCGGTGAAAATTAAACATAATAGGGGGATTTTAAAATGAAAATAAGCAAAAAAACAGTAATTGCATTGAGCATAATCGTACCAATATTGGCACTCGTTTTGTTCTTTGTATTATGGTTCAACCAAAAGCCGAATTTTTCAAAATATCACTCGTATGCAGTCATAACGGACAACGGTATTGTATCTCTTAATGACGAGCAGTTTCAGCAAATTTCACAAGGGTATGCAAATGAAGAGACAATAGAGTACAACTGGTTAAAAAGCGGAGGTTATGGTTCGGGGCATAAGTTGATTTTATATAAATCTTACGATATGAGCGGAAATTGTGTTACTATGTACACAGGAGTATCATATCCCGTATCGGAGATGTATTTAGGCGGCAAATGCTTTGTATTTGATAGCAGCAAGCCTATTAACATTGCAGATGAGATTATTCAAGAAGCAATTGCACAATCAGAAAGCGAGCGGGAAGTATGAACAGCATTTCAATAGGCAAAGTAAAAATCGAAAAAACCGCCGCCCTTGCGCCAATGGCTTCCGTTGCGGACAGAGCCTACCGCGCGCTCTGCAAGGAAAACGGCGCGGCATATATGGTGTCGGAGATGATCTCCGCAAAGGGACTTTGCTACTCCGACCGCAAGACCGAGGAGCTTTGTACAGTCCTTGACAGCGAACGCCCCTACGCCTTACAGCTTTTCGGGGACGATCCTCATTTTATCGCCGAAGCGGCAAAGCGGCTTATGGAGTACCGTCCCGACATTATCGACATAAATATGGGCTGCCCCGTCCCCAAGGTCGCGGGCAACGGAGCAGGTTCGGCGCTTATGAAAAATCCCGACCTTGCGGCGGAAATAGTCAGAGCGGCGGCTGAAGCAGTACCCGTCCCCATAACCGCAAAAATCCGCAAGGGCTGGGACGAAAACCATGTCAACGCCGTTGAGCTTGCAAAGGCTTTGGAGCAGGCAGGCGCGGCGGCAATAGCAGTCCACGGTCGGACGAAAAATCAGATGTACCACGGCAAAGCCGACTGGGATATAATCCGACAAGTTAAAGCGGCAGTGCAAATTCCCGTCATCGGCAACGGCGACGTGACTTCCCCCGAAACGGCAGCGGCTATGTACCGCGAAACAGGCTGCGACCTCGTCATGATAGGTAGGGGCAGCTACGGAAAACCGTGGATATTTTCGCAAGTGCGGCACTATCTCGAAACGGGAGAACTGCTCCCCGAACCAAGCCTTGAAGCGCGTCTTGAAATGATGTGCCGACAGGTGGAATTGGCGGTGCAGTACAAGGGTGAGCGTATCGGCATGAGCGAGGCAAGGCGGCAGTGCGCCTACTATTTAAAGGGTATGCCGGGAGCGGCGGCGCTCCGAAATAAATGCGGAAAATTAAGCAGCTTGGACGATCTGCGGGAGCTGTGCGGCGAGGTTTTGAAAAGCAATGAGTGAAATTATCATAAAAAAAGCGGAACGGCAGGACGTCCCCGAAATCGCTGAAATTGAGCGGAAATCTATACCCGAACCGTGGAGCGAAGCGGCTTTCGCGGCGGCTCTTTCGGACGAAAAAGCGGTAACCTTAGCGGCGTTCTCGGACAGCGTTTTGTGCGGATTTATAACAGGCGTATATCTGCTTGATACGGCAGATATTTACAGCGTTGCGGTGTCCGAAGAGTACCGCGAAAAAGGCGTTGGCAAACGTCTTTTGGAGGAATTTTTCTCCGCACTTCCCAATGATGTTCAAGCCGTAAATTTAGAGGTCAGGGAGAGTAATTTTCCCGCAATAAATCTGTACAAAAAATTCGGCTTCGAGGCGGTGGGACTGCGCAAGGATTTTTACCGCGAACCGAGGGAAAACGCCGTATTGATGACAAAAATTTTGTGTTGACAAAAAAAGTATTATATGTTAAAATAATGATATGGACGTGTAAAAATTCGTTCAAATAAGCAGGAAAGGAGAATATCTATATGATGAACAGTAAATATGCGATAGCGGTCACTCGGGAGGTTTATCGCAAATAATCCCAAGTGATGCGCCGATAATGCCTCCCAAAGGCACAATATTTTTGGGAGGACTTAAATTGAATAAAAAAAACTTTTGCTTTACCTGCCGTGTTTGCGGGACTCTTGTTTCCGCCGAAGGAGCGGGTACGGAACACAGAAACCATTGTCCCGTGTGCCTTTCAAGCGTTTTCCCGAAATTTCCGTTACCGGCATAGACTTTACAAAAGCAATGCTGGACAGGCTTTCGGAAAAATACTCGGATAAAAATATTACTCTGATAAACGGAGATTATTTCAGTACCGACTTAGGGCGTGAACACTTCGATGCGGCAATTTCCTTTCAGACAATGCACCATTTTAGCCATGAAATGAAAATTGGGCTTTACAAGAAGATACGTAATTCTCTGAAAAGCGGCGGCGTTTATATTGAGTGCGACTATATGGTTGAAACACAGTCGGAGGAGGAGCATTGGTACGCTGAAAATGCCCGTATACGAAAAGAACTGAACATTCCCGAAAATGAGTTTTATCATTTTGACACGCCCTGCACAACTGAAAATCAGATAAAAATGTTCCTTACTGCGGGATTTGCAAGCGCTGAAAATGTGTACCGAGTTGGAAATACAACAATTATTACTGCGAAAAAGGACTGATAAAAATGAAAATTTTAGCAATAGAAAGCTCCTGCGACGAGACCGCGGCGGCAGTGGTGGAGGACGGTCTTACCGTTCATTCAAGCATAATATCGTCACAAATAGAGGAGCACAAAAAATTCGGCGGGGTAGTCCCCGAAATAGCTTCCAGACGGCACTGCGAAAATATTCTGGACGTTGTTAAATGTTCCCTCGACGAAGCAAACTGCACTCTTGCGGACATTGACGCGTTCGCCGTAACATACGCCCCGGGGCTTATCGGCGCGCTTCTTGTGGGTACAAATTTTGCCAAGGGACTTGCCATGGCTACGGGAAAACCGTTGATACCCGTCCACCATATCGCGGGTCATATCGCCGCAAATTATCTCACCGACAGCACACTAAAGCCGCCCTATCTCTGTCTTGTGGCAAGCGGGGGACACTCCCACATTATCGAGGTCTCCGACTACACAAAGTATCACGTTATCGGCAGGACCCGCGACGATGCGGCGGGAGAGGCGTTCGACAAAGCCGCCCGCGTGCTGGGATTTCCCTATCCGGGGGGAGTCTATATAGATAAAGCAGCACAGCAAGGTGATCCCAAAACATATCCGCTGCCACACCCCAAGGTTGCGGGGAACGAGTACGATTTTTCCTTTTCAGGACTGAAAACTGCAGTGATAAACATTGCCCACAACGCCGAGCAAAAAGGGGAGACCATTAACAAAAACGATTTGGCTGCTTCCTTTCAGCAGACCGTTGCGGAAATTCTCACTCAAAAAACAATAGCCGCCGCAAAGGAGTACGGCTATAAAATCGTTGCGCTGGCAGGGGGAGTGTCCGCAAATTCATCGGTTCGGGGAATGTTGAAATCCGAGTGCGAAAAAAACGGCTTTAAACTTTATATGCCGCGGCTGAATTTATGCGGCGACAACTCGGCAATGATAGGTTGTCAGGCGTATTACGACTACCTTGCAGGCAGACGTGCCGACGAAAGTTTAAACGCGGTCGCAACGCTTTCACTGGACGATATAAGCTGTTAGAAGCAAGATTGACGTGTGGGGAAATATATGCTATAATTAGAGGAATTTATTAGGAGAATTGACCATGAGATATAAATTTTGTCCGCTGTGTGGTACTGAATTGAATGACAGAGAGACGGGAGACGACGGCGCTGTCCCATACTGCATAAAATGTGACAGATTATGGTTCGATACTTTTTCAAGCTGTTCTATAGTACTTGTTGCAAATGAATACAATGAAATCGTACTTTTAAGGCAAGGTTATATGTCAGATAAATATACGTCATTTGTTTCGGGATATATTG
>CANDEV010000021.1 GCA_947383835.1 uncultured Clostridia bacterium
GACAGCTTCAACCACAGGTTCGGGCTTGACCTCGGCTACAGGCTCGGGAGCAGCTTCAACTACGGGTTCGGGCTTGACTTCGGCTACAGGCTCTGGAGCAGCTTCAACCACCGGTTCGGGCTTGACCTCGGCTACATGCTCAGGTGTAGCTTCAACCACAGGTTCGGGCTTGACCTCTACAACAGGCTCGGGTTTAACTGCTTCAACAACCATAGGCTCGGGCTTTGGAGCAGCTTTTGGCTGCTGGATCTGCTGAGGGTTGTTCAGTGAATTTATTGCGTCCAAAACGGAAGATACTACGACCTTTCCGTTTGCGTTGAACTGGATAACAGGTTCTGCGGACTGCTCCTCGGCAGCGGGAGCTTCTTCTCGGACTTCCTTTGCAGGCTCGGTCTTCGGCGGCTCCGGTTCGCGTATAACAGGCTTTGCACCCAAATGCTTGAAAGCTTCTTCAACGGAATTTGCCAAAGCGTCAGCTTCGCTCACAGGCTGTTTTGCAGGCTGTGCGGAAACAGGCTTCGGCGTCGTAGCAGCCTTTGAGGCAGGCTCGGCAGCCGCGGCAGTTTCAGACTTTGGCGGGTTAAAGAACTCATCGATCCCCTTTTTGATGCTTTCAAGATTATCCTTTGAGGTCGGGTCGGAATAGCCGTTTAAAATTCCCAGCGCGTTGATATCGTCTGTTGAACGTCCGTCCTTTTTCTCTATAGCAAGCTTTGCCGCAACAAGCTTAACGCTGTCCATTTTAGAGACCTGCTTTTTATTAAGACCGCTGTTTACAACGTACATAGGGACTTTTCCCTTAAACTGTTCAGGATAGTTGTCGGCAATAAGCTTTTCCGTTGCTTCCTTGGAATTGTTAGTGTACCAGCCCACTGCCATTATCATGGTTTTCTGGACAGGTATAGCCGTTACGTTCTTTTTGACAAAATCCATAACGGAAAGCTTGTCGCCGTAAATCCCGCAGGCAAAAATAACCAGCTTATAGGCAAGCATCTGAGTAATATTAAATTTGCTGATGTCGATCACATCGGCGTCAACATCTTCCTTGAGCCAATCGGCATACTGCTTGGTATGTCCGTATTTTGATGAATAAACGATCGCAACCTTTTTCATTACCTAAATAACGGCGGCATTGTATCGCCGTCTTCCTCCTTTTAAGCTGTAGAAATAATACAATTACAAATATACTATACATTACAATTATATATATTAATGGAGTACTATTTGTTAAGATAATGTTAAATTAAGATAAATTTTATACAAATTTCAAATTTATCAGAAGTTTTGTTGTGTAATTACACAATAAAATATTTATCTTTTAGGCACTATGCACGTAGCGTTTGTAAAACAAGGTCAAAATAAAAATTTACAGAAAAATTATCCGTACATATAGACATTTTGGCTTTGATGTACAGATTTTTGACACGGAATAAAATATGACCGTTGCAAAAGCCCTGAAAAGCCTCTATAATTATGACAGTTACAAAAGAAAGGACTGATATTATGAGTAAAATGCGTTCCGTAGCGCCTATGAGGACAGCAAAGATCGGATATATCATAATCTCCGCCGCCCTGTGTATTCTTGGGGTAATGCTTATCGCAGTGCCTGACTTCTCGGCGGCATTGCTTGGGGGCATCTGCGGGATAATACTGACTCTGTTCGGAGTTGTAAAGCTTATCGGTTATTTTTCAAAGGATCTCTACCGCCTTGCTTTTCAGTATGACCTTATCTTCGGCACTATTCTTATCGCCGTCGGCATCGTTACTTTGGTAAATCCGGGAAGCGTACTGAATTTTATCTGTATTGCTCATGGACTTACTATTCTTGCCGACAGTATTTCAAAGATACGTATTGCGGCGGAATCAAAAAGCTTCGGCATAGATCAATGGTGGGTGATCCTTGTTTCAGCGATCCTTTCGGGGATTTTCGGTCTTGTACTTATGCTGCGCCCCGCGGAAAGCCGCCGTATAATGATGATACTGCTGGGGATCACTTTTATTCTGGAGGGTATCCTGAATTTGATCACGGTTATTACGGCAGTAAAAATAATCAAGCACCAGCAGCCTGACGTGATCGAGGTCACAGAATATACCGTTAAATGAGCGGGAATAGACCGCGCTGCGAAATATGAGAAAAGACTGAAGCTTTCTAATAAAATTTATTTTGGCAATACCACGGCATTGTTAATTGACATTTCGGGTAATATGTGATATAATTTTCCCATACCAAAAGAAAGGAGAATGTTCAATGCTGAATTATTCAAAGGCAATTGTATCCGCGCGGGAGGTTTGCGGTAAATAATCCCGTGTAAGATACTTCCGTAAAACCTCCCATAGGCACATATTTTTGGGAGGAAGTACAATGAAAGATAAAAATAAATGCAGCCCCTTTATCTGCCGCGTATGCGGAGCAGCCGTTGCTTCGGACGGAGCAGGAACACATAACAGAAACCATTGCCCCGTGTGCTTGTCAAGCGTTCACCTCGACAACGAGCCGGGAGACCGTTCCGCCGATTGCGGAGGTATAATGGATCCCATAGGAGTATGGGTGCGAAAAAACGGCGAATGGGCGATCATACACAGGTGTAGGCGGTGCGGAGAATTAAGCTCAAACAGAATAGCCGCTGACGACAGTCCTGTCAAGCTTATGTCTATCGCGGTAAAGCCGTTGGCTTCGCCGCCGTTCCCGCTAGAATATATGGACAGATTTGATAATAACACCTGTGAAAAGTAAATTTTTAAGGCGGGGAACCGTGATCGGTTTCCCGCCTTTTTGTGCCGCTTAAAAGCCTTTGCTTTTAAGGTCGGAAATAATGCCCAGATAAAAATCGGTAATGTCCCCGGCGCCGTTTATGTCAATGTAGCTTCTGCGAAGATCGACCTCGTCGCAGTGGGAGATACCGCGTCTGCCGCCGCCTTTGTAAACGCCCTTGAAATTTGTCCACTCAACAGCCCGCGGAGCAAGCAAGCCGTCGTTTTCGCCCTCCACCGCGTACACCGCAAGCCATGGTATGCACATTGTAATATCGGAGAAAAAGCCGTTCATAACAAAGCCGTAGCTTTGGTAGTATACCCGCGGGTCGTCGGGGTTTTCCTCATTGAATTTTTCTGCGGAGGAGGTCTTGAAAAGACTTATTGCGCTGTATGTGTCGGGATTCTTGTCCCCAACGAGCTTGAACCATACGTCAACCGCCTTGCAGCCGAATTTCACGGCGGACTCGGGTATCTTTAAAAGCCTGTCAACTGTCAGAGAGCCGTTATGCGGCGTGGAAAGGGTAGTCAGGGTAGCAATCCTGTCGCCGAGACCCATTGTGGATATTAGATAGCGGGCTTCAAGACCGCCCTTTGAGTGAGCAATAATATTCACCTTTTCCGCCCCCGTTTCGGACAGAGCTTTATCAAGGCTCTGCCTTATCTGTTCGGCATTGCTCTCCACAGAACCGCTGCTGTCCTGACCGCCGAAAAAGACCCTTGCGCCGTTCTGCTCCAGTATCTTTGGGATTCTTCCCCAGTAGCAAAGCCTTTTTCTGTCCCGAAAGCCCATTCCGTGAACCATGAGTATAGGGTATTTTGTATCTGCGGTCATAAAAACTCTCCTTTATATCATATTATATTATACATTATATAGTATAATCTTGCAAATGTCAATACACCGATAATAATTTTTGCATATATTTATATTATCATATTGTTTGTAACCCGCCCCCTTGGGGGGCTTGAAAGAGTAAAAATCCATAATATCCAACATTGGGGGGACACTCGCCGCGGGGCGTTCCCCGCGGATACTCGCTGCGGGGCGTTCCACGCCCTGCCTTGACATTTTTTGCATATTATGATAGAATTAGTATGTGCAATTATGAAAACTCGTCAATTTATTATGAATTATGAAAGGAATTTCATGACTATGGCTATAAATATTATCGGCATGACCGACATTAACGGCGGTCTGGCGGCAGACCCCGTGAACTATGCCCGTAAATGCGAGGAGATCTATAACGGAAAGCTTGCCGAGGCTGCCGAAAAAATACGGCTGGAGGCAAAGCAAAAGCCTCTCGTGTTGCTTTCCGGACCCTCCGGTTCGGGCAAGACAACAAGTGCGCTCCGCATAAGCCACCTGTTAAGAAGTAAGGGTCTTAACGTCCACACCATTTCAATGGACAATTATTTTCTGCCCAACGGCGAGGGGAATATACCTCTTGACGAAAACGGTAATGTAGATTTGGAGTCCCCTTTGCGTATGGATATACCTCTATTTTCCGAACACCTTGAAAAGCTGTTCAAGTGCGAGCCTGTGGCTGTCCCAAGCTTTAATTTCAAAAGTCAGAGCCGTACCTTCGGCGAGAAAATGCGCCGCCAAAAGGACGAGATAATCATTATCGAGGGTATTCACGCCCTTAATCCCGAGGTCACAGGCGATACCGACGATTTCACAACCTGCGTGTACGTCAGTGTGCGGACACGTATCAGAGATAAGGACGGAACTCTCCTGCACCCGCGGACGATACGTCTTATGCGCCGAATTTGCCGGGATATGCTTTTCAGAGGCAGGGACGCAAGGGCTGTGTTCGCAATGGTGGAAAGCGTGAACAGGGGCGAGGACTTGTACATAATGCCTCATAAGCACAGGGCGGATTTCGATATAGACACATTCCTTGCTTATGAGCCGTCGGTGTATAAAAATACCCTGCTGCCCGAGCTTGAAAAGTGTCCCGAGCTTGCGGAAACAAGCGCGGATTACGGAGCAATGCTGAAGGCGCTTCGAGGGCTTTCGTCATTTGATGTTAAGGACGTTCCTGCCGACTCAATGGTCAGAGAATTTATCGGCGGAAGTATTTTAAAGTATTAAAGGATATTTTATGAAAAGAATTGCAAATCACCAAAAATCAAAAACTCCAAAGGAAATCTCTTTTACGGTGGAAAGTCCCTCAGAGCTGCTGGCGTTTTTAACAGCGTCCCAGCCCTCGAAGCCTAAAGGAAAGGTAAAATCCGAAATGGAACACGGTCTTGTAACCGTTGACGGCAGGACTGTTACAAAATATAACTATCCGCTGAAAGCGGGGCAAACGGTCAGCATAGGCGTGTATGTTCCGAAGTTTGAACGGGATACTCCCGTGGGGCTTGATATTATTTACGAGGACGACGAACTTCTCGTTATAAACAAGCCTGCGGGTATGCTTGCCATTGCAAACGAAAAGGAGCGGGATATGACGGCATACCACCTTGCAATGGAGTATGTCCGCGGTAAAAACAGCCATAACCGAATTTTTATTGTGCACCGTCTTGACCGCGACACGTCCGGGGTGCTGATATTTGCCAAAAACGAGGTCATAAAGCATGCTTTGCAGGATAACTGGGAGACTGCCGCAAAGCTCCGCAGCTACGTTGCAGTAACAGAGGGTACGCCAAATCCAATTGAGGGCAGGATAGAAAATTTCCTCCGTGAGACCGAAAGTCATCTTGTTTATGCCGCAAAAATGGGGGACGGCAAGCTTGCCGTTACAAATTATAAGGTGAGGAAAAGCAATGCCGATTACGCCCTTGTTGATGTTAATATCGAAACGGGACGAAAGAACTAGATACGCGTCCACATGAGCGATATTGGCTGTCCCATAGCGGGGGACAAAAAATACGGCGCAAAAACAAATCCCGTACACAGGCTTTGTCTTCATGCGAACAGGCTTGTTATAGTCCACCCTTATACAGATGAGGAAATGATTTTTGAAGCCCCTGTGCCGAAAAAAATCTTAAGGCTCGTAAAGCTTGGCTGACCATGAAAGAAAATTACGTTTTCGCATAATATAATGTAAAAGCGTAAAGGAGCAATCATATGAAAAAGCATATTATTGTTATAATCTGCATAATTTTGGTATGCACAGCGGCAGGTATATTTGTTACATCATTGTCATTTGCGGACTGTGCCGCACTTGCTGTTGTTGCGTTTGCTGTTTACGGCGCAGTTTTGTATACCGTCAGACGAAAAAGGGACGGCTGTCATGGCTGCTGCGGCTGCTGTAACGGCTGCGCCGATTACAAAAACTGCCGATCGGAAAACAAAACGGAGGAATAAAAAATGAGCGTCCCCAAGCGTAATTACCGAATTGAACAGGAAAAAATAATAAAAGCCTTTGAGGGTGAGCCTCCAAGGCTTTTGCTGCATAGCTGCTGCGCGCCATGCTCCAGCGCGGTTCTGGAGTATCTTTCGCAGCATTTGGCAATAACCGTGTTCTATTTCAATCCAAATATTTTTCCCGAGGAGGAATTTCTGCACCGTATCGCAGAGCAGAAGCGACTAATATCGGAGCTGCCCTGCAAAAATACCGTGGAATTTATTGATCATGGCTGGCAGTCGGAAAGATTTTACGCCGCCGTAAAGGGTTTGGAACATATTCCGGAGGGAGGGGAGAGGTGCTTTGCCTGCTACCGTCTGCGGCTGGAGGAGACTGCAATGCTTGCTGCGGAAATGGGGTTTGATTTTTTTACAACAACGCTCTCGGTAAGTCCCTATAAAAATGCGGACAAGCTTAACGAAATAGGTGAGGAGCTTGCGGAAAAATACGGCGTGAAGCACCTGCCCTCCGACTTTAAGAAAAAGGACGGCTATAAACGCAGCATACAGCTTTCGGCGGAATACAGCTTGTACCGGCAAGATTACTGCGGGTGCGTTTTTTCTCAAAAGGAACGAAATGAAATCTGAAAAACTATCCCGCCCCCTTGAGGGGGCTTTGTCAGTGTTACGGTATGCTGATTTCTATTTTAGGGGTGACTTTCGCTGCAGGGCGTTCCCTGCTTTCGGAAAAAGAAAGGGAGCAGGTCAGATAGACTTACTCCCAATTTTTTATGATTTTGTTTTAACGGAAAAAGGCTTTGAAGCCTTGCCGGCCGTGTATTTTCCGGTAGACCCTTTAAGAGCGGCAACCTTGAATTTGTAAGACGTTCCGCTTTCAAGACCGCTGACAGTACATTTTGTTCCGCTTACGTCCTTGTATTTTTCATATTTTCCTGTAGAGGTATTGTAAATATATACTCTGTACGCGTCCGCACCGCTGACCGCCTCCCATGAAAGCAGTACCCTGCTGCTTGAGCTTGAAGCGTTTATGTCAGTCGGAGCGGAAAGCTTTCCGTCTGAGCTTGAAGACTCTTTATCGGCAACTGCTGCGTATGTGTATTTTACCTTTTTCTCTTTCGCCCAATCCGCCGCGGGAGAACCTTTTGTTACGGTAAGAGTTATGGCTTTTGGCGTATACTGTGCAGCTTCGTAATAAAATAAGTAGCTTGTACCCGGATAGCGAGTATATTTTTCGGAATATCCTGTTTTTCCGCCGGCAACATAAACGTCTGCGTCAAAATCCTCTTCGCCCTCTATAAAGGCGATGCAGTCCTCTTCCGTGGGGAAAAGCATCGCGTATCCGAAATGGAAATTTCCGATACCTTCGTTTTCGTTTATCTCAGTATTTGCTGGAATGGTCAGCTTTGTAAGGCTGAAGCAGTTCAAAAATGCTCCGCCGAATATTTCGGTGCATTTGCTCGGTATATTTATATTTGTCAGCGAATAGCAGTTTAAAAACGCATATTCGCCTATCCAAAACTTGTTTTCGTCACCTTTTATCTTCACTGTTGTAAGTGATTGACAGTTAGAAAAAGCCGACGTACCGATACCGTCTCTTATACTTCCGTTTATGGTAACGCTCTGAAGACTTATGCACTTATAAAATCCGCCCTGGCAAATGTCGGCGTCACCCTCGAAAACCACCTTTGTGAGCCGTGTACAGCCGGCGAACGCGTCCTCGCCGATAAAATCACAGCTTGCAGGGAATGTCACGCTCGTTATGTTTTCATTTCCGTTGAACGCATTTGCACCTATGTAGCTTACTTCGTCCGGTATTTTAATGCTGCCGCCCTTGCCGTTATATTTGGATACATATTTAAGCCCGTCGCTGTCTGTCTTGACAGTAAAATCACTTGCCGCGGAAGCCGACACAGAGATCCCCTCAAGAGCGGTGTTTACGGGAATTACACCGCATACGCCCGCCGCCATAACGAATGAAACGGCTAAAGCCGCCAGTTTTTTTAACTGCATATTGCATTACTCCTTTAAAAATGCGGTATTAAACGTAACGCCGCTAGATTTTACATAATAATTTTACTACGTTTTTTTAATTTTGTCAATACTTTTTTTACAAATCGGATAAAAATGCAATGACTGTTTACAGTACCTTTCAGCGTCTAAAACAGCGAGCAGCTTTTCTTACTTTTTTTCGGCGATCAAAAACTTTATTTTCTTACCCTCTTCGGTAAACATTTTCTCATGCTCTGTGACTATATTGTCAGAGTAATCGCTTGCGTGGAGGTCGCGGGTCAGATATTTTACGGCAAAGCCTGCCTCGGAAAAATACTCCAGCGACTCCTCGAAAAGCTCGTCGTCATCGGTCTTAAAGTGTATCTCGCCGCCGTCTTTAAGGAACACGCGGTACTGTTTAAGCTGACGGGTGTGAGTGAGGCGGCGTTTGTTGTGCTTGTCCTTTGGCCATGGATTGCAGAAGTTAATGTACAAACGGTCAATACGGTCGTTTTCGTCAAAGGACGTAAGTATCATTTCTATATTCTGGGAAACCAGCTTGAGGTTTTCTACCTCTTTGTCTGCCTCGGCGAAAGCCTTTTCCACGGTGCGGCGGGCAACTCCAAGCATATCGCTTTTTATGTCCATTGCAAGCCAGTTTATATCGGGGTACTTTAACGCTGCCTGTGCGGCAAAGCCTCCCTTTCCGCAGCCAAGCTCGGCGTAAAGCGGCTTTCCGTCGTGGAAAACGGTATTCCATTTTCCTTTGTTCTCCTCGGCGTGTTCGATATAATAGGGGCAGACCGCCAATTCGGGTCTTGCCCATTTTTTCCTTCTTATGCGCATTGTGGTTCTCCTTTTGAAATTATTTGGCAATATTGATTATAGCACAAAAAAATTTTTTTCGCAACTGTTACGCAAATAAATTTTAATTTTGCGCACTCATTATGCGGGCAACAATTTAAAGTAAGAAAAGCTTTGATATATGTGGTTTTGCAAAGATTATGAGGTTTGCTTGGATATACCAAATAAAGAAAAAAACAGCGTTTTTTCCGCTGTTTTTCTCTTTAATTGGTATATCTCGCAGTTTGCGCTGGGTGTTTTATACTGCTTTTTTAGTCTTGACTTTTTTATACATCAAAATGCATTTACACAGTTTATAATTCAGAACCCCAATATCCTCAAGCACCTGCAAACAGGCTCTTATCCTTGTTTAAGAACAAATTTGCTTGTGAGGTTCTGAAGCTCGGTCGCTTGACCGTTGAGTTCCTCTGCGGTAGCCGCGGACTGCTCTGCGGTAGCCGCGTTGGTCTGAACAACAGACGAAATTTGTGATACACCGGTATCAACTTGTTCAATCATCATTGCTTGCTCCGTGGAAGCTATCGAAATATCGTTGATCAGTTTGATCGTCTGATTTGTAACGTCAACGGACGCGTTAAGCGCTTCCGCGGTTCCGTCAACAATATGCGAACCGCTTTCAACCGCTTCAATGGTTTGCTGAATGAGTTTTGTTGTATCGGCGGCAGCCTCTGCCGACTTGGACGCAAGGTTTCTGACCTCGTCTGCGACAACGGCAAATCCCTTGCCCGCAGTACCGGCTCTCGCAGCCTCAACGGCGGCGTTAAGCGCGAGAATGTTGGTTTGGAATGAAATATCTTCAATTGTCTTGATAATGTTTGAAATTTTGTGAGATTTATCGTAAATGTTATTCATTGCAGTAACCATTTCTTCCATATGCTCGTTGGAAAGCGACATCTTTTCGCCCGCCTGATTTGCCTTCTGAGAAGCTTCTTCGGCATTTTGAGCGTTATTGTCAACCTTATCTTTAAGCGTTGAGATAATGCTTGCAAGCTCTTGAATGGAAGAAGCCTGTTCGGTTGTTCCCGACGCAAGAGATGTAGCACCGTTTGCAATTTGCGCAGCGCCTTGATTAACGTGTGCGGCAGAAATATCGATCTGCTGCATAGTATCTGACAGTCCGTATGCAAGACTGTTCAGCGCTTCAATTATGCTCACGAAATCTCCGTTGAACTCGATCTGTTCTTGAATGTTAAAGTCACCGTCCGCAAGCTGTTTGCAAAGACGTGAAATTTCGCCCATATAACCGTTCAGTGAGTTTATTGTACTGTTGATAGAGTCCGCAAGCTGCCCTACTTCATCATTGGACATGTGTTCAACGTTTACATTAAGGTTGCCCGAAGCCACAGAGTTCATAACGCCAACCGTTTTCTTGATCGGGTTTGCAATGCCGTTCGCGGTGACAATACAAGCAACGATCGCTGCCGCGATAACAATAAGACCTACAATAATTGTAGTAACAATAGCGAGCGTGGTTTCGCCCATCCACTCGTCTACCTCGGTCGTAACACCGATCACCCAGCCGTCCGTACCGCCGATCGGAGAATAAGCAAGGTATCTATCGATACCGCCGCCGCTGACCTGACCGCATACGGTTTCGTCATCGCTGGCCAATGCTATTGCCCTGCTTTCAAACTCGCTGCGGCAGTCAAACTCTGCATTGTCCTTGTGAGTGTGATTGACATTGTTCATTCCCTCATCAACGTATTTCTGATCCATACATGCGATATATGTACCGTTCTCGTCCATGATATAGGTTCTGCCCGTATCGCCTACGTGGATCTCGTCAATAATGTCATGAAGTATAGAACCTTCGATACCGAAATAAACAACGCCTAAAATTTCGCCGTTATTGAACCCGTCTTTTTTTATGGGAGCGCAAAAGTATATTATCGGTCTGCCGCCAACATCCTGCGGTCCGAATACAAATTCTTCGTTACCCATGCCCTTTATGTAACAATGGTCGGTTCTGTAGTCGATCACATCGTCAAGAGTTTCGTATCCCCAACCGTCCTTGTCAATATAACCGCGTTCCGAGAAGCCGTAAGTGTCAGCTCTTCTTTGAAGAAGCTCAAGCTTTTCTTCTATGGAATATTCTTCGCCCATACGCGGATCCATACCGATCTCTTTAACGATCGCCACATACCGAGACAAGCGGTTCTCCAAACGTACACTTGTCTGAAGCGCAAGCTCCGAAAGTGTGGTCTCAATTGTTGATCGAGTGCTTTGGAAGTTCAGATAGCTGCCTAAAATGCCGATCACAACAATGCCGATCACAACCACCGACAAAATTCGCACAAGCAGCTTGCTTTTAACAGTATTTAGGATTTTCATATCGTGCCCTCTTTCCTCTTTCATAGGAGTTTTAGTAGTTTTAGTTATGAGTAATTAAACGCATACTATATGTTATTTTATCACATAAATCGTAATTCTCCAATTTGCTTGTCATAATTGGCACTTTTTTTGACACAATTGGTAGAAAATTGGGGGTTGACTTTTGAAAAATGCAATATATTGTATCCCGAAAATTTGCTTTTGAGAAAGCCGCAGCAATTTTACTCCGAACGAACTGTCAGAGACTTGCAAAATCCGTTAAAATGCTGTATAATTATATTACAAAGGGAGTTTTATAAAGGAATAACCATATCTGCAAGTGCGGAATTATCCCGCCGGCATGCTGGGGAATCTGTCTCCTGCAAATTTTGTGCAGATATTTCAAGGATTGCTATAATTGTAAATTAGGAGAGGACTTGTATGAAAATTGCGGTAGTTGACGATATTGCCGAGGAGCGTGAGCTTGCCCGCTCACTTGTTCGGAAATATGCGGCGGCGCACAATTTAACCGCTGAAATCGGCGAGTTTTCAAGTGCGGAAGAATTTCTCGCCGCAGATGAACGCTTTGATATTGCGCTTTTAGATATTTATATGAATAAAATGAACGGCATTGACGCGGCGCGTGAGATCCGCAAGACTAATGACCAAATGGAGCTGATTTTCCTTACCACAAGCCGCGATTTTGCGGTTGAGGCTTTTGCGGTGAATGCCGCTAATTATCTTGTAAAACCGTATTCATGGGAACAATTATTTGAAGCGCTGGACAGAATATTGAGGGAAAAAGCGACGCCCGAACCGACCGTAACGCTCCGCTGCGAAATCGGATTGCAGACGTTTGAACTGCGGGATGTGGAGTTTTTCGAAGTGCAGAAACACAATCTCTACATAAATCTCTCTGACGGAAATCGTTTAACTGCACGGCTGTCAATGAAACAGCTCCGTGAGGAAATCGGAAAAAACGCAGATTATATACCATGCGGAGCGAGTTATCTTGTGAATTTGCATCATATCGTTTCACTTAACAATCTTACGCTGATAACAAAAGTAGGGCGAAAAATTCCCGTTCCGCGCAGGAGTGTTTCCGAAATAGAAAAAGCGTATCTCGATTATTGCAGAAAAGCAGTGGGCAGATGATCTAAAACCTGAACGAAAATTCGGATTGGATAGGAATTTTGACGATATTTTTATTCCCAAATGCGCGGAGAGCATATCAACATCATTTAATTTACCAAATAATATATCAATTAAGAGTTTCATTTTAATTTTATTACAGCTTTATTACAGCATTTCCGCAAAACTCTACATATAGCAGCTCCTGAAATGTTTACACGAGATTTTGTATGTATCGGTTTCTTGTACTCAAAAATGATGTTTCACAGGCGGTAGTAATGACAAAACAGATATGGTTATTGTTTTCAGTATTGCTGCCGTATTTAGCATTTCGGAATTGAATACATTTTGAAATATAGTTATAAATATACATATTAAGCAAAAATATCGCCGCACAGCTTTTATATTAGCTTGTGCGGCGATCAGCCATTTTTCTGAAAAAAATTTTTTATCAGCCTTTAACACGTAAATTCCGTGTCAGTCGTGTGCTTTCCTTGTAAGGCTTCGCAAGCATATAGATCATAAATGCAAGGGCAGCAAGGGCGAAAATAAGTCCGATAATATTTACCGAGCCTGTGAAAAGGAGTCCGAACTGGTAGACCATAAGGGATACCGCATAGGCAAATACGCACTGATAGCCGATAGCGAAAGCCGTCCACCTTGCGCTGTTCATCTCACGCTTGATAGCTCCCATTGCTGCGAAGCAGGGGGCGCACAAAAGGTTGAATATCAGATAGGAAAACGCTGAAAGCTGCGTGAATGCAGCCGCAACGCTGCCCCATATCTCGTCTCCGTTTTCCGCAAGCTCGCCGTCAAAGTGGAAGAGCATACCAAAGGTCGATACCACATTTTCCTTTGCAACAAGTCCTGTGACCGTGGCAACGGAAGCCTGCCAGTTGCCCCAGCCGAGGGGCGCGAATATGGGCGCAAGTATATTACCGAAGCCTGCAAGTACGGAATTGTCGATATCCTCAACCATGCCGAAGGAGCCGTTCTCAACGCCGAAGCCCTGTAAGAACCATATAACGACCGTGGAGAGCAGAATTATCGTCCCCGCTTTTTTTATAAACGACCAGCCTCTCTCCCACATGGAGCGGAGAATGTTTCCGACCGTGGGCATATGATAGGCGGGAAGCTCCATTACAAATGGCGCGGGATCGCCCGCAAACGGCTGTGTTTTTTTCAAAATGATACCCGAAACGATAATTGCAGCAACGCCGATAAAATATGCCGCAGCGCCTACCCAGCCCGCGTTTCCGAAAAGCGCGCCGGCAATAAGTCCGATAATGGGGAGCTTAGCGCTGCATGGGATAAAAGTGGTGGTGATGATAGTCATGCGCCTGTCACGCTCGTTTTCAATGGTACGGCTCGCCATGATACCGGGTACGCCGCAGCCTGTGCCGATAAGCATTGGTATAAAGGATTTTCCCGAAAGACCGAATTTGCGGAAAATCCTGTCCATAACAAAAGCGATACGCGCCATATAGCCGCAGGATTCCAAAAAAGCAAGGAAAATGAACAGCACAAGCATTTGCGGTACAAAGCCAAGCACCGCGCCCACGCCGCCGATAATTCCGTCCACGATAAGGCTTTGCAGCCAGCCCGCGCAGCCTATATTTTCGAGGAATGTGTTCGCGCCGTCGGTTATCCAGCCGCCGAAAAGTGTATCGTTTGTCCAGTCGGTCACCCAGCCGCCCACAGTACTTATGGAAACATAGTAAACGACAAACATTACCGCAGCAAAAATAGGCAGAGCTAGAATCCTGTTGGTAACTATCTTATCTATTTTATCCGAGACTGTCATTCCGCCCCTGTTCTTCTTTTTAAGGCAGCCCTTGATTATCGAAGCAATGTAAATATATCTCTCGTTGGTGATAATGCTTTCGCTGTCGTCGTCCATTTCTTTTTCGGCGGCGACAATATCCTGTTCGATGTGGGATTTTTTCTCCGCGGAAATATTCAGCATTTCCAGCACCTTTTCGTCCCGCTCAAATATTTTTATTGCGTACCACCGCTGCTGTTCCTCCGGAACGTCGTGCAGAACAGCTTCTTCAATATGCGCCACAGCGTGCTCGACGCAGCCGCAAAACTTGTGCATGGGGACGGTCTTTTCTCCCGACCGAGCCGCCTCTATTGCAGCGTTTGAAGCTTCGTTGATACCAGTGCCCTTAAGCGCGGAAATTTCCACGACCCTGCAGCCAAGCTCAGAAGCAAGTTGCTCCGTGTTTATGCTGTCTCCGTTTTTGCGGACAACGTCAATCATATTTACAGCGCAGACAACGGGTATGCCAAGCTCAACGAGCTGGGTGGTGAGGTACAGATTTCTTTCCAGATTTGTTCCGTCGATGATGTTCAAAATCGCGTCTGGACGTTCCCCGATAAGGTAATTTCTCGCAACCACCTCCTCAAGGGTGTAGGGGGAGAGGGAGTAAATTCCCGGCAGGTCGGTAATAATGACGTCCCTGTGACCCTTCAGCCGCCCCTCCTTTTTTTCAACTGTAACTCCGGGCCAGTTTCCAACAAACTGATTGGAACCCGTCAGCGCGTTAAAAAGCGTGGTTTTGCCTGCGTTCGGATTTCCCGCAAGCGCTATCTTGATATCCATTTTGCATCGATCCTTTCATATTTTTATTTGGACGGAATTTCCGTTCCGATAAGGCGTTAGATAATACTAACCTTATTAGTTACCGCTAACCTATATCCCAAAAAAATCAGCCGATCTCGATCATTTCGGCGTCGGCTTTTCTAAGGGAAAGCTCGTATCCGCGGACGGTAATTTCAATAGGATCTCCCAGCGGAGCCACCTTGCGGACGTAAATATCCGTCCCCTTTGTGATACCCATATCCATTATTCTTCGTTTTACCGCGCCCTCTCCGCAAAGCTTTTTTACCGTAACGGTCTGACCTATCTTCGCATTTTTCAATGTGGACATAAAATCATCTCCTTAAACCATAATTTTCTGCGCCATTTCTTTTGAAACAGCAACTCTGGAATCCTTGACGCTCACGATAACGTTTCCGCTTATTTCGCTTATGACCGTTACCGCGGAGCCTGCCACAAAGCCAAGGTTTTCAAGGAATTTCCTTGTGTCGGGATTGCCTCCAACCTTTTTGATTATGTTCTCCTCGCCTGTGTTTGCAAGTGTAAGCGGCATCATATATACACTCCTTCTTCGAGTTAGTTAAGACTAACATATTGGCAAATTCTTTGGGTTAGTATTGGCTAACCCTTTATTATATTACTCCATATTTTCCCGAATGTCAAGGGGTTTTTATAACCTTTCCAATTTTTATTGAATATGTACAGATTTACAGGTTAGCTTTAGGTAACTTAACGGTAAATTTGTACAAATCATACGCAATATTGCTCCAACACACTTTTAAGCGCGCTTGCGCTTGAACTGTGTATTCTCGCCACGGGAATGTCATTTTTTCGGGACTTTTGATTTACGCTGTTCACCATTTTATGGGAACAAGTTCCGGTGAAAACCACCATAAGGTCGGGATTTCCCAGCTTGCTTTCAAAGTCCGAGGGCATTTTTGTGAACACCTTTGCCTTACAGTTGTATGCCTCGCATATGTTCTTGTATCGAGCTGCCATACATTCGTTGCCGCCTATTACAACTACGCTCATTTTATCACCTCCGCAAATAGTTGCTATATGCTAACCAAATTTATTATAGCATAAGAACGCCCGTTAGTCAAGAGCAGATTTTATAATTTATATTCAGTTCAATTACTAAGAAAACAGCGTTTTTATTTGTGGAAATTTACAGCAAAAATCTCACTGCCACAACAACAGTGAGATTTTTAGTAATGTAATAACCGTCCGCAAAAGTACGTTAAATACGACTTTTATCAATGACGGAATAATAGCTTCTGTCCGTTTTTATCTGAATAGCGTACACTGTCCGCTGTCTCTGTAATATTTGATAAGCCTTTCAATTTCCGCGCGTGTACAGCCGAGGCGTTCACCGAGGCAGTCTATGCAGAGGAACTCCTCCGCACCTCTGTACACAAGCTTGCGGAAAATCGCAATATCATCATCATGGAGCTTCGCGCTGCATTCCATGCAGCTTTCGTAATCAGCCATCAGACCTTCACTACCCTTGCCCTGAACATAAGGCAGTCGTGGCTTTCGATTTCCGCCGCATAACGCTCGGTAAATGTACCAACCTTTTCATGCTTGTAACAGTCGTAAAGCTCAAGCCCTCTGCCGCTGGCTGCCGGCAGACCTATATCGTAGAACTGGAGCGACATCTCGCTTTTCTTGTCGCCGAAATTGAAGAAACCTATTGCATAATCTCCTTCATGCAACGGCTTTACAAGCGCGAAGACCTTTTCGGGATTGTTCCACTGCTTTATGCAATAGGGTGCGCGGCACTCTATATCCTGATTTATGGCGATAACGTCTTTGTTTGTGAGTATCTCCTTTGTTTCATCGGACATTTTTCTGATATCGCAGCCTATCATCAGCGCGGAATTCATGATCGCCCAAAGCGCAAAATGAGTTTTGTACTCGGTATCGGTGCAGCCGCCGACAACATCAGCGATCCAGTCGTTGTCGGAATTTCCGTGCATACCCACAACAAGCATATCCATGTCATTGTGGCAGTAAACGCCGCTGTACGCCTGCTTGCCGATCTGCGAAAGCGCAAGCCGCTTTACGGATTCCCAGTTATCCTGAATATCTCCCGTCGAGCGGAAAAGCTGTGCGCCGCTTTCTCTTATCCAGCTGTGGACGTCGTCCTTGCCCCAGTTGCAGGCGGAAAAAACAATATCTCTGCCGCAGTTTCGGAGAGCCATGCCCATTCGCTTGTAAAGATTTGCTCCGTCGGCAGCCTCAGGCTTGTAGCAGTAGTCGTATTTGAGGTAATCAACGCCCCATTCCGCAAAGGTCTCGGCGTCGGTAAATTCGTGCTCGAAACTTCCCGGATAACCCGCGCAGGTGTGAGTTCCGGCACAGGAATATATACCGAATTTCAGTCCCTTTGAATGAACATAATCGGCAACGGACTTGATACCGTCGGGAAACTTGTTTTTGTCGGGGACAAGTCTGCCGTTTACGCGCTGCTTTTCGCTCCAGCAGTCGTCGATCACTATGTATTCATAGCCCGCGTCTTTAAGTCCCGTTGAGACCATAAAATCGGCAGTAGTCTTTATAAGCTCGGCATTGATGTTCCAACTGAATGTGTTCCAGGAGTTCCAGCCCATAGGCGGAGTGTGGCAAAGCGGAGTATTCATAGCGTCTTCCTTTCATTAAAGCGCTTTCAGAGCTTGTCTTAACAAGCGTATGACGAATTTTGCCTATGCTCCGCACAAATAGCTTGTCAGGACAGGTTCTTATACGCGCTGTTTTTACTTATTTTAGCACAGATATATGAAAAAATCAACATCTTTTTTCTTACCTGCGAAAAAAATAAAACAGATCAGACGGCGCAGAAAATGTCCGGCGATAACGCAGACAGGGAAATAAGCCGGCATAATTTTTTCAAAAATTAATTATACCCAAATGCTCCAGAAGAATTTTTAGTCCGATAAGGATGAGTATTACCCCTCCCGCGATCTCTGCCTTGCTTTTGTATTTTGCACCGAAGCGGTTGCCGAGGAGTACCCCGCCAAGAGAAAGCGCAAAGGTCGTAACACCTATAAGAAGTACCGACGGCAGTATATTCACCTTTAAAAAAGCGAAAGTAATACCCACCGCAAGCGCGTCGATGCTGGTCGCCACCGCAAGGACAAAAAGCTCGCCAATTTTCAGGACATCTGTTTTTTCACCGTCCTCGCCGTCCTTTTCACGGACAGCCTCCAAGACCATTTTTCCGCCTATAAAGGCAAGCAGCACAAAGGCTATCCAGTGGTCGAAGCTTTCGATGTATCCCGAAAAGCCGGTCCCCAAAAGGAAGCCGATAAGGGGCATTACAGCCTGAAAAGCTCCGAAAAAAAGCGCGATAACATAAGAGTGTTTAAGGTTTAACTTGCGCATATTCAAACCCTTGCACACCGACACGGAAAAAGCATCGGCGGAAAGTCCCACGGCTATCAAAAATAATTCCCAAAAGCTCATTTAAAAAAGTCCTTTCGCGTTTTATTCGGAGCTTGTCAAGTCCTTATTACGGTATATGCGGACAAGGTGTTTTTTATGTCTCGCATACCTCTATTATTTCTCCCATAAACAATTTGTGCATAGGGTCGCTTTTACGTCATCGGAAGCAAAAGCTATAAGAGATTTGCTTCGATAAAGTGTGCAACGCCGTCTTCGTCATTGCTGCCGGTAATATGATCCGCCGCATTAGTTACAGCTTCGATCGCGTTGGAGACTGCAACTCCGATACCGCACATTCGGATCGGTTCAATATCATCGTTATCATCTCCGAAATAGACAGCGTCGGCTTGTGAAATGTTCAGCGCTTCAAGTGCTGCTTTAATTCCGTTCCATTTTGTTGCTTTTTTACTCATGATTTGTACAAGCGTGTTGTTTGCAACCGTATAATATACATCTTCGGTTAATAAATGTTTAATTTTGTCGTATAATTTATTATTTGAGCTGCTTGCCAAAATCTTATACAAAGTTACATCAGACGGCAAATTCGGGAAATCATCATAATTGGTGTAATCCCAATCGGGAATTGGAAAATTGGAATATACGCCGTCACTTGTTTCAATAGAGATAAGCGTATCGGGTACTGAAATCAGCGCGGATAAAACACGTTCCCCGCTTGAACACGGAATACTGTTTTCAATTACCTGATTGGGTAAAATAATTTTGGCACCGTTCATGGTTATGACTGCATCAAAGCCGACTTGCTCACGGTAATTCAATATCCTTTTTTCTGTTCTTGCTGTTGCGGCTATTACAGAAAAACCTTTATTGTGACATTTTTTCAGAACATTTACCGTGTATTCCGAAAGTGTCTTGTCCGTATGCAGCAGCGTTCTGTCCAAGTCAACAATAATAGCTTTCATTTAAAATTCCTCCACGCAAGTAATTACAGCATAAAGTTAATATACCCAACCCCTTTAAGGGGGCTGGGTAATTTCAGTTCTCGTACACTTTTATTACCTCGCCCATGTACTGCTTATGAATTGGGTCGCTGCCGTTTGCGGGACGAACGTCCTCGGTAATGAGTGAAACGTCCAAGTCCTGAGCATAAATTTTTCTGCATACAAAAACCAGCTTTGCTTCCTTGAAAGCGGTCGTGCCGTCGATAAATTCGGGAGTAATTCCAGCTTCCTTAGCCTTATCGCAGTCCCGACCCGAATGTGAGCCGCAGAAGCCGAGAGCCTTTTTGTACCGGTCGTCAAAAAAGCTTACAGTGAAAAGATCGTTTTTCTCCATAAACTCATAGGTATATCGGTTGGGACGTACCATTGCCGTGATAATATTTTTGTTCCACATAATGCCCATGTTTGCCCAGCCAACGGTCATTGTGTTGAAGCTGTTTTCGTCCCCGCTTGTGAGCAGGAACCAGTCCTTTCCGATTTTTGTCCAAGGGTTGAAGCTGAGGTTTTCCAGTGCAATTTCTTTCATAGTATCAAGTCCTTTCATATTTTATATAATTATATTTTTATTGCATAGCTTATATGATTTTACGGGTGTTCAAGTATGTCGGAAACGATCCATTCACCGTCTGTTTTTTCAAGCGTCCACCTTGATTTAATTTCCCATGAACCTGTTGTACGCTCACCTGTTTCGTCATATCCCTCATGAAAATATTCTACCCACAAATACCCGCTGCCGCCGTCAAGCTTTGCGGTAAGAAAATCAATACCGTGCTTTTCCGAAACAACGTCTTTATAATTGTTAAGGCTGTAAAGTCCAAGCTTGCCGAAAAGCTCGTATTTATCGCCGTCTCCAAGATAGGAAAACGCTTCGTCGGCAAGATTAAGAACGGGCTGAATTGCTTCTCTGTCCTCTGCGGTACATTTAATTTGAAGCTCGGAATAGGTTTCCCTGCCGTAAAAATCTTCCTCCCATTGATAGGCTTTTGGCTGCAAATACTCCCCGATCATAAGCAGAAAAAGCAAAGCAAGTATTGCAAAAAGTACAGCCGCAAATATAATTTTGGAAACTGTTTTTCGCTTCATATAATTTTTCCTCCCCCCACAACAATATCCCCGTCATAGACAACAAGCGCCTGTCCCTTTGTAACCGCTCTTTGGGGAACGTCGAACGTAACCTTGATTTTGCTGTCCCCAACACGTTCGAGAGTACCCGCCGCGTCGGTCATGTTGTACCTCGTTTTTGCGGTAATTCTCATAGGCTCCGAAATATCGGGGACGGATATCAGATTAACGTCCTCCGCTACTGCCGTCATTGTCAGCAGATCATCGCTGCCGCCGAGAGTAACAGTATTCCTCTCTACGTCCTTTCCGCATACGTAAACAGGCTTGCCGAATGTCACGCCCAGCCCTTTTCGCTGTCCGATAGTGTAGCGGATAATACCGCCGTGTCTGCCGATAACGTTTCCGTCTGTGTCGATAAAATCTCCCTCGGGGAAATCCTTTTCGGTATGCTCCAAAATAAATCTCGCGTAATCTCCGTCGGGTACAAAGCAAATGTCCTGACTGTCGGGCTTGCGGGCGTTGACAAGACCGTGCTGCTCCGCAAGAATGCGGTTCTGTTCCTTGGCCCTGTCCCACAGTGGGAAAACCGTCTGTTCAAGCTGGAATTGTGTCATGTTGTACAGGACGTATGTCTGGTCTTTTTTTCTGTCCGCGGGACGGATAAGCAGGGTACGCCCCGACTTTTCGTCCCTCTCGGTTTTGGCGTAGTGCCCCGTAGCAATGCCGTCAAAGCCAAGCACTAAAGCGCGTTCAAGCATTTTTTCAAATTTGATGTACCGATTGCAGAAAATGCAGGGGTTGGGAGTCTCGCCGCAGATGTAACCCTCCGCAAATCTGTCCATGACCTCGGTGCGGAACAAGTCCTTGAAATTGAACACATGATGCTCGATACCAAGCTTGTAGCAAACGCTGCGGGCGTCCTCCACATCGGAAAGCGAACAGCAGGTGCGTGTTAAAATATCGTCGCCGCCGTCAAAAAGCTTTAGCGTACAGCCGCTGACATCGTAACCCTGTTCCTTTAAAAGCAGTGCGGCAACGGAGCTGTCAACGCCGCCGCTCATTCCAACTAAAATTTTTTTCATTTCGCGTACTCCTTTGCACTTTCACTGTCGGAAATTCCTTTCGCTTTGCGACTTTTGAAAAGTTGTATCAGAAAGCAAAACAGAACTCCGCACAAAAGGCTCACAACGGGGGCTATGGTCAGCATTGCCGCAATCTCGCTGAACCCGGAGTAACGTTCCCCTGATGAGGCGGTCGCGCCAATCATTGCAAAAATGCTGTAGAGCGTCATAAAATTTCCGCTTAAAACCGCATAAACCCAAGCAGAACGCTTGAATAATTTGCAAAGCGGTTTAAAGAGCAAACAGTCTGCAAAAATAAAAATCAAAACAGGCGGTATGTACATCAACACCCAAGCTGACACGTTGATTTCATCGGCAATATGCATAGCAATATTCAAAGAGGCAAAAGCGGCAACATTTCCGACAAAGGCGGCAACATAAAAATAAACCGCCGTTATAACAATCGCCGCAAGTATTTTTAATATAATTTTTGTTTTGTCCGTCATTGGCTGTCAGCCTCCTTTTATTGCGTTATTAAGCAGCTCCCGAAAGGATCTCACCGACATATCCGCGTACTTTTCGATCTCCTCAAATTCATCGGGACACAGCTTGTCGTACACGCCTATGACCCTGAAACCTGCGGACTTTGCCGACATGACCGCGTGTATCGAGTCCTCAAAAACAACGGTCTCGGATGGTTTTGCTCCAAGCAATTCGGCAGCTTTCAGAAAAATTTCGGGACTTTCCTTTCCGCAGCCAACCTCGTCGGAGGTCAGGACAAATTCCATATAGTCAATTATGTCCTTGGCTTTCAGAGAAGCCTCCGCAAGGGATTTTTTGTTGGACGTGGCAACGCACATTTTTACTCCCGCCATGTGCGCCGCCGAAAGAAATTCCTCCGCACCGTCTTTCAGGGGGACGCCGTTTATATAGTGCTCCTCAACTATTTCCAAAATTTTTTTCCCCGTTTCCTCAGCAGTCAACGGCAGGGAAAATTCCCGCACAAGGTATTCGCAGGCGGAATCAAAGTGCATTTTTTTCATGGCAAGGGAGTGCCTGCCGTCATACTCCATTCCAAGCCCCGTGATGAACTCGCGGTCGGAGTCCGCCCACACGGAGAGACTGTCAAGGAGAGTACCGTCCATATCAAAAATTATGTAATTTATATCAAAATTATTTATCCGCATAAAGCTTTACCTCGTTAATAATTAAGTGAACGCACCGAATTTTTGAAAACTATCCTGCCGTTTACGTGTACCATACCCATTGAAAAGCTGCCCTTTTTTATTTTTTGCAGCAAGCCCTCCACCGCAAGCTTTGCCATGTAGGCGGCGTTTACCTCTATAGTGGTAATGCTTGGGTCGCTCATCTCGCTGTATACAGAGTTGTCAAAGCCTGTGACCGATATATCTTCCGGCACTCTGTAGCCGCTGCTGCGAAGCTGATTTATCAGCATATAGGCGGTCTCGTCACAGTTGCAGACAAATGCCGTTGGCATGACCACCGGCAGCTCTATGGTAAGCCATTTTCCCGTTTCAAGCTCTCTGTCGCTCAGCACATAATTGTTGCTTAGGGGGATATTGTGCTCTATAAGAGATTTGGCGTACCCCAGATACCTGTCCTGAATACTGCTTGTGGCGTGGATATTTCCCACAAAGGCAATATTTCTGTGACCGTTTTTTATGAGGTAATTCGTCATCTCATAGCTTGCGTAAAAGCTGTCGAAAATTATGCAGTCGGTGCAGACCTGTTCGTTGTAAAAATCAAGGAATACCGTTGGTATTTTTGTTCCCATAACGGCGGAAATGTATTTTTCGGAAATTTGTCCGAGAACTATCATACCGTCCACACGCTGGCGGAAAATCACATCGGGCAGCGAGACATTTTCCTCCTCCGATTTTGATATGGTGTGAAAAAAAGCATATTGTTCGCTGACCTGTAATAATTTTGAAATATGGCGGAAAAATTTAAAATAAAATGAATCCTCGTTCATATATCTTTCAGCCACAAGCACGGCAATGTTGCTGCTGCGTTCCGACTTATGCTTTGCGGCAGGGTCGTAATGATATCCCATTTCCTCGGCAGTACGCCTGATCTTCGTCCGCAGCTTTTCGCTTACGCCGGGCTTTCCGCTCAGCGCTTTTGAAACAGCAACAATGCTTATTCCCAGCTTTTCGGCAATATCCTTCATTTTGATTTCCTTTGACATGATCCGCTTTCACCACGCTTTTATTTTTTTTTTTTTTTATTTTTTAATAATACCATAAATCCTGTCTGTTTGCAATGTATGATATTACAAAAATTTAACTTGTTTTTAAGTTAAATTTACTTAAAAATTTGATTTAATTAAATTAATTTAATTTGGTAAAATTAACATTTTGTGAATGAAAACGTTACAGACAAATATGTAAACGTTATACTAAAATTCATGAAATGATGAATTAATTTAAAACCATTGTGCATAATACATATATACTAACAAGAAAATATTGTTGCAATTTATGAAAACATAACAAATATTTTTCATGTTTATATAATGCTCAAAATTTCAAATTGTGCATAATATTAAAAATTAAACAGCATGTATTGTACGATTTGACGATAAATAAATTTTTTATTGACAGAATTGCGCAATATATTTATAATAAAGTCGTAACATTTTGAGCGTAAAGCTAATTGCAAAACAAATTGCAAACCGCAAACAAAACCAATTTATTTCAGGAGGATACTACAATGCAAATGAAAAAAATCATGGCTGCTTTAACAGCAGTAATTATGGCAGGCTCTCTTGCCGCTTGCTCCAACAGCGACGGAAACGGAGACACCACAACAGCTCCCGCAGCAGACGGCGGCGAGACAACAGCAGCTGCTGACAACGGCGGAAATGCCGACGCAGGAGACGCAGGCAATACAGCAGGCGACGGCTCTCTCAGCGGCACTATCAAGGTTCTTCACCACCGTACAGACCGCGATCAGGACGGCACAATGGCTAAGCTCACAGAGGGCTTCAATGCTAAATATCCGGGAGTTACCGTTGAATATCAGTCTTTCACAAACTATGCCGACGACGTTGCAACTCTTATGCAGTCCGATAACTACGGCGACGTTGTAATGACTCCTCAGGCTCTGAAGCAGGCTGATCTTCCCAACTTCTTCGCTTCCTTCGGCAGCTACGACGAGCTTTCCTCAAAGTGGTACTGGCTTGAAAATTACAGCGTTGACGGACAGGTTTACGCTCTCCCCACAGGCGGTACTGCTTCGGGTATTCTTTACAATAAAAAGGTTTGGGCAGATGCGGGAATTACCAATCTCCCCACAACCACAGACGAATTTATCGAGTGCCTCGGCAAGATCAGAGATAACACCGACGCTATCCCTTACTATACAAACTACAACGCAGGCTGGACTATCGTTCAGTGGCAGAGCCTTGTGGTAGGCGCTTCCGGAGACCCCTCCTACATCAATCAGAGACTTCTTACCGACAAGGAAGACCTTTTCTTCGAGGGCAGCCCATACGACGCTGTATACGGCACACTCTTTAAGGTATACGCTGACGCTTCTCTCCACGAGGAAGACCCCTCCACAACAGACTGGGAAGGCTGTAAGCCCGCTATGGCTCAAGGCAAGATCGGTACAATGGTAATGGGTTCATGGGCTATTTCACAGTTCCAGGAGGCTGCCGTAAACGCAGGTGAAGACCCCTCCAATATCGGATATATGCCTTTCCCCAACAGCATTAACGGAAAGATCTACTCCGTATCTTCCAACGATTATATGATGAGCGCAAACAAGAATTCCGCAAACCTTGACGCCGCTAAGGCATACGTTGAGTGGTTCTGCGCTGATTCGGGATTTGCACAGAACGAAGGCGAGATCTCCGGTCTTAAGGGTGCGGCAATGCCCGAGACTCTTTCTTCCTTTGACGAGCTTGGCGTTGAGCTGTTCGTTGAAGACCCCACACCTGAAAATCTCGTTGGCAAGTTCGACGATATCGCAAAGACTTCCGAGGTAGACCCTTGGGGCGACGCTTCCACAAACTTCAAGTTCAAAATGGCTGAAGCAGCGTTCAGAGGCGAGGGCGAGGATTCCTACAAGTCTATATGTGACGATGTAAACAAGTCATGGAATGAGACAAGAGATTCAATTCTCGGCTAAATTTTAATCAAGTTATCACCTATTTCATCTTCTCTTTAACTCCTTAAAAATTTGCGGGCGATCCCCGCAGCCAAAGTCACCCCCAATGTTGGGTACAATATGCCTCTCCTTTCCAAAGCTCCCCTCAAGGGGGGCGGGAAATGACGGCATATCCCAACATTGGAGCGCTGCTGCGGCTATGAAAATTTCCACTCATACTAATTTACGTCTAAAAAGCGTTTAAAAAATCAAGCAAAAATTTGCGTATATGATTTTTACGCAGATTTTTTAACTACGCTTTTAGATAGAAATTAGTATCAAATACGGAGGAGCAGCTTATGGCAAAAAATAATAAATCACTAAGCTCGAAAAGCTTCGGCAACTCGGGTTCATATGTGGGAAAAAGGCTCAGCCGACAGTATACAAACAAAATGCTCACGGTCATTTTGTTTCTGCTGATACCGACTGTGCTTTTGTTTATATTCACCTATATACCCGCTTTCAATATGTTCAGATACGGCTTTGAGGAGCGCGACCAGTTCGGCGTAAACGTAAAGTTTATCGGATTTGAAAATTACAAGACGATATTCAATACCCCTGAATATTTCTCCACCTTTAAAAACAGTATATACTACCTTTTCGGTTCGTTTTTACAGTTGGGACTTGCTCTGTTTCTTGCAACTATTCTTTGCTCGAAGATCAGATTTTCCAACTTCTTTAAAGGCGTTTTATTTTTCCCTTATATGATAAACACCGTTGCCGTTGCGGTAATTTTCCGCCGCTTTTTCCAAAGGGGCGACGGCATAACCAATACGGACGGTACTCTTAACTCGATAATAACTCTTTTGGGAGGCGATCCTGTAAAGTTCCTTTCAACAGAGGGACTTGTAAATGTCTGTCTGGTATTTGTTTCGATATGGCGTTATATCGGCTTTGATCTTGTAATGTTTATCGGAGCGATACAGTCGGTATCTCCCGACATATACGAAGCGGCGGAGCTTGACGGCGCAAACCGCTGGCAGGTATTCCGATATATCATTGCCCCCGGAATACGTCCCATAATTTTGCTGCAAATGATACTTGCGGTAAAGGGTGCGATAAGCGTTTACGAAATACCTTATATCATCACAGGCGGACGCTTCGGTTCAAGCACCTTTGTTATTCAGACCACCGAGACAGCCTTTAAGTTCCAGAAGGTGGGACTTGCCTCGGCAATGGCTGTGGTGCTGACAATAATCATAATCATAGTCACCGTAATTCAAAAGCTATGCTTCAAGGAGGAAAAGTGATATGGCGGCAAGCAGCGTTTACAACGATTACGATCTTCGGGAAAGCAAGATAAAAAGCGGAATATTTAATTTTCTAAAATACGCTGTGCTTGTAATTGCGTGTCTTGTTGTAATTATCCCTTTAATGGTAGTTTTTATCGGCTCGTTTAAGGAAAACAAGGAATTTCTTTCCTCAAACGTTTTTGCTCTTCCAACAAAAATTGAGTGGAGCAACTATTCAACGGCGTTTATTGACGGACAGGTTCTTACCGGCTTTAAAAACACTATTATTATCCTATTTTTCTCCTGTATCGGCACTGTCATAACAGGCTCTATGACAGCATATGTCCTACAGCGTTTTAAGACGACCTTGGGCAATGTTATAAAGGCGGCGTTTCTTCTTGCAACGCTTCTGCCGAATATTTCAATGCAGGTAACGGTTTACCGCATTGTAAATGCCTTCGGACTTGTCGGCTCAATGGCTGCGCCTATCATTCTCTATGTGGGAACGGATATTATTTCAATTTATATATTCATTCAGTTCCTCGACAACATTTCCTACTCTCTTGATGAAAGCGCGGTCATGGACGGGGCAAATTATTTCACTGTTTATATAAGAATAATTTTCCCGCTTTTGAAGCCGGCTATAGCAACTGTGCTTATCATAAAAATAATAAGCATTTACAACGATTTCTATACGCCGCAGCTTTATATCTCCAGCAAACCCGTTGTTTCTACGGCTCTGTACAATTTTATCGGACCGTACGGCGCCAAGTGGGAGATAATATTTGCAGGTATCGTGATTTGTATCATACCGACCCTTGTTATATTCCTTTCGCTTCAGAAGTATATTTACAACGGTCTTGTAAACGGTTCTGTAAAAGAGTGATCAAAATGCGTATCCTTTTAGGCATGTAACGATACAGAAGTATTGTTACCCATGGGAGCATTTTAACCTTTCAGACATAGTATGCCTAAAAGGTTAAAGGCTCAGCCTTTGGGGTACGCATTTTTATATTGACAATTGGCAAAAATTTTGCTAAAATAATTACAGAAAAAATTTGAAAGGAATGATTTTTCATGGATATCAAAGCAAAGATCGACAAGGTTGTGAATAAAGTAAAGTCCGACAAGAATTTTGCGGAAAAATTTAAAAGCGAACCGATCAAAGCTGTAGAGGAAGTCCTTGGCGTCGACCTGCCGGACGACGTTATCAACAGCGTTGTAAGCGGAGTTAAGGCAAAGATCGACATTGGAAATTTAAAGGACGGTTTAGGTTCTCTTTTCGGTAAAAAATAATTAAAACGGAGCGTTAACTGAACGCTCCGTTTTTGCAAATGTTACCTAGCAGGAGGTTATATTATGTTCTTACAAAAACATAATAATCCGTGTCAAATCCGCCCCAGCGGTAGTCGCCGCTTTTCCATTCGATGATAAGGTATTCGGCGCCGTCGACCTTGCGTATCTCGTAAGCGCAGGCGGTGCTGTTCCATTTTCGGAGCACGTATCCTTTCGTCCAGACCTGCATATTATTGCCGCTTATGATCTCGCTGCCGTACACGCTTGTGCAGGTTCCATTGGGCAGGAATTCTATCTTTTCAAAATACGGTTCAAAGCTGCTGTTAAAATTGTCGGGCGAAAAGTTCTCCTTGTCTGCAATGAAACCGATGGCTTTCCAACTGCCCAGGACTTTTTCATCGTTCTTAAATGGCATATCGATATTATCCTTTCGGGCAATCTCATCAGCGGTGTAATGCTTGCTGTCCAGCTTTTTCAGGGTAATAACATCAATGCCGCTGTGGGTCTTGAAATCAATTTTCATGTAAAGACCGTCTCCGCGGTTTTCAAGGGTGTAATCGCAAACACATGAAGAATTTCCGCCGTTGTACAAAAATTTTCCCTTAGTCCAAGAGAAGCACCAGTACCACTCGCCGTTTGGGAGAAAGTACAGCTCGCGCTCCTTGCTGCCCATATTGGCGGAACTATCTTCCGTAATTATCCACCTGCCGATAACGTCCTCGTCGTTTTCAAAGGGGACGTTTACGTCCTCGTGCAGAAGTTCAATATTATTTGTTTTCATAAAATCTCCTCCAAGTATTATTTTTTGGGTATCTTCAAGCATTGTCAACGTCTCGTAAAGACGTGACTTTTTTTCGGCGAACAAGCTTTGGATATCTTCGGTATCAGCTTTTCCGTTTGTGATCCTTTTGATTTCCGAAAGAGTAAACCCGACCGATTTAAGGGACGTTATCTTACCAACGTCGGCTATCTGACTTTTGTCATAATATCTGCATTTGGTTAAAAGATTTGTCTCCACGGGTTTAAGTACGCCTTTTTTGTCATAATATCTGACAGTTGATTCCGGAACGCCGCAAGCTTTTGCAAATTCTTTGATTTTCATGTTAGACCTCCTTAAATGTTTTAAGGTACCTTATGTACGTATTTTAACCCTGAAGCATAGTTCAGGGTCAATACATTTCATATATAATTTACAAAAAGTTTATAAAAGTAATAAAATTTCAGCAGAATGCAATTGTTAGCGGTAAAGCAATGCCGCGCGTACAGCGCCGGACAGAATAACGCTGTACGCACATTGCCGGCGTTATCGGTTTTTAAGTACGGCGTTTATACTTTTGATCTTTTTTTTCCATATTAAAAATTGTATCAGCCATATTATGGCGAAAATTGACGCAAAAATGCCGATGTAAATAATTACCCCGATAAAACTGTGCTGCATCCAGTTTGCAAAATATGCAACGGGGAACATTATCGTCAGGTATATCAGGAAGCAGCTTACAGTCTGTTTCAAAAGGCTTATACTGTCCGCCTCCCAGATAAAGGAAGCCGCCGCAAAACCAACGCCCATTATCCCGCAGAGCAAGGTCTGTACAGCCGCAGCTGCAGCTTCGTTCCCAACAAATCCGATAAATTCGTCGGTGCAGATGATATAGCTGCCGCCGCCCCAAAAAAGAGATATTATGACCGTTATAATATTGCCTATAGCAATACCTATTGGGAAACCTATTATCAATCTTGCCGCAATTCTTTTTTTCATATTGAACACCTCATATTCCAAGTATTTTTTTGATTTTTGAAACGTATCTTCTGGACACATATGTGACCTCCGAGTTTGACAGCGATACGCATATCGTGCCTGCCGCGCTAAGGTCGAATTCCTTTACTCTCTTAAGATTGATTATCTCCGAGTTGGATATTCGGACGAATTTTCTGCTTTCAAGAAGCTCCTCAAGCTCGTACAAACGCCTCCGCAGAAAGAATTCTCCCCGTTCCGTTACTGCTATGATCTTTCCGTCAAACGAGTATATCCTGATAATTTCATCGGGTTCGAGAATTTTAACGGTATTGTCCTTAAAAGCCGTTATGACCTGTCTGTCTTCCGAGGAAAGCTTTTCTGCAATGGCTTTGATGTCCTCGGTAACGCTGTCGGTAAAAATTACAATTTTAGGTACTTTGAAGTTTGCGTCTATTTTAATTTCGACCTCCATTTTCTCACCTCCAACTAAATTATATACGGCGGCAAGTTCTTTTTCAAGCGGTTTTCGTTAAGTGGTCGTCTCAAGAGAATAAACGGTGTTGAAATGCCGATAAACACAGCGGTTACAACAATTGCAACACAGCGGTTGACAAATTGTAAAGTGCACTTGGTAGATTGTTTTGCCGAAAAATATTAAAATATATACATAAAATAATTTTATGGGAGGACTCATATTATGATACTTGCAGACAAAATAATTGAGTTAAGAAAGAAAAGCGGCTTGTCACAGGAGGAGCTTGCGGAAAAAATGAACGTCAGCCGTCAGTCAGTTTCAAAGTGGGAGGGGGCGCAGTCCATACCCGATCTGGACAAAATTCTTGCCCTGTCAAAAATTTTCGGAGTAAGCACCGACTATCTGCTAAAGGACGATTTCGAGGGTGAAGAGCCTGTCCCCACAGACGAGGTCGAGGGCGCGCTTCGAAAGGTTTCAATGGAAGAAGCCAACCGTTTCCTGCGCGTAAATGAAAAGCGTGCGCCGAAAACCGCTTTCGGTGTGATGCTCTGTATACTTTCGCCGTTATTACTTATAGTTCTGGCAGGACTTAGCGAGTACAGCCCCAACTTTTTCGGAAGCTTTGCCATAAGCGAAAATTTTGCGGGCGGAGTGGGCGTTGCCGCACTTTTGACAATAACTGCCTGCGCCGTAATTATTTTCCTTATTTCGGGGCAGGAGCTTAAAGATTTTGAATATTTGGAAACAGACGGTATTGATACAGGCTACGGAGTAAGCGGTATGGTCAAGGAACGGCGTGGCGCGTACTCGTCACGGCACACTAAAAGCCTTATTTTAGGTACTGTTATCTGCATACTTTCGGTGATACCGCTGTTCCTGTCAGCCATTACCGACGACGATCTTACTGCGATAATGGGATTTGTTTTGCTTATGGCGATATGCTCCGTCGGAGTTTATATTTTGATAAAAACATCTATGATCAACAGCGGCTTTGATATGCTGCTTGAAGAGGGGAAGTACAGCCGCGAAAACAAGTCCGCAAAAAAGAAACGCAGGGATATTATGGTAATTTATTGGCTTATTGTTACAGCAATATATATAGGTTATGTTTGTTATGCCCGTTCTCATTTTTGGGACGACGCAAGCTTTTATTCCGACTGGAAGGAAAACGGTCTTGTAATTTGGGCGGCAGCCGGAGTGCTTTGCCCCGTTGTCAGCAGAATTGTTAAAATGGTCAGGAAATAATTTTACATTTGCTTAACAATTTGCAGTAAGCCAATAAATTATCGCTTTTTATACGGCAAGGCGGGAGCAAGCCCCCGCCCTACGATTTGCGTTAATTATTATTTATGGCAGGAGATACCGATATAGGTAAGTTCCCGCCATAGCTTTTTTAAGCAGTAACTGCCAGTAATATTTAACATTGAAGGGATTCTCGCCTCAGGGCGTTCCCTACCCCGCCCCTTGGGGGGGCTCAACAAAGTAACAGTTTGTAATATTTAACATTGGGGGGACTCTCGCCGCGGGGCGTTCCCCGCCGCCTTGCAATTTGCGGAATAATAGTGTATAATAATATAGTATAATTTACTAAACTATATGAAAGGTACGATAAATATGTGTGGCTTTGTTGGCTTTACCAATATGCAAAACAATTCAAATAAAATAATCGAGGCTATGATGGAAAAAATTCGCCATAGGGGTCCCGATTCGGGCGGTAAGCACGTGGACGGCGATATTGCTCTCGGTTTCAGACGTTTGAGTATCATCGACATCACGTCTTCGGGTGACCAGCCTATGTATAATGAGGACAATACCAAAATTCTCCTTTTCAACGGCGAGATATACAACTATCAGTCTATCCGCAGCGAGCTTATTGCAGCGGGACACACATTTAAGAGCAATGCCGATTCCGAGGTAGTCCTCCACGGCTATGAGGAGTACGGCGAAAAGCTTTTGAACAAGCTTCGCGGTATGTTCGCTTTCGTTATTTGGGACACGGTCAAAAAGGAGCTTTTCGGCGCGCGTGACTTTTTCGGAATAAAGCCGCTTTACTACGCCAAAATGGGGGATACCCTCATGTTCGGTTCTGAAATAAAGGCTTTCCTTGTTCACCCGGATTTTGTCAAGGAACTTAACGAGGCGGCTCTTGAAAATTATCTGACATTCCAGTACTCGCCCACAACCGAGACGTTTTTCAAGAATGTTTACAAGCTACCGCCTGCACACTATTTTAAATATAAGGACGGCGATCTCTCCCTGAAAAGGTATTGGGACGTCCGCTTCGACCCCGACAACGGTCCCGATCTGGATAAGTGGGTGGACGAAATTTCAGACATTTTCCACAATTCCGTTGAGGCGCATAAGATTTCCGACGTTGAGGTTGGAAGCTTCCTTTCCAGCGGCGTGGACTCAAGCTATGTTGCTGCTGTGGCAAATGTTGACAAGACCTTTACCGTCGGCTTCGGCGAGGACGAAAGGTACAACGAAATAGGCTGGGCAAAGGAATTTTCAAAATATATCGGCAAGGAAAATATAAGCAAGGTCATTACTCCCGAAGAGTACTGGGGCAATATCGCAAAGATACAGTACCACATGGACGAACCCCTTGCAGACCCCTCCTGCATTGCGCTTTATTTTGTCTGCAACAAGGCTTCGGAGTACGTCAAGGTGGTGCTTTCCGGGGAGGGTGCGGACGAGATTTTCGGCGGCTACAATATTTATAAAGAACCAATGTCAATGCCTGCGTACAACGCAATCCCACGACCTATAAGACGGGGTATAGGCGCAGTCGCTTCAAAGCTTCCCGCAAAAAGAGGGGTAAATTTCCTTGTCCGCCGCGGCAAGGACTTGGAGGAACGTTTTATCGGCAACGCCTATATGTTCAGTGAAAAGGAGCGTAAGGCTCTGCTGAAGATAAAGACGGACGCTCCCCCCGCTGTTGAGATAACAAAGCCTTTCTATGACAAGGTTTCCGACGCTGACGCGGTTACAAAAATGCAGTACCTCGATCTGCACCTTTGGATGACGGGGGACATTCTCCTGAAAGCGGATAAAATGTCCATGGCGAACAGTCTGGAGCTGCGTGTGCCGTTCCTCGACAAGGAGGTCATGGCTGTTGCGGAGAAAATTCCCACAAAGTACCGTGTTACCGATGAAAATACAAAATTTGCCATGAGAAAAGCGGCGCTCCGTTCTGCGCCTCCGCAGACTGCCAACAAGAAAAAGCTTGGTTTCCCCGTGCCTATCCGCGTTTGGCTTAAAGAGGACAAATATTACGGAATTGTCAAGGAATATTTTACCTCCGAAACAGCGGAGCACTTTTTCAATACCGAAATGCTTGTGAAGCTCCTTGACGATCACCGCGCTGGCAAGTACGACAACAGCCGCAAGATTTGGACTTTGTTTATTTTCCTTGTTTGGTACAAGGTTTATTTTACCGATTATAAAAATTAATAATTTACAAAACGTCCATACAAAAAAACAAAACGTTCACACATTGCATATATACTTAAAACAAGGAATTGCAAAGGAAGTGGGGCAATGAAAATCAAAAAGGTAACAGCCGCGATCTTCACGCTTTTGGCGGTACTCATTATAATAGGCGCGGCGGTGATATTTTTTATTGTGAGCAGAGATGAGATAACAGGTACGGATATAATGGACTTTCCGGGAAGCGAGAACCCCGGTGTCGGCGGTGCGATAATATGTCACGAGACAAAAAGCGGAAATCCTGTTGAGCTTTTGGTCTGTGCAGACACTTCAAAGGCTACGGGAGAAGATGACGGGGTGTACCGTATATTGGTCGTGCTTAATCAACGTGAAAACAAAGCTTACAGCGTTGAAAATGCGTCCTTTGACCTTGCTTTCAACAATGATGATTTGATAATCAGCAGTTATTGCAGCGGCGGAAATTTTGAGTACTTCAAACCGCAAGTGGATTTTCCCCCCGACAACAAGAGGCATATTGTCTGCGATTTTGACGGGAATTATGCGGAAATTGAAATTATTGCAAAACTAAGCCGACCCGAAGAAATACCCATGAATTTCACCTATGACATTTCGGGAAAAGGTCTGAACTCTTTGAACGGTTTTCCCGACCAAAGCTGTGAGATAATGATATCATGCGATTGGTAAAAAAAGCCCTTACTGACAAAACAGTAAGGGCTTTTTTGCAAATGTTATCGGAAGTTATTTATTTTTTTAATGGAGTTTAAGTCAAGAATTTATTCCTTTACCGAAATAAGTACGGCAGGGGCGGGATAGTCCGCGCATTGGGGGAAAAGTCCGTTACTGATCGCATTTTTCGCGATACGCATGGAAACGGTGGAGCAGCTGTACATATACCTTTGAAACTCCGGTACGGATTTAAGGTGCGGCGGAAGCTTCACGGGATTTACCATAAGCTTCACCCATTCGTCATGGAATTTTTCCGCAATGATATCGTGGTGATCCTTGCTTATATTGTACAACTCAAACCGTTCCTTTTCGGCGATAATGGGAACGTCGCAGACCACTTTATCGCCCTCTTTGGCAAGGTATCTAAGCTCTATAAGCTTATCGAAATTCTCGAAGCAGCCTGCGTTTATCAGAGGTAATTGCTCTTCCTTGCCGCTGTGAATGGCATAAAGCATTTGCGCTATTTCCACGTCGGTCATACGGCGTTTAAGAATATCCCGCATACCGAGCTGCGTGTCGCCCAGCAGAGTGTTGTACTCACATATTGTCAAATCAACATTTTTCCCTCCGCCATCGGCAGATCCTCCCATGCACGATTCACCGCTTATATAATATTTTCCGCGCTCAAAGACCGCATTGCCGTAATCGTAATTTGCAGGATAACGGCTTCCCATTGCGATCCACTTTCCACCGCCCGGGCGGTCGGGGTATTCCTCAAAAGGCATTTTCCCGCAAACGTCGTCGCGGACTTGGCTTACCGCATGGAGCAAAGTCCGAACAGCAAAGAAGCTGTCAAGCTTTGCCTGCTTGGATTCGGTCTGCCGCTTGTAAAAAACGCAGCCGTGCAGTTCTTCAAGACCCTTGTCCACAATTGTCCATACGTCCTTATAGAGCTTGTCCGCGATCTGCTTTTCAAGAGCAACATTAGCAGTATGATCTTCGGGTGTGTAAATGATAAAATCAGTGTAGACCTTGTCCCCGACGCGCTTCATAAGCTCACCGCTTACAAGCTTGTCAACAACAGGCTCGATATAAGCCGCGGCTATGCCTATCGCCTTTGCAAGCTCGGTAACGGTCACAGGCTTTTCGTATGCAAGTATAAGCAGATTTTGAGCAATCTTGTCGTCGTCCCTGACAAGGCTGAATGGTTCGTTATCAAGACCGCCCCGTCCCGAACAGGACATCATAAGAGTTTCAGGCTCATAGCTTTGTTTGGTGTAATTTTCCATAGCAAATTCCTTTCCGATACGCTTTCTTCCCGCATCGAGACGACTTTTCACGGTGTTCTCCGAAATACCAAGCGAGGCGGCAATGTCCCGCACTTTTTCGCCGTGCATATAGTGCCGCACCATGACTTCGCGGTACAGCTTTGTAAGATAGGCAAGACACCGCCGTATCTCCTCGGCTTCGGCGGACTTTTCCGCAGCTTCGTAAATTTCAGCCTCGTCGGGAACGTCCGCTGCCACGTCAAAGGACACCGTTGGCTTGTTATATTTTTTGCGGAGCAGGTCGTAATACTTGCGGTTCAGCACAGCCGTCAGCCACGCCTTTGGCTCGTCTATAGGCTTTTTTGCCGCACAAGCGGAAAGAGCCGCAAGAAGCGTTTCCTGCACCAAGTCCTGCGCGTCATTGATATTGCCGCATTTGCATATCGCCGCGTTAAGCAGGAAGTCGGCGTATTCCGTAAGATTGTTTTTATTCATGAGAGGCACCTCGTTTAAAAGCTTTCACCTATATAGTCGCGGAAAAATGAAAAAGGTTTGCCGAAAAATAATTATTATTAAAAAAATGCCCCTACTGTTCAGATAAAATTTCAGTAAGGGCATTTTATATTATGTATCTGTTTAAGCTTTTGCCTTATTCTTAACGGTCTTGTTAATGTAAAGAGCCATGTAGCCGTGTTCGGTGCGCCAAAGCATACTGTAATCGGGGTAGATATCTTTAAAGCTTGCATAAAAATCCTTTTCGGGAAGAACGGTGCTGTTGAAGTTCACAAGAGTATTGGGCAGAAAAGCGGTCAGGACGTCTCTGTTAAAGGCTTTGAACATTTCCTTTATCATCGGCGTAACGATCTCGTCTATCTCGCATACCTTCTTGTTCAGAAGTGTAGTCATTATTTTTGTGAGGAGAGTTTCCTCCATTGCCGTGACAATAGTATATTCCTCGTCCCATTCATTTTTGAACTTGTCCCTGTAGCAGAAAAGCTTTCCCAGCTCGTGTCCCGCGTATTTTTCGCTTACAAGAGTAGTTGTTACGTGAAAAGCTCCGTTGTTTATCGTTTTGAAAATTTCCTCCAGCATTTCCGTACTTTCTCTGTCAATGCCTTCCTTCCATTTGCTGGGGACTTTTCCTGCTATCGCCTGATCCTCGATAAGAACGTGGGCTGCGAGCCAGCCTGCACAAGCTCCGACAAAATGCTCCATTGATTCCCGTGAATAGCGGCTTGATGTGATCTCTCTTTCAAGGGCGGGGACGACAACGTCGCGCATATTATCATGAACCTTTTTGTGGTTTACATAACCGTGATAGCCTATGCTGCGCTGATACTCCTCCTCCTCGGCAAAATGCTGCATAGTATAGCTTTTAAGGTACTTTATCGCCTCAATACAAGTCATTTTGTTTCTTTCAAAATCTGCTTCCGTAAAATTACGCATAATACGGCTGACGATTGAAAAAAGCTGCTTATGAGCGTCATCAATGATCTTAACGCCGATTTTGTAATCATCTTTCCATTCAAACATAGCCTGTTCCATAGTACCATTCCTTTCAACGTTATTCTATATAATATTAACATATTTTAACTAAACTGTCAAGTGCTGAATACAATAAAAGTGCAATTAATTGTATGATCGTTATATTTAACCGGTATGCACAAATCGAATATAATGAATATAAAATATGCTGAAATGGGAGTGTTTTTTTTTGGAAATTTATGTTGTACAGTCAGGTGATACCGTATATTCAATTGCTCAAAAATTCGGTGTTTCTCAGGAACGTCTTGTGTCGGACAACGCCCTTGACCCTAACCGAGAGCTTGTCCTCGGGCAGGCTTTGCTGGTTATGAAGCCGAAAGTAATACACACCTTTAGACAGGGTGAAAGTCTTTTCAGTATTGCTCAAAGCTATGGGACGTCTCTGCTTGCGCTTTACCGCAATAATCCCTCGCTTATCGGGCATGAATATATCGAAACGGGGACGCAGATAGTGATAAGCTTTGAGGACGAACCGACCGAAAAAATCAAAACGAGCGGCTTTGCCTACAGCTATATAAACAGGAACGTTCTTGAACACGCCCTGCCGTACCTTACATATCTGATAATATTCGGCTACGGATTTAACGAGGACGGTTCTGTAATCGTGCTGAATGACGAGGATATGATTTACCTTGCTCACAGCTATCAAACCGCCGTCCTGCTCAGTCTGACGAGTATTAACACAGACGGCACTTTCGGTTCGGGCAAGATTGAACGGCTTCTGACCGATATTGATTTCCAGAACACCGTCATTGCAAATTTTATCGGCGTGATAGAGCAAAAGGGCGCACAGGGTCTCGATATAGATATAGAATACATTCCGCCGCAGTTCAGGACGCAGTTTGCCGAATTTGCGGAAAATTGCAGGGGACAGCTCCAAAGCAGGGGGCTTATCCTGCATATCGACCTTGCGCCGAAAACCTCACCCGACCAGCAGGGGCTGCTTTACGAAGCCCATGATTACGAGCTTTTGGGGGCTGCGGCGGATTATGTTTTCCTGATGACCTATGAGTGGGGATATACATATGCACATTCAAGATACAGGTAATAATACTAATTTCTGTCTAAAAGCGTAGTTAAAAAATCTGCGCAAAAATCATATATGCAAATTTTTGCTTGATTTTTTAAACGCTTTTTAGACGGAAATTAGTATAAACTGCGTCATAAAATTATATTATGCAAATTTACTTGCATGCATATTAAAAATATGTTACAATATAAAAAGCGGCGAACGGTATTTTTTCGTTACTGTACTATAGACCGCCGCGGAGGTTTTCCGCAAAATAAAAATGAAACTTTTTAAACGCCTATAGCGATACTGTAAAATAACGCTTTTTGTATGGACATGGTCTCCCCGCCTGCGGCTATGGAACAGCGGGACAGCCTGCATTGGCAAGGAGAGCAGTCCCCTGCAAATTCGGTTCTTATACTAATTTGCGACTAAAAAGCGTGTAAAAAATCAAGCAAAAATTTGCGCGTGTGATTTTTGTGCAGATTTTTTACATACGCTTTTAGGAACAAATTAGTATTATATAGGCATGGCATAACAGGAGGAACGGAATTGAATAAAAACGATAACGGAATATCCGCAGAGACCCTTGTGGATATGTATTCCGATATGGTTTACAGACTGGCGTATGCTCGTTCGCAAAATGTCCACGACGCGCAGGATATTACCCAGGATGTATTCCTTAAATACATAAGGTCGGGAAAAAAATTTAATGACGAAGAGCACCGAAAGGCATGGCTTATAAAGGTGGCTGTCAATGCCGGAAACTCCTTTGCAAGGTCTGCATGGAACAGGCATAGAGCCGATATTTCCGAGGCGGAGTCAGAAACGGAGGATATCCCCGAAAAGAGCGAGGTATATTATGCTGTGAGGGAGCTGCCCGAAAAATACAGGGTGATAGTTCACCTGTTTTATTACGAGGAAATTCCCGTAAAGGAAATCGGCAGCATTCTTGGAATAGGAGAGTCTGCCGTAAAATCAAGACTTTTCCGTGCGCGGGAAATGCTTAGAGAAAAACTGGGGGGCGAGAATTTTGAATTTTAAGGAAAGCTATAAAAAGGATTACGAAGAAATTAAAACAGACGAAGCGTTCAGAAACCGGCTTTCGGAGGAAATCAATTCTGTGACCGTCCCCGCGAAGCAAAGGAGAATACAGGCGGGCGTTTGCGCTGCTGCCGCGGTTATCGCGATTGCGGCAGGACTTCGCTTTTTTACGTCTGCGGAGGAACAGTCGGGAATTATCCATGAGCAGGTCGGTACTGCCACAACGTTATCGGCGGCTGCGGGCGTGTTTACGCAGGAAAAATGGTACGCAGAGGCTGAAACGGACGAGGAGATATGGGATAAATTCAGGGAGCTCATAGGCGGAGGAGACATTACGTCCCTCTATTGCGGAAATTCCGAACAGCTTGGAGACGGCGACATTTTAAGCGCAGAGGAGGCGGAGGCGCTGTCCCGAAAGCTTTCTGAGGCTTTACCCTGCGGAGAGAAAGAATTAAACGGAAATATCAGCTTTTGCATGGCTGTTTTCGGGGACGGGAATATAATTAAATTCCGAATTTCCGAAAGCGGAGAGGTGCAGCTCAATGACGCGGAAATTATTTATAAATTTAAGTAATACTAATTTGCTCCTAAAAGCGTAGGTAAAAAATCTGCACAAAAATCATATATGCAAATTTTTGCTTGATTTTTTACACGCTTTTTAGTCGCAAATTAGTATAACATGATTTTCCTGCGGTATATTTGTGCCGCGGGAAAATTTTTTTAAAAATTTTGCAACCTTTTGACGACTTGCGGAGTGTTAATAATAGGTATAATGGAAGGAGCGTACAGAATGAAAAACAGGATAATACCGCTTATTGCCGCTGCCGCAATGCTTTTGGGAGGCTGCGGAGACGCTGCGGGGGACATAATTTTCACGGAGGAAGCGGTTGTTTCGGAAAGGGGATACGCGGCTGCGGACGGAGCGACTGTTTCGGATATAAAGGCAAGATACGGCGATAATGAAAACGATGGCGAACTTGTGCCGATATATAACGTTGCTCCCGACGAGGAATTTGATTTCAAATTCGGCTTTGATTTTATGGAGGACTATGACACAGACGAGGATTATGTGACAGTCCACACCGACAAAAGATGCCTTAAGGAAAGTAAAATATACGCCTATGAAGAGGCAGAGGAAGCCGAGGACGGCTGCATAATAACGATCCGTCCCATGAGAGCCGTGCTTGAAAACAAAAGCGACGAGGAGGAGTATTTTGAAAATGACCGTCCCGTGTGGGGAAATGCTGCCGTTTATTATATAGCCGTTTGGTACGATACCGAGGCGGACTATCCAAAAAAGCTAAGCGAGCCTGTTGTGATCCCATTTACGGTAAAGCACGACGTCCCAGCCCCGGAGGTCAGGGGAGCGGTTGACGGTCAGGGGCGTTTCAGTCTGCAATGGGAACCTGTTGAGGGCGCGGAGGAGTACCGCATATACACTTTAACGGACGGCGATATCTGGACAGGTGATGACAACCACGCGCTCCATGCGGCGGAAAACGGCTTTGAAAATTGCAGCCTGCTGTACGAAACCTCTGTGACGGACTCTTATTTCGACGATTTTGACGGGGGAGGGGGCAGCATAGCAGTCCACCGAGACCGCTCTAACGGCAGGGAATATGTTATCGGACAGAATTACTGCGTAAAGGGCGAATATTACGTAAGCGCGGTTGTGGACGGCAGAGAGAGCGGGTTTGCAAGAAGCGTCTCCACGGCGGAGCTGCAAATTCCATACAAACCCACGGACGGCAGCGATATAATGTACAGCAGATACGACGATATTTCAAAGCTGCCTCTTTCACTCGATATCATAAATATTGACGGCTCTGTAACAAGCAGAAAGGTCATGTACAGATTTATCATGTCCGATACATTTATAGACGGATATCAAGTCCCCGCATATGAATATTCGGTTGAGGGCACGGCAATAAACGGCTATGTGAGCATGGATATCGACGACCTCGATTTTGAGTATCCCGAAACAATAGGCAGTATTTCCTCGGCGGGATTTTCCGAGCCGCAGAATAATGTACGGTCAACCCCCGATACTGACATTGAAAGCGTGGCAGCAGCCGAGGGGGACACTATTTATGAGCATCAGAAAAAAGCTACGGAGCGGCACGTTGAAAGCGGCGGAGAATTTAGCTCCGCACCTCTTGCGGAGGGCGTGAAGATTTTTGCGGACAGCGCCGAGGAGGAATGGCTTGCGGTAAACCTTGCAAACGGAGAAAGCTCCATACCGCTGGAGGCTTTTCCAAGGCTGCAAATATATGACGAGCTGGAGGACGTTCTCTACAAGGTATATTATCAGAACCCGTACATTTTGGGGGTATACAGCTTTTCATACGATTACGGGGATATGATGTTAGAGGTGGATTACGTCTATGGAAAGGACGAAATTTACGACATGCAAAGAGAGATCGCAGAGGAAGCGGAGAAGGTAATTTCCGAAATAATCAGCGAAGAAATGACATTGGAGGAGCGGCAGTCGGCAGTTTACAGCTATCTTGAAAATTCGGCGGAGTACGATGATGCCGCTCTTGAAAATGCAAGGGAAAATAATTACATCAAAACAGGGGAAAGCGAATATGAGTACGCTTTCAACACCTACGGCGCACTTGTGAAAAAGTCGGGCGTGTGTCAGTCCTACGCCTATGCTTATAAGCTGCTTTGCAGTATGTGCGGAATTGAGTGCAGCGTTGTAACCGGGTACATTGACGGTAACCTCCCCCACGCATGGAATGCGGTAACGATATACGGAGAAAGATTTCAGACGGACGTTACAAACAACGGAAAAATTTCAGGTATACCTTATTTCCTTTACAATTCCGACATAAATACAGCGGAGCTTACAGGCTATACCTGCAATAAGCTTTACGAGCTGGACGAAAAAACGGAGGGTTATTTCAGCAGCAATCCCGAGTATGAGTACTATCATGCCAACGGTCTGTGCGTGTCGTCTGTAGGGGAGTTCAAAACCGCGCTTGACGGTGAGATAGACAAAAGCGCGGATACTATATGCATACGTTATTTAGAAGAATTTCCCGAGCAAAGCGAGATAGTAAAAGCCGCCGCAGAGGTTTATTACAGAAAGAACCGAGAGGACGAGCTTGACGATATGTCGCTTGGAATGGGTGAAAGCTTTATTGTGCTTTTTAAATCATAAAAAGAAAGGATATTTATTATGAAAAAAATATTTTTAGCTGCTGCTTTGGCGGCGGCAATAATGCTGACGGGCTGTTCAGCAAAGGAAAGCCCCGATGAAAGCGTTACTGAAACAACAGCGTCCGAAACAGAGACAACGACAGTTTCTGAAACGGAAACTGAAACCGAGACCGAGACTGAAACTGAAACTGAAACCGAGAGACCCGCAGAAACGGAAGAAACAGAAAATGAACCTGTTATAGGCATTTCGGGGGAAAGCTCCGCAGGGAGAAAACTATATTCCTCAATAAATAACGGATTTATCTCATACAATAAAAGCGATGTAAAAAAGCTTCTTGAGGATTCGGGAGTTACCGAAAAAAGCCTTGCGTCGGATATAGACAGTACCGACAGCAGCCGGTGTATGTACAAATTTGCCATGATAAACGATGAGCCCGCCGCGGAATTTGATACGGGTATAGAAACATTTTTCTGTTCCACGCTTTATATCGGCGACGAAGAGTACCTTGTTATTTTCGGTACGGACGAGTACAATACTATTGACGACGTTCTGCCATACTGTACCGCAAATAAAACCGTTGAGTACTGGGCTTACGCCTATGTTGACGAGGACGGTATGATAACTCTCTTCCCCCTTATCGCAGGCTCTGAGGAAAGCGGTTATTATGCGGTAATACCTGTTTTCGAGTCTCTCGGCTTGGATGTTTCGGAAATGGAGTACCCCGAAGAGCCTATCGGTTCCGATTACGACCCCAACGGCAAACTGGGCGAGGTCGTGGACGGAGAGGGTACGCTTACAATAAATATAATCGGCGTTGAAAATATGGACACAATGGTAAGAGCCGATTGCACGGTGGTAAATACATATTCCTTTGATGTAATAATCTCGGGAAAAACATTAACGGTAAACGGTGAGGATTTTTCCGACAATTCAACGGTTTATTTCGAGGTGAAAAGCGGCGAGACGCTGAAAGATGAATTCTTCTATATCTATGACTGCGCTTTGTATGCCGGAGATACGATCTTCCTTTCAGCAGGGCTGATGGACAGCAATACCTATGAGGAGATCGGTGAGGTCACATTTACGTTCGACCTTGAATAATACTAATTTGGTAGGATACTTGAAATCCCGATAAGGTTATTAAATAATTACAAGTCCCTCCCTAAATGCAATTTAACGGCAATTTAGGGCGGGACTTCTTTTTGGTTACTTTTTGTATTTTGCGCGTCAGACTACATACGTTAAAAGTCGGGGAAATTTATTTTGAATGTAAGGTTATGGAAACTATTTCGGGAGGATTGTGTATGCGGAAGCGTCCCAAGCCGCGGCTTGCTATAAGGCAGGAATTGCCGATATTATACATACCCTCCTTGTATTTGGGGAATATCCTTCTCTCCGGTGAGAAGATCCCGTTGACAACAGGCAGCCGTATCAAGCCTCCGTGAACGTGTCCGCCCAAAGAAAGGTCTGCGCCCCATTCGGCGTGAACGTCGAAATCAAGGGGATTGTGTGCAAGCAAAACAGTGAAAATCTCAGGGTCTTTCAGACCCAAATAGTTTATCATATCTGTGAGCATAAAGGCTTTCCAGCCCCGTTTGTACTCACGAACTCCGCGGTAATATTCCGCCGAGTAGCAAAGTCCGCAGACTCGGATCTTATCCTCTCCTCGGCAAATGTCCGTAAAATCATTGTCAAGGCATAC
>CANDEV010000022.1 GCA_947383835.1 uncultured Clostridia bacterium
GTCTGTCTGTCTGTCTGTCTGTCTGTCTGTCTGTCTGTCTCATTGTAGCATATTGCCATTTTTATTTCAACTCTTTTCTTTTTACCGATTGTAAATTTTTTTACAGAGCAATTATAGCACAGCTTTGAGAAAAAAGCAACTGTCCAATTGGACATACAGACGAATCTTTGAGGCTTGGACAGGAACTGAACAAAAACTTCCCCGCCACGCGGTTATGAAACAGCGGGACGGGGAACCCGTCCCCTACAGATACGGTTATTATTTTGTTGGATTGCTATAGTAAATGATCGCTTGACTTATTCAGTCCGCCAACGCTTCAAATTTGGGAAATATTTCATCATCTCCGCCCTTGCCTCGTCGGGGGTAAGGTTTGTTCCGTCTTCCTTTTTCATCTCGTCAAGGAACTGCAAATTGCTTTCGATCATTTCCTCCATTGTTTCGTCCTTTGAGAAATGTCCGTCAACCCAGCAGTATTTGCAGTATTCGCTGTTGGGACTTCCGTCAGCATTTTTTCCGTAAACCTCCGGCTGCATATTCATTCCGCAGCTCTGACAAATTTTTTCGTCCATGTGATAACCTCCTGTAACTTCAATAATATTATTGTCTGGGTCGGTAAGGTGAAAATAGTGATATGTGGGGTAAGCCTCTAAAATTTCTGTAACCTTGCCGATGTTCAGGGACTTTACCCGCTCATGCTCCATAGTCAGATCCTCCACCCAGTAGTTCTGCACAAACTTGTATGGACTGTTCAAATCGGTGCAGTGTCCGTGGAGATTGTCTTCATTCATCAGGGAAATGCACTTGTTGTCGATGTAAAATTCCACGAATTTGTTCCCGCTTCGGCAGCGGTTGTCCACCTTTATGCCAAAAAATTTTTCGTAGAAATCCACGGACTTTTCAAAATCCTTTACCACAAGATAAACGCTGCCCAGATGCAGGGGATTTTTATTTTCCTCCGCAGGGACGTTCCTAAGCAAAATTGTATCGGTGGAAACGTCGAACAGCTCGCTCATACGGATAATTTTATCCACGTCGGGGACGGCTTGTCCCAATTCCCATTTTGAAATGGACTGCCTTGATACCTCCATAAATTCCGCAAAACGCTCCTGCGTAAGACCCTTTTCGATACGAAGCTTTTGTATCTGCTCGCCTATTGTCATACCCTTTCGACCGCCTTTCTTTTTACTGTATTTTTATTATACAGCATAATTTTAAAAAAGTCTACCAATCCGAATTGGAACTTTTGCAACTCACGGTTGCGGCATGATATCCTCCCGTGACTTCAATAATATTGTTGTCGGGGTCGGTAAGGTGAAAATAATGATAGGTCGGGTACGCTTCTAAAATTTCGGTAACTTTTCCGATGTTCAGGGACTTTACCCTCTCGTACTCCATAATCAAGTCCTCCACCCAGTAATTCTGCACAAACTTGTAGGAACTATTCAAATCGGTGCAGTGTCCCTCAATGTTGTTTTCATTCATCAAGGAAATGCACTTGTTGTCGATGTAAAATTTAACAAATTTATTTCCGCTGCGGCAACGGTTGTCAACTTTTGTGCCGAGAAATTTTTCGTAAAACTCTACGGACTTTTCAAAATCCTTTACCACAAGATAAACGGTACCCAAATGCAAGGGATTTTTATTTTCCTCCACAGAGGTGTTTCTAAGCAAAATATTATCGGTGGGAACGTCAAACAGCTCGCTCATGCGGATAATTTTATCCACGTCGGGGACGGCTTGTCCCAATTCCCATTTTGAAATGGACTGTCTTGATACCTCCATAAGCTCCGCAAAACATTCCTGCGTAAGACCATTTTCAATACGAAGCTTTTGTATCTGCTCGCCTATTGTCATATTTTCGACCTCCTATATTTTTTTGTATTTTTATTATACAGCGCAATTTCAAAAAAATCTACCAATCCGAATTGGAACTTTAGCAACTCACAGTTGGCACTCCGCGTGCGGCGTTGTTCTACCCCCGATGTTAAATAACATATACCGTAACTTTATCAAGCCCCCTATCAAGGGGGCGGGATAGTAATTTTTGTTTATCCCGCAAAAATATTTTACCCCTATTGACAATTAAGCCAATAGGGGTAAAATTTCACTGTCAACTATACACTGTCAACTGTCATCTCTGTCTTGCAGTGCGTCATATCCGTTTTCGCCTGTGCGTACTCTTATTACGTCCTCAACGTCGTATACGAAAATCTTTCCGTCGCCGATGTGTCCCGTATAGAGAGCCTTTCTTGCCGCCTCCACAACCGTCTCAACGGGGACTTTTGACACAACCACTTCAACCTTTACCTTCGGCAGAAGCGTTGCTTCAACAGGTACGCCGCGGTACATTTCTCCTGCGCCCCGCTGTGTTCCGCAGCCTAAAACCTGCGTTACCGTAAAGCCTGTTACGCCCACATTGCTAAGCTCGTTTTTGAGTACCTCAAACTTGTTCTGCTTGCAGACAATGGAAATTCTTGTGTACTTGTTTTTCTCGGTGCTGCTCCGTTCGATATGAGGTCTTTCCGCGATTTTTATATCTGCGGGGATTTCCGCTGCCGCACTTTCCTCGCTTGTTTCGCCTGTGAATACCGAGATAGAGTTAGGCATAAAGTCCGCATAAGAGGACACAAGACCATGCTCCGTAACGTCCAGACCGCGAGTCTCCTCCTCGACGGAAGCGCGGAGACCGATAGTATGCTTGATAACAAGGAATGTAATTGTGATAGTAACTGCAGTCCAAGCCGCAACGGAAATTACCGCAAGAGCCTGCAAGCCGAGCTGGTGGAATCCGCCGCCGTAGAAAAGTCCGTTTATTTCACTGTCGGGTGCGGAGGTCGTTGCAAAAAGTCCCACCGCAAGAGTACCCCATATGCCGTTCATCATATGTACCGCAACTGCGCCAACAGGGTCGTCAATGTGAAGCTTGTGGTCAAGGAGCCATACGCCGAATATTACCAAAAGTCCCGAAACGATACCGACCATTGCCGAACCGAAGCAGTCCATTACGTCACAGCCTGCTGTAATGCCCACAAGTCCTGCCAAAGAAGCGTTAAGGCACATTGAAACGTCGGGCTTGCCGTACTTCACCCAAGTGAATATCATACAGACGAGCGTTGCGACCGCAGGGGCAACCGTTGTTGTAAGGAAGATAGAACCAAGCTGTGGGAGCGACGTTGCAGCCGCGCCGTTAAAGCCGTACCAGCCGAACCAAAGGATAAAGCAGCCAAGCGCGCCGAGAGTAAGAGAGTGTCCGGGGATAGCGTTTACCTTTGTGACCTTGCCCGATTTCTTGTCGGTGACAAACTTGCCGATACGGGGTCCGAGAATTTTTGCACCGATAAGAGCGGAAACACCGCCCACCATGTGAATTGCACAGGAGCCTGCAAAATCGTGGAAACCAAGCTGTGCAAGCCAGCCGCCGCCCCATATCCAGTGTGCCTCAATGGGATATATCAGCGCGCTGATAACGCCCGAATAGATACAGTAGGAAAGGAACTTGGTCCTTTCAGCCATTGCGCCCGAAACGATAGTCGCCGTTGTTGCGCAGAAAACCATGTTGAAAACGAACGCCGACCAGTCGAAATTTTCATACGCCGTAAAAATGTCAAAGCCCGGCTTGCCGATAAGACCCACAACGTCCTCGCCGAAAAGCAGTCCGAAGCCGATAAGAATGAACATCGGCACGCCGATACAGAAGTCCATAAGGTTTTTCATAATGATGTTGGCGGCGTTTTTCGCGCGGGTGAAGCCTGTCTCCACCATTGCGAAGCCTGCCTGCATGAAGAATACCAAAGCCGCGCCGATCAGAAACCAAACGGCAAAGACCTCGCTTGTTACCGTCTCCGAAATTGTGCTGATAATATTTGCGTCCATAAAAAATCCCTCCTAAAGTTTTACACAATGCAAGAGCGCTGTAAACGAACCGCTCCATTGCAGCCCGCTTACAGCGCCCTTGCTGTTTTCTATGGTCTTATTATATATCATCTGCACTCATTTGTCAAGGCTTTTTTGAAATTTATGCAATAATTAAATTATTATCCTGCAAAATTATATTATTTTAGCTACTATTATCAAATATTATTGCAAGTCTATGTATATTAAATTTCATTTTTAATTTTTATGAAAACAAAAACGCGGTACCTGCATACCATACCAATATGCAAGTACCGCAGAAAAATTATTCATTTTGTTATGACTTTCAGCTTATGGGAAATTCCTCTCCACAGAAAACTATCGCTTCAACGTCGGAATAGTCCATAATACCCGAAAGCATAAAAGTTACCGTCGCGGGTTTGTCGCTTGGAATGTCCCAACTTGCCATTATCCAGTCCATATCTGTGAGAAGAGTGTTTTTGTCAATATCGTTTACCGCGTTGGAGATAACGTCGGAATACCAAACGTCCTTTAAAGTGCCGTCGGACATTTTTAATTTGATTGGCGTTTCGCTACCGCCGTAAGATTCGATTGAAAACATAGCCGTATTATTATTTAAGTACTGTTCCCCGCCGTTCGCGTCTTCATACATAACAAGGCAGTCCTCCAACATACGCAGGTCAAAGCTTATCGACTTTGGAGAATACTTTAAGGCGGTGACATCCATATGTGCCTGTGCTTCACCCATACGGGAGGTTGACCAGTTTATCTCTCTCGGCTCTATGCTTGCTGTCTTAGATTTTATAGCTTTGCCAAGGACAATATTTGCAGAAAAATTACCGTATATTTTGACTGACGCGTCATCTGTATACGTTTCGTCCGTACTGTGCATACCCTTGCCGTTTGCCTTGTCAAGACACTTTATCTCCATAGTTATCGGCATATTTTCAGCAACGTTACGAATATCGTTAAGCCGAATGCTGCTGTATATCTTGTCGCTGTTGGAGACCGTCAAAAAGCCGTACGTATAGCTTGAAATATATTTCGGAAACGCGCTTATGCTCATATCGTCAATAGTGTATTCAACGTCCTTAACAGGTTCGTCAAACTCAAATTCAAGCAAAACTTCCGCAAAGTTTCCGCTGTTGACAACGCTCACCAACTTCGCTCTTATGCCCGGAGCAAACTCGGTAAAATCGTTCTCGGTAACGGTAAGAGCATTTCCAATAATATCAATGTCGGTTACTTTTGAGTTGTCCTCAATGTCGTAAATATCGTAATAATCTTGCGCGGCTTCACGATTTATGCCGAGAATATTATTCACCGTCTCCCGCACCTCGGGAGAAGCCGCGTACACCGTACCGCCGACAATAACCACTGCCGCAACAGCCGCAGCGCAAACCGCCGTAATTTTTTTGATTTTAAAATTCTTTTTCATTTTAATTGACCTCCTGTTCTTGACTTCATTGAAGGTCATGCTTTCAAGCTCCTTGTCGATAATTTTTTTCAGGTCGTTCATAAACATTCCTCCAATGCTTTTCTAAGTAATTCTTTAGCCCTGCTCACGCGGAACGTCATTGCGCTCTGCCCAACGCCCGCAAGCCGCGCGGCTTCTTTCAGGGTGAAGCCGTTGTATAAGTGCAGCACGGCGGCTTCGCGGTATATCTCGGGCAGGGACATTATCGCCTGCGATACCGCCGCTTTTGTCTCCGCTTCGGCGTACTCGTCCCTCTCCGAAACGGTATCGGGAATTTCCCCTGCCGCGCTGGTTTTGTACGCGGAGGATTTTAAGATATTGCGGCACTCGTTCACCGCTATCCGTATCAGCCACGTCTTTTCGGCAGCTTCCCCTCGGAAGCCGTGAAAGGATAAAAACGCTTTTTCGTACACAGACATAGCCGCGTCCTCCGCCAAAGCGCGGTTCCGCAGTATGAGCATACACGTTCGGAGAATTTCGTCCCCGTATTTTCTGAAGAGCTCTTCGGTTTTTTCGGCGCCGTTTTTCACCTTATCTCCTCCTTTCACTTTATTAGACAATCGGGACGGCAGTTTTCACAGATTTTTTTAAAAAAATTTTTAGGTACAAAAAATGTGCAAAGCCGTAACAAGACCTTGCACATAATTTTATTATAGCGGTACATAAAAATATCCTGACAAAATTCGTAGGGGACGGGTTTCCCGTCCCGTGGTTCAGTATATTTTTGTATCGCGGGCGGGGAGACCCCGCCCCTACAGTATGATTATTTTTATGGATTGCTATAAATATCAGTTTTCGGGCATTTCGTCCGCGCCGTCGTCGTCAAGGTGCGGCTCCGTCTCTGCGGCAGTCTCCGTTTCGGGGGACGTTTCAGTCTCCGTCTCGCTTTCCGTAACCGTTTCGGGGACTGTGGTCTCTGCGTGTTCCGCAGGAGTATAGCTTCCGCTGTCGGGGATTATAACTATAGCCTGCCTGTACATCTGGTCGTACCGCGTTTCAAACCTGTTGATATTGTAGTCGATAATGCCTTTCATCGGGTCGTTGAGGGTGACGATATCGCCGCTCATATTGAACCCCGCCAGCACGAAGCAATGCTCGTTCAAGTACCAGTCAAGCTTTTCCCCCGTGGCGTTGTCGTACCATGTTTCGTAATATTCCGGCTCTATCATTCCGTCGGTAGCCCAGCACAGCACGGGAGTACCCTCCGCAAGATAATCATACAGCACGTCGGGGTGCGCCCCCGAAATATTTTTCACCGTAAATCCGCCGCCGTGGTCGGAAATATATGCGTTGGCAGCCTTTTCTATAGCGTTTGCAAAGCAGCCGTAGCCCCTGCTGAAAGGGTCGCCGATAAAATAATCGAAAAAGCTGTCCTTGTAGACCTTTCCGTCCTCCTCGCGGGCGTTGCCCCAGCTTACGGGGAGGTAATTTTTTGCAAGGTCGGTCTTGTCCGCGTCAAAGCCGCAGTACCGAAGCAGAATTGTCAGCGCGGTTATCTCGCAGCCCACAGGCAGTTCGGGGAGCTGCAAAATGTTCTCCATGTCGATATAAACTGAATTACTGTCATATTCCTTGCGGACGCGGCTTGTTATGATAGTCCTGCTTGCGGAGGTCTCGGAGATTTCCTCCGTATCGGCGCTTTCGTCCGTCGGAACAGTTTCGGAGGTCTCCAAGCTTTTCGGGAACGGCATTTCCGTCTCCGACGGCACGGTCTGCTCCGTCTCCGAAGCTGTGGAAGCGCTGTATGTATAATAGTCCAACGGCAGATCCGCGCTTGCAGGCTCGGACTTGAATTTGCCCATTGCCGCCATTAAAATTACCGCCAATAAAATAATTACCAAAACAGACAGCAGGGTAAGACGTATTATAAACGCGTTGGTGATTTTTTTCTTTTTCAAAAGCAGTCTCCTTTGCGGCGTATTATTTTATACTAATTTTCGACTAAAAAGCGTGTAAAAAATCAAGCAAAAATTTGCATATATGATTTTTGTGCAGATTTTTTACCTACGCTTTTAGGAGCAAATGAGTATTACCCCTGCACGAAAGACAGGGGTAAATGTTGATTTGACATATTAGAGCGTGAATTAGTATAAATCGCCTGTGCATACATCTTGTAAAGACAGGTTCTTGATATTTTTGGGGACTTCCATGCTTAATCGTATATCTTTATTGTAATATCAGGCTCTTTCGTCATATATGTCTCCTCAGTTGTTACAAACGGGTCAAATGGGTCTGCGGGAACAGGCGGGGGAAAGTCCGGCATCTCCGTGGCGGAAGGCTCTGTTTCCACAGGCTCTGTCTCAGTCTTGGGAGGATTTTTCGCAACGTACACCGTCAGTATCTCTCCCGCTTCAACATCTATCTTTTCACCCGCGTCCTTGCTTATGCCGTCAACATAGCCCTCTAAGGTCTCGTCAGTCTCTATCTCCTGCTCCTCGTACTTTATGCCCAGCTCGCCAAGCTTTGCAAAATAATCCTTCTTTGAAAGACCGAGAAAATCAGGTATAACTATATATTTCGGACCGAGACTTACCTTTACGGTTATCTCCGCGCCCTCGGTATAGGTTTCGTCCTTGGCAATGGTCTGACCGAAGATCTGTCCCTTGGGGTAATTGTCGTTATATTCATAATCTGCCGTGAAAACAAGATTGCTGTAAGCGTCGGACTTGCTTACGACATCGTAATTCTTACCCGTAAGATCGTTCATAACATACACCATAGCATTGGCAGTAGTTGATATAGGAGCAGTCAACGGCGGTTCTGACATAGGTTCTAAGCTTATGGACGTTGTTTCGGAATAGCTTCCGTCATAGCCACCAGAAATTGCGGAGATACCCGTAGTATTGGGTCTTGAGCCTTTGCTTATATCCTCCAGCTTGATTATCATAAATATCATCAAAAAGCCCAGTATAAGGATCACCGCAATGACCGCTATAAACACGCCGTGTCTGCTGGGGGGAGCTTTTTTCTTTTTACCTGCGGGCATATGCTGCCGCGGGATAGAAATAGTCTGCGTGCTTGAAGAGGATAGCCGTACAGAACCGTATTCGGGCTGCTCAAAAAGCTGTGTTACAAGCTCTGTTATCGTTTGTATCCTGATCTCGCCGCTCATGCACATACCGTTCATGATGACCTTAGAAACGTTCCTTGGGATATTGGGGTTCACCTTGGCAGGCTCGATAAGGTTGTCGTCGGAAATTCTGCTTGCGGCGTCCGTAGGAGTAACGCCTGTAAGTATCCTGTATAAAAGAGCGGAAATTCCGTAAACGTCCGTCCAAGTACCCTGCCAGTTGCTGGAGTTGTACTGTTCAGGAGCTGCAAAGCCGTTGTAAAGTTCGGGGACAAGCTCGGTGTTTGCCGTTCTTGCGTCCGCAATGCAGAAGCCGATAAGCTTCAGCTCGCCCTTGTCGGTTATAAATATATTTTCGGGAGAAATGCCCCTGTGGACAAGTCCCGCGTTATGAACAAGAGAAAGCGTGGTAAAAATAGGAGGGAAGAGACGTTTTACCTCGTCCCATGTAAGCTCTCCGGAATTTTGCTTGAGGTATTCCCCAAGAGTCTGACCCTCAAGCAAGGCAAACACCGCATAGGCGGTATTGTTGTCGCCGAACATATCTATTGCAGCGTTTACATGGTTAAGGGTACGCATTTTGGAAAGGGTCTTGTTAAGCTCCACAAATTCGGACAAAAAGGTCTTGTACTGCGGCATATAACGCGGGTCTACCTTTATGACGGAGCTGTTTTTTTCTCTTTCGCAGAGCGAATCCGGCATATATTCCTTAATAGTCACCTTAGTTTCGGTAATTGTGTCAAAGCCAATATAACACGCGCTTTCACCGTTATACGACGTAAGCTTGCCGACGATATATCTGTCGTTCAGCATAGTCCCCGGTTCAAGATAAGACGGGAGATGAGGAGCACCAACTCTGTAGCCGCAGTTACGGCACACCTCAGCGTTTTCGTCAATAGGTTCCATGCAGCCGCAGCAAAGATTCAAACGTTCCAATATCCCTCCTCCTTTCTTTCGGTAAAATCTTTCTGAAAGTAATAATATCAGCAAACAGCGTTCTTGTCAATATATTTTCGCAAATTGTAGTAATTTTGTAGCCAAATTGTAATAATTGTAATATTTGAGCCTGAAAAGGTTACAAAGGTTACAAACTTTTTAACCTTTTAATTATAACAATAAAAAGCTTGTTCGTCAAGCAAAGAGGACTCCGTGCGGTATAAATATGTTAAGTTTGGATATTTTGATGTTATCATTCGGCTTGTTTTTAGGCACAATTACACAATAAAATACTGCAATGAATTTACAAGCCGTTACAATTACAAATTCAATAGCCCATTTCTTTTAATTCCGCAACCATTTTCACATATTCCTCACGGGGGTCGAAGCCTTTATAATCCTCCCTCTTCAAGTCAATAGTATCGCCGTGGGAGATCCCTCTGACATACCTCGTCTCGTAAACGCCCTTGAACTTCCCCCACTTTGCGGACTCCTCCGTTACCAGACCATCGTTCCTGCCGTATCTGCTCAAAAGCAAGTGGGTAAATCCCAGAAGATTAAAGCTGAACGGAAACCTCATCACCGAAGCGTAGCTCTGATAATAGACCTTCTCCGAGTCAAGGACCTCCCTGTTAAACTGCTCCGCGTAGGACGTATTGAACTGGTGACAAAGGGTATAAAAATCAGGATCTGTGTCCCCAAAGCCTTTAAACCTCTTATCCATAAAATCGGACACCTTTCTGTAAAAGCTGTCGGGGAGCTTGTTCGCCAAGTCAGTTACCTCCGAGCCATGATGCGGCGTACCCACAGTGGTAAGGCTTGCAACATAGTCCTCCATGCCAAGCATTGATATGGCGTACCGCGAGTCCAGACCGCCCTTTGAGTGAGCAATGATATTCACCTTTTCGCAGCCCGTTTCCTCAATAATTTCAAGAATTTTCTGCCGTATCAGCTCTGAATTTGTCTCCACCGTGGCGCAGGCTTCCTGATGTCCGTAGTAAATTTTTGCGCCGTTTTTTATAAGCTCCTTAGGAATTCTTCCCCAGTAGTTAAAATATTTCCAGTCACGGAAGCCCATTCCGTGCACCATTAAAAGCGGGTACTTTGTGGCACAGATCTGTGACTCCACACGCTGACTGTCACACGCCGCCCGTGTAGTCTCATAGTCGTATTCGGCTTTTGCGGACCTGTAAAGTCCCACCAAAGCGAAGATACCCACAACAGGCACAGGCAGCAGGAAAAACGCCGCAGCGCGCTTTACCACGCCGAGCCGTCTGCACAACACCATAATGCGGATTATTCCGTTAAAACCGTAGCCGAAAATAATAAGTCCCGCGACCACAGCGTCCCAAATCCAAATTTTTTTCGGGACGCCCCAAAAGCTGTTTTTTATTGCAAATATGTAGAAAACCGTCTGAAAAACGAGAGATATTGCCGTCCACTTCAGCAATATTTTTCCGCCGTACATCGCTCTTATGCGGACTGTTACTTTATCCTTTTTCTTTTTGTTTCTGTAGGGCTTTACAGCGAGTCTGAACATGAAATAGCAAGCCGCCATGCAATACAAAACTATAATTGGTACAGGCGCAGACCTGCTCCAAAGCAGCCACGCTATCGCAACAGTATGCGGCAATGCAGTCATGCCGATAAGTCTGCCGAGACTGTTCTCAACGGGGAGCTTGTCGATAATGTCCAAAACCATAAGCACAAACGCCGCAAGGTACAGTAGAATACACAGAAAAATCATAATTATGACCCCTTTCGGAAGATAAAGATTAGAGGTTAAAATTGCCGACCTCACACATATTATATATCATATAATATTGTTTGTCAATATCTATTCGGGAATTTTCATGCCAAAATATTACAAGCACACCCTCCCCTATTGGGGACATTTTTCGCTTAAATAAATTGCGTACCGATACCCTCGTTTGAAAGCAGCTCAATAAGTATGGAATGGGGAATTCGTCCGTCGATAATGCAGGTCTTTTTCACGCCTCTGCGGACAGCCTCCACACAGCAGTCTATCTTCGGTATCATACCGCCGCTGATAATGCCCTGCCGCTTCATAAAGGGGACTTCGCTTACCTGCACCGCAGGGATAAGAGTCCCCGCGTCGTCCTTGTCGCGGAGAAGTCCCGCAATGTCTGTCATAAGAATAAGATTTTCCGCGCCCAGCTCCGCTGCGATTCTCGAAGCCGCCGTGTCCGCGTTTATGTTGTAGGTCTGACCGTCCTCGCCGCAAGCGACTGTTGCGATAACCGGAACATATCCGTTTTCAAGCGCGTCGGTAATAGGCGTGGTATTAACGCTCCTTATCTCGCCCACATAGCCTAAATCCACCTCGCCCTCCATTTTATCGGCAAGTATCATCTGACCGTCAATGCCGCAAAGTCCGAGAGCCTTTCCTCCGTGCTGTGTAAGGTGGGAAACAAGCTCCTTGTTGACCTTACCCGCCAGCACCATTTTTACAATGTCCACGGTAGCCTCGTCGGTGTACCGCAAGCCGTTTATGAACTTGCTTTCAATGCCCACCCTTTTCAGCATATCGTTTATTTCGGGACCGCCGCCGTGTACAAGGACTACCTTTACGCCGACCAGCGAAAGCAGCACAATATCACTCATAACGGCGTTTTTAAGCTCCTCGTTTGTCATAGCGTTTCCGCCGTATTTTACGACAACAATCTTGCCGTTATAACGCTGTATGTAGGGCAGCGCGTCTATAAGCACCTTTGAACGTATTTCATTTGAAATTTTAACTGCATTTTCTGTATTCATTTTTTATCTTCCTTTCCTACAAATAAAGTTGAGCCTAATATATTTTTAATTACTTCACAGAATTATCAAATTTTAATATATCACAATTTCCGATTTTATACCCCAAATATCTGCCGTCTTCAGGTTCTCCTTTAAAGTACGCTTGTGAATAAATAACAACGCCGGCATGAGTTACAACAAGTATATTCTTTCCAAAATAATTGTCAGTAATTTCATTCCAAAATTCCGTAATACGATTGCGAAAAACAGTTAAAGGCTCTACACCGTATCGAGTATCATCAGGGTCGGAAAAGTCTATCATATTTTTTGTATTTGTTAATCCCTCTAATTCCCCATTGCACCTTTCCATAATACGAACATCAAAAATTATTTCACCGTTATAAATAATTTTTGCCGTTTTGGCAGCTCGTTTTAAAGGGCTTGAAAATACATAATCAAACTTGATATTTTTTAATTTTTCAGCTAATTGCTCAGCCTGCTCAATTCCCGTTTCATTAAGTTCAATATCAGTATGCCCCTGATTTTTGCCCGTTAAATTCCAATCCGTTTGACCATGTCTTACTATATAAATCATCTTACCGACCTCGCATTAACTGCGGTAATCCCCATTTATCTTAACATAATCATAAGTAAGATCGCAGCCCCAAGCCGTTGCGGAAACCGTACCGCTGTTAAGCTCTATAAGAATTTCTATCTCGTCCTCTTTAAGTATCTTGGCAGCCTTTTCCTCGGAAAAATCCATGTTCAGACCGTTCTTGTAGGTCTGTATTTTCCCCGCCCTCGAAGCAAGAAAAATATCCAGTTTGTTCACGTCGATATTATCCGTCTCCGCATATCCGACAGCGCAGGCGATACGTCCGCAGTTTGCGTCCTCGCCGTAGATCATGGTCTTTACAAGAGGGGAACGAATAACACTTTTTGCAACGATAATAGCCGTGTCCAAATCTGGCGCGGAGCTGCACACGCAGGTTATAAGTTTTGTAGCGCCCTCGCCGTCCTTTGCAAGCATTATTGTAAGGTTTTTCATTACCTGATAAAGGGCGTTTTTGAATGTCTCGTAATCGCCGTTTTCCGCGGCAATTTCGGTATTCCCCGCAAGTCCCGAAGCGATAAGCATACAGGTGTCGTTTGTGGACTGATCGCCGTCCACGCTTAAACAGTTGTATGTAATTTTAACTATCTCGGACAAAGCCTTTTGGAGCATTTCGGGGGACACAGCGCAGTCCGTGGTAATAAAATTCAGCGTGGTAGCCATATTCGGGTGTATCATTCCGCTTCCCTTAGCCATTCCGCCGAGATGACACTCTTTGCCGTCCACGGTAAATTTTACAGCGTACTCTTTTTTCACCGTGTCGGTAGTCATGATAGCAGTCGCCGCCTGGGCATTTCCCTCATAGGAAAGCTTTTCCGCAAGCAGCGGGACTGCGTACCGAACAGGCTCAATAGGCAAAGTCAGACCAATAACTCCCGTTGAAGCGACAATGACCTGCTCCGCGGGAATGTTAAGCTGCTCGGCGGTGAGCCTGCACATTTCGAGAGCCTTTTCCTCGCCGTCCGCGTTGCAGGTGTTGGCGTTGCCCGAATTTACGATCACGGCACGCGCCTTTCCCCCCGATTTCACAAGATTGCTTTTCGTAACGATAACAGGTGCGCCCTTGACCTTGTTAGAGGTGTACACGCCCGCCGCGCTGCACTCAACGTCCGCGAAGATCATTGCAATATCGTTCTTATTTTTTACGGGGGACTCGTTTCCGTCGGGAAGTCCGTGCTTTATCCCGCAGTAAAGTCCGCTTGCCTTAAAGCCTTTAGCGGCGCAGATACCGCCGCCGATTGTTTCAAAATTTTCCATAGTAATTTCTCCTAATTTTTTAATATATTCCAATACTGTTATTCCAGTATGAATTCTTCACTCCAAAAGCCCGTGTCATATTCCTCCGTGAGACGTGCCGCGCTGTTCTCACCGTATGTGCCGTATTCGCAAATAATCGTTAGTTTTTTCTCCGCCTCATCATATTTATAAGTATACTTGTCCTGCAAAAGGCACTTGTTTGAATAATAGCTTTCGTCGATTTTTCCAAGATTTTTCGCAATAATTCCGTCTATACGGTACACGTCCATATATGTATAATCCCATGTCCCGCCGCTTGTATGGCGTACCCGCTCTCTCAAAAGAATTTCGTTTCCGTCGGAAAGTGTCAGCCGCTCGGTATCAACCGTGTTTTTTATATTTTCGTACCATAATGGCAAACCCAGCGCAATAATAACAACAGTCAATACACGACGGACAATAAATGCTTTTTTTTGCTTTTTGTTAAATTCTTTCACTTTTACTCCGCTAAATGTAATTATATCAGCAGTTAAATAAAAAACGCAGGTCAAAAAATATTTTTCAAACAAATATCCGAAAAGCAACAATTCTCTTTTCGTAACGTCTAATACGATTATAAGTGCAAGAATTAAAAATACACCCGTAACCTCCACTATATCCAATATTGACATTTTCTTTTTGGTTTTGGTCGTTTCAATATTATCCATATCAAACCCTCCGTCCAACACATTCGTAGGGGACGGGTTCCCCGTCCCGTTATCCCGTAACCGCGGTCGGGGAGACCCCGCCCCTACAAAATCATTCCAATGTAAATTCTTTTTCCAAAACGTCCGGATTATATTTACCTTTCGGCTCATCATATCTTAAAATCAACGTCAGTTTTTTATCGGCTTCGTTATATGTATGATCCCATTTATTTTCCTTTAAACAGCACTCATCACAGTAATAGCTTTCATAGCAATACCCTATTTTCTTTGCGATAATTCCTTTAACCATATAGACCGTTATTGACGTTTCACTTCTGCTTTTTTTCTCATACAATACGATATTATTACCGTCGGGTAAATTTATTTCTTCCTTTGCCGAAAAGCTGCTTACCGTATCTGCAATATCATATACCGAATATAATGCCATAACAATAAATAATAAAGAACAAATGATTTTTCTGCCCAAACGGTATTCTTTAACATATTTTATATTCAAAAACAAGCTTAGCAAAGCCATAAGCAAAAAACACAAACCACGAAAAATACCTTCTGCAATAAAATTGCTAAAGAGATAAAGCGTTTTACCACTTAAAATATTTGGAAAACTCCACCAAATAAGAAAAACCACAACCACCATATCTAAAATAACAATTTCTTTTATTCGTTTCATTCCTGCTCCAGCTCCCTCTGCACTTTCTTTGCAAGCCTGCCCACAACGTATTTGTAAGACCCGTCTATCATTCTCAAAATTTCCTCGTCGGGAACGCCGCCGTCCAGCCTTACCGTATTAAAATAGGGCTGCTGAACAGGGGGACAGTGATAACCTCTCGTTACCTCGTCGGGATAAAGATTTCGGTAAAAGTCCCCCGTCATAGCGTCCCCGTTAAAGGTGAGCATGGGTACTCCCTTTAAATGAAAAAGCTGTGCAAAAATACGCTTTTTCACCTTGACGCAAACCGTGCCGTCACCGAAGGGACAGTCCTCATACGCGCCTTTTTTTGTCAGGCAGTATTCAAGAATTTTTTCGTGTGTCATAAAAATTCACCGCCCTACGAGATTTACCGAATTATATCAATCCCGTCGTCTCGTCGATCCCCATCATAATATTCATGCACTGCACCGCCGCACCGCTTGCGCCCTTGCCGAGATTGTCAAGCCGCGCGCAAAGCAAAATATGATCGTCGTTGCCGAAAACAAAAAGCTGCATAAGGTTTGTGTCCTTAAGCGTATTCGCCGCAAGGAAACCGTCCTGCAAAACGCCCTCCCCCTGGAACGGCATAACCTTTACAAAATTCTGCCCCTCGTAATGCTCCGACATTACCTCCCAAACGTGCTGCGCCGAAGTGCGCTTGGACATTGCCCGCAGGTGCAGAGGAATTGTCACAACCATGCCGTTGTAGTAATTGTCAACGATAGGATTGAATATGGGAGGGTAGGACAAGCCCGTAACCGCCATCATCTCCTTGATGTGCTTGTGCTGCTTGCCCATTGAGTACTGTCTCGGCGAGTTGTACTCGTCAGGCTTGTCGGGACCTTCATAAACCGCGATAGCTTTTTTCCCCGCGCCGCTGTACCCCGAAACCGCATGGCATATTACAGGGTAATATGGAGCAATAAGCCCCTCCTTGACAATAGGGTACAAAAGCGCGTTGAACCCGCTTGCATAGCACCCGGGTACTGCCACTCTTTTCGAGGACGCTATCTTCGCTCTGTGCTCCGCCGAAAGCTCGGGCAAGCCGTAAGCCCATGCGGGATTTGTCCTGTGCGCCGTGGAAGCGTCTATAACCCTTGTATTTTTATTTTCCACAAGAGAGACGGACTCTGTTGCCGCCGCGTCGGGCAGGCACAGGAAAGTGAAGTCGGACTCGTTTATAAGACGTTTTCTTTCAATAACGCTTTTCCGCAGAGCCTCGTCTATCTGAAGCAGCTCCACATCGTCCCTGCCCTTAAATCTTTCAACTATCCGCAAGCCCGTTGTACCCTCTTGTCCGTCGATAAAAACCTTGTAAGCCATTTTAAAAATCCTTTCTTGATCAAGTCAAATAATTACGTTTTTTAATTCCAAAATCACAGCGAGATGACATTTCTCACAAATTCGATCTGCTTTTTCACGCTTTCGGGAGCGGGACCGCCCTCCGCCTTTCTCATGTTCACGCAGGTCTCCAGCTTGATAGCCTCGTAAACGTCCTCCTCGAACGTGCCGCAAAGCTTTTTGTACTCCTCAATGGGGAGCTTTTCAAGGGTGGTGTTCTTTTCAATGCAAAGCGCAACGAGAGTACCCGTTATCTTATACGCGTCGCGGAACGGCATACCCTTTTTAACAAGATAATCCGCGCAGTCCGTAGCGTTTATAAAGCCCCTCGCCGCCGCGTTTCTCATGTTATCCCTGTTGACCCTCATGGTTGCAAGCATTGGCGTTACCGTTTCAAGACAAAGCTTTGCAGTGTCCACCGCGTCGAAAATTGCCTCCTTGTCCTCCTGCATATCCTTATTATACGCAAGAGGTATGCCTTTCATCATCACAAGCAGAGTGTTAAGGTCGCCGTAAACACGTCCCGTCTTGCCCCTGATAAGCTCGGTAATGTCGGGGTTTTTCTTCTGGGGCATTATGGACGAGCCTGTGGAGTACGCGTCGTCAAGCTCAATAAATTTAAACTCCCATGAGCACCACATTACTATTTCCTCCGAAAGCCTTGAAAGGTGCATCATAAGTATTGACAGCGCGGAGCAGAATTCTATGCAGAAATCCCTGTCGGAAACGCCGTCCAGACTGTTTTGTGTAATATCGTCAAAGCCCAGCAGCGCGGAGACCTGTCTGCGGTCAATGGGGTATGTAGTGGAAGCCAGCGCACCGCTGCCCAAGGGCATTACATTCATTCGCTTGTAGGTGTCCGCAAGCCTGTCAATATCCCTTGCCAGCATATTCGCGTACGCCATAAGATGATGAGCAAGGGTTATAGGCTGCGCCCTCTGCAAATGAGTGTATCCCGGCATTACCGTGTCAAGATTTTCCTCTGCAATTCTGCAAAGGGTCTCCGCAAGATTTTTTAACATGGGAATTATCGCCATTATCTCGTCCCGAAGATACATTCTTATGTCCAGAGCCACCTGATCGTTCCTGCTCCTTGCGGTGTGGAGGCGCTTGCCCGTGTCCCCCAAACGCTCCGTCAAAACCTGCTCCACAAACATATGAATGTCCTCTGCATTCGGGTCGAAAAGGAGCTTGCCGCTGTCAATGTCGTTCAGTATCCCGTTCAGACCCTCGACGATTTTCTCGCTTTCGCCCTTGTCGATTATGCCCGTGTCCCCCAGCATAGTTGCGTGTGCGATAGAGCCGCGGATATCCTGCCTGTACATTCTCGCGTCGAATGAGATAGATGAGTTGAAGTCGTTTACCCTCTTGTCAAGCTCCTTAGAAAAACGTCCCGCCCACATTTTATCAGCCATAATTTTTACCTCCATAGCCATAGTAAAAAAGTGTAGTCAAAAAATCTGCAAAAACCCATATATGCAAACTTTTGCTTGATTTTTATGAACACTTTTTATAGCAATTCTATAAAATAATGCCTTTTGTAGGGGCGGGGTCTCCCCGCCCGCGATTATGAAACAGCGGGACGGGAAACCCGTCCCCTACAGATAAGATTATTATTTTGTTGGATTGCTGTAAATTGAAATTAATATAAATATTTTATTATTCTGCACTTTCAGCAGTACTCTCCGTCTCGGAATTTTCCTCCGTACCGCTTTCACTCTCGGTAGCCGTCTCCGTCTCCTCCCAAGCCGCAGGGTCGTATTCGGGAATACCCAATTCCGCCGCCTGCTCGTCGGTGAGCCTGTTGTATCTGTCCGTCTGATCGTCGGTTATCCAAAACAGGGTCTGTCCGTCCTCGCTTACAGAGACCCTCGCATAGCTTGCCACGCCGTCAATGTCCACCCTGAACATCTTGTCCTTAAATGAGTACGCCACAGGGTCGTAGGTCATAACATAGCCGCTTGCCTGACCGTCCCCCGGCATACAAACATGTATAAGATATTTGTAGTCGGAAGTAAACTCCACCGCAGTCAATGCCAGAAAATTTCCATTCCCGTCATATTCATTGTAGCCCGTGCTGTCGTCTGCGATCCAGCGCCCCTCTATGGACTTCTGCACCGCCATGTCCTCCTCAGTCATAACATAATTGCCCGAACAGCCCGCCAAACATACCAGAATTACCGCCGAAACAACTGCCGCCAAGATTTTCTTTGACATAAAATCAGATCCTTTCATTTTCAATATAATAATTATGCCCTTTTATTATCGGTATAAACTTTAAATCCCTACCAGTGAGCTGTCCACCCAACCGCCGTTAAACTTCTCAAATTCCTGCATCTGAAAATTCGACACGAACCCGTTATCCGACTTTTCGCCGTCAATACGTGTTATCCCCGACCCGTACAGCGGAGAAATATCGTCAAAAACACACCTGTCAAGCCCTATCGAATTAATGCACGTCATTTTCGCGATAGCAGCGAAATCAATATCCCTGCACTCCTCCAAGGCAAGATAACGAAAATTGTCAAGCTCCGCAAGACGTTCATAATCAAGAGTACATCTTACAAGGTCAAGCCGCCATATTTCTTCCTGTGCCGCGATGTACACAAAGTCAATATCGTCAAGCTCCCTGTCGGAGATCATAACGCCGTTTCCCGTCAGCGCAAAGGTGTGCCCTTTATAATCCACATATTCCGGACCCACTATGCTGCCGGATATGTAATTTCCCTCGCGACTCCTGTAAAATTCCGCCTGCTCAAAAGGAACGGTCACGCCCGTGCCGCCGATATAACTTATATTGGTGTCCCTAAGCGGTGAAATATCCCCGAACTCGCAGTATTCCAGTTCAAGGTTTTTTATATTGTCAATATTTTTTATTTTCGCCAGCTTTTCAAAATCAATGTCCTTGCAGCCGTGCAGCTCTATAGACACCACATCTGGGAAAAGCCCCATAAACTCGTAATCATTGTCCGTAAGCTCCCACAATCTCGGCGAAATCACTCCGTTAAACCAAGACGTATAATAATTATCCACCTCTAAGGTCAGAACGGGAAAAATATTGTCAAAATATCTTTTCCCTTTATTCTCTATAACATTTACAGGCTCGCTCTCCGCGGCGGCGTACCCCTCCATCAGCGCGCGCCCCTCCTCGTTAAGGAACGGCATTATATCGCTTATGGGCGCGTCCACCCGCCTTATGCCGTCCGAATGGCTGCCGTACTCATAGGGCGCAAGGTACATACTCACGCAGCCCTCTCTGAAAACCACCCTGTCGTCCGCAGGACGGTAAACGGCAAAGTATATTCCCTCCTCGTTCGTGCCGAATTCAACAAAATTTTCGTCCCGAAAGCCCTCGCTTATTCTTTTCTCGTTGAACTCGGCGTATTTGTCCGCGTCGTCGCTTCGGTACGCCGAATTTGTGTAGGTGTAAGCGTACCGATAATCAAACAAAGCCTTGCTCAATGCCTCGGACATACCGTCCGCGTCCTCTATAAGGTCGGAGAAAAACACTCGCTCCCCTGTCCGCAGGTCGAACATCATAGGCACAGGCGTACCGCTGCCGTGAGCCGCCCCAGCGCCGTAGCTGAAATCCTCAAAATAAATACTCAGGATATTCCCGTTTATGTCAATACCGCCCCTGTTTCCGTAATACTCCCCGTCCGAAATGATCCGCTGATAATAAAATCCGCACATATCATATGGGAAATCATACATCTCCCCATCTTTTACCTCGGGCAGCTCGTATCCCTCCGCGGACTCCTTTTCCTCGGCGTAAATATTGTCAATATAAGTCCTTATGCCGTCGTTTATCTTTTTCATAACAGCCTCGTCACCGCCGCTGAAAACAGGGTACTCCGCCGAAAAAGCAACTACCGTTTTCCCGTCCTTTTCAAAGTCCTCCGTTATTACCGTCGTTTCCGCCTTAATATTTGTCGGCTGCTGTTCGGGGTAAATTATCCTTTTGGGGTAAACGCTGTAAAGCTCGTTTGCGGGGGTAATTTTAATTCCCTTGTCAGTAAAAATTTCCGTTTCCGTGACCTCTGCGGACGTTTCCTCAAAATCGCTCTCCTCGCAAAATATCACCGTCTCCGACGTAACGGAAGTCGTTACCGAACTTATTTCTGTAACCAAAATCGTATCGGCTTCGGAAAACATTTCCGCCGAAAAATTTTCCTCGGAATTATTATTGCACCCTGTCAGCAAAACTGCCGATAAAGCGATTGCCGAAAAAATATTTTTTCTCATAAAAAGTCCTCTAATTCTCGTTCAAATAATACTCCGCATTCTGCGCGTTTTCAAACATCAGAATAAACTCCCTGTCGTAATCGGTAAGCGCGTCCCTGTCAAAAACATAGGGGACCCATTCCGTATTGTCAAACCACCGTCTGCCCTTGTACTCAACAACATTGGGCGCACCCGTTTCGGCGGAAATATACCCCTCAAAAAGGGATTTCCCCTCATCATTCATATAGGGAATAAACTCGCTTGCGGGCAAACGCCAAAACCGTACCCCGTCCAAAAAGCAGCCGTTCTCGTATGGCGCAAGGAAAAAACCTATACAGCCATCCATTGCCGCAATTTTTTCATCGGTATAAAACATATCGGTCACATTAAACGGCGGCTTCATAAATTCCGAAATTTCGTCCGCATTGAGCTTACCAAACGGTACAGTGCCCTGCAAAAGCTCTCCTCGGCATTCCGCTTTTCCGAAAACCTCGCGCATTTTTTCGTCGTCGCCGACCAATTCGGAAAAAACAATTTTATCTCCCGTTCTCAAATCGAACATCATCGGCACAGGCTGCTCCGAACCGTGCGCCGAATGAAACCAGTCATAATTATACGCAAAATATACCGTAAAAATATTTCCGTTTATATCATAGCCGTAACCGTCAAAATAAGTGCCGTCCATATTTATTATAATCTTTGTCAGCGGTTCTTCGTATTCCCGCATTAAACTAATTTCGTTATCATCGGGGGGATCGTTCTCCCACTGTTTTTTTCTCGCATCAACCACCCCGTCAACAAACGCCTTTACCGCGCCGTTTATTTTTTCGCAGACCCCCTCGCCATACCCCGACAGCACTGGATATTCGACGTAAAAATCCGTCAGCTTCAAGCCGTCGTCGGTGTAAATAGCCTCTTGCAGAATTTCAATTTTGACTTTATCCGAAACGTCCTGCCTTTCCGCGCAAATAAGTACCTCGGGGTAGAATTCGTAAAGCTCCTCCGCAGGGAAAACGCGGGGCGGCTCTCCGTCCTCGATATAGTACGGCTCGGCAATGCTCAAAGCCGTTTCGGAGGTTTCCTCCAAAACGCTCTCGTCACAAAATATCACCGTCTCCGATGTAACGGAAGTCGTTACCTCAGACGCGCTTTCCGCAGTCTCACTTTCGGAGACCGCCGCAACAGCAGCCGCAGACACCGCTGCGGAGACCTGCTCCGCGACCTCCGAGGAATTCCACGAACAGCCTCCAAGCATACTTATTATACAAGCTGCCGCAATAACTTTACCGTACATGATTTTCCGCATATCAATAATCTCCCAAATATTTAAAATACCAAATAAATTCCGCGTCCTTAGGGTCATCCCTGTCAGCAATTTCCGGCAGGACTTTCATATTCTCAAAATACCTTTTCCTCTTGTACTCTATAACATTAACAGGCTCGGTTTCTGCGGAGCTGTACGCCGAAAAAATTTCTTTGCCCTCGTCCGTGAGAAATTTCTCCGCCTCATCAAAGGGAATACCCGCGAAATAACATTCGTCCTCCTCACTGCCGAAGCCAAAATCATAATAAGCGCAGTAAACCCCAAGACAGCCGTCCCGTACTGCTGTGCGCTGATAAAGATTATCACCGCCGTGGAAAATCTGCTCCGTACCGTCCCCCAAATCAATTCTTAACCAATCGGGTAAACCCTCTCCATTTTCCAAAGCCGCCTTGTAGCCGTCCGCGTCAAGATTTGCGCGGGAAAGCGCTCCAATGCTCCGAAGCTCCCTTTCCATAGCCTTTGCAAATCCTGCCTTGTCCGCTATGATTTTCTCAAAGTTGACCCGCTCGCCCGTCCGCAGGTCGAACACCATTTGTACAGGATAAACAAATTCGGGAGCCGCACCCTCGTGATAAGGACTGTACAAAAAATACACCGCCAAAAAATTCTTTCCGACCGTATCAATCTCAAAATTCAAAGTGTACTCGTCCCGCGCCGTCTCGTAAAAGCTTTTCGCCACCTCGGACATATTTCCGTCATTGTCCTTGCCAAGCATATTTACATCATTCTGTGCGCTTTCAAAAAGTCCGTCCCGATAGCTTTTTATCTCGCCGTTGATTTTTTTCCGCGCGCTTTCGTCAAGACGCTCGTCGGTAATTATTGGATAGACCGCCTTAAAAGTCCCCAGCTCCATACCCATATCGTTGTACAGCAGGGTCGGTTTTTCCTCCTCGGCGGCGTACTCTATCGAACTCCGCCAATTATCATTTTTATAGGTAAATTTAACGGGGTAAACATCATAAAGCTCGTCCGCACGCGTTACCTTTATTTCACTGTTTTCATTTTCAGCAGCCTCCGTAGCCGCCGCAGTAGTTGTTGTAACGGCAGTTTCCTCGGGCAATTCATCGCTTGCGCAACCCGTCAGCATTACCGCCGCTGCCGCGATTGTAATAATAACCTTTTTCATGTAGTTTTCCTCCCAAAAATAATTTTATATGTAAAATTATAGCATTAAAGCTGTGGGAAAACAATTACACAAAGGTTACAAATAGTTACAGTTCGGTAACAAAACCACCGTTTGCAGAAAACCGAAAAAGGGCGGAAAACGGCTATGCCAAAAGCATAACCGCTTCGCCCCAAGCCGTGTACGATCACTTATTATTTCTCTTAGCGTCCAACATTGCCTTGACCTTGATAGGAAGTCCGAAAAGATTGATAAAGCCTGCGGAATCCTTTTGGTCGTAAACATTATCCTCGTCGAATGTAGCGACTTCCTCATCATAAAGAGTGTAGGGAGAAGTAACGCCCGCAGTGATGATATTGCCCTTGTAAAGCTTCAGCTTAACGTCGCCGGTAACAGTCTCCTGTGTCTTGTCAACAAATGCGGAAAGAGCCTCGCGGAGAGGTGTGTACCACTGACCGTTGTAAACGATGTCCGCAAAATCAATTGCAAGCTTCTGCTTCATGCGCTGTGTAGCCTTGTCGAGAGTGATAGTCTCCAAAACGTCGTGAGCGTAGTAAAGGACAGTTCCGCCGGGAGTCTCGTAAACACCGCGGGACTTCATACCAACAAGACGGTTCTCAACAATGTCCGCAAGACCGATACCGTTTGCGCCGCCAAGCTCGTTGAGCTTTTTGATTATGGAAACGCCGTCCATATCCTTGCCGTCTATAGCGGTAGGGATACCCTTTTCAAAGTGAATGGTAACATAAGTAGGCTTGTCGGGAGCCTGAATGGGGGACACGCCCAGTTCCAAAAAGCCCTCTTTTTCATACATAGGCTCGTTTGCGGGGTCTTCGAGGTCGAGACCCTCGTGGGAAAGATGCCAAAGGTTCTTGTCCTTTGAATAGTTTGTCTCCCTGTTTATTTTAAGGGGGATATTGTGCGCCTCCGCGTAATCAATTTCCTCGTCTCTGGACTTGATGTCCCAGATTCTCCAAGGAGCGATTATCTCCATTTCGGGAGCGAAAGCCTTTATAGTAAGCTCAAAACGCACCTGATCGTTGCCCTTGCCCGTGCAGCCGTGGCAGATAGCGTCCGCGCCCTCTTTTTTTGCAATTTCAACAATTCTCTTAGCGATAACGGGACGTGCAAAGGAAGTACCCAAAAGATATTTGCCCTCGTAAACAGCCCCTGCCTTAACTGTGGGGAAAACAAATTCCTCAACAAATTCCTTGTTTAAGTCCTCGATATAAAGCTTGCTTGCGCCTGTCTTGATAGCCTTTTCCTCAAGACCGTCAAGCTCGGTACCCTGACCAACGTCGCCGGAAACCGCGATTACCTCGCAGTTATTGTAGTTTTCCTTGAGCCACGGAATGATTATGGAAGTATCCAAACCTCCCGAATACGCCAGTACGACCTTTTTGATTTCTTTAGCCATTTTAAAATTCCTCCATTATTCTATCGGCAAATCCCTAAAATTCTGTGAAATCGCCGCTTTTTTACACCATACACCTAATTATACACCATAAAATAACTTTGTCAAGTATTTTCTGCATATTTTTCTAAAAATTTTTAGCAATATTCATTTTTGGGTGTATAAATTTAAAAATATTCAGTATTTTATGTATATTTTTGAGTTTTACAAATAATCGGGGCAAAAAAGATTACAAAACGGAAACGATTATTACAATTTGTTTACAGATTTTAAAAACCGTTGACCGCCAAAATTATCCGTGATATACTTTTATTAACAATATTTTTAGGGGGAAATACAGTTATGAAATTCTTAAAAATTACCGCCGCGATCTTATCATTGGCGCTTTTAACAGCCTGCAATTCGGCGCAGTCCGTTCAGACCTCCGGAACAGTCTCCGAGAGCGAGATGTCAGCTGTTGCAACTGCGGCGGAAACAACGGCAAAAACGGAAACCCAAACAGAAGCTCCCGCAATAACAACCACAGCAGCGGAGACAGAAACGGAACAGTCCGCAGATGAACTTGCATTTGACAACGAGCTTGTGTCGGCTTTGGCGGATATTATAGAAAGTCATAACGGCGGAAGATTTTTTATGTACGACTTTGACCGCGACGGCTGTCCCGAAATAGCCTTTTACGGCTACGATATGATAACAGCGTATTTTGATATTTACGATTTCAGCAGCGGAGAAGCTGTTTCAATGGGTGCAGTAACGCCGGGAGAATGTTCTCTCAACGCCGATAACACATGCCTTGCGGACAGATACATCGACGACGGCTGTCTGGAGTTTTATTACAGCAAGGACGCGGACGAGTATCTGTATGTCTCACTGCTTCGCTACGCTGATGGCAGCGGCGGAGAAGCCCTGACCTTTGTCCAGATGATGCTGCGTATGCCTGTAAACGGCGATATTGATTTCGGCAGAGGCGTGACCGAAGAGAAATATACCTACAGCGGAAAATCCGAAGAGGATTGGTATGCCGCCCGTAACAAGGCTTGGGAAAGTCTTTCCGACTATGAACTTATCGAGCATATAAATCTGCAAACCGTCAAGCTTTACACGGTGTACGACCCGTCGCCCTATGACCCGTCTCCGCGAGAACTTGCCGTGACCGTACTGAAAGATTATTATACGGGGGAATAAAATATGAAACATTCAAAAATTTTCTCTGTAAGTTTGTCCTTGGCGCTTTTAACAGCCTGCAATTCGGCGCAGTCCGTTCAGACCTCCGGAACGGTCTCCGTGAGCGAGACTTATGCCGTGACAACCACATCGGCAGCTACAACGGAAACCGTCCCCGAAACAGAGCCTGCGGAAATTGCCGAGGAAAATGAAATTGAATATGTCGAGGTCTCCCCGAACAACGAGTTTATAGACTTTGAATTTATCGAGAATTATCATGGCACGACCAACATAGGCGACCTTGCGGACAAGGCTGTGGAATTTCTAAAAACCACGGAATATTACGCCAAAAGTATGGAGAACATAGAAAAAATAAATACCGACGAACTAAAAACTGATTGGGACTATAATGCGGGAGAATTTTATCAGCGGGACGTTTCAATGTATTTTAACGGCAACGGCAGTATTCAGCCCGTGTTCGCGGAGGCATACCCCGCCGATTATGACGGCGACGGAAAAACCGAGACCTTTATCGTTGTGAATATGCCGTTTATGCCAATGGTTACACCCGATATATGGGGTTTCCTCCTTTTCGCCGACAGCAGCGGAAATATTTACCCCGAAGTGCTTGATTGGTATAATCCCTATTCGGCTGAACTGTTGAATTACGGCAAATTCAGACATCTCTGTTTCGGAGGAGCGGACTCTTTCCGCATCTATTCAAGCATTTACGGCGTTAAGGACGGCAAGCCTGTCAACCTTTACGACCATATACCCGGCGGATATTTCTGCAAGACCGATTGCTTTCTTACCGCATACGGACTTCAGGGCGGCAGCGATTTTATGTATTTTGATACCGTCGCTTTGGAGTACCGCGTTATCAAAGGCGTTGAGGTCTCTCACGCTGAAATGGCAGAGCTTGACGTCTCAAACACCCTTTGCAGCAATTTCGGTGAAGAAAGCATAGATGAACTGCCCGACTATGTGGAGTTTCATTTTATAAAACCGAATTACTACCTGCTTGACTGGGGTTTACCGGGAAGCGTACTGTTTACCTACGAAAACGGCGTATTTACACTTGTTGAGGATTCAAATATAACCCGATCGTCAAACGGCAGAGACCTTAATGCTATAGGCGAATTTGACATAGACAAGGCAATTGCCGAAATGAAAAAACCGTCCGAAAATGTTACGCAGCCAGCCGCGGAAAAATATATAAATGAGATTTTTAACTTTATAAAAGAAGAAAATATCCTATGCGGCTGCTTTTCCGATTTCAACAGGGACGGCTTTCCCGAACTTGTAAATATGCAGCCGGGAGAAGCTTATTACTCATATATAATTTATGACATACAGGGGGAAACGCCTGCGTGCATAGGTACAATTACCGTCAACGACACCGAATACGCCGATATTGAATTTTCTCTTTACAGGGATAAAAATTCGGGAGAGCTTTTCTGTTTCGGGCAGAACGACACAATATTTTGGGGTCAGAATAAAAACGATATTACTGACATAAATATTTTTAAATTCAAAAACGGTCATATCGAAACCGAGCGCGTCGGATCTTATTCACACAGGTACAATTCGGACGACCCGCTGAAAATTTATATCGAGGACAATTATTTTATGGACTGCCAAGCGGAAGCAGGGGAATACAACAGGTCGGAGCTTGCGGACGTTTTGGGGATAAACGATTATTTGTCCCAATTTGAAAAAATCGAAAAGATCATGCTTGAAAAGGAATGGAATTATGACGATTGGGAAACCGTCCGAACCGCCGTGACAAAAGCCCTTAATACTAATTCACTCCCAATGTGAATTAATATAACAAGTACCTTTAAGGAGTACCGCCATGAAAGAAATTTTCAACCGAAAACTGACCTACATAATCCTCGGCTGGCTGCTGATCATAGCCGCCGCTGCGCTGGACGAAGGACTGACCGTCCCCGTGTATAAGATCAACTCCGACAAAATAAAAAAGCCGCTGCGGATAGTCCTTTTAACGGACTTCCACAGCAGCAGCTACGGCAAAGACCAGCAGGTCTTGACAGACGTTATCGACGAGCAGTCCCCCGACATTATCCTCCTTGCGGGGGACATTGCGGAGAACGTCCGTCCCCACAGGCACACCGAGGAGCTTCTTTCTCAAATCGCGGAGAAATACCCCTGCTTCTACGCCGTGGGCAACCACGAGGAATGGTCGGGAGAATGCGGAAAGATCAAGGAAATGTTCCGCTCATACGGTGTGACCGTCTTAGAGGGGGACAGTCATATCCTCGACTTTGAGGGACAAAAAATACGCATTTCGGGAGCGGACAATTCCCTGCCCACGGAGCAGTTCACAGCCTGCTGCGACAATGCGGGGGACGATATTTTTACCGTCTTTGTTTCCCACCGCCCCGACCTTGTTGATTTGTACAGCGGCAAAGGCTTCGACCTTGTTGTGTCGGGACACGCCCACGGAGGACAGGTCATCATACCCCATATACTGAACGGTCTGTACGCCCCAAATCAAGGACTTTTCCCAAAATACGCGGGAGGACGCTACACCCTCGCCGACGGCAATACCGAAATGATAGTCAGCAGGGGACTGTGCAAAAATATCCTCCCCAGAGTTTTCAACCCGCCCGAAGTCGTGGTGATAGAGCTTAATAATGAGTAATTATTATCTGTTGATTTTATCAAGCTGTTCCTTTACCTTGTCCATTTGCGGGTAACCCATAGCCTCCGCAGTCCTGTAAGCCTCATCGGACTTTTCGGGTTCAAATTCCATGGCGTAAGCAATGGCAAGGAACGCGTAAATTTCGGCTTTATCGGGGTCGAGACGCTGCGCTCTTTCGAGGTACTCCACAGCCGAAACGGGCTTGCCTCTTTCAATGTACGAAGCCCCAAGGCTTATATAAAATGGAGCGTAATTCTGAGGGTCGTACTGCAAAGCGGTATCGTAGCATTCATACGCCCTTTCCTTATCTCCCAGTCTTTTGCAGGCAATTCCCATATTGACCCACGCCTTGAAATATTCGGGGGAAATACGCGTACATTTTTCCTGATAAGCGACAGACTTTTCGTAATCGCCAAGCTGCATATAGCAGTTGCCGATCAGGTGGTAATATTCTTCCTCCCTGAAATTTTTCAGCTTTTCCGCGTCTGTATTTAAAAGTCCGTCCAGAGCCTCGCTGTAATTTCCCTCGGAATAAAGCTTTTTGTATTTTTTTGCCGCACCGTCCGCATTGCAGGCGGTAAGCGTCAAGACCGTCAGCACAGCCGCGAACAAAGCGGCTATTCTTTTTATATTCATAAAAATCCATTCCTTTCGGGGTACTTGGGACAGCAAAATTTTCAACTATACTATAGCGATCCTAATGAAATAATAACCATATATGTGGGGGACGGATTTCCCGTCCCTGCAAATTCGATTATTATGCTGTTGATTTGCTATATATTATATCACAATCCTGCCTGAACGTCAAGAGATGTGTGAGATACAGCCGCGGAAATATCTGCATTTTTGCAATAATGCAGCATTTTTTTGCACAAAAGCATTGACACATCAAGCCGTTTTGTGATATAATTATATTTTATAAACTTTAACAATAGGCGTGAAGCGGGAATGTGTATAAAAAGCTGCCTTGCGCCGCAATGCGAAAATCGCGAAGGGAACCTTTTTATGCAATTCACAGAACTCGGTTTATCCGAAGAGATGCTTAAAGCCGTGGAAAAGATCGGCTTTGAGGAGGCAACAGAGATCCAGTCAAAAACAATTCCGCTGCTTATGGAGGGCAGGGACGTTATCGGACGTTCCCACACAGGCACGGGAAAAACCGCCGCTTTCGGCATACCTGCGGTGGAATCCATTGACAAGACACGCAAAAACACCGTACAGGTCATCGTGCTTTGTCCCACGCGGGAGCTTGCAATGCAGGCGTGCGGCGAGCTTGATAAGTTTTCCGAATTTATGCCGTGGGTGCGCGCCTGCGCTGTATACGGCGGCGCGGATATTGAAAAGCAGATTTTCCAACTCAAAAGGGGTGCAAATATTGTGGTCGGCACTCCCGGCAGAGTTATGGATCACATCAGCCGCCGAACCTTGAAGCTTGACGGCATACGGACTATTATTCTCGACGAAGCGGACGAAATGCTTAACATGGGCTTTCGTGAGGATATAGAGACTATTCTCGGCTTCGTCCCCGATGAGCGCCAGACCGTGCTTTTCAGCGCGACAATGCCCGAACAGATAATGGCTATCACCGAGCAGTATCAGACCGACCCCGTTGTTGTGGGTACTGCCGAAAAATCCCGCACGGTAGACAGCGTTGAGCAGTACTATTTCGACGTACCCTCCGGCAGGAAGACCGACGCTCTGCAAATGCTTATGCTTGCTTACGAGCCAAAGCTTTCAATGATATTCTGCAACACCAAGCGCATGGTGGACGAGCTTACGGAGCAGCTTGTTTCCAAGGGCTTTAAGGCGGCAGGTCTGCACGGCGACATGAAGCAGTCCAGCAGGACGCAGGTGCTTAATTCGTTCAAAAGCGGCAGGATAAATATTCTCATTGCCACGGACGTTGCCGCAAGAGGAATTGATGTGGACAACGTTGACGCGGTATTCAATTATGACATACCACAGGATAACGAGTACTATATCCACCGTATCGGCAGAACGGGCAGAGCCGGCAAAACAGGAGCGGCGTACACAATTGCCAGCGGCAGACGGCAGGTCACGGAGCTTATGGATATCGCGCGGTACACGAAAGCTCATATCGAACGCAGGGAGCTTCCCACGAGGGACGATGTTATCGGCGCAAAGACCTCCGCAGTGCTTGAAAAGGTAAAGGGTTATGCCGATTCCGGAAAATACGGAGATTACGCAAAGGTGCTGTCGGGACTTGAAGCGGAGGGCTATTCCGCGGAGGATCTTGCCGCCGCGCTTTTGGGTATGCGTATTTCGCGTGAGATAAGGACTGTGCCGGAATTTATCACTCCCGTTAAGCGGCGGGAGCGCACGGACGGCAGAGGCAAAGGCAGGGGAAATGTCAAGGTCGAGATATCCGTGGGCAGGCAAAATAAAATTGCTCCTAATTATATTCTGGGAGCATTGGTGGACGCAACGGGTCTTGCGGGAAAAAGCTTCGGCAAGATAGATATTTACGATAAATTTACTACGGTGGAAGTGCCCGAAGCGGATAAGGAGCACGTCCTCGACTCAATGACGGGAACAAAGATAAACGGACACAAAATAAAAATAAAGCTTTACGAGGGCAGAGAGCGAGGCGACGGAAAGGATTACCGCAGATTTGACAGAAAGCCGCGCAGACACGGCTCCCATAACAGCACGACCAAGCGAAACAGCAAGCGTTATCAATAAAACTTCCTCAGCGCGTACCCGGGGTTTATAATGCGGGGTACGCGCTTTTATAATTACCGGTCGGCAATGCTTTTGAACAGCACTTTCGATAATATGCAAAATAATCAAAAACTCCATTTATCTTTCGGTATGTTTGTGCAATACGCTGAAATAATATTAAATCTCCAAAAAACACTTGATTTCTGACGAAATACTGGTAAAATATAATTAGCACTCAAAAACAAAGAGTGCTAACACAAGAGCAGTTAAAGTGCTAATCAAATCAGCACTCATCTAATACTAATTCACTCCCAATGTGCAGACAAAAAATTCGGCACAAAAAGCATATACGCAAATTTTTGCTTGAATTTTTTATACACATTTAGGTCGTGGATCAGTATAAATTTAAAAACCGAAAGGAGTTTTTTTATGACTATCAAACCACTTGCAGACAGAGTTGTCATCAAAATGACCGAGGCGGAGGAAACCACCAAGAGCGGTATCATTCTCGCGGGAAGCGCTAAGGAAAAGCCCCAGATCGCCGAGATCGTCGAGGTCGGTCCCGGAGGAACCGTTGACGGCAAGGAAGTCAAGATGTTCGTTAAAAAGGGACAGAAAGTCCTTATTTCCAAATACAGCGGCACAGAGGTAAAGATCGACGGCGTTGAGTACACTATCCTCCGTCAGGACGACATACTCGCTGTTGTAGAATAAATGACTATTACTTTAAGTAAAATTTGTAAAGGAGATTTTTATTATGGCTAAGGATATAATTTACGGCGAAGAAGCAAGAAAAGCTTTGCAGGCAGGTATCGACAAGCTTGCTGATACTGTTAAGATCACATTGGGCCCCAAGGGAAGAAACGTTGTTCTGGACAAAAAATTCGGCGCGCCCCTTATCACAAACGACGGCGTAACGATCGCAAAGGAGATCGAGCTTGAGGACGCTTTCGAGAACATGGGCGCACAGCTTGTCAAGGAGGTTGCAACAAAGACAAATGACGCAGCGGGCGACGGTACTACAACCGCTACACTGCTTGCACAGGCTCTTATCAGAGAGGGCATGAAGAACATCGCCGCAGGCGCAAACCCCATGATAGTTAAAAAGGGTATGGCTAAGGCTGTGGACGCTGCTGTAGAGTCCATTAAGGCAAACTCCAAGGAGGTCGCAGGCTCTGACGAAATTGCAAACGTTGCAGCTATTTCAGCAGCAGACGAGACCGTCGGCACTCTCATTGCGGACGCTATGGAAAAGGTCACAGCGGACGGTGTTATCACTATCGAGGAGTCCAAGACCGCAGAGACATACTCCGAGGTCGTTGAGGGTATGCAGTTCGACCGCGGCTACATCACTCCCTACATGGTAACCGACACCGACAAAATGGAGGCTGTTATCGACGACGCTTACATTCTTATCACAGACAAGAAAATTTCCTCCATTCAGGAATTGCTCCCTCTGCTTGAACAGATCGTTCAGAGCGGCAAAAAGCTTGTTATCATTGCCGAGGACATTGAGGGCGAGGCTCTCTCCACACTTATCGTAAACAGACTCCGCGGCACCTTCACCTGCGTTGCTGTCAAGGCTCCCGGCTTCGGCGACAGACGCAAGGAAATGCTTCAGGATATTGCTATCCTCACAGGCGGTCAGGTGATCTCCGAGGAAGTCGGTCTTGAGCTTAAGGACACAGATATGTCCCAGCTCGGACGCGCTAAGCAGGTCAAGGTCACAAAGGAGAACACCATTATCGTTGACGGCGCAGGCGAGAAAAAGGCTATCAAGGACAGGATCGGACAGATCAAGTCCCAGATCGAAGCTACAACATCTGACTTCGACAAGGAGAAGCTTCAGGAAAGACTTGCAAAGCTCAGCGGCGGCGTAGCTGTTATCAAGGTAGGCGCTGCTACAGAGGTAGAAATGAAAGAAAAGAAGCTCCGTATCGAGGACGCTCTCGCTGCTACAAAGGCGGCTGTTGAGGAGGGTATCGTTGCAGGCGGCGGCACAGCTTATGTAAACGCAATGCCCACAGTTGCAAAGCTTACAGCTTCACTCAGCGGCGACGAAAAGACAGGCGCGGCTATCGTGCTTAAGGCTCTTGAAGAACCCGTCCGCCAGATCGCTGCAAACGCAGGTCTTGAGGGCAGCGTAATCCTTGACAAGATAGTACGCTCCCGGAAAGTCGGCTACGGCTTTGACGCATACGGCGAGACCTACGGCGACATGATACCCACAGGTATCGTTGACCCCACAAAGGTAACACGTTCCGCGCTCCAGAACGCTGCTTCCGTTGCGGCAATGGTACTCACCACCGAGAGCCTTGTTGCGGACATCAAGGAGGAAACTCCCGCTGCTCCCGCAATGCCCGCAGGCGGAATGTATTAATAGAAGCAAAATATAAATAAGCAAGAGGCAAGAGTTTTCGGCTCTTGCTTCTTTTTATCCAAAAATTTCCATAGCAAGATAATACGTACTTAAATCAATGCCTTTCGGCAGTTCAAGGGTTTTTAAAAAATATTCTTTGTAAGACCCGCATAATTTTTGCCAGCGGCAAAAATTATCGTAGCATTTCATATTGGCAAAATAATGCGGACAGCAGTTATTTATTTCAAGGTCAAGGTCGGAGATAAAAATTGTGTAATGATAACTTACACGACCGTTTATTTCATCGCCTAAATCGACATTTTCAGACTCTGCCCTTTTAAGAGTTTTGACAAATAAAATCAATACCTCCGCTTTGTAATGTATCAACTCCATTCTGTCGTGTATTTCTGTCATCATAGTGCCGTCATTAATATTTCCCTTTTGCAGCATCGCATTGCTCAATTCGTTGCATTCGGCTAATATATTATGGTATGATGTGTTTAGGTCTTCCCATGCAGATGTGTTTGTTTCCATAATTGCACCTCATTTTTGAATAAAAGTTATAGTTATTCCAATAATATTATATCACTTTAGAGATAATATGTCAACTGGTTTGATGTAACACTTTATCTCTTTAGAGGTTATAATTATAGCAATCCTATAAAATAATGCCTTTTGTAGGGGCGGGGTCTTCCCGCCCGTGATTATGAAACAGCGGGACGGGAAACCCGTCCCCTACAGATACGGTTATTATTTTGTTGGATTGCTATAATCAAAACACTTAATGAGGTGAAGTAATGATTAACGTCGGTGAACGTCTAATATATTTTAGAGAAATACGGGGAATTACAACAAATAAACTTGCTAACCTTGCAGGAATATCACAAAGTACTTTGCGCGAAATTGAACTTGGTCAAAGGAATCCGAACGTTGAAACTTTATCATATTTTTGTGAAGCTCTTGGCATAAGTATGTCGGAATTTTTTAACGAAAACGACAACGAATTAAACGGATTTTTAGTTTCGTCCGCAAAGAAATTATCTAAACAACAGCAGCTAAAACTGGCGGACTTTATAAACGAAATTTTATAACAGAAAAGAGGCAAGAGTTTTCAGCTCTTGCCTCTTTTGCTTTATCCGTGCAAACAATAAGTAAAAAATTGTTAATTTTGTGTATTGTTTTTTGTAACTTTATGCGTTATTATAATAATAGACAAAAATAATATATTTAATAACGTAAATTAAAGAAATAGGTGAAAAATATGCCAAATAAAAAAACAAAAATCATTTTAGCAATAGCCATTGCCGAATTTGTTTTGTTGGCGATGTCGGTTGTCAGTATAATATTGCTTTTAAACAGAATAGCTGTCGTGACGGAGACCGCGTATTCCCAAGTGCCAGGCTTTATGGTAGCCGACCCGACGCGCACCCTTAACGACGGTAAATACTATTTGAACGGCGATACCGACAGCATTTACTATGAGGTCAAGAATGGCAGTATACAGTTTGTTTTTACCGAAGAGAAATACAAAGAACATCTTAAAGAAATAAACTGGAATGAAAACGAAATTGACAGAACATACGATTGGGATGTGGAATTTTGGGAAAAACCGCGCCCATATAACGTATGGGTCTCTTACCGTCAGTCTCCCGAACCCGATAAACTGTTTTTGAGTTTTGAAACATTTAATATTGAATTTGGCGACAGAATTGTTCCCGCGCCGGGCATCGGCTATTCATATATTGACGAAAACAATTTCGGCTCTGACAGCGGTCCTGTTTTTACAAGGGTATAATAACCGATTTATACATAAGAGGCAAGAGTTTTCAGCTCTTGTCTCTTGCTTATTTATTTCTTTGTAGCCTGCCGCGCAAAACACAAAAAAATGACACCCAAAACGCAAAAACCCCGTCTTAAATTGCCAGCAAATGACATTTAAAACGGGGTTTTAAAATTAAGGAGCGCAAGCCTATCGGTTAAATTAGCTTACAAGATAAGTATAGCACAAAAGATTATCACCGTCCATTTTCATATGAAAATAAATCATAATAAAATATGTACATCAATATCCTGCAAGACCTCGGCAAGTTTATCTTTATCTACCTCCAACGCTTTCCAGAGCTTCACAGCCGTTATCATCTTAGGCTCGGACACGCCGCGCTCGATATTGCTTATGCACCTGTCACTGATGTCGCAGATTTCCGCAAGCCTTTCACGGCTTAGCTTTTTCTCCTCCCTGCAGCCGCGCATAAACAGTCCGAACTTTTCATTAAAACACATAAAACCAGTCCTTTCGGTTAAATTTATTGGAGAAATTCCTCCATATAGATAAACCACCGAAAAGACTATTTTTACTACAAGATTTCACAAATTTTCCGAAAAAATTATCAGTTCGCACAATTTGCACCCCAGAACAGAGCAAATTTTGTCAATATGCTCAAGCTTCAGAAAAGTGCATGAATTACCGCAAATATCGCAAATTGTGGATGGTCGAATACCCATCCGCGAGGCAAGCTCCGATTGTGTCATATTTCGATCGGACAATAATTTCCGCAGATCAATTTTTATCATAATGTCCCTCCCTGATAGCTTTGTTAGCCCGCAAATAACAAAATACGTTATTTGTGCGTTAAAAAAATATCAGTAATTTTTGATAATGACCTCCTTGAACTGTCCGGAAGAAAGATTATTCTGCCGTGAAATTGCCTGAATATTAAAATCCTTGTACAAATTTCGGACAAAATCATCATCGTTATAGGAAAGTATAAAACGCCCTTTTAATGCCGTTAAAACACCGTTCAAACGGTAATGATCCGCCTCGGAAAACCGTTCCGAATAATTATCCTCCGTGGTATGATAAGGCGGGTCGCAATAAAAAAGCGCGTCGGGACGGTCGTACTGTTTTATCAATTTTTCAAAGTCCTTATGCTCAATTTCTACGGAAGAAATTCGCTTCTCAATATCCGCGAAATTATCCGTTTTTATTTCCCGACTAAAGCAGCCGTATGACCGAGCGTCCCCGCCGAAAGATGTCTTAACAATCACATAAAACATAGCCGCTCTTTGAATGTCGGTAAATCCCATGCAGGAAAGCTTTTGCCGAATATCGCCGAACATTTCTCGGCTGTTTAAATAGTACCTAATTTCTTTCTGTAATTCCTCGCGGTGATATTTAATGCAGCGGAATAAATTCACAAGGTCGCCGTTAGCGTCGTTGTAGACCTCAATTTTCGCGTGTTTTTCTGACGAAAACAGCACCGAAGCACCGCCGCCGAAAACTTCAATGTACCGTCCGAAATCGTTCGGAAATTCCGCGGCGATCCTTTTGGCAAGCAGGGATTTCCCGCCTATCCATGGGATAAATGATTTCATAAAATTCCTCCAAAAAAATATTTACTGGACGTTTTTCCGTCCCGCATTGTTGTTACTCCTTGACTTCGGGAATTCCCGCAACGGAAGTCAGCACCCGTATAAAATGCTTGTGGGCGTTCTGGATAAGGTCTTGCTTGTCGCCGTTGTACTGTGTAGCCGTAACCACCGACCCCGCGTTGAACTGATAATGCTTTGTTCCGAATCCGACCTTGAAGCTTAAAAAATCAAGCTGCGCCTGCACCGCTGCAACGTTTTCAGCAACGCGAAGCTCAGGGTTATGCTCCTGAATAAAGGGACTTCCCGTCGGCTTGTCACCGTCCTCTTGGGCGATATAGTAAAAAAGCTGCTGGTTGACCTCGTCGGGAGCAACTTGCTCCTCTCCCGCAATGTCCGAAAGCATACTCTTGCTCAAAAAAACTTTTTTCTGCCCTAACCAAATGTCCGAATTAAAATTGTTGTAAGCAAGGTCAACGCCCTTTAAATTATCAATGGCATTGTAAAATACCGAACAGCCCAACCCGTTATTCCCCGAAATGGGATTTACAATAGCGGGCTTGCAAATGGCAAACCAAGGTCTGACCGACCCTGTATGTATTTTCGGTGGCAGATTTTCGGGGAGCTCATCATCTTCAAGCGCACCGCTTTTATCTGCCTTAAAAATATGATTTTCAATTATGTACTCGTTACCCTCAAGCCTGTGGATCTCAAGATAAAGCCGCTTATTGCCGTGTACGCAAAGCTCCGAGCAGAAAGCCGCCTCGGTAATAATTCCGTTGTCGCAGGTCAGGGGGATTATCATGTCCGCGTCAATGTAATTCAGATCAATACGCGCGTCGGGAGAAATTTTGAATTTTCCGTCCTTATCAACAGCGGCATTTTTAAGGCGTATAACCACCGCCGCGGTACCCGACCACATCATGCGTTCCATAAGTCCGTTGGCTTCGTCCCAAAAATTATTGCTGCCGAAAACGCCGCCGTTCTCCGTGTCGCCGAGGATAAATTTTTCCGTTTTTTCATTGTCGAGAGAAACCGAGGTCTTGTCGTTGATAAGAATTGAAGCCCAATCCTCGCAAACCTTTTTCGCCATTTTCATGGTGTACATATCTTTCGTCCTGTGCTTTTTGCCGTTCTCAAAGCGTATGCGGTGAAACGGCTCGTAAAATCCCTTCCACCATAATTTCCAGATATTTATTCTGTCGTAATAGTCAAGGCTTAGGCTGCAATTAAATTTTTTGTTGAGGTAATTTATTATTTCGCTGTTCAAAAAATTTCCTCCTATCCGTGAATGTTGAAATATTTTATAAAGCGGCTGAAGCTGTATTCCAGCGCGTCAGCCGTGTCAATGTCGCAAGTGCCGTCGTCAAGGCGAACGTCCTCGGTAATTTTGCTAATGTCCCATACCTGCGTGCAAAGGCTGTCGATAACATTTTTACAACAGCGCAGCACCTTAAATCTGCCCTGCGAAATAAGCCCGTTGAGCGCGTAAATACGGCTGTTTATCGTGCCCTTGTAACAGTCGCGGACGATAACGTCAATACGCGCACGGGCGAACGCGGCGCGTATGCCGTTGATGAGAGTCTGCTCCTCGTTGTCGCAGTCAATATAAAGTATTTTTTGATTTGGATATTCGCGGCTGACATATTTATAGAAATCTATCAACTCACGGTTAAGCCTGTCGGGGTCAATAGTACCCTTGCCGCCCTGCATTTTGTGATCCGCAATAACACAAAGGCTTTGGAACTTCCCGATAATAGCGGAAGCGACAAACGTTGTGCTTGAACCGTTGCCGCCGAAATCCACGCCAATCGAAATAAATTTAATGCCGCTGAATTTTTTATCGGCAATAAATTTTTCGGGATCGTCCGCAAAGGTCTGAAAAATGAGACCGTCGGCGGGACACCGTATGCCGAGAATTTTTCTTCGGTACTCGGCGGAATTAACGTCGTACTGGGAGATAAAAGCCTCCCGCTGTTCGTCGGAAATATTTATGTTGTCGTGAATGGTAAAATGCCCGTAATTATACCCCCCAATGAGAGTACCGTTGTCCTGCTTTTTGGCATAATCGTCAATGTAATTTTTGTAGATAAGCGCGCCGGGAGTGCAAGGGTTTAGTCCCAGAAAATTTTTCTCCGCCGAGCCGCCGCTTGTCGGGTGAGAGCCTCTTTTATGGTCTCCATATGGTGCAGGTCGATCTCGGTAGCGATCCACATTCCAATGGACGTACCGCGAAATTTCTTGTAGCTGTCAGCCTTTCCGCCGCTGACAAACATAACGATTTTTGTCTTGTAATTTGTAAATTTCCCGCAAATGATCAAGGCTTCATTGCCGCGGTATTTTCCCCATTTGCACTGATTGCGGAAATAGTGTTCAACACCAAATCCATTACAGTCGCCGAGAATGAGCTTAGCAGTAGCGGCGGTGGACGCGGTGGCAAGGTGCAGCTTGTCGGGAGTATCCCTCAGCTCCTTGCAAAATGCGATAACGTTATCAACGGTCTTGCCCGCACGTACCGCACCCTCGGCAATATTGTAGGTGCAGTCACGGCAGCGGCGTATATATTCCATGTGCTTTTCCGAAAAATGATAGGGGATAGTTTTTTTACTTTTTATCGCCATAAATGTCCTCCTCAATTTCCGAAATATCCTCAATTTCAACGTCACTGACAGGCTTGTCGCTGTACTTGTCGGGCATTTTGTTTTTCAGTAAAAACTGTAACGCCCCGATGTTGGGAGCGGTTTTCACCTGTTTAGTACGGACAGACTTTTTTCCGCCTTTATATGATACTTCTTTTTCCGTATGCGTACCGCCGATTGCCGCTTTGATTAATGCCATTTCAGCCTCGGCAGTAAATACGTCCTCGAAATTTTTAAGTACCGTTGCCATGTTTTTTCTTTGTTTGTAAAATTCCTTTGCCATTTTACGGCGTTTCTTTTCGTCAGGCTCGGCTGACAGGGCATTAATAAAATCGGCAGCCGTCTGACCGCCGATCTCGTTATCCGTATTTTCGGCGGACTTTATTGCTTCCACCAGAGCTTTTATACTATTTTTTTCAACGGGAGTCATAGGTAAAAATCACTCCTTTCAAAACGCGAACGGAAACGCCCTTTTTCGGCGTTTTAATGTTCGGGGGTATAACTTTGACGAAAAATTATTAGAACGCCGCTCTAACGCCTTTTAATGGGTATTTAACGGCACTTTCAAAAGGGTAAGCTTCGCCATTCGGCTTTCGGAAAAATTTTTCCGTCCGATAATAAAAATATTCGTGCAAATTATCGGAGCAGGGGAACGTATCGACCCTGTCCGAATTTATTTGCCGTTTTGTATTTCCACGCTTATATTCGCCCTGTGGACTTTCCCGCCGAACCGTACCTCAACGGAAGCCTTTTTCTGCCGCGCGTTAAGATATTTTATATCGTCCTTATGTCCTGTAAGAAAACCTCCGCAGGTGATATTAGGGTTTATAATCAGTTCTCAGCATTTACAGTACATAATTCAATAAGAAAGCTTGTTGATATTTGTGATGCTGAAACATTACTTCGAATTACTATACCACATAAATGCAAAGACAATCTACGATATGAGTTGTCCGTTTGTGGAATAACACAAAGTTATATTTATCCAGATTTAGAACATTTGGCAGATGAAATTAAAAAAATGAATAAAAATATATAAAAGTAACTCGGTCAAAAATTTAGTATAGATAACTTTTTAATGCAGATAAGCACAGCAACTCAAATTTCGAGTTGCTGTGCTTGCTTTAGTATAGTAACATATGTAAATCTATTATTTATGTATTATTAACTGGTTACACTTACAAAATTATAATACGGATTTCGGAATTAGTTTATATGAGGATTCCTCTTCTTTTATAACCATTTTGTAAATAGGAATATTTTTTTCTATGGCGATATGGCATAACACTTTTTCATTAATTTTACTAATTTTACGTCCAAGATAAAGTGCATTTGGTCTTTTTTTAGCACTCAAAAACTTTTCATTTAAAGAGTCATTTGAATTGCAATTGTAAATCAACCGCCATTCATGTTCGTGCTTCCATAAAATTGATTTATGTAGCAATACTTTTGTTGACATAAATAAATCTGGACATGGAATAAAATTTTGATATAAGGTGTCTGACATTGGCGGTTGAACATTCAATGCCATATTGCGTAGTACTTGTATCTGTAAAAGCCACGTTGCGTATTCTGTAGCATCAAATGGTGTATCATCATATATTATTTTATACAAATAAGCTCTATTAGAAGAAGGACATACAATGCTTTTAGGACATAACATACAATCAGTATAATTCCAATTCCTAAAATCATATGCCAATGCAAACCCCTTACCAGAGTCTGCATAATATCCCCACATAGCTGGCGAATTTATTGATTCTGAAAAACATGCAAATTTAAGTGTATTTTGAATAATATGTTGTATATAAGGAATTCCGTTATCAAGCTGCTGAGTAAAGAAATCATGAGCTTGCTTTTTAAAATTTTCAATATCCTTGTCACACATTTCTGTTAATTTCAGTTTAAATATTGAAAGCATTTCTTTTGATATAAAATTTTGCTCAAAAAATGAAATATCTTTTTCATTTATAAATGATAAAATATTTTTAGGGAAATGATTAATTGCATTTTCAAGACTTGTTTTTATAGCTTGTTTATTAAAAAATAATAGTGCATCAAAATCATCATTCATTTCAGATCCTAGTGCAAACCAAAGTTGATCTTGGTCAAATGCAGAAATGCTGTTTTCGTTGCATTGGCGAAAGCGATATAATTGAGAGGGTATTTCAGTTTGTAAAAATTTATTTAACGATAGATATTTTTCTGATTGCTCTTCTATAGATAAACTATTAGGCACGATAATGTTATGTATCATTTCTTTATACTCTTTATTCTCCATAAAACTACCTCCAAATCGTATGTCATTAAGAATATTTTTATTAACAAGCGACATTTATGTCATATATAATATTAAAAAAGTATACTTTTATATAATATACTATAATGATATTATATCACAAAGTCTACTAAAAATATAGAAAATTTATTATCATATATAGGTGTGGACAAATAGCGCATAATATGATATAATAAAGAAATGAGAAAAGCAAA
>CANDEV010000023.1 GCA_947383835.1 uncultured Clostridia bacterium
ACTTCCTTTTTCTGTTCTTGATTTCTTATAATATGCGCTGTGTGTCCACATCATTAATTTTAAAAGCCTTGACGTGGGAGGAGACAATGCGGTGCGCTCCTTCCGTGAAAAAAGCCTTAGCGACGGCGCGCTTATAAACGCAGGGTACATGGTGCTGAATCCGGAAATTTTCGATTATATCGGGGGGGACGAAACGGTGTTTGAAAAGGAACCCCTTGAAAGGCTTGCGGAAAACGGTCAGCTTATGTCATATATGCATAAGGGCTTTTGGCAGTGCATGGATACAAAGCGGGAAATGGATATGCTTGAAAAGCTCCTTGCGGCAGGACAAGCGCCTTGGAAAAAATGGGAGGACTGACGTTGAAAAGCTATTTTGATTTGTCCTTTTATAAGGGCAGGCGGGTTTTTGTAACGGGACACACAGGCTTTAAGGGAAGCTGGCTTTGCAGGCTGCTTCTCGGCGCGGGGGCAGAGGTCACAGGCTATTCTCTTAAGGCGGCGAAGCCCTCACTTTTTGAGATTGCGGACATTGAGCCGAATATTGCTTCCGTCACGGGTGACATAAGGGATATGGACAGTATCCGAGAAGCTTTTAGCAGGGCAAAGCCTGAGATAGTTTTCCACCTTGCGGCGCAGCCTATTGTCAGAGAAAGCTATAAAAATCCCTCTTACACCTATGAGACAAACGTTATGGGCACGGTCAACATTCTTGAATGTATAAGAGAAAACGATTTTGTACAGTCCTTTCTCAACGTCACCACAGACAAGGTTTATATGAATAAGGAGTGGGAATGGGGCTACAGGGAAAACGAGGAGCTTAACGGCTATGACCCGTATTCAAATTCAAAATCCTGCTCGGAGCTTGTGACGAATACTTATAAAAATTGCTTTTTAAACGGCATGGGAGTACGGGTATCGACGGCTCGTGCGGGAAACGTTATCGGCGGAGGCGACTTTTCGGAGGACAGGATAGTCCCCGACTGTGTGAGAGCGGTAACGGAGGGCAGAAGGATCGCTGTGAGAAATCCTTATTCGGTACGTCCTTATCAGCACGTTCTTGACGCTTTGGCAGCGTACCTTATGATAGCGGCGGGGCAGTATGACGACTCTGCGCTTGCGGGGTGCTATAATGTGGGTCCAGACGAGTGTGACTGCATAACGACGGGGGCTCTTGCGGAGCTGTTCTGCAAATGCTGGGGTGAGGACGCGGCATGGGAAAACCGTTCGGAAGGCAATGCTCCTCATGAAGCGAATTTTCTGAAGCTGGACTGCTCACGGCTCAAATCGTCTTTCGGCTGGAAGCCCGTATGGCACGTTGAAAGGGCTATGGAAGAGGTGTGCAGATTTACCAAGGAAATGCTTTCGGACGGAGATGTACCCAAGGAAATGGACAGGGAGATCGCGGATTTTTTGGAGGACAGGTCGAAATGAAAAACAGTGAAAAATACTGGGAAACCGAGGCGGAAGCAAGAGAATTAATAAAGACGCTTGCCGCCGAATATTATCACGATAAGAATTTGAAAGCATAAAATATTTGAGGTAAAATATGAAAAGCGCGGTAGTTACAGTGGCAATGGGGTGCTATAGGTACGGCTTTGATAAATAATTTTATTTCAAAGGGTGTAAAAGTTCTTGTGCTGACAAGGAAGAATTCTCCGAGAAACGGCGTTATACCGCAGTCTCCGATTGTTGAGGTGAAGTACGGAAGAGTCTATGTTTTGGGCAACTGTAAAGCCGAACCTCTTGCGGAATATATTGAGAAAATACGGCAAGCAGCCGCTCCCGGCGGCAGGGTCAGACTTGGAGCTGTTCCATACGGCAAAAAGCAGATAATGTACTTGTGCGCGGATATCTCTGAGCTTCAAAAAGATACAGGCTGGGAGCCTGCCACTGAGTTCGCGGAGGGTATCAGGAAAACAATTGAAAATACTTAATGTTAATATCCTATCTGATACTACAGATAGGATATTGTTTTTGTCAAATTTCAAACTTGTAATTTGGTTAAATTGCCATACATTAAAGCTTTTTGTAATTTATTAATAAAAATGTTTGACATTTGAGCAAAAAAATAGTACAATATGTATATGGGCGTTTTGACGTAAGACCAAGCAGCGATCATATGCAATTCGCATACGCCGGTAAAAGTCCCTGCTAAACAAAGTTTGTTAATGATTTTACAATACTTTTTTAGTTTAGTTTGGATATTTTAATCAATAGCAATGTACCAAAAAATATTTTTTTTGTGATAATGTGAGAATATTTATTGCAGATTTGTTTAAATTAACATATTGCTAATTTTATAATAAAATGTTATAATATTTAAAGTATCAATGGGCGTTTTTTGCTCTAAGATAATTTTTATCCATATCGGAGGTGTCAAATATTTATGAAGACATTTGTCTATACGGCGACAGACGTTCAGGGTAATACTGTAAAAAATGCCCGAATGACCGCCGAGGACGTAAATGACTTTTTGGAAAAGATCCATGAAAAGGGGCTTTTCTGCTCCAGCTACAAGGAAACGAAATCCAAAGATTCAAATACGCTTCATAAGTTCAATCTGAAAGAGCTGTCCTATAACTGCCGTCAGCTCAGCGCAATGCTTACTTCCGGATTAACACTGGTAAGAGCATTGGATATCCTGTATAAAGAACAGGAAAAGGACGCTGCAAAACAGGTGTTCAGAGATATTTACGAAGAGGTACAAAAGGGTTCTTCCTTCTCTGACGCGCTGAGAATGCAGCAGGGCGCTTTCCCCGACTTCTTTGTTTCAATGGTTCAGGCGGGTGAGACCTCCGGTTCGTTGGATATCATTGTAAAACGTCTTGAGCTTTATTACGACAAGCAGAACAAGCTCAACAACAAGATCAAAAGCTCCATGATGTACCCGATAATTCTCGGCGTTCTCTGCGTGGGCGTTGTAATTCTTTTGTGTACGTTCGTTCTCCCGATGTTCCGAGACCTTATGGGTGAGGACGAAATGCCCGCTCTCAGTAAAGCGCTGTTTGCGTTCTCGGACAGTCTGAGAGGATATTGGTACATATATTTGGGAGTTGTGCTGGCAGTAGTATTTCTTATATATTATGGTCTTAAGATTCCCGATGTTCGCTATAAATGGGATAAGTTCTTATGTAAGTGTCCTAAGGTAGGAAAACTGATGATAAAGGTCTATACGGGTCGTTTTGCAAGAACGCTTTCGTCCCTTTATTCATCTGGTATTCCTATGGTAGAGAGTCTTGAGCGCTCGGCGGCTATTCTCGGAAACAGCTATATCGAAAAAGCTTTTGTTACGATCGTAGACGAGGTAAAGCAGGGCGAACAGCTTTCCGTTTCAATTCAGAGGACAGGTATTTTTGAGTCGATGTTCTGCTCTATCATCTATGTCGGTGAGGAATCCGGTGCATTGGATACTATTCTTGAAAAATCCGCAGACTTCTATGAGGATGAGTCGGACGAAGCTATCGGACGTCTTGTAAGTATGCTTGAGCCTGTAATGATCATTTTCATGGGTGTTGTTGTAGGCTTGGTTCTCGGAGCTATATTCCCGCTTCTTTACGGTGGTATTGGTTCTATTGCAGATAGTTAACGTTAATGTCTGTACAAGTAAAACTTTGTTAAAATATAAAATAAAAAATTTGTGAGGTGACGAGTATGCTTTCATTTGATATTACCGACAGACACGTCCGCATTATTCGTGGTACTGAAAATCACGGCAAGATCAAGGTTGCCGATGCTACCACAATTGATGTTGAAGAGGGTCTGATTGTTAATGGTCACATTAAAGATATACCAAAAATGGCAACAATCATCAACGACGAGCTCAAAGCCAAGAGAATGGCTGACAAGGACGCTGTTATCAGCATTTCTTCAAACCTTATCATTTTTAAGGAGTTACATATTCCAAAGGCTAAGGGTGCGCAGCTTCTGACTATTGTTCAGAATCAGATGCAGACTACAATGGGAATTGCGGACGACTATTCGATCTCATATACCATTGCCGGAGAGATCGAAGAGGACGGCGTTCAGGCTATGAAGGTTCTTGCAACAGCTTGTCCTTTCGAGGTAGTTGACTGTTTCAGAAAGGTGTTCTCAATGCTTGGTATTGCATTGCGTTCCGTGGCGGTTTCATGCAACACCATTTCGAGAATTATTTTAAGCAACCCCAAGAACAAGGCGAAAATGCCCATGCTTCTTGTTCAGATCGACCCGACTTTTGTAAGTCTTAACCTTTATGAGAACAATCAGCTTACATTCTCACGTTTCGCTTCAATTGATCCTGAGGACTATGACAATTCTGAGGACTACATCTATGAAGCGGTAAACGAAAACGTGTTCAGAATGTTCCAGTTCCAGAGGTCGAGAAACGGTGACAATCCTATTCAGAACGTTGTTTTCTACGGCGAGACGACAGAGTATATTCGTCTTACAAACGCTTTGGAGCAGATGGATATTACCACAAGTATTTTGGGTACGCCCAACAATATCGGCGGATATGAGAACTTTGAGTTCCAGGAGTATGCAAACGCTATTGGCGCAATGTTCCGTTCCAACAAGGAGACCGAGCGTATCAACCTTATTGAGGTAGACGCGGCGGTAGGACGTTCCAGCGCGGGCGCTTCGTTCTTCTTGAGCGTTGCGGGAGCTGCTGTAGTTTCAGCAGCAGTTGTGGGAGCTGTTTGGATATTTGGAAATATTCAGGTAAATCAGTACAACAGCGAAACTGCTGAGATACAGGCATGGATGGATTCACCCGAGGTCGCGGCGCAGATAGCGGCTGTTGACGCTGCACAGACAAAGCTTGATAAAGTAAATATTGTTAAGAACGTTGTTGATACAGCGGTTAAAAATTATGAATCACTGCCTGTACTTACCACAGATGTTATAAGAGATATTGAGGCTAACTTCAGCGGCACAGGTGTGGACTGGACTAATATAAGCTTCGGCAACGGGGCAATGTCTGTTACCGCTACTGCAAGGGATAATGACGAGCCGGCAGAGGTGGTAGGAAATTTCTTTGAGCAGGATATTTTTGATAATATTACATACAATGGATTTTCTTCCAGTGGCGGAGACGATGAAGCGGGCACAGCGGACAGTTTTGAATTTACGATAACATTTGATATTCGTCCGATCGAACCGGAGCCGGAACTGGGAGAGTCGGAAGAGCAATCGGAAAATAACTGAGAACAGGCGGTGATTAAAAATGAATATGAAACTTTCATACAGAGATAAGGTTATCTTTATTGTGGTAATTGTTATAATTATTCTTGTTGCGGGATTTTTCCTCTTTGTTCAGCCGAAATTCAAGGATGTTGAAACTGCAAAGTACAATCTTGAAACAAAGCAGCAGGAAAAGGTGGATGTTGAAACAAAAATAGCTACATTGCCAGAAATAATTGACAATATTAAGGCTGTTGCGGACGAGATCGGTGAAAAGCAGGAAATATTCCTTCCCGAGCAGGATCCATACCTCAATGAAACATATATCAGAGAGGCGCTTGCAGCGGAAAGATTGGATGTAAAGTCCATGAATACTACCTATACAACAGCGGGAGCAATCAACAGATATACTGTTTCTCCTGCACATATTCTTGCATATGACAACAAAATGAGTGCAGACCTTTACAATGAACTTCCGCAGGAGGTTTATGACAGGTACAATAATGTTTCTCCGGAAACGTTCCCAAATACTGTGATAGGAATAACGACTGTTACAGTTTCTTTTAAGGGCGGTGTTGAGGAGGCAAACAGAGCGATAGACAGAATTGCCGAAGATGAAAAGACGATCGTTCTTAACACGATCACAACCGAAACTTCTGATTCGTCCGAATCAGGGGGCACTGAATCGGATTCTGAAGTATCGGCAACTATTACTATGTATTCTATCTTCCCGCTTAACGTAGAGCAGGTTAAGCTGGAATCAACCGACATAACGCCGATTGAAGCATCGGAAGAACCAGTGGCAGAGTAATTAAATTATTGGGGTAGAACCGATAAATCAAAAATGGTTTATCGGTTAAACCTGTATAAAAAGTATTTAAGAGAGAATTTTGAGAGAAAGGGTGGATTGCTATGAAAGAACACAAACGGCGTCGGAGTTTAAGCGGTGCTGTACTTATTATGATCTTGACGGTTATGTTTGTTCTTATTATTTTGCTTACGGCGACGCTGACTACGGTAACGACCGCAAATCAGCGGATCTATACCAAGTTTGAAGAAAATCAAGCTTACTATACGGCTCGTTCGGCGCTTGATGTTTTTACGCAGAATATGCTGGACGATGGTAATTATGTTAGCCAAAACGGTCAGTATACTTACGGTGATGGTTTATCTGTAGATATGATGCAGGGTCTTGCTTTGCAGCTTGATTTGTATAAAATAACCGCTCAAAGCGGGCAAAATATTAAGCAAGATGTTTTTGAAAATTATGCAAATCTTGTTAAAACTAATGCAGCTATTCCCGCAGAAGAAAAAAAAGATGAATATGAGAATTATTTCGGAACTGATTCAACTAAGGTTTCTAATAATGGTAAGGCTGTTACAGACCCTGATTATGCGGAATATATAGAATATGAAGTTGAATTTCCGACATTGGCAAGCAATACTGATAAGTATGGCAAGTTATCCGATTATAAGTCGGGAACGACAACAAGCACGGCTACAATAAAAATTGAAATGCTTAAGCGCGAGTATGCTATGAACGAATCAAGTATGTTTACAACCGGACCAAAAAGCGGGACGTATATAAAATCATATATTGACGGTCTTGATGAAGATGATTTGAAGGATTTTTTTGATGATTTGAATAATAATCCCACATCTGATGATGCAATAGATGTTGCTGCCGCTATCGCGACAGTTAATCGCAAAAAAGATAAGATGCGCGTCAAGGTTTCGGCTGTCACAGTGTTTGACGGTGTTGAGGGAACAGCGGTTTTAATATACGATTCAGACGAACCGCCTGCAAACAACAGTTCAAGAGCCATTACGGCATTTGGCGGAACAGGTTCCGATAACTTCAGTATCGTCGGCGGTATGTCAGCAGAGGGCATTGTAGACTGGGGAAGCAACTTAGGTTTCATTTATGGCACCGTTTACGCGGAAAGTGATTTTAAATGCAACTCTGGCGGACCGGATATTAATGTTAATTCTGGTGAAAGTGTTTATATAGGCGGCGACCTAAAGCTTTCCAACGACCATTTTAAGGTTAATAACTTGACAAACAGTCCTCTCTTAATTGATGACGAAGAAGCCCCCTTTGTTTACGTGGGCGGTAAGATAGAAGTTGGCGGTGGTTATCAAACATCTTCAAACCTCTTTAAAGACATAGATGTAATAACGCATGGTTTGGTATTCAATGATACTATTGGAACAGGCACGGGCGGAAACATCTATTGTATAGGAGATTTTGAGTTTAATACTGGTTCAAATGCAACGCTTAACAGTGACATTTATGTTTCCGGGAATGTGAAAATTAAAGGTAATAATGATTTTAATATTGCAGATGACGGAACAGGAAATTATTATTTAAATAGCTTTGGAGGAAGCGGTCATATATACTATTTTGGTAATCTTACTTATGAACGTTGGGATGGATTGTTGTTTTCGCTTAATGTTAACCCTGCAATCGCTTCACAGGTTACACTTTTGACCGCAGGCGATAAAGGCAAAATAGATGCTTTGCCTTCGGCTGCTGATATAAACAGTCAAACTGCTGATAATGTGATTGAACTTGACTTGCCGGGAAGGACGAAGAAAAAACAACTTAAAACCCATACCGAAAACTATGGTAATTATTATGTAAAAGACGCTGACGGTAACATTGTAATGCCAGTTAGCGTAATAACAGCTCAGACAATGGCTGAAATTGATACAATGATGGACAAAACAAAACCGTTGACGTCAGCAGATACGGGAATTACTACAGATGCCGACACGCTTTTGACTTCTAACAATGAAATGGTTTTTGGCGAAAACTTTAGATATACGCTTAATACCGGAGGATCAAAGGTACAATGTGTTTTAAATTCTGGTTCGGGCAAAAGGAACGGAATACATATCACAGGCGGAGGCACAGTAGAAATGCTTGTGTCGGGCAGCTATTCAAATGAGACAAAAATACTGGTTGACGATAACACAACACTTAAAATTATTGGTGATACCACAACAAGCAAACTTGAGTTTGCAAAGCTGTGGGTTTATAATGAAACAACATTAGAGGCGTTTAAGGATTCGTCTGTTTCCCTTAATGTAGGAGATAAGACGGGCTGCGGAATAAAAGTTCCTAAAATACATTATTATATTTCGGGAACAAATAATATTGAAATTCAGAATGATGCTCTATTAACGGGATATGTTTATGCTCCTGACGCTGTTTTGAATTTTCCAGCTGCTCACGCGGGAGCAACAGACATAAATTATAATGGAAATGGAATTGGTTCAAAGGATTTGGCAGTTATAGGTTCTGCTCTTTGTAAGGGCGTAAAATTGCCTAATAATGCAGGCGTAGCTTATATTAATCCAGAACTCGATGATGATACTCCCGGCAAACCTATTCACGACTGGGAATCTTACCAATACGTCAGAAACTAAGGAGGGAAAAGACTATGAAAAAAACATTTAAAGGCTTTACCCTTGTCGAGTGTCTTGTTGCAATGGCTATTCTTGCCATTGCAAGCACGCTCATGGCTTCAATATATGCCAATGTAAACAGAAGAAACAATTTTAACCATTTTAATAACACAAGCCTTGCAAATCAAATGGCTTATATTGAAAAGTATGAAAATGCTCAAACAGTTAAAATTGAGTATGACGAGCCAGCTACACCAACTACAACTCCGCCGTCGGGAACAAATTCGGGTACGTCAGCTTATGTAAAAATCACCAATTCCACAACGAGCGAATCATACAGCTATCCAGTTGATATTTATATTATGTACAGCCGCGATTCAGCTGGTCAATCAAGTACAAATGATGATGGTACGGCTAATAATAATTATAGCGCATATGCAAGCGGAATCAGTACATCTGATACAATAAAAATAATAAACGATGATGGAAGTCAATCTTTTACAACAGTAACGAGAGATGGTGCGATTGGAAATGATAATCTTCACAACCTAAGATACAAATATGTCTTGGGTCATTAACAGGGGGCTGAACTATGAAAATTAAATTAAAAGGCTTTACTCTTGTTGAACTTATCGTTGTTATGGCTATCATGTCAATTTTAATGGTCGCTATTATGAATATGTGGAAGCCGATACGTGACACATATGTGGATTCTACACAATATGAGGCGCAGAGAACAGCGCAGAACGGCGTTGTTCAGTATATTACAGAGTCGGTGAGATTTGCTACCGATATGGGGATTTATACCAGTGATAAGGTTGATAATGTATCAACTGCTGTGGAAAAATTTGCAGATGAATATATTACAGCAAATTCTATAACCGATACAAATGACAAGGCAAGAGCGAAAGAAGCCATTCAGCGCAGTGCAGAGGTTTTGATTATTGATAATTCCGATTACACATATGGTGGGAAAACTTGGTATGGACGTATTCTTCGCAGAAAATTTATAGCTGACTCGTCAATATCAAATGTGAATTATCCATATAAAACCAAACAAATAACCGATGATGCTGAGGATGTTTCAAAAAGCGAATGCAGAATGGCTCTTGGTGCGGCGTATTATGGCGAGAATAACTATTCGATAAGCTTGGATATATCCGATATGAATAAGGGTATGCTTGGTGTCAGTGTCGCTTCAACAAGGTTTGGCAAACGTGACATATCTAATGCAGGTAAGAGTACTGATCCAACGGGTGAAGTGAAAGTCGACGACGAATCAGGAAAAATTGTGGAAACAGGTCAGATTACAAGAGGTGCCGTTCAATGCAGAAACATTACAACAGCGAATGGAGTTGCCAATGCTGGTATATATGATGTTAGGGCAGGTACTAATTTAGGCGCACCTACGGGTACTCCGGATTTGTGTACTATAATCAAGTCGGGAACAGCACTAAATCAGATAGTCAAAGTAAGTTCAACAACAAAAGGTCAAAAAACATACATTGTATTTATTAACAATGAAATTGACTACACGACAACCACTTCTTAACAAAAACTTCAGGGCGTGTCCCGAAAAACACGCCCTGAAATATACTTTTTGAAAATAGTCACATAACCGGAATTTCAGGTACTGTCAAAAAGCTTATGTACCAATCCATTAATTGTGTTCCGAAAAACGAAGCAAGTCCCAAGCCAATGGCGAGGAAAGGTCCGAATGCAAAGGCTTTTACGCTTTCTCCATCGGTCTCGGCGGATCTGAATTTGAGTACGAAAGAGTAGATCGCTCCCATGATTATGGCGATGAACGCGGCAACAACGGTTGCTTTCCAGCCTAACATTAAGCCTCCTGCCGCCATTAGGATTATGTCTCCCATTCCGAATCCGTAAACAGGTCCCATTTCCTTGATAGCATCAAGACGTTTGTCAAGTTCTTTGTGAAGCTTTTTAGCTTCCGCAGAATTGGGATGCATCTTTTTAAGACGTTTTTTTATCTTTCGTGCGGACTTGTGATCCTCATTTATAAAGCTGTAAATAAGCGGAGTTAAAACAAATCCGAAAATCAAAAACGGTACGCTTACGCTGAAAAGTCCGATAAAACAGTCAACAACGGTATCATTGCAGCCACGCGTCTCGTCGGGAAAAAGCGTTGTGATAATACGCGTTGCAAGTCCGATTAGGACAAGGTAAACAAGTACGCTGACTGTCATTTCCTGAGTGTCATAATCCTCGAAGCCTATAACAATAACTCCGGCAAGGAAAAGACAAATGAGCGCGGGGTAAATAAGTCCCTGTTCAATAACATCAAACCGCATAAATGTTAAAGTAAAAATTATTCCCGTAAGGCTTTCAACAAGAATATATCTTCCCGAAATCTTCGAGCCGCAGGCACGGCATTTTCCTCTTAGAAAAAGCCAACTGAAAACGGGTATCAGGTCATACCACTTGATCGGCGTTCCGCAGGTCATGCAGTGAGAATTCTTCTTTGTAAGCGATTCACCGGCGGGAAGCCTGAAAATGCAGACGTTAAGAAAGCTGCCTATGGTAATGCCGAAAAGGAAAACCATAATATATATACCTATATAGTAGGCGATCAGGCTGCTGTCAATGTCTGTGTAGAACATAAAAATCTCTCCCTTAATGTAAATTTGAAGATCCGATATTTATATCTTAACATATTTTTTCAGCAATTACAATACTTTTATAAATATAACTGCTGATAATGAGCGCCGTTTTAATGGGGTGCATATATATTGATACGTCAATTTAATTATTTACATAAATTAATTATTTATCAACGGTACGGCTTTTGCCGAGGGGATTGCCGCAGAGAGCCCCGTTACCTTATAAAAAATCTGCGGAGAAATGAGGCTTTATAATGGCAATAAAAAATATTCCCATTGGTCAGTATATGGTCAATGAGGGCATTATTACAGAGGAACAGCTTCAGAATGTTCTTGACAAGAAAAAAGAGGAAAATACTCCCGGTAAGTATTTCGGAGACTATGTTATAGAGCTGGGATATGTCAGCGATGTTGATTTCGGAAAGATACTTGCCAAAAAGCTTAACGTCAATTTCATTGACCTTAACGACCCGGATACAAAAATCGACGTTGAAGCGGTAAAAAAGATACCGGAGGCACTTGCCAAAAAGCATACTATTATAGGTATCAAAATTACAGGAAGAAGACTTACCGTTGCAACTCACGACCCCGTAAACTTCTATATTTTTGAGGACATCAAGGTAACTACAGGTATGGACGTTGTTCCCGTGCTTTCCACAAAAGCCGCTATCACAAAGGCTATAGGCAAAAGCTACTCCATGCAGAACACATCCTCGCTTCTGGACAGCGTTGAGGATCAGTTCAGCGGCGACGACGCTTTCGGCATGGACGAGGATTCCGCAGAGCGTATCGACAGCGCGCCTATCGTTAAGCTTGCCACAACCATTGTTGAAAACTCTTTCCGAGCGGACGCAACGGATATTCATATCGAGCCGTTCAAGACCTTTACAAGAATACGTATCCGTGTAAACGGCGACCTTATCGAGCTGATGAATATTTCCAATGTTGTACATAACTCGCTTGTTACACGTCTTAAGATCATAAGCGGCATGAACATCGCCGAAAAGCGTGTACCGCAGGACGGTCGTTTCACTCAGGTCGTTGACGGAACTACCCTTGACGTCCGTGTGTCTAACCTGCCGACGGTAAACGGAGAAAAGGTCGTTATCCGTATCCTGTCAACAGGCGATGTCGGCGTAAGAAAGATAACCGACCTCGGTATGACAGCTTACAACTATGAAAGATTTGCTTCAATACTTAAAGTTCCGCAGGGCGTTGTTCTTGTTACGGGACCTACAGGTTCCGGTAAGACGACTACCTTGTACGCTGCGCTCGGTGAAATTGCTAAGCCCAACGTAAACGTTATTACTGTTGAGGACCCTGTGGAAAAGAATATCGAGGGCATTAACCAGTGTCAGGTAAACGCAAAGGCAGGAATGACCTTTGCCGCGGCTCTTCGTTCTATCCTCCGTCAGGACCCCGACATAGTAATGATCGGTGAGATGCGTGACCAGGAGACTGCAGAGATCGCTATCCGTGCCGCTATCACGGGTCACTTGGTGCTTTCCACGCTTCATACAAACGACGCGGCTTCAACAATTACCCGTCTGGTGGACATGGGCGTTGCTCCATACATGGTTGCAACCTCCCTTATCGGTATCGTCGCCCAGCGTCTTGTTAAAAAGATATGCATGGAGTGCAGAACTCCGAGGATCTCCACCGACGAAGAGGACAGACTTATGGGTATTGACGGACACATCACAGTCTATGATGCCTGCGGCTGTCCAAAGTGTAACAATACAGGCTATACGGGACGTACAGCTATTCACGAGATTTTGCTGTGTACTCCGGAAATGAGCGCGCTTGTTGCAAACGACGGAAAGGTGGACGCTATCTCCGCTCTTGCCAAGGAGCAGGGCACAAAGCTCCTCCGTGACAACGTTTCGGAGCTTGTTCAGGAGGGCAGGACTACTATGGACGAACTCGTAAGAGTTACATACGCTGTATAAAGCGGCGTACTGCTTTGTAAAATTTGTATTCTTAGGGCGGACGCCCGAAAAAATAAACCCTGAAAGGAATTTGGAATCATGGATACTGAAAAGAGAACAGAAAAGGTTGTTATCAGCATTGACAAAATTTTGGACGAGGCGAGAGTTTTGGGCTGTTCGGACGTCCACTTCACAGCCAAAATTTCCCCTGTAGTCCGTCTGCACGGTTCTTTGCGTAAGCTCAGCTCCTACCCCGAAATGACGGAAGCTGCTATCATGAAGATATGCGAGCAGATGACAGGCGGCAGAAACATGGAAAATATCAAAAACAAGGTTGACGCCGACTTCTCATATGTAACGAGAAGAGGCTACCGTCACAGAGTAAACGTTTATCACCAGAGAGGCAATACAGCTATCGCTATACGTCTTTTGAGAAACGATATCCCAACCCTTGAGGATCTTGATCTGCCTCCCGTTTTGGGCGAGTTCGCGCTCCGTCCCAGAGGACTTATACTTGTTACAGGTCCTACAGGTTCCGGTAAATCCACCACTCTTGCTGCAATGATCGACTATGTAAACGTAAACCGTTCGGCGCACATTATTACTATCGAAGACCCTATCGAGTACGTTCACGAGCATAAACGCTGCATGCTGAACCAAAGAGAGGTCGGCGACGACGTTGAATCCTTCGCAATGGCGCTGCGTGCCGCTCTTCGTGAAGACCCCGACGTTGTACTCGTGGGAGAGATGCGTGACTTTGAAACTATCAACGCAGCCGTTACCGCCGCTGAAACGGGACACCTTGTAATGTCCACCCTGCATACCACCTGTGCGGCGGATACGATCAACCGTATCATCGACGTTTTCCCCGCTCATCAGCAGCAGCAGATACGTACACAGCTTGCTACCGTTCTTGTGGGAATTATCGCGCAGACTCTTATCCCCACGGCTGACGGTGCGGGACGTGTTGCCGCGCTTGAGATACTCAACGCAACCGACGCTATCAAGGCAATGGTACGTGACAATAAGGTACACCTTATTCAGACAGCTATCCAAACGGGTAAAAAAGAGGGCATGGTCTGCCTCGACCAGGAGCTTGCACGTCTTGTTAAGGAGGGTGTTATCACCGAGATGCACGCCCGCGAGAAGAGTCTCGACATCAACGAGTTTGAGCGTTACTTAAAGGGTATGAATAAATAGTTAAACAGCACAAAAGCGTTTGTCAATGTGGAAAATGATTGTGCAATATAAACTACGATTTTGTGATTGTACATATTACGTTAAAATTGCCAAAAAGAAACCCTCATAAATGTTAATTCGTACAAATTCACAAAATTAGATAGAAAAATATCATTTTTCTATTGACAAACGCCAACTTCGGATATATAATAAATACAGTAAAACAAGTAATTTAAAGGCTCGTATAGGGAGGGGAGTCCAATGGATATGAAAAATAACGGCTCCGCTTACAGACGGATCAAGGGTTTTACTTTGGTTGAGCTTATAATAGTTATGGCTATTATTGTGATACTTGCTGGTATTATGAGCTTAGTAACTCAGAGCTTTGTGAGAAATGCAAGGCGTGAAACTGCTAATGATACTGCCCAGTTGCTGTTTACCGGATTTCAAAATGTTCTTACTCAATGTGAGATAAAGCAGGATAGTAGTGCTTTCGCTTATGACAGTACCAATTTATTCGATTTAGGGAGAGTAATTGTTTCTGTCAAGGCGTACAGTGGAAATATTCAAGTACTTAAAGTAGAAAATTTTAAGTCAGACGGCACTGATATTGGTGCTGCCGATGTTGAGTTTACCTCTGGCGGGCTTGAATGGGACACTGCAAAGGTTTCAACCTACAAAGGAGATTTAAGTAAGCTTGCAAACGTGATATTGGGTGTTCTTGACGCAAATTCAAGTTTTGAGGGCGAAGCAAAGATTTACATTGATTATGAAAATTTTGAGGTGAAATCAGTTGTTTATAAGACTATAAGCGACGACAGTAGAAACCAAACCCTTAACGATGATAATTTTGCTGACGGCGATTTGACAGGATACGGTGGGGATAGTAGCGATGATTGGTGGTATTATGGCTACGGCACTCGCGGGGATCAAGAAACTGCAATGGAACAGCATCCGCTTTACGGTGTATATCCGTTCCAGGATGCATTGACAACTTAATTCGGAAAAGCGCGTTTTACGCTTTTTAATAAAAAATATTTTAAAATTTTTAAGAAGGAGGAATTTCCCATGAGAAATTCAAAGAAGGTTAAGGGCTTTACTCTCGTTGAGCTCATCGTTGTAATCGCAATCATCGCTATTCTTGCTGCTATCCTTGTTCCTAACATGCTTAGCTACATCAAGCAGTCAAGATATACACAGGCTGATGCTAATGCTAAGAATGTACATACAGCTGCTACGGCTGCACTTGCACAGGCTTATGTTGACGGCGTTATCGGTGAAGATGTTGTTGATGGTGACGATCCTGGTAATGTAAGTCAGATTACGATGGTAAATGGTTTATTGCAAGCTGAAGTTACTGGTGCTGATGATTCTTCGGCTACTATTACAATTGATGGTCTTGATCCTGCTTCATTTGATGGACATGGTGCATTTGCATTCAATCCGTCTACATTTGCAGTAACTGCTGCAGCTTGGGCTAAGTCTGATGTTCTTGAGAATTGGGATGGAACTATTCCTACACAGCAGGAGCAGAGAGCTGAGGGAGACGCAACACCTTCAAATGGTACAGATAACGGAAACATTATCGGTTACTATCCTTCACCAGTTAAGGTTGGTACACCTGCTGCTGGCGATGACGAATAAGTTAACTTGTAAGTTTAATTTACTTTCAACATAAAACGGCGGTTTATTCCGCCGTTTTTGTTTACTAAAATTTATGCTTGATAAAAAGAATATTTTGTGATATACTTACCATTTGTTATGCTGTTTTAGCGATAAAGACTATAAGTAGATTGGGAAACAAACAACCGCCCTGCTCCAACTAAGTCGGTTATTTTTAATTATTATAGAGCAACCGTTTTTCAATTGGCTCTCTTTTTATATTGTAACAAATGATGTAAACATAAATACAAATTGCAATAAATCAGATAAACTGATGTATTATCCAGGGTTATTATCCCATTTTTTATTTTTGAAAAAGGGGGAGCAGTTGTCCAACCTGCGGTTTACTATGAGTACATAATATTATATTTTCCACCATTTGTTAATGGGGGGCTTTCCTTGACAAACAGTAGCTTATGCTGTATAATTAACCATAGGGAGGTTGTTAAAATGAGTGATAAAAAAATGATTTTCGCTCTGACGGGACTGTTTGCGGCTGTTATAATTGTAATGCTGCTGCTTATCCCTGTTGAGAAAAAACATGAGTATTACCAAAAATGGGGAAAACTTGCCGTTCTTGCCGAAACGGACGAGCGGGCAAAGTTTGCAATTGACAATGCTGATCTGTACCCCGAATATTGGTTTAAAATGCTTTATAATGAGAGCAATTTTGAAATTGCATATAATTATCCGTTTATGAAGGATAATTATAAAACTATGAGTTTCACCGATGAAGAGTTGAGTGGTGCAGCGATTTATATGAATGACCAACGTTGGATATATGAGGATTTCAGCATTAAAACTCAGGGCTGTGCGGCTGTGGTTATAACTATGGCAAATCTTTACCTTAACCACAATGATGAGGTTGATCCCGTTAAAGTCAGTAACTACGCATATGAAATGGGTTATAGTGGCTTGGGCGGTATAAATCAAGTTAATGTTACCGACATTATTGAGCATTTTGGTATGACCGCCGAAGAGCATATTTTTGACAAGGATAACGGTGAAAAAATTACTGAAAACGAACTTAAGACTGCTGTTGATACAGAGAATGCTGTGGTTATGGTTGCTGTTAATGGCGATACATTTGGCAGACACGCATTGCTTATCAGAGGATATGACGAAAATAAATTTTACATAAATGATCCTGCCAGTGCGGAAAAAACATCTATGCAATGGAATTTTGAAGTGCTTAAAAACGAAATTACCCGATATTGGATTATTAAAAATTAAGTACAATGTGTAAAATCTGTTTAAACAAATTATGCTTGTGTTGACACAAATGTATAAATTTACTATAATAATTATAGTAAATAAAATTACATTTTTATATGTTAGGGGTGACATAATGAAAAAAACTGTAAAAAAATTGTGCGGATTTACTCTTGTTGAGCTTATTGTTGTAATTGCAATAATAGTCGTTTTGGCGGCGGTATTTTTGCCAATGCTGATTACATACATAGATGTTGCCAGAATAGGAAAGCTTAATGCAAATGCAAGGCATGTTTATGGTGCGGCTGTATATGCCATAAGCGACTGCGTTGTTGAATCTGGGAGTGGTGTAATAATACCAGATGCCGTTTATACTGGTGATGCTTCCGACCTTATAGCATATTCAAGCGGTGGTGGGCGCTGCAGCATGACAAATTATTTGGGAAGTGATTTTACGGGAAGCTTTGCTTTTGCAACTGATTCCAACGGCAGTTGTATTTATGCACTGTGGAGTGAAAGTATTATTTCCGCCTCAGACGTTGAACAGCTTACCGAACAGGACATTGAAACTAAATATATAGGTTGTTATCCAATTAAGGAAGGTCCTTAATCTCCCGTATTATACTTGCGGGAGTTTTTATTTTGCAAGCTGTTTTATCTTTTGTTGCAAAAATATATAAAATACTGCTTTTTTTGTCTTGAAATAGTAACAGATATATGGTATAATAAATTAAATGCTGATTAATTTTGCATATTTATCGGCTTAAATGTAGTACGAAAGGAAGTATTCCAAATGCTGGAAATCAAAGTTACAAAAACAACATCACCAAAGGAAAAGCCTGCCGATGAAACTAAGCTTAGCTTCGGCAAGATATTTACCGATCATATGTTTATTATGAATTATGACGAGGGTCAGGGTTGGCATGACGCAAGAATTGTTCCCTACGGACCTATCCCAATGGATCCCGCAGCTATGTGTTTCCACTACGGTCAGGCGGACTTTGAGGGCTTGAAGGCTTACAGAACTGCGGAGGGGAAAATACAGCTTTTCCGCCCAGACCAAAATATGGCAAGAATGAACGTCTCCAACGACCGTCTCTGCATTCCAAGAATTGACGAGGCATTTTGCGTTGAGGCGATAAAAACTCTTGTAAAGCTTGACGAGGATTGGGTTCCCCACGCCGACGGCGCGTCACTGTATATCCGTCCCTATATTTTCGCTATTGACCCAATGCTGGGCGTTCACCCTGCAAAACACCTTATTTTTGCAATAATCATGTCCCCCGTAGGCGCATATTATGCGGACGGTCTTGCTCCCGTTAAAATTTACGTTGAGGAAAATTATGTAAGAGCGGTAAGCGGCGGCACAGGCTTTACAAAGGCTGCGGCAAACTACGCAATCTCCCTCAAGGCGCAGGACGAGGCGGAGAAGCAGGGCTATGCACAGGTTCTCTGGCTTGACGGTGTTAAGAGAAAGTACATCGAGGAAGTCGGCGCAATGAACGTATTCTTTGTAATCGACGGCGAGGTAATTACTCCAAGCCTTGACAGAGGCTCTATTTTGAGCGGTATTACAAGAAAATCCTGCATTGAGCTGCTTACCTCCATGAATTATAAGGTAACGGAGCGCAACCTTGAAATTGACGAGCTTATTGAAGCATATGACAACGGCAAGCTTGACGAGGCGTTCGGCACAGGTACAGCGGCGGTAATTTCTCCCATAGGCGAGCTGAAGTACAAGGATAAGGTAATGCCTATCAATAACGGCGAGATCGGTGCAATTTCCCAAAAGCTTTACGATACCCTTACCGGAATTCAGTGGGGCAAAATTGAGGATACTCACAAGTGGACTGTCCCCGTTGGTGAGTGCTGCTGCAAATAATTTACTTTTAGTAAATTTATAAATAAAAATTACAATATATAAAAAATCTTTCGCACAAGTTTTATTTGTGCGGAAGATTTTTTTATTCATCATCGTAATCGTCTTCCCATATATAGTGACATTCCATATAGTAATCTTCTAAATCGTACCACTTGACCGCTTTGCCTTTGGGACAGATGTAGTAATATGTCAGATCGTATTCTCCCTCGTAGTCGCAGTCATCGTCGGGACCGCCGCTGTAAAAGCAGTAGAACCCGTTTGAAAACCAAGGCTCGCAGGTTGCTCCCACGCCGTCGAAAACCAAGGATGTACTGCCGTCGGAGTTTAAAATTTCAATTTTTCCGCCGTTTCTGACTATATTATGACCGAAACGGTCTGTTTCGCAAAGCCTCCACTCATTGGTTCGCGTAAAGTTGTCGCTCTCAAAATCCGCTTTGAAGCGATTATTTTCCGTGTCCGCCAGTGCTATTAAAACAACGCTCAGGTCAGAAGAGCAATCGATTATGTACTCCACACCTGTGCCGTTCAGCTCTATTTCCTGCTTATCGGTGTAGCGGTTCTTTTCGGAGTCCCAGTCCGACAGCCGCACCAGCTTTTTCTTTGAGTAGTTTATGTAAATAACCTCGTTCAAATCATCACTTACTCTTATAAAAAAGACTTCGCTTCTTTCTTCATATTTTTGGGAACTTATTTTCAGAATATTTTTGCTTTTGCCACTTTTCATATCGTATCTTGCAATATATTCTCCGTTGTAAATAATAAAGCTTTCGCTGTTTTTAGCCAATGCGTAATATATTGAATTATCGGAAAACGACAGCTTATGTCGCTCGCCGCCTATTTCTCCGAAGTACAGATCTTTCCCGAGGTAAAAACTATATGTGCGGCTGTTTATGTAAAACGTCATATCATCGCTTTTTTTGGGGAATTTTTCAACAAGCCTGCTGCCGTCAAGGTCAAGGATATAAATATCCCCGTCAAAGGTGTAGAACACCTCGCCGCTGTCGGTTACGCCGTAAAAGTGGTCGCTGTCCTCATAGGCGAATTGGGTTCTTACAGTTTGCGATACGGTTTCGCCGTCGTGCCAAAGAATTATTTCAATATCATGCTTATAGTTGTCATAGCGTTCGTCGTTCTCAACGAGAATAACGCAGTATTCGCCGTTGGGAGAGGAGTAAACATATGCGTGATTCTTGTAACTGCTTTCGCTTTCGGGTACGGTGTAAATCTTTTTCCTCTTGCCGCTTTCGTATGAGTATCTGTACACCGCGCTGTCGTCTATGCAGAAAAACACGGTCTTACCGTCCTCGGAAATACTTTTGTCATACTCAAATTCCTTGCCGGACTTGTACAGCGCCTTTGTCCCCTCGCTGTTGACATAGGTCAGTGTATACTTGCCGTCCTTTTCCTCGCCCAGACAGTACGCTTTTCCGCTTTCGGTGTATCCCCGTGCGGGAATATCCTCAAGCTCTTTTCCCTCCGCGAAAGCTCTCACCGCGGGCAGCGTCAGGACGGTTACAATAAGTACGATCGCTGTGATAAAAAAATTTTTCATTTGACTTCCTCCTAATTTCCGTACTACTATAAATACAATTTAAAGCCACGATATTTTTCATAAATTTTGTAAAAAATATATTAAAATTATACCATAAAAATTTGAATATGTCAAATCCCGCCGTTGTACATTCCCTGCATTGACAAAACACGTCCGCTATGTTATAATTTTCCTAATGCAAATAAAGGAGCGGTCTTGTAATTATGAAAAAATATATAAAATTATTTTCGGCAATTTTATTGACGGCGGCGCTTTCAGCCTGCGGCGGAAGTACATCCGATACCGAAGAAACAGAGCATGATGACGGAAACGAGGTTACTGTCGGCGCAGTCGATACCGAAGCCGATTTGGGGGACTCCGACGGCGATGTTCGGAACAACGGCGAATATGAGTACACTAATTACTCCGACCATATCAAGCTTTTAAAATATCTTGGAAACGGCGGGGAAGTGACCGTACCAAGCGAGATAGACGGTATCAATGTGACGGTAATCGGTGAAAATACCTTTCAGCTTTGCGATAGCCTTGTTAAGGCGGAAATTCCCGACAGTGTTGAGCGGATAGAGGGCACGGCTTTCGCGGGCTGCGTAAAGCTTGCGGAGGTGAATATTCCCAACAGCGTTTCGGTCATAGAATCAATGACCTTTAACGAATGCGAAAGCTTGACGGAAATAATAATTCCCGACGGTGTTCAAAAAATTGAAACATGGGCTTTTTTGGACTGTTCGGGCTTGAAAAAGGTCGTTATTCCCGACAGTGTGACGGAAATAGAGCTTTCCGCGTTTCAAGGCTGCGAAAGTATCGAGGAAGTTATTCTTCCGCAGTCCGTTGACGCGGAGCAGATCGAAATGGCTTTTGACAGCGATACGCCTTGGTACGAGAAAAATTACGGAGAATAATTTGGAAAGGAATATGATTTTGAAAAAATTAACTTTGCTTTTTGCCGCAGCAATTCTGGCGGTAACTCTTGCAGCCTGTGAAAATGCTCCCGAGACGGTTTCAGAAACTGCGGGGACGGCGTTTGAAAACCAAACGATAATGCCAAAGGTCGCAGAGACTGAAAGAGAACGTCCGGTAAAAGAGCTTGACGAGGAGGAATACGACGAGGGGGAGTACATTGAAGCCCGCGAAAACGGCGAGTACAGATATGATGTGTACTCAAATCACATTGTTCTTACGTTATATCTCGGTGAGGACGCCGCCCTTGAAATCCCCGAAAGTATAGACGGCTTGCGGGTAACGGAAATCAGTGTGTCAACATTTTCAAACAAAGCTATAACAAGCGTGATCATCCCCGACGGTGTGGTGAGGATAGGAAAGTACGCTTTTTTAGGCTGCAAAGATTTGTCGGAAATAACCGTCCCCGACAGCGTTAAAACAATCGAAAGACAGGCTTTTGCGGACTGTGAAAGCCTTGAAAAGATAGTACTTCCCGAAAGCGTGACGGAGATCGGCGAAAGCGTTTTTTCTAAATGTTCCTCTCTTAAAGAAATTAATTTGCCGAACGGCATTGAAAAAATACCCGATTGGACGTTTTATGCCTGTCAGTCTCTGACAAAAATTGAAATTCCCGAAAGCGTAAAGGAAATAGGGGAATTCGCTTTCAGCGGCTGTATGTCTCTTGCGGACGTTTCCATGCCCGAAAATGTGGAATTTGAAGATTACGCTTTTGACAGCACTCAATGGCTCGACAGTCAGCCGCAGCCCGTAATTATCAACAACAGACTAATCAAATGGGATACCGCAGAGGGGGACGTTGTTATCCCCGACGGCGTGGAGCGGATTTGCGGCGGCGCACTTTTCAACTGCTGTGAAATTACAAGTATTTCCATGCCGAACAGCGTTAAAGCAATAGGCGGCAGCGCGTTTCAGGCCTGTATATCTCTTAAAAGCGTGACAATTTCCGATAAGGCTGAAATTATTGAAAATTTTGCATTTAAAGGCTGTGAAGCTCTTGAGAAAATAATTATTCCCGAAAGTGTTACTGAAATTCAATACGACGCTTTTATGGAATGTCGGAATTTAAAAAATGTGACGGTTCCCGAAAGCTTTTCAGAGGAACAGCTTAAAGATGCTTTCGGCGATACCTATTGGTACAAAAAACGCTGCGACGAGACCTTTGTGGAATTCCGCGAGAACGATCAATACGAGTATGACGTTTATGAAAATCATATCGCGATCAGAGAGTGCTTTGAATATGAGGAGCAGTTTGAAATCCCCGCGGAGATAGACGGTATAAGCGTAACTGAAATAGGCGACAGCGTTTTTGAGTTCGGCGGCATTACAGAAGTTTCCATACCGAACAGCATTACCAAAATCGGCAGCAGCGCGTTTGCTTACACAGACATTACCGAAGCGGTAATTCCCGACAGCGTGACGGAAATCGGCGAGGGGGCTTTTTCGTACTGTTATGAGCTTGCGGACGTGACAATATCAGATAATTTTGACGAGGATACCGTTAAAGCGGCTTTTGAGGGTACGCCTTGGTACGAGGAAAAGTATGGCGAATAAAAACAGAGGATAGAATTACCGAAAAAGTAATTCTATCCTTTTACTATATTTCTTTTTTGGCGTTTGCAAGCATAAGCTTGATACGGTTCTCCTGATTGACGCGGGTCGCTCCCGGGTCATAGTCAACCGCAACAATGTTCGCCTGTGGGAAAGCCTCCTTGATAACGCGGGACATTCCCTTTGCAACAATGTGGTTGGGCAGACAACCAAACGGTTGTGTGCAGATAATATTTTCCACACCGCCGTGAGCAAGGGCAGCCATTTCCGCAGGGATAAGCCAGCCCTCTCCCATTTTTACGCCCTGGTGCATATACTTGTCCGCATAGGCGCGCAAGTCCTCGAAATCGTGAGGCGGGTCAAACTCGCCCTGCTCTTTCATGACGGCAATCATCTGCTTCTGCATATGATAAATAAGCTTGTAGGCAATGCCGAAAATTTTTGTGGTGTTGGTGCTGAAATTGTAAATTTTACCGTCGTTTACAGTATTTACCGCGCAGTACAAACAGAAGTCCAAAAACGCGGGGACAACAGGCTCGCAGCCCTCGGAGATAAGAAAATCCTCCAAATGATTGTTTGCAAGAGGGGAGTATTTAACGTAGATCTCTCCCACAATTCCCACGCGGACTTTCTTTTCTTTTGTACGCTCTATCTTGGAAAAATCCGCGATAATTTCACGGTACAGCTTTTTAGTCCTGCGGTAGCCGCCTGTACGGTAAAGCTCCGCAATTTTTTTCTGCCACTTTTCAAGGACGGCTTTGCTGTCCCCCTTGTGTACCTCGTAGGCACGGCAGGTGTTGTACAGGCTCATCATCAGATCGCCGTACAGTACCGCGTACAGCATTTGCAGGAACATTCCCGCCGTAATTTTAAAGCCGCTTCCCTGCTCCAGTCCGCTGAAATTCAGTGACAGAACCGGTATCTGTGGATAGTCCGTCTCCAAAGCCTTTCTCAAAAGGTGGATATAGTTAGACGCGCGGCAGCCCCCGCCTGTCTGGGAGAGCATAAGCGCAACCTTGTTTACATCGTACTTTCCGCTTTTGAGAGCGTCCATAAACTGCCCGATAACAAGCAAAGCAGGATAGCAGGTGTCGTTGTGGACGTTTTTCAGTCCCTCGTCAACCACGTTTCGGGTGGAGGTAGTGAGCAGCTCCATTTTGTAGCCGTTGTTGCGGAAAATTTCCATAATAAGCCCGAAATGTATCGGAAGCATATCGGGGATAAGGATTGTGTGGGTCTGTTTCATTTCGGGGGTAAATACTGCATTAGACAAATAAAAAGCACTCCTTTGCGGGCGGGGAACGCCCCGCTGCGAATGTCACTCCCACAGTTAAAAGCGGGAGCTTTTTCTTTTTTATGCCTCTCAAAGGTGCAGGCTCAGCCTGCTCTTTGTACGGGCATATAGGCGTAACCGGAGCTGTGGTCGAATGTGTCAAACATCTCCATTTCCTGCGCTCCGTTTTGAGCCATTATAAAATTATAGGACGGCATAAAGTGATTTCTGATGTACGCAAAAAGCTCCCATATTTCGCATTGCTCCCTGCATACAATTCTTGAAGTCTCTTTATCCGTGTACGCGCGTACATACAGCGACGCGGGGACTTTATAAATATCCGTGCCTGCGGGCTGGTTTTCCGTCAAAACTTCTCTTACAGCTCCGTATGCGCGGCTTTGTTCGTCAAGCCAAAAGTTTACGCTTAAATTTATGTCGTATATTGGCAGGACGCTTTCTTTCAGCGCGCTGAAATAGGGCTTGTCCTTATCAGCCGCAAGAGCGTCCACCGCGGAGTAAAAGCTGTCAATATCGGGGAAATCCTTTGCGTAAATAATTTTTCCCGCCAAAATTGTCTCGGGTCTTTCGACTATATCAAAGCGCGCGCCGCAGACATTTATAGTTTCTACGATTTTCTCCGAATTTTGCATTTCGGTGTCCAATAAGCTGTCCACGGAAATGTGGAGCATTTGCGCCAACAGCTTTAAATTGTAAATGTCGGGCAGGCAGTCGCCGTTCTCCCACTTCGATACAGCCTGTTCGGAAACGCCTATTCTAAGGGCAATTTCCTTTTGAGAGTAATTCTTTCTTGTGCGGAATTCTCTTACTCTTTTTCCGAAATCGGTTTGATTAAACATACAAATTCCTCCATAATTTTCATTTAAATTTTTTGCATTTCAATTGCAATTGTCTGCAACTTTATTATAGCTTACATTCAAATGAAAAACAATTGTAAGTATGTTTATGAAAAAACATCAGAACTCAACCGCAGGTTGAGCGGGGAAACGCTTTGCAGCGAGAGTCCCCAGTATTAAATACGGTATACATTATTTTACCGAAGCCCCCAAGGGGCGGGATAAATAGCTTGATAAATTGCAAATTATAATTTTTTCTTAATTTGCTCCAAAGCCGTGATCAATTCCCTCCAATGATGAATATGTAAATGGTCAAAGGTTATTTCCATACCTATATTATCACGAACGGAAGGATTTTCTTCGGCGGTCGAGCCTTCGTACAAAACAGGGAACATTCCGCTTTCGTGTGCACCGTTTACATCACAATAAATGCTGTCGCCGCAGAACCATACCTTGTCCGCAGACAGACCGGACTTATTGAGTGCGATATCAAACATAAGCGAGTGCGGCTTTTTGAATACATACTCACTTGAAGCAAGTACAAATTCAAATTTATTGTTCGGAAGAAGCCTGTTTATTCTTTCGGCAAGCGCAGCGCCCGAAAAGCAAATATTGCTTATTACTGCGGTGCGTATGCCGTTTTCATTGAGATGATCAAGCATTTCCGAAACATACGGCATAGCTGCACCCTCGGAAATCCCGTTCCATATAATGCACTCCGCTTCAGCTAAAGAAACAGAAAGCGTTATGTTAAGATAATCACATAAAATCCTCAAAAAATGATGCTCGTGGATTTCAAGCGTGCCGCGGTTGGCTTTGATTTCCGCAAACATTTCAATGCAGGTTTTGTTAAAGGTTTCAAAACTGACATTGCCGGGATTATCTTTTATATATTTGTATATCGCCCTGTTTCCGTTTTCAACGCTATTGTTTGGCTCGTAAAGAATTGTGTGCCCATAGTCAAAAATTATCATTTCGGGTTTAGTCATATTGATGCCTCCGGATTCCGATTTATCTAATTAATTATTCCCTCAACCAACTCCAATTCATTACTTGAGGTAATAAATTCCTTCAATATTTTCAAATGTGAACTTCCAATCAGAACCAGTACCCTGTCTCCTTTTTCGCAAACATTTTGCAAATTAGAGAATATCTTCAAGTTTCTTTCATACCACTGTAAAACCAACTGATTCCCTTCGTACTTTCCAAGATTAATTTTATTAATATCAAGATATATACTATGGTCAAAACGAATATACTCGTCACTGTTATGAACCGCATATAATTCCGTAATATCCTGCACATTTTCTGTCATCTTCTGTATTTGTGCGGAATAGCTTTTCATATCTATGTAAGGCGATATTTTTTCAAACAATTCGTCTGACAATTCAATATCCTCGTCGATACCATATATCTTATCGTGATTTAATTTTTTTCCCAAGCGGAACCCAATTTGCACAATCTCGTTTACAGATTTGAACGGACAAACAGAGCCATATCTTTCAATATTGCCGTACACCACGTTCTCTCCAAAGGTATTCTTATAACTCTGCTCGTATAATTTATCCAATTCATTCTGCATTATGTACGGAAACTCAACTGCGATTTTATTTGGATAAAACGATGCTAATCTGTCAGTAAACATATCTATCTGATTTTGTACATCATCAGAAAAGATATCAAACCTTTCCGGATAATGAAAAGTCCCGACTAATATAATTTCTGACACCTATATCATCCTTTCTGTCAAATTCCGATTTATCCGCTTAATTAGTCCGCCGCCATAGCCGCAACCAAACTCCTGAGCCGTATCTTCGCCGCGCCCAGATTGTTTATCTCGTCGATCTTAAGCTGGGTGTAAAGCTTTCCGCCGCTTTCAAGAATGGAGCGCACCTCGTCCGTGGTGATAGCGTCAATTCCGCAGCCGAATGAAACGAGCTGGACAAGCTGCATATCGGGCTGTGTGGTGACATACTGCGCAGCGCGGTACAGACGTGAGTGGTAAGTCCACTGATTGAGAACGTGAAGTGTCGGAGTGTCTGCAAGATGAGCAACGCTGTCTTCGGTAATAACTGCCATGCCGAGACTTGTCATAAGCTTCTGTATGCCGTGGTTTATTTCGGGGTCGATATGGTAAGGTCTGCCCGACAGGACGATTATCGGCATTTTGCGCTCCCGCGCCTTTTTGATGATTTCCTCGCCCTTTGCGATAACGTCCTTGCGGTAGCTTTCCATAGCCGCCATAGCCTTGCCCCAAACCGCTTTTGCCTCTTTTTTGGTAACGCCGTACTTGGCAAGGGACTTGCTCATAGCCTCCGCAAAATGCTTTTCAAGATTTATGTCAATGTACGGGTGCAGGAAATTCTCGTCGTTCAGAATATCAATATTAGCTTTCAAGAGTTCCGGATAGTACGCCACAACGGGACAGTTATAATGGTTATCGCTGCCGCCCTCGTCAAGATTGTAGCTTTCGCAGGGGTAGAAAATGAAGTCCGCGCCCCTCTCAAAAAGGGACAGAACGTGTCCGTGAGCAAGCTTTGCGGGGTAGCAGACCGTGTCCGAGGGAATGGTGTGCTGACCCTTGTAGTAGATGTCGCGGGTGCTTTCCTCGCTGATTATCACCTCAAAGCCAAGCTCGGTAAAAGCCTTGTGCCAGAACGGGAGCTGCTCGTAAAATCCCAGACAAAGGGGGAGTCCAACCTTTGCTTTTGGTGCGGCAGGTTTTTCCTCCACAACGCTTAAAAGTCTGTCGTATTTGTATTCGTACAGGCACAGTCTTTCCGTCTCCACCTTTATGCCCGCGCCCTTTTCGCAGCGGTTGCCGCTGATGAATTTACGTCCGTCTCCAAAGTTTATCACCGTAAGACTGCAATGAGCGGTACAGCCGCCGCAATTCATCTGCCGTGAGGAATATTTGAAGTCCTCAAGCTGTTCGGCGGTGATTATGGCGGACTTTTCCTTTTTGTGTTCCATAGCATAAAGCGCGCAGCCGAACGCTCCCATAAGTCCTGCAATTGCGGGGCGGACAACGTTCCTGCCAAGCTCCATTTCAAAGGAGCGCAGTACAGCGTCGTTAAGGAAAGTACCCCCTTGAACAACAATGTGAGTGCCAAGCTCGTCAACGGACTTAGCGCGGATAACCTTGTATATTGCGTTTTTTATGATAGACGCGGAAAGTCCCGCGGAAATATCCTCAACGGACGCGCCGTCCTTTTGCGCCTGTTTTACGGAGCTGTTCATGAAAACGGTACACCGTGAACCGAGGTCAACGGGACGTTCCGCGAAAAGCCCAAGCTGTGAAAAGTCGGCAATATCGTACCCCAAAGCCAACGCAAAGGTCTGAATAAACGACCCGCACCCCGAGGAGCAAGCCTCGTTCAGCATAATGCTGTCGATAGCCTTGTTTTTAATTTTAAAGCACTTGATGTCCTGACCGCCGATGTCGATAATAAAATCAACGTCAGACTCGAAAAAGCTTGCCGCCTTGTAGTGGGCGACGGTCTCAACGATACCGTGGTCAATGCCCAGACCCGCTTTTATCAAGTCCTCGCCGTAACCTGTTACAGCCGAGGAGACTATCTTTATTCTGTCCCCAGCAAGGGCGTAAATTTCTTTCAGCTTTGCGGAAATAATATCAAGCGGTCTGCCCATGCTGGAGCAGTAGTGCTGATACAAAAGCTCGCCCTTGGGCGTTATAAGTACCAATTTGGTGGTCGTCGAGCCTGCGTCAATACCGAGGTAAGCCTCGCCCTCGTACTTGTTTATGTCCGCATATTTCAAGTCGAACTGCCTGTGCCGTTCAACGAATTTTTCGTAATCCTCTTTTGTGGTAAAAAGCGGCTGACCCGTTACAATATCGTCGCTTGCCTTTGCATTTTTTACCTTTTCGATTACCTCGTCAAGATTCATAGGCTTGCTTGTTTCATTGGCATGGAGGGCGCAGCCGAATGCCATAAAGCAGGGCGCGTTTTCGGGGAAAATGGCGTTTTCTTCGGGAAGCTTAAGCGTGTCAACAAACGCCTTGCGAAGTCCCTTTTGGAACGACAAAGGACCTCCCAAAAACAGTACCTTGCCTTCGATAGTACGTCCCTGCGCAAGTCCCGAAACGGTTTGGTCTACAACAGCCTGGAAAATTGACGCGGCAATGTCTTCCCGCTTTGCGCCCTGATTGAGCAGCGGCTGAATGTCCGACTTTGCGAACACTCCGCAGCGTGAGGCAATGGGGTAAATCTTTTCCGCGGACAGAGCAAGCCTGTCCAGTTCATCAACAGTGATACCCAAAAGGGTAGCCATTTGGTCGATAAACGCTCCGGTTCCTCCCGCGCAGGAGCCGTTCATACGCTGCTCAACGCCGCCTGTCAGGAATATGATTTTAGCGTCCTCGCCGCCAAGCTCGATAACAACGTCCGCATCGGGATAGCTGTTCTTCACCGCGATAAACGCGCCAAAAACCTCCTGCACAAAGGGGAGTCCCGAAGCGTTCGCCAAGCCAAGCCCCGCAGAGCCCGTTACCGCAAGCTTGAACTCGCAATCCGAATATTCCTCCGCGATTTCCGAAAGCTGTTCCGTAACGGTCTCGCGCACCTTAGAAAAGTGCCGCTGATACCGTGAGCGGATAATATTGTCTTCCTCGTCAAGAATAACCGTTTTGACCGTTGTTGAACCAACGTCGATTCCAAGTGAATAAACTTTACTCATTCTACACTATTCCTTTTCTAATAAAAAACATTTTACTTTTTATTAATATTTATAATGGCGTTTTTGCCAATTTATCTTGCAAAATCTTCATCGCCGTCCGCTGCAATAGGTTCATGCTCCGTAAGCTTTGCCCTGCTGCTTTCAATATCGTCTATAATTTTCTCCAAAAACCGCATATTGCTTTCGGAATAAAACGGGTCGGCAGTTATTTCAAACGGAATACGCTGCTCCCTGCCGACCTTTGTCAGAAACATAGTTATAGCCGTGGACATATTAAGTCCCATTGCCTTTAAAGCGCGCTCTGCGCTTTCCTTTACCTCATCGTCTATCCTAAAATTTACCTGTGCCATTTGCAGCACTCCTTCCCTGCTATATACCGGAAAATCAGAAGCAAGAGGCAGGAATAGTACACTTTCTATTTGCCTGCACCGTTATTGATTATATCACATTTGTATATACATTGTCAAGTAGTTGCTATAAATTGCCGCAAGTATTATTTGGAAATTCTTAAAGAAATATCAAATGCCTTAACAGAGTGGGTAAGCGCGCCGACGGAAATAATATCCACTCCCGTGTGAGCCACAGCCGCAGCATTTTCAAGAGTGATATTTCCCGAAGCTTCAAGGACTGCCATTCCGTTTGTGACCTTAACGCAGTGTGCCATTTCCTCCACGCTCATGTTGTCCAGCATGATAATATCGGCGTTGCAGTCAATAGCTTCTTTAAGCTCTGTTTCGTTGCGAACCTCCACCTCGATCTTTACCATGTGACCAACCTTGTGACGGAGCGCCGCAACTGCATTTGAAAGACTGCCGTAAGCGTCGATATGGTTGTCCTTCAGCATTGCGCCGTCGGAAAGATTAAACCTGTGGTTTCTTCCGCCGCCCACGGTCACAGCGTATTTTTCAAGTGCGCGAAGTCCGGGGAGGGTCTTTCTCGTCTCCGCAATGGAGCAGTTTGTACCCTCGCAGCAAGCCACATATTTAGCAGTCTCGGAGGCAATTCCCGACATATGCTGCAAAATGTTCAGAGCCGTTCTCTCGCCCTTTAAAATAGACTTTGTACGTCCCGTTACAGTTGCGATAACGTCCCCCTTGGCGACCTTGCCGCCGTCCTTGATGTTTATTTCGGACTTCACATCTCCGTCAATAAGCGTGAACACCCGCAGAGCGCAGTCAATTCCGCAGAGAACGCCCTCCGCCTTGGCAATAAAATTCGCCGTGGAGACCTCCTCGTCGTCAAGCAGGTAGTCGGTGGCGAGGTCTATGTAGTTGATGTCCTCTGCCAGCGCGCGCTTGATAATGTCGTCTACGTAAAAGTTTGGTAAATTCATTTTAATTGCTCCTTTCGGTCATTTTTATAGCTTGAAAAGTTAAATATTTATTTTCGCCGATAAGATACAGATGATCGCCCAATAAATAATAGGCAAACTCCGTTTCCGTACCGTTTATGGGCAGGATAACCCTGTTGCCGTCTATTTTATATTCGTATTCCTTAATATCCTCGGCGTTTTCAATATCGTTTGCATAAACGTAAAATTTGCCGTTATTGAAATAATAGTACGCTTCATCATCGGCGGCGGCACTGCCGTCAAACATATCGGCGGTCAGAACCTCTTGTTCATATCTTTCCATTATTATCGTCTGATCGTCATACCGAAATAATTTGCCGAAAGAGGTTTCTTCCCATACAATGGTGTAAGCCTTTTCACCGCAAAGGTAAAGACGTCGGTCATCATCGGACAGAGAAACATTTTTTGGCATTTCGCCCGTGACGGTGATCACACCGTTTACGACCTCTGCGGGGATAAACAGCAAATCGTCGTCCATGGCGACATAGCCGTGCTTGTCGAAAAACATCAACCCCTCCTCGCTGCCGTTCGAGGCTTTCCATACGCCCAAAAGATCCTCCTGCTCGGCAAGAGCGGATTTTTCCTTTGACAAGACAAATTCTATCCCGTTGTGTCCCGTTTCGTACAGATAATCGCCCACCGTCTGCCCGCTTTCGTAAGGCTTGTGCTCCTCCCTGATAAGGTCGTAATTCCACCCGATAAATTTTAAAATGAGAACGTCGCCGTCAAAAAGTGCAGTCCACGCCTCCCAATCCTCTCCGTCGTTGGAGATCACCTCCACAAGACCGTCCGTAACCGTATATGTACCGCTTTCGGAAACGCCGTCCCTGACAGTGGAAACGATGCCGTCCTCTCCGAAAGTGAATACGGCGTTATCCATGCCGACGAAATCCACCGCATACCATGTGCCGAACAAGTCCTCCTTGCTTGCCGAATATGTATTCCCGCGGTTTTCCGTGTCCGTATGTCTTTGTGCGGCTGCTTCGGCGGACGTTTCAGTCATCGTTTCACCTGTCTCAAGGGTTTCAGTTATCTCTGTTTCCGTCTCAATTTCGGAAACAGTCTCCAAAACGCTTTCGGAACGTGTTTCCACCGCCTCTGTCACGGCGGAAGTATCCTCCGAAATATCGTCGGCAAGCTGCTCGTCGGCGGAGGACGTACCGCACCCCGCCAAAGCCGCCGCAGTAAGTATTGCCAATAATGCCGCAAAAAATTTTTTCATGTCTAAACAACCTTTCAAAATGACTGTCAACTATACACTATAAACTGTCAACTGCAAAGGACAGCGCCGCCCCGATACTGTCATGAATAAGCAAGTCCGCCTTGTCGTCCTTTTCTGTGGGGGTCTTGTTTATCAGCACAAGCTTGCTGCCGCTGTAGTACTCAATAAGTCCGCTTGCAGGGTAAACCGATAGGGAAGTCCCCCCTATTATCAATATATCCGCGTTTTCTATAGCTTCTATGGAGGCGTTCACTGTCTCGTTGTTCAGACCCTCCTCATAAAGCACCACGTCCGGCTTGACCAAACCGCCGCAGTCAAGACATGGGGGAGGTCCGTCCAGGCTCTTGATATATTCCGCCGTGTGCATTTTTCCGCATCGCAGACAGTAATTCCTGTGTACCGAACCGTGAAGCTCGTACACTGTCCTGCTGCCCGCCGCTTGATGCAGACCGTCTATATTTTGGGTAATTACAGCTTTAAGCTTGCCCGTCTCCTCAAGCTTCGCAAGAGCGTAATGCGCCTTGTTTGGCTTAGCGTCCAGGCGCAGCAGCTTGTCGCGGTAGAACTCGAAGAAGTCGTCAAGATGATTGCAGAAAAAAGTCCTGCTCAAGATCGTTTCGGGAGGGTATTTGTACTTTTGATTGTAAAGTCCGTCTACGCTTCTGAAATCGGGTATGCCGCTTTCGGTGGAAACGCCCGCTCCGCCGAAAAATACAATGTTGTCCGATTCCTCGACCCATTGCCTGAGCTGTTCTAATTTGTCCATAAAAATCTCCTTTATCTTGTCTTTTTATTTATATACGTGCAAAATTTATATTTCAGTCCCTCAAAATCCTGTTCCTCAGATCGTTCGGAAAGCTCCCAGCTTTCGTCTCCGTCAAGGTCGGGAAAAAATACGTCCGACTCCGGGTCTGCCGCAACCTTTGTTATTACTGCTCTTCCGCAGTACGGAAGCATAGCCTTGTATACCTCGCCGCCGCCAACAACAAAAGCTTCCTCGTCCTTATCTATCATTTTAAGGACTTCCTCGATACTTCCGCAAATTTTTGCCCCTTCGCAGCAAAAGCTTTTGTCTCGGGACAGCACTATGTTTTCCCTGTCCTTGAACGGCTTTCCGTTCGGCAGAGACTGCAAGGTCTTTCTGCCCATAACGACCGTGTGATTTAAAGTAGTTCTGCGGAAAAATTTTTTGTCCTCGGGAATGCTGAAAAGCAGATCGTTGTTTTTGCCGATGCCCCAGCTTTCGCTGACTGCGGCAATTGCTGTTATCATAAAAAATCGCTCCCTTAAATCAATACTCTGCATAGTTTAGGCAAGTAACGATATATAAGTATGTTACCTGTTGGAATATTTTACCATTTTGCGCAGTATGCCTGAAATGGTAAAGGTTCAGCCTTTAACGTTCATACCATAAAGATACAACCGAATTATTCCGTTCCGAACCCCTAAATAAGAGGCTTCGGAACGGTTTTATACTACCTGAATTTAAGCCGCAAGGCTTGAAGTATCAATCGCGCCGACAAAATTATAGTAAATATTCACCCTCACAACACGCCGACCGCTTGATTTATCGGGAGCATACACAAGTATTTTGTCGATAAACTCGTGCAGGATTTCCGTTGTAAGCTCTGTAATTTGAGTATACCGCTTTACAATATTCAAAAAGCGTTTCCCGTTATCGCTCTGCTCCTGATGTTCTGTAAGTGCGGACGATAACTCGGTGATAGTCAGCTTCAACTTTTCCTGCTCGGCTTCATATCCGTTTGCCATTTTTTCAAAACGTTCATCGGAGATTTTACCGTTTGCATTATCCTCATAAATCTTATTGAACAATCTGTCCAACTCATCATACCGTTTTTGAGCCGCAGATAATTCTTTTTTTCTCTTAGAAACAGCTTTTTGAGAAACTTCGCTGCAATACTGCATGACTGCTGAAGATAAAACATTCACATCAATTTCCGCCGCATTGATAATTTTATTAAGCTCCGCAAGTACAATTTGCTCAATTACCTTTTCACTGATGTAATGCGACGAACACTCGCCCTTAGTTGCCGTGTAAGCATATGTACCGCATTGAAAATAAGCGTAATCGGAGTTCGATTTTGCGTGATTGTAAAGTCTCGCTCCACAGTCACCGCAGTAAAGAAGTCCTGAAAATTTACTTACCTTGCCCGTTTTATTCTTTCTGCGCCTGCCCTCTCGGATTTTCTGAACAGCGTCCCAATCCTCCTGCGAAATGATCGCTTCATGAGTATTGTAAAATATCATGTGTTCTTCTTCGGGACGCTTAACAGCTTTATGGCACTTGTAGGACTTCCTTTTGTACTTGAAATTTGTAGTGTGACCGAGATAATCCCTGCGCTCAAGAATTGCCGCAACGCCTGTACAGCTCCAGCCGTATGGATTTTTACCGAGGTCTGTACGGTGGCTCATACCAATATTATTTATATGGTATGACGGACGAAGAATTTTTTCTTCCGACAATTGCCTTGCGATTTGAGCGGGACCCATTCCCGATAAACACATATCATAAATTCTGCGTACAATGGGAGCAGCTTCCTCATCAATTATCAAATGCTTTGGATCGTTGGGGTCTTTCTTGTAACCGTAAACAGGTACGGCTGCAATTCGTTCCCCCGCAGAGCCTTTCGCTTTCCACACAGCGCGTATCTTTTTACTCGTGTCCTTAGCGTAAAACTCATTAAATAAATTGCGTATGGGAGTAAAATCATTATCCTCGCGCTCGCTGTCAACGCCGTCGTTAATTGCAATAAAATGAATGTCGTATTCGGCAAACATAACCTCTGTGTAGTACCCGACTTTCAGATAATCACGTCCAAAACGGGACATATCCTTGACGATCACCGTATCGATTTTTCCCGCTTCAATATCGGAGATCATTTTCTGAAATCCCTCACGCTCAAAAGTCGTGCCGCTTATTCCGTCGTCAACATAAAATTGATAGTTCGGCCAGCCTCGCTGTACAGCGTATGCAGAAAGGATCTGTTTTTGATTTTTTATGCTGTTTGAGTCGCCGTTCAATTCGTCGTCATGGCTGAGCCTGCAATAAAGAGCCGTAATTTTTTCATTTATATTTGACTGTCTTTTCATTTTAACCTACCTTTCCGACAGTCAGAACGCTATAATAATTATATCACAAACGTCCCGACTTGTCTACTGTTTTTTAATTATGCGGCTGAATTTTTTTCGGCTTCCTTTAATGCAAGACGTTCAATAATTTTGCTTATTTTTCTTTTATTATTAAAAAAAGAATTAACAGCATAAACTGTTTTGCCGGATATATATTCGGCGGATTTGCCGTTTACTACGGCGGAATTTGTAATTGATACATTTCTAATCATTTATCTCCTATCTGCTGCACTTTTTGGCAGCGGTCATCGGCTTTATTTCATCCTGTTGCTTTTTTTCTTTAATAAGATTTGATATGTAATCTCCCTCTGAAATTCTTTTATAGGTATCTGCAATGTCAACATAGGTGTCATAAAACTTCTTACAGTTATTTATCTGCTCGGTAAGACGTTCAACCCTTTCGGAAGTATCTTTCCGAAGTTTTTCAACACGCTGCAATTTGTCACGGTTGGTTATGTTGCACCGTTCCGCAAGACTACCACACATTTTTAATTGTAACTGTTCTGCTTCGGATAATTCCGATTTTTCAAGCAAATCAAAATATGCTCCGACCTGTTTTTCAACAGCTTCAAATTGGGATAGCTTTTCCGACAGCTTGTTGATCTCCTGCCTTGCACTTTCGTATTCGGAAGTAAGCTTTTCAATTTTGCTCTCCAATTCCCCGATAGAATGAATATTATCCCGATTGATAACTGCAAGCTGCGCCGACAAAGTGTACACATCAAAATCATTTTGCAAAATGTACGGTTGATTTTTAAAATATTTTCTCGGAAGTTTCGCGTTACTTTTGACAAGCTCGCTGACCTGATAAATCCTTTCATAAAAAATCTTGTTAAAATCGTTGACATTGCTTTTGGAAGCGTTAGCTTTTTCATCAAGAGCGATTTGAATTCGTTCGCACAAAATATCCTCGGAGTAGTAATCTCCCAAAGTTTTAAGACGGACAAAACGTCTTTGTTCGGGAGCTTTTATGGAAATATACTTTCCTCGTTTGACAGTGAAACCTTGTTCCTCCAGTTCACAAGTCAAGTCGTCAAGGTTTTTGACAGAACCGAGCAAGCTGTCAATTGCAATTCTGATTTTCTCTTTCCAAGAAGTGCCGCGCTTTTTGTTCTCCCATTCATTGTACTTTATTGTCCTGCCCTTGCCTTTGGACTTATCATATGGCTGAACACCGAAAGCAAGACATACTCTGTCGGAATACTCCTTAATTCTGTCGAGAGATTTTTTGTTGGCATAAAATTTCTGACCGTCAATGCCATAAGAGTTTAAAATGAAATGATTATGAACGTGGGACTTATCGCAATGTGTGGCAATTACTATCTGACAATCATCACCGAAAGTTTTTCTTGCAAAAGCCTTTGCAATTTTGTGAGCAAGCTTTGGAGGTATATTGTCTTTCGGGTCGAACGACTGAATGTAATGAATTGCCTTCACCCAGCCTTTTCCCGTCAATGGAGGAGGCTCGTTGTACTTTCGGTGAGAATAATTCTCGTAAACAAACTTCATATTGAGATAAGCGTCCTCGACATTTGTAAGACAATTCAGCGAAGCCGTGTACAGAATATCTTCCGTCTTTTCGGGATTTAATATGTAGGCTATGCTGCTTTTGACGTCAGCGTGGACACATACAGATTTAATATATGGCATAATTCCTCCTGAATTTTCTTTATTTTCTCTACGTCATCTGCGTAAATTGAATTTATTTCATTTGCCTTTTTAGCGACTTGGTTGATGTTGTTTCCCATAATCCGCATTGCGTTTATGACGGGAGTAACTCCCTCCATATTCAAATATGTAACTTCCCCATTGAGGGACATTCGTCGAATATACTCACTTGTCTGCATAGAAACTTTGGCGGCAGCCTTTTCAATTTGCTTCCATTCGGACAAGCTGTAAATTATTTCCTTGCGTTTTACTTCTTTGAATTTTCTCAATAAAAAATTCCTCCTTTTCATAATTTAAGGTCTTAGGCTTAGCATAAAAAATCAGTGAGAGCGTTTTGCAAATTTCAATTTCAAAACGCGGCGGTAAGGGGGTATGCACTTTACCGAGTGAAAGTATACGTATACTTTCTATGGCTTGCGAACCTATGAAAAAACGAAAGTATACGTACACTAAAATTCACCCGATTTTTCATTCTGAACGTTAGCCCCTCAACTTTTTTGAGTTTTCCAAAATTCAAAATGGTGGGTACATTGATTTTTATAATAATTTTTTTATTCGCAGAATCATGCCTCCTTTAAAATTATGCCATAACATTTTTCTATATTTTTAACACCGATCAAAGCAAAAAGCAAAGCTGCGAACATTACCTACTGCTTTTATCAGCATTGTCATACAAAAATATTTTTAAGAATACCTTTTTGTTTACAATTATGTCATTGTTTTCAGAATTGCAATATGTTATACTTATCTCAATGAATAATAATATCTTACTATTATATATAATTCATTATACTGAATAACTTCTTTTTTATAAAAAGAAAAATTAAATTCATTACATTGCACAAAAAACGGAGGGAAAATTGTTATGTTCTACAACAGATTTATTGAGATTTGCAGAGAGTACGGCGAAAAGCCTACACCAGTTCTGAAAAAGCTTGACATCAGTCCTGGAAACTTAAAGCGTTGGGAGGGCGGCGCTTCTATCACAGCCGAAACCTTGGAGAAGATAGCAGACTACTTCGGAGTGTCCGTAGATTATTTCTTTCTCAAAGATGATGAGACTCTGTTTACGGAAGTTCAGCAAAGTGAAATGGTAATTAAGGATGACAAGAATGGTATTCGTCAGATTTATACCGTTGCACGTATCCACCCCGACTATATTGCAAGCGTTCTAAGCGGTCGGGAGCTTACCGAAAGCGAACTGGAGAGAGTTGCAAACTATCTGCGGTGCAAAAAGGTTTATTTGCTCAATCGGAATATTTCAGAGGAAGAAAACAATGTCTGCAAAAAATCCGAGACGGATTCCTCCGCTTGTCTTTCGGATAAGGAGTTGGTTATTGATATTCTATCAAGGATACCCGCCAACGAGGATTACAAATACCTGCAAGTTATGATTTCAAGAATTATTGCGGAGAACCTCAAACGCAACGGGATTTACCAAGAGGATTTGATTGCCTGCGGTATGGCACAGAAGAAAGTTACAGACCTATTTGACAGTTCGTCTAACAATGAGAAGATTTTGGCTTTCAATAATTCCGACCTTTTGCGTATCGTTCATAACTTTAGAGTCGGCTATGATTTGATTTTTACGGGAGTGTAACGAAAAACAGTGTTTCCTTATTTACATTTTAGCATTTGACTTATACTAAGATGAAAGGAGCTTTTTCAATGAGAATTGCTGTGTGTGATGATAACAATGCTGCGCTAAAGGTATTGAATAAATCAATTACAAGTGCTTTCTCAAATTTTACAGATGAATTTAATGTAACGGTCTTTTCTGATGGAACAGTATTGCTTAACGAGCACAAAAAAGAACCGTTTGACATTGTGTTCCTTGATATTGATATGCCTGTTATTTCGGGTTTTGATATTGCAAAATCACTCAGAGACGATTTTTCAAACTGCTACATTATTTTTGTAACAAGTCATTCTGAACTTGTATACGAAAGTATGAATTTTCAGACTTTCAACTTTATAAGAAAAAATTGCAGCACTCCCATTGATGAAAGTGTATTGGACATTGTTTCTAAGCTTATGCAGCATATGAAACAAAATGAAAAAATAATTCTTGAGGATTATAATTACAGAAAACATTCCGTATTAATAAGAAATATCATCTACATAGAAAGTGACGGTCACTATGTTACTTTTCACGCGCTGTCAGACGGATTTCCAATAATAATAAGGGGAAGCATAACAGAACATGAAGAAAAATATTCAAAATATGATTTTGTAAGGGTACATAAAAAATATCTTATCAATTTACGATATTTATCTCAGCTTAACTACAATAACAATGAAATTGTTTTAGGA
>CANDEV010000024.1 GCA_947383835.1 uncultured Clostridia bacterium
GGTTTCTCCGCCAGTTTCTCCACCAGTCTCGCCGCCGGTTTCTCCACCGGTTTCTTCAACCGCTACAATACTTGTACCCGTAAAAAGCGGCGCAAGGCTTGTTGCCGACGCTACCATTGCAATCGCTGCAATTGACGCAATTGTCTTTTTAACGTTCATGTTAAAAACTCCTCTCAAATATTTAAATTTGTAAATGATCGTCTCCTGATCATTTCAAAGCTATTATATCACAAAATTTTCAACTTGTCAACTATTTGTTGACTAAAAACCCACTTACAGCAAACAATAAAATAGTATCCTATTAATAAAACATTTGTGAAAAATGACAATACAAATTTAATTTTATGAAAGGAGATTGCCGCAAAGGGCAGCGCATTAACACGCTGTACCGCATTCTATAGCTGCGGCACAATCTTATGGTCGATATTATGCTTGATTTTGGCAAAAGACTTTGCGAATTGAGAAAACAAAATCACATGACGCAGCGGGTTTTGAGCGAACGGCTTTGTGTGACAAAAGCGACCGTCAGCGCCTATGAAACAGGCGTAAGGCTGCCCTCATACGACGTGCTTATCAAGCTTTCTTATATTTTTCACGTCTCGACAGATTATCTACTGGGTATTACCAACAAAAGTCAACTTTCGGTAGACGGACTTACCGAACGGCAGATCGAGATAGTTGCAATGCTTATTTCTGAATTTAAAGAAAAATAGGAGACAGGGAAAATATTCCTGCCTCCTATTTTTATATAAAACTGTACTGTATATTTATTTTCCGCATATCCCAAACCACTGACAGTCCCCGCAGACCTCCCCAAGCATACCCGCTCCGATAATTTTCTCTCGGAGCAGCTTTCGGTAATCATCCCATTGTATAGCCGTGCCCTCGGTAAGCCCGCAAAGCTCCAGCGTCTTTTTGTCATACCGCAAAACCTTTTCATAGGTACTGCAAACGCCGTCCGCATTATTGGGACAATGGGCGCAAATCAAATCCGTATCAGCTTTTGGAGCGATACGTGAATTATTTTCTCCAAGCATTTTCAGGACTTCCGCCATGTTCTCGGCAAAATCCTCGCTGTAGCCTTTCCCCACGAAAAATTCTGCGCAAAGCCCGTGGTGGGGACGTATTTCTATTACATCATGCTGTTTGTTCATATTTTACAAGCTTCCTTACTCTTAAAGATATTACGAGCGCAAGCGCGATTTTCAAACAGTCCGGAATAACGAACGGGAACACGCACCAACCGAGAGCGGTCAGCACCCCCACAGGCTCTGTTTTGGAGTACACAAGCACAAACCAAGCCGTGCCGAAAACATAGCATACTATAAGACCCGCAGCCATAGCAATTACTGAAACAATAAGCTTGCTGCCAAACGCGGAGGTTATTGCCCAATAAACCAAAGCCGTAAAAAGGAATCCCAAAAGATATCCTCCCGAAGCTGTGAACAGGGACGATATCCCTCCGCTGAAGCCTGCAAAAACAGGCATACCCGCAAAGCCTACCAGCAGATATACCAGCACGGAGATAGTCCCCCACTGTCCGCCCAATGCCCCGAGTGTGCAGAAGATCGCAAACGTCTGCATCGTAAACGGCACTGCCGTCGGTATCGTTATCCATGAGCAGACCGCCATTATTGCGGCAAAAAGTCCGCACAAAGCCATTTTATATACCGTACCTTTTTTCATCTTGACCAATCCTTTCCAAAGGAAAACAATAATTTTTACCGTAAATCATTATATCACACTTCTACAGTATTGTCAACTATAAACATCATTTAAGTTGACAATACTGTAAATGTTTGCAATTTATTTTTATACGGTATATAATTTTGCCTGTTTTTTCAAATAACCGAAAAAGACCTCCCGCGGTTTGCATTTTACCGCAGGAGGTCTTTAATCATTGTTCTTTTTTACATTTAATTGAAAAATACTCGGTTGGTTTTATATCCACTGAATAAATGCTGTCTTGTCATTGCTGTTGTAGCCCGCTCTGCGGTAAAAATTCAGGGTACTCTCCTCCTTCGAGCCTGTCATAAGCATTATTTTATAGCAATTTTCCCTCTCGGCAATTCCCTTTGCATAGTCAAGACAAGCGGTGGCAAGTCCCCTCTTGCGGTACTCCTTATAAGTCACCACGTTCTCCGCAAAGGCGTAGGGACGCTGTCCGTGGGTCAGGTTCGGAATTATTACGCACACGCAGGAGGACACGATTTTACCGTCCACCTCCGCGACAATGATATGATGATTTTTGTCTGCTAAAATACTTTCCCAAAGCAAGTCAAGCTCCGCTGTTTTTTCGGGAATAGGGTTGTCGTGCAGCCCGGTGTACAATTTCATAAGTCCGTCAAGGTCGGATTTTTTTATTTCGCGTATCATAAAATTACCTCCTGTTACATTGTTCTGTAAATAACATTAATTTCATTAAGGCATTCACGATATAATATCGCTGCTGTTACAGTTATTCCTCCAAATCCTCCAGCCACAATTTAACACACGCGTCCGAGGGCATACGCCAGTCGCCGCGGGGAGAAAGTGTAACACTTCCCACCTTTGGACCGTCAGGCAGACAGGAGCGTTTGAACTGCTGTGAGAAAAACCGCTTTATAAACACCGTCAGCCATTTTTTTACGGTATCCTTATCAAACCGTCCCGCAAAGGACTGCTCTGCTATGCGGAGTATTTTTTTCGGCGGAAATCCGCACCGCACCATATAGTAAAGGAAAAAGTCGTGCAGCTCATATGGACCCACAATATCCTCCGTCTTTTGAGAAATCTCTCCCTCCGTTGGTGGAAGCAGTTCGGGAGAAACAGGGGTCGCCAAAACGTCCGCAAGGACTTCCGAAAGCTGCTTGTTTTCGGTATGACTGCTTTCATAAGCGACCAAGTGCCGCACCAAAGTTTTGGGGACTGAAGCGTTTACGCCGTACATAGACATATGGTCGCCGTTATAGGTCGCCCAGCCAAGCGCAAGCTCGGACAGATCCCCCGTACCGATAACAATGCCGCCCTGTTGGTTTGCAATATCCATAAGCACCTGCGTCCGCTCACGCGCCTGCCCGTTTTCAAAGGTCACGTCAAGCTTTTCCTTGCTCTGCCCGATGTCAACAAAGTGTTGACTTACTGCGGCGGTAATGTCAACCTCTTTAAGGGTAACGTTATACGCCTCTGCAAGATAGTAGGCGTTGCTTTTTGTACGCTTTGTCGTGCCGAAGCAGGGCATTGTCACAGCAATGATCCCTTTGCGGTCAAGTCCGAGCATATCAAAGGCATGGACGGCGACTATCAGCGCGAGAGTACTGTCAAGTCCGCCCGAAAGCCCGATAACGGCAGTCTTGCAACCGATATGCCGCAGACGGGTGGCAAGTCCCACAGCCTGCATTGTGAGTATCTCCTCACAGCGTTCGTTAAGGTCGTCCTTGTCCGCAGGCACAAAGGGCATTGGGGGAAAACGGCGTTTAAGCTCCAAATCTTTTGGATCTATAAAGAAATATTCTTTATTTTCATCTGTTACATACTGCACTCTTTTTGCCGGTTCAAAGGGAAATGTGTTCATCTTCCTCCGCTCGGCAATAAGCCTCTGCAAATCAATTTCCCCAATTGTCAGACCTGTAGTAAATTTTTGGCTTTCGCCGATAATCGTACCGTTTTCCGCAATAAGATTATGACCGCTGAAAATAAGGTCTTGGGTGGACTCTCCCATACCCGCGTCCGCATAAATGTAACCGCAAACGCACCTCGCCGACTGACTTTTCACAAGCTGTTCGCGGTACTCGCCCTTGCCGATAATTTCGTCCGAAGCGGAGAGGTTGCATATAATTGTCGCGCCGTGCTTTGCCAACAAACCGGAGGGCGGTTCGGGAATCCACAAGTCCTCGCAAATTTCAACGCCCACGGTAAGATCGGGAATATTTTCACAGGAAAAAAGAACGTCTCCAAATGCCGTAAAACCGCTGTCGCTCTCGTCATCGGCAATTGTGCAGCAGCCACTCTGCCATGGAGTAAAATGCCGCACCTCGTAAAATTCCGAATATGCCGGGATATTTTTTTTGGGAACAAAGCCGATTATATTTCCATTATTTATTGCGGCGGCGCAGTTGTAAAGCTTGCCATCAACCTCAAAGGGAAGCCCCACAAAAGCAAGCATATCGCAGTCCGCTGTCTCCTTGGCGATTTTAACAAGAGCCTTTTTCGCGCCGTCCAGCAAAACCTTTTGCAGGAACAAATCGCCGCAGGTGTACCCCGTAATGCAAAGTTCGGGGAACACAACTATGGAAACGTCCTCTTCTGCCGCCTGTCTGATAAGCTCGATTATCCTGTCGGCGTTATGGTCGCAGTCCGCAACCTTTATATCGGGAGTCGCCGCCGCGACTCTTATAAATCCGTCTTTCATAGAAACAGTCCTTTCGTTTTCTGAAAATATATTTTTATTATACCTTATTTGGCTGAAATAAGCAATATTTTTATGTAATATTATTTTTCCCGTCAGCGTTGCTGCCGTACGGCAAAAGCTGTTTCAGCTTATAATTTGCACGAATCACCATAAACGCCGCCATGCATATAACGGAAAAACATACTGCCCCGCCGACAATGGAGTTCATCAGGCGCTGAAACTCCTCCCCTCCGCCAAAGGAGGAAAACATTGCCGTCTGCAAGGCAAAGATCGACATAAGCGCGCTTGCCAAACTGATAGTTTTAGCCGCCGACAGCAGCGGATTGTTTATTTTTGCAAATTTCACCACATTCACGATCGCGGCTATAAGGCAATAAAACGCGTATGCCGCGGAAATGTAAATTATGTATCCCTTATACTCATAGAAACGGTTTTGCAAAACCATTTGGATCGTCATACCGGACATTGCGGCATTGAGCGCAAGCATCATTATCCCGCAGATCCTTGCGCTTTTGTATTCGTGTATTTTTCTTTCCCGCGACGGCTCCTGTCTGTCCGTAATGCTTACGTTTTTAAGCAGCGTAAACCGTATCAGCCCAAGTATGACATAGTATATTCCTATCGCCCACAGCCATGCCGAGCGGTATATTGCACCTGTTGCACATTTGAATACGGCGTAAAAACCATTTACCGCAAGTCCTGCACAAAGCGAGACCTTAGCGCGAAATTCCCTGTCGTTAAGGTACATAGCTGTGTATTTATATCTGCTCATAAAGCCTCGGAACGCCGCGACCGCTTTTATTTCGTCGCCGTGTATAAGCTCGGAAAAACGCTTTTTGATACGTGAAAAATTTACGCACAAAACCGTCAGCGCATATGCGGAAAGCAGGTATGAAACACAGGCAAATGGATTTGTACTGCTTAAATAAGAAAGCGAAAATATCATTAAAGGAAACCCGACCGCCGAGACTGCGGCAATTACCCACAGGTCGGGAAAAATAAGCTTTTTTGCTGTCTCTATAAGTTTTTTCACGGCAAATCACGTCCTTAAAAAATTTATATTTTAATTATAACTTATACTGGCGAAATATGCAATATTTTTATTTTGCGGCTGCGTATAACAATAACAGCTATAATAAAACAGCGTCATAGCGGAACAAAATAACAGCTCTCCATACCATTGCAAATATGGAGAGCTGCTTATGCTGATCTCAAATTAAAAAGTTATTCTTCTTTAGCGGTAACCGCAATGCCCAGCACGTCCAAACTGTCCTTGTCAACAACGGACGGGCACGCCGACATAAGCTCGGAGGCGTTCTGCACCTTGGGGAACGCGGTAACGTCACGCAGGCTGTCCGCGCCGCACATTATCATCGCAAGACGGTCAAGACCTATTCCCATGCCGCCGTGTGGAGCCGCGCCGTACTTATAGGCTTCAACCAAAAATCCGAACTTGGCTTCTATCTCCTCGTCGGTAAGACCCAGAGCCTTGAACATCTTCTGCTGCAATTCATAGTCGTTGATACGGATAGAACCGCTTGAAAGCTCCGTGCCGTTCAGCACAAGGTCATACGCCTTTGCAAAGACCTTTTCGGGGTTAGTGTCAAGGTACTGCAAGCACTCGTCCATAGGCATTGTAAAGGGGTGGTGCATTGCGTCCCAGTGCTGAGTTTCCTCGTTGTACTCAAAGAACGGGAACTCGGTTATCCACAGGAAATTAAATTTGTCCGTCGGGATAATGTCAAGCTGTTTTGCGACTTTAAGACGGAGCGCGCCCAACGTTGGCAGGGTAACGCTGTTTTTGTCCGCAACTATGAGTACAACGTCTCCCTTTTCCGCGCCCACGGCGGAGAGAATTTTGTCCAGCTCACCCTCGCCCATAAATTTTGCAAACGAGCAGTTGGGAGCGTCCTCAACCCAACGGACATAAGCAAGACCCTTTGCGCCTATTCCGCGGACATATTCCGTCAGCTTGTCAATTTCTTTTCTTGTGAGTGTACCCGCCGCATTTTTCGCGGTAATAGCGCGTACCGAGCCGCCCGCTTCAATTGCCGATGTAAACACACCGAAGCCGCAGTCCTTAACGATATCCGAAATATCTGTAATTTCCATTCCGAAGCGCGTATCGGGCTTGTCCGAGCCGAAACGGTTCATAGCCTCGGTATAGGTAAGTCTCGGCAAGGGAGTAGGTATCTCAACATTAAGCACGTCGTTAAAAAGCCGTTTGATAAATCCCTCGCCCATTTCCATAATATCGGGGACGTCCACAAAGGACATCTCCAAATCTATCTGTGTAAATTCGGGCTGTCTGTCCGCGCGCAAGTCCTCGTCACGGAAGCAGCGCGCAAGCTGGATATAGCGGTCAAAGCCCGACACCATAAGAAGCTGCTTATAGATTTGTGGGGACTGGGGCAGCGCGTAAAATTTTCCCTGATGAACTCTTGACGGCACTAAATAGTCCCTCGCGCCCTCGGGTGTGGACTTTATCATCATCGGCGTTTCAATTTCAATGAAGCCGTTCTCGTAGAAATAATCGCGGGCAGTCTTTGCTATTTTGCTCCGCATGATAATGTTGTCCTGCAACGGTTTGCGGCGCAGGTCGAGATAACGGTACTTCAAGCGCAGCTCCTCATTGGTGTTGGTGTTGTCAACAATTTCAAAGGGAGGGGTCTGCGCCTTTGCGAGAATACGCAGGTCGTCCACAAAAATTTCAACGTGACCCGTGGGAATTTTGTCGTTTACGCTTTCGCGCTCCCGCACCTCGCCCTTAGCCATAACAACGTACTCCGAATGGCAGTCGGAGGCTTTCTCAAAAACCGCCTTGTCGGTGGTCTCGTTAAAGGTGAGCTGCACAACGCCCGTCCTGTCGCGGAGGACGATAAAAATAATTCCTCCCTTGTCGCGGACGGTGTCAACATATCCGCCTACGGTGACGGTCTCCCCCGCGGTGAGAACCTCTCCGCAGTAGTGTGTTCTTTTTAATCCTTTCATGGTATCCATATCAGAATTTACTCCTTTCAAATTATTGCGATTTATAATTTTTTTATTTTGTATTGAATTAAAATTTTACAAAGAAAACAGAGGCAAGAGGCAAGAAATACATTACCCCAAAGTCTCCATAAATATTTTTACGTCATACCCACCGTCGTCGTTCTGCGAAAAATATATTTCATACAACAAACTGTCGTGTTCACTTTTCGGTTCGCCGCACCACGCGCGGCAGAAAAAATCTACAGGGCGTTCGCCTATGCTCCATTTTTCTTTTAGATCCGAATTGTTTGCAACTTCTTCGGCGTACTTTTCCTTATATGAATTATTCTCCAGTACCTTTGCGTTTTTTAAATCTGCCATAAACATAATTTTTTTAGACGAACCGAAAACTTCGCGGCAAAATTTTTCGGGGTCGGGAACGTCCTTAATATAAAGTGTGTGCTTAAAACCAACGCTTCTAAAAAAGTCCAGAAAATCCCAAACACCGCTGTAATAGGAAAATTCCGTACCGTCGGGGAAATCGACCTCGTAAGTTTCTTCAAGCATTTTTACACGCACGCTTGTGAAAGTATGCCAGCTTTTTATTTGCAGCGACCCTCGCCAGCCGATAATACACACCGCAATTATGAGGACGGCAAACGCGATCAAGCTTCCGCGCAGTATTCGCGTTTTTAACATCTTTTTCTCCTTTTTCGTCATGCTATCACCTCTTAGCAGTAATGTGTTCTTTTTAATCCTTTCATGGTATCCATAGTGATAGCTCCTTTTATTGATTAATATTTTATTTTAACGTCGTATACTTCGCCGTTTTTTAAACCGTAAACATAAACCGAACGTCCATATCTGACAGGCATATAAACACACAAAAAATCGGGAGGACTTTCTTTTCCGCCGTAAAATTTCTGCACGTCGTCAAAATGATTTACCTCTGCTTCAAACTCATTCGGCGTGTACGCTTCGGTATCGTATTCCGTAACGCCGTTTTTTCTGTCCGCCATAAATTTAATAGGCATATCACAGCAGCTTCGGCAGAAATTTTCCATATCGGCAATACCGGCAAGATAAAGAGTGTACGCTCCTCCGTCCATACCGTAAAGACCTTTGAAATTTTTGAGTTTTGCCTCTGCGGGGAACTGTATTGAAAAATACTGTTCGATCGTATCAATTCTTTTTTGCGTGAAAATATACCAGTTATCGGTCATAGACCAATACATAAACAGATACGGAAACAAGGTGAAAGCTATTGCCGCAATAAGAATTTTTATTTTAACGTTTTTCTTGACAGGTGTTCTTTCCGACGTTTTTTTCTCACCGTCAGTCATTGGAATCCTCCATAAAACCGCCGCTGAACATCTCCGCCACAAAAATATTGGAAAAATTGTCGATAAACTTATCGCCCAAAGCAATATCAACCTGCTCGCCGCTTGACATATTTTTCAGCTTCGCAGTACCGCTTTCAAGTTCGTTGTCGCCAAGGACGATAACAAACGCCGCACCTATCTTATTTGCATACTTCATCTGCGGCTTGATACCGCGGTTCATGGTGTCGAACTCGGCGCGGTAGCCCTCGTCCCTAAGCTGCTTTGCAAGGACAATAGCTTTCTCCCTTGCCTTGTCCCCCATTGCCGCAATATAGAGGTCGCACTTTTTCGCGGGGACAAACTCCGCTCCCTTGTTCTCCATGGTCATAATAAGCCTCTCCAGACCCATTGCAAAACCAAGCGCGGGCGTGGGATTTCCTCCAAGCTGCTCGATAAGACCGTCGTACCGACCGCCGCCGCAGACAGTACCCTGTGCGCCAATGTCGTTAGTGATAAACTCGAAAACGGTCTTTGTGTAGTAGTCCAGACCGCGGACGATTTTCGGATTAATGCTGAACTCAATATCCATAGCGGCAAGACTGCTTTTCAGCTTCTCAAAGTGGGCGGAACATTCCTCGCAGAGGAAATCAAGGATAACGGGCGCGTCTTTTGCAATGTCCTGACAGATAGGACTTTTGCAGTCCAGAATACGCATAGGGTTGCGCTCCAGACGGTCGAGACAGGTGGGGCAAAGCTCGCTTTTCCTGCCCTCGAAATATTCTTTCAGAGCCTTGTGGTACTCGGCGCGGCAGGTGGGACAGCCTATGGAATTTATGAACAGCTCCACATTGTCAAGTCCAAGCCTGTCCAAAAGGGACTTTGCAAGAGCTATCATTTCCGCGTCGGCGTAAGCGTCGGGACTTCCGTACATTTCCGCGCCGAACTGGTGGAACTCGCGAAGACGTCCCGCCTGCGGCTTCTCGTGACGGAAGCAGGAAATAATGTAGTACACCTTTTGAGGCAGCGCGTCGTTCAGCAAACCGTTTTCAATAGCCGCTCTCGCCGCCCCCGCCGTGCCCTCGGGACGTAAAGTAAAATCGTCGGGGTCTTTTCCGTTTGCGGGACTTTTCGCCGTCACGCCGTACATCTCTTTCTGCACCACGTCGGTGGTGTCGCCCACGCTGCGTTTAAAAAGCGCGGTGTTCTCAAAGGTCGGGAAACGTATCTCCCTGAAGCCGTAGCACTCCGCCGTTTCCGCGGCGCACCTCTCCACGGTCTGCCACTTGTACGCCTCCGAGGGGACAACGTCCTGCGTTCCTTTTGGTCTTGTTGTGATTATTGACATAATTTTTCTCCTTCCGTATTTTGGCTGCTATTGCTATACTGTATATTCAATTTGTGATCGCATTTTCAAAGTTTTTTCAATTTCCGAAAGCTCCGCGTTGGCAATTTCATTAAGCGAGCGATTTTCCACCATGGACCTTACCAATTCGCAGCCAAGATAGTATCCCACATCGGAATACCCCTCAAAATCGTTGCAGTCGCCAAAAAAGCACCGAACGCTTTCGCCGGTTTCAACGCGTTTCAGGAACTCGCCGAACAGCCTTGCGCGGTTTTCGGTACACCACTTTAACCAGCCGTTCTTATCTTGATGATAAAAATTTTCGCCGCCGCAAATAAGCTGCTCCGCGTACATTGCAATGCCCTCGCTGTAAAGCTGCCAAAGAGCCTTTTCTGCGGGACTTTTCAGCTCTGTACGGACGGTTCTTGTGCGGTAATGCCAAATATGTCCAAGTTCGTGATATATCAGCGCGGAAACGGTTTTTTCGTCCGTCCAGCACAGCTCGACAATTTTTTCTATCCCCAGCAGAACCGCGGGAACTCCGTCAATATCGGTTGCCCAGCCCGCGCCGCTGCACAGTCCTAAATAAAGGACAATATGCGTGTCCAAATCACAGTCCAGCTTTTCCCGAACCTTTTCCGCAAGTCCGCAGACGGCTTTGCAAAAGGAATTGTGCGCCTCGTAAAGCTTGTCCTTATCGGCATATGCCGCCTGCAAAACGGGCAGAATGTCACGCTCAAAATCATAATCGGCAGTATCGTCTTTTATTTTATCCGCAAAGGTGGTCGAAATTTTTTTCGCATACAGCTCCCAGCAGCTTAGGTCAAACCTGCCGTTCGGATAGCACTGCCAAATATCGTCAAATGTATCGGTAATTTTCATAAAACAGCCCCTTAAAACAAAAACCGTCCCTATGAAAGGGACGGCGAATAACCGTGATACCACCCAAATTCATTTGTACACAACAGCGCGTACAAACCTTATTGCCCCTTAACGCGGGAAACGTCCGTCCTTTATCAGACAGCGGCTCATGGGTGTCCTTGGCATAATTTCCACACAGACGCTTTCAGCAAACGCGCCCTCTCTTTGGAGCGGAAAAATGTTACTCTCCCAATCAAAGCCTTTAAAAATTTACAAAATAATTTTTTAATACGGTGCAAATTAAACTCACCCGCCCCATTGAATGGGCTTGGTAAAGTAATTTTTGTTTTTTATCTCGTGTGTGACTTCTCCCTCGTGGGCGTACCAATACAGGCTCCACGCTATGCGGGATTGACGATCTGCCGCCAGTCGAGATCGCCCCGTTCGAGAGCGTGTATAAGCGCTTCCGCCGTTGCCATATTCGTACCTACGGGAATATTGTGAACATCGCAAAGCCTTAGAAGATCGCGTTCGTTTGGCTCATGTGCTTTGGGCGTGAGAGGGTCTCTGAAAAACAAAAGCAAATCTATCTCATTGCAGGATATCCTCGCGCTGATCTGCTGCGCTCCGCCTTGAGAACCGCTGAGATACCGCTGAATGTTAAGTCCGGTCGCCTGCGCTACCATTTTCCCCGTAGTACCCGTAGCGCAAAGGTTATGCCGCGACAAAATACCGCAGTATGCAATGCAGAACTGCACCAGAAGCTCCTTTTTTTGATCGTGTGCAATTAAAGCTATATTCATTTTTCTCAATCCTCTCCTATTAAGCAAACACCCAATATTATTAATTATTTTGCGTTACATTCAATTTTAAAATTTCACACTTCCGGATCACTGGAGAAGAACCTTGAAGCTAAGGGGGATATCCTCGCCCTTTATTCTCTTTGATATAGCGTCAAATGCCTTGAACGCAAGAGAATTAGAGGGAAGCGGTATTCCCTTACCTGTGGAGATAACCACCTCGTTGTCGCTGGGGATAACTCCGATAAGCTGAACGCCTATTGTGTCGATTATAGCGTCAAGATCCACAATGATATCCGCCTTGAAAATATCGGGGTCTACCTTGTTGATGATAAGACGCTGCTTCTTATTGCCCCTCTTGTAGAACTCGTCGGACATGAGCCTTGCGTCGCGGACGCAGATAGGGTCGGGGGTCGTATTTATCAAAATAAGATCGGACTGCTCCACAACATCGAAAACGCTCTCGTTAGTACCTGCGGAGGTGTCAACGATTATGTATTCGTAATATTTGCGCATTTCATTGCAGATATTGGAAATAGTCTCTGCGTTGATCTTTGCAAACGGATCCTCGGGCGCGCAGACAATACTGAGATTGCTTGCCAGCTTGACCTGCGTGGTAGCTTTGTAAATATCGCATTCTCCTTTGAGAACAGAACCCAAATCGTATTTTATATCGTCCTTAACGCCGAGCATGATGTCGAGGCAGCGAAGTCCGAAATCCAGCTCTATAATGAGGGTCCTGTGACCCTGTTTAGCAAGGGCAAAGCCAAGCTCCGAGCAAATAGAGGATTTACCTGTGCCTCCCTTACCGGAAGTAATAGCAATAATTTTTGACATAAGAAACTCCTTTCAAAGGGTATACCGCAAAACAAACGGTATGCCTTATCCTAACCTCAAATCAAAGGCAAATAGACCGTCACAGCAAATATTTTCGCAAGAGCCGCTGCTTTGCAAATTTATGCTTGATCTTATCACGCTTTTAAATTTGATATTAGTATTACAGAAATTTTACCTACTTTATATTGTACCACAAAATGCGGATTTGTCAAAGCGTTTTTGAACAATCTGCACAATTTTGTTAAATCTGTCGGTAAAAGCTTTGATGTTTTTGTACACTTTGTACAGCATATGTATCCCGTCGCGTATGTAAATATCCAATGGAACAATTTCATATAAAAAGCGGGAGCAAAGCTCCCGCCCTACATTAATACTAATTTGCTCCTAAAAGCGTAGGTAAAAATCTGCACAAAAATCACACGCGCAAATTTTTGCTTGATTTTTTACACGCTTTTTAGTCGCAAATCAGTATAAAATTTTACTGCTGCGGAGCGTTCACCGCTCCCGCCATTACTGCCGCCTGTTCGTCCTCGGAAACCGCTATGACAGGCTTTGCGGGGACATAGTTTTCATCGTAATACGCGTCTATGATCTGCTTTATCATAAACTTGGAGTACTCGCCGTGCTCCACAAAGCCGGAGAATGCAATGACAGGGTCGTCCGCAGGATAAAATCCTATGAAAGACGAGCCTGTGTCCTCGCTGGAGGTCATCTGCGGCGTGCCCGTTTTTATAGCGGTCTGCTCCGGAAGACTTGTCAGAAGATAATCGGTATAGTAATCCTTGACCGCAGGATAGCTGTATGGCGAAAATGCAGCCGCCTGCTTCATTCCCTGTATTATCAAGTCAAAGGTCTCCCCTGTTTTGTCGGGAATTGTGGCAGTGACCTGCGCGGGGGTGACCATGAGAGTTCTCTCCATGTTGTAGGTGTGAACGCTGTCCACCAAATGAGGCTGATAGCGCACGCCCTTGTTTGCTATCGTGCAAGCCTGAACTGCCATTTGAAGAGGTGTGACGCCTGTTTCCGACTGACCTATGGCAGCTTGGACAACAAGTCCCGCGTTCCACTCCAAGCCAAAGCCCTGCAAGGTCTCGGGAGTTGCTATATAGCCCTTTGCGCCGCCTGTTTCAAGATAAACGTCGCTGCCGAGACCGTACTGATGAGCATAGTCCGCAAGGGTGTCAATACCCATTATCCTGCCTGTCTCGTAAAAGAAAATATTGCAGGACTTTTCTATCGCTGTAATAACATTGATACCGCCGTGCCAGCCTGTGCATTTCGGCTTGTAGTCGTCCCAGTACGTATAGGTATTGTTGCACCTTATTATGGAATTTCTGTTGATTATACCCTCGTTAAGTCCTGCCGTGGCGGTGACTGTCTTGAAGGTTGAGCCGGGACGGTACAGACCGTTTGTTGCTCTGTTCGTAAGAGGAGAATTTTCGCCGCCCACGACGGAAGCATAATCCGTAAGATAGTCGTTTATATCATATGTCGGAGAAGTCGCCGCCGCAAGCAGCGCACCGTTTTTAGCGTCCAAAACAACAATTGCTCCCGCGTTTGCCTCCGTACCCTTTGCCTTGGTGCTGGTCTGATTGTTCAGCCATAAAATGTGATTTTCGAGAATTTCCTGAACGTCCCTTTGATAGTCAATGTCAAGGGTAAGCTGTATAGTGTTCCCGGGGACGGCTTCCTCCGTGACCGTATCGGAGACCACAGCGCCGTTGAGAAGTTCCAGAGTACGTGTTCCCTTGTCGCCCCGAAGCTCCGCTTCCATAGCCTTTTCAATTCCAGCCTTGCCGATAACGTCGTTAAGCGCGTATCCATTTTCCCTGTTCTCGGCGTACTCGTCAGCGTCTATCGCGCCGACCGTGCCGATAAGGTGAGGGGCAACATCCCCCGCCGCGTAAATCCTTATAGCTTCCTCAACGATATCCATACCGTCAAGAGTATAGGATGCCTCTTTCAGCCTCACCACCGTGTCCATGGGAATATCCTCCGCAAAGGTGTAGCGGTTTGAAAGCGAAAAGCTGCGGATAAACATTTCGTACCGCACTCCCGCGATAATTCTCTTTTCCCGCTCGGTATAGTTGTCGTCTATTTCATAGGACTTGCAAAGCTCTGCGATACAGTCGTCGGCAGTCGCATAGTGCTGAACGCCGATATTTTTTTTCAGCTTGACAACGTCAGTGTCCCGCGCTTCAAGGTACTTGTACGGCTGCGACTTTGTTATGGGGAGTGTGTCTATCCACTGAACTCCGTCCTCGTCAAGAATTTTTGCTATGCCGTTCACAATGCGGTTTATCTCCTTGTCGTCGCCGGGGAAGAACGCCTTTTCCACAACAACGTTAAAGCCTGTTTTGTTGCTGACTATCTCGTCGCCGTCCCTGTCCACGATCTCGCCGCGGGGTGAAGTGATGATCTGGGCAGCCATTCGTGTGGTGAGAGTTTTTTCAAGGTACTCCGCGCCGTCAACGATTTGTATTTTCATAAGGTCTATAACGCAGAGCGACATCATACCCAAAAGTATCAGGAAGAAGAATACCGCCCGCAGACGTTCCAAGATTTTTTTCATTTTAAGCAGCCTTTCTTAATTTAATTTCGGTGACCGCAGATAGGCGGATCGCTTCCGCCGCGGAATGTTCCCCGCTATTCACGCACAATATCGTCCGATTTTTCCTCAATATAATTTTCCTCAATGACCCCGAGACGCTTTACAAGAAATCTTACAGCAAAATAAAACGGCAGTACAGCGATCTCCGTATATATCATAACCGGAAGAAATTCGTTTATAAAAATCTTTCCCGATGAGTCGTACTCCCATATAGCATAATAGAAAAAGTAGTGTATAACACCCTGTACAAGAATCGCGGCAGCGTTAAGTATAACTATATTCAAAATGTGCCGCCTTGCAAAAAAGTGAAAAAGCAGCGCGGAAAACAAACAGCACCACATCATGATTATACCGCTGAGACCTACAAGAGTACCCTGCGCCGTGTCTAAAAGAAGTCCTGCCAAACAGCCGCATACCGCCGATTCAAAAGGCTCCTCAAACATTGAAATGCACATCGCTATGGGAATGACAAAAAGCGGCGTTCTGAGATTCAGCGGCGCCGTTGTCATATAAATATAAGAGAGCACCAGCATTGCACCGTACAGCACCCATCGCAGAGCCGTGTTCCGTTTTTCCTTTTTTCTTTTTACATCAATGTTCACAATGTACTCCCCGCAAAAAATTAACAATTATAATTAATAATGAATAATTTTTGTATCGGCTTCGCCGATCTATTTTTAATTTTTTTATTCTGTAATTTTTACGTCTTTATCGGCAGGCTGCAATAAATAATCAGCAAATATCCACTGTTGATTATTTATTATTCGTTTTCAGAATTGCCCTGCCCGTTGAAGCTTGTTATCACAAAAACTGTTGAAACGTCGTCGGGATTTATTGTAGGCTTTATAACGGCGTACATGGACAATCCGCTGTCCTCCATGCCGACCTCTTCTACCGTGCCCACAAGCTGATTGGCGGGAAAGGTCTCGCTTCCCGAGGTGACGATAATGTCCCCCGCCTTTATGTCGGAGGTCTTGCTGATGTAGCTCATGAGACAGCGTTCGTCCTCCGCAAGCTCGTAATCTCCCTCGATGATACCCGTTGCCTTGCTGCGGACTACCGTCACTCCCACCGCTGTCCTTGGAGAATAAAGAGTCCGCACCTTGCTCGTGCTTCTTGAAACATCGTAGCATATCCCAACAAGCCCCGCCGATGTTATAACAGGGTCATAGGGAGCAATTCCGTCGTCGCTGCCCTTGTCTATCGTAAAGGACCGGTACGGGTCATTCGTAGTCCTTGCGATTACCGTGCATGGAGGAGAAAAGGTATAGTCGTCGTACTCCTCCTTAAGCTCCAGCATAACGCGGAGCTGCTCGTTCTCGCGGACTATCTTGTCATAGTCAATGATGTCGTTGTATATCTCGTTAAGAGTATTTTTTAGCTCAATATTTTCATTATAGTATTTCTCCGCATTGAAAAGCATATCCATTGCGGAAGTCACCTTGTCGGAAATCGTAGTGGAGACCTTCTGAAAAGGCTCGAATATAAACCCGAACACCGACGCGCTGTCGGAGGTATATCCGCCCATTGTGAGGGAGTATATCATAACGCCCACGATAACAGCCATTACCGCAGCAAGAATTTTAAATTTTGTTGTTTTGAAAAAGTCCTTCACGGCGATAGCTCCTTGGCAGTTGATAGTGTACAGTTTATGATCGGACGTATTTTACAAATTATTGCAGGTGACAGGTTTCCCGTACCGCGTGTACGGAATTTGTAACAACGGGCGGATATGGAATCCGCCCCTATATATATTATTTTAATCAGTAATATTTTGAATCGTCGTTAAGAACCTCGCGGAGTCTCTCGATATCCTCCAGCACCTTGCCCGTGCCGTCAGCAACGCAGTCAAGGGGAGTTTCCGCAGCATGAACAGGCATACCCGTCTCCTTGCAGATAAGCTTGTCAAGACCTCTTATCAGCGCGCCGCCGCCCGCAAGCGTGATACCCTGATCGATAATATCCGCCGCAAGCTCGGGAGGAGTTTTTTCAAGCGTGACCTTAATTGCTTCAATAACATTTGAAAGAGGTTCCGCAAGAGCCTCTCTTATCTCCGCGGAAGTAACGGTGATATTCTCAGGGAGTCCGTTCAGAAGATTACGTCCCTTTATCTCCATTTCGGTCTCCTGCTCCATTGGGAAAGCAGAGCCGATAGCGATCTTGACATTTTCCGCAGTACGCTCGCCTATGAGCAGATTGTACTTCTTTTTGATATAGTTGATTATAGCCGTATCGAAAGCGTCTCCCGCAACTCTTACCGAACGTGAGGTAACAATTCCGCCCAAAGAAATTACAGCTACCTCGGAAGTTCCGCCGCCGATGTCAACTATCATAGAGCCCTGCGGCTCGGAAACAGGCAGACCCGCTCCTATTGCGGCAGCCATAGGCTCTTCGATAATGCTTACCTTTTTAGCTCCCGCATTTTCGGCAGCTTCCTTTACAGCGCGTCTCTCAACAGCCGTAACTCCCGACGGGATACATATAATAACATGAGCCTTTGTAAAAATTGCTCCCTTCAAAGCCTTCTTAATAAATTCCTGGAGCATTGTTGTGGTTATCTCAAAGTCAGCGATAACGCCGTCCTTAAGAGGTCTTACCGCAACGATAGAGCCGGGAGTACGTCCGATAACGTCCTTAGCCTCCTGACCCACATACTTGGCGCGGTCGGTGCGAGTGTCAACAGCCACTACCGACGGCTCGCGGATAATTATCCCCTTTCCTCTCATATATACAAGGGTATTAGCCGTACCCAGGTCAATTCCGATTTCCTTTGCAAACATTTTTATTCCTCCATTTTATTTAAGCAATTTAATGCAATTATTCCAAAAAAATAACACATATACTATTATAGCACGTAAAATCCCGCTGTACAACAGTTTTTGAAAATTTTTACCGAATTGTAACTTTTGTTTTTTTTGTGTAACTTTTTACTGCCTTTTAGTACAAATTTTACATAAAAAGTCCTCCGTATATTATACACAAATACGGAAAATATGTTCAATCAGCCGCGACACATTGCAGTTTAAAGATTTTTACAAGTCTTATTGTACACAATAAGCGCAATAATAATGCAGATTATCTGTGCAGGATTTACCGTAAGAGAAAACCCGAACGCAAGCTTGAACACGATAAGATCAAGCATCAGCGGCGAAGCTGTATCAAGCCCCACAGACATAGAGTACGCCAGCCAGGACAAAAAGGAAACCTCCGCGCAGAGCCGCGCGATAACCGTCCCCAGCACAATTCCAGCCAGCAGGAAAAACAAAAAAGCAATCGTTCTTTTTAAATCTTTCGCCATAAATTAACAACCTTTCGCAAAAACTATCAACTGTCTATTGTCACCCCACCCCGCGGTAGTACAGCCCTCTTGTAAAGCCCTTTTCAAGACACCGTCTGCGGCTTCGGCAGCATTCTATGACGCGGGCCGTTTCCTCGGCAGTCTCGTCCGTGAAATTCAACACGGCGAAGTCCGCGCTTATCTCGTCTATCCTGTCGGTCATCATCAGCACGTCGCTGTTCAGCACCTCGCAGGAAAAACCAATCGGATCCTTTTCACAGCGGACGGGAAATCTCCTCCCCGTCCTGTCCGTCAGAAAACCGGAACAATTTTTGCAGTCCCCAACAGCCTGCCGTATTGGACAGTTTTTTGTCAGCATGACCGGCAGTCTGCCGTACACTATAACGCCTGTAGGTATCCTGCCGCACACAGCCGAAATTTCTGACAGCTTTGCCTCAAACCCTGCCGTAACGTCCTCAAAGCCCATTTCAGCCGCAGCCTCCGCAGAGTATCGGTTCACTATGTTCAGTCCGAAGCCGCCGCAGAGTGTAAAGCCCATTGCCTTTCCGATCCTTGCGTGTGCAAGATTTGTACACAGCAGGCGTGTAAAGCCTGATTCCTTTACAGCAAGCAGCCGCTTTTTCAGCAATTCCTCATCATCTGTAAATCTCGGCGGAGAAATTATATACCTTTCCTTATTCTCGGCAATATTTACGCAAAGTTTAATCGGGAGTATTATATCCTCAACGTATTTAGGGACGCCCTTTAACTGTTCCTCATTCGAGACGCTCACCCTTATTTTATCGGGGTAATGTCTGCCCGATTTTTTTATGGGAACAAAGTCCTCAATTCGATATTTCGGCTTTCCTGCGGCAATAAGAGCATTGTTCATTTTTTCCGCGGCTTCCCGCCGCAAAGCATTTACAGCCGCCGCAGACAGCATTAACCTGTCGTCTATTTCACAATAAATATTACCCAAAGTATACACTGTATCTCCGAATTTATCGAGCTGACGGTGCAAAAATTCCTCGTCTGCCGGACGGTTTCTCGCCTCCTGCGGTACAGCTCCCTCAGCGAAAACGTTTATATTTTTGCAGACCATTTCAAGTCTCGCAGGCTCCCCGCGCCGTATTTTTACGTAAAGATCCGCAGCACAGCCCGCTCTCTTGCGCTCTTTTCGGTAAAGCTCTCTAAGGCTTGGCAGAACCGCCTCCGCAGAGGTAACGTCCTCCTTGCGGCGGTATCCGAACATTGCCGCGCCCGTCTGCCCCGTAAGATAACCGTCCGTAAAACCGCTTCTTGAAAATACCGCCTGTAAAGTTTCCAGATCGGGTTCTGCGCCGTCCAAAGCAGCCCTGCAAGCTGTAACAGCGGCAGCGACGTACTCCGCACGCTTCATTCTGCCCTCTATTTTAAGGGAAGAAACGCCTATCTCCGCAAGTCTTTTAATGTGTGGAATCCCGCATAAGTCCTTTAAAGAAAGGTCGTAACGGTCGCCCTTTACCGCTCCGAAGGGCAGTCTGCACGCCTGTGCACACATACCGCGGTTTGCGCTTCGCGAGCCGATAAGCGCGCTCATAAAGCACTGCCCCGAAACGGACATACACAACGCGCCGTGTACAAAAGCTTCTATCTCAATACCCGTTTCGGTAAGTCTTTGAAGCTGCTCAATTGTAAGCTCACGCGCAGCGACTGCTCGCGAGAAACCCAATTCCGCCGCAAGCAAAGCCCCCTCGGGAGTGTGTATCGTCATTTGCGTGGAGGCGTTGAGACGCATATCGGGAAGAACCTCCCGCAAAAGCCGCGCCGCGCCCAAGTCCTGAACGATCAGACCGTCAACGCCTATCTCTGCGGAACGCTTAGCTGCTTCGATAAAATCGGACATTTCCGACCCGAAGACAAGGGTGTTCATTGCTCTGTAAAGCTTTACCCCGTGGAGGTGACAGTACTCCACAGCCTTTTCAAGGTCTGTATCGGAAAAATTCGCCGCGTTCGCCCGTGCGGAAAATCTTTCACCGCCCGCATAAACCGCGTCCGCGCCGCACCTTACAGCCGCAAGGACGCTCTCCATGCTTCCCGCAGGCGCAAGAAGCTCGGGCTTTTTCGCCCCGTTTTCATTGACCCTCACGCTCATTTCCTCGGCTTGCCAAGCTGCTTGTTTGCAGGCTTGCTGTCAGTTTTATTTATAGGAGTATCGCCCATATCAATTGTAAGCTGACGGTCTATATCAGTTTTCATCTGCTTTATCTGAAGCTCGTTTTCAAGGGCGGAAATCCTTGCTTTCAGGGCATTTTCAGCCTTGACAGCCCTGTCCCTCTCCGCGCGCGCTTTTCCTGCGTCGTCAACATATTCCTTTATCTGGGAACGGATATTGTCAATGCTGTCGTTTGCCTTCTGAAGCTCGTCGTAAGCTGAAAGCGCAGTAAGTATCGCCGCCGACTGCATAGGCAGATTAGCCGACGAGGACATCATATCCGCGATAGCAGCGTCCACCTTTTTGGCAAGCTCCGTCATATACTTAGGGGTATCGTCGGTTTTAAGGCTGAATTCCCTGCCGCATATGGTAACTTTTACCTTGTTCATATTCCGAATTCCTTTCACATTAAGCGTAAACATACATATAAAATTATTTTACCATATTTTTTGGGGAATTTCAATATTTTTCAATAAAAAACAATTTTTTATTTTTTGCAGGTGCTGCGGAAAGCGTTAAGTCGTTCACACTTTATTTACAAATAAATTTTGCAAAGTCTACTTGACAAAAAATGCAAAGCGTGCTATACTAAACTTGCAAAGGCAGGCTGAGCCTGCACCCTTATAAATTTTTGTAAAATACGGCTGTTAATTTAAAATTACAAATTTTTTTGAGCAAAAATGCAAAGTTTACTTTGCGTTTTTGCGAAAGTTTCGGAGGTGTATATGAAAACAAAAATACAGCAGCTCCGCAAGGAACAGAAAATATCACAAGAGGAACTTGCAAACGCGGTGGGGGTAACGCGGCAGACCATAACCTCGCTGGAGTGCGAAAAATACACCGCCTCCCTTGTGCTGGCGTACAAGATAGCAAAATATTTCGGAATGACTATCGAAGAGGTTTTCGACTTCTCTGACGTGTCGGAGGATTGAAAGGAGAAATAATTATGAAATGTTTCGTACAAAGCAATTATAAAAAACGCGGCTTTAAAATTGCAATGCAGGCGGTACTTTTAATATGGTGCGGGGCAATGTTTATTGCGCACGGTGACTTTGAGCTTCCCCAAGCCGCGGATAACGCGCTGAATTTTGCGCAAGGTATGTCCGCAAGCCTTTGGATAGCGTGGACAGCGTTCTGCATGGTGAAAAAAGAAAGTCCCTTTGCGGGCAGGAGGGAAAAGTAATGGAAAATTTCAGAAAACAAGCTAAGAAAGCTCTTAAATTTTATATTGCTGTGCTGGCGGCGGCTATATTGCTGTGGGTCGGTCTCAGCGCTGTGGAAGCATTTGGCGGAGAAAATAATTCATCAAATTTCGGAAGCGGATTTTGCGCGGGAGTAATTGCTTTTATGGCAGTTAATATTTTAAGATATTCGACAGCGTTGAAAGATGACGAAAAGCTTAAAAGGCTTTATATCGCCGCAACAGACGAGCGTGAAAAGCTTATCTGCGAAAAATCGGACAGTTCTTCATTCAAGGCGATACTCTGTATTATTGTACTTTCCGCAATGGCGGCTTCATTTTATTCAGACACGGTGTTCTATACGCTTATCGGTGTTATGATGACAGTTATTTTTGTAAAAGCGGGATTTAGTTTTTATTACCGCAGAAAATATTGAGGAGGCAGTTATGGAAAAGTTCAGAAAAGACCTTGTCGCAAAAATGATTTTACTTTGGCTTGCGGTTTTGGCTGCAAATACGGTGTACTGAGTATTTTCCGCGGTGAAAGGAACCGCAAACGATTATACACGCGGCTTCGGCTCGGGACTGTGCGCCATTCTTATTGTTTACGCCGTTGTAATGTCCTTTCGGCTCTATATGCTCACAATTGACGAAAAAAAGCTTGATGAGCTTTACAGAAAGTCCACGGACGAACGCTATGCTCTTATACGAGAAAAAACCGCAAGCGGCAGCTTTACGGTGTCCTCGTTTATTATTTGTCTCGGCGCGATAGTTACATCGTTTTTTTCGAAGGAAATAACAATAGTCCTTACGGCAGTAATTGGCGTTATGACTGTATGCAAGCTTTGCTTTAAATTTTACTATGAACGAAAATATTGAGGAGGTAACAATATGAAATATCAAAACGACCCCTCCAAGCCCGATTATAACCCCTCTCCGCAGGAACAGTTCAGATTTAACTATAATTCCAAATACGGCATTTGCTTGCTTTTTGTAAGCGTTATAAGCTTAGTGCATATCTTTTTTTCGGAGGAATTGAAAGGTCTGAACGGTGCAGGCATATGGTTCAGCGGCGGCGCAGGAATAATAATGATGATATACGGTGCGTACAATATGATAAAATTTTTCTCACTTAAAAACGACGCCGAAAAGCTTGAAGAACTTTACAAGCAGTACAGCGACGAGAGGAACGCGCTTATACGTGAAAAAACTGCAAGCGACAGCTTCACAGTCACCATGTATATAATTTGCGCCGCAATGGTTGTTTTCGCGTACATAAACACGCTGACGGCGTTCGTACTCGCGGGACTTTTGCTTGCAATGCTGCTTGTGCGGGTCTTGCTTAAAATTTATTATGAAAAAAAGTATTAAAGTTTGTACATTATTGCCAATTGACAAACCGTGCAATATATAGTATGATTGTGTTAGTTGATTAGTACAATAACATTGCAAAATGTTGTTTAACGGGACGGGAAACCCGTCCCATACAAAGAAAGGAAGAAAATTTTTATGGCAGCGGTTCTTGAAGTACAGGGGCTTTCAAAGAAGTACCCCAAAAAAGAAAATTTTGCCGCCGACGGGGTAAGCTTTACCGTGAACGAGGGTGAGATTTTCGCTCTTATCGGTCCCAACGGCGCAGGAAAAACAACCACCATCCGCATGATCTCAACCCTTATACAGCCTACGTCGGGGGACGCTCTTGTGGCGGGTCACAGCGTTGTTAAAAATCCCGACAAGGTTCGTGAAAACATTACTTATCTCCCCGACGAGGCAGGAGCGTACAAGACAATGACGGGTATAAATTATCTGGAATTTATGGCGTCCCTTTTCGCAAAAGACAAGGATACCCTTGACAAATTCGTTGAAAGAGGAAAGGCTATCTGCGGACTTGGCGACCGTCTCACGGAAAAGATAGGCGGTTACTCTCGCGGTATGATAAGAAAGCTCCTGCTTGCGAGAGCGGTAATGACCGAGCCTAAGCTTGCCGTTATGGACGAGGCGACCTCTGGTCTGGACGTTATAAACGCTCTGGAAATACGCAAGATGATAAAAAATCTCGCAAGAGAGCAGCACATGGCGTTTCTGCTCTCCTCCCACAATATGCTTGAGATCGAGTACGTTTCCGACCGCGTTGGCATTATGACAGGCGGCAAGCTTATGGTTGTGGGCGCGATAGACGAGCTTAAAGAGCGGTACGAAGCCGCTAACCTTGAGGAAGTTTTTGAAAGGGTGGTGAAGAACAATGAAGTTCGGTAATCTGCTGAAAAAAGAATTAAGAGAGCTTATCACAAAGCAGGCGATTATCAGCATGGTTTTCACAATGCTGCTGCTTATTGTTATGGGACAGGTGATCGGCGGCGCAATGGAAAGCGCGGACAGCTCCGCAGAGGACGCCGCAAACAATATAGCGTTATGCAATCAGGACAACAGCGAGTTCACCAAAAATATGCTTGACAATATGGAAAACACAAACGTTACCCTTATAGAGCTTGAAAGCGACGATTATGCCGCGGAGCTTGAAAGACTTGACAAAAAGTCCCTTATAATCATTCCCGAGGGCTTCGGGGACAGTATCATCAACAAAAAAGAAGCGGGCGAAGTCAAATTTGTCAACACCCTGAAGGGCGGCGGATTTTCCTCAACCATGAGTACTCTTACCGCCTCCGAGGCTGTCAGCTCACTAAAAAGAGCCTGCGCCGACGAGCTTATGCGAAGCGATTACGGCGTTACCAACGCGGAGATAGAGCTTTCAAGAAACCCTGTTTCCACGGTAGAGTACACCGTCCACAAGGGCAAGACTGCGGCGGCTCCCTCGGACAGCATCTCGGCGGTAATAATGCTCCAGTCCATGATCGCGCCCTTTGCAATATTCTTCCTGCTTTTAATGGCGGCGCAGATGATAATGACGGCTATCTCCACCGAAAAGATAGACAAGACCTTAGAGACCCTTTTATCCGCTCCTGTTTCAAGAATGACGGTGCTTATGGCGAAAATGACGGCTGCTGTAATATCAGCCCTGCTGAACGCCCTGTTTATGATGATAGGCATGATATTTTATATGCTCGGCATGGCAGGCAGCGCGGCAGGCGAAGTTGCTGACGCAGTAACAAACACAGGCGCAGCGGAAGCCTCCGGCGGCGCGGCGGTAAACATAGCTCAGGCAATGGCGGAGCTTGGCATCGCACTTTCCCCTGCGGATTATGTTTTGTTTGCGCTCCAGCTTTTCCTTACGCTTGCAATAGGTCTTGCAATATCCCTTATTCTGGGCGCAATGGCTACGGACGTTAAGTCGGTGCAGACCCTTACAATGCCTATAATGATAGCGGTAATGATACCTTTCTTTGTGTCGATGTTCATGAATGTGAACGAAATGTCCCCCATGTTCAAGATAATTATTTATGCGATACCCTTCACACATACCTATACAGCCTTGACAAATCTCATGAACGGTGATATGATTATATTCTGGGGCGGACTTGCGTACCAGATAGTATTCTTTGCGGTATGTATGTTCCTTGCGGTGAGAATGTTCACCACGGATAAGCTGTTTACTATGTCATTCTCTGCGGAGAAACTTAATAAAAAAAGTAAGGGCAAAAACGCTCCCGTAAACGAATAAAATGACTGTACACTGTCAACCGTCAAGGAGGTAATAATATGGATAAAAAAAGCATGGATAAAAATACCAAACGCTTGCTTATCGGCGCAGGGATCGTGTTATTTGTTTTTTGCGTACTCTTTTCCGCGTATGCAGGCACAACAGTGGGCGCGGATATAGGCGAATTTATTTACAACATCACGCACTGAACAAATAACTGTTAATCTACGCTATCAACTGTTCGGGAGTGTGTTTTGTGAGTAATTTTTACAAGCCTAAGGAAAGACGTTCCATACTCTTAAAATCGTGCAGTATACTTTTCTGCGCGGGGACGCTTATGCTGTGTATATTCCGTGAAAAATGCGGAATGGAAACGGGCGACCTTATGATAATGTCGGGGATATCTCTGCTTCTTCTGACCTGTCTTTTGCAGGGCAGGTGCGCCGAAAAGAAGCTTAAGACCAGCGACAGGGAGCTTTTGAAAATGCGTGAAGAGTGCGGCAAGGACGATTACAACACGGACATTTATTTTAAATAAGTTTTCTTATTTATTTCAGACGGTTTTCACGAAATTTACACATTAATAGGTTATTATATAAATGTACTCAAGAAGAGTACGGAAAACAGCTTTAACAAGCTTTTATATTCGGACGAAAGTCCGTTAAGTATAAAAGACCATCCGTAAGACGTTTACCCCTACGGCTTACGGAAACCCCCAATAATCCTATATCATAATCTTCGGCGCTGCCTCACCCCGGGCAGCGCCACTTTCTTGCGGGGAACGCCCCGCGGCGAGAGTCCCCCCAATGTTAAATACAATATAGATTTACTTTTTTAGCCCCCCAAGGGGCGGGGGAGGGATTACATACCTTTTTTAATATATTTCGAATTTTAGGGCGGGACGGCTTTTATCGGTGCGTTCCCGCCTGTTTTTATTGGATTTGTACATATGGATAGTATTGAGGAAAAATTTAAAATATTTATTGACATTTTTGAAAAAATATGTTACAATTCAAATATATTATACACTTATTTTTTGAGGAGGATTTTTCATGCTGAGGAAATTAAAAAAGGTTTTCCCCGCGGTCGTTTCCGCGTTGCTGTGTGCAGCAATGGTTTTGGGAATAACAGCTTCCGCCGCGGATACGGACAAGGAGCTTTGGAAGTCGGCAAAATCAGCCGCAGGGTTGAAGTACCACTCCGACTACATAAAATGGGCGGATAAATACAGTGAAAAAGAAGCTAAGAATACTGTTGTTTACGCAAAATCCCGCACCAAAAAATTTCTTGACAAAATAACTGCCAAAGCAGCGTCGGACTCGCCGAAATACTCTCTCGGACTTATTGACGGAGAAAGTATGCTTTGCTACACTATTAAAGACGGCTGTTTAAAGTACGTTATGCTTATGGACGGCGAGGGCAATGCTATTTTTGTGGACAAAAATTCAGTAACCATTGCTTCAATAAACGACAAGACAAAGGTCACTGTCCGAGCCGACGGCGAAGACGATGAATACCTCAAAAAAGTTTCCGACAAATACACCGAAATAATCACCGACGATGTTGCCGACACCTTTGATTTTGAAATATCCGAAAACGAAAAGGGAAAAATATTCAAATTCAAAAGCGATGAAAAAATTTACTATTACGAGGAGTTTGAATGCGGCAGCGGTTTTAACAGCGTAGGCTTCGTCTTTACCGAAAAGGGCACTCCTATCGCCATGACCGTGGACAACGCGACATTGTGCATAAGCTTCAGAACAAACATAGATGATTCGGAGTTTGACGTTCCAAAAGGATATACGGACATTGATATTGACGATTTTGAATAATTTTTAGGAGGAATTTTTCAATGTTAAGAAAATTTAAAAAAATATTACCGACTGTAGTTTCTGTAATACTTTGCGTTACAATGATGTTTGGAATAACAGCCTCCGCAGCGGAGAAAAATTCGGTATGGAGCAGCGCAAAGGCTCTCACAAGCGCGAAGTATAATTCCAACTACATTAAATGGGCGGAGAAGTACAGCAAAAAGGATACAAAAAATACCGTGACATATTCAAAGTCCCGAACCAAAAAGGTTCTTGACAGGATAACAAAGGAAATGTCCGCGGACGATCCCGAATACTCACTTTATATGATTTCCTCCGACAGAGTAATGGCGGCAGCCGCAAAAGACTGGAATTTCAAGCTCGTTGTATCGGACGAAAACGGCACGGGTGATGCGGCGTACATAAACGGCAGAACTGTGACCATGCTGAATATTGCGGAAAAAACAATGTCCTCCGTAACCGCGACTAAAAAACAGGCTGAGGAAATTCCCGAGCTTATAAAGCAGTCGTCAGAGCCTGTCCGCGAGTGCTTTGACTTTGGCTTCGAGGACAGCGACAAAGGAAAAATTTTCAAATTTAAAAGCGGCGAAAAAATTTATTATTATGAGGAATTTGACAGTGAAGAGCTTGACGAGGTGGGTTTCCTTTTCAGCGAAAAGGGGACTTTGCTTGCCATGATAAACAGAGGCGATGCATTTTGCATAAGCTTTAAAACCACTGTCAAGGACAGCGAGTTTGACCTGCCCGAAGGTTATAAAACCGTCGACTACGGCGATTTTGAATAAAATTTTTTAGGAGGAATTTTTCAATGTTAAGAAAAATCAAAAAGATGCTCCCCGCAGTTGTTTCCGCAGTGCTTTGCGTAACAATGGCGCTGGGTATCACAGCTTCCGCGGCTTCTGTATGGAGCGAGACAAAGGCTTTGACAAACGCAAGATACAGCTCCACCTATATCAAATGGGTGGAAAAGTACAGTCAAAAGGAAACCAAAAACACGGTCACATTTGCAAAATCGAGAACTAAAAAATTCCTTGACAAGCAGATAAAAGCTGTTAAAAGCGACGACCCTTCTTTCGGCGTAGACATTGCGACTAAGGACGTTATCCTGTCTGTTGCTTACAAGGGCAAGAAAATGAAAATGGTTGTTTACGAGGACGGCACGGGCTTGGGAATGTACTTCAATTCCAAAAACATAACCATGCTTTCGGTAGAGGACAAGACAAAAATAACTCTTCCTGTTACGGAAGACCTTGGCTATGACGACATCATGGACGAAATGCTTGGCAAATTTATGAATTTTGACAGCGACGATTATTACGCAGACCTTGGAATTGCCGAGAACGCCAAAGGTAAAATATTTAAATTCAAGAGCAACGATAAAATATATTATTATGAGGAGTTTGAAAGCGCTGAATATAATAAATACGGCTACCTTTTTGACGAAAAGGGAAATCCCCTTGCGATGATCGGCGACGATCTTGTAGCCTGCTTTAAAATTTCCTACTCTCTTAAGAACTCTTATTTTACCGTCCCCGACGGATACAAAGAGATAGACATTAACGATTTTGACTTTTAAGTCATTAAAAATGCCCGATGCAGAAAGCTATTCTGTATCGGGTATTTTTTTGTAAATTTTTTTCCGCATATATAATGCGGCATATTTTTGGGTAAATTAATTCTTAGAAAAGAAAATTTGAAAGGAATTGCCTGCCATGCCGCTGATAGAACTGAAAAACATTACCAAGCTTTACGGCGAGGGGGAAAGCCGCGTTGCCGCGCTTGAAAACGTTACGCTGACAATAAACAGGGGGGAATTTGTTGCAATTGCAGGAGCTTCGGGTTCGGGGAAATCCACGCTGATGAATATGCTGGGCTGTCTGGACGTTCAGACCTCTGGGGAATATCTTTTGAACGGCGTCCCCGTGAACAAACTCTCCGACAGAGAGCTTACCAAAATACGCAACAGGGAGATAGGCTTTATTTTCCAGAGCTTTAATCTTATTGCGGGACTTACCGCAAAGGAAAACGTCGAGCTGCCGCTGATATACCGCGGACTTTCGGCGGCGGTAAGAAACGAGCTTGCCCTCCACGCGCTGGAAAAGGTGTCGTTGAAAAACAGGCTTGACCACCGTCCCAATCAGATGTCGGGAGGACAGCAGCAACGGGTCGCCATCGCGAGGGCAATAGCCTCCGAGCCGCCTGTTATCCTTGCGGACGAGCCCACGGGGAACCTTGACAGCAAGTGCGGCGCGGAGGTAATGCGTATCCTTTACGACCTCCACGCCCAAGGAAAAACCGTGATAATAATTACCCACGATGACAGCGTTGCGGCGCAGGCTGCGCGGACTATACGCATTCAGGACGGGGCGGTGGTTTCCGATACTGTAAGATAATAATTTTTCAGGCGAACACCTAAAAGGTCGTTCGCCTTATTCATTATTTTCAAACATTTCAATAGCGCGGCGGATAAATTCCGTTTTGGATATCCCCGCTCTTTTACAGTAATCGTCCACACGCTGCTTTAATTCGGGCTTAACGCTTGCGGAAAAACGGACGTAATGTTCTTTTTTATAGTTTTTTTCGTACTCTTTTCTATCAATCTTATTAGGATATTCAATATATTTTTTATCCAAAACGACACCTCTTGTTTAAAAATTATTTAACTTTATATACATATATTATTAACCAAATGTGGTGCGTTACACAGTATAATTAATATAGGAAAACACCAAACACTGTAGGGCGGGGGCTTGCTCCCGCCTATGGAACAACGCACAATTCTATTAAAGGCGGGAGCAAGCCCCCGCCCTACTATTACTTACTCGTTGTAATTACGCACAAAAATTGCAAAAGGAGAAAAACTATGACCAGCTTTATAAGAGAACTGTATGATTGCGAAATAAGCGAGGTAAATAAAAAATTTAAATTTTCCGACATCGCCGAAGAAGCATATGCGGCTCGCGGAAAGCTGTATAAAAAACTTACGGAAAAGCTTAATAAGGACGCTCTTGACCTGTTTGAAAAATACCTCGATGAAGACCATACCGTCAGGGACGAAGAAATTTTCCACGCCTACCGCTGCGGAATGAAAGACCTGCTCCGCCTGTTCATAAGCGTTTTCGACGAGCAATAACTAAAGCTTGCAGGTATACCCCTGCAAATGCACTCGGAGAGGACACTCAAGACACTTGGGACTCCTTGCCGTGCAAAACTCCCTGCCGAACATTACAAGCCTGTGACAGAAATCGCTGCCCTTGTCGGGAGGGATAATTTTCAGCAAGTCCTGCTCCACCTTTTTCGGGTCGGTCTCCTTTGTAAGACCCAGTCTGCCGCAAATCCTTATACAGTGTGTGTCCGTAACAATGGCGGGCAAGCCGTGGACGTCCCCCATAATAAGGTTTGCTGTCTTTCTTCCTATGCCGGGCAGCGTGGTAAGCTCCTCAATGGTACGGGGCATTTCGCCGCCGAAATCGTACAGAAGCTTGCGGCAGGCTTCAACGATACTTTTTGCTTTCGTTTTGTACAGACCGCAGGGCTTGATTATCTCCGCAACCTCGTCAATGTCCGCCTCCGCAAAGGCTTCAAGAGTGGGGTACTTTTCAAAAAGAGGCTTTGTGACAATGTTCACCCGCGCGTCGGTGCACTGGGCGGAGAGCCGTCCCGCTATCATAAGCTCATAGGGCTTTTTGTATGTAAGGGAGCAGCGCGCGTCAGGATAAATTTCCGCAAGTCCCTCTATTGCAAGAGCCGCCCTTTCCTTTTTAGTCATTGAAATAGCTCCTTTCCTTTTGCGGGTCAATTTCAGTCAATCACACCCACCTGAAAATCGTCCTCATATATTATTTTTCCGGGACTGTCCGTATAAACAACATCATAAGGTATATTGTATTTTTCAAGCAGCCCGAAAAGCGGCTCGATATGTTCAAGCATCATGTCCGCATTTTCCGTTTTGAACCATGTTACCGCGCCGTCGGGATTTTCATTGTCCTTTCCGTAAAATGGCGGCACAGGAAGATTTTCAAGGAACCATTTGTGCGTACTGTCGTAAAGCTCCGCGTCCTCTTTGCTGTAAACGCCGTCCCGTATTCTGCGCCAGTTCAGTATAAAAATCCCTACCGGCTTCTGCGTTCGGTATGCGGTCTCACGTCCCTGTATACGCATATATTTAAAGGTTTTCATCAATGTCCTCCTCTGTTTCCGCCGCTTCAAATTCGCCGGCAGCGCGCCCCTTTACCTCGAACCAGAACGTGCTTCCAACATTAAGCTCGGAGCGTACACCGAATTTGAAATTGTGCTGCTTCAATATCTGCTTTACAATGGAAAGACCCAGACCCGTACCTATGACCTCACGCTTGTTTTTTTCCGCGCGGTAGTATCTGTCAAATATCAGCGGCAGAAGCTCGGGCTCTATGCCCTTGCCCGTGTCGGTTATGTCTATACGCGCAGTCTCCTCGTCAACTATTATTTGGGTGATGTACACCGTTTTATTTTCGCCTGTGTAATTCACGGCGTTGTTTATAAGGTTGTACAGCACCTGTTCTATTTTTATAACGTCCGCATTTATCTCGAAATTTTTGTCCGCCGTTACAAAAAATTTATATCCCTGCTGCTCGGAAAGCAGGGTGTACCTGCCCATAATTTCGTATATCTTTTTTGTAATTGAAAACTCGGAAAGGTTCATGCTGGCGTTGTTGCTCTCCAGCTTTGAAAGATCGAGAATATCGTTTACCAGCGCCGCAAGGCGGTCGCTTTCCTCGATGATTATATTGATATGCTCCTGACGCTTGACAGGGTTGTCCCCCGATAAGTCGCGGATCATCTCCGCGTATGCCTTCACCATTGTGAGGGGCGTCCGCAGGTCGTGGGACACGTTTGCAATAATATCCTTTCGGAGATTATCGACCTTGGAAATTTCCTCGGCGGCGTAGTTGAGAGTGTCCGCAAGCTGCTCCGTTTCGGCGTAGCCGTGTCCGTCAAAGTGGGAAGAATAGTCCCCCTGTGCAAGCTTTTTTGCCGATTTAGTGATACGCACGAGAGGGGTCTCGATAAGCCGTGCCAAAAAATAAGATATGCCCAAGCCGAGGATAAGGAGCATTATACTTACCCAAAAAATCTGACTGTTTATAATGCCCTTTGTGGAATTAAGCGGCTCCAGCGAGGTGTTCAGAAAAATATACCCGCTGGGCGCGGAACGGTCGCCAAGTATCATCACAAAAAGCAAAGTTTCCGTGTTGAACCGCGGATTTTTTATTTCGGTATAATACATACCGTTGGGGCTTGCCGCAGCTTCGGCGCGGTATTTATACAGCTCCAGCCTGTAAATTCCGTGTATAAGGCAGTTGCTCGCCATCATATCGTAGGAGTAAACGGAATTGCCGCGTGCGTCCTGAATAAGCACGCACATATCGTTGTCGTAAGCAAGCTTGTCAAGGGTCTCGTCGGTAAATTCGTCCTTGCTCCAGCCCGTGAGGATATAGCTTGCGATATCAAAAATGTTGCTCGTTTTCAGCCGCTTGTAATTCGCTTCAAGAGACGCGCCGAAGGTGAACCACATCAGAACAAGTATACTGACAATAAATATTGAAAAATATATCCATACCGTATGACGTATAGTTTTAAAGCCTTTTTTCACAACTGACCTCCGAGGTATTTCAGAACCTGTCTTAACAAGATAGGTCCTCATTTATCATGTGTCGAATTTATACCCCATACCCCGCAGCGTTATTATGAATTTTCTGTACTCCCCCAGGGAGCTTCGCAGCATTTTTATGTGTGTGTCAACCGTGCGGTCGTCGCCGTAAAAATCGTACCCCCAAACCTCCTCCAAAAGCTTTTCTCTCGAAAGCGCAATACCCTTGTTCCTGACAAGATAGAACAGCAGGTCGTACTCCTTTGGAGTAAGCTGTGCGGTCTTGCCGTCAATAGTTACCTCGCGCCCCGTAACGTTTATTTCAAGACCCTCGAATGATATCTTTTCTATCCTGCTGTTTTCCTCCGCGGCAGCTCCTCTTTTAAGGACAGCCTTTATTCTCGCCAGCAGCTCCTTTGGGGAAAAAGGCTTTACAACATAATCGTCCACGCCTATCTCAAAGCCGAAAAGCTTGTCATATTCCTCGCCTCTTGCGGACAGCATTATAACGGGAATTTTTTTGGTCTTGTGAATTTCCTTTACCGCAGAATAGCCGTCCAGACGTGGCATCATAATGTCCATGACAATAATGTCGAAATCTTCATTGCGGCACATTTCCACAGCTTCCATGCCGTTCTCCGCCTCAGCGGTCTCATAGCCCTCGAATTCGGCGTACTCCTTAACAACGTTTCTTATCATTTTCTCGTCGTCAACAATTAAAATCCTCGGCATAGTTGTCCTCCTGTTTTTTATTTTCGAGAAACAATTTCCCGCGTCCGATAAAATTTTTGTTCTATAAATTTGTACAGGCGAGGACGTGTAAATACAGACTTTCCCCGCCCTACAAAATATTTTACCCGCCCCCTTGAGGGGGCTTTTAACCATTAAAGCACTGTAATTATTAACATCAGGGGTGACTCTGCCCGCGGGGGCTTCCCCGCCACTTAGTCGCCGAATGAAATTCCCAAATGTCTCGCAGTACCTACAAGCTGGTGTTCCTCGGTAACGAATTTTGTCTTGCCCGCAACGTCCTTAAGCGGATTTTCCGTAATAAGGCTCTTTACCATTGCAACGGAATAACCGTACTTCTCCTGCTCGATAAGCTTTGCCGCACGTACTCCGAACTTTGTCGCAAGCACTCGGTCATACGCCGAGGGACTTCCTCCTCTAAGCATATGTCCCGGAACGCACACTCTTGTTTCAATTCCCGTACCCTTTTGTATCTGCGCCGCAAGACGGTTTGTGGCGGTGGTTATGCCCGCCTCCTGGCGAAGTCTTGCGCGTTCCTTTTTCTTTAGCTTTGCTTCCTCGATATCGTATGCGCCCTCCGCGAAAGCTACTATCGAGAACGTCTTTCCCGCGTCGCTTCTCTTTTTAAGAGCGGTAATGACCTTTTCTGGGTCGTAAGGAATTTCCGGAATTATTATAATATCAGCGCCGCCTGCAATGCCCGAATAAAGCGTGAGCCAGCCCGCCTTGTTGCCCATTATCTCAACCATAAGGATACGGCTGTGAGAAGCCGCCGTTGTATGGAGACGGTCGATAACGTCCGTAGCAATATCAACTGCCGTGTGGAAGCCGAAAGTAACGTCCGTGCCGTAAATATCGTTGTCGATAGTCTTAGGCAGACCGATAACGTTAAGCCCCTCCTCCGAAAGGAGATTTGCGGTCTTGTGAGTGCCGTTTCCGCCAAGGGTCAAAAGGCAGTCCAGCTTCTGCTTTTTGTATGTGTCTTTCATAGCCTTTATCTTGTCCACATTGTCTTCGCCGATAACTGACATCATCTTAAACGGCTGACGCTTAGTGCCGAGGATAGTTCCGCCCTGAGTAAGAATACCCGAAAATTCAGAGGGCTTCATATCACGCGCAATGTTGTTTATCAAGCCGTAGTAGCCATTCTGTATACCGACGATCTCAACACCGTCCTCGCCCATTCTCTCAAAGCAAGCCTTTGCAACGCCTCTTATCGTAGCGTTAAGTCCGGGGCAGTCGCCGCCGCTTGTAAGAATTCCAATTCTTCTTTTAGCCATAATAACATTCCTCCTGCGGTTTTTTTATAAACGTGGTTTAAGTTTATCACTCAAGCCGTTTGTTAAATATCGGGGACTATTCCCCTTTATGAAAACCAAAACAAGGGTACGTCGGAAAAACTCCCGTACCCTCGTTAATTATGCATTTGCAGCAACATTAGCGGCGTGCTCTCTTGCCTTTTCAGCCATAAATTCCTCAAACTTGTCAACAGGCATAGGCTTGCCGAAGAAATAACCCTGCGCCAGATCGCAGCCCGACTGCTTAAGAATTTCGGCCTGACCGATAGTCTCAATGCCCTCGGCAATGGTCTCGATCTTTTTGGACTTCGCTATTCTTATTACAGCCGAAACTATCTCTCTCGAAATTTCATCCTCTTCAAGATACATTATAAAGGAACGGTCAAGCTTCAGCAGCGTGATAGGCAACACCTGAATGTAGCTGAGGGACGAATAGCCCGTACCGAAATCGTCCATGGAAAGCTTTACGCCCAAGTCGCGTATCTCCTGCATCTGCTGGATAGCGTGATCGATATCCTTTAACGCAAGGGATTCGGTAAGCTCAACGTCCAGCCACTGAGCTTCGAGACCTGTCTCGTCAAGAGCCTTCTGAATAGATTCCTTAACGTCGGTCTGGTAGAAATCCACCGCCGTAAGGTTAATTGATACCGCTATGGGCGGGTAACCCTTATCCTGCCATGCCTTGTTCTGACGGCAGGCTTCATGAAGTACAAAATCGCTTATCTTTGTTATGAGCAGAGAATTTTCCGCAACAGGAATAAACTTGTTGGGAGGTACCACTGTGCCGTCCGGCTTTATCCAGCGGATAAGCGCTTCCATGCCCATGAGAGTTCCGTCCGAAAGGTCAATCTTAGGCTGATAGTACAGCGCAAGCTCGTGATTTTCGATAGCCTTTGTAAGCTCGCTTTCAATAGCGTTGCCCTCGATTATCTTATCGTGTATCTTATTGTCGTAGCGGATAATATCGTTCTTTGTTCCGTCGGACATACTGAGAGAAAATTCCGCATGATCAAGAACCTGAGCGAAATCATTTCCGCCGTCGGACATCTTACAGTAGCCTGCGGAGCAAGTCACTGTCTGAGAAGCAAAGCTTTCATCACATATATCTTTAAGCTGCTCCTGAATGTTTTTGATAATTGTCACAGGCAGATCATCGTCCCCGGTGTCGTGAATAAGGAGCGCAAAGTTGTCGCCGCCTATTCTCGCGCCGAAGCCGCCTGTTGTAAGGGACTTTTCAACTATCTGAGCAAATTCATTAAGAAGCTTGTTTCCGTTTGCATATCCGCAGGTATCGTTTATAAGGTGGAAATTATCAATATCCAAAACAATGACCCAGTAGGAAATACCCGCATTTTCGTTGACAGCGCACTCAAAGGTCTCCTGACCTATCTGCATGAATTTGTTCCTGTTGAATATCTGCGTAACATCGTCGATGTACGCCATTTTCTCGATAAGAGTGTCCTTAGCCTTATCTCTTGTAACGTCTATCACCGCGCCGCCTATGTTTGCATAATTTATATCGGCGTTGGGAGTGATCTTATATCTGAAATTGAACCAGTGGTACTGACCGTCCTTTTCAAGGAGGCGGAACTCACTGTTGTGTATCTCGTTATTGTCTATACCGCGGAGACTTGTCATAGACGCCGCAAGAGCGTCGTAAACCTTTTTATCGTCCTCATGGAAAAACTCTCTGAGAGTTTCAGCAGGAATATCGCTGCCGTTTTCAAAGCCAAGCTTGACGCAAAGCTGCTCCGACACATAGAAAGTGTTCTTATCGGGCTTTTTGAGGACTATACCTATCTCGGAAAGCTCCATTGAAAGGGAGTACCTGCTTTCTGACTCCGCAAGCTCCTTTGAATAGCGGATAAGATCCTCTTTCATTCTCACCGTTTCGGTAATATCCATACCGATAGACATCATAAGGCACTTGGTGCGGGTCTTGTTCTGCACCGTGCTCATAATGGACGTGTTCCAAATGGTGCAGACCTTTGCGCCGCCCTTTGCGGTAACGTAAAACTCCTCGTCCCGATTGTTTACGATAGCCTGAAGACTCGGTGCAAACGCGTCCGGAGGAAGAACCTTCTGAAGATTTTTGATATCTGTCAGATCCTCCGATGTATAGCCTATGGACTTGGTAAGCTCGTCGTTTACCTCAACATAGCGGAAGTCGTCGTCCCACAAGATAACCATAGCGTTAAGACTGTGCATAAGCCTTGAAAGGCGTTCCCGCTCCTTCAAAGCGTGTTCACGGCTGATATACTTTACACCCAGCGTAAGGAAAAGAAGCGAGACCGCAGTTACTGCTGCAAAAACTATGAGAATAAGGGCGGTGTGCTCAGGAATTTTCAGAGCAATATTGATAGCTGCAAAAGCCGCCGCAATATAAGCCGCCGCAAGTATAAATATTTTGTATCGTCCGCGCATAAAACCCTCCTCACCTAACAATCACCTAACAATATGTTCGGTCGGCACAAAAAAATGTTCAAAATTTCAATACTTGATATAATTCAGAAAGGTTTTTTCGCTGTATGAATAGTATCAGATGAAAAATGATACACTTGTACTTTACTTACAATTATATTATACAAAATTAAATTATTTTTGTCAACTATTATAATTTACAAATACTAAAAATAGGCTAAAATTTCACAAATGATTAATATTCAGGCTGAAAAACCACACGCTTTAACGGTGATTTTGTAGTATTTTTATTAACAACGCTGTTGTTTTCCCAATGATTTACAGTCGATGTTCCATGAAAATGTATTATGTTAGTCATTTTGCACAAATAAGAATGCCGCCGTCCCTGTATTTTTTCTTTGCCCTTAAAACATTTTTTTCTTTAGCCTTTTTTGACATTTGTAATCAAATTGTAACCATTTGTAACCTGTCTGTAACCTTTTGCGATTTGTTGTAATTATTTTGTAATTGGACATACGCCGCAAATAGTGTTAAAATTTAATTAACATATTTTTGCACGGAAAGGAAAATAATTATGAAATTCAGAAAAATTTGTGCGGCGGCAACAGCGGCGTTAATGTGCCTGACAATGTCCTCATGCGGAGGACATGAAACCGAACAACTTCCCGATACAGCGGCGGAAACCTCACCCGAGGAAAAGAAAACGGTCAAGATGACGGTTATGGGCATAGACACCGCCTTGGAGGTTCATATCGCCGATTTCAACAAGACAAGCGCGGAATATGAGATCGAGGTTACAGACCGTGGCATCAACAACCTTTCAAACGTTATCGACACTCTTAATCTCGAAATTATCGCAGGCAATACCCCCGATATTATCGACAGCTTTTTCCTGCCAATGGAAAGCTACGTTGAAAAAGGCGTGTTTGCGGACTTGTATAATTTTATCGACAGCGACCCCGATATGTGCCGCGAAGATTTTCTCGAAAATATTTTTACGGCTTACGAAATCAACGGAGGACTTTATCAAAATATTACAAACTTTAAGCTGGACACGCTTATGGGCAAAAGTTCAATTGTTGGAGAAATGCAGGGCAGGACTTCCGATGATTTTATAGACCTTGCGGAAAAGTACCCCGACAAAAAATTTGTTGATATGCCGCTGGACAGATACGGCATATTCGATGAATTCATGCGGTACGGTTGGCAAAGCTTTATCGGCACGGAAACAGGGAAGTGCGATTTCAACGGTAAAAGATTTATCCTCATACTGGAATTCTGCAATACGTTCCCCGAAAAATACGACAGCAGCGTTATGCTTGACCCAAGCTGGCGGCAAAACGAAGAAGAAAACCTGATAAACGGAAAAACTCTTTTCACTTTATGGGATCGCAACATAGACAATTTTTATTCTTTTCGCAAATTGGAGGAATACACCTTCGGAGAACCGATTGTCGTGACAGGGTACCCGGATTCTGAGGGCAACGGCGTTCTTATAGACGCCGACGGCAGCTTTGCAATTTTTGAAAAATCTTCCGTAAAAGAGGGCGCTTGGGAATTTCTTAGATATTATTATTCTGACGAATATCAGAAATGGATAGTCAAAGGCGACGAGCGTTACGGCAGCAGCGGTTTTCCCGTGAAAAAATCCGCCCTTGAATTTGCAGCCGAAGATGCAAAAAAAGGGTTATATCTCTCCTATTGGGAGGGTTACAGCGATGCGTACACTCCGAACACCGACGATGACAACCAAAGAATTATCGACCTTATAAACGGAGCGGCTTGCAGAGTGGAGACATCCGAAAACTTTGTCTACAACATTATTCGGGAGGAAGCGGAGATGTATTTTTCGGGTCAGCGTCCCGCCGAGGAGACTGCGGAGATAATTCAGAACCGTGTGCAGCTTTATCTTAACGAAAACGGATAAAATAAAACGGCGGGACATAAAAATTCCCGCCGTCAATTTTTGACAGACAACAGCATAAAAACATTGCTGCCCATGTAAACATTTTGACCTTACCGGCAAAATATGCCCAAAAGGGTAAAGACTCAGCCCTTTTGACACGTAACGGTATAAAGGTATTGTTACCCGTGGAAACATTTTATCCTTATTGACAAAGTACGCCCAAAAGGGTAAAGGCTCAGCC
>CANDEV010000025.1 GCA_947383835.1 uncultured Clostridia bacterium
TGAGGTTTGCAATATCGTTGTCAAGCTGTATCTTCTCCATAATTAAAGGATTGCCGATATAGTCAAGAGATGTATAACCGATAATACCGATAATACGCTGTTTAAAACAACAAGGCACACAACTTTGTTAATTGCTCTTTGAAATTAAAGCGGATTTTAAAAAATATGAAAAACAGCAGTATCGTGAAAATGATACTGCTATACTTTTATATCTGCATATACTGTAATATACAAGATCAGTTTTACCAATAAAACAAATTTTTCTTTCATACACAAATAGATTTGACAAACTCGCCAGAATTTGATATAATAAATGATAAATTAAGACACAAAACGTCCGCAATTTATATGGAGGTAAGAATGGAAATTAAGACACTTGATTATAAATTTTCCGTATGTAAAGTAATCAACTATTCATTGGTTAATTTTGAAAGCAAATTTTGTTTTATTGGTAAAACTGATGAGGAAAATTCTCTGGTATGCATTACAAATGATGTTCCTACAAATACAACGGAACGCGATGATGGGTGGAGCGCTTTTAGAATACAAGGAATTCTTGATTTTTCACTTATAGGAATATTGGCTAAAATATCATCTCTGTTAGCAGAAAATGAAATCGGAATATTTGCTGTTTCTACCTACAATACAGACTATATCTTTACCAAAAAGGAGAATTATGATAAAGCGATATATGTTTTACTTAAGGCTGGCTATAATGTCGTTTAATGCAACAATTTTCATTTGATTTTTACGCTAACTTCCTAAACTTTTTGTTGAGAAATTTACAGTACATAACAGAAACGATCGTGGAAATTGCGTATAAGCAAAAATCATTTAAAATACGCTATTTAGCATAAATGAAACAGAGAGAAAGCATTTTAAACTTTCTCTCTGTTCTAATAAATATTACTGAACTTTCTAAAACCTTGACACTATTGTAAAATTTCGATAATATAATTTCGTAAATACAAAGCTCTCTTTATTACCCAAATAAGTAGTAAAGAGAGTTTATATTTCTTTTATTACAATTTTATATTTGCCTATATCCACTTAAAAAATCGCCAAGCTCATTCATTGAATATTCAAGCTCCTTGGTTTCAGATAAGTATACAATTCTGAAATGGTCAGGATATTCCCAATGAAATCCTCCACCGTGAACAAGAAGTATCTTTTTTTGTAAAAGGAAATCATAGACGAATTTCTCGTCATCTGATATATTAAACTTCTTTGTATCAATTTTGGGGAAAATATAAAACGCTGCTTTAGGTTTGACAAGACTGATACCGTCAATGCTGTTAAGAAGTCGGCAGATACATTCTCGCTGTTCGTAAATTCTGCCGCCGGCTTGCAGAACATCATCAGGAGAGCCGTTTCCATTTAATGCTTCGGGTATAATATACTGTGCCTGAACATTGGAACATAATCTCATTGAAGAAAGCATATTCAATCCTTCAATATAGCTTTTTGCCGTGGTTTTATCACCACTTAAAGCCATCCAGCCTATGCGAAATCCTGCTGCCATATGTGATTTTGACAGACCGTTAAACGTAACACAAAATAAATCAGGAGCCAGAGAAGCAATAGATGTATGCTTTACGCCGTCTAATAATAGACGGTCATAAATTTCATCGGCAAAAATGATAATCCCATGCTTGCGCGCAATATCCGCTATCTGTTCCAAAATTTCTATGGGATAGACAGCACCCGTGGGGTTATTGGGATTTATGACAACAATTGCCTTTGTTTTGCTTGTAATTTTGCATTCTATATCCCGAATATCAGGATACCATTCCGAACCTTCATCACACAAATAATGAACCGCTTTTCCACCTGCCAGTGTAACAGAAGCTGTCCACAAGGGATAATCAGGCATTGGCACAAGAACCTCATCGCCGTTATTCAATAATCCCTGCATAGACATTACAATTAGCTCAGAAACACCGTTTCCCGTATAAATTTCATTTATACTTTCCACATTTAAGCCTTTTGAATGATGATATTTTAAAATTGACTCCCTTGCAGGAATGATCCCCTTTGAATTTGAGTAACCTTGAGCATTTTTCAAATTATCAGCCATAACCCTCATAATATTGTTAGGGGCATTAAATCCAAAATAAGCAGGATTACCGATATTCAGCTTAATTATTTTTTCACCCGAAGCTTCCATTTGGTCAGCTTTATCAAGCACAGGTCCCCTAATATCATAGCATACATTATTTAGCTTGTCGGACTTTGAAAATAAATTCATTATTATCACCCTTTTTTCTTTCAAACACTGCAAAATAACTGTAATCCCAAATTAAAATTCCGAAAGTACTTTGCTCAGAATACCCATTCCCGTATCTATCTCGCTTGTGGTTATATTCAAAGGCGGTAGCATACGCAGCTTTTCTTTGGCTGTTAATATCAGCAGTCCCTGTTCGGCACATTTCTTGGCTGCCTCTGCGGCACATATTTTCTCAGACAGCTTAATACCAATCATAAGACCTTTACCTGATAATTCGACAACATTTGAGATTTTTGTTAATTTATTGAAAACATATTCAGATTTTCTGCAAACCTCGGATAAAAATTCCGCATTTGAAATTTGGTTCAGAACCTCCAATGCTCCTGCGCAAACTATGGGATTTCCACCGAATGTAGAACCGTGCTGACCCTGCTGAAAAACATTTTCGGTTTTCTTATCCATAAGAACTGCACCTATCGGCAGCCCAGCACCCAAACCTTTTGCTAATGTAATAATATTAGGACTTATGCCATATTGTTCGCAGCATAAAAATGTTCCTGTCCTGCCTATTCCTGTTTGAACTTCATCAACAATCAGTAAAAATCCCTTATCAGTGCAAATATTTTCTACATACTCAACATATTCATGAGTTAATGGAATAACACCGCTTTCACCTTGAACAAGCTCTAACATAACGGCGCAGACCGTATCGTCAACTGCATTGATAAATTCCTGTACGTCGTTTGGCTGAACATATCTAAACCCCTCTGTAAATGGGGCAAAATGCTGATGAAATACATCTTGCCCCGTAGCGGAAAGGGTCGTTATTGTTCTGCCGTGAAAGGAGTTTTTGAGAGAAATAATTTTATTGCAGCCTTGTCCTTTTGTTTCCATTCCGTATTTTCTTGCTATTTTTATTGCGCCCTCGTTTGCCTCTGCTCCGGAGTTTCCGAAAAAAACCTTTGAATAACCGGTTATTTCACAAAGCCGTTCCGCAAGCAACACATTAGGCAATGTGTAAAATAAATTCGACGTATGCTGCAATTTTTCGGCTTGTGCAGTCACAGCTTTAAGCCACTTTTCATTGCAAAATCCCAAAGAATTTGTTCCAATACCACTGCCGAAATCAATATATTTTCTTCCCTCGAAATCCGTTGCCTGCGCTACGCACCCTTCCTTTAAAGCAACAGGAAGTCTATTATAGGTATGAGAAATATATCTACTATCCTTTTCAATTATATTACTGCTTGTTATTGAAAGCATTTTTTTCAAACTCCTTCATAAATTCAACAAGGCGCTTTACTCCCTCAATAGGCATAGCATTGTATAGGCTTGCGCGCAAACCGCCTATCGCTCTATGCCCTTTAACGCTGACAATTCCGTTTTCGGCAGCTTCTTTTACAAAGACAGCGTCTGTTTCGGCAGAATTTGTTCGGAATGTCACATTCATAACGGAACGGCTTTCTTTTTCCGCTATTCCGCTAAACAGCTTGCTGGAGTCAAGATAATCATATAAAACAGCAGCTTTTTCTTCATTAAGCTGTTTCATTTTTTCAAGACCACCTAAGGACATTATCCACTTAATTACCTTTCCGACAATATATATATTATAAGTCGGCGGGGTATTGTAGAGCGATTTATTATCTGAATGGGTTTTATAGCGAAGCATTGTCGGCGTTCCCGGAAGAACATTGTCGGAAATTAAGTCCTTGCGGATAATTGCTATCACAAGCCCGGCAGGTCCGAGATTTTTCTGTATACCGCCGTAAAGCATACCGTAATCTGAAACATTCATAGGCTCGGAAAGAAAACAGGAAGATATGTCGTTGACAATTGTTTTCCCCTTGCTGTTCGGAACTTCCTTGAATTTAGTGCCGTAAATAGTGCTATTTTCGCACATATAAATGTAGTCGGAATTTGGATCAAGTTCCAAATCGTTGCAATCAGGAATACGGGAAAAATTACAATCCTCGGACGAAGCTGCAACGTTGATTTCACCGAACAATTTTGCCTCCTGATACGCTTTCTTTGCCCAATAACCCGAAATGATATAATCTGCCTTTCTGTTTTTCATGAAATTCATAGGGATCATTGAGAACTGAAGCGAAGCACCCCCCTGAAGAAACAGCACTTCATAATTATCGGGAATATTCATCAGTGTGCGCAAATTATCTTCCGTTTCATCTATAATAGATTGAAACAATGCAGAACGGTGGCTTATTTCCATTACGGACATACCGCTGCCCTTGTAATCAAGCATTTCATCTGCCGCCTCTTTTAGTACAGACTCGGGAAGAACGGCAGGACCTGCCGAAAAATTAAATACCTTTCTCATAAAAATACCTCCTAAAAACTTGTTTTAAAGATTTATATAGCTGAAAATGCATTGACAAGGTCGGAAATTATATCCTCTGCATTCTCAAGTCCCACAGACAAACGTATCATACCGCTTTCTATTCCTGCCGCTTTTAATTGCTCATCTGTAAGCTGTCTGTGCGTTTCACTGGCAGGGTGTAATATGCAAGTGCGAATATCGGCAACGTGTACTTCGTTAGAGGCAAGCCGCAATGAATTCATAAATTTCATAGCGGTCGGCTTTCCACCCTTTATGACAAACGAAATCACACCGCTGCAGCCTTTAAGATACTTTTTTGCCAACTCATAGTTTTCATCACATTCAATGCCCGGATATTTTACACTTTCAACTTTCTCCGAATGCTTTAAATAATTTGCAACTGCAATTGCATTTTCACAATACTGCTTCATTCGCACAGCTAATGTTTCCAATCCGAGGTTAAGTAAAAATGCTGAATGTGCGGCAGGATATGCTCCAAAATCGCGCATAAGCTGCATTCTTGCCTTTACAATGTATGCTTTATTTCCATATAACTTAGTATATGAAATACCGTGATATGACTCATCAGGTTCGGTCATACATGGAAATTTTCCGTTTGTCCAGTCAAATTTTCCGCTGTCTACGATTGCACCGCCAACTTGAACAGCATGACCATCCATATATTTTGATGTTGAATGGACGATAATATCTGCTCCGAATTCAAACGGCTTGCACAGTATGGGGGTAGCAAAGGTATTATCAACAATAAGCGGAACATTATGATTATGTGCAATTGTCGCAAACCTCTCAATATCCAAAACAGTCAGGGCGGGATTGGCAAGAGTTTCTCCAAACACCGCTTTTGTGTTTGATTTAAAGGCTTTATCAATTTCTTCATCTGTTGAATTTTTATCAATATAGATACATTCTATCCCCAAGCGTTTAAGTGTATGTGAAAATAAATTAACAGACCCTCCATAGATTTCTATTGTACTTATAAAGCTATCTCCCGCATTACATATATTAAGCAGCGACAATAAAACAGCAGCCTGCCCCGATGTTGTACACATAGCACCTATTCCGCCTTCCAAATCCGCAATTTTATCCTCAACTGCCATAACAGTTGGGTTTCCAAACCGCGAATAAATCAGCGATTTCATAGGGTCATCAAATACCGCAGCCACTTCCTCTGTTGAGTCATAGACATATGTTGTGCTTTGTACAATCGGTACGACCCTCGGCTCAGCATTTTTAGGGTGATACCCTGCGTGCAGACACTTTGTTTCATCTTTCATATGGTTACCTCCAGTACAGATTAGAATTTGTTTTGATTATTTTAAAATGCTAAATACACATTCCAGCAGTATCACCGACAAAATAATGTTAATTATTCTGAAATGTTTGCGATAAAAGTCTTGTATCAACGCGCCCATACCTATCCATACAGATGTAGCAAATGTGCCTATGGTCGCAATTATAATTTCAAATAACAGCAAAACCCACAGCGATGTGCTGTAATCAGTAATATACCCTGTCAAAGCTGTTATGCCGAACATATATATTTTTACATTGACGAACTGCAAAGCAAAGCCTTTCAAAAAAGAAGCCGATTTATCCGAATTTTCTTCAATTGGTTTGCTGAATGCAATATGAATTGACAGCCAAAGAATATAAGCAGCGCCTATGTATTTCATAATAAAAAGTACATTCGGCAGGAAAGATGTCACACCAAATACAAATACTGCACATATGATTTGTACAACATAATATCCCGTAAATATCCCCGAAAACAACGGCAAACCTTTTTTAAATCCATATGATGTAATAGTATTCAGCGCCAATATATTTCCTGGACCGGGAGTAAATGCGTTGATCACCGAATATATAAGAAAATTACCTATAATATAGCCTGACATAATTGCCTCCTTTCGTGCTTTTATTATAACACAAAAGTCTATATTATAGGTAATATTGATTTTTTATGATATTGCATAGGAAACACCTATGCAATTATTTTTTCTGATATTGCTTCAATGCTTCTATATATATTCGCCCCAATTCACTTAACTCTCTGTCTTTGTTCAGTACATACCCTATAACCATTTGCTCCTTTTCTTCAAGAGGAACGGAAATAATGGAGTCACCGTGTAGGTATTTGGGGAAAATTCCGCTTGATATAGTATATCCGTTAAGTCCTATCATAAAATTTACAATAGCCGCACGGTCGCTTACCTTAATAATTTTCTCCGATGCTTCATTGCTGAAAAGTTCTTCGGAAAAATTTGACGACTCGTAAACTCCCTGAACAAAGCTTAACCGCGGATAAGGTTTCAAATCACTCAGAGATACAGATTTTTTGAGTGCAAGCGGGTGTTCCTTTCTAATGAATACGTGGGGATCTGCCTTAAATAGCTCGAAAAAATCTAAATTATATTCTTCAAATGCTTTCAGCAGGACGCTTTTATTGCTTTGGCAAAGATAAAGAATACCCAAATCACTAAAGCGGTTTCTGACGTCTTCAATAATTTGATGTGTTTGCGTTTCATTTAAAATAAATTCATATCGCTCTTGACCAAATTGCTTAACAAGGTCCACAAAAGCGTTTGATGTAAAGGTATAATGCTGTGTTGATATGCAAAATCTTTGTTTTGCAGGCTGAAAATTTATATATTTTGCTTCAAGCAAATTCATTTGTTCAATTACTTGACGCGCATAGCCTAAAAATTCAATCCCCTCTTGTGTAGGAGCAACGCCCGCTCTGCAACGGTTAAATATAGTCAGATTTGTTTCCTTTTCTACATCTTTTATTACTTCGGAAAGACTTGGCTGCGAAATATAAAGTTCCTTTGCTGCTTTCGTAATAGAACCTATTTCAGCTACGGTAATAATATACTTCAATTGTTGCAGTGTCATTTGTTCTGTTCCTTTCTGCTTAATTGATAATAATACAGAGATTTATTAACATTATACCACAATTAAATTGTTATTGCAAACATTTTTTGGCAAAATATTTTTGTTTTTTTATATTAACGTTCGCCAAGGGTATAAATGTTATCTTCAGTCCCCAAGTGTATAATACGTTAAAGTGATCCAAACCCTTATGTATAAAGGATTTGAGACTATTTTATCTGTGAAAATACAATCAAAACATAGGCTAATTTATTTAACGTATAACACACTTTCATTGATGTTGCAAATTCTGACAATATAGTGTAAAATGATAATGTAAACGCATAAATCATATTTACATTGTCAGGAGGTAAATACAGTGGAAGTACACACAGTCACAAGAGACGGAGAAAGCTTGGTTATCCTTTTGGATAATCAGATGAGACCCGTCAAGCCAGTCAATGAATTTCTTCGTTTTCAGTATGGAAAGGACAGGGCTTTAAATACCCTGCTTGCCAATGCTTCCGACCTTAAAGCATTTTGGTGCTTTTTAGAGGAAAAAAGTCTGAATTACGATGAGATCACACCTAACATGATTTTAGATTTCATAGACTTTCTCCGCCGAGGCAATGATTCCGAAAAAATCATTGCTTTGCACAAGGAAAGTGCAAGAACCAACGCAACTATCAACAGAATTTTGAGTACGGTGCATAGCTTTTATCAGTACCACGCGTACATGAGCGACATTGAAAATCCTATCCTCATGGAGAACATAAAGCGTCCGTTCAATATGTTCAAAAGTATTCTGCACCATGCAAAACGTGACAACATGACAAAACAATCAATCTTTAAGGTCAAGGAAAGTCCCAGACAGTTTAAGCTTGTCACAGACGATGAAATGTCGGTAATCCTAAATGCTCTTGATAAGCAGAGGGATAGATTGCTATATAAGCTTCTGTACCTCACAGGAGCAAGAATACAGGAGGCTCTTGACCTTGAGATTGAGAGTATTCCTGTTCCCTATATGTCTCAACCAATCGCTGTTTTTCAAGGCATTAAGTCAAAAGGCAAGTACAGAGATTTGTACGTCCCGATGTCCCTTGTAAAAGAATTAGACGACTTTGTGATGAACGAAAGACAATCCTGCGGTGAAGTCTGCGAATATATTTTTGTTGACGAAAACAAACATAATAAAGGCAAACAACTTACCTATTCCGCAGCGTACAAGAAGCTGTTGAGGCTTCGGAACGAAACAGGAATATATTTCAACTTCCACGATTTAAGACATACCTTTTGCAGTAATCTTGCTGCAAGTGGACTTGACAGTATCGTGATAAAAATAATTATGGGACACGAACACCTTTCGACCACTCAAAAATACACCCACCTTTCAGATATTTTTATTGAAGAAAGCCTTGAAAGATACTGGGATAAAAGTACGGTGATTGGAGGTGTTGGAGTATGACATTCAATTATCCACAGGGAGACGATTGGTATTTAGAAGATAAAGACCCGCAATCCCAGAACTACGAAAAAAATTTTCATTTTGATTTTTCTGAACTTAACGGAGATGAGATAAAAGATGTAGTAAAATCCTATGTTTGGGGAAATTATATTACTCAAAATATGGCAGTTAGTGGAATATATATACTTATGGGATATTTTAAATGGTTTAATCGTTTTGCAAAAAAATCTAATATAAAAACCCTTACAGCTTTAACAAATATGCAAATATGTTTGTTTATGTCATATATTAACACAGTCGTTTCGGAGAATACTGGTAAAAAATTATCATATATAACAAGAAAAAATTCTTTAGATTCCATTAAAAGTATAATTCATTGGTGTCAAGTTCATAAACCAGAATCAGTACCAGACAACGAGATTTTTACAGGTAATGAATATACTGGCATAAATCAAAAATTGCACATAGATTTCATTCCTGATGAAGTTTTGCTGCAAATAAATAACGCGCTTAAAACTGAGGAAAATCCATATTTAAAGTATGGAATAATAATTCTTGAATCAACAGGTATGCGTATAGGTGATTTACTCGGACTAGAAAAAGACTGTATTAAACCTCACTTAATAAGCGGATATACGATTTCTTGGTTTGACCATAAAAACAGAAAATATCATAAACCAATTCCTGTACGTTTTGAGTGCGTAGAAGCTGTTCAAAAACTTTCAGAAGTAACGGAACATTTACGCTCTGAGTGTGACGAACAATTGAAAAATCTATTGTTTGTTCATAAGCCTTCAAAAAGCCAAAAGGCTGGTCAAATAGTTCAAATACAGCATATGACATTGCAAACTTGGTACAAATCATTTATTAAGCGACATAATATAACCGACAGCGATGGAAATCTATATCATCTGACTAATCATCAATTCCGCAGAACGTTAGGTACAGATATGCTTTCAAAGGGAGTGAATATCAATGTAATCCAAGAGGTTCTGGGTCACACAGACCCATCAACAACCAAACTTTTCTATGCCGATGTCAAAGATAGGGACAGAGCTGAAGTTTTCAGCAATATTGGCATTATCGGAAACATAAATCAGCTTGATAAATCTCATTTTGATAATGAAACTGAAAGGCTTTGGTTCAGCGAAAATAAAGACACTAAAGCAGCGTTGTGTGACGGTTACTGCACTAAGCCGATAGTTGACGGAGAGATATGCGACAGGCTCTTGAAACGTCAGAAATGCTATACTTGCAGTCGGTATATTACTACTCCCGAATATCTTGAAGCCCACAAGAAACATCTTGCAGAGCTTGAAAGACAGCTTGCCGAGGGGGATATTTACGGTGAGCATTACAAGGAGCATTTTATTCCGACAATTGAAACGCTGAAAATCATAATTGAAAGATTGGAGGGGTTGAAAAATGGCTGCTGATTATATTCTTGCGGAAAGCCTTGTGCCGATAGGCGATAATACCGATTACGACAGTATTATGATTGGAAATTCTAAGTTCACCGATGATGAATGGGATTTAAGACCATTTATTACAAAGAAAACAACAAGGGAAAGTCATAAGTATATACGATTTGATTTTATTCATAATGAAGGTATGAAATTTACTGTTAAGCAATATGCGTATTACAAGTTAGGGGTAATTAAACCACAAACTGTTCGTGATTTAATAAATAGTCGAATGCCTAATTTTATTGAATATTGTTCATTAAATGGAATTGGCAGTTTTGCTGATATTACTCAAAAAATTTTTTTGGATTTTAACATATGGCTGAAAGAAGTTAAAAAGTTATCATCGGGTGCAGGGTATATTTGTTCATATGTTGTTGAGGATTTGATAAAAATAGGTCAGATAAAGGGGTGGAATGTTCCTCAAAATAATATTTTCAGAGGTGTGACATCAAATCAACTTTGGATCAAAAAAAGCGATTTAAAAAAACGTAGAACAAAACCGATTCCCGAAGATGTGTTTGATAAAATTCTTTATCATGCGGTCAATGACGAAAAAGATGTTTTGACAAAAGCAGGAATTATCATTCAAAGTCAGACAGGGTTGAGGATAAACGAAATTTTGTCAATACAGGAAGGATGTGTAAAAAGAAATGCCGATGGTTATGAATATATGGAGGTCGAACTTAATAAGACCGAAAAGGGCGACCTGATTATTCATAAGGTTTTTATCAATGAACTTGTAACTCAAGCTGTTACGGAATTAAATGAGTATACCAAAGATTTACGTAAAGAAAGTGGTTTAAAAGAATTGTTTCTTTGTAAAAGTCGATTAAAACAAAATGCTATTGGTGTTTGTAAAGTTGATAATTGGGTATCTAAGCGATTGCCCAATTTCATCAAACGTTGGGATATTCGAGATAATAAAGGCAATCTTTATCCATTGAAATCTCATCAATTCAGAGCGACTTTCGTTAGAGAATTGGTTAAACGAAAAGTCCCTATCGCTATGATAATGAAACAGTATTCTCACGTTTCAATTGAAATGACAGCACATTACTTGACACTCCAAAGCGAGGAGGTCAAAAATATTTATGCTGATATGGTTTTAAGTCCCGAATCAAAAATTGCAGGTCTTAGGGCGAAAGAGATAAAATGTAAACTTACCGCTCTCTTTAACGGCAAGACCGAGGAGCAAATCTCTGATGTTATTGAGGATTTAGCTCAGACAATGAGTTTTAACCCCTTGCCGACGGGAGTTTGTTTGTATGATTTTCGTAGGGGTAATTGTACTGACGGCGACGGCTGTTTCTTTTATAACTGCCCCAATTACATTACCGAGGTGCAGTTTCTGCCGATACTCAAATCAGAACTTGACTTATTAGAGAAAGAAATGGCGCGCTTGAAATCCCTCGGTCGAGAGCGTGAATGGCAGAAACAGTATATCAAGCACAAGTATTTAAAACCGCTTGTAGAAAGTCTGGAGGTACAGAAAGATGAAACGTAAAGTTCCCGAATCGCAATTAGCAGGTCTGAAAGCCCACGGTGAGAAAAGCCGTGCAGAGAATACCGCTAAAGCCAATGAAGCCATAGATAGGCTATACAGGCGTAAGCAAGAGATCAACTTCAAGTCTGTGGAGATTGAAAGCGGTGTCAGTCGTTCTACTTTGTACGCTATTCCTGCTGTCAAAGAGCGTATTTTAAAACTTAGAACAGGCTGCCGTTCAGCTCCTAACAAGGATTTTATGGTTATTAAAAAAGACGCTAAAGCAGAGTATGAAGCTCTTATTGCTAAGTATCGTGCTGAAAACGCACAGCTTAAAAAGGATAAGGAGAACCTTATTGCACAGCTTGTGGAGACCGAGGAACTCCGTGAGGAGGTTAAACGGTTACGAGAACGGCTTATGCAGATTAACAAGACGTAATATTACACAGTTTTAATTATGCTCTTTTGTGCATAACAGAGATTTTATGAAAGGAAAAACGTTCTGCACATACAAAAGTGTATTACACGTTGAGATTATCGTGTTTATGACATTTCAACGTGTAATACAGTGCTGGAACTGAATATAAAATATGATTGTAAAATTATTAACTGTTTCTGTTTAACTTTTCTGCCAATGCTCTAAGTTCATTTTCCTTGTCCCTAAGAAATTCAGAATATTCATAAATACTCTGTTTCGGACTATCTGCGGATAGCCCTTTTTTCATTGCAAGAGCTTCGGTACGAATTTTCTTAAACTCGGTATCATATTTTTCACGGGCAGTACTGTTATTCCTCAATTTTCTCCGCAGATTAGAGCAGTTGCGAAAAAAGGTATCATAAAAGTCTTGAATGGGGTTAGCTTTGTTCTTTTTCCGTACCGCAATCGTAGCGCGGCGGTGCTGCTCTTTTCTGCAACGTTCGCTGCCGCAGATTTCGGAGCGGCTTGCTTTGTCGGATAATATCAGCTTGTGGCAGACCGCACAATTCCGCACAACAACATTTGCTTGTTTCAAAATATCAACATAAACCCTCAAAATCGACAAAAAAGAATTATCCGCAACATACCCCGTTTTCCAATTTCCCGAAAAATGGGAAGAATAGACGTGCAGAATTAAGTCGTTTGATGAAGAATTTATCTGCTCGTCAATGTTCCAGTACCGCACATTGCTTTCGGGGACTGTCGGTAAATTTCTGAACGGCAATAACATAGCCGAAACGCACATATTGTATTGTTCCGCAAACATTTCTGCGGATTTTTTCATTTCCGACCGCAATATGTGGTTTCTTTTCGCCAAAGCCTTATGAATATTCTTGAAATTTGTCAGTACAAAGAAAATTATGTAATTCAAAAGGACATTTGCATAGTCGGACGTATCATATAAGCCGTACAGAACGCCTGTAAATTCCTCGGCTGTTTTGTTACCTTGACCGCTGCTTATGACGCCGCAAAGACCGTTTGAGGCGGCTATAACGTCCGTCATTCTGCAATTCTCGTCAGCTTGCGCAAGAGCGTTCATTTCATCTACAAGCGTACCCAGCTTGCGGGTAGTCACATCAATATCCTGCTTGATACCCAAAGTAAAATATCGCTTAATGTTTTCGGGACTGCCGATTATTACAGTTTCCCTTTGCTTTGGTACATCAAAGCAAATTCCGATTGAAGACGACCCCTCGGAGTAGGGTATGTCTTTTTTTATCATAAATATATCGTCCTTTCCTGCCGAATGTGTATTGTTAATCCTATTAAGTCAATTTTATCATAATTTTTCCGAAAAGTCAAACAAATCCCATAAATACAAGGAAATATTAAAGTGAATGATTGGTCTGACACATTCGATTGACCTCAAAAAACATTCCCAAATATTTACTTTTAAGCGGCAGAGAGATATAATGAAAACAGGCTCGGACGAAAAATGTCCGTTCCAAAAATTTTTGAAAAGAGGTAATCGCAATGAACGAAAGAAACACAACACCCGAAATGCTTACCGCCGAGGATTTACAGAATTTTGGTTTTACACGGTCTATGGCATATAACTTCCTTAACCGTGAGGACGTTCCCGTAATCCGTATCGGAAAGCGGAAATTTATCCGCAAAGAAAAATTCTATGAATGGCTCGAAGAACAAGAAAGGAGCGGCAACAAAAATTGACAGTCAAGGAGTTTTGCGAGAAATACAAAATCTCACATCAGGCGGTTTACGCCAAATTGCAGAAAAAGGCAGACATACTTAAAGGACATATCTATAAAAGCGGCTGTTTGGTTCTTGATGATTTTGCCGTGGAAACGCTAAAGCCGATTTCTTCCGATAACAGATTTTTTCAGGAAAGCGAAAAATTAAAAAGTGAACTTTCAAGGAAAAACAATGATTTTGAAAATTTGCAGGGCGAGCTTTATTTCAAAAATGAAAAAATCGCCAATCTTGAAAATTCGCTGAATGATAAAACTGCTGAAATTGAAATTTTTAAAAATCAGCTTGACGAGCAAAATTTAAAAATTGAGACATTACAGAAAAAGCTTGATGATGAAAATTCTAAAAATTCAGCTTTGACAAAAAGTGTGGAACAGCTAACCGATGAGATAGCCGAGAAAAGCAAAGTCATTGAAAAGCTGCGGCAGGAGACGGAACAGCCTGCACGAAAGTCAAGAGGACTTTTCGGGTAAAACTAATTTGCAACAGATTGCAAAAGCTGTTTTCAACTGGTTGCAAAAAAGGTGTGTCTGGAGGATAGCAAGCGCAGAAAAAGTATCCACTTTTTCATTTAAGGCTGCCGCCCTAACACCCGCAGGAAAGGAGCATACAATGAGCAAAAGAACAATCGAAAAACACATAAAATACAACAGCGAAGAATGGGACATTGTTTCTAAAAAGGCCGCCGCTCTTGGTCAGAGAGCAGGAACATATATCCGCAGAATTTCCGTGAATGGCACAATAAAATATTTTGATATGAAGCAGTTTAATCATCTTATAATGTCGTTCAACCGTATCGGAAACGAGCTTAATCAAATTGCAAAAGTGGCAAACAGTACAAATTCTGTTTTTGCAAATTATCTTCTTCCGATTAAATTCCTCAATATTTTAAAGGTCGAATAATTTTATAGATTGGAGTGTTACCAATGTCTAAAAAGTTTACATAATATTTTGACGGAAAGGAGGGCAGAAAATGGAGAACAACAAGCCTATAAAGGTCAAAATCCATATTCCCGAAAATGTTTCGGAAAGCACCAAACAGCAGAAAATAAATCAGCTTTATGAAATATTGAAGCCTAAAGATAAAAAGTCAGCGTAAAACTCGACAAACAGCTTGAATTTGAAAGCCGATAATGCTATAATAAAAATACAGCGTATTATCGGCTTTCAATTTTTTTGGAGGTTGATAAAATGGAAAAATTCACAGCTATATATGTTCGCCGTTCGGTAAGCGACGCGGACAAGGGAAACAACTCGCTTTCTATCGAAGCGCAAAAGGAGGAATGTATCAGATTTTTAGGCGGGGACAAGAATTTCAAGATGTACTGCGACGACGGAAAATCGGGCAAAGATATTGCACACCGTCCCGCATTTCAGCTTATGATGACGGACGCGCGCGAGGGACTTATTTCAAAAATCGTGGTGAAAAAATACGACCGTTTCAGCCGTAATATGCGTGAATATCTCAATATTACGGACGAGCTTGACAAGTATGGCGTGGGCGTTATTTCTCTTTGCGAACCGTTCAATACGGAAACCAAAGAGGGGCGAATGATGAGGAATAATCTCTTGAATTTTGCCGAATTTGAGCGAGAAACCATTGCCGCAAGGGTCAAGGACGCATACGACACAAAGGCTATGGAAACGGGATTTTATCAAGGTGGCAAGGTTTATTTCGGCTTTGATATTTCACGACAAACCATTAACGGCAAAACGGGGTCTGTACTTGTTCCGTCCGAAGCGGCGCAAACAATAATTACCGCTTTTGAAATGTACAAAGAGCCTGATGTGTCATTAGCTGACGTTTGTATGTATATTCAAAAAAATAATCTGCCCACCACGTCTAAAGAACACGGCGAAAAAATTACGCTTTCGCTTGACAAAGGATATCTTTCAAATCTTTTGAATAATCCTATGTATGTTCGCGCTGATAAAGAGGTCTATCGGTATCTGATGTCAAAAGGATTTAATATGATTGATGATATTGAAATGTACGACGGAGTACACGGCGTATTTTGGCACAAGCCGAGGCTGCCCGACAAATATGTTAAAGTCGCTTATCACGAGGGACTTGTGAGTGCAGAAACGTGGCTTGCGGTGCAGTACAAGAAAGACCATAACCGTCCAATGCCGCTTGCTTACAGCAGGGCAAATATTAGGTCGTGGCTTTCGGGACTTATGAAATGCGCCCACTGCGGCAGAGCAGTCCACATTGATTATACTATTTCAAAGAAAACGGGAAAAGAATGGCGTTACCTTGACTGTTCGGGATATGCAAGCGTTAAAGGCTGCATTAAAAGGCGTATTCTAATGCGGCTTGATGATATTGAGGATACGGTCTACAAGGCAATGGTAGAGCATATTTCGGAATTTAAAATTACCAAGTCAAAGACGAGTAATAAGTCTGCCGAAGCCGAGAAAATCAAAGCGGAAATACTCCGAATTGAAACTGAAACACGCAAGCTGATTGACAAACTGCCCGACGCCGATAATGTTCTTTTTGAGTACATACAAGGTCGAATTACCGAACTCCACACGGCAAAGCAGGAGTATGAAAACAAACTGCTTAACGTTGAGCGCAAGGTAAAGCACGTTGATACAAAGCCGCTTATCGACCCGCTTAACCGTTGGAATGAGCTTACAAGAGAAGAACAAAATGCAGTTGCACACACTATGATTGACAAGGTTTTGATTTCCGATGAAACGGGAATTGATATTCATTTCAGTTTTTGACAAAAATCCGCAAATGCTGATAGGTACAGCATTTGCGGAGTATTGATATTTTTACATCTCTTGTTGAAAGCGGATTGCCCGATGCGACCGCCTGCATTTGTGAGTAGGTCAGAACCGTTTCGTCCACGTCCTCCGCAACACGCACAGGGTCTTTTGAAGTCATTATCTGATTTATGAATTTTGCCTTGTTGGTAATTATGCCCATGAGGTACGCGTCGAACGTTTCCTCGGTGAGATAATGATATATGCCAACCTCCCCGAAAGTGTTTCCCTGCCTTATTCCGCGACCATCTTGCTGGGCGATGTCAGAGGGTTTCCACGGGATGTCCAAATGGTGAATGGCGCAGATTTTATCCTGCACGTTTGCTCCCGTACCCAGCTTGGAAGTGCTTGCTAAAATAAATCTTTTTTCACCCTTTCTAAGCTGTTCAAACATTTCCGCGCGAGCCTTGTCGGTCTTAGCGTCTCCCGCAAAACAAATTTCCTCACGAGGAATACCCCGTTTTATCAAGTCCTCCTTTATGGCTTCGTATACCGAAAAATGCTCCGCGTCCTCGTTTATTGCAATGTCGCAGAATACGATTTGTACACCTTTTTTATCGGCAGTTTCGTGATAATTTTTCTCCAAATTATCAAGCAGTTTTGCCACTTTACTGTCTGGAGAGGGTTCGGAATTTCGGAAAATACAGCGCGAATCAAGTCCCAAAAGTCTTGCTTCGTGGGTTATGCGCAACATATTGTCCTCGCTCGGATCAATTTTTCCATTGTGAATAGCCTTGGAACGCCGCGCCAATTCCTGCATATATGCCTTTTGCAAATCGTTGGGCTTCGCGGACACAACAATAGGCTCACCTGTCTTTAATTTCGGCACGGGCAGCTTGAGCATATCCGCGGTCTGAATGTCCGCAAATTCCTTGTACATCTGCATTAGTTCGGGTATGTTCACAAATTTTTGCTGTAATTCTCGTTCCCCGAACTGCATACAAAATGAACATTGAAATTTAAACCTTTAACTCTTTCGACATAAGCTTCATTTGAACTGCATTTAGGGAATGTCAAAGCGTCAACTACAAAACAGAAGATTTATTTTACGACAGCAAAGGACTTTCCTATAAATTTGCAGACAGCACGGACATTCGTCTGAGTTGGTCAGAAGCTGCCAAAAGAATATCGGATTTAATTGACAGAAATGAGTATCTTACCTCCGATGAGATTACTCCGAACGACCGCAGCGAGCAGAGAGAGAACAGGTCAGACCATTTTGAAAACTCCAAACGTTCCAAAAACGGAGATGTTATCTTAGGCAACACAACTTTCAGATATATCCCCGAAAAGACCTATACTAAAATTGATAAAGACATAGCTGCCGAGGTATCGGAGCAGCTTGAAAAGCAAGGCATAAAGTTTTCTGGAGTAATAAAGGGCGATACGGCAACGTTTACCGTCAGCAAGCCGCAAAAGGAAACGCTGGATAAGATTATAGCTGATATTTCTTCTCCGAGCATTGACGTACAGCTTTCTCAAAGCGAATTTATAGAAATCGCTTCAAATTTTTCGGCGAAAAAAGAAACAAAAACGCCTGCTTGCGGGCAGATAAGAGATGAGGAACGACTATGGCGATTTATCATATGGAAGCAAAGATTATCAGCAGAGGCGAGGGTCGTTCTGCCGTAGCTGCCGCCGCATATATGAGCTGCGATAAAATATATAACGATTACGACGGCATACAACACGACTACACGAAAAAGCAGGGACTTGTTTGGGAACACGTATTTCTTCCCCAAAATGCTCCGTCCGAATGGAAAGACCGTGCCACGCTTTGGAACGCTGTTGAAGAAAGCGAAAAATCAAAGGACAGCAGACTTGCCCGTGAGTTTGTGGTTGCTTTGCCAGTTGAACTGAAAAAGTCGAATGGGTGAAGTTGCTTTCCGAATTTATTCAAGATACTTTCGTTGCCGACGGAATGTGCGCCGATGTTGCTGTTCACGATACGGACAGGCATAATCCTCACGCTCATATTATGCTGACTGTTCGTCCATTGGACAAGAACGGCAAGTGGCAGCAAAAGACCGAAAAAGAATATCTTTGTATCAGAAACGGCGTGGAACATGGCTTTACCGCTTCTGAATTTAAAGCGGCGCAGTCGGACGGTTGGGAAAAACAGTATCAGTACAAGGTCGGCAGAAAGAAAATATATATGCCGCCCTCTGAAGCCGAGGTACAGAGATATGAACGTATTTCCAAATATCCGAAAAGCACTAAGTATGGCAGACAAAATCCTATTTCTGCGCGTTGGAACAACGAGGAACAGCTTGTTTTATGGCGAAAGGCTTGGGCGGATATTAACAATAAATACTTGTCGCTGGCAAATGTTGAGGAAACTATAGACCACCGCAGTTTTGCCGACCGCGGTGTTGACGAGCAGCCTACCGTTCACGAGGGTGTGACCGCGCGGACTTTGGAGAAGAAAGGTATTATTTCCGAACGCTGCGAACTTAACCGTCAAATACGGGCGGACAATTCGCTTCTGCGCAAGCTTAAAGAAACGGTTAGAAAGCTTATGCAGGCATTCAGAAACACAATTCCCGCCATTGCCGAAGCAATGGAAAATATACGTCAAAAGGTTACTATATCCTGCTATCAGCTTAGGCTTATTCGTTCGGGACAGAAAAAGTATACGGATTATATTACAGAGGCTAATTCAGAAATTGAGAAGTACAACGAAATTGAGGATAAAATATATGCCGTTAACAGTGAACGTGAAACGCTTATTGCCGAAAAGAAAAATACACTATTTTTGAACTTTTCAAAGCACAAGAAGCTTGATACCCAAATTGCCAAACTGACCGAACTTTTAGAGAAGCTGAACTCTGAAAAAACGGCTTTGCTTGAATATTTGGCTTGTGTCGATGACAACGGTATTTCCAAGGTCAAGAAGGATATTGCCGATACCGAAGCAAGATTGAAAAAAATAAATGAACAGGAGAAAACATACTCCGAGAAAATTGACGGTGCTTTAAAGAGATATGCCGAGTTGAAGGAACAGGCTGCTGAATTTGATATGGCAGAGTTGTACGAAGCGCGGCAGGCTATCCGTTCCGACAAGGAACAACTTGCGGAACAGCAATTGCAGAAAGCCTATGGAGATAAATACAGTACCGCTTCTATGCTTAAATGCAGGCAGGAGGTTTCTCGACTTCTGAATGAGGATACCGAAAAACGGTTTGTCATGGAGAAATTTCAAAAACGGCATCGAAGTATCGAACAGCAAACAAGGAAAAAGAGAAGCAATGTGGTGAAACGGTGAGAAACCATACTTGCCTCATTTATACTACAGAGTGCATATATCAAAATAATATCTTTCAAAAGCGTTTATGACCTGTGTTTTATTTCTGTATGCAAGCCTTTTGTGTTTTATAGAGTAGTTGAGATGTGAATGTCCGTGAATAAAAAACGGCGGCTGCCATTTGTCGATCAGTTCATTAAATACCTCAAATCCTGCATGAGCACGGTCATCACCGTCCCCCGTGCCGAAAGCTCCCGCATGGGCAACAAAAATATCAAAGCCTTTATGCCAATATATAGTCGGGGCAAGCCTTAGCGCACGGCGGCGCATCTGCTTTTGCGTATATTGAAAGGGACTTTCATTGTTATAGCGTATCGAGCCACCGAGACCCAACAGACGTATTCCTTTATACATAGTTAGTTTTCCGTCAATGCAAACGCAGCCTGTGGGAGGATTTTCGATATAGGACTTATCGTGATTTCCGTGGACGTAAAAAACAGGCGCTGCTGTAAATGTGGCAAGATAGTCAAGATATTCCGCAGGTAGGTCGCCGCAGGAAATTATCATATCAATGCCGTCTAAAGCTTCGCGGACGTCAGTTCCCCAAAGATATTCGCTTGGCTCGTCCGAGATCGTCAATATTCTCATGCTTTGCCCTCCCTCATTTCGGGACGTATTCCCTGAACCTTTGCAAGCTTTTGGGCGTCCGCTGTCAATTCCGAAATATCGGGGATAGTTCCAGTCACGTTTTCCGCAAGAGCGTCCATTTTGATAATGCTTTCGGGGGACAAATCCTCTTTATCGAAAAAAGCCACTCTGCCCGAAATTATATCGTCACGAAGAATCGAAATAAGCCGCAGCGTATCAGGCGGAATCTCCTGCGTATAGTCTATATCGAAAATGTTCGCGGAAAGTCCCCACCAATAATTTACCGCTTTGGGATTTTCTCTGTCGGGACGGCTTTTCCATGCGCGGTCAAATATTTCGCGAATAATACGGATATAGAATTCCCCCCAATCGATCTTCCAGCCGCATATCCTTTTATATGTGCCGTTGTCGATTTTGTATAGTCCATGAGATATTTGCGGATCATGCGCCGTCATATCCGAACCTGCTATCATATCTGCGCCGCATGAAATAATTTTATTCATTGCATTGCCGTTATTACAAGAACGCCATTGAAGAATTACCTGCGCATATGGGTCTGTCATTGCCGCGCCCTTTGCAAATGCGTTTATTGCGGCAGGCTCGCCATATATGGGATAATTGGCTATATACCCTATTATATGAGTACGGGTCATTGCTCCCGCGATAATTCCCTCAAGGAATTTTACTTCGTACGTTCTTCCGCTGTAGCTTCGTATGGTTGGGTGAGGAGAATATACAGAGCAGTTCAAAAATTTCACGTCGGGATATTCCGCCGCCGCTTTCAGACAGGCGGGGAGAAGCTCGGAAGAAGCGGCCAATACAACGTTTGCGCCAATGTCCATTTCTTCACGAATAACGCTTTCAAAACGTTCGGGGCTGACGTTTACGGCAAAGCGGGAGGATATTTTCCCGTTAAAATATTCCTCCGTTTTTTTTCGTCCCTCTTCATGGGCGTAAGTCCACGCCGAGGCTTCTGGCGAATTTTCATAAACGTACAAAACCTTAAGAGCCTCCGATTTTTTGGAGGGGAGAATTTTTGAAAAGAACCCCTGCGTATTTTTGCCGCTTGGGTCGAGGTCAAGCTCTATCGGTTCGGGGATAGAGCTTACGGCAAGCTCGCTCCAGCTTTTTTCTATTCTTTCCCGCAGAGCGGCGTCCGACCCTGAATGTATCCCCTCAATGTCATATATTGTAAGATAAGCGAGAAACGCGTCGCCGGTAGTTCCCGGTAAACGGTCGCCCCCCAACGCCTTGAAATTTTTACGGAAACGGTAGTACGCGGAGGAAAAATCGGTACGCTCCTCCGTTGTCCAGACATGAGACTCTTCGTTCATAATATTAAGCAGAGCCTTGAATTTTCCGGGCCTGCTGAACCAGATGAAATTTACTCCCGTAAGCTTGTAAAAATCAAGAAAGTCAAAATATATCCTGCTTTTTTCCGTGCTCTGCTGCTTAGGTATTATCCGCTTTACTCTGCCTGGTATTGCGGCGGCGTTAAAATATTTCATAACGCTTACCCGTTTGTTTCCCTCGCTCACAAAGAATTTGTTCATAAATTCATAGGCTATGATAGGCTCGTGAATACCCTCTTCGAGATGAGCGTCGGCTAAGCTTGCCCACTTGCCCGCAAATTCACATATTTCATCCAAAAGCGGCATAAAATTTGCTGCAAAAGCGTTTGTTCTTCCGTTTGTTTTCGTGCCGACAATACGGTCAATGGGAATATCAACAAGACCCAGGTCTTCCTCGCCAACGGTCTCGAAAAAAAGCAATATGGTATCAAGTACAAGCAAATACGGATTTCGCCCGCTTGAAACGCAGGCGCGGTACTCTTTCCGCCCAAGCTCCCGCGCTTCTCTGTAATCTATAACAGACATAATTTCCCTCCCGCCAAAATATTGACGGGGAACGAAAAACCATCCCCCGTCTTGCCTCTTAATTTCTTCTCATCTTATACTAATTCACGACCTAATTGTGTACAAAAAATTTAAGAAAAAATTTGCGTATATGATTTTTGCGTCAAATTTTTGTCTACACATTGGGAGTGAATTAGTATTATTAATGGCAGATAGCCAGCTCGCTATCTTTATCAAAAAGATGAGCCTTTTTCATTTTCATGGAAATTCTGAGATGATCTCCGCTCTTTGCGCGGAATTCCGAGGGAAGCTTTACAACGGTCTTATTGCCCTCAAAGGTAACGTATAGATTGATCTCGTCACCCATAAGCTCGGCAATGTCAACGTCGGCTTCAATGGGTGCACCCGCTTCGGGGTCAGCAAAGAAATCGCCGGGACGAATGCCCAGTACTACTGTTTTTCCCACATAGCTGTCAAGATCAGCGTCCTTGCCCTTTCCATCGGGGAGTGGAAGAACAGTACTGCCAACTTTAAGGCTGTATTTTCCACTTTCCTTTTGCAGGACCGCGTCCATAAAATTCATCTGGGGAGAGCCTATGAAGCCCGCTACAAAAAGATTGTCAGGATAGTCGTAAAGCATTTGCGGAGTGTCATTCTGCATAATAACGCCGTCTTTCATAACCACTATCCTGTCGCCCATTGTCATAGCTTCGGTCTGGTCGTGGGTTACATAAACAAACGTGGTATCAAGTTTTTTATGAAGCTTGCTTATTTCGCTTCGCATTGCGGTACGAAGCTTTGCGTCAAGGTTTGAAAGGGGTTCGTCCAAAAGGAAAACCGCAGGATTACGAACCATTGCGCGCCCCAGCGCAACACGCTGCCGCTGACCGCCCGAAAGATTTTTCGGTTTGCGGTCGAGGAGATGTTCCAAGTCCAGCACCTTTGCCGCTTCATGAACACGGCGGTCTATTTCGTCCTTTGGGAATTTGCGGAGTTTCAGCGCAAAGGCGATATTGTTGTAAACCGTTTTGTGGGGATAAAGCGCATAGGACTGAAATACCATAGCTATATCTCGATCCTTCGGGGGAACGTTGTTTACCAGGCGGTCGCCTATAAACAACTCACCCTCGGTAATATCCTCAAGACCCGCTATCATGCGCAGGGTAGTTGATTTTCCGCAGCCGGAGGGACCTACCAAAACAACGAATTCCTTATCCTTTATATCGAGATTAAGCTCGGGAACGACGGTCACGCCGCCGGGGTATGTTTTTTTCACATTTTTAAAAGAAATGCCCGCCATAACTGTACACAACCTTTCTTTATTCGGACGGTCATACCGTCTTTTTATTTATTTGTTTTTCCGCACAGGCTTGTTATTTTTTCAAGCGGCGGAACGCTTGAAATTCCGCCGAAAGCTTCCGTGGACAGACTTGCTGCGGCACATGCGAACTCTGCGGCATTTTTCAGGTCGTCCGTCGAAAGCCCATCAAGGGTTTTATTCGTCGAAAGCAGTCTGCTCAACGCGCTGCCGCCGAATATGTCGCCCGCCCCCGTGGTGTCAACAGGGTGAATGTTTTCGGGGGACTTCGCGTACCCCGCGCCTTTTTTGCAGCTGTAATACGCGCCCTTTGGACCCAATGTTACAAACACAACCGATACGCCCATTTTATGAAGCTTTTCGGCGGCTTCCTCCGGAGAAATATTTCCCCAAAGGAACGCCGTTTCCTCATCGCTGATCTTTACAATATCAGCGATGTCGAGACCCCATAAAATTTGCCTTTTGGCTTCTTCAAGATCATTCCATAGAGGAATACGGAGGTTGGGGTCAAAGGATATCCATTTGCCAATATCCTTAGCGAAGCAGACCGCCCTTTTGGTCGCAGTTTTGGACGGTTCCGCAGTCAGGCTTAGCGTCCCGAAGTGAAAATCCCTTGCCTGCTCTATAAGGGACATATCCAACTCTTCAAACCGCAGCTGTGTGTCCGCGCCCGGTTTTCTCGCAAAGGAAAAGGAGCGGTTTCCCGTTTCGTCAATTGAAACAAATGCCAATGTAGTAAAAACGTTCGGGTCTGATACAATACCTTTTGTTTCAATACCGTGTTTTTTCAGCGTATCCACAAGACGTTTGCCGAAATCGTCGTCGCCGACCTTGCCGAGGAACGCCGTTTTAAATCCATAAGCGCTTAACGCCGCCAGAAAGTTTCCGGGAGCGCCGCCTGGATTTGCCGCCATAGTGGGATAACCCTCTTCGTCTGTACTTTTTGCGGCAAAGTCTATAAGAAGCTCTCCTATAGCAGTAACATCAATCATTCTGTTCAGCCTCCTCTAACAGCAGGTCATATTTTTCGACCTGCATATGTGCCTGACCCAACACCTCAAAGCTTATCCCGCTGGCGGTAAAGGGCGTGTAGATCGCGGCGGAAAGCACCTGCTCGCCGTCGTTCACAAAGACCTCTACGCTGAAACGGTCGATTATGACACGGAGCTTTATTTCGCCCTGACGGTTTCTTACAAGGCATTTCCGCTCATGCACAACGTCGCGGTTAAAGCCCGCGTGAGATCTGTCTATGCGAAGCCCCGAGGTCAGCGGACGGTAAGAAAGCAAAGTATAATGCTGTCCTCCGCTTGCTATCTTCATGCGGAAACGCTGATAGATATTTTCCGAAATGGGCGTAACGGTAACGGTCATATCCACCGTTCTTCCGAATACTCCCGGGAGGCTCGTTTCCTCGCTGAGAGTTATCTCGTGACGAACGCACCTGCCTCTGTATTTTTCCAGTTCGCGGACAGGCTTCTGAATAAGTCTGCCGTTTACAATTGACAGTTCTCGCGGCAAAGCCATCTGCCCCATCCAACGCTGTTCGTCGGAGGGAGGCGAGCAGGCGTCCCAATTCTGCATCCATGCGGCGGCAATTCTTCTGCCGTCGGGCAAAAGGAGCGTTTGTACGGCGTAATAGTCGATACCGTAATCGAGAGACTGTATGTACTCCCTTGTGAAGTTACCTGTTTTGGGCTCGGTATGCCCGATAACAGCCATTGTATTGTTTCCGTTATGAAACTCCAGACCGCTTGCCTGCATATCCTGCGGACTTACCATAAGCACGCTTTTGCCGTCAAGCTCAAAGAAATCGGGACATTCCCACATCTTGCCGTATTCATTCCAGCTGCGGTCGATCAAACGGTCATAATGCCATGAAAACCCGTCCTCAGAGCGGAACATCAGTACAGAACCGGACGTGTCGTCCGTGCGGTTTCCTACCACACAGGCATAGCCGCCATCGTTTTCGCGCCAAATCTTCGGATCTCGGAAATCGTATCGGCTGCCTCCCTTTGGCAGGTCAGCTTCAGTTAGAACGGGATTTTGAGGTATCTTTTCAAAATCCGTGCCGTCGCCCACAGCAATACATTGGGTCTGTATGTCTTTTACCGTACCGTCCTCTTCGCTTTCACTGCGTACACCCGTGTACAGCAAAAGCAAGCGTCCGTCGGGAAGCTCCGCCGCGCTGCCCGAAAAGCAGCCGCCCGAGTCATATTCCGTATCGGGAGCAAGCGCGCAGGGAAGATATTCCCAGCGGATCAGGTCATCGCTTACTGCGTGTCCCCAGTGCATAGGTCCCCATTTCGTGCTGTAGGGATTATACTGAAAGAACAGGTGATACCTGCCTTTATAGATACAGAAGCCGTTTGGGTCGTTCATCCAGCCTATCGGAGGGGTAAGATGAAACGCAGGACGTTCCTCCGCGGTAATAAAACGGGCAAAATCAGATTCATATTTTCTTGCTTTAATTAATTTTTCACTGTTCATGTATATACCCTCCGTATGCTTGCCCCGAGACGATCCGCCTCGGGGCGAACGGTGTAATACTGATTTGCTCCTAAAAGCGTATGCAAAAAATCTGCACAAAACCACATATATGCAAGCTTTTGCTTGATTTTTTGCACGCTTTTCAGTCGCAAATCAATATAAATTTATTCTGCGGAAACGTATCTGTCATACGCTGCCTGATATACCTTAAGAAGTTCTTCCATGCCGCAGCTGTCGGTAAGTTTTTTCTTATATGCGTTCCATTCGTCGTCCGTAGGACCGCCGTCCTTTATCCAAAGACCCTCCTGCTCGGAAACCGCACTTTCAAAGTCCGCCTTGTAACGGTCAAGTATCTCCAGCTCCTCGGGAGAGAATACGCAGTCGCGGGGATAGCAGGAATCGTCCTTAACGTATGGCATAAATACGTCCTGCATATCGGTAAGGCGGCTTATAGCTGCGTCCTCCATATAGAATACATCATTGTAGTATTCAGCAAGGATAAGCTTCGGACCGTAAACCTCATACTGTCCCTTGATCTCGTTTAAGGGCTTGCCGTATTTCTCCTGTGACTCGTCATTTGTAATAGATACCCACATACCCTTTTCGTCCTGACCGTTGAAATATACGTCCTTCGGACCGTACTGAAGCTGCATAACAGTTTCGCCGTCATACCACATATCAAAGAATTTCAGCAGGTTTGCGGGGGACTTGCAGTTGTCGGTTATTGAAAGCTGACCGCGTCCCGTTTCGCCGCCTGTGCGGACTGTAACGTTAAGCGTGCCGTCAGACCCTGAAAGGAAAGGCAGATATACATAATCCTCAGAATGCTCGCCTGTGGTATCGGTGGTGTTCCACCATACGCTTACGCCAACCTGTCCCTGCGATGTGCGGGAGATTACGTCTGAATCACTGTTGGAGAATGTGGTAATGTCCATTAGTCCTTTTTCATACCAGTCGTGCATATATGACACAGCGTCGCGGTAGCCGTCGTCCGTCGAAACAAAACGAACCTTACCCGAGGAATCGAGTACCAAGTCCATACAAACGTCGTTAGGCCAGTTTGTGAAGCCGAAGCCTGCATAGAAATAGTTAAAGCCCCAGCACCACTGGTCGTAACCCGTGCAAAGCGGGATAGTCGAACCGGCAGCGTTTCCGTAATATTTTGCGGACATATCATTGTCCTTGAATGCCTGAAGCACATTTGTCAGTTCGTCCATTGTTGTGGGCATTTCAAGACCCAGGTCGTCAAGCCAAGCCTTGTTTATGAACGCGAACTGCGGGATCGTGAAAATGGAGTAATTCTCATCCGCGCCAATACCGCCCGTGCCCATCTGTTCACCGTTGGGCAGACCGTAGATATTACCGTCAGCCATAGTGATCGCGCTTTTTATTTCGGGGTGCTCCTCAAGAATTTTTGAAAGATTGGGCATTATTTCAGGAGTGATATATGGAGTGAGGTCTATAAAAGTTCCCTCAGAGCCGTGGCGCGCGAGGTCGTAATCGCTGAAGCCTATTCCCATAAACGCGTCGGGATAGTCGCCGCCGTTGATCTTGATATTTACCTGCTCACCGACAGATTCGGACATACCGTTCCACTTGATCTTAATTCCGGCTTTATCCTGCAAGTCGTTAAGCACAGCGTTATTTTCATAGCCGCCGCTCAAAGGACCTTGATAAGCGAGTATCTCAAATTCCGTCTGTGATGTGTCGCTGGGATCGGGCTGACCTCCTCCTTTGCTTGAACAACCCGTGAGCGTTCCCGAAAGTAATAATGCCGATAATGCAATTGCAGATATTTTTTTCATAACAGTTCCTCCTTAGCCTTTCACAGCTCCCGCCATGAAACCTTTCTCAAAATATTTCTGAACAAATGGGTAAATAATAAGCATAGGTGCTGCCGCAACAAAAATTGACGCAAATTTTATCATTTCCGTGACCTTGTTCAGCTCCGCATAACCACCTGAAAGTGTTGCCGCCATGCTTGAGCTTGCGCTGCTCTTTATAAGGACGTTCCTGAGTACAAGCGGCAGAGGCGACATTTCTTCGGGAAGATAGATCATTGCCGTGAACCAGTCGTTCCAGTAAGCGACCATGGAGAAAACGATCATAACCGCCATAATGGGCATTGACAGAGGAATAATCATTTCCAGGAATATCCTGAAATGTCCCGCGCCATCGATACGCGCGGCTTCGAGCAGGTCGCGGGGAATAGAATTTTCGATGTAGTTGCGTACTATTATCATATTTCCAACTGCCACGCCGCCGGGCAGGAAAAGCGCCCACATGCTGCCCATAAGACCTGTGTCCTTGACTACAAGGTATGTAGGGATAAGACCGCCGCCGAAATACATGGTAATAATAAAGAATATGCTTAAAAATTTTCTTCCCGGCATATCCTTCTGGCTCATGGGGTAAGCGGTGAGATAGAGCATTGCAACGGAGAATACCGTTCCGACTACCGTGTAGATAATGGAATTAACTATACCCGAGAATATGCTGTCGTCCGCAAATACCGCTTTATACCCCTGAAGTGAGAAATTACTGGGGAAAAGGAACGTCTTTCCCGCGTAAACGTCGTAAGGGTCGGAAAATGAAGCTATCAGCACATAATAAAGGGGGTACGCAATAATAAGCAGGATAAGTATGCAGAAAATCACAAGAATAATATCGCTGGTGCGCTCGGAAAGTCCCGATGCCTTATCGCTTGGTGTTCCTTTCATATTAACGCCTCCTTATACAAAGCTTACGTCCGAAGCCTTGGACGCTATTTTGTTTACAATAACGAGAAGAACAATGTTTACAGCCGTATTGAACAGGCCAACAGCGGTGGAGTAGCTGTATTTGGCGTTTTCGATACCCTGCTGATAAACATAAACTGCTATAACATCGCTTGTTGCCTTATTAAGCTCGGTCTGCAAGAGCCATACTTTTTCAAAGCCGACGTTCATCAGTCCGCCCGCCGCCATAATAAGCTGAAGAACAGCCATTGGGATAAGCGCGGGTACGTCGATGTTCAGAATACGCTGCATCATTGAAGCTCCGTCTACCTTTGCCGCTTCGTAAAGACTGGTGTCAACACTGGAGAGCGTAGCAAGATAGATAATGCAGCCCCAGCCTGCGTCCTGCCATATACCCGATGCAATGTAGATCGTCCTAAAGGCTTCCGACATAGACAGGAAATCCACATTTGAACCGAGAATAAGGCTGAGAAGACCTCCGTAAGGGTTAAGGAAAATGCGTATCATACCGCATATAACCATTGTAGAGATAAAGTGCGGGGCGTAAAGCACTGTTTGAACTACCCTTTTGAATTTTGCAAAACGAAGCTGATTGATCGCAAGTGAAAGAATGATCGGTACGGGGAAACTCCAAAGCAGGCTGTATACGCTTAGTATGACTGTGTTTTTTATCATTCTCCAACAGTTTGGTGCCGTGAAGAAACGAGCAAACCAGTCAAGACCTACCCATTCACTGCCTAAAAATCCCTTTTTGGCGCTGAAATCACGGAATGCGATCTGAATACCGTACATAGGGACGTACTTGTAAATAACGGTCAAGGCAACAGGGATAAAAAGCAGAACATACAATTGCCAGTTATTGCGAAGTCTTGTACCGAGAGACGCTTTATGTACCTTTACCGTCTGCGCAGAACTTTTTGTGCTCATATACATCATTCACTCCTTTTTTAATATTTTTCCGGCGGCGATTTGTTCATGAAATTTCACAAAAGCCTTATGCAGACCTTAACAAAGCTTTTATACAAATTTCAAATAAAAATCACTGCAATGGTGTTCGGAGGAGTTTATTCCTCCATTGACGTGACGCGTCGTTTTAATGTTTATGAAACGTTACATAAACATTTCACGATTACATTATACAAAAACCAACTCTATTTGTCAATAGCTTTTTATTATTTTTAGAGATTTTTAATTTTTTTGGTGAAATTAACAAACATTCCCGAAGCAGCTTTAAGGCTTCACGTATAATTTTTGTGAAATTTCACGAAATAAAATTTTAATTTCATATTTTTTCATAAAATCGCTTTACAAAGCTTGAAAAATGTTATATAATGATGTTGTGAAAATATATACGGCAAAAGTGAGGCAAAGCAAATGAGTAGAAAAAGCTCTTCTCCCACAATGAAAGACGTAGCCGCCGAAGCAGGCGTGGCTCTGGGAACAGTGTCAAAGGTAGTAAACGGTATCCCAGTCGGACAGGAATATCATGAAAAGGTAACTGCCGCTATCGAAAAGCTTGACTATAAGCTGAACACATACGCGCAGGGTCTAAAGGCGAGCAGCACAAATACTGTTGCGCTTTTGATACCCAATACAATGAACCCCTTTTTCGGTCAGCTTACTTATTATATCAACCGCGCTCTGAACAAACGGAATTACCGTTTGCTTCTGTGGTGTACGGACGATGATCCTCAGATAGAGCAATTCTTCCTGGGCAACGCTCAGCAAAGCAAGGTGGACGGAGTAATATGCCTGTCCTACAGCAACGAATTGAATTTTCTGAGCAAAACACCGCTGGTCACCATTGACAGGCAGTTAGACCCCTCGATTCCCTGCATAACCAGCGATAATTTCGGCGGCGGGCAGCTGGCGGCAAAGAAGTTTCTGGCTTTGGGCTGCAAAAAGGTGTCGTTTATGGGAATAGGCTCTCCTCTTGCAAGTGAGTCGTCCAAGCGAGCCGACGGTTTCAGAAGTGCCTGCGAGGTTTTAAATATGGAGTGCGATATACTTAACGTCCCGGACGGCACTTCCTATGATGTCTTCAGCGATTATCTCAATAAGCATATCAGCGGCGGGGAAATTGATTTTGACGGCATTTTCTGCATTACCGACCATATGGCGCGCACCGTTATGCATAATTTAAAGAAAGCAGGACTTGAAGTTCCGAGAGACGTACAGATAATAGGTTTTGACGGTATAAGAGATTATGCAACCACCGAACTGATATGCTCGACTCTCGTCCAAAATATTGAAAGCATAGCGGAAATGAGCGTGGAAACGGTTTTATCCGAGGAAAGAATGGGAACGCCGTCTCTTGTATGTCTTCCCGTGGAATACGCATATGGAGGCACCACAAAAGAATAGTACAGGAGCATAGTTATGAAAGATAAACCTGCTTTTACTTGGAAAAATTGGTGGTATTACAATAAATGGTTCGTGGTTTTCGGAATTGCCGCAGTACTTTCCGTCTCGGGAGTTATAGCGGGAAATCTGAAAAGGGCAAAGCCCGACTATCAGATAGCCTATGTAGGTGTATACCCGTTGTCGGAGGACACGGCTTCATCTGTTGAATCCGCTTTTGCGGCATTTGGTGAAGACCTGAACGGCGATGGTCAGGTGATATTCAAATTAAATCAATATCCTACTGCAAAAAATGCCGACCCGGAGATCGCTTTAGGTCAGGTCGGTTGGGAAACGCAGCTTATGGCTGATCTTCTCGACTGTGAAAGCTATTTCTTTTTACTTGAAAATGCCGAGGAATTTAATAATAATTATGATATTCTTGCGAAAGAGCCGATCTCCGTCTCTTCGGTAAATTGGCTTTCCGATATTGAGGATATAAAGGATATGCAGCTTTCGCGCCGCGCCTTTGAGGGAAAACGAACAGTAAAAAACAAAGAGGGCTGCGACGGATTTTGGCTGAATTTTATTGAGGTGAATGAAGAATGAAACGCTTGCTTTCGGTTTTGTTATGCTGCACTCTTCTGTCGGCACTGGTAGGTTGCCGCAAGCTGCCGGATAAAACCTCGTCGGGAGAGGAATGGGACGATGCATGGATTCGCATAGGAACGACCCTCGGAGTGGAAACGTCTCCCGAAAATTTCAAGCTTATCGACAACAAGGACGCTCTTTCCGTTTCGGATATTTATTATTCCGAGTGGGCGCGGGGTGAATCGCAGGAATATATCAACAGCGATGGCGAAACGGCGTCCGTTTACGACGCACAGATATATCTCCTGCTCCGTGAAACGAACACCTGTGAGCTTGCCGAAAATACTGCAGAGGATTGGAAAAAGCTGACGGAAAAAAATTACGAAATAACGGACAGCTTTACAAAGGAATATTCGGGACGGGAATTTGCGGTTTATAAATATAATGTAATTAACGAAAACAACCCATACTCATTTGGCATTTCCGCCTTTGGAGTATGGGAAAGCGGCGCAGTAAGTGTTGAGCTTGTTTGCAGTGACAGCTTTGCCGATAACGCCGATGAAATATTAAATAATTTTTTGAACGGTTTTCATTATGCCTGAAAGGAGAGTTTTGTTATGGGCTTGTTTTTCCCAAGCGACCCTATTCCCGCAAACGGGCGGGCAAAGGGCTTTGACCGTTACCGTGAAATTTTGGAACGTGACTGGACTCATTTTATTCTTGGAGGATTAGTTTCCACCGCCGCGTTTATACCGTTCGGCATAGGAATGGGGATTGCTTTTGCTTCAAGCAGCTTTCTGATAGCACTTACGGCGGGAATTGCCGGCGGGGCGTTTGTCGGTCCTTTCCTGTACTCTTTGATAGACGGTATATTCAGGGCTCTGCGTGACGCTCCGGGACCATGGATGCAAAATTATTACCGTTCCGTTCGCAAAAATTGGAAAAGCGCGCTGCTGCCCGGTTCAGTATTGGGCGTGTTTTTAAGCACTGTCATCTTTATGGGTATGCAGATGTTCATATGGAGTGAAGCGGCTCAAACTGCGGGAACGGTAATTCTTGTTCTTACCAGTCTGACTTTATCTGCAATGCTGTTCACAACCTATTGGGCGCAGCTTGTTTTGTTTGAGCAAAGCGCGTCCGCGCGGCTGAAAAACTGTCTTTTGTTCGGAATAAAATATTTTAAGAAGACCTTTGGCACGGCGTTTCTTCAAGTATTATTCTGGGTAATAATTGCTTTGTTTTTCCCCTGGAGCGGATTTATTCTGCCATTTATAGGACTGTGGACAATTTTATTTCTAACGTTTTTCTTCCTTTATGACAGTCTTAATGAAGCCTTTTCGATCGAGGAGGAGATCAAAAAGCATTTTCCCGAACAAGTGCCAAAGTACACCGAGGATATAGATTTTCGTATTGATGAATAGGGAGCGATACTATATGGAAAAAGCTATTGCAGTAAACAGAATAACTATTACCGAAAATATCTTTAACGAGGCGGCAGTACCGATACTTAAGAAAAAATATAATCGGCTTGCTATAAATGTCGGAGGCATACTGATAGGGCTGCTGCTTATTATTTCAATGCTCACCGGCATTATTCAAGGAAGTCCCATTATGATATTCGGTGAAATAGTTATCATTGCCGCGGTGGTGTGCTATATAAGATTTCCGCTTTTGTCAAACGAACGGAAGCGTGTGTACAGACAAATGTCACATGGCGGGACTCCTAAACGCGAGACACGTTTTTTCAGCAGAGACTTTTATGTGCTGTCCGATGAAAGCCGCGAGGACGTATTTGACTATGATGACGTGCTCTCCACACGTCAAACACAGAATCTTCTTATACTTACATTAAAAGAGGGAAAGGAAGTTTTGCTTGACCGAGGCGGATTTACGGAAGGCGATGAAGCGACAGTAATGGCTGTGTTTTTAAGAAAATAATATGATACCGCGATGTTATTGAACCTGATTAATAAATGATAACTTATATTTTTTATAATCCGCGATAATAAATTTTTACAATTCCTAAAAATTATAATTTTTAATTACAAAATATAGAAATGCCATTTCTTATTTTAATACAGAAATTCTTATTTCTTGGGTATAACTGTCCATTTGAATTTAAAATACCGTGATTTATAAAATTATGTTGCAATGTTTTTTAACAGTTGTGATATTGCATTTTAATATGTAATATGTTTTTGCAGAAAAACCCCTTGACAAATCACGTCTCAGAAAAAAATTTTACAGAGGTACGCTGACGAGAACGGCTTTTCTAACTGCCGCTTCTATGTTGACGACGGAGTGAGCGGAACTACTTTTAACAGACCCGATTTTCAAAGAATGATTTCGGACTGTGAAAATCAAAAAATCGGTACGGTAATTGTAAAAGATATGTCGCGTTTCGGCAGAAATTATCTTGAAGTCGGTTACTATACCGAGATATTTTTCTCCGAAAAAAACATCAGGTTCATAGCCGTAAACGACGGAGTTGATACAAGCAAAGAGACGGATGATTTTGTTCCTTTCCGCAACATTATTAACGAGTGGTATGCCAAAGATATAAGCAAAAAAATAAAGTCCTCGCTTAAAAGCAAGGGTATGTCGGGCAAGCACATCATCCATGGTATTTACGGTTACAAAACGGGAAAAGATAAGCAGGACTGGATAATTGACGAACCCGCCGCTGAGATTGTCAGATTGATTTACAAGCTGTTCATTGAGGGTATGGGAGTTACGGCAATTGCAAGCTATCTTAAAAGGCAAAACGTTCTTACCCCTGTTGAATACGCGAAAACGAACGGCAAATATCCCGATTGGGAAACATTCGGAAAGTGCGATTGGTGTTCATCGACCGTTACCAAAATTCTCACTCACAGAGAGTACATAGGCGATACCGTTAATTTCAGAACTTACAAGCCGTCCTACAAGTCCAAACGTCAGGTAAAAAACGACAAGGACAAACAAGTAATTTTTAAAAATACTCACCCTGCCATTATTGACGACGAACAGTTTGAACTTGTTCAAAAATTATTGGTAACGAGAAAAAAAGCATACGCCGACAGAACTCCCGACCCATTAAGAGGTCTGATATTATGTGCCGACTGCGGAGCGAGACTGTATCTGCAAAAGCAAACCAATCCGCGTTACTCTAATCTTGACTGCTACTACTGCGGCACTTACAAGAGAGATAAAGAACGCTGCACAAATCACAGAGTTTTGCTTTGTGACATTAACGAAATCCTATTAAAGGAGCTGCGGTTCATAACAACAAAAGTGGCTGAAAACGTAGATGAATTGGCAAAACTCATACAGAAAAATTCTGAAAAAAGCAGCAGCACAAACTGCGCTGCTTTGACAAGGGAAAAAACTTTTGTGAAAAGCGTATCCGTGAAATTGATGTTATGATAAAAAAGCTTTTTGAGCAGTCTGTAACAGGCGGTCTGACACCTGAACGTTTTTCTTTTCTCACGGCAGATTATGAGCAGGAACAGAGAGGATTAAAAGAAAAGCTTGCTGATATTTACTTGAAATTATCGGATTGTGAAACGAACGAAAAAAACATTGACAGATTCATTACTGTTGCTAAAAAGTATGCGGACTTTGAAACGCTGACACCCGAAATCATTATTGAGTTTGTGGACAAGATTTGTGTTCATCAGGCACGGCTTGACGAGGACGGCAACAAAAGTCAGCAGTTGGATATTTATTTCAACTACATCGGTGCTTTTGAGCATAACAGCTAATTGCAATTTCACTTTTGTTCGCTATGAGAACTTATCATGTTTGTAATTTTCATCAGCACATAAAGACCAATTCCAAACGCCGTAAAAATGGGGAACTGCAAGGCTTTTTCGCCATTTTTCAATTGCTCCAAAACAAGCTCGGTATCCATAAGCGTGGTTTCCAAACTGTTAGCAAGCTTGTCAAAATCTGCCTTGCCGTTTTCGTCCAAAGAGAGGTCGAAGCACGCTCCCAACGCCGCCGCGAAATATATCACAAACGCCGCCAGATTCTAATTTTGCAACATATTCATCTTCAACGGAAGCGGCAGTATCGGTAATGCTCTCATAGGCATAAATTGACAAATTCCTATAATTCTTACTGTCCTGTCGCCGCTGATACCTTGCTAAGGATTTTAAACCTTCAAGCGTTTCATCATTTACATCAACATAATTCTGTTCCGAGCAATTATTGCTGTAAACGCTTGACAAATTCAATCGGTTCAAGCCGCCCTTTGTTTTTTCTGACCTTATTTTTTTATAAAATTTACGTTTCATAACGTTACCTCCGAAATTTTTATTTTTTAGTAAATGAAAAAAATAAAAATTTCTATGGGTAACGACCTATGTAACAAAGCCAAGTTTTACGTATAAACATAAAAAGACCTTCCCGCTTTTAAAGCGAAAAGGTCTTTCCAAAACAAAAACGGATAGAAATTTGACATAGCTTTAAAAGCTACCTGTCAAGTTTCTATCCGTTTTAATGGCAATATGCCAACCCCCTGTTTCATATCAGAGAGGATGATACTCGTACTAAGTATCTGTATTTAATTTTCAGTATTTTATTGTGTAATGCCGAGTCCGATAACTTTACCGCACTTCTGACATTTTATTGAAAAAAGATATTCGCTGTTCCCGTCAAAAATGACCCTGTATTTATGACGGCACACTTCATGTTCAAGAACAACAACGTCACATACTCTCCCATGGCATTCGGGACACAATATTTTGCGTATGTTTTTAATGTCAGCCGCAGTATTAACTGCAATCATTTTATTCAATTCACCTCTTTTTCATATCATGTTTACCGAGCAGTAAACTTTGGCGGACAAATAAATAACGGCAAAGACCGTTACTTATTTGTTATTTTTCTTATAAAATCCTCCCAATTAGGACGCGCGTTCGGCTTGTCTCTTTTACTTCGGAGCTGCTCTATGACGTCCTCATTCTGCATAATAAAATCGGTCAGGTCGCAGCACACGCAGTTATTTTCTTTTGCGTGAAGATATAGGAGCAATTCCATTTCGTCCTTTGAAAGGTTTAACACCTCGTACAGTTTGCCAAATATTTTTATATCGGGATTGATTTTTTTACCGTTCTCAATAAGGCTTATGTAGTACGGCGAAGTTCCGAGCATACGAGCCAAATCCCGCTGTGTATAGCTTCGGATAACTCGACACCTTTTAAAAAAGCCCCCGAATGTTTCACTGCTCATACTTCCTCCCTGTTGATATAATTTGAAATCTGTCCTTTAAGCATTAAATATGCGCTCATAACTATTCCTGTCATTACCGCAGAAGCAAACGCATTTATATCAAGAAAACAAAGAACAGCCGCAGTAATTGCCAATATAGCGGCGAATATTCTTGCCCTTTTCCCATATACCCTTATTTCATCATTGTCCAAACGTTTATTTGGAGTGTCAATCGGCGCAGCCACAAAAACATATACTATTGAAATAAGTGTAATTATGCTAAGCGGCAATATTAGCTGCGGAAATATTTTTATTACCTTGATAACGCTTAATGAAATTATGAGCATAAGAGTTGACAGCACAAAGCATTTTCTTTGACTGTCAGCGTGGTATCCGCCGCTGTATTGACGTAAAGAAGTAAAAGCTATTGTAAATAATATGCTCTCAAAAAAGCAGTCCAACAATAACCCTACAATTATAATTATAACTGCAAAAAATATCTTTATAGCAATCGCCTCAAGACCTCGACGAACTATTTCCTCGTCATCGGTAAGAGAATCGCTGTTTTTCATTGCGTCTATGATTTTATCAATTATTTTTTCCATTTTACACCTCCAAGCAAATAATTTCCTTAAATAAATTATATAATAAATTTAAAAATATTTCAATAGTTTGCAGTAAAAGACTGTTTTTTGCAGTAAAGTATCATAATTCGCACATTTACGCCTTAAAAATGCAAAAATATACAGCAAATGCTTAATATAATGTAAGCGTCAAATAACGCCCACATTGACAAATAATAAACCCACTCTTGATTCGA
>CANDEV010000026.1 GCA_947383835.1 uncultured Clostridia bacterium
CCAAGACGAGTACAGCACCTAAAACTACCACGACATCAAAGCAGAGTATTGCTCCTAAGACGAGTACACCACCTAAAACTACCACGACTTCAAAGCAGGGTACAGCACCCAAGACAAGTACAACAACCAAGACAACTACTACATCAAAGCAGAGTACTGCGCCAAAGACAAGTACAACAACGAAGAATACCACGACGTCAAAACAGAATACGAGTGGTACAAAGCCTGCTTCAACAAACAATACCAACAATAATTCCAACGCAAACACAACTGGTTCAACTAAGACAACAAGTTCAGCAAATTCAACATCTGCGCCGAGCCGTTTGAGCAATGCTGATTATAATAGAATAGCGGCACAGATCGTAGGCGTCCCTACCGATGAAAAAGGAAATCCCGTATGCAATTCTTACGAACAGTATATGCAGTTTGGGCAGACGCTCTCTAATTTGCACAACGGAGGAATTAACGCTAACTCCACGCCGCAGGAAATTGCAGCCGCAAGTGTTGGTACTAAGCTTGATAAAAGTGGAAAGCCTATTATTTCCAATGTTCCGCAGGGTCAGAATTATGGTAAGGCACTTAAAGCCACACTAAAAATAGTTGAAGACGTTTCAAGCGGGGCACCGGCAAAATCAAAAGGAGATAAAGTTAATATTAATAATGATTCTCAAAATACAGATACAACATCGCTTTCAATGGCTTTGACGGGAAGTCATTCAGAAAGCTTTGAAAACTACTTAAAAAATCTTGAAAAAACTTATGGAACACAGTATGTATTTGAAAATGTCTTTAAAGGTGATAAAAGCAAATATGATCCGCTTAAGCGTGCTTCTCAAATAACTGGTATTCCTCTTAGAGGTAATGCACCAGTTGAGTGTGGTTTAGATGGTAAAAAAGCTTTTGAGGCTGCACTTAATGGAACAAGAAATAATGGTAAAAATGCAAGTGGAATACAGCTTAAATATAACGAAAGTTACGATATGAATATAAATACAAATGCTGGTGATATAAAATTAACAACTACAGGTGGCGTTGGTGCGTATAATGGAAGAAAAGAGACATATTATTCACAAAGAGTATTACCAGGTAATGGTTTGCAGATTCCTGGACGTCATGTAAGTCCAATGGACGGTACTATACGAGATAAAGATGGTTATATAGTGGTTGCAGCAGATTTGAGTATATATCCTAAAGGAACCATATTAGAATGCTCATTAGGTCCATGTAAAGTGTATGATACTGGTGTAACGGGAGAGCGCTTAGATATTTATTGTGATTGGATGAATGGTATAGAATATTCTGATATGACACAGGAGCAACGTAATTCTTCAGTAATATCTTTAAATGGCTGGCTTGCTGGAGAGCGTTAAGTATAATGATGATAACAATACTTAAAATTTACACCCAATTCGTAGGGATGGGAAATCCGTCATTATATTTTAAGTCGAGAAGCCTTACCACTACAAATGTGTTAGGATTGCTATAAATAATTCTCTGTATATTTTAAGTAATAAGAAAGGAATCCGTTATGAAACTTTATTATAAAGTTATTTCGATTTATATAGTAATATTCATGCTTACGTTAAGTTCCTGTACGAATGACGATACAGTTAGTAACGCAAATAATATTTATTCTGAAACCACAAATAGTACAGAACTTGTAACCAGTTTGACAACAGAAACATTACAAGATACAATTGATACTATAATACCAGCACCAGATGCTGATTTAGTTACACATATAATCGCGTCTTGGGGTGGAAGTGTTGACATTGCAGCCAAAACAATTCCTGAAAATGTAAATTATTATAAGTTGGGTGCTTCGCCCAACGGTGAGGCAACTGCTTTTTATGTTGATGTTGACGGCGATACGCAGAAAGAATTTTGCTTGGTAACTGATAGTTGGCATGGCTCTTGTATGTGCATATGCGAATATACTGATGAACAAGGGTGGATTATAAGTGATAGTTTGACTATTTCTCCAAAGCATACCTATTTAATGGCAGAAGATGGTGGCACATATTTATTTGCAGCAGTCGGTGTCAAACCAATGGAGGGCTTGACTAGCTATACCTATAAAAATGGTGCGGTAAATGAATTTGAACTTGTAAATATTGATGATATAGATGTTTTTGACGACGAAAGTTATCATAAGCGTATCAGCGAAGCAATAAGGACTTACAGCAATCTAACCAATCTTTACGAGGAATATCCCATGGCTCACACGGAAGATGTATACACATTTTATTGGTATCTTGCAGGTTTGAATGAAGTTACAAAAATGGAATATGATCTTGCCGTAGAGAAATTTATGAGTCAAATTAATTTGTTGTTTGAAAATTAATAATATATTTTTTGTGTATAAAATGAGTTTGTTATTAAAAGCTTAAAAAACAAAATTATCAATCAAGGTATTGCGGCAATTTCGCAATACCTTGATTTTTTGCAGGGAGATATATGGTTTATACTTGTTTTATAGGTATGTGTTTTCGGTGAAATAAGGCAAAGCAGCGAATTTTCCTTTCTGATTTTTTCAATATCCTCGGCATAAATATTGTGAGTTTCGTTTGCTTTTTTAGCGATCTGATTAATGTTGTTCCCGATAATACGCAAAGCGTTCATTACGGGGGCAACATTTTTTGCTGTGTAACAGGTGATTTGACCCTCAAGGGACATTCTTTTAATGAATGTTCCTGTTTTCATAGAAAGCAATTCAGCTTTTTCTTCGATAGTTTTCCATTCATCGAGATTGAATATGATTTCTTTTCGTTTGACCTTTTTATACTTTCTCACATTGATACCTCCAGTTTTTCAGCGGTCTTAGGCGGCAGCCTAAAAATAGGGATAAGCAATCTGTCCAGCGACGTTGAACAGATTTTTTTAATGGGGTAACACATCAAAAAATGCGAAATCCGAAAGAATACGGTTCTTTCTCTGCTTGCTAAGCATACTCAAAAACAAAAAATACGTACTCCCAATTTCGGGTCGATTCGCCCGTATGGGCGTACCCCTAAAATTTTTTCTGCGGCGGCGAACGGCAAAAAATTTATCCCTACATAATAACCCCACAAAAAATAATTAAATCGTAAGCCTAAAAACGAATTTTGAAAAAAGTTTGTGAAAACACACAAATATGATAAGAAAAAATATGCAAAAGGCAGAATTTAAAAATTTTTCTTATATATGACTTACGAAAATGCACTTTTTTGTAGGGTATATATGAAAGGACATAATTCCGCAGTATCATCTTCGCCGCTGATACTTCGCCTCGCCCAAAATTATTTCTTTCAAATAAAGTGAAATTTGAGGACGTGATAACAGACGGATATTTTTAAAGAGATAAAGGACAGGCTGACAATGCCCGATGTGGCAAAATTTTACGGCTTACAAATCAACCGTTCGGGAATGGCGTATTGTCTATTTCAAGAGGAAAAAACTCCGAGCCTTAAAGTTTACGACGACCACTTTTACTGTTTTGGTTGCGGAGCAACGGGCGATTGTACTGGTTTTGTTGCAAAGCTGTTTGGTATCTCACAATTTGAAGCCGCAAAGAAAATCAGCTACGACTTCGGACTCAACCTTTTTAATAGGGAAATCGTCGTCCCTGTTAATAAAGCTCTTCAAGCCGAGAATGATTATCGTATGTGGCTGCGAAAAGCAAGCGTCACTCTTTCGGAGTATCTCACAACGCCGATTTTTCTTCAAGAATATTTTTTTGCTTATTGCACATACCTTTAAGAACGTCCGCTGAAAATTCGCAAACGATAAGAGCAAATAATATCTGATACATTTTCCACCTCCCGAAACAGAAAAGGGAGTATACAAAACGCATACTCCCTTGACCGTAATATTAAATTGCTGTAAGAAAAATCAATAATAAATGGGTGATTGCCGAAGTTCCTTGTCGGTGGTCATAACCGTTACGCCTTTTCCGAAAGCGTTATCGGAAATTTCCGTAATATTTTCATTGATTATAACCGTGTTTGCGCCTACCGACTTTGCAATATTAACTCCGTTTATTTCCGTGACAGGCTTGCCGTTAATATGCGACGGCAATTTCAGCGTACCGTTAAAAACAAATCCGCCGATGACGTTGGACGTCGGATAGTCGCTTCATTTAACGATGCAAGGATATAGGGCTTTAACGCCTGATAACCTTTTTCTTGCCGTCCGTTACACGATAGTAATGACTCTTTGTTGCTTTAAATATAAATTTTATTGCTGTTGCCCATATATTGACAATAAAACCCGAAAATGATATAATTATAAAAAACAATTGTGAGATGATAATTTATATGAACTGCAGCGATGTTTTGCAGAAATATTTCGGATATTCCTTCTTTCGCGCGGGACAAAAGGAAATTACCGACAGCATACTTTCCGGAAGAGATACCCTCGGAGTTATGCCAACAGGTGCGGGAAAATCCATATGCTACCAAGTGCCGGCGCTTTTGTTCAGGGGGATCACCATTGTAATATCGCCGCTTATTTCTCTTATGCAGGATCAGGTAACGTCCCTCGTTCAGTCGGGAATAAAAGCGGCTTACATAAACAGCAGTCTTACCGCAAATCAGCTAAGTACAGTTATCCGAAACGCTGAAAACGGTATGTACAAGCTGATATACGTTGCTCCCGAACGGCTTGAAAGCGACGCGTTTTTAAGCTTTGCGGCAAATGCAGATATTTCTATGCTTACGGTGGACGAGGCGCACTGTATCTCCCAATGGGGTCAGGATTTCCGTCCCAGCTACATGAATATACCTCGCTTTATAGGCGGACTGCCCCGCCGTCCCGTTGTGACCGCGTTTACCGCCACAGCAACAGATCAGGTAAGGCAGGATATTGTAAGACTTCTGGAAATGAACGAACCGTACACTCTTGTAACCGGCTTTGACAGAAAAAATCTTTATTTTGAGGTTCGTACTCCCAACGACAGAAACGCCGCTTTGGAGCAGCTTGTGAAAAAATATTCCGCAGAGGGACGAAGCGGTATCGTGTACTGCTCAACAAGAAAAAACGTTGAAAAAATTACCGAAGGGCTTTCCGAAAAGGGACTTTCGGTAACGTCCTACCACGGCGGTATGGACGAAATTGAGCGGACGATCAATCAGGAGGACTTTATCTACGACAGAAAAAATATCATGGTCGCCACAAACGCTTTCGGTATGGGTATCGACAAATCCAACGTGTCCTATGTTATTCACTACAATATGCCCAAGGACGTGGAAAGCTATTATCAGGAGGCGGGACGCGCGGGGCGTGACGGTTCTCCGGCGGACTGTATACTGCTGTACAGCGGAGCGGATATTCATACCGCGAAATTCTTAATAAATAAAGGTTATGAGCAGTCGGAGCTTTCCCCTGAAGAGATAGAGACCCTGCGAAGCCGCGATATGAAGCGGCTAAACGACATGATAATCTACTGTACGGGCGCGGAATGTCTGCGAAGCTACATTTTAAGATATTTCGGGGAAAGCTGTCCCTCCGAGTGCGGCAACTGCTCTTTTTGCTGCTCCGATGAGCCGTACGAGGATATTACGGTGGACTCGCAGAAGATAATGTCCTGCATTATCCGCTCGGGGCAGAGATACGGCGCAAAAATGATATGCGATATTCTGCGCGGGGGAACGGGGGACAGGCTTACTGCCGCGGGACTTGATACACTGTCCACCTACGGCATTATGAAAGAAGTTTCCGAAAAAAGGATAAGGAGCATTACGGACAGGCTTATCATGCAGGAATATATTGAAAAAACAGGCGGCGAGTACCCGATACTGCGGGTGAAGCCCTCGGCTGCCGCCGTTTTAAAGGGTAATGAAAGAGTTACCGCAAGGCTGCCGAAGGAGGAAGAACCTAAGCGCAGAAAAACGGCTGCAGTGCAGTCCGCAGTATTCAACGCCGATCCGGGGCTGCTGGCGGAGCTGAAATCCCTGCGGACATATATAGCAGCCGCGCAGGGCGTCCCCGCATATGTGGTTTTTGCGGACTCCGCGCTGCTTGATATGTGCGAAAAGCTTCCCAAAACGGACAGTGAATTTCTGAATATATCGGGTGTTGGCGCGGTCAAGCTGGAGCGGTACGGCGCTGAATTTATGAAAGCGATAGCAAATTATATCGAAGCGAACCCTGTCGGAACTTCCTCCGCAGCCGTACCCTTGGAGGAAGTTAAACCAGAAAAATCGGACAGAAAAGGAATGTGCCGAATGCGTACACGGGAGGAAGCGGAGCAGGTCTTTTTAATGCTTTTGGGTGCTGTCAAAAGGCTGACTGCGGACAGCTCGCCTGTGACCGTTTCAACGCTTACCGAAAGGATAATATCCGAAGCGGGAGTGCGCGTTTCATCCGCCTCTCTGCGGAAGTCAATAACAGGGTGGCTAAAGGACGTGGGATTTATAAAAACATACCTTGACGGGGACGGCAAAAGCCATATGGACGTTACCGCCATATCGGAAAGTATCGGTATATTCGACGAAAACCGCACGTCGGCGGCAGGTACTCCCTACAAGCGTATAATGTACAGCACCGAGGCGCAGCAGTTTGTTATTGACAATCTTGCTTCAATTCGGGAGTATGCAGTCAGAAGCTTAGAGGAATAATTTTTGGCATGGCAGGGATTTGCTCCCGCCATGCCAAATTTATTTGTAATATACAGACTTTTATTTTTTATGCTTTGCATTAAATTTGTCGTTCCTGCGCTGTAGTTTTTTGGACAGCTTTTTTATCGGCTTCTTTTTGCTTTTTACAAAATCGCTCCGTTTCTCCGCGGTAAAAACATAATATCCGTCGATTTCCCGAACCTTAACGCCGCCGAAAACAGAGGTCAGCTTGTTTTTGTACCAATCAAGCCTTTTGGTGACCATAACTAATTTTCCGCCGACGGATATTTTTTCAAATCCGAGCTCAATAAATTTTTTCGGGACGGAAAAATCCGCGTGATACGGCGGGTTGGATAATATTATCGTAAAATCTCTTTTCGCAACGTTTTCATAACCGTCGCTCAAAATAATTTCAATATTTCCCACGCCGTTAAGAGCAGCGTTTTTCTTGGCACATTGTATTGCCTGTTCCGAAATATCGCACATTATTACGTTTTCTTCCCCGATAAGCTTTGCGGCAAGTATGCCGACAGTACCGTAACCGCAGCCCAGATCCAACACCTTATCGTCAGGCAAAAAGTCAATTTCGGACAGCATTGCCAAGGTGCCGATGTCAACAGAATTCGGAGAAAAAACCGATGCTTCCGTTTCAAATTTTAAATCTGTATTTTTAATATTTGTATAGATCATTGCACGCCTTTCAAATTTCGATTTGCGGGGCATTGCCCGACAAAATAAATAACTCAAGAAAAAGAGTATGCACCGATAGGCACATACGCCTTTGCAATCAACGCACCGTCTTTACTGGAGAACTCAAATTATTCCTCTTTAATGTTTGAGTTTATTTCTTTTAATATCTCAACAACTTCTATATATCCGTAGGCAAGAATTTCTGCTATCGGTTCGTGACCGTCCTCATTCTGACCGTTTTGTCGGTATATTTCTGCCGGTCTTAGGTTTTCCTCCTCGGAAACAGTTCTGTCACGCCTGTGTATTGCGGACACTTTTTATCATATAAAAGAATAGCAAATTCTCATTTTACAGGGTAAAGTATATCATAAAGCGCTGCAAATGTCAAGCTGTTATTTGGACAGCGAGTTCAGTGGCGCTGAAAATAAAAGGTACTGTGAAAAAAACTTGACAATTGCCGCGCCTTATGGTAAAATAAAACTGCGAGTAAGCTATGCGGTTGAAAGCTGACGATGAGTCGGCTTTAGGAAAGTCCGAGCATCACAGAGCAGGGTAGCTGCTAACGGCAGCCGAGGGCGACCTTAGGGCAAGTGCAACAGAGATATACCGCCGCAATTTTGCGGTAAGGGTGGAAAGGCGGGGTAAGAGCCCACCGGAGCAATGGAGACATTGCTGCCATGTAAACCCTACCCGATGCAACGTCTAATTGGAGCAATGCGTTATTGTCTGCTCGGCAGGCGTATTGTTATGACGGCTGGAGCGTTTCGGCGACGATTCGCCAAGATAGATTTCCGCACACGACAAAACTCGGCTTATCGGCTTAGTCGTTATAAGAGGCAGGAATTTAAGAGGCAGGATGCAAGACCGGCTGTCCCTTAAATTCCTGCTTTCTGCGTTTTGCAATCTCTATAAAATTTTCAATTTATGTGTAATTTTTTTGGCAAAGGTGTTGAAAAATGTTTTTTTATGTGGTATAATTTATTGTGAATAAAATTTTTCCGATTGCGGGGCGGTCAAAATGAAGAAATATTTCAGCGAATATATCGCGGCAATGCTCCTTGCGCTGGAGGACGAAGCGACCGATTTTGAAAGTCTTAAGCGGGAGCTTCTTGTGAAGATACAGTTTATGCAGCATGAAAGACTTATACATTTTTTGGTAACTGTCCTCTTTGCGCTGCTTATGTTCATGAGCCTTATTGCCTTTCTCGTTTCGGGAAATCTCGGTATGCTTGCGGCTGCCGTGCTTATGCTGGCGCTGCTTGTGCCGTATATCGCCCACTATTATTTTCTTGAAAACGGCGTACAGAAGCTTTACCGTATTTACGACCAAGTGTGCGAAAAGCTGAATTTATAATCTCTGATCTCTACCCTCTGATAGGAGGCACATATGAAAATTACACCTGAGATAGTTCGGGAAGTTATTGAAAATAAAGATATTTTTGTTGAATTTCAACCCATCTATTCCCTGAATACCAAAAAGATAATCGGACTTGAAGCTCTTGCAAGAGGAGATTACAAGGGAGAAGTAGTCTCGCCTTATTTCCTTTTTAATTATGCCGAAAAAAACGGGAACGTCCTGTCAGTTGACAGACTTTGCCGCGAAAAGGCTATGAGAGCGTTTGCTGCGGAAAAGTCCGAATCAATGCTGTTTATCAACTTTGAGACGTCGGTGCTGAACAGTGTTGCTCCCGGAAACGGCGAGATATTGAAAACCGCGGCGGATAACCATATTTCCCCCGAAAATATAGTTATCGAGCTGAACGAATCCCACGTCAAGGACAGCTACGATCTTATGATGTTCGTGAATTACTACCGTTCAAAGGGCTTTCTTATCGCTTTGGACAATGTCAACGCAGGCCTTGAAACAATGAACAGGGTCATGCTCGTCAATCCGGACATAATCAAGATAGACAGGTCTATCGTCAGCAGTATCGAATCCAACTCCTATAATCAGGAGGTGTTCAAGTCTATCATCAACACAGCCAAGCAGATAGGCGCAATGACGGTTGCCGAAAGCGTTGAGACCGTTGACGAGGTAATAACCTGTATGCTTATGGGCGTGGACTATTTTCAGGGCTTTTATTTCTCCCGCCCGGAGCAGTTTAATTACATATTCTCAAATGAAGCAAGGCTTAAGCTTGAGGACGCTGCTTTAAAGCTGAACCTGAGCATAAAGAAAAATCCCACGGCGGTGAACGTGCAGATCGAGACGTATAAGCGCATAATATATGATATTGTGAGCGCGCTTGTCAACGTCGATCCCAAGGATTATGACAAGGCTTTGTACAATTATGTCTCCGCGCACCGCGAGATAGAATGTGCGTTCCTGATAGACGAAAAGGGCTTCCAGATAACCGAGACGGTCATGACCGAGGACACGGAGATACTTCCCGGCTACCAGCCTGCGATCAGGGGCGTGAACCATGACATTAAAAATTATTACTATGCGGTCAAGGAGCAGATAGAGGATCCATTTATTTCGGGCTGGTACATATCGAGCGCAACAGGAAAAAACTGCAAGACCATTTCGTCCCACTTCTACGACAAAAATAACAAGCTTATTGTTGCCTGTGTGGACTTGAAGAGACGGTAAAAATCATTGCCTGCGAAAATTTTGTTTTTATAGGAGGACTTTATTATGAGGAAAAATAATGAAAGCTGCCATAGCTTATGCGTTGTAATATCCGCAGCGGCAGCATTTATGGCGTTTTTGGCGCTGTTAATAAGCATTGCCGCTTTTATCGAGAGCTGCAAAAAGAGGCACATAACCACGACGGAATACGATTACTGCGAATTTGGGGAAGATGATGATACGGACAGCGGCGAGCTTGCGTTTTAGAGCAAGTCATAAAATTATCTTTACTGCTTATGTCTTAAGAGATTAAGAGGCAAGAGTTTTATTGGTTTGCTGTAGTATAAATCTCTGCGAGACCTTTTAATTTATGCTTGGATAATTTTATGGATTGCTGTGGTCAAAAAAATTTTGCCTATTGCTTCTTGATTTCTTAGATTTCCGAAAAAATCAAGAAACTTAGAAAGTTTTAAGATTTAGGCAGGAATAACGGCTCGGCAGGGTCATTACATATGATTTTGCGGCTATTGAAAAGTTGGCGGTGTTCTTTGCGGAATGTGTCTGTAAAGGACAGCGATCAATAGCATATTACTATTTAAAACATCAAATAGTAAGTTATCCAAATATTAATGTAATTATGATTTGGGGGAAACAATGCTTAATTATTTAGTTAAATTGTGTTTAACAATATTGTTATTTATTTTGGTTTACCATAAATTTTTTAATTATATAAAAATGCTGAAAAATACAGCTTACGGAAAAATTAAAACGGCGGCAGTTTGTATTTCGGCTTTGCTGTCAGCGGCTGCGGCTGTAATTTTACTTACGCTGTTTGAGTTTGTTTTGGTTGCGGTGCTGTTTGCGGTGGCTTGGTTTGGCAGAAAAAAACTTTCCACTTTTGCAAATGGAATTTTGTGCAGAAAAAAAGGTAAGCTCAAGCTTGCAGGAATTTCAGCGGCAGTAATTTTTTTATTGTGGTTCGGACTGGCTTTGTTTTATAGAACAGACATAGGAATGCCTATAGGTGTAAAAAATTATCTGTATCATAAATATGGGGAAGAATTTGACGTATCGGGATTTTTCGGAGCAACGGTTTGGGGACACCCGACTAATCAGTTTACCTGCTGTCCAAAAAGCGAAAATTCTCAAACCGATTCATTTAATGTAACACGTAAAAACACGCTTTCAATTGGAAGCAGGCTTTTTGCAAGTGATAATTATTTTGGGGTGTTAATCAGAGAGGATTACGAGAATTATATTTCTACGTTTATTGACGATTATTTTGATGAATTTAAAGTATATGTACGATTTGATTCAAGCGGGTTGAGCAATGTGAAGTATATGTCGGATTGCTTTGATAAGAGTACATCTTTGGAAGATTTTCTTTCTTTTCAAAGGAATGAGAATAAAATCCGTGCATGTAATACAGCTAAGTTAATTGTTTTTTTGGATAAGCAACCTGAAATTGCAGAAAAAGATAATGTTGTAAAAAAAATTGAAAGTTTTTTACAACAAATATCAAATGAGCAGTTATGCTATACTAATATTTTTTTTGCAGTATTTAAAGATGATTCAAAATATTCTTATGATTTTTTGAATAGAAAAAATTTCTATTCTTGGAGTTCAGTAAATAATTGGGACTATAGTCCAATTTATATTACTTCTATAATAAATCATGAGGCTCAAATATCACATTTATATGTTGATGACAAATTTTTTAAATTTTAGGAGGAAAATTAAATGGCACTTATATATGAACAACTTGTTTTGTTATAGCCTGTTCAGAATTTTTTGCCGCTGACTGCGTTAAAAATCCTTGGAATACAACAAGTATTCCTGCGGATTTTTGCCTTGTCATCGACAAAATCTTGCCAAAAATCCGCACATAACACATAAAAAGATACTGAACAGGCTCTTAAAGCGAAAGCAGTAAAGGCATATTACATTTTACTATAATTGGAAAGGATAGATATTTAAATGTCAAAGGAAAAAGTTATTGACGCAAACAGCGGTTTTATCAAAAAAATAGTGACGGCGGTCATTATTATATTTGTACTGCTTATTATTCTGATGAATTCGTTCACCACCGTTAAAGCGGGTCATTCGGGAGTTGTAACAACTTTCGGCAAGGTCTCGGAGGGTGTGCTTTCCGAGGGACTGCATTTTAAGATACCGTTTATTCAGAATATAATTCTGATAGACAACAGGGTGCAAAAGGCAGAAGCCTCCTGTTCCTCCGCTTCAAAGGATTTGCAGACGGTCTCGTCAACTATTGCTGTAAACTATAAGGTGCTTAACGGATACTCCGCAAGCGTTTACAAAAATATCGGCATGGATTACGAGGAGGTAATTATCACTCCGGCTATACAGGAGTGCGTAAAAGCCGTCACAGCTAAATTCACTGCTGAAGAGCTTATTACCAACCGTCAAAATGTTGGCGATCAGATGATGGATCTGCTGAAAGAAAAAATTGGTAATTACGGCATTGATATCCAAATATTTAACATCACGGCCTTTGATTTTACAGACGAATACAACGCCGCTATCGAGGCGAAGCAGACCGCACAGCAGAATGCTCTGAAAGCGGAGCAGGACTTGCAGCGTATAAAGGTAGAGGCGCAGCAGACCATTGAAAAGGCGCAGGCGGAAGCTGAGGCGTACCGTCTGAAATCCGAGCAGATAACTCCCGAAATACTTATCAGCAACTACATCGAAAAGTGGGACGGCAAGCTCCCCACCATGGTTTCGGGGGACGGCGGCAATGTGATGATAGATATTTCCGAGCTTATGAAAGGCATAAGCAGCGGAGCGAACGCGGCTTCAAGCTATGTTCCTCCCGTTGTGCAGAGTGTTCCCGAAGACGATAACGAAAATGAGGAGTAATATTTTAATAACTTATATAGAATAAGGAAAGGCTGTTTGAGGAGGAAGATTACGTCCCGGTCCACGATCCGCAGGTTTGACAGGAGTAAACTCCGAGAGATGCATGAGAGTGGGACGTCTGCCAAACAGCCATGTTTTCCAGCCGCTTTGAATGATCAAGGCGGCTTTATTTATGTAAGCCATAAATTAACAGCTCGCTGAATTATGCTATAGAAAATATTTCATAATTCGGGATTTTGTCGGATTTTTTTGCAATTTTTTTAATTTTTTGGATTTTTTTCAAAAAAGACTTGCAAAATCTTCCCGAATGGTGTATAATTATTCTGTTAGTAAATGAGGACGTGTTTTTACGTCTCCGAAACATTATCAGGGAGGAAATTACAATGGCATTTAAAAATGAGTACCTTAAAGGCGTGTACGAAAAGGTTGAAAAGCGCAACCCCGGCGAGACGGAGTTTCTTCAGGCTGTAAGAGAGGTTCTGGAGTCCTTTGAGCCTGTTGTTGAAAAGGATAAGTCCTACGAGACAAACGGAATTATCGACAGAATTGTCGAGCCCGAGCGTTTCATTCAGTTCAGAGTTTCATGGGTGGACGACAAGGGCAACGTTCAGGTGAACCGCGGCTTCCGCTGCCAGTTCAATTCCGCTATCGGACCTTACAAGGGCGGTCTCAGACTTCACCCCTCCGTTTGCGCTTCCGTAATCAAGTTCCTCGGCTTCGAGCAGATTTTCAAGAACAGCCTTACAGGTCTGCCTATGGGCGGCGGTAAGGGCGGCTCCGACTTCGATCCCAAGGGCAAGTCCGACCGCGAGGTAATGGCTTTCTGCCAGAGCTTTATGACAGAGCTTTCCAAGCACATCGGCGCTGACACCGACGTTCCCGCAGGAGATATCGGTACAGGCGCACGTGAGATCGGCTATATGTTCGGTCAGTATAAGAGACTCCGCAACGAGTTCACAGGCGTTCTCACAGGCAAGGGACTTTCCTACGGCGGTTCTCTCGCAAGAACAGAGGCTACAGGCTACGGACTTTGCTACTTCACCGAGGAAATGCTCAATTGCATGAAGAACGACAGCTTTAAGGGCAAGACCGTTGTAATTTCCGGTTCGGGCAACGTTGCTATCTACGCTACAAAGAAAGCTACAGAGCTTGGCGGCAAGGTAGTTGCACTCTCCGACTCAAACGGTTACATTCACGACCCCGACGGAATCGAGCTTGATCTCGTTAAGCAGATCAAAGAGGTTGAACGCGGCAGGATCAAGGAGTATGTTGACAGAACTTCCCACAAGAACGTTACCTACACAGAGGGCTGCAAGGGCATTTGGACTATCAAGTGCGACGTTGCTCTTCCTTGTGCAACACAGAACGAGCTTGACGGCGAGTCTGCGGACGCTCTTATCAAGAACGGCGTAATTGCTGTTGCAGAGGGCGCAAATATGCCTTCAACTCCCGAAGCTATCGAGAAATTCCTCGCTGCAAAGGTTATGTTCGGTCCCGCAAAGGCTGCAAACGCAGGCGGCGTTGCAACTTCAGGTCTTGAGATGTCTCAGAACAGCGAGAGACTCAGCTGGACATTCGAGGAGGTTGACTCAAAGCTCAAGGGCATTATGGTAAATATCTTCCACAACGCATATAACGCTTCCAAGGAGTACGGCGCAGAGGGCAACCTCGTTATGGGCGCGAACATAGCAGGCTTCCTTAAGGTTGCGGACGCTATGAAGTGGCAGGGCGTTGCTTACTAAGACTTAAGACTTACGCAAAAATAAAAGAGGATAACCGATCGGCTATCCTCTTTTTATTATGATTTCCGCCGCCTTGGGTGCGGCTTTTGTTTATAAGAATTACAAAAACCCACGCAAACTCATTTAACAGGCTTGCGTGGGCTTTGTCATTATTTACAATAAGTGTTCAGGATAAACAGTCTGCGCGGTTAATCTCCAATTAAAAAGAGTATAAAAATCAAGCAAAAGCTTTGATATATGTGGTTTTGCGCAGATTTTTTGTCTGCACTTTTAATTGGATATTATAGCGGTACATAAAAATATCTTGACAAAATTCGTAGGGGACGGGTTTCCCGTCCCGTGGTTCAGCATATTTTTGTATCGCGGGCGGGAAGACCCCGCTCCTACAGTATGGCTATTTTTATGAATTGCTATAGTATAAATGCTGTCACACAATTCCGAAAAGCGATGAGATGAGTATAACAGCCATACAGATCGGTACAACAAATTTTATCATGAAAATATAAAGCTTTTTGGACTTGAATTTTCCGTTAAGCTCAACCTCATCTATGACTGTCTGCGGTTTTACGGCATAGCCTATGAGAACAGCTGTTATAAGCGCAACGATCGGCATTGCAATGTTGTTGCTTATAAAATCGAAGAAGTCCAGTATCTGATAGCCGAATATCTTGACGTTTGACCAAACACCGTAGCCAAGCGTTGACGGCAGAGCAAGCAAAAATGCGGCAAGCATTACTCCGATGCTGACGGGGACGCGCTTTGCGTGGAATTTTTCCATGAAGATAGATACTATGGTCTCCATAAGGGAAATTGCCGAGGTCAGAGCGGCAAACAGCACCAGAATAAAGAAAACCAGTCCGAAAATATTGCTGCCCGGCATCGAATCGAAAACCTTTGGGAGCATTACGAACATAAGCGTGGGACCCTGTTGAAGAGTCTCGCTGCTTCCGCCGGAAAATACGAATACCGAGGGGATTATCATCATTCCTGCAAGGAATGCGATACCTGTGTCGAAAAGCTCGATATTTCTTACGGAGGATTCAAGGCTGTCCTCACGGCGCATATAAGAGCCGTAGGTTATCATAATGCCCATAGCAAGGGACATTGAATAGAAAAGCTGACCCATTGCCGCAATGATCGTTTTAATGGAGAACTGTGAAAAGTCGGGCTTGATGTAATAAATAAGTCCCTCAATAGCTCCGTCAAGAGTAAGGCTGTATATCGAAATGCCGAGTGCAAGAAGCACAAGCAGGGGCATCATGATCTTGCTTACACGCTCGATACCCTTTTCAACACCGAACATTACAACAAGGGACGTAAGGAAGAGGAAAATCGCAAGGCATACGATAGGTTCTCCCGTTTTTCCGATAAATTCGCCGAAGTATGCATCGTTTGCGGCAGCGTGAGCTTGTCCCGTGATATAGATCTCGAAGTATTTTATCACCCAGCCGCCTATTACACAGTAGTACGGAAAGATGATTATGGGCACAGCCGAGGCGGCAATACCCAAAAACTTGAATTTTGGGTGGATAGCTTCATATGCATGAAGCGGACTTTTTCCTGTTTTTCTGCCTATTGCGACCTCGGTTATCATCAGTGCAAAGCCGAAAGTCACTGCAAGAATGATATAAACCAGAAGGAAAATACCTCCGCCGTATTTTGCGGCAAGGTAGGGAAAGCGCCAGAGATTTCCCATTCCGACAGCGGAACCTGCTGCGGCAAGAACAAAGCCGATCCTGCCTGAAAAGCTTGATTTTGTTTTTGTAGACATGACATTACTCCCTTGACCTGATTTTAATTAAAAGCGCTGAAAAAATCCGCGCAAAAGCATATATGCAAATTTTTGTACGCTTTTTAATTAAACATTAGTATTAGATAAAATAAACAGATTCATTATAACATTTATTGAAAAATTTGTCAAGCATGGGAAGCAAATGTTTTTTCGGAAATTTCAGTTTTAAACGGTACAAATTAAAATTTAGCAGGCTGAGCCTGCACCCTTGATAGGGGGCTTGATGTAATAAAATTCTATGACATTTATCTGTGGGGGTAGACATTCGCCGCGGGGCGTTCCCCGCTAAATAAAAATTTGCCGTAATACTTGAATTTTTTACATTTTTATGGTATAATAAAATGGTATTTTTGTAAATTGTATTTTAGGAGAGAAAAAATGAAAATTGCTATACTTGAAGCAAAAACTGTTTCAAAGGGCGACGTTCCCTTTGAGGAAATATATCGCCTGGGCGAAGTTGCCGAATACCCTCTTACCGCTGCCGAGGACGTTATTAAAAATATCGGGGACGCGGAAGCCGTGCTCTGCAACAAGACTGTGTTTGACGAAAAAGTACTTCGGGCTTGCCCCAATTTAAAATATATCGGGCTTTGCGCCACAGGCTACAATAATATCGACCTTAAGACCTGCAATGAACTGGGAATAACTGTATGCAATGTTCCCGCTTACTCTACTGCGGCGGTGGCGCAGCAGGTATTTTCCTTTATTCTGCATTTTGCCAGCAAGACGTCGAAATACAACAAATTTGTCAAGCAGGGCGGTTGGATAAAGTCAGAGACATTTTCCGACTTTGTGTACCCTATCCAGGAGCTTGCGGGCAAGACTATAGGCATAATCGGGTACGGCTCTATCGGGCGCAAGGTCGCAAAGATTGCCCATGCGTTTGACATGAAAGTTATTGTCAACACCCGTACTGCAAGACAGGACAGTTCCGTTAAATTTGTAAGCATAAAGGAGCTTTTTTCACAGTCGGACGTTATTACCGCGCACTGCCCCCTCAATGCCGAAACGGAAAATCTGATATGCAGGGAAAATCTTGAATACTGCAAGCAGACTTGTGTTATCATAAATACAAGCCGCGGCGCGGTTGTGAACGAGCAGGACTTGGCGGACGCGCTTAACAGCGAAAGAATATCGGGCGCGGCTCTGGACGTACTCTGCGAAGAGCCTATGAGCGAAAACAACCCGTTGCTTACGGCAAAAAATTGTATCATTACACCGCACATCTCATGGGCTGCTCTGGAGACAAGACAGCGGCTCGTAAAGATCGCTGCGGAAAATCTGTCCGCATATATTGCGGGAAAACCGATAAACGTTGTTTCGGAATAAATTTGAAAGGTACTTTTTATGTTTGATATTAAAGAAAAGAAAAGAATAGTGGTAAAACTTGGCACGTCCACCCTTACCCACAAAACAGGCAGGCTGAACATCAGAAGAATGGAAAAGCTTGTAAAAACGCTGGCGGACTTGCAGAACAGCGGCAAAGAAATAATCCTCGTTTCATCGGGGGCTATCGGTTTGGGAATGTCCAAAATGGGTTTGCAGCAGCGTCCCAAGGAGACTACCATGAAGCAAGCCTGCGCCGCCGTGGGACAGTGCGAGCTTATGTATATGTATGACAAGCTTTTCGGAGAGTACAACCTCACCGTTGCACAGATACTGCTGACAAAATATACTCTGGATACACCGCGCAAAAACAACGTTGAGAACACATTCAAGAAGCTTATTGAGTACAACATTATCCCCGTTGTGAACGAAAACGACACGGTTGCCATAGACGAGCTGGAGCTGGAATTCGGCGAGAATGACAGCCTTGCGGCTTATGTGGGAATTTTCTGCGGGGCTGATATGCTGGTAATTCTTTCCGATATAGACGGACTTTTTGACAGCGATCCGAGGAGCGATCCGGAGGCAAAGATAATCCCAATGGTGAACGGTATTGATGACAATATCCGTTCTCTTGCGGGAGGAGCGGGTACAAGTCTCGGCTCCGGAGGAATGATAACCAAGATAAACGCTGCGGAGATCGCAATGAACGCGGGAATTGATATGGCTATCCTCAACGGAAGAAATCCCTCGGTGCTGTACGACCTTTTTGACGGCAAACAGGTGGGAACAATATTTACCAAGGCTGAGCCTTGATCCTTTTCACCTCCAATGTTAAATATATCGGATTTTTATTTTGTTTAACCCCCTCAAGTGGGCGGGTGAGAAACTGTATATATGTTTCTATTCCGTAATTTTAAAAAAAGGAATGATTTTATGACTTATATTGAAATCCTCGGCGCGAACGCAAAGGCTTCCGAAAAGGCTATGCGGTGCGCTTCAACCGAGCAGAAAAATAATGCTCTGGCGGCGATAGAGACGGCTCTTAACGAGAACGTGGAAAAGATACTTGCGGCAAACTCACTTGACCTTGAAGCCGCAGTTAAGAACGGCATGTCAGCGTCTTTGCAGGACAGACTCCGTCTTACGGCGGAGCGGGTAAAGGGCATTGCCGACGGCGTCGCGGACGTTATCAAGCTTGAAGACCCTATCGGCTCTGCGGACAGCAGCTCGGTCCGCCCCAACGGTATGAGAATTACTAAAATTCGAGTACCTCTCGGTACTATAGGTATCATCTTTGAAGCCCGTCCCAACGTGACCGTGGACGCTGCCGCGCTTTGCCTTAAAACGGGAAATACCGTCATTTTAAGGGGCGGCAAGGAGGCTTACAATTCCAATAAATGCCTTTGTGAAATTATGCGCGAAGCTATCGAAAAAAGCGGTCTGCCTGCGGACGTGGTTCAGTTTGTGGACGATACCACCCGCGAAGTCACAACGCAGCTTATGCGGTGCAATAAATATCTTGACGTGCTTATACCACGCGGCGGCGGCGGACTTATCCGCGCGGTCAAGGAAAACGCCACAGTCCCCGTAATAGAAACGGGCGTGGGAAACTGCCATGTTTACGCGGACGAGTCCGCCGACCTTGAAATGGCGGTGAATATAGTTGACAACGGCAAGACCCAGCGTCCCTCGGTCTGCAACGCTATAGAGACTTTTTTGGTGCATGAAAAAATTGCCGAAAAGCTTCTGCCCGCGGTAAAGGCTCGGCTTGACGAACACAACGTGGAAATTCGCGGCTGTGAAAGGACTGCAGCTATTCTGGGGGACTGTGTTGTTCCCGCTTCAGAGGAAGATTACGCCACGGAATTTGGGGATTATATAATATCCGTAAAGGTAGTTTCGGATATTGACGAGGCGATTGAGCATATTTCAAAATACACTACGGGGCACAGCGAATGTATTGTAACAAACTCGCTTGCCAATGCGGAAAAATTCAAGAACGAGATAGATGCGGCAGCGGTTTATGTAAACGCTTCCACACGTTTTACGGACGGAGGAATGTTCGGTTTCGGCGCGGAAATCGGAATTTCCACTCAGAAGCTCCACGCGCGGGGACCTATGGGGCTGCGTGAGCTTACATCAATGAAATATCTTATTGACGGAAGCGGTCAGATACGCTGAAAAATTTTCTTTGAAAATTTCTGAAAGGACGTATTTAAAAATGAGCGATGATAAGAAAAACTTTTTTGATTACGACAACTACGTGCAGAGCAGCTTGAGCAAGATCAAAAATGCAAGCAGGAACAAGGGCGGTAAACCCAATACCCAAAAGCAGAAGCCTGCTAAGCTTGTGCCGGCGGGGGAGCAGGATAAGTCCGCCGAAAAGCCTAAGCCCAAGAAAAAGGCGGTAGAGCGGGATCTTGCCGTTGAAAACATAAAGAAGATGTTCGGAGAAGCTCTTGACGAAAGCAAGGAGGAGCTGGCGGAATTTGCCGAGGATCAGACTGTCCCGGACGCTCCCATAGCCAATCCCGAAGGACTGCGGCGCAAGCTTTATATGATATTCGGAATAGTTATCTCACTGCTGGCTATAGTGGGGCTTATTTCCACAGTTAGCTTTGCGGTGGAAAAGGTAAAAGCTTTTGCGGACAACACACAGCAGAAAAACGAGTTCGCGAAATTTATATATCCTATTGTAATTTGCGACCCTGCGCCGTTTGATCAGACGGTGAAGCTCCGCAGCGACACCATGATAACGGCGGCGATATGGGACATAATTTTGTATGAGGACAAAAGCAAGTACGATGCCGACTTTGATATGATGATCGTCCCGGAGGTGGACGTTGAACAGCACGGTACAAAGCTTTTCGGAAACGGTCTCAGCTTTGAACATGAATCCATTCTCGGTTCAGGAGTTCAGTTTTATTATGATGAAAGCATAAAGTCCTACAGAGTACCGTCCAATCCGAAATATTTCACATATTCACCCTTTATTGAGGACGTTTCAAGGGTAGGCGAGCGGTACACTCTTACGGTGGGGTACGTATCGCCCACACCCGCATGGCTCACGCTTACATCGGACGACGCTCCCGAGCCCGAAAAGTACGTTGAATATGTGGTCTCAAAGCGCGGCAATGAAATGACTCTTGTTGCGATACAAGAATCGGAGCTGAAAGTCGAATCACCGCACGGGCTGTAAAAAAGGAAGTGCTTATGAAAAAATACACAATAATCGGCAGGGTGCTATTGATCGGCGAATACGTCCCCGATTGGATAAGAAGCTTCAAAATTATCATGGAGAATGAAATGCTATGAACAAAACAAATGCGGTGCGGCTTTTGGAGGCGGCCGGGATATCGTTTAAAACGGCGGAATATGATGTGGACGAAAGCGACCTGTCGGGCGTTCATGCGGCAGAAGCTTTGGGACAGCCCCCTGAACAGGTTTTCAAGACACTTGTGCTGAAGGGCGATAAGTCGGGGTACTTCGTGTGCTGCATTCCGGTGGCGGAGGAGCTTGACTTGAAAAAAGCCGCTAAGGTAAGCGGCAACAAAAAATGCGAAATGCTTCACGTCAAGGACTTACTCGGTGTAACGGGGTACGTCCGCGGAGGCTGTTCACCTGTGGGAATGAAGAAAAAATTCCCCACCTATATTGACGAGACCGCCCTGCTTTTTGAGGTAATAGCGGTCAGCGCCGGAGTCCGCGGAATGCAGGTGATACTTGACCCCGAGGCGCTGGGGAAATTTACAGAGGCGGAATTTTTGGATATTACTGTATGACCGGGATCGCGGCGATCCGTTAAAATAATTTAATTCAAAATCAAGGAGGAGTTTTTATGTCTTTTTTCGGCAAAGCTGCTGCAAGCAAGCCGGCAACAGAAAAAATGGTGAGACTACATATTATTATAGTATTTCTCGTGTGCCTTGTGTTCGGAATTATCAATATTATTTCGGGAACGGTTATGCTGGGAATTATTATCGCGGCTTTGGGACTGATCACGGCTGCACTTTCTTATACCGTACTGGCAAAGGCTTCCACAACTGTAAGGGGTACGGTAATTTCACAGATCCAGCTTATAATTATTATAGTAATGTCGGCAATGAAGCACGAAATGCACGGTATGTTCCCGCTTATGGCGGCTTCAATGGCTATTGCGGCAATATATTACAGCAAGAAAAATCTTTTTGCAAGCTGGGTGATCATGGACGCGGCAGGTATTTTGGGACTTGCTTTTAACGACTTTTTTTACGGCGGAGAAAGTCTCGAATTTATTGTAAAGGGACTTCTGGGACTTAATATCTGCGCAGCTTTGATAGTATACCTTGTGGATTGCAGTCTTAACTATATAAAGGATTCGGAGGATTCCGCAGGCGAAGCAAACACCCTTGTTATCAAGGTTCGGGAGCAGGCCGACGGCAGTCAGCGTCTTGTTAAGCAGCAAAAGGACGTTGTGGAAAAAATTGCAAAGATATCCGAGGACGTAAGCAATTCCGCAACGCTTATGAACGATATTGCGGAGCGTATCAGCAACGCGGCGGCGGAGCAGGAGCGCACCATAACTCAAATTGCCGACGATATTACAAAAATATCCAACGAAACGCAGCACAGCTTTAATGAATCCTCTCAGGTATCGGAGGCTGCCGGAAAGAGCTCCGAAATGATCCTTGAAAACAACGAGGAGATGCAGCATATGCTGACCGCTATGTCGGATATAAGCGACTCTTCCAAAAAAATCGAAAGTATTATAAAAACCATAGAGGATATTGCGTTCCAGACAAATATCCTTGCGCTGAACGCGGCTGTTGAGGCGGCTCGCGCGGGAGCTGCTGGCAAGGGCTTTGCGGTAGTTGCCGACGAGGTCAGAAATCTTGCAACAAAAAGCGCAGAGGCAGCAAACAGCACGTCGGCGCTGATAAAAAGCTCTCTTGCCGCCGTTGAAAACGGCATGAGGATAGCTAATGATACGGCGGAGCGCATGAGCGGAGTCATAGAATTTTCGGAGGAAAGCGCAAAGCACGCGGGAATAATCACAACGCTCACGGGAAATCAGGTAGAGGCGATCGCATCGGTAAAGGAAATGATCGGTCAGATATCACAGGTGGTCGCTCAGAATGTGCAGACCTCTGTGGAGAGTATGGAGATAGCGCGCTCGGTTGCGGACGAGGTTTCGCGCATGGAGGAAATTGTCAGCGAATTTCGTATTTAAACGCGGGTTTCACTTGGTTTTAAGGTCGTTTTGAAAATCGGCAAAGTCGTCCGTAAGAAGATCAAGCTTCCGCGCGTGATCTTCGGCGGCTTTTGCCATAAGACAAAACGCACTCTGAACGGTTTCAAAAGTAATTCCGTACTTTTCAAAGCTGTATGCTCCCGTTTGAATAAGTATCAAAAATTCGGTTATGGCTTTTGCGGTATCGACCTCATTTACAAGGTCGTCCCTTATTTCTCCTAAATCTTTTTTCATGGGTAATTTTCCTTTCTGGTGGGGTTTGATTTAATTATATCCTATTCGCACGAATATATCAATTGATAAATTAAACAAATATATTCGTGCGAATATGTGCATCTTGTGTATTCGCATGAATATACAAAATATGTTATAATGAAAATGAACGGAGATGTAACTTATGTCACCAATCAGCAAGGCACAGCAAAAAGCTGTGCACAAGTATGTAAAAAACAATTACGACAGAGTTAATTTGACTGTTTACAAGGGTTATAAAGACAAAATAAGGCTTCACGCAGAAAAGTACGGCGAGACCATTAACGGGTTCATAAACAGAGCTATCGCCGAAACTATGGAGCGGGAAGGCGAGCCTTTGCCTTGCCATAAGGATACAGAATAAATTTTAATTTTAATATCGGAGGTAATCATTATGTCAGAAATCAGAGATGTAAATTTGTGGGAAAGCGGTGAGACCAAGATACAATGGGTAAAGGGCAATATGCCCCTGCTCCGCGGTATCGAGGAGGAATTTGCCAAAGAAAAACCCTTTGCGGGTGTAAAGGTGGCTCTTTCGGTACACCTTGAAGCGAAAACGGCGTACCTGTGCCGAGTACTTGCGGCAGGCGGCGCGGAAATGTACGTTACAGGCAGCAATCCTCTCTCAACACAGGACGATGTTGCAGCGGCCCTCGTTCACGGCGGACTTAACGTTTTTGCATGGTACAACGCCACCGACGAGGAGTACCACCGACACACCTCCAAGGTCATTGAAGCAGGTCCGAACATCATAATCGATGACGGCGGAGATTTAGTGAACCTTATCCACAACGAGTATCCAGAAAAGATAAAGGACGTTATAGGCGGCTGTGAGGAGACTACAACCGGCATTATCCGTCTTATCGCAATGGCTAAGGAGAACAAGCTCCAATTCCCCATGGTTTTGGTAAATAATGCCGACTGCAAGCACCTTTTTGATAACCGTTACGGCACGGGTCAGTCCGTTTGGGACGGCATTAACCGTACCACAAATCTTATTGTTGCGGGCAAGAACGTTGTTGTTGCGGGGTACGGCTGGTGCGGAAAAGGTGTTGCAATGCGCGCAAAGGGTCTGGGCGCAGAGGTCATTGTCACCGAAATTGACCCAATAAAGGCTATGGAGGCGGTCATGGACGGCTTCAAGGTAATGAAAATGACAGAAGCGGCAAAGGTCGGAGACTTTTTTGTAACAGTTACAGGCTGCCGCGACGTTATCACCGAGGAAAGCTTTAATGTCATGAAAAACGGCGCGATATGCTGCAACGCCGGACATTTCGACGTTGAGGTGGACGTTGCAACACTGAAAAAAATTGCTGTGGAGAAAAAGACCGCGCGAAACAATATTCAAGGCTACAAGCTGAAAAACGGAAACTGGATATACGTTATTGCCGAGGGCAGACTGGTAAATCTTGCCGCGGGAGACGGTCACCCTGCGGAGATAATGGACATGAGCTTTGCTATTCAAGCGCTGTCCGCTCTGCACCTTGTTAAAAACAGGGGCAAGCTTACAGAAAAAATCATCGACGTGCCTAAGTACATCGACAAAGAGGTCGCTGAAAGAAAGATACGCTACTGGGGCATGGAGATAGACAAGCTTACCGATGTGCAGGAAAAATATTTAAACAGTTGGGAAGCGTAAGTCGAATCACTTTAATTTTAAAAAAATTCATAAACTATTTAATTTATGAAAGTGCTTCCTATCTTTGCTGTGTCTATATAATAACATAGGTGGTAGCACCTTGTCGATGTATATTTTGTGTTTATACTATGAATTATTTATCAAGAATGGAGTGTAATATTTTGGAAGAAAAGTATATTGAACGTCCGAAAAGATTTGATAAGAATGAGTATAACAAAACACATTTTAAACAATTCAATGTAAAAATCAAACCTGCATTGTCAGAACGTATAAACAGCTATTGCAATGATTTAGGTATTAGCAAGGCGGAATTTTTACAAAAAGCTATTGATGTATTAGAAAATCAATAGCAGCATCACAGTGAAGGCTGTTATCACGTAACACATTTATAAGGTGCAAAGGGGCATATTTACATTTTAATTATAAAAAAAACTTGAAATTAGGAATAATCTATGTTATAATGTTCTACAATGAATTCGGCGGCAAGAGATATATGCGCGGCTTTCGGCTTTGCAGCTATCCTCTTATATTCTGATTTCTATTATTATGAGGAGGGCTACTATGGCTGAAAATGAGAATTTAACCGCTTCGGAGCTGCCTTGGCTTATTTTTACTTTGAACGGCAATGCTTACGCTGTGAACAGCAAATATGCTAACGGTATCGAGATGAAATCCGACAGGATCACTCCGCTTCCGAAAGCTCCCGACGTTTACTGCGGCATGGTGGAGCGCAGGGGAGAGGTGTATCCGCTTTTGAATATGCGCAAGGTTTTCGGTTTTAAATCATTTGACGAAGAGCTTGCGGAATTTAAAAAGCTTGTGGAGGACAAGATCGCGGATGAAAAAAAATGGTTCAGCGCGTTTATTTCACAGATTGAAAACGGCGGAAACGTACATACCGTAAAGCAGCAGAACAACAACCAGTTTTTTGATAAGCTTTCCGGATACGGCAGTGCGGTAAGCGCAAAGCTGCCAAAGGCTAAAAGGGCTTATTCCGAGCTTTCGGGGATATTGAACAGTATGTCGGCGGCAAGTCCCGAAGAGAAAGATATTCTTTTGAACAGAATAAAAAATGAGGCGTTTAAGCAGGTGCTTATTGCACTGGACGAAATTGTAAAGGCACAGGAAAATTCTTTCAGAGAAATTGTCGTGGTCATATCCAACGGCGAGCAGATGATTGGTCTGCTTGTGGATCAGGTGCTTGCGGTGGATAAAATACGCTACGTCAGCGGCAGCGACAGAATGAGAACGCTCATGCAGTCAAAATTTTTTGCGGGAGTTGCCAAAAATGACAAGATAGACCTTGAGATTCTTGTAATAAACGAGGACGAGCTTTTAACGCTTTCCAACGTTGAAAAATAGTGCGTCAGGTATTAAGAACAATTTTATCAGCACCATAAGGCAGGTAATGTACAGCGCTGTACATTACCTGCCTGTTTGTTTTCATTCATAGCCGCACACGAAGCGCCTTTTATGCATATTATGGGTAAGGAACTAATACTAGAGCGTGTTCACATAAACCGTGACGCACGTCTTTTTGGCAAATTTTGCTGTATTTTGCGTTAAAAATCCTTGAAATACGGGCGTATTCCTGCGGATTTTTGCCTTAAATACGACAAAATTATGCTCAAAAATCCGCATATCAGCTTTATGTGAACACGCTCTAATCTCCAATCAAAAGTGCAGATAAAAAATCTGCACAAAAATCATATAGGCAAATTTTTATGCAGATTTTTTGAATACGCTTTTAGGAGCAAATCAGTATTACTACCCTTTCAGAAAGGAAGTTTTTATATGAAAAGAACTTTTTTGATTGCAGGCGGAGACCTGCGCTTTGCCGCTCTTGCCGGAGTTCTTGCCGAGGGTAACCGTGTTTATGCCGTGGGCTTTGACAGAAATGTGACAATGTCCCATAAGGTTAGGTTAGCTGACAGCGTTTCGGCAGTTGGGGAACGGGTCGATTGTCTTATTCTTCCTCTGCCGGCTTCGGCGGACGGAGTTACGGTCAGCACGCCTTTTTCCGGCAGGAGCATTTCACTTGAAAGTCTCTCCCATACCATAAAGGAAAACGGCGTAGTGCTCGGCGGGATGATCTCTCCCGAGGCGGAAAAGATTTTTGCCGAAAAAAATATATCCGTGGCGGACTATGCCAAGCGCGAGGAATTTGCCGTCCTCAATGCCGTAGCAACGGCAGAGGGCGCGGTTCAGGTCGCCATGGAGGAGCTTGCCACTACCATTTCGGGCAGAAAAATACTTATTCTCGGCGCCGGACGAATAGCAAAGGTGCTCATTGGCGTTCTGAGCGGTTTTCACTCAAAAATTACCGTTGCGGCAAGAAAATGCTCCGACCTTGCATGGGCAAACGTTTACGGCTGCGAAAGCTGTCACATTAATAATATAGACGGAATTCTCGGCAGCTTCGATATTATTTTCAATACCGTACCCGCCGTAATACTGGACGAAAGCAGACTTAAAAAAATAAACAAAAGCTGCCTTGTTATAGACCTTGCTTCAAAGCCGGGAGGTGTCGATTTTGATACGGCGGGAAGCCTCGGAGTACGCACCGTGTGGCTGCTTTCGCTGCCGGGAAAGGTCGCGCCGATAACATCGGGCAAGGTGATTGCCGACACCGTGAATAATATTCTCGCCGAGATGATCGACGCAGATATTGGGGAAGGGGGCGAATGCGGTGGCTGAAATAGATATGCTTAAGGGCAAAAGGATAGGCTTTGCGGTATGCGGTTCATTTTGTACGTTCAAAAAGGCGTTTGCAGAGCTTGAAAGGCTTATCGGTGCAGGTGCGGACGTTACCGCAATAATGTCCTTTAACGCCGCAGGGCTTGACACCCGCTTCGGCAAAGCTTCGGAGCATATAGAGTACCTTGAAAGAATTACCCAAAAAAGAGTAATAAAAACCATTGAGGACGCCGAACCTGTAGGTCCTAAAAAAATGTTTGATGCAATGATAATTGCGCCCTGTACGGGAAATACCCTTGCAAAGCTTGCCTACGGGATAATAGACACAGCGGTCATTGAAAAACGGAAATTTTTCAGGGCAGACAGCCTGTGCTGCCTGATCATCTGCCCAATATAAAAACGCTGAGAGTCCTACCGTTCCATACGATTTTTTTTATGTTCTGTCGTATGAAACGCCGCTTGTATTCAACACTTAGATTGTCAAAATTTTCCTTAAAATACATAAATGCTTTTTTTGTCGTATCAAAGCGATGCCCAGCTTGCTTATTTCCCTCTTCGATAAGTTTGAGCCGCTTGATTTCATTGTCCGCTGCGGTTATCGTGTTATTTATTGAAGATATTTCTTTATTTATGTATTGAATTGTTGTCGTATTTACATCTGCGGTCAATGCCTTTATAAGCGCGCTTATCTCTTTTTGCTTTTTTGCCTTTATTTCTTCTTGATTTTTTATAAGCTCGCTTGTGTCCGCTTTAAAATTTGACTTAGATAATTTATCCAAATATCTGTTAAAGATATTATCGGGTATGTCATAATTTAAAAGAATACTGCATATAAGCTTATCTGCCGCCATTCCGTTTAAATTATAGCAGTCGCATTTCTCTTTTTTACTTCGTTCCTTTAATTCACACATATATGAATATGGTTTGATACCTTTTTTATTGACACGGTGATACTTGGGACGCATATGGCTGCCGCACTCGCAAAACAGTATTCCCGACAGCAACGCGTTAGGATTGTGACTTTGCTTGTACTTGATTTTACTGTCGGCATTTTCTTCCAAAATGCCTTGTACTTCAACCCATTCCTCGCCCGAAATTAAGCCTTTATGTCTGCCAACGGCTATTATCCATTCCTTGCGGTCGTTTATAATGCGTTCGCCGCCTCTTGACGTTTCTGTTTTACTGTAGCCCATAAATCCGTGGCTGCCGTCGCATTCTTCCTTTGAAGCAGCAATATCACAGCCTTGAATATTAAAGTAATCGTATGCAAATTCGTCAGCCGTACAGTAAACAGGATTTGTAAGTATGGTGCGTATTGTTGTTACATAAAATTGACAATCATTTTGAGTAGTTATTTTACGGTTAAGCAGATATGTTTCAAGCTTTTTCATTGAACGGAATTCTCTGAACTTTTTGTACATCAGCTTGACGGTTTCAAGCTGTACACAATTTTCTGTCAGCTTGCAACATTTTCTGCTTACTCCTTTGTCGTCAATATAATCTACCTTTTCGGAATCAAAGCCCAACGGCGTTGTTCCGCCGAGCCAACGTCCTGTTTTGGCAAGCATATACATATTGTCTTTGACACGTTCGGCAATAGTTTCTCTTTCAAGCTGAGCGAAAACAGCGGCTATATTCATCATTGCTCTGCCCATAGGCGTTGATGTATCGAATTGCTCTTTGATTGACACAAAAGCCGTTTTATATCCGTTCAATTTATCTATCAGCCCTGCAAAATCGCCAACGTTACGGCTTATTCTGTCAAGTCTGTATACTACTATTACATCAAACGGTACTTTCTTTTCGATTTCCATAAGGCTTTTGAACTGCGGTCTGTTAAGGGATTGTCCTGAAAAGCCCTCGTCCTCAAAAACAGAGATATTATCTTCCGCGGCTTCGGGGAAATGACTGAAAATGTAGCTGCGACACATATCAATCTGATTTTCAATAGACTCGCCTTTGCCAGTAAACTTAGATTTTCTTGAGTATATTGCTATTTGCACGTAAAACACCCCCATTATAACATTTAATAATATAATTATAACATACTTAAATAAGAATGTCAAGAGGTTTTAGAAAAATAAATTTTATATTTTTGACTTTGTGATATTTATTATAGTATATAATGAATCAGTTTTCTACCAAGTAAATTCAAATTTGTATTTCAAACCAAATAATTGCATTTCAGGACAAATAGATTGACAAAAGACTTATAAAAATATATACTAAAATCATAACTTTATTATAAAGTAGGAAGTGATAAGGTTGGAAAAGATTATAGATAAAATAATCGAAAAAATGAAAAACAGCGATTCACTGTCTGCCGATGAGGAGATTGTGCGTTACGGTCTTGATATAATGATTACAAAATTTATTTTTACCGTATCAATAGCTGTTGTCGGACTTTTGATGAAAAGCTTTTTCGAGGGCGTTGTTTTTACTGCTGCGTATTCTTTGGTGCGTCAGTACGGCGGTGGAAGTCACGCAAAAACAAGAATAGGGTGCTACATACGCTCAATGCTGACTTTTGCGGCGGCGCTTGTAATAATTAATTCGGTCGGATATTTACCCATTCTTACCGTTCCCCTTTCTGTGCTGACAGTAGCTTCTGTTGTTTATATATTTTTTGCTGCGCCTATTGACAGTGAAAATAAGCGTTTGGACAGTGATGAAATAAGAGTTTACGGGCGAAAAGCAAGGATTATGGCATCTGCAATGCTTGTTGTTTCGGTTATATTGCTTTTACTGAAATTCAATATATTTGCGTTTTCAGCAATGACGGGAATAATTGTATCAGCTTTCTTAATGGTTGTAGGTCAGATTGAAAATTACAGAAGCGGAGAAAATAAATTATGAACAATGAAACATTCGGTAAGTATGTTTCATATCTTCGTACAGACAGGGATTTAACTCTTAGAGAGCTTGCGGAAATGATAGGATTATCACCGTATTATCTATGCTCAATTGAAAATGGCAGGAGAACAAATCCAAATATAAAGACGCTTGGGAAAATGTATCTTGCTCTTAAACTTCGTAAAGAGGAAATGGAGAAGCTGCTCGACCTTTACGCAAAAGCAAACGGACAAGTCAGCGCGGATATTATTGATTATATAATGGAGAATGATGATACCCGATTTCAGCTTCGCAAAGCAAGAGACAGCGTTTCCCAACAGTATTGGAACATAGTTATTGAGAAAATAACAAAATGAATAGCGGTTTTCCGTTATTTATTTTGCGGCAATGTTTCCTCGTCAGGAAACATCAAGGAGGTGAGCACAATAATTGATAGCAGTAAATTCTAACATAAGCATAACACATATGAAAAAGGTATGCTGTCCCGAATGTCACGGGAGAGTATGCGACGTGGTTGTTCTTGAACAAGAAGTATGCCGTCATAAATATAGGGTTATTTTTGATGGGAACAGTGATTACCTTATAGCAATAAAATGTCAGAAGTGCGGTAAAGTTATCGGACTCGGCATTACACAATAAAATACTGAAAATTAAATACAGATACTTAGTACGAGTATCATCCTCTCTGATATGAAACAGGGGGTTGGCATATTGCCATTAAAACGGATAGAAACTTGACAGGTAGCTTTTAAAGCTATGTCAAATTTCTATCCGTTATGTTTTGGAAAAACCTTTTCGCTTTAAAAGCGGAAAGGTTTTTTTATGTTTATACGTAAAATTTGGCTTTGTTACATAGGACGTTACCCATAGGAATTTTTATTTTTTTTTCAATCAACTAAAAAATAAAAATTTCGGAGGTAATTATTATGTATATACAGTATCGTAAAATAAATTATGTTAAAAAGGACAATGGTATTAATTTGGTGAAATTATCAAGCGAGTATGACAACAACTGTTCAGAACAGGAGTATGAAGCGGTTGATGATAAAACTCTGAATTATATGATTGAAAACGACAGGTATATTGATAATTTGGAGCGCACAGAGCGCGGCAACATTGTCATTTCGTATAATGATGAAATTGGAAATTGTAATAATATTGCTGCATTTTCGCAGAATGAAAAATATTATTATGAACGTGAGGAAGAAGAACGGAAAGAAAATGAACACCTTGCAGAGTTGCAAACAGTTTTTGATAAGCTGAGCGATAAACAGCGGAGCAGAATTTATATGTACATATGTTATGAGATGTCATATACCGATATTGCAAAATATGAAAATGTTAGCGTTGCGGCAGTACAATCGAGCTGTGAACGTGCATTTGCTAAGCTAAAAGAATATGGTGATATTCTACAAATATGTATTGCGAAATCCTGGATAGAATTATTGAAACCTACAAATTTTAAAATTATTTTTTGAAAAAGGGTCAAAAAACATTTAAAATTGCCCGATTTTTTTCCTATTAGTGAAAGGGGTTAAAAATTCTCCTTTCAATAAAAAGAAGAAGGGAGGCAAAAAATGCACGGAGATGATGTAGCAAGCGCGGGAGTGGAAGTGACCACGCAGATAGTCTCGAAAGCGACGGAGCTTTTTATGGAAATGCTGAAAATCGCTATTGAGCGTGAACGCGAGAAAAATCGTCTTTCTGAAAAGTCGGAGGTATTGTCAGGCGGCGAGGTGACGTACCAACGACTTAAAGAGGGCGGAGAGGTCGCAATGCTCCCAAACTTTGCTAAAGAGGATTACGGCGAGTTACTCAAACAAGCAAAGAAAATGGATATTCCCGTTGCGGCGATACGGGAACAGGGCAAGGATAACACACTTTCCGTTTTCTTCAATGTGAAAGACAAGGAGGCGGTAAATTCAATTGTTCAGGGCATTATTAGGGAGAAAATGAAAGCTCCCGAACAGACCGAGCGAATGATTACCATTGAAAAGGAACAGGTCGAGGGATTTCAGGCGTACTGCTCCGAACACGATATACCCATAAGTTTTATGGAAACTCAAAGCGATGTTAAATGTATCTTTAATTCCGCTTATGAAAAGCAAATTGCGGCAGCTATTGAAAATTATCGGCAAGTCCAAAACGAGTTATCGAAAGTGGAAATCAAGGTGCAGGCTGATGAACGGGGCAGACCGAAAATTATTGTGTCCGATACCGAGCAGGGCAAACGGCTTTCAATGAATTTCTGTACAAAGGCAAAATTGGAGCGCGTCTTGCAGGAGCGGTTAGGATTTTCAAAGGTCAAGGCTTTGGAGGCGGCAAGCGTACTTTTAAAGCAGCTTTCCTCGGAACAGAAAAAATACTTTTTAAGCGGTTCGCGGCAGCTTGAACAAATGGAATATTACCAAAAGGATATTAAGTTTGAAAATGAAAATATTCTTACGGACAAGTTTTCTTTTGCGAAATTGAAGCTCCCCGATGAGGATTTTTCGCGGCTGACAATTACTGACACAAGCGGGAATTTTGTTGTGTTATCCGAAAAAAGTATTGACCGTGAACAGGTTGAAAAAAGTATCAGGGCGCACTTGAAGTTGGACGATACCGAAACCATCAAGGCAATTCTTGAAAAAGCTGAGCGGCTTGGTTTTGCGGAAAAGCCAAAATTAACGCAGTTCCGTGAATATCAAATTGAGCGGGAGACTCAAACAGCGTTTACCGTTCGGGGTGGCACTACGGTGGTACGGCTTGATTTGTCCGACAAGGAAACTGCCCAAAAGCAGCTTATGGACAGCTTTGGAATGTCCTCCGCGAAAGCCGAGAAAATCATCGGCAAGGCTATGAAGCAGAGCGTTGCTAAAAATCTGCTGAAAAAAGCGAGAGATAAAATTATTTCGACCTCGGACACCATTAAGCATAAAAAGCTAGATAGGGGGTCGAGAAAATAAGTCGTGTAGCTAAAAAAGCGGATTTTATGACAATCAGCATTTATGCGGTACTGGCGGCGTTCGTGATATATTTCGCGGCGGCGTTGGGAGCTTGCTTCGACCTTTCTTTGGACGCGAACGGCAAGCTTGATTTTGATAATCTTGCAAGCAGTCTTGAAGAAACTTTAGCCGATACAAATCTTGTTTTTTCAATGGTAAAAGAAAAAGGAAAAGCGTTGATTTTTCCCGTATATACGGCGTTTGCACTGGTTCTTTATGTGCTGATGAAAATTACAAGTAAGAAAAAATTTCATAGAAAGGGTGAGGAACACGGTTCTGCTCGGTGGGCTAATTCAAAGGAAATTAAATCACTTTTGGACAAGCCTCCGAAGCAGAAAAAAGAAAATATTTTTAAAAGGATTTTTATTAAAATCAAGAGTTGGTTCAAGGCAAGGGACAAGCCCGAAATTTCGGAAATTTCCGAGGATAATTCTGCTGAAAATATTTCGGAAAAATCTGCAAAAATAAAAATGTCCGATATGCCGAAATTAAAGGCTGCCAAAAAGGAACACGAGTACATAATCGACAATAATATCGTCCTTACAAACGACGTAAAAATGTCGCTGAATACCCGTCAGACCCGAAAAAATCTCAATGTTATGGTTATCGGCGGTTCGGGTTCGGGCAAGTCCCGTTTCTATGTAAAACCAAATTTAATGCAGGCGAATACGAGCTATGTCTGTACCGACCCAAAGGGTGAATTGCTGCGTTCAACGGGAAAAATGCTCAAACATTACGGCTACAAAATCAAGGTTTTCAATCTGATTGATATGGCGCACTCCAACAATTACAATCCGTTTCAGTACATCTATGATGTGGACGGAAAGTATAGCGCGACCGCCGTAATTAAAATGGTAAATGTTCTGATGAAGAACACCCAAAAAGAGGGCGGAGGCGGGTCAGATCAATTTTGGGACGACAGCACAAAGGCTTTGCTTGCGGCGCTTTGCTTCTATCTTGTTGAGTGCGAGAGCCGTGAAATGCAGAATTTCTCCGAGGTTATGAAGCTGCTTAAAAAAGCTGAGGTCAAAGAGGGCGAGGATAATTTTCAGTCCGATTTGGACTTGATATTTGACGCGCTTGAATTTCCCGAAAAATATAAAGAAGCGGAAAATAACGAGCAGTTCAAAAATTTAAACCTTATTGACCTTGCCAAAAAGGCAAAACCCGCGAGCCAATATATGTGCCTTAAATATTACAAGGACTTTAAAAAGGCTGCGGGAGATACCGCAAAGTCTATCCTTATTTCAACCGCCGTTCGTTTGCAGGCGTTCAATATTCCCGAAGTTATGGACTTGACTTGCTGCGATAATTTGCATTTGGAGGAATTGGGTGACGAAAAGCAGGTGTTGTACATTATTATTCCGTCCTCGGACGATACATTTAACTTTTTGGCGGCAATGATGTACACGCAGATGTTCGATGTGTTGTATGACCGCGCGAATTTCAAGTACGGCGGCAGGCTGCCCGTACACGTTCGCTGTTTGCTGGACGAGTTTGCAAACGTTGGTACTATACCGCGCTTTGAGGAACTTTTGGCAACTATGCGGTCTATGGAAATTTCCGCAAATGTCATCATTCAGAACCTCTCGCAATTGAAGAAGATGTATAAGGATTCGTGGGAAAATGTCCTCGGTAATTGCGACAGTCTGCTGTTTCTTGGAGGTCAGGAACCGACCACTTTGGAGCATATTTCTAAAACTCTCGGCAAGGAAACCATTGACACGAGAAGCAACAATCGTACCCGCGGACGGAACGGCTCAACGTCCGAAAATGACGGAATATTGGGGCGCGAGCTTATGACGGTGGACGAATTAAAAATCCTAAAGGACAATGAATGTATCCTATTTGTCCGCGGTTTGTACCCTTTTTTCTGCGACAAATTTGTTATTGAAAAGCACCCGAATTACAAGCTGTTGGAGGATTTTGATCCCGATAACGCTTATCTTATCAAGGATATTGAAACGGTGAAATTTAGTGACAATGGCGGTGCGGAAAATGAGGATAATTATTCCGAAACCGTGGACGAGGAAGTGTTTGAGCAGATAAATTCCGATGCGGAAATCGGCGGTGAAATTTCTGAAAATGGTGAAGATGTTCCCGAAAAAAATATTGATGAAATTGAGCGTTCTGTCACCATTGAGGAAATCACGGGCGGTCTGCCACCTTGCGGATATAGTAATCATTTGCATAATGATTTTCCGAAGCGTCCACAGAGCGGCAGCGAGCCTGCAAACCTTGATAATACCGAGGTTATCGTCACGTCTGAACCAAATGCAAAACCGCCTTTTATCGAGGTGGCGGAGGAAAATTACCTTGATATTTTCGATGAAATTTAATTAAAAAAATATTTGGAGGAACAAAAAATATGAGAAGAATTTTTAACGCTATTAAGGCAAAGTTTA
>CANDEV010000027.1 GCA_947383835.1 uncultured Clostridia bacterium
AACTTCCTTTTTCTGTTCTTGATTTCTTATAATATGCGCTGTGTGTCCACATCATAAACTCTGAATTACTTGACATTTTTTCAATTGTTTCTTTTGAAATAGTTTTTGAATATTTTTTGTACTCTGACATAAGGTTGTTCAAGACAATACCAAAATCGGGATGCATTGAAATATTTGATGAAAGCCTGCCATTATAACTTTTCTGCATGGATCGAAGTTGCTCAAAGCTCACCTTTGTATCTAACATTGCTTCTCTTAGATCGCGGTCATTAAAATCGTTTAAGCTGAAAATTTCGCTGATCCAATTATTCACATGACCGCCAACTCCGCACATTTCCATTTCATTTGTCATTTTATAAAAATCACGGAAAGTAATTTCACCCATAGCAGGATATTTTTCCATTATGCTCTGACGAACCTGCTCATCGGTAGCCTTTTCACCGTATAATGCTTCCCGCCTTAATTGACGCATTTGACTTGCTCTTTCAGTATAATCATCACTGAGACCGCAAACCTTTGCTATCTCTGTTTCAAACTTATCGCAAAGTTCCATATACGGATCATTCTGCATAGGTGATGTATATGTTATTGCTAATGCATCAAGAAAATTTTTTCCATAGCAATGCTGATATTTCTCATAGATAGTTTTATATTTTTCTGCATTATTCATATTTGTGTAGTCTGAACTTTTAGTAAGCAAATCATAATCCCTTTGATTTGTAAAATCGAAACAGGAACTTTTATACCTCATGCCAAAATTTATTTGACGATTTTGATAAGCAATTATGGGGTCATTAGGATCTCCTTGAACACAACTTGTGTATCCTTCGTTTCCAGTATAGTATGTATAATCTGTTATTTCCACGTTTGCTATATCAGATTTATTCAGACAATTATTGCGATATTTCTCCTGTCTTTTCAGTGATTCTTCAAAGCTTTCATCGTGTATGCTTCCATTAGAGTAAAACCCACTTTTGTGGGATGTATAGTATATTGGTATGTTTTCATAAATTTTCATTATAACTCCTCCAATTAGCTGTTGTGATAATTTGTACTGTTCATTGCTGTGAAACAATGAACAGTACATTAATATTCAAAAAGAATTATAGTTTATGATAATGCTGGAAGAATAATTTGTATTGTATTTGAACATGACATTGTTTCTGTAGGTAAATATTTTATTTCAAAAAGTGTCGTATCAGTTTCACTCAAAAATGCTGTAACATTAACGTCACTATAAGTTGTAGTATACCAATCTCCGCCATTAAATCTGAAAACCATTTCTGGTGTTAAATTATATAACACACCATTTTCGTAGAAAACGTCATCTGGAGTATTGGGATTTCGTCCATATAACAAAATAGGAACATAATTACTTGCTGGTTCTGTATCAGTTGCTGAATATCTTATAAAAATGCAATCACTGCTTCCTGTTGGTATATCTCTATAAAATTTTATATATGAATAATAACAAAATGAGGCTGCTGAACATATATGTTGCGACCTCATTTTATTAAGCTTGAAAAACAAAAATATCACTGAAAAATCTTACAAAGAACAGTCCGAGTGTTCTCCAAGCTGCGCTGCCAGTTATCAAGCACCTCGTCAGAGTATCTGAACTCGCTGCTATAACGAAGCCTGTCAATTATTTCCAAACGTTTTTCCATGTACTCGTCCCATGTGTATGTTTTTCCATCCTCGAAATCGGGACGTGATATTTTCGCATTACGCTGATTAAATTCTCGAAGCTTTTCAGGGGTAAGCTCCCAAATGTTACATGGAATATTAAAGGCTTTTATACAGCCGCCCGAAGCGTAAAGTGCATCGTTTTTAGAAATAATATTTTTTTCGGCAAGCTCGTCAAAAAGTGATTTAGTTTGTTCGTTGCCGTAGTAATTGATACCCTCAAGCAAAACTGTTTTTCCGTTTTTGTCTCTGCCGATTCCGCTTATGCCTTGACTTGATGTTTCCATATTTTCAGCGGTAAATCCATTTCCGTATTTGTTGCGGAAATATTCAATATCCTCATCTGAAAGAGAATTGGCAGGAGCTGTGCTGACCGAAACACCCGTCATTTCCTCCATGACCTGCAATGGATCGACATCTTTCAAAATAAAAACTTTTTTTTCTTCGGGATTAATTTCCTCATTTGAAATACAGAAATCCTCGCCAGAAGTTCCTCCAATGTGTGGAGTATACGCATATACTGCCGAATTGGTTGATGTTATGTTTGATATTTCCATAAGAATACCACTACTCCTTTACGCAATTTGTGCACATCCAATATGTCCTCCTGCCCATAATGTTCCACCATCGTTATAAGTTGCAATTAAACTATATGGAATAGTTTTTGAATATGGTATGTCTCTTACTGTGTAAAATGCCATATAATGCTGACTGTCATTTGATTTTGAGTATACGAATTGACCATCAACTGCCAGTTCAATTTTTCTTACATTTGGGTCATACAAATAATCTATTTGAATTACCCAAGCATTGCAGTTATACTCCGTATATTTTGCTTGGGAATTTAAACTTACGTATATATTTGCAAAATCTGCACCACCAGAAAAATATTGTGTATATGACATATACTCTGTATATGCTTTAGTAATATCACCTACACTTTCGTCATATATGGCAGGTATTGCATATATGCGCGTAATTCCAAAGGTTCTTGTCGCAGCTTGGGAAGCAATATCGGTACCGAGGTTTGAAATGATTTCTATGTTTGCTTTACCAACTTGGTTATCCGCACTCACGGGACTTACCAAACACATACACGAAATAACCGCGCAAAGAATAACCGATACAATTTTTCTCACTTTTTTCATAAATAATCAAATCCTTTCATTTTAAACATTAAATTTACTTACTTATGTCCTCAACAATCTCATAATCCGTACCGCTGTAAACATATGCAACTGTTCTAACACGGTAAGTTCCGCTGACAAGATTGCTCTTGCTGTTGCTCATGTAAAGAGTGTTGGTGTATGATGTCTTGTTCCAAAGGGAAACTATTTCCCAACTTCCGTTTACTTCTTTTTCAAGATATTGTGTTGCAACAATTTTGGTTACTGTCGGCATTCCCTTAATTGTACTTGCACAAGTGGCTTTACCGTTGTTTATGTACAAATCGGTGTTGATTGAATTTAAATAAGCATATCTCGGCTGAACAGTTTTGGTTATTACCGTATCCTGCTCTGCTTCTGCGCTGACCAACACAACAGAAAATGCCGTCATTGAAATTACAGACGCTAACAAAAAACTAATCAGCTTCTTCATTGAACTATACCTCCTTTCACTAAATTAAAAGACTGTTTACCGCCTTTACTTATATAATCAAATTTAGTTGAAAAAGGATACAGAATTTAAATTATTCTATCTTTTGCACAGAATTTGTTATATCAATTAGTATATTTTCATCAACATTTCCAACAATTTCAAAAATATAGTCACCATTATCCCAAGCAATATAATAATCATTAACCATATCAACCATAAAACCCTCATTGCCGTTTATGTAAATTCGTTCCATTTCATATCCCTCGGTATTTACATTTACATCATATCGAGATTTAATATACTGACTAAAAATAATACGCTGTTGACCGTTTCTGTATTCTGTCATTAGCAAAGGGATTCCTTCAGCATTATCATTTTGAAATACAATTTCAAACCCGTCGGGTATGTTTGTTATAACATAAATATCTTCAAAGCTTTCGGGCGCAGTATCGTCCTGTATAGTCTGTACTTCTGTATGTGTATCGAAAATTTCGGTTATAAAGCGTATAAAAGCCTCACGAAGCGCGCTTACGCTTATTACTGTAGTAGACAAAATGATAATTACAGTAACCATAATTGTAACAGTACGTCTTAAAGGAGTTCGTATCATCGGAAAATAAAAGCTTTTTTGCCGCCGTATCAGCCGCGCCATTTTCCTTTCAAACTTTTTAGAAAATGTATGCTGTATAATCGTTTCCTCCGAAAAATCAATATAATCCTCGCCAAAATTCTTAATTGTATTTTCTAAAAAAACATCAAACTGTTTGTCCGTCATAAGATTCAACCTCCGATAACTTGTTTTTAATCATAGCTTTTCCCCTGTACAGCCTGATTTTGGCATTTTCAAGACTTATGCCAAGCGACCTTGCGATTTCCTTGTCGGGCAGGTCATAAAAGTACTTTAAAATCAATACATCCGCATATTTCTCGTCAAGTGTTTTGATAAGCGTCATTAGTTTTTGTTGTGCAACCTTATCCTCGGTATCAATTTCAATATTCTGTAAATCGGGAATATTGTCCTCTATTTCTTCAATGCAGACCTCTTTTTTACGCTTGTTATAAATTCGACGAGAAGCGTTCCTTACTATAATAATCAAATAATTTCGGATTTGGATACATTTTCTGCCCGAAATCTTATTCATATTTCTTGCCAAAGACAAAAAAGCGTCATGAACAGCGTCTTCCGCAAGATCAATATCATCTAAAATTTGATGTGCTACTGTGATAAGCGTAGGCTTAAATTGATTATATAGTTCCTCAAATTTACTTTCTTCCTCTGGATTGTCAAGCATTGCAAGATAAATTCCGAGCATAGTAAACGTCCTTTCCTGAAAATTCCGTTAATATAACTATACTCTAAATCGTGGAAAATTGCAAGCGGTTTTACAGAAACGCCGATATTTTGACATGAACGTAAAACCAAAATACTTTTGAAGCATCTGCCCGACAGCGTATTTGACGGAATACGCAGCGAACCGCGTTTTAAAGCTGTTGAAAAACTGCTTGCCGACAAGGCTGAGCCTTGACCCTTGTTCTGCACCAAAGTAAAATACGGTATACCTTTACTTACTAAGCCCCTATCAAGGGGCGGGTAAAATATCAGAATTTTTTTGAAAAAAATCCTAAAGTTTTTAAATTTGCTGCCGATATATATATTAGGTGCAAGTGTGCGGAAAAGTCTTGCGGACATTGAATAATCGGAGGCTGCAAACATGAAGGTAGATAACGTCAATATTAATTCGGGTGCGCTGTGGAACGGCGAGCCTGCCGGACGCAGGGGAGAAAGGGTTGAATTTAATAGCGAAAGACCCGTCAACGCGGATAAATTTGTGCTGAATTTACCGACCTCCGAGGTCGTATACAAAAGGCAGGAATTTGTCACCGATGAGAGCATGGGCGAGGGCTGCGCCTTTTGCTATACCTATATGGAAAGGACGCTTTTATTTGAAAAAGGCGGCATAACCTTTATGTCGGGCGGCAGCAGGGACGGTTATTTTGTTCTTAACGTCGATAAAAACGACAGTACATTCGGCAGCAGCGGAGCGTGTCTGAATGACATAGGGAAAGCCGTTGAGGAAACATGGGAACGCATTGAACGGTCTTTGGAGCAAACCACGGTAAGCGGCAGTCTGTCGGCTTCGGTAACGTCAAACGGTCAGACGGCGGGCGTTTCCGCGGCTTTCGCGGCACAGAGCACGATGTACAAATATTCAAGCGCAAAGGTGACTGCGGGAACTGTTGCGTACAAAAACGGCGCGGTCGGAAAATATCTCGGAAGCTCGCTTTCGACCCGCGAAATATACAATAAATGCGCGGTATTTCTCGCGGAAGCGTTCGGAGAAAAAGGCTCCGATTTAGCCCTTAGCGAAAAGGCCTTTAACGAGCTTTTCGGTAAATCGGACGATGAAAAAACGTCACCTGACAAGACGGCGCAGAAACAAGAAAATCTGAAAAATCAGCTTGACAGGCTCAAAGATTTTATGGAAAGAAATTTATCCGCAGTACGCAAAAAAGCCCCCGATTGCGGAGGTCTGAAAAGCTTTGCGGATACTTACTCGAAGCTTGCGGCGTATCAATATTCGGATATAGCCTCGCTTGCGGAGAAAATATTCGCTTTAAGTACGGTAAATTAAATCGGCAAATTTTTAATGCTCCCTGTCGATATGTAAACTAATATAAGCATATGCAGGAAACATGAGGGAAAGGAGTATGCGGCAATGCTGGACATTAAATCAACCGATCTTTATTCGGTAAACAGTTACCTTAAAAATATGGATATGCAGAACAAGTGGGAGCAGAAGCAGCGGACGGGAAACTACAAAGCCGACGGTATAAAAAGCGCAAGCGAATGGGCTGAAAAGCAGCGGGACACATTTGAAAAAAAAGAACGGGAAAATGACCGCGACACGGTTCTTGACAGCATTAAAAACAAAGCCGCTTACGGCGGATATTTGACGGCAAGCGAGCTGCAATATCTTAAAAGCAAGGATGAGGCTGCTTATCAGCGGGCGGTAACTGCGGAAAACGAGCGGAAGATCTATGAGCACGAGCTTAGAATGTGCCGCACCAAGGAGGACGTCCAGAGGTACAAAATGCACCATACTGCGTACTCTGCCGAAAGGGTAAAATCCGCTGTGAACGACGCGTCCATGTCTGAGGATGAAAAGCTGGATTCGGTAATGGGTGAATTTCAAAGAATGTCGGCGGTCAATAAGGCTGAGCGTGACTTTATAAGAAGCGGCGAGTATTCAAAGCTGCCCTCGCAGGCTGAGAAACTCAAGGCGGAACGCGACCTGAAGCGCGCCCAAAAGGAGGAAAGCCGCGCCGCAGCGGAAAAGCGCGCGGAGAAAAAGGCGGAAGCCAAGGAGCGTGCTGAAAAGGCAAGACAAAAAAGGAAAGAGGAAAAAGCTAAGGCCGAGGGCAAAAAGGTCAGGAGTCTCAGCAAAAAGAAGAGAAAATTCAAGGCTAAAAAGGCGAAGTACACCACAGCGCAGGCGCAGAATACGAACGAAGCAAGGAAAGTCCGCCGCGCCAACGCAAAGGCTGATTACGAGATGACCAAAGGCTATGAGGCAAGGGCGGTAATCGCAGGTTCTTCGGGCGGACTTGACATAAAGGTATAGCAGCGAGGAATGACGTATACGCAGTGCAAAATCAAAGGGATGAATAAAAATGGATAATCCGTGGAAATCAATAAAGCTTTCAGATTACGAAAATCATATGAAGCTTGACAGCGTAAAGCAGCTTCAAACGCTTAACGGTATGATTAAAAAACAGCTGAACACTTACTCCGTAAACAGCGTGATGATTTTGGGTATTGCAGGCGGAAACGGTCTGGAGCATATTGACTTCGGAAAATACACTGCGGTTTACGGCGTTGATGTAAATTCGGAGTATCTGAGTGAAGTCCAAAAGCGGTATGTAAAAACGGACGGAATATTGAAATGTCTTTGCGTTGATCTTACCTCTGATATATCAGAGCTGCCCGCAGCGGATTTGTTAATTGCAAATCTTTTGATAGAGTATATCGGTTATGAGTGCTTTCAGCGGGTCATAAAACGGGTAAAGCCGAAATATGTTTCCTGCGGTATACAAATTAACACAGGTGAGGAGTTCGTTTCGGACTCACCTTATCTTCATTCATTTGACGGATTGAACAGCGTTCATCATCAAATGGAGACCGGCGAGCTGACAAAGGCTATGAAGAAAGTCGGTTACAACATCGTCTCATCAACCGATTATTTATTGCCGAATGGTAAGAAATTGGTGCAGGTAGATTTTGAGTGCTAAACGGATTTGTCTGCGAAAGGAAGATATTTTATGAAGCTTATGTTTGCTTCCGATATTCACGGCGCAGCGGACTGCTGCGAAAAAATGCTGAAACGCTTTGACGAGGAAAAAGCGGAAAGGCTTTTCCTGCTTGGGGATATTCTTTACCACGGTCCGCGAAACGATCTGCCTGCGGACTATGCTCCCAAGAAAGTTATAGAAATGCTTAACGAGCGCAGACAGCAGCTTTTCTGCGTCAGAGGCAACTGTGATACCGAGGTGGATCAAATGGTGCTGAAATTCCCGATAATGGCGGAATACGCGCTTTTATATCTGGACGGCAGGACTGTCTTTCTCACTCACGGACACAGGTTCAGCTCAGACGATCCGCCGCTGCTGAATGACGGCGACATTCTTATGCACGGTCATACTCATGTGCAGACGATCGACGAAAGCGGGAAATATACATACATGAACCCAGGGTCGGTGTCCTTGCCGAAAAACGGTATGCCTAAAAGCTATATGATATATGAGGACGGGATATTTACCATCAAGGAGTTGTAGCTTGTGCATTTCACGGCATTGCAAAAGCATTTCGCTTCAAAATACTTGACAGCAAATTTCAGAAGTGCTATAATAAATTTAAGAATAAAATCCGATGAAAGGAGGCAATACAAATGGCAGTAAGCAGCGTAAGCTCTTCCTCGTCGCTGAAGGATATTCAGCAGAGTACGGTCAATAACAAAAAAAATGCGTCGGACAAATCCGAAAGCTCCGCCACTTCAAAATATGATAAATATGTCAAGGGCGAAGACAGCGAGACATCAGGCATATATTCAAAAGACGGAAAAAACATTGACGACGACGGCTACAGATACCGTACAAGACAGGAAAAGAAAGAACTCAAAGCAAAAAAATCAAGAGCTTTTTCTTTCGGAGGACTTTTCAATATAACTCCCTCGGCTGTTTTGGAAAGACTGAACACGAAAAGCAAATAGTATCTAAAGCGAGCGCGGCAGGGTCTGCGTTCGCTTTTTATATAAAAATAAAATTGCTGAAAAGTATTGAAATTTTTTTAAAAATATTGTATAATATTTTTAGTATTATGCGTACAAAAACCAAAAAAGGAGCTGTTACATATGGGTCTTATAAAAGCTGCGGTAAACGCTGTAAAGGGTACTCTTGCAGATCAGTGGAAGGAATTTTTCTACTGTGAAGCCATGTCAAGCGATGTGCTTGTGAAAAAGGGTCAGAAAAAAGTAAACGGACGTTCCCAGAATAAGGGGGACGATAACATTATCACGCAGGGTTCGGGGATTGCCGTTGCGGACGGTCAGTGTATGATAATCGTTGAGAACGGAAAAATTCTTGACGTGTGTGCAGAGCCGGGAGAATACGAGTTCAATATATCGGGTGAGCCGTCCATTTTTTCGGGCGACTTGGGCGAAAGCATAAAGGAGACGTTTTCCTCAATGGTGGACAGAGCCGCTCACGGCGGTATGGCTGCAAGGGATACGAGAGTTTACTACTTCAACACCAAGGAGATAGTGGGCAATAAATACGGTACTCCTGCGCCTGTACCGTTCAGAGTTGTGGACAGGAATATCGGTCTCGATATAGATGTGTCAATACGCTGCAACGGCGAGTACTCCTACAGGATCGTCGATCCGCTTTTGTTCTATACCAACGTTTGCGGCAATGTCAGCGGCGCGTACCTGAGAAGCGGGATTGACAGCACTCTCCGTACCGAGCTTATGACGGCTTTGCAGCCCGCTTTTGCAAAAATTTCGGAAATGGGAGTACGCTACAGCGCGCTTCCGGGACACACTCTTGAAATTGCGGACGCGCTTAATGAAGTCCTCTCCAAAAAGTGGACGGAACTCCGCGGCATTAAGGTCGCTTCCTTTGGTATCAATTCGGTAACTATCCCTCCCGAGGACGAGCAGATGATAAAGGATCTGCAGCGCAAGGCTGTGAACCGCGACCCCTCAATGGCTGCGGCGACAATGTTGGAGGCTCAAAGCGCAGCAATGCAGTCTGCGGCAAAGAACAGCGGCGGCGCAATGGTCGGCTTCATGGGCATGAATATGGCGCAGCAGCAGGGTGGCTTTAACGCCAATTCGCTGTACGGCATGGCACAGCAGCAACAGCATCAGGGACAGCAAGCTCCCGCGGTTGGAAGCTGGACTTGCTCCTGCGGTGCGGTAAATACGGGAAAATTCTGTTCCGAGTGCGCGAAGCCGAGGCCTGCGGCGGCAGGAACATGGAAATGCTCCTGCGGTGCGGAAAATACCGCGAAATTCTGTTCCGAATGCGGAAAGCCAAAGCCTGACGCGGGCGGCTGGACTTGCTCCTGCGGCGCTGTGAACAAGGGCAAATTCTGCGCGGAGTGCGGAAGTCCAAAGCCCGCGGGTGAGGCTGTTTATAAGTGCGATAAATGCGGTTGGGAGCCTGCCGACCCGAAAAATCCGCCGAAATTCTGTCCCGAGTGCGGCGACATCTTCGATGACAACGACAAGGCTGAGCCTTGACCCTTTTAGGCATACTGTGTTATAAAGGGTAAAATGCTCCCATGGGTTTCATGCCGCTGTATAGCTACCTGTAAAAATGGCTGAGCCTTGACCCCTTTAGGCATAGTGTTATAAAGGGTAAAATGCTCCCATGGGTTGCATACCTCTGTATAGTTACCTGTAAAACGGCTGAGCCTTGCCCCTTGTTCTACCCCCGAAGTTAGATATTACAACACTGAAATTTGTCACGTCCCCTATCAAGGGGCGGGTAAAATAATAAAAAGTCCCTCAGAATAAGAGGGACTTTTTATTATATTTGAATTTTTTACTTTATGCCTTATCCGTCATCAAGCCACAGAGCAAATCTGAAAATTCCAGCGGATCGTCGATAGTCATACCCTCGATAAGCAGCGCCTGCGTATACAATATCTTGCTGTACGCCGCAAGCTTATCTTTGTCAGTCTCGTGAAGCTTTTGCAGGGTCTTGAACAACTTGTGGTTCGGGTTTATTTCAAGTACTTTTTCCGCCTTTACGGTGTGCTCATTGTTGGGCATTGCCGCAAAGGTCTTTTCCATGTCAAGGGATATCTGTCCCTCGTTGGTAAGACAGCAGGGGTGAGTTTTAAGACGCTCGGAAAGCCGTGCCTCCTTGATCTTGTCGCCGAGAGCCTCTTTAATGCAGGTGAACAAGTCCTTGTTGTCCTCCGCAAGCTTTTTGAACTCCTCTTTCTCCTCGGGAGTTTCAATGTCAAGGTCGGAGGCTGATACCGATTTGAACTGCTTCTCCTCATAATTCATCAGCATTTGGAGAGCAAATTCGTCCACGCTTTCGGTGAGGTACAAAATTTCGTAGCCCTTGTCCTTAACGACCTCGGTCTGCGGCAGACAGTCAATTTTCGCAACGCTTTCGCCCGCCGCGTAGTAAATGTACTTCTGATCCTCTTTCATGCGGGAAACATATTCGTCCAGCGTTACAAGCTTCTTTTCAAACGAGCTGTGGAACATAAGCAGGTCTTTCAGCAAGTCCTTGTTTGCACCGTAGCCGTTATAAATGCCGAACTTTATCTGCAAGCCGAATGCTTTCCAGAATTTTTCGTACTTCTCACGCTCGTTGGTGAGCATTTTCTTCAGCTCGTTTTTAATGGTACGCTCCAAGGATTTGGCAATAAGCTTAAGCTGCCTGTCGTGCTGGAGCATTTCACGGGAGATGTTCAGCGACAAGTCCTGCGAGTCCACAAGACCCTTTACAAATGAGAAATGGTCGGGGAGCAAGTCCTCGCACTTGTCCATAATAAGCACGCCGCTGGAGAAAAGCTGCAAACCCTTTGTAAATTCCTTGGTGTAGTAATCCATTGGCGCTTGCGAGGGAATATACAGCAGTGAATCATAAGTGGCAGTACCCTCCGCCTTAGCGTGAATGTGAGCAAGGGGTTCGTTGTAGTCGTAAAATTTTTCACGGTAGAATTTGTTGTACTCCTCATCGGTTATCTCCGATTTGCTCTTTCTCCAAAGGGGTACCATGCTGTTGAGGGTCTGCACCTCGGTGTGCGTCTCGTATTCGGGAGGAACGTCCTCCGTGCCCGTACCCTCTTTAAGGTGGTCGTGCTCCATTTCCATTTTAATGGGGAAACGGATATAGTCGGAGTACTTTTTAACAAGCTGCTGAATTTTCCACTGCATGAGGTAATCATCGTAGCTTTCGTCGTCGGTGTTGTCCTTGAGGGTAAGACGAATTTCAGTGCCGACGGTATCCTTTTCGCATTCCTCGATAGTGTACCCCTCAACGCCTTGGGACTTCCACAAATAAGCCTTTTCCTCGCCGTAAGCCTTTGAGCGGACTTCCACCTCTTTCGCAACCATAAACGCCGAGTAAAAACCAACGCCGAACTGACCGATAATGTCGATGTCCTCTGCGGCAGCGTTTTCCGTCTTGAAAGCAAGAGAGCCGCTGTTTGCGATAGTGCCGAGATTGTTTTCAAGCTCGTCCTTTGTCATGCCGATACCGTTATCGGTAATTGTCAGCACGCCGTTGTCCTTGTCCGCAGCAATAAAAATTTGGAAATCGTCCTTGTTCATGTTCACCTTATCATCGGTGAGGGACTTGAAATAAAGCTTGTCGATAGCGTCGCTGGCGTTGGAGATAAGCTCACGGAGGAAAATCTCCTTGTGAGTATAGATAGAGTTTATCATCATATCCAGCAGCCGTTTCGATTCCGCCTTGAATTGTTTTGTTTCCGCCATATAGAACAGTCCTTTCTCTATGTTAAAATATTTTTTAGCACTTTGATACTGAAAGTGTTAGCACTCAATATCTTTGAGTGCTAAATACAGTATAAACCAATGCTTTGCTAATTTCAAGGGGTTTTGAGCAATATTTACAATTTAGACATATTTTGTGGACGTTTTTTCGGGTACGGCTCTTTGATAAGGGTACGCCCGAGAATATAGTCGGTGGAGGTTTTGTAAAAGTCTGCGAGGGTAAGCAGGTGTTCAATGGGGATATTCTGAAATCCTCTTTCATAGCGGGAATAGACAGTTTGATGAATACCCAGAATTTTACTTATTTGGGTTTGGCTCATATCCATATCCTCCCGCAAATCTCTTAAACGTTGAAAATACATAAAAAATCGCTCCTTTATTTAGTACTATTATGTACTTGACAATACCATAACAATGTGATAAAATGGTTTTGCGAGAACTTATAAGTTCTTAAATAATTGTTTGGAGGAATTTTTTATGAAGTTAAAAAAAATAGCCGCGGTAATTCTTGCGGCTGTAACATTTGCGCTGACGGCGGCTCTGCCCGTTTCGGCTGACAGCATTTTCGACACAGCGAAAAACATCGGCAGCAATAAAAAGGTTACAAAGAAAATTGATACCGGAGACTCCATGGAATATAAAATAACCCCCACAGAAAAAGGTACGGCTAACGTTAAGGTAACGGCTAAGACGTTTATGTTTTATTTTTACGTCTATGACGAGGACGGAAATGACGTTTTATATGATTACGACATTTCAATGGGTGACAAAGACCCAAGCTCCAAAAAGGGTTTTTGGTGGGACAGCAAAGCAGAAACATTTAAAGGTAGTTTCAGCTTTGATGTGAAAGCCAATAAGACGTATTACATAAAAATAGAGCGGTACAATTGGTCGTCGCAGGGCAGCGGTGAATTTGAAGCGTCATTTAAGTACCCCACAGGCGAGACCGCGCCCGCCGCTTTGATGAGCCTTACCCTTAAAAAGGGAGATACTGTTCAGCTTGGAGCAAACGGCAACGATGCAAAATGGTCAACGTCCAAAAAATCCGTAGCAACAGTTTCCAACAGCGGGCTTGTAACAGCAGTCAAAAAAGGCAAGGCTGTTATTACGCTGAAATGCGGTTCAAAAACTCAAACGATTGAGATAGTTGTTGAATAAAAATGTACTAAGGCAGTGCGGCGAACCGTACTGCCTTAAATTTTTGCCGTGCTGCGGGAGTTTTTTTCATTTTTCCTTGCAGTATCTCAAAAAATGTGCTATAATAAGATGTATGCCATTTATACTGCAAAAAAGGTGAAAATTTTGGATATATACGAGACTATGAAATATCTGAACAGCTTTTCCAAGGCGGGAAAGCCTGTTAATAATCTTCTTAGATTTGTAAGAGTTATGCGCGCCCTCGGCAATCCTCAGGAGCAGCTAAGCTTCGTCCACGTTGCAGGGACAAACGGCAAAGGCTCAACGGTGAGAATGATTGCAAACTCCCTTATAAGCGCGGGGTACAGGGTGGGGGAGTTTACTTCACCATATATCAGAGTTTACAATGATCGTATCCGTATAAATAATGTTAATATTTCCGACATGGAACTTTCGGAAATAGTCACGCAAATACAGCCGATTATAGACGATTTATGTACTGATTGCAGCCAATTTGAGATTTCCACAGCAATTGCTTTTATTTATTTTGCGGCGAAAAATTGCGATGTTGTCGTCCTTGAAGCCGGTTTGGGCGGCTTGCTGGACTGCACGAACATTATCGAGAAAAGCTGCGCTTCGGTGATAACCTCCATTTCCCTCGACCACACGGCGATACTGGGGGACACTATAGAAAAAATTGCCAGACAAAAGGCGGGGATAATCAAGCAGGATTGTCCCGTAGTGCTTGCTCCCTCCCAAGGGCGTGAAGTGTACGCGCTGATGTACAGGACGGCTATGCAGTTCAACTCCATGTTCGTTACACCAAATACGGACAGGCTGAAAATCGAAAAGTGCGATTATACGGGGAACAAGATAACCTACAAAAATTTTCCATACGTTACCTCTATGCTCGGCAGACATCAGATAGACAATGCCCTGACAGCGATAGAGACACTTTATCTGCTGAAAAAAAGAGGCTTTGGCAAGCTTTCCTACGTGCATATTTATAACGGCGTGAAAAATGCGGAGGTGGACAGCAGGTGTCAGATACTACGCAGCGACAAGCCGTTCGTTATGATAGACGGCGCGCACAATCCCGACGGAATGAGGGCTTTGGCGGACTTTGTGAGAACTATCCCCAAGTCTCCGAAAATTATGATCTGCGGCATGATGGAGGACAAGGACTGGCAGACCTCGGTGGGGTACATAAGCCGATATATCGACAAGGCGGTATGTCTGGACGGGTTTGCTCCCAAAACGGTCTTTGCGCCGAGGCTTGCGGAGATGTTTGCAAGCGGCGAGGTATCTAATTTGAGAAATGCGGTCTCCAGAGCGACTGTTCTTGCGGGCACGGACGGTATGGTGGTGATAGCGGGTTCGCTGTATCTTGCGGCGGCATTGCAGAATTTTTCAACTTGACTTTTGTCGGAAATGACGGAAATGAGTCGGATAAATTGAGGGAAATGACGAAAAGAGCGACAAATGCAATGTGGGAAATGACGGAAATATCGGAAGATAATTATTGAAATTGCACAAAGTAAATAGAAAGGAACGATAAACAATGGCAGTATATCTGGTAGACTTCGAGAACGTGACATCGGCGGGAATTTCGGGCATACAACGGCTCACAAAGGAGGATAAGGTGTATATTTTCTACACCGTAAATGCGTCCAATATGTCCTTTGCGGCGCATATGAACCTGCTTTCAAGTCCCGCGGAGGTAATTTATTACAACGTCACAAGCGGCGGAAAAAACGCGCTGGACTTCCAGCTTTCCAGCTTTCTCGGCTATCTTATCAGCAAGGGCGAGGATAAGGACTTCTACATCATAAGCAACGACAAGGGTTACGACCATGTAAAAAATTTCTGGGAGAGAAGCGGTATCGCGGAGGGTGTGAAGATACACGGCGCGCCGTCCATAAACCGTTCGCTTATTCCTATGGAGAAGCCGTTTACCTCCAAGATACAGCAGTCCGCGGGGACGCAGCAGACCGTTACGCAGCAAAGCGGAGTTTCGCTTGAGCAGCTTGAACAGATGAAAGCAGAGGCGGACAAGTATACTGCACAGAAAAAATCTGCGGAAACAGCGGAAAAGGAAGAAATTGCAAGCGCAAATACAGAAAAAGATAATGCGGCAAAGGGAAAAAGAAAGAAAAGCGAAGAAAAAACTTCGGAAAAATCGGCAAATGGCGAAAAGAAGACTGCGCAAAAGGGAAATGAGTCGGAAATTGCTGAGGAAAAGCCGGTAAAACGCAGAGGCAGACCCAAAAAACAGCCGGTTGAAGCTGCTGCGGAAAAAACGGAAAATTCGGCAAATATTGAGGAAATTTCCGAAAATGCAAACGGAACCGACGCAAATACAGCAAAAGCCGAGGCAAATAAAACGAAGTCTGCGGCAAAAAAGCCGAAAACCAATTCCGCAAAAGGGAAAACTTCCGCAAAAAAGGAAAATTCCTTGGATGTTCTCAAAAATACTCTACGTCCGCTTTTGGCAAAGGCAAAGGTGGAGTCGGAGGACGAGGTCGCAAATATTGCGAATTATTTTAAGTCAGCCGACGGGAAGCAGCAGTTTTACAGAAATTTAATTGCTCTTTACGGCATGGAGAGAGGCGTTGAGGTGTACAGAGTTATACGCACCGAATATACCAATCTCACAAAGCTTGTTAAGCAGTAAAGGTTGAATTTGGTTAATATGTACAGATTTTACAGGGAATTTTCGTCACGGAAATTCCCTTAAAATTTTACTGCGGACTTGATAATAAACGTTTAACATGATATAATTAATTTAATTAGTGCGGTTTGAGGCAAAATTTTTGCAGCAGTTGTCCGTACACCAGAAAGGATTGATTTAGATGAAGTTCGGTTTCTACGATGACGCTAACAAGGAGTACGTCATTACTTCCCCGAAAACTCCTTACCCTTGGATAAACTATCTCGGCACACAGGATTTCTTCGGACTTATTTCCAACACAGCAGGCGGCTATAATTTTTATAAGGACGCACGTCTTGCGCGTATTACGCGTTATCGCTATAACAACGTTCCCGCAGACGCAGGGGGACGGTATTTCTACATAAATGACAACGGCACGGTTTGGAACCCAGGCTGGGCTCCCGTAAAGACAGAACTTGACGAGTACAAGTGCCGCCACGGTATGGGCTATACTATTATTAAAGGAAAGAAAAACGACCTTTCCGCAGAGGTAACATTTTTTGTGCCCAACAACTTTAAGGGCGAGGTGCAGAAGGTCGTACTGAAAAATGAGGGCGGCGCGGCTAAAAGCTTTAAGCTCTTCTCCTTTATCGAATGGTGTCTTTGGGACGCACAGGACGACTCCACAAACTTCCAGAGAAACTTTAACACCGGCGAGGTCGAGTTGGAGAAAAACGGTGCGGTCATTTACCACAAGACCGAATACAAGGAGAGAAGAAATCACTTTGCATTTTACGCTGTAAATGATTCCGTGGACGGCTACGATACCGACCGTGAGACGTTTATGGGCGATATTTACCACGATTTCCACAATCCGCAGACTGTTATGGACGGCAAGCCTGCTAATTCTATCGCGGACGGCTGGTCTCCCGTTGCCTCCCAGTATAAGGAAATTACTCTTGCTGCGGGCGAGGAAAAAACTCTTGTGTTCATTCTCGGATATGTTGAGAACCCGTACCCCGAAAAATTCAACGCAGACGGAACAATGAACAAGTCCAAGGCTTACGAGATGATGTCCAAGTTCGATACTGCTGAGAAAGCGGACGCTGCTCTTGCAGAGCTTAAAAAGGACTGGGACGAGCTTCTTGCTAAGTACACCCTCAATTCCCCCGATGAAAAGCTTAACAGACAGGTCAATATCTGGAACCAGTACCAGTGTATGGTCACATTTAATATGTCCCGTTCCGCTTCTTACTTCGAGAGCGGCATAGGCAGAGGCATGGGCTTCCGTGACTCCAATCAGGACTTGCTTGGCTTTGTGCATCAGATACCCGAAAGAGCAAGAGAGAGAATTCTCGACATTGCCGCAACTCAATTGGAGGACGGCGGCAACTACCACCAGTATCAGCCTCTCACCAAAAAGGGCAACGACGCTGCGGGTACAAACTTCAACGACGATCCGCTGTGGATGATCCTGTCCACCGCCGCTTATATCAAGGAAACAGGCGACTACGACATTCTTAAGGAACAGGTTGACTACAAGAACGATCCTGCTCTTGCACAGCCGCTCCTCGACCACCTGAAGAGAAGCTTCTATCACGTTGTAAACAACAAGGGTCCTCACGGTCTGCCCCTTATCGGACGTGCAGACTGGAATGACTGTCTGAACCTTAACTGTTTCTCACGCGTCCCCGGCGAGAGCTTCCAGAACACCGCAAGCAACATTGCAAAGGAAGTAAATCCCGAAACAGGCGCGCCCCTTAACGAGGAGACTGCGGAATCCGTAATGATCGCGGGTATGTTCACATACATCGGACCGGAATACGTTGAGCTTTGCCGCAGAATGGGCGACAATGCCGAGGCTGACAAGGCGCAGGCAGAGATCGACAAGATGAAAGAAGCTATTGTCAAGTACGGTTGGGACGGCGAGTGGTTCCTCCGTGCATACGACGCGTACGGCAAGAAAGTCGGCTCAAACGAGAACAAAGAGGGTAAAATATTTATCGAACCCCAGGGCTTCTGCGTAATGTCCGACGTGGGCGGAAAAGAGTTCACCGAAAAGACCATGGCGAGCATTGACAAATACCTCGGCACAGAACACGGTCTGGTATTGAACAATCCTGCCTTTACAAGCTATATCGTTGAGTACGGCGAGATCTCCACATATCCCGGCGGATACAAGGAGAACGCAGGTATTTTCTGCCACAACAACGCATGGATAATGTGCGCTGCCGCACACGCAGGAATGGGCGATACCGCATTTGATTACTACACAAGAATTGCTCCCGCATATCAGGAGGACGAAAAGCTCCACCGCACCGAGCCGTATGTTTACGCGCAGATGATCGCGGGCAAGGACGCTAAGCGTTTCGGCGAAGCTAAGAACAGCTGGCTGACAGGTACTGCCGCATGGAACTTTGTGGCAATTTCCCAGTATATTTTGGGCATTATTCCCGACTACAGCGGTTTGAAAATTGACCCCTCCATTCCTAAGGCTTGGGACGGCTACTCCGTATCACGTTTCTACCGCGGCGCAACATACAACATCAAGATAGAAAACCCCGACCACGTTTCAAAGGGTATCAAGTCAGTTACCGTTGACGGCAAGGCGATTGACGGAAATATTCTTCCCGTATTTGACGGCGGAGTACATGAAGTCGTTGCTGTTATGGGCTGATAAGCGCAGTCATTGATTAAAAAAATAAAAAGCTCCTCATTTTATTGGGGAGCTTTTATATTGTAAGTATGTTTTTGAAGTTATTTTGCCAATGCCGCAGCTTCTTCCTTCCATTTTTTGCACTGCTCTATCCTTGCGCCGTGAGGGTTGTCCCCATGCTCCGGGTCGCAGGAATATTTTGTCAGCAGCTCGCAGGGAATATCGGGACATTCCCCGCAGTGGACAATACCCTTACCCTGACAGCACACCGCCACGGGACATTCTCCGTGGAACGGATTTCCGTTTGTTTCAATGCAGCCTCCGCAGCCGCAGCTTTCCTTGAACTCGCACCCTGTACAGTGCAGTCCGCACCTTGAATCAACCATGATAATTCTCCTTTTCAAAATAGTGGTAGGGCGGGGACTTGCTCCCGCCTGTTGAAATTATAAATTTAATATGGTTTTCAATATTACGTAACCGTAATGGGCGAGAGAAAAGGTTGAGCCTTTACCCTTTTAGACTTACTATGTCTGAAAGGGTAAAATGCTCCCATGGGTAACAATACTTCTGTATCGTTACCTGCCTAATGGCTGAGCCTTTACCCTTTTAGTCATACACAGCCTGTAAGGGTAAAATGCTCCATGGGTAACAATATTTCTATACCGTTACCTGCCAAAGCTCCGCCCTACATATTACATTATCCATATATAAATTTCTTGATTTTCCGTTCCTCCGCCTTTGGGTTGAGCAAAAGTATCTGACCGCGTATCTTTTCCTCCGCCTCTTTCGGCGGAATTTCCATAGCCTTTGCAATAAGATCTCCGCCGAAAAATTCCTCTGGAGTGGTAAAGACCGTGGCTTTCCAGCCGTATTCCTCCCCCGTATGGCTTTTTCTGGCAACCCTGCCGCACATTGTAATGTACATCTTCATCTGAAGCTCCGTCACCGCCTTGTCGAAACGGCTTTTGTCCTCCTTGGCAAAGGCTCCCAGAAGCTTTATTTCATGGAGAGCAGCCGCGCCGTGTCCCGAAACAATATCGTAAATAACCTTTGCTGTCTGACTTATTTCACCGTTTTCATACGCCTCGGCAAAGCTTTTGTACTTTCTGCGTACTGCTATAAAGTACGGATACCATTCTTTGGCAATATATCCGCTTGAATTAAAAAACAACTTTGAGTACGCTATATCACTACGCTCCTCAAGGACGCGCATACGCCACTCCCATGGGTCTGTCTCAGAGTCGCCCGTGTGCCATACAGGATAACCCTCGGGCGGAACGGTCTGCCAATCGTAATCAATTATTGCAAATATCCCCTTTGCGTTCCCTCCGCCCATGGAGAAACCGCAGCGCAGAAGTTCTTTGCAGAATTCCTCAAAATTTTTTACCATGAAAATTCCTCCCGATTTTATGTAATATTTCCTCTTGCCTCCTGCCAGTCAACCAAAATACTGTACCGCTCAGTCGTTAATTTAAGCACACAGTAATTGGGGTCGTCCCAGCCGCTGAAATGATTTTTCAAGCCATTATACCACATTTCCCTTTTAACGTCAAGGTCAGTTATCTGCTCGATAGTACCAGTCAGTGAAATATGATACTCGGGAGAATTAATGCACACGCTTGCCTTGTTACAGCAGTTTATTATGTCTTGCTTTGCACCAGTCTCCGTGCAGAACGTCAGCCACCGTATTCCCTCCGATTTTGAAATTGAGATAGTCGTGGTATGGGGATAACCGTCCAGATCGACAAAGGCAAGGGTGACGAAATTATACGAACCTCTTGCTCTTTCCGCAATAATTTCACCTGCTCTGTCAATGATTTTTTTCGGCACTTTTACCGCTCCTTTCAGAAAAATCACATCTGCTTTATGGGTTCAATTACCGCAACTCTGTACGGCTCACGCTCCCCCGTTTCGGGATCTAAGGTCGAACGTACATTGTACAGATAACCGTTCTCGCCGTAACGTCCAAGCTTGCCGACAGTATAATGCTCCTCGTCAAACCAGACGTTTTTCACTCTTGCACAAATGACAAAATGATTGCTGCCCTCAAAAAGCGGCTTTTCCCAAGCAAACTCACATTCAAGATTTAAAAAGCACTCGTCAACAACGGGAGCGTTCACCTTGCTACCGCTTTGATAGCTAAGTCCCGCAAGAGCAAGCTCGTCCTTATCGTAAAAATTATTTTGTATCGTTGACATACATTTGTCAAGAACGTCCTTGTCGGGAAAATTCACAACAAGCTGCTTCTGATTTTTTGCAACTTCGTACATATGGGAGCGTTTATCAACGCTGCCGAAAATGCAGTAAAAATCGTTCTCGCTTGAAAAACAGAGCCATGAGTCCATAGTTGCGTTTGCAAGACCGTTGTTTTTGTACCCAGTCACAAGCACAAGCGGCGAGGGTATAGCCGTAACATATTCAAGCCAGTTGAAGTCCCAAAACTGCATATCCTTCATTTTGTCGGGCAGGTCGTAAAATTGTTTCTTGTTCATTTTATTTTCCTCCGTACACTTTTTAATATGGTATACATATTTAGTGTACCACAGAAAAAAGTTTTTGTCTTGTAAAAATCCGACACGCAGAATTTCTGTCGCTTAAAATGCGAAAAAGGACAGGCAAAATACGTTGTTATCATAAAGATACATTACGCAATGACAGTCAAAACGCTAAAAGCAGGTCTGCCTAAAAAACAGCAGACCCGCTTTGTTATTAAGCCTTTTATATCTTGTTACAATATTATGAAATCACCTACATTAGTAGTATATTGGCATAGCCATTGCTTTATTATAATAAGTTCCAAACAAGACCATACAATTGTATATTTCTTCTTAAAATAAAACAATCATTTTGCCATGAAAACATCAAATGGTTAAACGTTTTGTTAAATAATAAAAGCATGGAATCAGCCAAGCTAACTCCATGCTTTTTAACCTTCGTGCTTATAAATTATTGCAGCTTTCCGTTTTCATCAAAAGTATAAGTTTTTCCGGATATTTCAATATTACCAACAGCTCTAGAGCCATCGCTCGTAAGATAATAGGTATTTTTACCTTTAACCTTAAGCCAACAGTTCTTTTTCATTTCACCGTTTTTGTAATAATAATATTTTCCAGATTTTTTTACCCAACCTGAATACTTTCCTTTGCAGATACCGTCTTTACCGAACTTGTATCTTATGCCGTTTATGACAGTATTTTTTACGACAGCTGAGCCGTCTTGACGGAAATAATACTTATTTCCGTCGACAGTTTGCCAGCCAACAGCATATTCACCATTATCATTCATAAGGTATATTTTACCTTTGATTTTGGTTAACTTACCATCGGCACTGCCATACGCAACAATCATTTCACCTTGAGAAGTTCCTTTCTTGTACAATGTTTTCACTTTAACAGTTTCTTCTTCAATGCTCTTTGTATTGCATTCCAGCCCATATGAAAGGATAACAACTCCTTTAGACGTTACCGCATAAAAAGCATTATCAGAAACATAAATTTTAGCCGGTTTGTCATATGATGTCTCCAAATTGCTCAAATTATCTGCCATTTTATCTTTGCCAAGCTGGTAACTATACTTCCCATTGTAATATGTGACAATCATCATTGCCGATATTTTTCCGTCACTTACAACAGGATAATAGACCACTTCAAAATCTTCTGAATTTTCCTCAAGGTTTTCCGCAATAAATCCATCCGATATTACAGCAGATTTTGCATTAGCTGATGAAAGTCCTAAGTAAGTAAGGTCACTTACAGGCATTTCAGAAAACATATCCTGAGCATATTCTGTCATATCGTCTGAAACTTGCTTTAGTGCTTATATAAACCGTATTCCTGTGTTCAGTTGCTTTAACATTGACGGTTAATGAAGAAATTGCTGTCATTACAACTAATGCCGCCGCAAAAATACACTTTGCCCGCATAAATACCTCCTGTTAATTCTTGGTTAATGTTTTCGTCCAAGTAAACGGTTTGTTGTTTATTGTGTAAGTTGAACCGTAACTTACAATCTGCAGTGAAGACTTGTTAGGATCCATGAAATAAAGTCCATAATAATTGGTATTAGTACTATCTTCTTGGCTGTACCGGTAACCGCACAGAACCATAGCGTGTCCTATACTGTCGCCGGTGGCTTCCCAGCGTGTATAGCAAGGAGCGTTCTTTGTATTAACTTCTTTCTTTACTCCGCTCCAGGTAAGTTTTGAACCTGTTTGTGTCATAGTTACACCAGATACATATTCTTCAATGTACTTTTTAGCAGTACTCATTCCACCAGTATATCCACCAGTTGCTTGGAGATTTTGTCCAATTATGTTATACCTTATTGATGAACCGTTTGTATCCGAACAAGCCGTTCCATTCTTGTAATAATCTATGAGAGAACCAGTACATGATGCCCAGCATGTTCCTCTCTTGTTTCCATCTGTATCATAATATGACTGATTATTTACAATAGGAACAATCCTCTTCTTTCCAATAAACATCAACCTTTCATTTTTTGAGAAAATATAGTTCTCAGTGTTTTTACGAACCAATTTGCTTTGTCACATTTCTCATGTTCTGCAAAATTACTTTCTTAACTTTGTAGAACACGATTATGTGGTAACAAATTCTCAGGATATTTTGCAAGATTTAGGCTCTTTAGGCTGATACATGCCCCAATAGGAAGCAGCGCCGCAAGAAATCCTAGCCATATTACCTGCTATCTTTTTGACAGCAAGAGCGACCTTATTTGCTTTCTTTGTTGCTTTCACGATTATCCCACCTTTCCTTAATTATTGCAGCTAATACCAACGCAGTCACCAGCGATAACGTATATATCACCAATGCACCATATTTATTTGCAAACGCTGTTAAGGCAGTCCCAATTGCGCCGTAGACTGTTCCCAGCAATGCCGCCAAAATTTTATGTATAATTTTCCTGTTATTAGGTATCGGTTTATTAATATGTTCTATTGGACATTTTGCCAGTATAATTGAAACGCATACAAATTTAATCAAAATAGAAATGTATGTGCTTAGATATTGAGCGGTTGTATAATATAACACCAATACGATTGAAAATACAATACAAAATGATAAGTTGCATTTAAAATATGTATCAGCATGAAATCCGCCTGTGAATTGTCTTAACAATATAAAACATACCAAAAAAATTATGCTCTCAATCATACTGTTTGTAACTATTCCAATACCTAAAATCAGAATGACATTCAGTAAAGAAGATATTGTTATTTCAATTCCGTATCGGTAAAATTCTCTATTATCCTCTGTGTCCGAAATAACTTTACTGTTAATAAGGTAAGTTAAAAATTTTTCGCTGATTTTCTTTATCAATCAATTCACCTTCGTATATTTTCTTTATCTGACATTAATTTATCACATATAATTCCATAAGTCAATGAATTTGGCACGAGCGGCACTTTTTAGTCACAAGCGGGCAAAAAAGAAAAGCGACTGCATAACAGCCGCTTTATTTTTTAAGACAGTTATTTATTTTCCCGAAAGTGTAACATTGCAGCAAAAGTAATTTCTTTCCTCATAAAAATCACATTGTCCATTGTATTTTTCCGCAATATCACGTATAATCTTAGTGCCAAATCCATGTGATTTGTTGTCTGATTTTGTAGTTTTAAGAGTAGGATTCTTATCAAGAACACAGAAAATAAGTTTGCTGTTAAAACAGACACTGTTGCCATAATTAAATTTGGAAAAATTGTTGCAAACATCTTTTTCAGAAGCGAGCCGTTCAAATTGTTTATTGTATAAACAAAAACAATAACAATATACGTCAATGAGTAAAAATGCTCAAATACCGTTAAATAATTCATAAGCGAAATTATTGCGGCAAGTGCAATAATATATGCTAATCCCGAACTTTTCAATAGATTTCTATTTTTCTTATCTCCAAGATACGAAAAGGCAAAGTAAATAATCATAAACGCTTGATAAAAATTAACAGCAATTTCAAATGTTTCCCAAAGTATATTTTTCATGATTTAGTCCTCAAATAAATAATATATTTTTCCTTTACTTCTTTTTTCATTCTTTTGCTAAGAGGTAAACTCTTATTAATTATTCCTAAAACAATTTCATTGTTATTGTAGTTAAGCTGAGATAAATATCGTAAATTG
>CANDEV010000028.1 GCA_947383835.1 uncultured Clostridia bacterium
GTTCAAGTCTGTTCTGAACAGCACCGAATGTTGCACGAACCATGGAAACCTTGTTAATAGCGTTATCGATCTGGTCGATAGCAGCGTTAGCGGATTCCTGTGTCTTAAGGCTGAGGTTAGCAGTATTCAAGCCGTCAGCACGAGCGGAGCAGTTCATGTTAGCCTTAAGACCGCCAAGACCGTTGGAAGAATACTGGAATGTGAAGTCAACGCTATCCTTAGTTCTTGCGCCAGCTTGGAGAACAACGTGGTCTGTGTAAGTCAAAGGAGCTGTAGCCTTTTCATTACTGTTAGCAATGGAAACCTTGCCGTTTGACTTAACTTCAATTGAAGGTGTAGCACTGCTATCATATGCGTTATGTTCAAAGCCAAGGTCAAATGTAAGAGTGCCTGTTGAAAGTGTTGCAGTAGCTTCAGCTTTATCTCCCTGCACAACAGCCTGAATAGTAGCTATCTCTGTTCCGCCTGCAGCAGTACCAATCTTGATTGAACCATCATCAGCAAATGTAAGGTGGAACTGAGTAGAGCCTACCGTCAAAGTCTGAGCTGCTGTTGCACCATTGTATGATTCATCTTCACTGAACTTAAGAGTAAAGTCTTTAGCAACACTTTCAGCACCTGTATAGTTTACAATAAGCTGCGCATTGTCTAATTTGTCCAATAAAGTATTAATGTCCTCTGTAATTTTAGTTACGTCTTTTGCAGTAGCTCCAACTGTTACAGTAACGTCATCTGCGTCAACCAATTTCTTAGCATTATCGTCTGTACCTTCAATAAAGTGATCTCCACCGTCTGTAAGTTTAGCAGCGGCTTTAGATGTTGCCTCAATACCGGTAGCAGGATTATTAAATGTAAGAGTAATTGTATCGCCGGAAACAAGGTTTGAAGTATCAAGCACAACTTCGCCTACTGCTACGTTGTTTATCTTAACTTCAAAGCCACCAGTTTTAGATCCGTCAGTCGTTTGTGTAGCTGATACTTTAGACTTATCGGCACCATTAGTTGCGCTCACGGTAGTCCATGTGTTAGCTGTTGCATCATACTGGAAAGTAACGTCAACAGAGTCAGGACCGTATGTAGCGGGCTGACCTGCCGCTCTTGTCCAAGACGCATTAAGTGCTTTCCATGCAGTATCAGCAACCGTGCCTGTGTTCCACTTGGAATCATCCATTGTGTTTACGTTCTGCTTGCCAAGCTGTGTAGCAGTTCTGTTGCCATTCTCATAATCAAACTTGCCGTTTACAGCCTTTGTGCCGTCAGCCATCTGTCCGCCGTTGAGGCAAACAACGCCGTTAAAGTCTGTATCAGCGATCTGATTGAGCTCGTCGTTGAGCTGATCGAATTCGAGCTGGATAGCGTCACGGTCAACATCGTCCTGATATGTGCCGTTAGCAGCCTGGTCTGCGAGGGTCTTCATTCTCTGGAGAATGGAGTCTGTCTCTGTGAGAGCGCCCTCAAAGGTCTGAACCATTGAGATACCGTCCTGTGCGTTCTTAACGCCCTGTGTCATACCTGCGATCTGCGATCTCATCTTCTCGGAAACTGCCAAACCTGCAGCGTTATCGCCTGCGCGGTTGATTGCATAACCACTGGACAGTTTTTCGAGGGACTTAGAAAGCTTGCTGTTGTTGATACCCAAGTACCTGTTTGCGTTCATCGCGGTTAAATTGTGCTGTACTACCATAATAGTTACCTCCATGTAATAATTTTTTAGTTATTTTGTGCAACGCGAATCCTTTCGTATTGCGCTAAAGTATGCTTTAGCGAAATTAGCAAATTTTTAATAGATAATCTGGTATTTATTTATAAAAATTATGTAAAATATCCAAAAATTACAGTAACGACAACCGCACAAAAATTGCCATAAAAAACCATTGACATATTGACGGGAATGTTATATAATAGTATTTGTGAGAAATTTTAGTAATTTCAAAAATCTTATAAAGGAGTTGCAAATTATGTCACTTACAAAAAACCCCAATGTCAACAAGTGGGTTGACGAGATGATCGCACTCACCAAACCCGATAAGGTTGTTTGGATCGACGGCTCAAAGGAACAGCTCGACGCGCTTACCGAGGAGGTTTGCTCGCTGCCCGACGATAGCTGGGATAAAATGTATAAGCTTAATCAGGACGAACTGCCCGGCTGCCTGTACCACAGAACACGCGCCAACGACGTTGCCCGTGTTGAGGACAGAACCTTTATATGCAGCCGCCGCAAGGAGGACGCAGGTCCTACAAACAACTGGTGCGACCCCAAGGAGATGTACGCTAAGCTTACTCCCCTTTACGACGGCGTTATGAAGGGCAGAACAATGTATGTTATCCCCTACTCAATGGGTCCTATCGGCTCTCCTCTCGCTAAGGTCGGCGTTGAGCTTACAGACTCTATCTACGTTGTTCTTAACATGAACATCATGACAAGAATGGGCAAGGCTGCTTTTGAGAACCTTGGCGACGAGTCCAACGACTTTGTAAGAGGTCTCCACTCCAAGGCGCAGGTTGACCCCGAAAACAGATATATTGTGCACTTCCCCGAGGACAACACCATTTGGTCTATCAACTCCGCATACGGCGGAAACGTTCTTCTCGGCAAAAAGTGCTTTGCGCTCCGTATTGCTTCCTATCAGGGCAAAATGGAGGGCTGGATGGCTGAGCATATGCTTATCCTCGGCGTTAAGAAGCCCAACGGAGAAGTTAAGTATATCACGGCTGCGTTCCCCTCTGCCTGCGGCAAGACAAACCTTGCAATGCTTATCCCGCCGGAGGGATACAAGTCCAAGGGCTATGAAGTATTTACCGTTGGTGACGATATCGCTTGGATGAAGCAGGGCGAGGACGGCAGACTTTACGCTATCAACCCCGAGAACGGCTTCTTCGGAGTTGCTCCCGGTACTAACGCTAAGTCCAATTTCAACGCTCTTGCTTCCACAAAGAAGAACACTATCTTCACAAACGTTGCTCTCAACAACGAGACAAACACCGTTTGGTGGGAAGGTCTCGACAAGAATCCTCCCGTTGACGCAACCGAGTGGAAGGGCGCTAAGGTAAACGGTCCCGAGTTTGTTGCGGGCGGCGAGAAGCTTGCTCACCCCAACTCCAGATTTACAGCTCCCGCAGAGAACTGCCCCTGCATTTCTCCCGAGTTCAACAATCCTCAGGGCGTGCCTATCTCCGCTATCATCTTCGGCGGCAGACGTGCTTCAACAACACCGCTGGTATATCAGTCCTTTGACTGGGTACACGGCACATATATGGGCTCTGCTGTTTCCTCCGAAACAACTGCTGCTGCTACAGGCGCAGTAGGCGTACTCCGTCACGACCCTATGGCTATGAAGCCTTTTATCGGCTACAATGTAGGCGATTACTGGCAGCACTGGCTCGAAATGGGCGAAAAGCTTGGAGACAAGGCTCCTAAGATATTTAATGTAAACTGGTTCAAGCAGGACGAGGACGGCAATTTCATCTGGCCCGGCTTCGGCGACAACATGAGAGTTCTTGACTGGATCATCAAGCGCTGCGAGGGCGAGATCGACGCTGACGAGACTGCTATCGGATATCTCCCCAAGAAAGGCGATATTGACGTATCGGGTATCGAGGACGAGGTTACTCCCGAGATCATGGATAAGCTTCTTGCAGTTGACAAGGATCTTTGGACTAAGGAAATCGCCGAGATGAGAAGATACTACAAGGAGGACATTGCCGACAAGGGCGGTAAGGTTCCCGAAGCTCTCGAGAAACAGCTTGACGCTCTCGAGGAAAGACTTTCCAAGTAAGTTTTCAATAAAAAACCCTCCCAAATTAGGGAGGGTTTTTTTATTTTTATCTTACGCCGCCAATTCCTGTATCGCCGGCATTTCCTGCGTTTCCGCCGTTTGTCCCGTTCGATCCGCCGGAACCGTTTCCGCCGTCTCCCATGTCGAGGACGTCGTCGGCAATATCCTCCACGTCTGTTACAACATCGTCAACCATGTCGTTTACGTCTGTTCCCAATTCTTCAAGAAGTCCGTCGCCGTCCACGTCGCCTGTTTCGGAATTTGTGGAACTGTTCTCCGACTGCGATTCCGTTGTAGTCTGGCTTTGTGAAGTGGTTGTCTGCGAATCTGACATATTGTCCGCGTTTCCGCTGCCGCTGTCATTGGAACAGCCTGTAAGCATAGCCGCAGCGGCAAGTATAGCGGTAATTCCTAAAATTGTTTTTTTCATTGGGATTTCCTTTCCCGCAGGGTTTATGCTTTCTGCGTTCTGTTATCCGTTAATAATTTACTGTATATGCTGTAGTACTATCAGGTACTGCTTGCGGTATCATAACTTCGTCGGTGCTCTCCAACCAAAACGGGTTTGATAAATCATCGTATTCGGACTCGGTATTACCGGTTCTTCCCGCGTAAACTCTTTCGGCAGCGCCGTTAAGCTCCTCGGGAATGACCCCCGTTTCTCCGAACACGTATATAATATAACCGTTATCGGGAACAATATTCATAGGCTCTGCCGCTCTATAAATGTCGCACAAGTCCTTGTCAACGTTTTTTACAATATTATCTCCGTTATTGTGAGGAAATCTGTATTCTGCATGAACTCTCACATTTTCGGGAATATCGTTTATTTTTCGCCATTCGTCAGCAGTGAAAATTGATATATTTCCGTTCCTTGCGGCGTCCTCCAGATATTCGCTGACATTTCTGTCGGAAATATCCTCCTTGCCGGTTACGTCAAAACCGAAATACTCCATAAGCTCCATAGTATTGTTGAAGCTTTCAGGTATCCTCAAGTTTACGGTAGATCCCGAAAAACGGTAAATGTTTTTCAAATCGGAGCAGTAATAGTTTTCCTCGGTGATGTTCATTATATCATTGGAGTACGCCTCCGCAAGCTGTTCAAAGAAATTTTTCGCCACAAGCGTGCTGAGCCTTAAACCTCCGCCGCTGCGATCTATTAAGTCGCAGTCTAAATAAACCAACTGTCTTGCAGCATATTCGGAGTTATATTCTTCAATTTTACGATAATCCTCAACCGCGTACAGTATTTTCTTTTTGTAAATTTCCGCAAGCTGTGTTTTGTACTCCTCGGTAAGGTCAATACTTGAAATGATCTCCGCTTCCTCCGCCGGCAAATCATTGTATTGTCTTGTAATTGTTCTGCCGTTTTTAAGATGATAGTTTACAGTAAATCCATCGCTTGTCCATACTTTTCCGCTGTTCCTGTTGTCCACGGCAGTCTGATGTGCGGCAATTATAGTCTCAATATTTTCCTTTTCCGTAAGTGTAACTGTAATTTTATCGTTTGTTTCACTGTCATTGCCAAGCCTGAAATATCCGTAAAAACCGCTGTAATCAAGACTTACCGACTTGACCTGCGAAATATGGGGCACTCTTGTTACCATGCCAAAGCCCTCTGTTTTCTGCGCGGCAAAAATTATCAGCACCGAAGCAGCCATTACTCCTACATATTTTATAAGGCTTAGCCAAATTTTTCTAAAGCCCCTGTTGGCAATTACTTCAAAAATAAAGTACACAATAGCCGTTGTGAGAACTGCGGGGACGATACCCGTGCCGTTATAATAAAATGCCGAATAGATACAGAATATCGCCGCTGTGGTGATAACATAATAGAGTGTCTTGAACACAAACGGCTTTGAGACTTGCTCCGCGCGGCGGTTTCTGTAGAGTAGGAACGCTCCCGTGCCCATTGCCGCCGTCAGCAGAATATAAACCACCGCCCACACAGCGTAATTCTTATTCCCTAAACTGATAAATGGTTCGCCTGTACTCCACTCTGCGGCTGTCACGATCCCTCCCGCAGGAGAGGTGTGCATCAAAAGACGTGCCACAGTATCGTAAATATCCACGCCGAAAAGGTTGCTGAACATTGACATAAACACCAGATAAATAGTCAGCGGTATCATAATATTTATAAGTATCGTGTAGGCGATACTCTCAAACTTGCTGCCGCAGCACACCGTAACAAGGACGGTCAAGGTGTACAGCATAAGCATTGTCAGTGTACCCACAAAAACCAGCTTTAACAGCGCAGGCATAAATTGGCTGAAATAATGGCAGACATAATCCATATCCGCTAAACCGCCGCTGATCCAATATTCACGCTTGAACGTCCTGCCGTCCATAAAAGCAAGACCGTAGCCCATGCCAAGCAGTGAGAAAACCTGCGCCGCAAGGAACGGCACAATGTACACAGCAAGTCCCGAAAGGTAATTCGAGAAAAACCGTTGGTTCGCCGTCAGCGGCAGTGAAAGCCGCATATCCACCACCGACTTGTTGTGCAGGCAGCTAAAGCTGTCTATGGCGATGATAATTCCCATAAATCCCGCCGCCGCGGTAGTCAGACAGCCTATGACCGCGAACGCGCCTATACCGTCAACGTCGCTGCCGCTGTAAACGGAGATAATTGCCGCCAGCACCACCGCGGGAGCGGCAACAAGATGCAGTATACCTATTATTATCGCCATTTTTGTTTTTGATCTTACGCCGCACCAAAAATTGTGCAGCACGGGTGAAACCTTCTTATTCGATACCTTTGAAGTCATAACCCATACCCTCCATTTCATAAATAAATATTTCCTCAAGCGTAAGCGGGATCAAGTCCAGAACCTTGGGGGACTTCTTTTCAAGCGACCCCCGAATTTCCTCCTCCGTACCCCTTGCAATAAGGTAGGTAACGCTTTGATTTTTCTCAAAGCTTAAAATCTGCAAATCTCCCATGTCCTTTTCGGTAACGTCGCCGTCGAACACCGCCTGTACCTTGTGTATGCTGCCCTTAACGCTGTCAAGGTCGCGGTTGAACAGAAGCTTACCTTGGTGCAATAACGCCGCCGTGTCGCAGACCTCGTTAATCTCCTTCAGGTTGTGGCTGGAGATTACCGCCGTAAGCTTGCGGTCAAGCATAGCGTCCACAAGCATACGCTTGACGATTATCCGCATTGTTGGGTCGAGACCGTCAAAAGCCTCGTCCAGCAGCAGATAGTCCGTCCCGCAGGCAAGACCCGTGATAACGATAGCCTGCCGCTTCATTCCCTTGGAGAATTTGTCCAGCCGCTTCTTTTCGGGTAGCTTTATCACAGCATTAAGCTTGTCGAAGATTTCCTCCGAAAAGTTTGGGTAAAAGCCCTGATAGTACTTTTTCATGTCGGTAAGGGTCATCGTCCCGAACTGTACCGTCTCGTCGTTGATAAAGAAAACCTTTTCCTTTGCAGAAACGTTGTCGTAGACAGGTTCGCCGTCTATCAGCACCTCTCCCTCTGTTGCTTCGTAAACTCCCGACAGCAGCCGCAGTATCGTGGATTTTCCCGCTCCGTTTGAACCAAGCAGCCCGAACGCCGTCCCCTTTTCAATTGTGAGGTCAACGCCGTCCAAAGCGTTAAAGTCCTCGAAGCTCATTTTCACATTTTTCAATTCTATCATGTACATCTTCCTTTCATAGGTTTATGAATTTTTTTCCAGCCATTCCTCAAGGCACAAGCCGCTTTTATGTATTTTCTCGGCGTATTCGCCAACATATCTGTAATGCCACGGCTCGTAATCAATGCCGGTAATCAGGGTCTTGCCGATAGGGTACCTCAAAATAAAACCGTACTTATACGCGTTTTCGTAAAGCCAGTCGTATACCTCCTGATTGTCGGATTTTTCCTTGTCCGCATTTATATCAACCGCCAGTCCAAGCTCATGCTCGCTTGTTCCGGGGACTGCAACCCATTCCTTTGCCATTTCCTCGGCTTTCTTTTCGGAGTACCCCTCGTTCTCATAGGCACGAATTTTATCCGCCATAATTTCCTGCTGCCTTTCACGGGTACGATAGCCCTCCCCAACAACGGGGTAAATGCCCTCGTCTCTCATATCGTCGAACATTTTTTGCAGATCGGGATAAATTTCCGAGTCCACCTTTTCGCCGTTTGAAAGCTCCGTCAATTCAATTTTATAATCGTCGGGAATTTTATTTTCACCGTTCACAAGAATAAGAAAACGGTTGACCGGAACTTCCGCCGCCTTAGTATTTTGCAAGGTTACGTTTACAGCAGTTTCAGTGCCGTATTCGGGGAGCTTTTCAAGTCCCTCAAAGGCTTTTTCAAAAATAACGCCTGCAGCGAAAATTGCCGCTGTAACTATTGCTGCTGCAAAACAGCCGCCGCTTTTTCTCTTTTTAACCCTTGTCATGGTTATCAGCCCCATTGTTTATTCTGTCCAAAAGTTCTTCTTTGGTAATTCCAACATTCAGAGCCTCCTCTACAGCCCTGTCAAAATCCTCCAATGCGGACTCCTTTACCGTGTCCGTGCCGATGTTGGAAACAAAGCTGCCCCGTCCCGCAAGGGAGTATATCACTTTGTCCCGTTCCAAAAGTTGGAATGCCTTGGACACCGTGTTGGGGTTTACTCCCAGCTCCTTTGCAAGCTCGCGGACGCTGGGCAGCTTGTCATTTGGTTTAAGCTCGTGCCTAAGAATAAGCTCCACTACCTTTTTGTAAAGCTGCTCATAGATCGGAGTCCTGCTTTGCAGATCAATATTGTACATATTATTCACCCTTTCTTTAATAGCATTAAAAATTTCTCCTGCAATTCCCGAACCGACCGAAACCGAATATTGGGGAATGCGCCGTCTTTTAGCCAGCAGGTCGTCCCTGCCGAAGCCTTCTACCGCATAAAAAATCATTGGACACCTCTCCCTAACTGTACTAATCGTTGTAATACAGTTATAACACATAATACAGCAAATGTCAAGAAGAAATTTGATTTGTAACCAAATTGTAATAATTCTAATACTAATTTGCTCCTAAAAGCGTAGGTAAAAAATCTGCACAAAAATCATACGCGCAAATTTTTGCTTGATTTTTTACACGCTTTTTAGTCGCAAATTAGTATAATCTCCAATAAAAAATGTCCCCCTAACTTAATAGGGGGACATAACTCTGTTAAATTTTATCTTTTTGTAACACTCTTTATGTGGTAACGCTTTGAACCGCTTTGTACAATTCTAAGCTTGCGGTTGTTCGGCAGTATATCGGGCAGAGCCGTAAAAAGAAGTACTCCCGAATTAAATGTGTCGGAAAATCCTGTATCCATAAGACCGCCGCCGGACGCTACGTCCTGAATATGCTCCTTGTAAATTACAAAGGCATACGGTGAGAAGCTTGAGCACTTAAACTGAACGCACCAAACATTGTCAATATCAACGATAGCGCATGGCAGAACCTCAAGCTGACGGTCGTAACCGCTGTACCAGTCCTCCGCCAAAGTGATCTGCTCGGTATCATCCGGAATATCACCGATGTGCACCACCGTGATGTAGTCGCGGTAAGCAATAAGCCTGTCGGGAACCGGCATGGTTATCGTAACTGTGTAGCCGTCCTCGGGATCGACCTCAATGTAAGTGTTTTCCCGATAAATGCTTATATCAAATGGATAAATAATAAAGCTTGAAAGACCGTTCGCATAGTTTTTCAGCACGTCCCTTACAGCCTGAGTAGACTCTCTGTTAGTGGAGAAGTAAACATCAACGGACTCGTCAAAAGCGCCGTGATTAGACACCGCAGTAATATACTCGCTGTGCGAAATGCCGTACGGAGCAGTACCCTTAACGATAAGCTCATGATCCATGTCCGTAATAGAGCCTGTTGTCGGTATTGCTGTTACAGACATTGAATAATCGCCGTAAAAACGCTTGCCGTTTATATTTTTGTAAGGAGCGACCATGTATGTGTACTGCTTGCCGTTTTTCAGACCGACATGGGAATAGCTGGTCTTTGAAGTAACCGTGATAGGCTCAAATTCCATGGTGGAACTGTTATAAAGGTAAACAACATAGCCTTCCGCGCCCTTAACAGCAGTCCATGTAAGGTCGATCTGGCGGTTTCCGGCAGTTGCCGTAAGGTCAACGGCAGAATTAAGAGAAATACCTATCGTAACAGTTTTGGATTCGGAAGGATTACTGTATGTTCTCGAGCCGTTTACCGTTTTGTAAGCGGTAACATAATATGTCCAAATATCGCCATTGGAAAGGTCGGAATGAGTATATGTAAGCTTGCTGACATCGAACTGATAATATCTTCCGCCGGATGAAGCGTGGATAATGTATCCCTCCGCGCCCTTAACGGCAGTCCATTTCATGTCAACCTGTCCGTCCTTTGTTGTTACTGTGAAGTCCTTCGGCGCGTCCAAAACCGAGCCGACCATCTGCTTTATCGTAACAGATTCGGGACCGTTTACGATCTTGCCGTTTACTTCCTTATATGCAACGACCTTGTATTCGTACACGTCGCCGTTATTGAGACCCGTATGAGTAAAAGGAGATTTGCTGACATCAATGGTGTTAAACGTTCCGCTGCCAAGCTTGCGGTACATGAGAGTATAGCCCTTAGCGCCCTTAACGGCAGTCCAGGATATTGTGATTGCGCCGTCAACAGTTGTGGCTTTCAGATCCTGCGGAGTGCCCAATTCCTCGCCGACCTTGATCGAAGCGGGAGTTGATAAGCCGCTTTCATCGTCCTTGCCGTTTACCGTCTTAAACGCCATTACACGATAAGTATATACATCGCCGTTCGTAAGACCTGTCTGCGTAAATGTAGGCTTTGTCACTTTAAACTCATCGGTAACACCCGAACCGTCCTTAGTTGAGTAGAGCACATATCCTGTCGCGCCAGGTACGGCAGTCCACGTTGCGGTGATTTCGCCGTCCTTTGTGGTAAGCTTCAGATCCTGCGGAGTAGCGATCTCCGTGCCGATTTTTATGGAGTAAGGCTCGGAAAGATTGCCCAAAACCTTTTGGCTTTCCTGCGGTCTGCCGGGAATAGGAATCTCCTTGTAAGCGGCAACCCGATAGGTATAACGATAGCCGTTATTAATATTTCTGTGAGTATAGGACGTTCCTGTAATGCCCTTAAGCGTTCCGCTCTTATTGGACGGATCGTCGCTTTCGTAGTACAGGTCGTAACCTTTAGCTCCCGAAACAGCCTGCCATGTAATAGTAGCCTGACCGTCGGTAGTTGTTACATTTGTAATTATCGGAGTGTCAATACGAGTGCCGACAGTTGCCTCAGCAGGGAAAGACCACTGCGTTGTGACAGGATTGACCTTTTGGGTAGTTCCGTCAGGCAAGGTTTGTTCGGTATCCATATTTACAATACCGCGTATACAATATCTGTAGCTGTCGCTGTAGTTAAGCCCTTTATGAATATAAGTAGTTGTGTTAGAGTTGTAAATGACCGAGACCTGCTTATCAGCCGCTATTGGCACTGTTTTGTTTTCTCCGTCATGAGTACCTGTTTGAGTTATTTCGATCTCATATGCCTCTGCACCGCTGATAGGATCCCACGTGATCGTTACCTGATCGTCTGTAATAGAAAGATTTGGTACGGGGGGCTTTATTTTCTTGAAGCTTTCAAGAGAAAACGTTGTAAAAGCTCTTGAATAACCCTTTGCATAAAGTTTATCCTTAATTACCGATGTAGAAGTATCTATATTCTTATAAGCAACTGCGTAGTAATAATATGTCTTTCCCTCTACAATATCAATATCGGAGTAAGTAGTCTCATTTTTAGTAAATTCATGAATAAGCTTTAAATTATGAAGCGCGGAAGTATCGCCGCTGATCTTATCCAAAGCCCATTCCGCAAACGTGTTAAAGCCGGTTCCGTCAGCCGCGTCGCTTTTCAGCTCTTGACTTTCTGTTCTGAAAAGTAATATTCCGTCATAATTTTGACTGCTCTGACCGGTGACGCCTCCGCGTTTGATTGTAATTTCATAGAATTTTTTGCCTGTCGTCGAAACGGCTTGCGCTGCTTCTATAGCCGGTGTTTGCGGAGCGGTGTATAAGTCTTTTGCATTACCTACAGGCTGACTTCCGCTTGTGATCATTCCGGGGTTAGATGTACTGTAAGAAGTATTACCCCAGTTCACCTTATATGCTTCAACATAAAATTGATAATACAGACCCGCTGAAACATTAACAGGAAGCATATAATTATCTCCGCTTTCGGTCAATTTACTTCCGTTGCCTACAGGGTATTCCGTAGCACTCCAAGAATTTCCGCTGTCTGTACTGATATGTACGCGATAACCCGTCGCGTCTTTATCTGTATCCGGAGCGTTTCCTCCCGCCTGTTTAACTTTATCCCACTGGAGATAAACGGTAGAATCATAAGAATACGGTTCATTATCAAAGTTCTTATAGCTGCCGTCAACATCTTTATACATAATATTAAGATTTGGCATTTTTAAAGAAGCGTTAAATTTAAGACCCGTTACTGTTGCCGACTGGCGTTTAATTTGCCCTAATTCAATAGGGTCTCTTACGCTTGTCGGAGCAACTATATATTTTTTGTCATCATCGGTTGATGTCGGAGACAACTGAAAGTGCCAAACCGCCATAGTACTTACAGGTATTATCTCAACAGTATAGTCACCGTCATCTTTAGGTAAACCGGAAATAATAAGCTCAGTATCTTTTCCATTGTTTTTACTAACTACCTCAGCACCGCTGGCTTTCTTTATTATAACTTGATAGTGATCAAGAATTACATTGGTGGAATAGCTGTTTAATGTTTTTCCGTCCATATCTTTATGGTTACAGGAAGATATTACATCGTACTCCCAATTCAGTTTGAGCGCTCCGTTAGCCGTTGTGTACTGAATATTTTTTACCGTAACACATTGCTCGGCATGAACAGCTTCATCATATAAGTACGCGTCACCCTCATTGCCTGCGCTTTCAAGTTTGGGAACAAGATGATAAATTTTGCCATCAATTCCGTCAACTGTAATACTCGATGACGAATCCGCCGCCCTCGCAGTAACACCCAAATCAATACTAAGCTCCGGCGCAACCATAAGCACAAACGCCGCCGCAAGAACCGCGGAAAGCACTCTGCCGATAAAAGGCTTCTTGATATAGACAATTTCGTCCTGTCTGCGGGACTTCGGCTTTCTTTCGGGCATTTTTATACCCAAAAAGTTCCCGTTCCTGTCGGAAAGAGCCATACCCATCCTGCAAACCGTGCCGTACCACAGCTTGACAAAAGCCGCCGCGATCACGCAGGGCAGCCACATCAGCTTGTTTTCGCTGCGTTTCTTTCTTAATTTTTGAAGTATATTCTTTTTAGTATTAAAATCAACCATATATACCCTCCGGAATAAGTTATTTTATAAGTAAAAACAATTCCAACCGGAACCTCTATGTCCTTATATTATATCACATTCCTGCCAAAAAGTAAAGCAGTTTGAACACATCATTTTGCACAAATTTATATATTTTTTACTGTGATTTGCATAAACATATGAACATAATTTACAATTTTATGCAGACAGGGCTGTCTATCTCCATACTGTCGGGAGTGACCTTACAGTCGTACGCCAGCAGCTTTACTCCCGCTTGGGACGCCTCCCTTAACGCCTCACCAAATTCAGGATGAGTCTCGTTGTTCGGTGTAAAGTATTTTACCTTTCCCATTTGCACCACAAACAGCAGATACCCCTCATAGCCGTTTTTTACGCACTCCGCAAGCTCCCGAACGTGCTTCAGCCCCCGCTCTGTCGGCGCGTCGGGGAACATCACAACTCCCTCGTTTTCAAGAGTAACTCCTTTTACTTCCAGTAGTATTTTTCTGTTGTTTTCCTCTATGTAAAAATCAAACCTCGAATTCCCGTATGTATACTCCGGTCTTATTATGCTTTCCGGAAAAATTTTCGGCAAAAATTCCCCTGCAGCAAGGTTGGGGGCATAGCTGTCCATGTTTATGAGCCACTGACCCTTTTCCACCGCCACAAGGTCGTATTTCGTCTTTCTTTCCGGATTTTTCGCTTTATCAAGATAAACAGTGCAGCCGGGAACAAGCAGCTCCCTGCACCGTCCCGTGTTCTTTACGTGACAGACTTCCTCCCTGCCGTCGATTTCAACGTGTGCAACAAAGCGGTTTGGACGTGCCAAAAACCTGCCCCTCACAATATTTTCGTACCTCATATGCCGCACCCGCTATGCATCGTGCCTCGGCAGCTTTTTTCTTTTCAAAGCCAGCCTTATAAGAGCAAAAAGCACCTCTCTGCGGCTCTGCTGCTTCATTTTTTCGGCACGCTTAACGTCGTCCTTGTTATTTATCCTTATCTTAAGCGTGGGAGTTACCTCCAACGCCTCCGTCATGGCGTCCGCGTAGCAGACCCCGCACTTGCAGCACTGAAACCTCGTCAGCACCCGCGGCAGAAGCTCAGTGACAAGCTCTCCCGTAATGTCTATCTCCGTGCCCTTTGAGAGGCTCGCGCTTTTGGAGGTTATTTTTTTTACCTTGAATTCCGAGTCGAGGATAGGGTTTCCCGCAGTCTTTTTTCCCGTCAGCAGGCGCATAACAGCGTCCGTTTTATTCGTTTTCGCCGCCATTTTTCATATCCTTCCTATTTGGCAAATAAACTCCTGCCCTTTTTCTTAGATACTATTATTTCGGGGTACAGCGACTCCGCAAGCTTAACATAGTCCTTAGCCGCGCGGCAGGTAGGCGAATAAGTTGTAATTACCTCCTGATGAGCGGGAGCCTCCGCAACAGCAACCGAAACGGATATCTTGTTCTCCAAAACCACCGTGTGGAGCTGCTCCGCAACTATCTCCACCATTTCGGCGACCTCCGTTGCAAGCTGCTGCTTTGCAACATATTTTGTCAGCAGAATGCCGCGTATATTCAGCTTTTTGTTGTAATATTTCTTCACCGCCAGAATAGTCTGTTTAAGCTGCGCAATTCCCTGCAGAGACAATATCTCGGGGGTCATGGGGATAATAAGATCGTCCGCAGCGGTATAGGCGTTTATGGTAAGTATTGACAAAGCAGGCGGCGTGTCGATAATAATATAATCGTAAGCCTCGCGGATAGTCAGCAAAATTTCCTTAAGAATAAACTCCCTGCGGTTGGAGGTAAGCTCAAGCTCGCTGCCCGAAAGCAAAATATTCGAGGTTATAACATCGCATATATCCGTGGTCTTTATAGCACGTCTTATGTTGCACTTTCCCGTCATAACGTCATGGATAGTGTACCCCTCGTCCTCCGCGCCCAAAGAAAAGGAAAGATTTCCCTGCGGATCCATATCTATCGCAAGCACTCTCTTGTCTCTGCTTCGGAAAATACCTGTAAGGGCGGCGCAGGTAGTGGTCTTTCCAACGCCGCCTTTTTGATTTGTAACAACGATAACCTTCGCCATATTATTTTAATTTCCTCACTGATTCTTTTTTTCTTTGCTGCGGCGTCTGTCCCTTTCCATAAGCTGACAGTCAAAAATAAATCTCGCCAGCTTTTCCTCCTGAGCCTGGGTCACGTTAAGGAACTTGCAGCCGTAACCCTCGATATTTCCGTTTTCATCCTTCTGTATCCTGAGTATCTCTCCGAGAAGCTGCATCTCGCCGTCCAAAAAGCTGAGCATGACCTGATCGCCGCATTCAAATGGCGAATTAGCCGAGAAGAAAACGCCTCCCAGATTGAGGTTGATAAAATGCAGCTCTATCGGGTCGTCAAACGAGAACATCTCCTCGCCCCTTATAAAGAAAGGCGACGTACCTTCAAGGTCTACCATGATCTTGAAGCTTCTTCTGCGTTCCTGAAGCACCTCTCCCTCGCTGATATGGAAGTTCATCTGATACTCTGTGCACAGATCGACCGTGGTTTTATATTTTACGCGTGTTCCGTCCTTGTATTCAAAAATCGCATTGATAGGCTCTCCCTTTGAGATAAGTGGGAAATCGCTGCCCTTCAGCATGACCAGATCGGTACCCTTTATCTTAAAAAAATCCTTTGGAAAATAAATAGACTTTGTTGCGAGCAGCATCTTTTCACCTGTTCCGTATATCAGAACGCGGACTATTTTATCTTTATTAATCATAAACAATCTCCTCATACCCGATTTTTTTCAATCATTTTAATTATACACAAAAATTCGCACTTTTGCAATAGGATTTTTTCATCTTGTGAAATATACTTTATATTTATGATTTTTTTTGTGTAAAATATAGTAAAATCGGTGTTCATATGTACAAATCTGAAAAAAAGTGTTATAATGAACATTAGAAAAATAAAGAAAGCAAATATCGGCTGTTTGCTTTCTTCCGCCCAAAAGGAGGCAGTCAATGGAAAAGCAGTATATCTACCTCGTTTTGACCCGCACGGGAACAGCCATATCAAAGGCTATCGGTCTTGTTACGGGAAAACGATACACCCACGTTTCGGTAGCTTCAAATATAATGCTCACAGATATGTACAGCTTCTGCCGCGACAAAAAGGATTCACCCCTGCCCGCAAATTTCAACCATGAGGATATCGACACCGAGGTATTCGGTTCATGCAGGACAATACCCAGCGAGGTCTACCGCATTCCCGTCACCTATGAACAGCTTGAAAAGTACAACGACGTCATACGTCACTTTATTGTCAACCGCGAAAGCTATACATACGACATAGGCGCGCTGTTTCTCATGGCTCTGCACATTCCTTATAATATGCGGAATAAGTTCACCTGTTCGGTATGGGTGGGCTTTGTACTGGGAAAAAGCGGCATTGCACACGACATAAAAAAGCACCCCTCCCTTATCGAGCCCGAAAATTTCAGAAGCATACGCGGCGCAGAGCTTATATACAAGGGAGACCTGAAAAAATACAGAAGCTTTATCAAGGAAAAATATTCCGCCAATATCCGCTGCGAAACAAATAACGATATGCGGGACGAATCTGTCTCGGCATAAGAAAAGGAAGTGAAAAAACTTGCAGAAAATGATAAGGGTGAACGAAAAACGCCTTGCCGTAAAATATAACCGCAGGCTTTTTCTTGCTTCGATACCCGCTGTCAGTATAATAGTCTCGCTGCTTGCGGTGGTTTTTATCTTCGTGTTCTGGCTCCATGAGGAAATGCCGCTTGAAATGTACCGTACTATATTTTACGCCGCATACGCAGCCTGTGCATACGGCTTTGTCGTATGCCTTATCGGCTCCGTGATCGAGGAAATACTCATCAAAGCCCACCATGAACACACCTACATACAGATCGCAGGTACTGTTATGATAATATCGCAGCACACCAGAACGGTCTTTCAGGATCTTAAATGGGTGCATTACAAAAAAATGTGGGTCGTAAACCTTGCGGACGTTGAAAATGTGGAGTGCATAAGAAATCATATAACACTGACCGCAAAGGCGCGGTACTTCAACGAAAACGCCGAATGGCTTGGCTACAGGCGCGAGGGTAACGGCATTGCCTTTGACCGCTGGTGGTACGACAGCAACGGCGGCAAGGACGTTTCCGTTATAGAGATAACGGATTTTTACACCTACGGCGAAAGGATAGCCCGCCACATAACCTGCTGCGCCAACAAGACCCGCGAGCGGGAGCAGCGCCGAAAGGCTTATCACAGCGAAATGATGTCCATTGCAAAAAGCGCGAACCGCCCGAAAAAGCTTAACGACAGGTATATCCCCGCCGAAAAGAAAGCATGGCAAAACGCCCGAAAAAAGAAAGGATAGAAGCAAAGCGTTTCTATCCTTTTTTATTACAAAAACAGAACACGACTTGCACGAGAAAAGGAAATATGCTATAATTTCTTTAGAAAAAATTTTATGGGAAGTGTTTTAATGAAAAAGAAAATAATTGCCGTCTGCATTTGCGCGGTTCTTGCCTGCGGTATGTGCGGCTGCAATAACAGCGGGGAAGTCCCTGCCGCCGAAAACCCGACCGCTGAGGAAACGGAAACTCCCGAAACAATCTCGGAGACCTCCGCCGCGGCGGAAGCGGAGACCGAGACCTCCAAAGCAGAGGAAAGTACAGAAAATAGTTTGACAGTCTCTCCAAGCGGATATGTGCTTGACCCAAGCGTTACCCTCGGAGAACACGAATACGCATATATGTTTGCCGAAAATCAGCCCTGCTTTATAGACGAGACCGGCGAGGGCGTGAGGGTGTACGGCGTAAATACCGATACCGAGCGGGAGTATCATTACATCAACCCGTTTGAGGAATATTTTTCTACCAAAAGCTGCGTAATTTTAGAGCATAACGGCATTGCTGAAGAATTTGCGGGCGAGTGGGGCGAACGTTTCGGCACGGCTATGTCCGTTTACTCGGACGATTTTGACGGCGACGGCGAGACGGAAATTGCCACTTGCAGATATGACACCGGCGGAACGTTCTGCCGCGTAATGGAGCTTGTTCTGTACAAGCAGAAAGACGGGCGTTACGAGCAGATTGTGTTCTCGGCAAATGATTTTAACAAAGAGTACATAACCGTTGACATTGACAATGAAAAAAAGTCGCTGACCCTTTCGATAAACGGTTTTGACAAATTGTTTTCCTATGATTTTTCCGAGGTCGTGCCGCCGGAAATGACAGAGTTTAAATTAAATATGCTGCAAGTCAACGACTTTGCCTTTGACGGAGGAAAGATAACCTATAAAGTCACTCCGCTTTTAACCTCATATGCTTATGAGATGTTTGCTGATATAAGCTTCACGCTTGATTTGTCCGACGGCGAATTTGTTTGTACCAACGTTGAATTTATAAAAGAGGAATTTTGATATTGCAATTACCCCTAAAATATGCTATAATTAAATCTGAAATTTTTTGAAATAATAAAGGAGCATATAAAATGAAAGAACTCAACCCTAACGCAAAAATCGAGACAAAATGCCTCCACGCGGGATATACCCCGAAAAACGGCGAGCCGAGGGTAGTGCCTATAGTACAAAGCACAACCTATGTTTACGACTCAACGGACGATGTTGCGGCAGTCTTTGACGACCCCACAAAGAGCCTTATCTACTCCCGTTTCGAGAACCCCACTACCGACGCGGTGGAAAAGAAAATTGCCGCTTTGGAAGGCGGTGTAGCCGCAATGTGTACCTCCAGCGGACAGGCTGCTTCTCTGCTGTCCATACTCAATATCTGCGAGGCCGGGGACAGCTTTATCGCTTCCTCCTCCATTTACGGCGGTACTATAAATCTTTTCGGCTTCACCCTCAAAAGAATGGGCATTGAGTGCATATGGGTCGATGTGGACGCGTCCGAGGAGGAGCTTAACGCCGCTTTCAAGCCCAACACAAAGGCTGTATTCGGCGAGACTATCGCAAACCCTGCCCTGACGGTGCTGGACATTGAAAAGTGGGCAAAGGCTGCTCACGCTCACGGCGTACCCCTTATTGTAGACAACACCTTTGCAACGCCTATTTTGTGCCGTCCCATTGAGTGGGGCGCGGATATCGTTATACACTCCACATCAAAATATATGGACGGACACGCCGTTCAAGTCGGCGGCGTTATCGTGGACTCCGGCAAGTTTGACTGGACAAGCGGCAAATTCCCCTGCATGACAGAACCCGACGAAAGCTACCACGGAATTGTTTACACGGAAAAGTACTCGTTCGCCCCGTATATTGTCAAGGCAAGAATGCAGCTTATGAGGGACTTCGGCTGCTACCCTGCTGCGAACAGCTCATTCCTGCTGAATTTGGGTCTGGAGACCCTTGCGGTGAGAATGAAGCAGTACTGCGAAAACGCAATGACCGCCGCAAAATTTATTAAGGACACGGGCAAGGTGAACTTTGTTTCCTACGCGGGACTTGAGGGGGACAAATACCATGAGCTTGCGAAAAAATACCTCCCTCTCGGAACCTGCGGCGTAATTTCGTTCTCAATAAAGGGCGGCAGGGACACCGCCGTTAAGTTTATGGACAGTCTGACCCTTGCCTCCAACGAGGTACACGTTGCGGATATACGCACCTGTGTTCTGCACCCCGCCTCCGCCACACACCGTCAGCTTTCCGACGAACAGCTTGCCGCCGCGGGAATTGACGGCGGACTGATACGCTTCTCGGTCGGTCTTGAAAATATCGAGGATATTCTTGTGGACCTGAAGCAGGCGTTTGATAAAATCTAACGTTTCCTAAAAATAAAACGTGTAAAAATACCCTTTGCGAAATCTATCCGCAAAGGGTATTTTTTATGAGTTTTCGGAATTATTCAACCGCGATAACGAACTGACTAAAGTGGTCTGTCTTGAAGTTTATAATACCTGCCGCGTTGATCTTGCCTGTGCCGATCTTTACAAGCTTGCCGTTTACGTACTCATAAACGACCGCTGTCTGTCCGCAGTACTTTGCGCCGACTCTGGACTTAATGGTTACCTTGTCAACGCCGTTAAGCTCTCCTGCACCCGCAAAATTTATCTGAACTATTTTTTCTGCACTGTCAAGCTTCTTAATTGCACTTGCAGGAAGGAAACTCTTAACGCTTACAGAAAAATCAAGATTTGCAGCGGAATTGCTTATGTCGCCCTTGTCAATAGCGATTTTCAATGAAGAGCTGTACTGAAGAGTAAGGGTCTTAGCATTCTTATTTTTTGTGAACGCTGTTACCATTGCGGGAGAAACGTGAGTCTCTGCTGCATTTACTACAAGATTTTCATTCTTTGTTGAAGCTATTTCAGCCGCAGAAGAAACTGTAGTATTAACAGCCGCTCCGGAAGATGAAGATGCGCCCGACGTGTTTCCTGTTGAGTATACAGGCTCATCTACAACAGCGTTGTTGTCTCCACCTTCATTGTCGTCACCAGTTTCGCCGCCAGTTTCTCCACCGGTTTCTCCGCCAGTTTCTCCACCAGTTTCGCCACCAGTCTCGCCGCCGGTTTCTCCACCGGTTT
>CANDEV010000029.1 GCA_947383835.1 uncultured Clostridia bacterium
GAACTTCCTTTTTCTGTTCTTGATTTCTTATAATATGCGCTGTGTGTCCACATCAAAAGTTTCAATTTCATTGACTTTGCCGCTGCAATATAGTATACTATAAATAAATACACTTTCACGGAGGCCGCATACAATGTACATAAAGCTCATACAGCCGAAAATGCGGAAACGCCCTATGGATACGGACATAAAAACTCATATGTCTCCGCCGCTCGGCTTGTATACAATTGTAAATATGCTGCGAACCGAACACCGTGTTTACGTGGAAAACGAAAACATCGCAAATATTGATTTTTCCGACAAGCCCGATATTGTCGGAATATCCGTTACCGTTGACACATTTCCGAGAGCTGCCGCTATTGCGAAACGCTTTAGGAAAAGGAGTATACCCGTAGTCGCGGGAGGAATACACATAACCACCGCCTTTGATTTTATACCTCAAAACTGTTTTGACGTTTTGTGCGTGGGCGCGGCGGAATTTACATGGAACGATATTGTAAAAGATCTCGAACGGGGAGAACTCAAACCCGTATACAGATGTTCAAAAAATATAACAGGCGCGGATATTGTTTCTCCCGCTTATGATATGATAAAAAACGACAGCTATCTGTATTGCAATATTATCCACACAAGCAGGGGGTGTCCGTACAAATGCGATTTCTGCTACAACAGTTCGGCGGAAAGGCATTACGTCAACCGGAATATTGACGATGTTATCGCGGATATAAAGGCTGTTGGCAAAAAGCACGTAATGTTCATTGACGATAATTTTACGGGAAATCCCAAATGGACAAAGAAATTTCTCGAAAGAATAAAGCCAATGAAGCTGAAATGGAACGCTGCGGTATCAATAGATATTGCAAAACGTCCCATGCTTTTGGAGCTTATGAAGGAAAGCGGATGCATGAGCCTTTTTATCGGGTTTGAAAGTATAAATAAAAGCTCCGTGAGCGGCGTTCATAAGGTACAAAACCGTGCTGCAGATTATGATAAAGCGGTAAAAATAATACACAGCAAGGGTATCATGATAAACGCCAGTTTTGTTTTTGGTCTTGACAGTGATACTCCCGATGTGTTTGAAAAAACTCTTTATTGGGTAACAAGAAATAAAATTGAGACTGTTACTTCTCACATTCTCACACCTTACCCCGGAACAAAGCTTTATGACGATATGCTGAAAAGCGGGAGACTTATCGAGACCGACTTGTCCTTTTACAACACGGCAAACGTGGTTTTCAAGCCTGCCAATATGACACCTGAACAGCTTTACAGCGGATATCTTTGGATATATAGAAATATTTACAGTCTGCCTTGTATAATAAAGCGTATGCCAAATAATTTCAGTCAAGCCGTACCCTATCTTTTGTTTAATCTTTTTTATAGGAAATACGGTAAACTTACTGACGGTATGTGCAAACTCTTTACTTATAACAGAATTGGTTATCTTGCGGAAAAGCTGTCCAAATATCTTTAAAATTCAAACGGTAACTGCAATAAAACAGTTACCGTTTTGGTTATCCCAGTTCCTCAGAGAGCATGACCCACTCGTCCTCACAGTCGGAGCAAAGCTTTTTCATATCCTCCAACGCGGAGCATTTTTCCTGCATAAGCTGATAATCGGCGCAAATGTCAGGGTCGGCAAGCTCCTGCTGGATAACCGACATTTCGTCTTCAAGACGAGCGATTTCGTTTTCCAGTTCTTTAATGCGATTGCGTTTTTTAGCGTCTGCGGCGCGCTGTTCCTTTGAGCGGTACGTCTTGACGTTCTTTTCCTCGGCAGCCTGCTTCGCCTTTTCCTGTTTTTCTCGGTCGATGAGCAGTTGTTCCGCCGCTTCCTTTTCACGCTTTACCGCAATGTAATCGTCAAAGCCTCCGTTGTAGCTTTCTATTGAATTTTCCGAAATTTCAATAATTCTCGTCGCAAGCTTATTCAGCAGATAGCGGTCATGGGAAACAAAAATTATTGTGCCGTCAAATTCGCACAGGGCTTGCTCCAAAACCTCTTTAGTGTCGATGTCAAGGTGGTTTGTAGGTTCGTCGAGAATAAGGACGTTGCCCCGCTCCAACATCATAATTGCGAAGCACAGCTTTGCACGTTCGCCGCCGCTTATTACTCCAACCTGCTTAAAGACATTTTCCCCAACAAGACGTACACAGCCCAAAAGTGAGCGTATTTCTCTGTCGGACATCGTCCTGTAACGTGAATGGACTTCGTCCATAACAGTTTTGTTCATATCAAGCTGGGCATTTTCCTGATCAAAATAGGAAATCTTTACGTTTTTAGTCCATTCAATAATACCGTGAGAGCAGGGGAGCTTTCTCTGAATAATTTTCAGCAGCGTGGACTTGCCGATACCGTTGGAACCGATTATTCCCAGCTTTTCTCCACGCTTTACTTCAAAGGAGAGGGAGTCCACAAGAGTTTTGTGGTCTGCACCGCTGCCGACGGAAATGTCAATATTTTTTACCGTCAGTAAATCAATAGGCGGTACAATATCGTATTCAAACTTTATTTTTGCGGATTTTTCGTACATTACAGGTTTTTCGATAATTTCCATAGCTTCAAGCTTTTTAATGCGGCTTTTTGCCATGTTGGACGTGGAGACACGTACTAAATTTCTGTCCACAAAATCCTGAAGCTTGGCAATTTCCTCCTGCTGCGATTCATATTCTTTAAGCTGACGGGTAACGTCCGCTTGCTTTTGTATTGCAAAGGTTGAATAATTTCCTTTGTAACGCTTTAATACGCCTCGTTCTATTTCGCAGATAGAAGTAGTCAGCTTGTCCAGAAAATATCTGTCGTGGGAGACAATTAGCAACGCACCCTTGTAGTCCTGCAAATAATCTTCAAGCCACATAATAGTGCCGAAATCAAGGTGGTTTGTAGGCTCATCAAGAATAAGCAGCTTGGGATTTTCAAGCAGCAGCTTTGCAAGCGCAAGACGTGTCTTTTCGCCGCCGCTAAGAGTGGATATGACCCTGTCGTACATTTCGGCAGGAAAGCCCATTCCGTTAAGGACTTTTGTAATATTTACGTTTATAAGGTAGCCGTCGTTTGACTCAAAGTAAGCGGTTTTGCTGTCGTACTCCGCAGAAATTTCCGCAAAGCGGCTTTCGTCGCTGTGAGCGTCGGGTTCAGCCATAAGCGCTTCAAGCTCCCGCAGACGGTCGGCAGTTTCGAGCAGCTCAGAAAATACCGAGCGCATTTCCTCAATAATAGTGCTGCTTCGGTCGAGACCCGAATTTTGCTCCAAAAATCCGATAGTTGTACCCTTTGTCAGAGCAATACGGGCAATATTAGGCTCCGGCTGTGTTTCCGGATCTTCACGTCCCGTGATTATCTTAAGCAAGGTGGACTTTCCGCAGCCGTTTATGCCGATAAGACCGATACGGTCGTTATCTTCAATAGTAAGCGCAATATTTTTCAGTATTTGGTTTCCGTTATAGAATTTACTTATATTTTCAAGTGAAATAACCATTTTGTGACATTCCTTTTCTTAAAGATGTTCTATGCAAATAAAAATCCATTATAATTATACTTTAAACAGCATGATTTGTCAAGGTATTGTTAATATGGTATTTCTCTCATGGAAAATTACAATTTGGTTACAAATTGGCAAAATGAGTTACAATTTGGTAACATTTGTTGACAAATGTTTTTGATAAGGTTATAATTGATTTGACAAGTAAAATAAACGGAGGGATTTATTTTGAAAAAGAAACTTATAATCGCAGCGATGATTTCTGCACTGCTGTTATGCTCTTGCGGCGAAAACACAAGCAGCTCGGCTGATATTACGGAAAGCAGTACTGTCTCTCAGACAGAGAGTACAACAGCTTCCGAAACGGCGGAAATTGCTGAAACAGAGAAAACGGAAAGCGCAGATACAGCCGAAGAAAACATGGTCAATGATGAACCTACAGTTTTAGATGAACCGATAAACAGAATATATCCCGGTTCTGTAATGCCGAAAAATATGGAATTTACTCTTGATTTGAAAGACATAACCTCTGAAACAGACTTGTTCGCTCTTACCAATATGGAGAAATATTCTCTTGGAGAAACCGTTACACTGGATTTGGACGGCGACGGTGTCGATGAAGAAATTTCTGTCGCAGAAGAAAATTATAACAATGAATGGCGTTTTTTGCAGGCTGTTATTAATGGAAAAACATATAATCTTGATCGCTCCTATAATTATGATTTTTTTAATATTCCAAATGAAATTTTCATATGCGACATTGATTCAAGCGACAATTATTATGAAATTGCCTGTGCTCATTCGATAGTTACAAATGATTATTTGACTTCTTTTTATAGGTATGAGGATGGGGAATTAAAGTATATTTTTACAATATACTATGACACTCCCGACGGAAACGGGGAAGTTGGAAATTTTTTTGATAAAATGAATGCTTCGGTAACAGGTAAACCAATCATTACTGATGGAAGCGGCATTATTACTGCAGCAAGGCGGCTTAATGCTCAAACATGGCTTGCGTATAGCCATTACGCCTATGATAGTGAAAGCGGCGAGATTTCTCTTGTATGCGAGCCTGTTTATCCATATTATTATGAGAATATTAACAACTTTGAAATGGCAAAGGAGCTTACCGAGGAATATTATATTCCCGATGTTGTACCTGAACGTCCGCTGCCAAAAGCTTCAAATGAGGTAACACTTTACAAAGAACCTGATTTAAACTCCGAGACAATAACTCTTACTCCACAGAGAATTTATTTTACCTCTGAATATCCGTATCCTGCGGAAAATCCCGACGCATTCGGCAACGGGCTTGGATTATGGATATATCTTGTTGCGGAGGACGGTACGACAGGGTGGGTATATTCATATAATGGCTATTATTTCGGAGAAGAGGGACGAGATGAAACACTTTCCAAGGTATTCGGCGGTCTTGTATATTACGATTAAATAAAAATACCCGAAAAAAGCATTTTCTTTTCGGGTAAATTTTTTATTTGTCAGCTTATATTTTAGCCGCAATAATATCTCCCATTTCGGAGCAGGAAACACATTTGAGTCCCTCAGCGTCGGACATTATGTCGGAGGTGCGATAGCCCTCTTCAAGTGCGGAATTTACTGCGTTTTCAACAGCGTCCGCCTCGGCAGCCATGTCGAATGAATAGCGGAACATCATTGCCGCGGAAAGAATTGTTGCGATAGGGTTAGCCTTGTTCTGACCCGCAATGTCGGGAGCGGAGCCGTGGATAGGTTCGTAAAGACCGAGAGAGGTCTCGCCAAGAGAAGCGGAAGGTATCATTCCCAACGAGCCTGTTATCATTGAAGCCTCGTCGGAAAGAATGTCTCCGAAAAGATTTTCCGTAACCAAAACGTCGAACTGTCCGGGATTTCTTACAAGCTGCATAGCGCAGTTGTCCACAAGAATATCATTGAATTCAACGTCGGGATACTCAGCAGCAACCTTGTGGGAAATCTCTCTCCAAAGACGTGAGGAATCCAGCACGTTAGCCTTGTCAACGGAATGTACCTTGCTGCGGCGTTTTTTAGCCATATCGAAAGCAACGCGGCAAATTCTTTCTACCTCGTAATCGGCGTATGCCATTGAATCGCTGGCGTGCTTAACGCCATTTTCGTCGGTATAGGTGTTTCTTTCGCCGAAATATGCTCCGCCTATAAGCTCGCGGACGATAACAAGGTCAAGACCCGAATCGGTTATCTCCTTTTTAAGAGGGCAAGCGGACGCAAGGGGAGCAAGCAGCTTTGCGGGACGGATATTTGCAAACAGCTTCAAAGCTCCTCTGATACCCAACAGACCCGCTTCGGGACGGAGATTTCCGGGGAGAGTGTCCCACTTCGGACCGCCTACCGCGCCTAACAGAACGCTGTCCGATTTGAGACAGATGTCAATAGTCTCCTGCGGCAGTGGAACGCCTGTTGCGTCGATAGCGCAGCCGCCCATGAGAACGTCCGTAAAATTAAATGTGTGACCGAATTTTTCGCCCACCTTGTTCATGACCTTAATGGTCTCGTTCACTATCTCGGGTCCGATACCGTCGCCCTTGATAACTGCAATGTTTTTGTTCATATTAAAGATCCTTTCTTTTAATTAAAGTGTATCCGAGGTATAAAATTCAATGTCGTTCGGCGAATTGTCGTGATAACTGCATATAAGCACGGTTATTGTTTCCGTGTCTGGGTATTCTGTTTTTATGTACTTAAACCATTGTGAATAACTATAAAATTCACTGAAATCTGCGGGATAGTTATGCTTTTTGCTGTAATTGAATTCTTTATCGTCAAGAAAAATTTCCGCATAATAGCTGTCGGTTTTTATGCAGTTCTCGCCGAAAGCCGCTTCAAGCTCTTCCTTGGTTGAAGCGGTAGTCACGCCGTTGTAAATGCTGCAATCGTCGGGATATTCTCCATAAGGGTCAAGAGCATAATAATCGTATCTTGGATAAAGGGGTTTTGTTAAATTTAAAGGCGAACACGTGGTACCTCTATGGCTGTTTGAAGCAAGCATTGGTTTCCAAGCAAATACAACTCCGTCTCCGTACTCGTCAAAATAGTTGCCCAAAGCATTTTTAAAATTATTATATCCCGACAGCAGAGAAAGCGACTTGCCGTCCGCCGTAATAACATAAGGAAGCGCAGGATCGGCAGTTTTGTGATCCCTGATAATATTATAATTGAGCCCACCGCAACACCAAGCAATGAAAAGGAAAATTGAGATAGTCAACACTATCCTTGAAGTTTCTTTCATTTTATCCACATTATCACCGCCGTCAGTTTTTTTCTATTATAACATGGATAATATGGCAAGTCAATATTTTCCGATAATGTTTTTGTTCATTGTAAGCGCTCTTTTTTATGCTTTAAATTTGAATTTTATTGTTTATTTAAAAAATCTCTATCAAATTCAATCACAGTTTCACGGTTCAGTTCATCATTATATATATCTGACTCAAAAAACTTTCCACCACAAACATTATCTAAATACCCATCTTTTAATTCCATAGCCATAAATGCAGGATAATTATAGCCTTCAGCATCGGATATTCCATAAATGACTGCTTCTTTAAAACCAAATTGTGGATAGTATTCTGGTCTGCCAAAAAATAGGATAGCACCGTAACCAAGTTTTTTTGCTTTTTCTATCATTGCTCGAATAAGAGCTTTGCCAATGCCTTGCCGCTGATATTCAGGCTGTACACTCAAAGGTCCAAAGTTAAGCACAGGAAGTTCATAATTTTCCATTTTAACAATAGCTTTACTGCAAATAATATGCCCGACTATTGTTCCGTTTTTTAGTTGAGCAACTAAACTTAATTCAAGAATTCCATCACGATGTCTTAGCTCATGAACCATCCAATGTTCATAAGGACAGCCAATTTGACCATGCATTATTCTATCAGGATAATTAAATGCATCTCTTGTTAGTTCTTCTACTTTTCGATGATCCTTTCCTTCTTCCAGTCTAATTATTACATTTTCTATCTCCATATAAAACCTCCCTCTAAACACCGATTTAATTTCAGTTTTTCAGCGACTTCAAAAGTCCACCTGCACTTATTATCTCTTTCATAAATTCGGGGAAAGGCTGTGCCTGATAGGTCTGATTTTTTGTCTTGTTGGTAATAACGCCTGTGTCAAAATCAACCTCAACCTCGTCGCCGCTGTCAATTTTTTCTGCGGCTTCAGCACATTCAAGAATGGGCAGACCGATGTTTATTGCGTTTCTATAGAAAATTCTTGCAAAAGTCGAAGCGATAACGCAGGAGATACCGCTCGCCTTAATGGACAGGGGAGCGTGCTCACGGGACGAGCCGCAGCCGAAATTCTGAACGGCAACCATAATGTCGCCATCTTTAACATTGTTTACAAAATCCTTGTCGATGTCCTCCATGCAGTGCTGCGCAAGCTCCTTGGGGTCTGCGGAGTTAAGGTATCTTGCGGGAATAATAACGTCCGTATCCACGTTATCGCCGTATTTGTGTACTTTACCGAATGCTTTCATAGTAAAAAATCTCCTTTCCCTTAATTAAAGAACTTCCTGCGGTGCGCTTATCTTGCCCGTGATTGCCGAAGCCGCAGCAACCGCAGGTGAAGCAAGATATACCTCGGATTCGGGGTGTCCCATACGTCCCACAAAGTTTCTGTTTGTGGTAGCAACAGCTCTCTCGCCCTTGGCAAGAATACCCATATGTCCGCCGAGACAAGGACCGCAGGTAGGTGTGGAAACCGCACAGCCTGCGTTGATGAATATTTCAAGCAGACCCTTTTTCATAGCTTCGAGATAGATTTTCTGTGTCGCGGGGATAACAATGCAGCGTACGCCGTCGTGTACCTTTTTGCCATTAATGATCTCGGCAGCCATTTCAAGGTCTTCCATTCTGCCGTTTGTACATGAACCTATTACTACCTGGTCGATCTTGACTTCGCCAACATTGTCGATAGTTTTTGTGTTTTCGGGCAGGTGGGGGAAAGCAACTGTAGGTTTGATTGCCGAAAGGTCAATATCGTAAACTGCATCGTAGGGAGCGTCGGGGTCGGCTTCGTAAACGGTATACTCACGATCCACCTTGTCAGCCTGATATGCCTTTGTTACTTCGTCAACAGCGAAAATTCCGTTCTTTGCGCCCGCTTCGATAGCCATGTTAGCCATGGAAAGACGGTCGTCCATAGAAAGATTTTTCAGACCCTCGCCGGAAAATTCCATAGATTTGTAAAGTGCGCCGTCTACGCCTATCATGCCGATGATGTGGAGGATAACGTCCTTACCCATAACATATTTGTTAAGCTTACCTGTCAGATTGAACTTGATAGCGGAGGGCACTTTGAACCAAGCCTCGCCTGTAGCCATGCCCGCTGCCATATCTGTGGAGCCTACGCCTGTGGAAAACGCTCCCAGTGCGCCGTATGTGCAGGTATGGCTGTCCGCGCCGATGATACATTCGCCGCTTGCGACAAGTCCTTTTTCGGGGAGCAGAGCGTGTTCAATACCCATATCGCCAACGTCAAAATAGTTCTTGATCTTCATTTTTCCCGCAAAATCGCGGCACTGCTTTGTGTGCGCTGCGGATTTAATGTCCTTGTTTGGAGTAAAGTGATCCATAACCATAGAGATTTTTTCAGTGTTGAAAACTCCCGAAAAGCCTGCCTTTTCAAATTCGTTTATCGCAACGGGAGTTGTAACGTCGTTGCCAAGCACCATGTCCAGCTTACATCTGATAAGCTGTCCCGCCTCGACCTTGTCGAGACCTGCGTGCGCGGCAAGAATTTTTTGAGTCATTGTCATTGCCATAGCAAAAATCATTCCTTTCATTGGGTAAAATTTTTATTTCATACTTGAATTATACCACAAAATATGATATAATTCAAATATATAATATGAATATCGGATATGAATTAATTTTATATCAAGGCAGGGAGGCTTTCTAATGAGCATTAAAGCAGTAATTTTCGATATAGGCGGTACTCTTATGGAGTACCGAAATATGCCCAACGTATGGATAGACTACTATAAAACAGGTTTTGAATTTGTTCGGGACAGGCTTGGTCTTAACCTTTCCGACAGCGATATAGAAAAATCCGTTGAAGTTCTGAAAAACTATAATCCGCGGGTAAAATACCGCGAGAAGGATATTGCTCCCCAAATTATTTTCGGAGACGCCTGCGCTCATTGGGACTGTCCCTTTAAGCTTGACGAGGTAATAGACGTTTTTTACCGCTCAATGGGACTTACGCCGTATATTTACCCCGAAACGGTTGCTGTACTTGAAAAACTGCGTTCGCAGGGGTACATTATCGCCACTCTGACGGACGTTGCAACAGGTATGCCGGACGAGCTTCACAAAAGCTATTTTCCCGAGCTTATGCCGTATTTTGATATGTATGTTTCCTCCCTGTCCTGTGGCTATAGAAAGCCTAATACAAAGGGTCTGGAGGATATTGCGGAGCGTTTTTGTATCCCCGCGAAGGAAATGATTTTCATAGGCGATGAGGAAAAGGATATTCTTGTTGCAAAGCGTTTCGGGTGCAAGTCCGTGCTTATTGACAGAAAGGGCAGGGGAGTACAGTTCGGGCAGGATTTTACTGTTACAGATTTGAATGAGTTTTTGGAGGCACTTAAATGAATATAGACTATTGTACAAAATGCGGCAAACCGCTTACTTACAAGAATATCGGCGACGAGGGGAAGCAGAGATACTGTCCCGACTGCGATAAATTCTATTTTGATAATCCTGCAAGCTGTGTGCTTGTGGCAATTATCAATGAGAATAATCAGGTGCTGCTTCTCAAACAAAATTATATCACAACAAAGAATTACACGCTTTGTTCGGGTTATCTAAAAAAAGGGGATACCCTTGAGGAAACGGTTTCCCGTGAGGTGTTTGAGGAAACAGGTCAGAGTGTGCTTTCCTGCGAATATGTTCGGAGCTATTATTTTGCGCCGAAAAATATTATCATGACAGGATTTATTGCATATGTTAAGGCGAGCGGTTTCGGTACTTCAAACGAAGTTGACGAGTTGATTTGGGCTGATTTGGACAAGGCTTTGACTTTGATTGAACGTGAGAATAATTACTCGGGTGTGCATTTGGATAACTGCATTGAGAAAATTAGAAATAAGTTATAGAACAATAAATTTGAGGTGATACTATGGAAAATTTACATTTGGTAATTCCCGACGAGTCCCACGAGAAAGCCTATACGGAAATGATAAGTCGCTGGGAAGAAATTGAAACAAATATAAACCCGTCGCTTCTTGGCAGATACAGCGACAATAAAAAGCGTAATCTTACCTACGCCGAATGGCTTTCTTGCTGTGAAGACGACCGCACGACCGGCAGCATGCTGTCAACAGGCGTTCCCTGCACGCTTTATTTTCTGATGAACGGTTCGGGGGAGATACTGGGCGGTATCGAAATAAACCATGCCAATACACACCGAGGTCATATTCATATAGGAATTGCCCCTTGGAACAGAAACAAGGGTTATGGCACTTTTATGTTGAAGCTTGCTTTGGAGAAGTGTCGGGAAATGGACTTCGACAAAGTTGAAATTTGCACTCATAACGACAACATGGGTGCGATAAAAACTATTATGAAAAACGGCGGAGTACTGACGGAAGAATTTTTTGAAAACGGCGTTTTGAATAACCGTTACACTATAGAATTGTGATTTTTACGGAGATAAAGCATTATGAATAAAATTATTACAGCAGAGCAAATTTTGCAGTACTGTCTTGAAAACCTTAACGGAACAGTTCTGACAGAAAGTTGGGGAGAAAAGGGTATCTTCTACAACCCGAACGGAAAGTTGAAAAGGGGAGTGTACATCCTTACAGTAAAGGAAAAAGACGGCGACAACGACAAAGGCTCAAACCTTGACAGGGAGGGCATATTCCGTGTAAATCTCGGAGTGCGGAAAAAGACTTTTACGGAAATGTTCGGGATTGTTCCCGTGCGTCCCTCAAAGGGCGAAGTTGTTGATATGCCTTATGATTTTACCGAAGTCGATAAAATTCTTCCGCACCCAGTGTATGCTTGGATGAGCTGGATATGTGTACTAAATCCATCGGAGCGTACCTTTGAAAAGCTAAAGCCGCTTATCAATGAAGCATATGAGTACGCAAAAGAAAAGTACGAAAAAAGGAAAGGAAAATAACCATGATTTCGGAAAGCAATCTTAACCGATACCGACTGTTCTGCGCTGTTGCGGAGTGTGAGAGCATTTCACGCGCCGCAGAAATGAATTATATCAGCCAGCCTGCTATAAGCAAGGCTATCACAAAAATGGAGGAAAGCTTGGGTACGCAGCTTTTTGTCCGAAATCACAGGGGAGTGACGCTTACCGACGAGGGCAAGCTTTTGTATGAGCAGCTTAAAGTCGCTTTTGACATCATAAAGGACGGTGAGGACAAGCTCCGACGAATAAATGAGTTGGGAATAGGCAGGCTCCGTCTCGGAGCAAGCGCTATACTCTGCAAGCATATGCTTCTTCCGTATCTGAAAGGTTTTATTAAAGAAAATCCTCATGTTAAGATAACGGTGGACTGTCAGTCCTCATCAAAGCTTATCAAGCAGCTTTCTGACGGAAGACTTGATATTGCTCTTATGGTAAAGCCTGAAAATCTTTCGGATATAAGCTTTTATTCTCTCGGTGAGATCGAGGACGTTTTTGTCGCAACCAAATCTTATATAAATAATCTCCATATCAGAGAAGAGACTGCCGTTTTTGAAAAAGCTAATATTATGCTCCTTGACGGCGCAAATGCCTCCCGTATGCACGTTGACCGCTACTTCAAGGAAAACGGTATTGTTCCGGAACACATTCTCGAAGTAAGCGGCATGGATATGCTTATTGAATTTGTTAAAACAGGAATAGGCGTTGCCTGCGTAATAAAACGCTTTGTAGAAAAAGAACTGGAAGAGGGAAATCTTATTGAAATTCCGCTGTCAGTTCCCATAAATAAAAGGGAGGTAGGCTTTGCCTATTTAAAAAGCACAAAGCTTACCTCCTCAATGGAAAGATTTATGGATTTTTGTGAGAATTATCCTTCATGAGCTTGTATTCGATACTGTCGATAAGCGCTGTCACTGAAGCATTTATTATGTCTGTGGAAGCTCCGACTGTCGTCCATATATCTTTCCCGTCGGTGCTTTCGATAAGAACCCGTACATTTGCCGCAGTAGCTGCGCTTCCGTCAACTACGCGAACCTTATAGTCAATAAGATGAATATCTGCAATTGCAGGGTAGAACACTGTTAAAGCCTGCCTCAATGCCTTGTCTATAGCGTTTACGGGACCGTCCCCCTCGTCTGCTGCAATTTCCGTCTTTCCGTTTACTGCTACCTTTACAATAGCAGATGACGGGTTTTGTTTATCACCGCTTTTTTCGCCTATTATTTTGAAGTAGCTTATTTCAAAAAAGTTTTCTATCCTGCCAAGATATTTTTTTACAAGCAGCTCAAAGGAAGCGTCCGCCGCCTCATACTGATATCCCTTAAATTCCATTTCCTTCAGTAGGTCGATAATTGTCTTTGTCTCCGGACTTTCCTTTGTAAGCTCGGGGGCAACTTCATTTATCCTGCGGAGGATAGCGGAACGTCCCGCAACTTCGGATAAAAGAATGTTTCTCTTGTTTCCCACAGCCTCTGGAGGTATATGCTCAAAGCTTATGGGATTTTTGTTTACGCCGTCAGCGTGCATACCGCCCTTGTGAGCAAATGCACTTTTTCCAACATATGGCATAGTGCCTGTAAGCTTCATATTGCAGACCTCGGAAATATACCTTGCAAGCTGTGTAAGCTGTGCAGTTGATTTTTCGGGAACGCATTCTATGCCCAGTTTTAGCTGTAAATTTGCGATAACCGTTGAAAGGTTGGTATTTCCGCATCGTTCGCCTATGCCGGTTACCGTACCCTGTACCTGTAAAGCTCCTGCCTTTACGGCAGCGACAGAGTTTGCAACAGCGCAGCCCGTATCGTTGTGACAATGTATCCCAACAGGAATAGTCAGAACTTCTGTAGCTTTTTTTGTTATTTCAGCTATCTCATCAGGAAAGCAGCCTCCGTTAGTGTCGCACAGCACGGCAGTTATCGCTCCCGCTTCTTCAGCGGTTTTAAGAGTTTTTAAAGCGTACTCCGGATTGTGCTTGTAACCGTCAAAAAAATGTTCCGCGTCAAAGAAAACCTTTTTGCCTTTTGAATTTAAATATTTAATTGTGTCGGAAATCATGTTGAGATTTTCTTCAAGGGTAGTGTTTATGATATCTGTAGCGTGCAGATCCCAGCTTTTGCCGAAAATAGAAACGTATTCAACATTAGTGTCCGCAAGCGCATTAAGATTTGCGTCATCCTCACATAAGGTGTTTTTACGCCTTGTTGAACCAAATGCTACAAGCTTTGAGTTTTTTGGAGGACATTCGGAAGCCTTTCTGAAAAACTCCATATCCTTTGGATTTGAAGCGGGATTTCCCGCCTCGATAAAATCTATTCCGAAATCGTCAAGGGCTTTCATAACGCTGAATTTATCTTCAACAGAAAAATTCACATTTTCACCTTGCGCGCCGTCCCGCAGAGTGGAATCAAATATCTGTATTTTTGCCATAGGTATCAATCCTTTCATAGTATTTATATCTTTAGAATTGGCTCCGCAATTGAAGCTCCAGCAGGAACCATTGGCAGAACGTTAATGTCTTTATCTATAATGCAGTTTATCAGCACGGGCTTGTTATGTGCAATTGCCTTTTCAAGCACGGGGCGTATGTCACTTTTCTTTTGTATTGTCATAGCTTCAATACCGAGTGCCTTGCCAAGCAGTTCAAAATCCGTAGGCTTTTCAAGTGTTGTTTGGGAAAAGTGATTGTTGTAGAAAAGCTTCTGCCATTGACGAACCATACCAAGCACACTGTTGTTGAACACAAGCTCAATAACCGGCAGCTGATATTTGGCAAGTGTGGTAAGCTCGTTCATATTCATGTAGAAGCTTCCGTCTCCAGCACAGTTCACGACCACCTTATCGGGATTACCGACTTTACAGCCTATTGCCGCTCCCAGACCGTATCCCATAGTGCCCAGTCCGCCTGAAGAAGCAAAGCTTCTAGGTTTGCGGAAGTTGTAAAATTCCGCCGCCCACATTTGGTGCTGACCGACTTCGGTGCTGATAATAGCCTCACCGTTTGTAATATCGTGAAGCGTTTCAAGAACCTCCTGCGGCAGAACGTCGTTTTCATCGTCCGACACTTGACAAAGAGGGTAAGTTTTTTTCCATTCGGCAATTTTGTCAAGCCATTCGGTATGGCTGACGGGAGTTAAAATTGTATTGAGCTTTTCAAGAACAAGCTTTAAATTTCCGCAGACCTTATAGTCGGCAGTAATATTTTTATTTACCTCCGCAGGGTCAATATCAATGTGGAGTATTTTTGCTTTTCCCGCAGCGGTGCGGAAGCTGTCTGTATTACAGGTAACTCTGTCGGAAAAACGTGAGCCGAGGACAATAAGCAGATCGCATTCGGTCAGCGCAAGAGAAGACGCCTTTGTGCCGTGCATACCCATCATACCTGTGTATCGGGGACTTGTGTTGTCAAAAGCGCATTGTCCCATAAGCGACAGGGAAACAGGCGCGTCAATAATTTCCGCAAGCCTTGCAAGTTCACCGTATGCATCGCAGGAAACCACACCGCCGCCTGCGTAAATAAACGGTCTTTCTGCTTTTGCAATAATTTTTGCGGCTTCGGTGATTTCCTTGTCATTTACGATATAGCTGTGTTCCTTTGGCATTTGCGGCTCAAATTCGCACTTTGCCGCGGTGATGTCCTTGGGAATATCTATCAGAACGGGACCTTTTCTGCCGTCATTTGCAATAAAGAACGCGTCACGAATAGCGTCAGCAAGCTTTGCAACGTCTTTGACGATATAGTTGTGCTTTGTTATCGGCATGGTAATTCCCGTGATGTCAACAGATCGGAAGAGCGTCGTGTAGGGAAAGAGTGTCGGACAACGTGGAGG
>CANDEV010000030.1 GCA_947383835.1 uncultured Clostridia bacterium
AGACAGACAGACAGACAGACAGACAGACAGACAGACAGACAGACAGACAGGATAACTGCGCCATTTTTTATATAGAATAAAGCGTCCCAAAGCTTTGGAATTTTTTCCATGGCTTTGGGACGCTTTATTTTTGCGTTAAAATTATTTTGGAGGTCTACCATGTTTAAAAAAATTATTTCTGTTCTTGCTTCGGCGGCAATGCTGCTGACGGTATTTGACATTTCGGCGGCGGTTTTTGCGGAGCCTGCCGAGACGAAAACAGGCTCTTGCGGCGATAATGTTACATTCACTTTGACAGATACCAATGGCGATGGGCATTACGACAAGCTTGTAATAAGCGGCAGCGGGGATATGACGGATTATAACGACAATAGCAGCAACAGCAGACCGTACCTGGCGGAAAAACACAACGCAAGCAACACTGTATACGGCAATGATATTATTACGGATATTATTGTGGAAGAGGGCGTTACTTCCGTCGGCGATTATGCGTTTTATTTTTTTGAAAATGTTGAAAGAGTCAATTTGCCATCAACTCTTAAAGATATAGGAAACAGAAGCTTTGCGGGGAATACTAAATTAAAAAATGTGCAATTGCCGGAAAATCTGGAGACAATCGGAGAGTATGTATTTGCATATTGTGACGTTCTTGAAACAGTAAAAATTCCGAACGGCGTTAAGACGATCGCCGCAGGGGCGTTCTCGCTTAATTATAAATTAAAGTCTGTCGAGCTGCCTCGTGGCATTGAAACGATTGGCAATTACGCGTTCAGCAACTGCGAATTGCTTGCTTCAATTGATTTTCCTGATACCTTAACTTCCATAGGAGGACACGCATTTGAGAGGTGTATATCGCTTACCGCTTTGGATATACCCAATTCCGTAACTTCTATAGGCGCGTATGCATTTGATCAATGTCGTTCGCTTTCATATGTAAAGTTGCCGGATAATCTAACGGTTCTTCCGTCAGGCGCATTTAGGCAATGTACATCACTTGAAACGGTGTCTCTGCCTGCGTCGATAATTCAGGTGGGCGGCGCGCCGGGATCAATCACCACAGGTCCTTTTGATGGAAGCGCCATTAAAATACTTATACTACCAAGTTCAGTAACAGCAATCACCAATAACCCATGGTCATATGTAGGAGGCGGCAATCTTGAAACGGTGATATACCCAGAACATCTTGATATAAGAACGCAGGACAGTCAAAAATTCACACATATAAAATACGCCGAAACCGATGACGGCATTGAAATAACCGAGATAATTCTTCCAAGCGGTAAGACCGAAGTTTCTTTCCCTATGGAAGTGAACAGCAAGCCCGTGATAACGGTCGGCGAAGAATACCGCCAATACGTTTCCCAAACAGGTCACACCCACGTAAACGAAAGCGAAGCAAACTGTACGCAAAAGGCGGTGTGCAAGCTCTGCGGCGAATACGGCGACTTCGGAGCTCACACGGGCGGCTCGGCGACCTGCACCGAAAAAGCGGTATGCGATATTTGCGGCGCGGAGTACGGCGAGACTAACCCCGATGATCATAATTTTGAGGACGGCGCGTGTACCCGCTGCGGCGCGGCAGACCCGAATTATTCACAGCCGACCGAAACAGAGCCGACAACCGCTGAGCCAACGGACACGACCACGGCAGACACAGAGCCGACAGAGACAAGTCCTGCAAGCACTGCGCCTACAGGAACTTCTCCCTCGATACCCTCACGCCCCTCTTATCCAAGCAGTCCCGTAACAACGGCTGCGGAGACGACCGTAACAACTGTAACAACAACGACAACGATAGCCGAAGAGATCATTTATGACGAACAGCCCGACGAGGACGTGTCTGTAGGTGCGTTAGCCTATGCAGACAACAGCGATATTCCCGAAAAATCAAAGGGACTGATCGCGTTCGCCGCAGCGGTTTTAGTTGCTGCTGTGCTGACAATAAAAAAGCGATTTTTCTAAATGCCGTAAAAAATATAAAGTCCTCCGAGCTTCAAAGGTTCGGAGGACTTTTCAATTTTAAAACAATTTCAAGCAGTGCTTGTCAAACATTTCCTGCAAAGCAACAAGTATTCCCATTCTGCCTGTGGGGTAGGTAAGTCCACCCTGCACAAACGCCGCGAAAGGCTCACGGAGAGGCGCGTCCGCTGAAAGCTCTATGGACGAACCCATATTGAACGCCCCTGCCGCCATGATTATTTTTGAGTCATAACCCGGCATATCCCAGGGTTCGGGTGCAACAAAGCTGTCCACAGGCGAACCCTTTTGTATACCCTGACAGAACGCGATGAGGTTTTCCGAATTTTTCATCAGCACAGCGGTGATGATGTCTCCCCTCTTGTCTTCCTTTTTGGGGTAACACTCAAAGCCCAGCAGGGTCATTATTTCCCTTGTGAAAGCCGCGGTTTTAAGGGCGTTTGCGGTAACCTCGGGAGCAAAATAAAGTCCCTGATACATCAGCTTGTTCTGATTAAGGCTGCAGCCTACCTCCTTGCCCATGCCAACGCAGGTAAGACGGTACGCGCACTGCTCAACAAGCTTTTTGCTGCCCGCGATATAGCCTCCGGTTTCGGCAATTCCCGCACCGGGATTTTTTATCAGCGAACCGATTATCAAGTCCGCGCCTGACTGTATGGGTTCTTTGGTTTCCACAAATTCACCGTAACAGTTGTCAACCATTACCACAATGTTGGGATTTGCACTTTTAGCCGCCTTGACGATCTCCGCAATTCCTGCATTTGTAAGGGTCGGACGGAGGGAATATCCTCTGGAACGCTGTATGTATGCCACCTTTGCGTCCTTGACCTTTTTGAAAATTTCCGCAACGTCGGGCTTACCGTCGGGAAGAAGCTCCACCTGGTCGTACTGTACTCCGAAATCTTTCAGAGAGCCGTTTCCGCAGCCTCTTATGCCGATCACTTCCTGCAAGGTATCGTAAGGAGTACCCGTCAGGCTCACAAGCTTGTCGCCTGCGCGGAGTATTCCGAAAAGAGCGCAGGTAAGTGCATGAGTGCCGCTTACAAATGTGTGGCGGACGAGAGCGTCCTCCGCTCCGAAAACCTCGGCGTAGACCTTGTCGAGAGTGTCCCGACCTATATCGTCATAGCCGTAGCCTGTTGTACCGTTCATACAGGCAGCGCTTACCTTATTATTTATAAACGCGGCGAGAACCTTTACTCCGTTTGCTTTTGCGGTTTTATCTATCTCCGCAAAGTCCGCGGAGCAGCTTTCCTCCGCCTTGTCCGCAAGCTTTAAAATTCTCTCGTCTATCTCAAAGCCCTTTGTAACAATGGGCTTCGGGTCAAATATTTCTGCCATAATTATCAATCTCCTATCAGTTCATACAATATATCTTCAGCAACAGGCTCAAAGCCTATCGCTTCATAAAATGTTTTTCTGTGGTCGAGGGCGAAAAGGTGTACCGATTTCCCCTCGCTTTCAAATTTTTCCGCAAGGCAGTACAGAAGCCGCCGCGCGCTGCCCTTTCCCCTTGCAGCTTTCGCCGTTGCAATGTGGGAAATAAACACAAAGCCGTCCAAATCAAAATTTTTGGTAACGGTTGTTTCGCCGTAATAATAAAGCTCGGAAACGCCGTGTCTGATACGGTGTGAGATATCCACGTACCAATCCTCGAAGCTGCCCATATTTTCAAAGCCCTCCGCAAGGATTTTATAGCAGTCCGACCCGCGGCTGTTTACGGTCACATTATTAAAAACAACGTCCGTTTTATTCGGTACTGCCTTGAACAGCGTTCTGCGGCACATTTTGTAACCGTCCGGCGGTAGTGACGTTCCGCCTGATATTTCTATATTTACGGGCTTTGTCATTTTTATCAGCACCGTTATGTCGTCCATATTGACTTTGCCGTCTATTACCATTGACGAATTATAAATGTGTACCGTGCCGAAGCTGCCGTCTGAGCTTTCACAAGAATAAAACCTGCAAAAATCGTACCCTGCGCCGTAGGCTTTGTACGCCGCCATGATCTTTCTGCCGTAATAGCTGTCTGTAAGACGTTCCGCAATTCCGTCGTAAATTTGTTTTATCACAGCGTACACATCTTTTCAAGCATTATTTCCGCAAGCCTTTTGCAGTCCTCCAAATCGGAAGCTTTCACCGTGCAGGAGGGCGAGTGCAGATAGCGGCAGGGCGCGGAGATCGCCATTGTGCGGACGCCGCCGCGGGAAATGTGTATCGCCCCGCTGTCGTTTCCGCCGGCAACCATGGTTTTGGTCTGCCAGCCTATGTTATGCTCCGAAGCGACGGTTTGGGAAAGTACGTACAATTCCCTGTCGTAAATTGTGGAACGGTCCATATAGGACACCACCGCACCCTTTCCAAGCTCGCAGCAGCGTTTTTCTCCCGCCGCGAGGGGAATGTCCGCCGCCGTGGTCGCTTCAAGGACAAGTGCAAAATCGGGATCGACTGTGTACGCCGCGGTTTTAGAGCCGCGAAGTCCGACCTCTTCCTGCACCACAAAGGTGAACGTGCAGTCATACTCAAGCTCGGACTGTATCAATTCAATCATAACCGCGCAGCCAAAACGGTCGTCAATAGCCTTGCCCTTGACAAAACCGTCCCCGAAACGGAGAAATTCCGAGTCAAAATGTACTCTGTCTCCAAGGGAAACAAGCTTCTCTGCGGCGGCTTTGTCCTCCGCGCCAATATCCGCGTAAAGCGAAGAAAATTTCGGCGCGGTCTTTTTCTCATCGGCTGAAAGATTGTGCACTGCCTTTGCGCCGATAACGCCCACAATATCGCTGTCCCCTACGCGAACGGGTCTGCCTATGACTACTCTCGGGTCAACGCCGCCGACAGGTGAAACGGTGAGAGTCCCGTCGGACTTTACCGAGGTAACTATCATGCCAACCTCGTCCATGTGAGCTGAGACCATGACCTTATTTTTTGCGGCTGACCTGCCTTTTTTATTTGCGATGATATTTCCCAAGGGGTCAACGGTGTAATCGCAATGCCCTTGAATTTCCGAAATAATAAAATCGCGGACTTTACCCTCGTCACCTGATGTACCGTTAATGAGGCAGAGTTTTTCAAGCAATTCTATATTCATACCGCCGCCTCCTTTAAGTACGCCGCAATCAACTGCGCCGTGTTTTCAACGTCCGAAAGAGAGATTACCTCCACAGGGGTGTGCATATACTTTAACGGGATAGACAGCGTTACCGCCTTTGCGCCGCTGTTGTTCACGGAAAATCTGTCGGCGTTCGTGCCTGTTTCCCCCGCCATTACCTCTATCTGATATGACAGATTATTTTTCTCGGCAATCGTTTTCATTTGCTCGGAAAGCTCCCTGTCAAGAATTGGGGAAAAGCCTATCATGCAGCCCTTGCCCATTTTTCCGCACTTTTCCTCCTTGTCGTCGGCGGTAAGAGCAAAGCTTACGTCCACCGCGATCGCAATGTCGGGATCAATATCGAAAGCGGCGATTTTCGCGCCCCGCTCGCCAACCTCCTCCTGCGCGGAGAAAAGTACCGTTACTTCACATTTCAAATCATTATTTTTAACAAGCTCCAGCGCGCGGAGAATTGCTCCAACGCCGCTTCTGTCGTCAAGAGACGCGCCTGTAATTTTGTCCCCCTGCATTTTTTTGCAGTGCGCCGAAAAGACTATTTTATCGCCGAGAGAGACGACCTGCTCCGCCTGTGACTTGCTCATACCAATGTCAATGCAGATGTCCTCCATTTCGGGGACGGTGCTCTCGTCCTTTTCAAGGTGCGGCGGCATTGAGCAGATAATTCCCGATACAGGCTTTTTGCCAAGAACTGTTACCTGCTGTGCAAAAAGCAGTCTGCGGTCGATCCCCCCGCAGCCCGAGACCTTTAGGAAACCGTCCTCGGTGATGTAGGTCACGACAAGACCTATACGGTCGATATGGGCGTCAATTAAAATATGGGGCTTGCTGCCTTTAATGCCGAGGTGTCCGATAACGTTGTTATTTTTTATTTCGCAGTCGTCGGTGTACCGTTTGAGATAAGAAAGTGCAAGCTCCGCCGCTTCTTTCTCGTCGCCCGACACACCGTTACTGTCAGCTAAAGCTGTTATTATTTGTTCAATTTCCATAGTAAATCTTTCCTTATGATTTGCCCGCCACCTTGAGGGGCTTGACAAAGTTAATTTTTATTATTTTTAATATTGAGGGTGACTCTGCCTGAGGGGGGCTTCCCAGCTAATTCATAGCATTTACAATTCCCTTGTAATGCTTTCCTCTTTCCTCAAAATTTTTGTACATATCAAAGCTTGCGCTTGCGGGGGAAAGTGTGACAACGTCTCCCGTTTCCGCATTTTTTCTTGCAGCTTCAACAGCCTCCTCCATGGTTTTCACCCTGATGATACGGAAGCTTTCCCCATTATATTTCGGATACGCCTTTACCGCCGCTTCTATCTTATCGGCAGTTGCTCCCAAAAGAATGAGTACCTTTACCCTGCTGTTTATAGGTTCAGCCAAAAGGCTGTAATCAAGCTGCTTGTCGGAACCGCCCGCAATGACGATAAGCCGTTTTTCAAAGGCGTTCAATCCTGCTATAACGCTTACGGGACTTGTTGCAATGCTGTCGTTGTAGTACTTAACGCCCTCGAACTCGCGGACAAATTCTATCCTATGCTCAACGCCGCCGAATTCTCTCGCAGTCTCCGCGATCGCCTTGTTCGGCACGTCGCCGTGAATAAGGGAAATTGCCGTGAGATAATTCTCAACATTATGCATACCGGGAATCCTTATTTCGTCCTTGTGGACTATACGCTCCGTCACGCCCTTGTCTGTGAAGCAGAGCCAGCCGTCTCCGTCAAGGTAAGAACCTCGGTCGGGCTTGTTTTTTGTACTGAATTTGTAAAGACTGCCGCGGACGTACTCCGAAAGCTTATTCGTCTCATCGTTGTCCATATTTAGCACTGTCCTTGAAAAAGCGTTCTGGTGCAGGATAAGATTTTTCTTTGCACCGATGTACTCCTCCATGGACTTGTGAACGTTCAAATGGTCAGGGTAAATATTTGTTATCGCCGCATTATCGGGGGATCTTCTCATACTGATAAGCTGAAAGCTTGAAAGCTCTACCACGGCAGCGTCATTTTCATTTATTTCCTCAATTATCGGCAGCAATGCCCTGCCTATGTTTCCTCCCTTATGTACGGTCTTTCCGATTCTGGAAAGCATTTCGGAGGTTATGGTCGTAGTCGTCGTTTTGCCGTCCGTGCCTGTTATCGCATAGATTTTGCAGGGGCAAAGGTCAAAGAAAACCTCCATTTCCGAGGTAACGGTCACTCCCATGCTCTGCGCCTTTTGCAGTTCGGGAATGTTGTAGTACACTCCGGGCGCGCGGAAAACTATGTCGCTTTCAAAAATCGGGTCGAGATAATTTTCACCGAGTGAAAGCTTTGCTCCAAACTGTTCAAATTCCTCCGCAAGGCTTTCTATATCCTGACGTGACTTTTTGTCGCAGACGGTAACGTCGATACCCTTTTTAAGAAAAAGACGTATCGTGTCGTTATTTGTAACGCCTGTGCCGATAAAGGCGACCTTTTTATTTTTTATATCCTCAAAGAACTTTTCCGCTTTTGTCAAAGTTGTTCATCTCCAAATTAAAAATTAGCATACAAATATATTATAGCTAATTTTTTTTAAAATAGCAATATAAGACATAGAAAATTCAGCATTTTCATAAATATAACTAAGAAATGAGGGATAAACATTGAAAATTTTTACGAACAGTATTGCAAAAGACACAATTCGACTTACAATTGTTTCATTTATATTACAAGGTCTTGGACTTTTGCTGAACGTCATTATTTCAAATAAGCTCGGCACAGCCTCCGTGGGGGTCATGACCCTTATAACTTCCCTGTTCAGCTTTATAATGGTGCTTGCAAACGGAAATATTTTCATTTCCACCAGCCGATTCGTTTCGGAGGAAATAGGAGCAGGAAACAGAAATGTTTCCAAAATAATGAGACTTTCCATGGGATTTTCCTTTATGCTTTCAACGGCATTTTCTGCGGTCTCCTTCGCTCTTGCGAAAGTTATCTCCGCATATTCGGGCGGCGGGTCGGAGCTTGCCGTTTCGGTAAGGATAATCGCGCTTTCCCTGCCGCCTGCCGCGCTCGGTTCCTGCATAAAGGGGTACTTCAACGGCAACAGGAACGTGAAAATCCCCTGTATCGGAGACATTATAGAATTTGCCGCAAAATGGGTCTCTCTTATGCTTGGGACGGTCTTTCTGCTTGACAGAGGCGTAAGCGTTTACCTTATGATCTCCGTTTCCATTTTGATCGGCGAAGCGGTAAGCTGCGTGTACTTTGTAATAAATTACGCCGCAGAGTACCGCAAATTTTCCGCGCTTCCATTGGGCAAGCCCCGAATTGAAAAAATTGCTCCGTACTTAAAATTATCGCTGCCCATAGTTGCAAGCGGTTATGTGCAGATGATAATGTCGTCGCTGAACGAAGCTCTTGTTCCGCTCGCTTTGCTGAAATATAATTCCTCCGCGGACAGGGCTATGAGCGAATACGGAATGTTTGAGGCAATGATAATTCCCGCAGTATTTTTTCCGTCGGTAATCCTGACAAGTCTTTCAAATATAATAATTCCCGAAATCGCGAGGGCTAATTCCGCGGGAAATATTTCCCGCGTGAGAAGCCTTATTACAAAAATTTTCGACAGGGCTTTTAAGTATTCCTTTTTTATTGCGGGAATGCTGCTTATGGCAGGACAAAACATAGGCGCTCTGCTTTGTCCCTCTGACAGTCTTGTCAGCGAGACACTTGTAAAAATGTTCCCCGTTGTGCCGTTTATCTATCTTGAAATTGTTTTGGAGGGAATTATAAAGGGACTGGGAAAGCAGAATTTTTCAACCCTGAACAGCCTTTGCGAATACATAATAAGAATACTTTGCGTAATTATTTTTGTACGGCTGTACGGTTTTTCTGGTGTGCTTATTTCCTACTACGCAAGCAATATTTACAGCAATATCGTAAGAATAATTTTTGTATGCAGGGTCACAGGAGTACGCTTCAGCGTGCTTGAATTTTTGGCAAAGCCGTTTGCAATGTGCTTTTTCTGCTGTCAGATTTCCTCTGCGGCGGTACGGTTTATCAGCTTTTCCTCGACGCTTTTTGAGACTGTTATTTACATTTGCATTGCTGCAATTTCTTTTATAATTCTCTATGAAACGGACAAATATTTTCGTTTCGGAAGTACGGGACGGAAAAACTGTGCTCCACACAACAAAAATATTGCGGCGCAATAGGAGCAAGTCACCTATCCGCAAAGCCGTACCGATAATAAATTACCTCTCGCTATTTACTTGATCACAAAAATATGCTAAAATAATTACAGAAATTATTTTTGGAGATGTAGATAACATGGCTTTGATTGCAATTATAGATGATGATAAGCACATAAATTCCATGCTTGCCGACCTTTTGGGCAGGGAGGGCTACGGCGTTCTGCGAGCTTATTCGGGGACGGAGGCGGTTTATATGCTTTCGGAAAACAAGCCCGATTTAGTTCTTTTGGATTTGATGATGCCCGGACTGTCGGGAGAGGAAGTCCTGCCGAAAATAAAAGGCATACCCGTTATTGTAATGAGCGCAAAGGCGGACGTTCAGAACAAGGTCTCCCTGCTTTTAGACGGCGCGGCGGACTACATTACAAAGCCCTTTGACACCCGTGAGCTGCTGGCGAGGATAACCGTACAGCTCCGCAAAAGTCAGGCGGAAAGTTCGGACACTTTAACCTACGGCGGGATAACCTTGCGGACAGACCTCCACGAGGTTTACGCGGAGGGCAATTCAGTCCGCCTCACAAAAACCGAGTTTGCAATTCTTAAACTGCTTATGCTTAATCCCAATCAGGTAATTGCAAAATCCACAATACTCGATAAGATAAGCGAGGACACTACCGACTGTGTGGAAAGCTCGTTAAAAGTCCACATAAGCAACCTGCGGCGAAAGCTTCGGGAAGCGACAGGGAAAGAGTACATAGAAGCGATCTGGGGCATTGGATTTAAGTTTACAGTTGATAATTGATTTTTTCTTAGAACCTGTCTTCACAAGATGTGTGTGCGGATTTTTGGCAAGATTTTGCTGAAATCAAGGCAAAAATCCGCAGGCATACTCGCGTATGGCAAGGATTTTTAACGCAGAGTTCGGCAAAAGATTGCCGAAAAGACGTGCATACAGCTTGTGAAGATAGGTTCTTAACCAAATCTTAACTCTTTTCTTTACCGTTTTCTTAACTGTTGGGTGATATAATTAAAACAGAACGGAATTAAAAAGCAATTCCGTCCAAAAGAAACGGAGGAATTTTATTATGGAATATGTTCTCAAAACAAACTCGCTTTGCAAATACTACAAAAATTTCAAGGCTTTGAATGGTCTGACAATGAACGTCCCCAAAGGCTCTATCTACGGCTTTGTGGGAAGAAACGGCGCGGGCAAGACAACTCTTATCCGTCTTATTTGCGGACTGCAATTTCCAACATCGGGGGAATTTTCCCTGTACGGTATCGACGGCGGAAGCAAGGAAATCTCCAAGTCCCGCCGCAGAATGGGCGCTGTTGTGGAGACTCCCTCGATTTACCTCGACATGACGGCGGAGGAAAACCTCAAACAGCAGTATCTTATTTTAGGTATGCCGTCCTTTAACGGTATTCCCGAACTGCTCAAGCTTGTCGGACTTGAAAATACAGGCAGGAAAAAGGCGAAAAACTTCTCACTGGGTATGCGGCAGAGACTGGGCATTGCGATTGCTCTTGCGGGAGACCCGGATTTTCTTGTGCTGGACGAGCCTGTAAACGGTCTCGACCCGCAGGGTATTATCGAGACCCGCGAGCTTATTTTAAAGCTGAACAGGGAGCGCAGCATTACTGTACTTATTTCAAGCCATATTCTGGACGAGCTTTCGCGGCTTGCCACACATTACGGTTTTATCGACGGCGGACGTATAATAAAGGAGATAAGCGCGGAACAGCTTGAAAAGGAGTGCAGAAAATGTATGAGGGTAACGGTCTCGGACGCTAAGATACTGTCCGTTATGCTGGAGGAAAAGGGCGTGGAATATGCTGTTGTTGACGATAAGACCGTGGATATCTTCGCGCAGATGAGCATTACCGAGCTTACCCTTGCGCTGAAAGAAAGGGGCTGCGAGCTGCTGTCGGCGAACGAGCGGGACGAGAGCCTTGAAGCGTACTTTATGAACCTCGTGGGAGGCGCAAAAAATGAGTAAGCTTTTAAAGGCGAATTTGGTACGTCTCTTTAAAAACAAGCCGCTTTATTTATGCGTTTGTATTCAGGTGATTTTAACCTTTCTTAATATATTTCCGTACCGCGGCAATTTTATTATTGAAAAAATTTTTTTTGAAAATTCTCTTTTTTCAATGCTTTTTTCAGCTGTTTTTGTACCACTTTTCATCGGCACGGAACACAGCGACAAAACCATACGGAATAAAATTATCTCAGGTCATAAGCGGCGGGAAATCTACATCGCAAATTTTATTTCGGCGGCGTTGGGAGCATTCATAATATGTATAACTCCGCTGATAACAGCGCTGATACCGGCTTTGCCTTTCGGAGGACATTTTGTCAGCTCTCCCGCCGTGCTAATGCTGCAAATAATAACTGTAATTGCGGCAAACGCTGCAATGTGCGCTGTATATTTGATCTCGGCAATGCTTGTCACAAGCAAGGCGAATAACATTGTTATAACCTTGATCATATGGTTCGGAGCAATTTTTATTACGGGGACTATTGACGAACTTTTAAAGGTGCCGCAGATTTCAGACGGCGTTTTAAGGACAATTTTAAGGTACGCTTACGATATTACTCCCGTAGGTCAGGCTTTGCAGCTTCAGATCGGAGAGAGTCGAAATTCCATGCTTTTCCCTGTTTACTCGCTGCTGCTGATTGCTGCGGCAACAGCTTTGGGAGTACTGATTTTCAGAAAGAAGGATCTAAAATGAATAAATTACTTAGAGCGAATTTTACAAGACTCAGAAAAAACAAGGTTTTTTGGGGCTGTATTATATTTATGTTTTTGAACGCGGTAAGTTCTGTCATAAGCCAATATATAAGCTTTAAAAAATACGGCGGCGAAAAGGATCTATATTTCCACGAAAACCTTGCGTTTGGTCAGACCGTTGCCGTCTCTGTGATTTCGGCAATATTTATCGGTCTTTTTATCGGTACGGAACACAGCAACGGTACTCTGCGGAACAAGCTTGTTATAGGTCATTCAAGGGGCGCGATATATTTTGCAAATCTTGCGGTATGTATCGCTGCTGCAATTCTGATACACATTGCATATGTTGTAACAACGCTTGTAGGCGGACTGATAGTGTTCGGCAATACTATCACCCAGCTCGAAACGCTTATAAAGCTTTTTGCTGTCAGCCTTATCGTTGTAACGGCATTTGCGGCAATACTACTGCCCATGAGTACGCCCAAAGCAACACTCTACCAACGATTTTTATATCTTCCCCGATAAGCGGCAAACCGCCAATTATCAGGGATTTTAAGGTTTAAATGCTAAACTGGATATCAACACCCGTTTCGTCGGAAACGCGTATAACGTCAATCATAGTAACCGCAACGTCGTGTTTTTCCTGAACGGTTAGCTCGTCCCATTTTGCAAGCGGCTCGGAAAGCGGAGAGGTATCAACAGATTTCTTTTTACGCTCGCGGGCGGCAAGGCGGTTTTCAATATCGGATTTCTTTTCGTGCAGTTCTTTGATTCGCTTTTGAATGTAATCGAAAAGTACCTCGTCAGCCTCGGAAAGCTTGTCCATAAGCTTGCGTATTTCATCTTCCGAACGGATTATTTCCGACTTTAAAAGCTCGGCTTCGGTATCGCCTTTTTCGCGCTCCTGCTTTGCTATAGTCAAGCTGTTAAAGCGTTCGCACATCGCATTAAAAACGATTTGCTCCAAATTATCTGGACGAAGCTTAAGCGTGTATTTTTTACAGCCGACCGCATTGTACGCTCCCATATCGCGGTAATATCTCCATTGCTTTGTACGGCTTACATTCCAGCCGTAATAAACGTGAACGGCATATCCGCAGTGCGCGCATTTTACAAGACCAGAAAGCCAAGAATTTGTTCCGTTTCCGTTTTGCGGGACTTTATAATTACGAGCCTTTTTATCCTGCACCGCAAGCCAAGTATCGGCGTCGACCAGTCCCTCGTGATAACCAAGCTTTATAAACTCCGACCCGTCGGCGTTCTTATGTAGAAACAATCCGTGAACGCCATCATAATCTTCTACATCGTCAAGCATTTCCACACCCTTTGAAGCGTAGAATTTATACACTTCCTTATCGGCGCGAACATATAAAGGACTTTTCAAAATTTTTGATAAATGCGTCCTGTCCATAACGACCGTTTCGCGGTGCGTTCTGTAAGCTTTAGACGAAGTGTCAATTTGATTTTCACGAAAATAATCAATTACCTTTTTCAGCGACGCGGACGGTTCTTTGTAAAGCTCATATGCGGTTTTAACGACATCCGCGCGTTCCGACGGAACAAGCACAGACCCCGTTTTGCCGTTTATAGTCCGACGTTCGGAATTAAATCCGTAATACATTTTCCCGCCCTGATAAAATCCCGTTTCACGGGCTTTTGTATTAAACGCGTCCGCAACTCTCGCGGCAATGGTTTCACGTTCAAATTCGGCAAAATTCAAAAGATTGTTTCTCATCATTCTGCCCTCTTTTGTTTCCGTGTTGAACGGCTCGGAAAGCGATACAACGCCTACGCCGTATTTGTCAAGCTGGTCGGTAACGTTCAGATATTCCCGCATATTACGGCTGAAACGGTCGTATTTCTTTACAATAATTTTATCAATAAGACCGTCCTTAGCGTCCGACATCATCTGCTGAAACGCGGGACGGTGAGCAATATCCTTGCCGCTTTTTCCGTCGTCGCAGTAAATGCGGTAGCTGCTTTTTGAGACCTTTCCTCCTTTCTCCAAGAATTTTATGCACTCCTCCTTTTGCGCGTCTATCGACAAGGAGTTGTTTCCCTTGTCCTTATCGCTGACAGAACGGCGTACATAAATCGCTGTAATTTTGCCTATATTTTTAATTTGTTTTTTCATATTATCAGCCTCCGAAAATAATAGTCAGCCGATAATGCGTTATTCTACAGCAATTCCGCTTTGAAAATGTAAACAAAAGCTTTCGCCCAAAATCCATATACGCAAAATTTTTGGCTCACCTTTTGTACATTTTCTGCACGGAATGGCTGTATATTTATTATAGCACTATCGGCGGACAATTTCAAGTGGTAAATCAAAAAATTATGCGGCGTTTTTATCTTTTTTCGGTTTAAGAATATCATACAGACGGTTTATTTTTTGCTGTCTGATACTGTCCGAAACCTTGTCGGGAATATGTATTGTTACCTTAACTTCTGTTTGTGTATTTGTGTTTTTTCTCATGCAATTCCTCCATTATCTTAAATGATTTTTTATTTTTGATTTTAGAAATACTTCAAGCTTTTCTTTAAGATTATATTGCTCAATAAACCGCATAATCTTGTTAAGCTTGTCCTGCAAAGCCTTTGATACTGATTTTGTTTGAGATAATTCCTCATTAACAGCGGTAAGCCGACTATCATTTTCGGCAAGAATGCTTTCAATCTCATTATTTTTATTTTGCAAAATATGTACCTGATTACCCAACCGAGAGTTCTCCAAAGAAAGACGAGTATTCTCATTTTTCAAAGTAATTTCATCTTCCACAGAAGAATAAAACCTGTCGAAATCATTTTCAAGCTGCCTAAGATTACCCGACAGGACAGCGTTATCATTTTTCAATTTCTCGTTTTTATTCTCCAATGAAATACATTTATTTTTCAAAGAAACATTCTCCGTTTCCAACTTTTGAACAGTAAAATACTTTTTAGCAGCAAGAGAAATTCTTTCGTAATCGTCCCGCTTAATTGTTACGGTGTTGGGAATTATTTTCATAACAGTAACATTATCAATATTTTTAATCTCCGAAATCTGTCCCGTAACTTCCGCAAGCTGCTCGGAGGATTTTTTCAGTTTGTACTCCGCAACGGAAAGATGTTCGGCGGTACTCCCCTTAATTCCGCGCTCCAAATCATAGCCGCGATTTGTGATAAAATCGTAATACT
>CANDEV010000031.1 GCA_947383835.1 uncultured Clostridia bacterium
TCCCGCTCCAAACAACCTGTCAAAATTTTATTTTTATTATGATTGTTTTGGGAATTGCCCCCATGATACATAATTTGACAGTAACCGATTGCGTACGATGCCGCAAGTAAATTATATACAGTAATTGGAAAACGTCTGCAATTACGCTCTGTAGAATTGCTGTTGAAAATAATTTTAAGTAAATCCAAAAAACTATTGACATTTATTTATAAATATGATATAATAAAATTTATGCATATTAAAACACAGCGACGAATTTTCCTAAATACAGCAAATTATTTCCCCGCTGTTTCTAATTGTAGATATCCCGAAAACGTTATAAATGGCAAATTTAATAATGTACGCCGCCATAATTTGTGCAAGTATACAAATTCCAAAAATCTTGCTAAAACCTGTTGACTACAGAACCAAAATAGGTTATAATAAATACGATGTTAGAAATCGTCTAATACATTAATTAGTTTAACATCCGTTTTGTTGTCTCCTTTCTTTTGTTCTACACATATTTTCTTCATTTTATTTGATTTGCGGCGCACCGATTGCGCCGCCTTTTTTTACCCTTTTTAAGCAGTACGGAATTACGTGCTGTTTTTTATTTTCGGCAATATATTACAATTTGGTTACAATAGGTTACAATTCGGTACACTTCTTGACTTTGCCATAAATAAATTCTATACTATAGGTAATGAATTCTTAACGGAGGCAGCATCATGAAAAGAAAAATTATTTTACTTGCAGTATTATTAACTGTTATTTGTACGTCCTGCAATCTAACTGCCGAACAAACTGTTTCAACAATTTCGGTGGAAACCTCCGAAGCCATAATATCTGAAATTGAAAAACGCGTCGAAACGGAGCAAACAGAAAAAACCGAATTGACTCTGCCCGAAAATATGCGCATTTTCAACTTTGCAAAGCTTGGCAACCAAAAGGGTGAGTTTATTTCAAAGGGCGGCAGTCAGGGCTTTCTGCTGAACGGCAATATCCTCTGCGCCGCCTGCCGCATAACAAACAGCGACGGCACTGTGGCAAGCGATTCCATACGCTTCTACAACATTTCCGACGAGACTGTCGAAAAAACAATTCCACTGACCGGCAGTTACGGCTTTGAGGAATTTATCGGCAGCGGCGAGGGAATTCTCTGCAAGATAAAGCTTTCACACTACCCGTCGCGGAACGGCGTTGTCATGAAAGAATACTCCGTTATGACCGTGACCCCCGACTACAATTACGAGCTTTCGGAGTTTGACAAACAGACCGCCGCCCTGCCTGAATGGGGACACAATATTTCCAACATCTACCTTGACATTTACGACGCGGACAGGGATATAACGCTGATGGAGGGCAGAAGCAGCGAGTGCATTGACGAGATGATCTCAAATTACCGCTACCATGTTTATATGTTCCCAATTGACGAAAACCGTTTTGTGTACCTTACGGGCGGTTATGAATATACGTCCTGCTTTGGTATATACGACTTCCGCACAGATACCGCCGCAGACCTTGAAGATACGGAAGATATGAGACCGTTGGGTATACATGGCGGGAAAATTTACTCGGTGTATAAGCCATGGGGCAAAACCGACTCGGACATATACGTCACCGATATGGAGACCCTTAAAACCGTAAAGGCTATGGACTGTCCGAAAACGCTCAGCGAAAAGGACATGATGTATTATGCAATGCCAGAAAGCGGAGACCGTATTATATGTATGTACTCATCATGGGGCAAAGAAATAACGACATTTGTCGGCGTTATAGATCCCGACGGGGAAAACGACACGGTATGGCACGAAATACCATATAAAAATGAATTTTATGAACAGATGTATCTGACGGACAGCGGAAATGTTGTTATAATTTCAAGAAATATGGACAAAGCAGTGATAATCGATATTTGAAAGGAACGTAATAAAAATGAAAAGAAGCTTTATTATACCTATAGTATTATCTGCAATTGTTTTAACGTCTTGCAATTTATCAACCGAACAAACCGTATCAACAACTACGTCGGCAGAAATTACCAATATTACGGAAACACGGCAAGACGCGGCGTCCTCTGAAGCATTACCATTTAAAATAACTGTTTCGGAGAAAGAATACCCTGCTGAAATAAAAAGCATAAATTTACCCTCTTTTACTGGAGGAACATATACAAATGAAGATTTGGAAAAGCTGCCCCTTTTTGAAAATCTTACACATCTTAGCATTTATTCTCCTTCCGAAGATATAGATTTAAGTTTGATTAACAATTTAGAAAATATTGAAACACTCTCCTTTTCTGAAACGTCCGATATAACGGCTGTGAAAAATAAAAATGTGAAAGAATTACTTTTCTACGACAGCAGTATTGAAGATTTGTCATATATCTTTGAAAACCTCCCGAACTTGAAAAGCTTGAAATTTATAAACTGCGGACTTGAAAATTTATCTTTCGGCGAGGATATTGCCGCTCTTTCAGGCATAAGCTTTGAAAACTGCAATTTAAATGATACAAATTTTTTTAAGAATTTGCGGAATTTAAAAACGCTTGTATTTACGGATACAAGCATTTCGGATATTGCTTTTTTATCGGAACTGCAAAATCTAAAAACCCTTTGCATAAGAAATTCCGGTATTAAAAATGCAGAAACAGTGACATCACTCGCTGATCTTGACGACCTAACTTTATCGGGGAACCCATTGGAAGATGTTTATTACCTTTCGGCATTAAAGAATTTGACCGAATTAAATATATCAGGCTGCAATGTTGAAAGCATAGATTTTATTAGTGATATGAAAAACTTGAAAGCTTTTAGTGCTGATAATAATTCCATTTCAGATATTTCGTCACTAAGTAACTTGGATAATTTGGAAAACCTTTCGCTGGCGGGAAATGAAATAGAAAATATTGACGTTATTGCCGAACTCAAAACCATAGAATACTGCAATGTATCGGGAAATAATATCGGAAATATTTCCGTTTTGGGAAATTCGGAAACATTAAAATATGTCAACCCATACGGAAATCTATTAAGCGATGAGGAAATGGCTGAATTTATTGAAAATTACCCCGAAATTAAAATTGTCTGCGGAGAATAAGCAGTGAATGTACTGCGGCGAGTGTACCAATAAAATTTACTTTTTAATGCCCCCAAAGGGCGTGTGAGAAAATTATATCCCCTATTTGACAAAACCCCAATTTTAGGTTATAATATAAAGAAACACAGGCAGGCTTCCTGCCTCAAAATATCCAAATCTCTAATAGCGGAGGAAATTAAAATGTCAAACAAAACCTTTTACATCACCACCCCGATCTACTACCCCTCGGGAAATCCCCATATCGGTCACTGCTATACAAGCGTTGCCTGCGACTCTATCGCAAGATACAAGCGTATGCAGGGCTATGACGTAATGTTCCTCACAGGTACGGACGAGCACGGTCAGAAAATCGAGGAAAAGGCTGCCGAAAAAGGTGTTACCCCACAGCAGTATGTTGATGAAATTGTTGCAATTTTCAAAAACCTTTGGTCATATATGAATATTAGCTACGACCGATATATACGCACTACAGACGATTACCATGTTGAAGCGGTGCAGAAAATTTTCAAGGCTTTGTACGACAAAGGCTACATCTATAAGGGCGAGTACAAGGGCAAGTACTGCACCCCCTGCGAAAGCTTTTGGACGGAATCCCAGCTTGACGAAAACGGCTGCTGCCCCGAATGTCACCGCGAGGTAAAGGAGGCTAAGGAGGAAGCGTACTTCCTTAAAATGTCCCCCTTTGCGGAACGTATAGAAAAGCTGCTTTTGGAGACCGATTATCTCCGTCCCAAGACACGTGCGCAGGAGCTTGTAAACAATTTTATCAAGCCGGGACTTGAAGACCTGTGCGTATCACGGACAACCTTTAAATGGGGCATACCCGTCACCTTTGACGAAAAGCACGTTGTCTATGTTTGGATAGACGCGCTTTCCAACTATATAACCGCTTTGGGGTACGAAAATTCCTCCCACAGCGATTATGAAAAATACTGGCCTGCGGACGTTCACATGGTTGCAAAGGACATCATGCGTTTCCACGCCATAATCTGGCCCGCAATGCTTATGGCTCTTGATCTGCCCCTGCCGAAGCACCTTGCCGTACACGGCTGGATAACCTTTAACGGTCAGAAGATGAGCAAGTCCCTCGGCAATGTTATAGACCCCTTTGTTTTGGGCGAACGCTACGGCGCGGACTCTATCCGCTACCACATTCTCCGCGAAATGGCTCTCGGTTCGGACAGCTCTTTCTCCAACAAAATTATGATAGACCGTATCAATTCCGACCTTGCCAACGATCTGGGCAACCTTGTTTCCCGCACCGTTGCAATGGTTATCAAGTATTTTGACGGTACGCTCCCCGCCGATAGAGAAGCGGACGGTCTTGACAATGAACTTATCTCCATGGCGGAAGGTCTCCGTACCAACGTTGACAAATATATTGACGAGACCCAGCTAAACAACGCTCTCGCGGAGATTTTCAAGGTCATCAGCCGTGCAAACAAATATATCGACGAGACCGCGCCTTGGGTTTTAGCTAAGGACGAGAGCAAAAAGGCTCGTTTAGCAACAGTCCTCTACAATCTGTTGGAAAGCATACGCATTTCAACAACTCTGCTTTCCTGCTTTATGCCCTCAACAATGCCTAAGGTCTGGGAGCAGATAGGCGCTGACGAGAGCCTTATCACATATGAAAATGCAGGAAAATTCGGCGTACTTCCTGCCAATGTTACCGTTAAAAAGGGAGAGGTACTGTTCCCCCGTCTCGACATTGACAAGGAGACCGAGGAGCTTAACGCCATACTTTTGAAAAACGCTCCCGCCCAAACCGAGGACGCGGACAAGGCAAATCTTACGCCGATTTCCGACACTATAAACATTGAAGATTTCGGCAAGGTTGACTTGCGCGTTGCGGAGGTAAAGTCCTGCGAGAAAGTACCCAAAGCGAAAAAGCTTTTGTGTCTGCAATTGGACGACGGCTTCGGCACACGTCAGGTAGTTTCGGGAATTGCCAAATGGTACGCTCCCGAAGATTTAGTGGGCAAAAAGATCATCGTTGTTGCGAACCTTGCCCCCGCGAAGCTGTGCGGAGTTGAAAGTCAGGGCATGATAGTTGCCGCCGACGTTGGCGAGGACGCTCGGGTTATTTTTGTTGACAAGGATATTCCAAACGGGTCAAAGCTTAGATAATTAATTTTTGAGGATATTGATTATGTACTATACTTGTCCAATATGCGGGTATAATCTTCTTGACGAACCGCCGTATATTGATGGATATATCCCATCGCATAATATTTGCGATTGCTGCGGCGCTGAATTTGGATTAGACGACTGTACGCAAAGTCAAATTGAAAAAAATCGTAAAAAATGGATCGAGGAAGGCTGCCAATGGTTTAACACAAAAAATAAGCCTGAAAATTGGGATCCCGATTTTACCAAACTGACCCCTGCCGAAAGACAGCGTGTCGAACAGGCAGAGCAAGAGCTTGAAAACGGCGAATTCCTCACACATGACGAGGTTTGGAAAGATATTTGATATTAATACTAACTCGGGTTATTTTTGTTGACAAGGATATTCCCAACGGGTCAAAGCTTAGATAATTAATAATTTTTATAGCAATCCAAATAATAAACGCCAACTGTAGGGCGGGGGCTTGCTCCCGCCTTGTTGCAGCGAATATGTTTGAAAGGCGGGAGCAAGCCCCCGCCCTACAAATTTTTGTTTGATAGCAACATATGTAAAGCATTAATCCCATATAGCCATTTTTAAACATTAAAAGCTGTCCGTATCCCAATGATACGGACAGCTTTATTTTTCATTACATCAGCCCAAATCCGGCTTTCCCGCAAGAGTTATTTTCCCCGCGGACTTGCCCTCTGTCTCAAAAATTATCAAAGTGTTTTTCCCGCTTTTCAGCAGCGGAGCAGGGACATAAAGTCTCTTCTGCGGACCTATCTCCCAGAACCGTCCCAAATTAAATCCGTTTATAAACGCGCAGCCCTTTCCAAAGCCCTCGGTATCGAGGAACGTGTCGCAAAGCTCCTCCGCGTCAAATTCAAATTTATAGAACGCGGGGACGTTTTCTCTGCACTCTGTTCCAAAATCAATTTTGTCAAGCTGCTTGACCTCCAAAGGCAGCGGAAAAATCTCGTACCCGAAACAACGGTGGTCGTTTATTTTGACCCCGCCGGAAATGCCCTTGCGCTGGTTTTCAAGCCCCGTACCGAAATTTTCACGTCCCATATTTTCGCAGAGCAGTTGGACTGTACCGCCTGATTTTTTCTCGGTCGGCTCAAATTTTTCATGGATATTCTCCGCAAACGCCGTGTACAGATACTCCCCGTCATGGTAGCACAGCACCCTGTCCGCCGCGTTTTCGAGGCGCACCTCGTTCACCGTCTCGCCGTCCCTGACGTTCAAACGGTACAAAATATATCCGTAATTCTGCCCGATGTCCTCCATTGTAAGCGGGTATGGAGACTTCACAGGCTCGGCAATTTTTTCAAGCACTGAAAACAAGTCCGCCCTGCCCGTGCAGGAAATTTCCCCGTATTCTTTCCGCTTTATTTCCGTTGTCAGGGGGACTTGTCTTACGGTCTCATATTTTGATATTGTCTCCCTGAAAAGCCTGTATTTTTCAGTAATTTGTCCGTCCTCGGAAAGCGGCGCGTCATAGTCGTAGGAGGTCACGTCGGCAGTCCTGTTTCCGCAGTTTCTTCCGCTCATAAAGCCGAAATTAGTGCCGCCCTCGAACATATAAAAGTTGAGACTGCCCCGCTTCAGAAGCTCCTCCAGCTCGGCATTTGCCTTTTCGGGAGGGGTAGTGTGATGCTCCTCGCCCCAAGCGTCGAACCAGCCGTTCCAGAACTCCATGCACATCAGCGGCTTGTTATCGCCCATAAATTTTTTCATCTGTCCGAACTGCCATTCCGCCGCGGAGCCGAAATTCCCCGTCGGCAGCGCGCCGTCAACAAGTCCCGACTTGAAAATAGGCTCGCTCCATGGACCGTCCGAGGTCACAAAGGGGACTGTTATCCCGAACTCCCTCATGGTGTCCCGCAAAAATTCAAGATACGCCGTATCGTTGCCGTAGTAGCCGTACTCATTTTCTATCTGCACCAAAATGATGTTGCCGCCCCTGTCTATCTGGTGCGCCGCAAGCTTCGGCATAAGCACGCTGTAATAATCCCTTACCGCGTCGAGATACGGCTTATACGAACAGCGAAGCCGCATATTTTTATCCTTTAGCAGCCATGCGGGGAGTCCGCCGAACTCCCATTCCGCGCAGATATAGGGGGACGGACGGATTATCATGTACAGCCCCAGCTCCCTTGCGGTCTCGATAAATTTGCAGACGTCCCGCATACCGTCCCAAATAAATTCGCCTCTGTTCGGCTCGTGGAAATTCCACGGGATATAAGTCTCAACTGTATTGCAGCCCATATTCACCAGCTTTTCGAGGCGGTCGCGCCAGTATTCGGGGACTGTTCTGAAATAATGGATCGCTCCCGATACGATACGGAACGGCTTGCCGCCCAAATAAAATTGCTCTTTGATCTCAAACATGATATGTCCTCCTGAAAATTTCTTTGTATATATAATAATATAAATTTTGGGGAAATGCAAGAGAAAATTTTTTGCTGTTTCCCGAAGTCAAATATTGTGCTATAATATACACATAAAGCATCTTGATTTTGTGCAGCCTGCCAAAAATACAAAACCCTGTGACATTTTGCCCCGTAAGTGGATATATAAAGTGATGTACATCGGAAAGGAAGTGATAAAATGCTCTGTAAGGAGGAATTTGAACGCGCTGCACGGGAAAATGCCCAAAGGCTCTACGCTCACGCGGCGGTATTGCTCCGTTCCGCAAGCGACGCGGAGGACGCCGCCGAGGAAGCTATATATCAGCTTTTTAAGCGGAAAAAGCCCTTTGAAAGCGAGGAGCACTGTCGGGCTTGGCTCGTTAGAGTGACCGTGAACGCGTCCCTGAAAATTCTCCGCAGGAGAAAGCATTTTTCCGACGACCCCCAGGAGCTTGAAAAGCTGACGGAGCATTTCGAGTACCCCGAGCAGTCGGAGCTGTTCCGCGCGGTGTCCTGTCTGGACGGCAAATACAAGACGGTGATACTGCTATACTATTATGAAAATATGTCGGCGCAGGAGATCGCCCGTGCGCTGAAAATTTCGGTCACAGCCGTGACCACGCGGCTTGACCGCGCAAGAAAGCAGCTTAAAGAAAAGCTTGAAGGGAGTAACGAATATGAATACTTTAAAAGACAAATTAACGGAAACAATGGCGCAGCTATCCACGGGGCGGGATATTGTGACCTCGGCGAAAATAAGGGCTGAAGCGGAGGCGGAGCATAAGTTTTCCGTGAAAAAAATAGGCGTACCCGCATTAGCATGTCTGCTTGTGTTTATATGCGGAATTACCGTTTCCGCCGCGGCAAATTTAGACTGGGTAAAAGAAATTTTAGGCAGCGACGTTTCTCTTATAGAAAAAAATATCGACGATTACAAGGTTGAGATCGGCAATGTAAAGATCGAAAACGGCGAGGTTATTAACACCAAATTTTCTATAGGGGACGTTATCAGCGACGGCAGCACTATTTTAATAAATATTCTTGTGGAGGACGAACTCGGGGAACTTCAGTGGAACGGCAAAAGAGCCGGACCCGGGAATATTGACTTTACGGGAAAAAGCAAGCTTTACGATTCATCTAATGCCTTCCATTATAACACATTAAGTTGGACAGAAACGGGAAGAACGGACAACACCATAAGCACGGCTATTATTATGCAGTTTGACAATAAGCTCAAAAAGGGCGACGTTCTGGAATTCAAGCTTAGAAACAGTTCCCTGCACTATAATGAATTTCCTACTCCCGAAGAAGCAAAAAAATGGAAGTCCAACCTTGCGACCGTAAGCTTTGAGATACAAAAAGATGTCAACGATATGAAAAAAACCGTTGAAGTAAATAAAACCGCGACATTCAGGAACAGACCTTTACCCTTATTTGCCGACGTTACCACCGCCTATGATGAAGCAAAGAATACGCCCCTTAAAATAAATATTGATACAATGTCGCTTTCGCCGCTTTCCTTTGAGATAAAGGGTACAATTCCTCCGAAGCAGTACAGTGCGTCCTATTGTCTGGTCGGGTACGGCAACATATGGCTTATCTACAAAAACGGCGATAGAATATGCATTGTGCCAAACTATGTAATGCGTAATGCCAAAACCGGAGAAGCAACAGTGAAAGGTGATTTTTCAATAAGTTCATATGGCGTAGATACAGGCGTAATCGACCTTAACGAAATAGAAGCCATAGAATTTGACGGCTTCACCGTCCCCCTAAATCCCGACCCCGTTTCCGAAACGGAAGAATAACAAAAACCTTGACCTGCGAAAAGGTCACGGTTTTTTGACAAAATATAGCCGCAGGGGAGCGACCCCTGCGGCTTGAATTTTTTGAACAAGGTATTTTGCTTATATTATAAAAGTTGGAATAAGGTCTTTGCTTTCACCCGCCCCCTTGAGGGGGCTTAAAATGTTAAGGTTTATAATTAACCAACATTAGGGGTGACACTCGCCGCGGGGCGTTCCCCGCTTACTTTTTGTCAGCAGGAGCAGCAGGAGCTTCCTCTGTGCCGTAAAGCTTTGTAAGTCTTGTAAGGTAATCGTAACGATCCTTAGCGTTTTCAACTGCCTTGTTGAACAGCATTTCCGCTCTTTCGGGATTCTGTCTTGCAAGAGAGTTGTAACGAACCTCGCCCATGAGGAATTCCTTGTACTTCTCGTCAACGGCGGGAGCCTTGCTGTCGAGAATGAAAGGATTTTTGCCTTCCTTCTTCAGGTCGGGGTTATATCTGTAAAGGTGCCAGTAGCCTGACTCAACGGCTTTCTTCTCCTCGTCCATAGCCTTGCTCATGCCTGCCTTGATACCGTGGTTGATACAAGGAGCGTAAGCAATGATAAGTGAAGGACCGTTGTATGCCTCTGCCTCGGAGATAGCCTTGATACACTGGTTCATGTCAGCGCCCATAGCGATGTGTGCAACATAAACATAGCCGTAGCTCATTGCAATACCTGCAAGGTCTTTCTTCTTGGTCTCCTTACCTGCCGCTGCAAACTGTGCAACCGCGCCTGTAGGAGTAGACTTTGATGACTGTCCGCCTGTGTTGGAGTAAACCTCTGTATCGAATACGAAGATGTTTACGTCCTCGCCGGAAGCGATAACGTGATCGAGTCCCGAGAAGCCGATATCGTAAGCCCAGCCGTCGCCGCCGAATACCCACATGGACTTCTTGCCAAGGTAATCCTTGAGAGCCAGTACTTCGCTTGCAGCTTCAAGCTTGCTGCCCTCGAGAGCCTTGATAAGCTCTGCTGTAGCGGGCTTGTTGGCGTTGCCGTCGTTCATTGTTGAGAGATAATTCTCAATAGCGGGCTTCAATGCGCCCTTTGCGCCCTTCTGCATTTCAAGCAGCTTAGCAACAGCTCTCTGACGGAGAGTGTTCTGTGCAAGGAACATACCGTAGCCGTACTCTGCGTTATCCTCAAACAGGGAGTTAGCCCAAGCGGGACCCTTGCCCTCTTTGTTTACGGTGTACGGTGTGGACGGAGCCGAACCGCCCCAAATTGACGAACAGCCTGTTGCGTTTGCGATAAACATTCTGTCGCCGAAAAGCTGTGTAACAAGCTTAGCGTAAGGTGTTTCGCCGCAGCCTGCGCAAGCTCCCGAGAATTCAAGCAGAGGCTGCTTGAACTGTGAGCCCTTGACTGTAGTTTCCTTGAACTTCTCCGCAACCTCTTTCTTTGCGGGCAATTCCTGACCGTAAGCAAAGAGATTCTGCTTTTCTACCTGCTCTGCGAGAGGCTTCATTACGAGAGCCTTTTCACCCTTCTTGCCGGGGCAAACGTTTGCACATGAGCCGCAGCCTGTGCAGTCCAGAGCGGAAACTGTCATTACGAAATTCATCTTGTCCAGACCTGCGATCTTAAGACCCTTTGTTCCCTCGGGAGCCTTAGCAAGCTCGTCGTCCGTCATAACGATAGGACGGATTACAGCATGAGGACAAACGTAAGAACAGAAGTTACACTGGATACAGTTGTCGGGGTTCCAAGCGGGAACGTCTACTGCAATGCCTCTCTTCTCGTAAGCGGCAGAGCCCTGCGGGAATGTACCGTCGGGCATATTCTTGAACGCGGAAACGGGGAGAGTGTCGCCCATCTGAGCGTTAACGGGTATCTGGATCTTATTGACGTAATTAACGAGATCCTTTCTGTCGCCAACAGCCTTAGGCATACCCATTTTGCTGTCCTTGCACTTAGCCCAATCCTCGGGTACCTTGATCTCAACGATATTCTTTGCGCCTGCGTCGATAGCGTCGTAGTTCATCTTAACAATATCGTCGCCCTTCTTGCCGAAGGAAGCCTTAGCCTTTTCTTTCATATACTTGATAGCGTCAGCCTCTGGGATTATCTTTGCAAGCTTGAAGAATGCGGACTGGAGAACTGTTGATGTTCTGTTGCCAAGACCGATCTTTCTTGCGATATCAACACCGTCAATGATGTAGAACTTGATATTGTTCTCTGCAAGGTATCTCTTTACCTGACCGGGGAGGTGCTTTTCAACCTCGTCAGCGCTCCACTGGCAGTTGAGGAGGAACGTTCCGCCGGGCTTGATGTCCTGTACCATATTGTACTTGTCAATGTAGGACTGGTTGTGACAAGCAACGAAGTCAGCCATATTAACAAGGTATGTGGACTTGATAGGAGTCTTTCCGAAGCGGAGGTGAGAAACCGTTACGCCGCCCGACTTCTTGGAGTCGTAAGCAAAGTATGCCTGAGCGTACATATCGGTGTGGTCGCCGATGATCTTGATGGAGTTCTTGTTAGCGCCGACTGTACCGTCAGAGCCGAGACCCCAGAACTTACAAGCGACTGTTCCCTCGGGAGCTGTGTCAAGCTTGCCCTCGCTGGGAAGTGAGAGGTTTGTAACGTCGTCGGTGATACCGATAGTAAATCTTGGCTTGTAGGTCTCCTTCTTGTAGTCGTTCCAGTAAACAGCCTTGATCTGATCGGGAGTTGTATCCTTTGAACCGAGACCGTAGCGTCCGCCGCAGATAACAACGTTGTGGAACTTAGTGCCCTTGAGAGCTGCAACAACGTCGAGGTAAAGAGGCTCGCCCATAGAGCCGGGCTCCTTTGTTCTGTCAAGAACGGAGATCTGCTGAACTGTGTCGGGAAGAGCTTCAACAAGCTTATCCGCACAGAAAGGTCTGTAAAGACGAACCTTAACAAGACCCAGCTTAGCGCCGTATTCCTTGTTGAGGAAGTCGATAGTCTCTTCGATAGTGTCACATACAGAACCCATAGCGATGATAACATGGTCTGCGTCGGGAGCTCCGTAGTAGTTAAAGAGCTTGTAGTTTGTGCCTATCTTCTTGTTCACCTTGTTCATGTAGTCCTCAACAACAGAGGGGAACTTGTTGTAGAACTCGTTGCAGGCTTCTCTTGCCTGGAAGAAGATGTCGCCGTTCTGAGCAGTACCGCGGAGTACGGGGTGCTCGGGGTTGAGGGAGCGGTCGCGGAAAGCCTGTGCAGCCTTCTTGTCCAGCATATCCTCCAAGTCCTTGTTGTCCCAAGCTTCGATCTTCTGTATCTCGTGAGAGGTACGGAAGCCGTCAAAGAAGTGGAGCACAGGTACTCTGCCCTTGATAGTTGAAAGGTGAGCAACCGCGCCGAGATCCATAACCTCCTGAACGTTTGAAGCGCAGAGCATAGCAAAGCCGGTCTGACGGCAGGCATAAACGTCGGAGTGGTCGCCGAAGATGTTCAGAGCGTGTGAAGCAACACATCTTGCGGAAACGTGGATAACGCATGGGAGAAGCTCGCCGGCGATCTTATACATATTCGGGATCATCAGCAGCAGACCCTGTGAAGCAGTATAGGTAGTAGTGAGCGCGCCCGCCGAGAGAGAGCCGTGTACAGTACCTGAAGCGCCTGCCTCGGACTGCATTTCAGCAACCTTTACAGGCTGACCGAAAAGGTTCTTCTGATTCTTAGCCGACCACTGGTCTGTAACCTCCGCCATAACAGAGGAAGGGGTGATAGGGTAGATAGCAGCAACGTCTGTGAAAGGATATGACACCCAAGCCGCAGCGTTGTTACCGTCCATGGTTTTCATTTGTCTTGCCATTTTGGACAGTCCTCCTAAAACATATTTGTATGATATATATATTTTACCCCAAGAGGTTATTATATATAGTACATACGCTGTTATTATTTTAACACAAATAAATCCTGTTGTAAAGTATTTTTTTACTAAAAAAGATGATTTTTTCTTGTGTATTAATTCTCAATTCGGCACAATTTTTTTAATGGTGTACCTTTTTATTTTATGTGTACTTGTTCCGCTGCTTGTTCGTTGTTCACGGTTTTTTGTTTTTTGGCGAGTTACTTCTTTATTTTGTGTACTTTGTGGGAGTTTGTTCGCTGTTCAATTGTTGATGAGGTAATGTTGGTTTGCTTTTGAATTTTAGTATCAAGGTTAGTAACTGTTAGTCGTTCACAAGATCGGGGGTCAGACACCATAAAGGAGGGAGGGGGA
>CANDEV010000032.1 GCA_947383835.1 uncultured Clostridia bacterium
AAATCTGTAAAACTAACGTTCATATTACCCACCCCCTTTCGGATTGAAAAGGGGAACAGCCGTCCGCCGCGTGGTGCGCTTTATCCTGCGGAGCAAGTCCGCACTATTATAATATCACTTTTTTTGACATTTGTCAATGCAAAAGTTTTTATTTTGGGTATTGACAAATCCGCGGAAATCGTGTATACTGTAAATATAAAAGGAGCGCACCGACGAACGGCTGCTCCATTTGATTTTAGTTTTTGTAAAAAACCGCCGTCGTTGGTAGCTTGGGCGGTTTTTTATATGCCTTATTTATCTTTGAAGAACTTGATTATGTCAAAAATAAGGGCAATAACGCCGGTAAGCATAATAATGAAAGTAAAAATACCCTCGTATGTAACCATAGTTATCACCTCCCTTTCGGGAGCAACCGTCCGCCGTAGTGGTGCGCTTTATCCTGCGGGACAAGCCCGCACTATTATAATAGCACATTTTTCACAGCTTGTCAATTATTTTGACAGGCTTTTTCTTTACAACCACGCCAAAGTGTGCTATAATAAAAATATTGTATTTTAAGGAAGTGTTAGCTTGTACGATCAGAAAAATATACGAAATTTTTGCATTATCGCTCATATTGACCACGGCAAATCGACCCTCGCCGACCGTATTCTTGAGCTTACCTCAACCGTTGCCAAGCGCGACATGGAGGAGCAGCTCCTCGATAACATGGATATCGAGCGCGAGCGGGGAATTACAATAAAAGCCCGCGCCGTGCGGCTCAACTACACCGCAAAGGACGGTCAGACTTACGTTTTTAACCTTATCGACACTCCCGGCCATGTGGACTTTAATTACGAGGTGTCCCGCTCGCTTGTTGCCTGCGAGGGGGCTGTCCTTGTGGTGGACGCTTCACAGGGTATCGAAGCGCAGACCCTTGCCAACACCTATCTTGCCATTGAAAACGACCTCGAAGTCATGCCTGTTGTGAACAAGATAGACCTCCCCTCCGCCGACCCCGACCGCGTCTGCACCGAGGTTGAGAACGTTATAGGCATACCTGCTATGGACGCTCCCCGAATTTCCGCAAAAATGGGTACTAATGTTGAGGAAGTCCTTGAAAGGATCGTTACGGACATTCCCGCGCCGCAGGGGGATAACGAAAAGCCATTGCAGGCGCTGATATTCGACTGCTTTTACGACAGCTACAAGGGTGTAATTATTTACGTCCGCGTTATGGACGGCGAGGTCAGAACGGGACAGACTATCCGTCTCATGGCGACAGGCGCGGAATTTACCGTTGTTGAAGCAGGGTACATGGGCGCAACAGACCTTGTGAACGCGGGAGTTTTACACTCCGGTGAGGTTGGGTACATCACCGCCTCCATAAAATCTATCGGGGACACTCGTGTTGGCGATACCGTTACCGACGCGGAAAATCCCTGCGCAAACCCTCTTAAAGGCTACCGTGAAGTAAACCCGATGGTTTTCAGCGGTATCTACCCTGCGGACGGCGCACGCTACGGCGACCTGCGGGACGCTCTTGAAAAATTGCAGCTTAACGACGCGTCCCTGTCCTTTGAGCCGGAGACCTCCGTTGCTCTCGGCTTCGGTTTCCGCTGCGGCTTTCTGGGACTCCTCCACATGGAGATAATTCAGGAGCGTCTTGAACGTGAATACAATCTTGACCTTGTTACCACCGCGCCGTCGGTTATTTACAAGGTAAATCTTACAAACGGCGAGACGGTCTATATCGACAACCCGACGAATTACCCCGAGCCTGCGGTAATTTCCTCCGCGGAAGAGCCTATGGTAAAGGCGACAATACTTGCTCCAAACGATTATGTGGGAAATATCATGGAGCTTTGTCAGGGCAGACGTGGAGTTTTCAAAGATATGAAGTACCTTGACGAGACCCGTGTGGAGCTGCACTATGAGCTGCCGCTGAACGAGATCGTGTATGACTTTTTCGACGCATTGAAGTCCCGCACAAAGGGGTACGCTTCATTCGACTATGAGATGATGGGGTACGCTCCCTCTAAGCTTGTTAAGCTTGACATAATGCTCAACGGCGATATTGTGGACGCGCTTTCCTTTATAGTTCACTCCGACAACGCTTACGGCAGGGCGAGAAAAATTGCGGAAAAGCTTAAGGACAATATTCCGCGTCAGCTTTTTGAAGTGCCTATCCAAGCTGCTATAGGCGGAAAAATAATTGCTCGCGAGACCGTTAAGGCAATGCGTAAGGACGTCCTTGCAAAGTGCTACGGCGGCGATATCACACGAAAGAAAAAGCTTCTCGAAAAGCAAAAGGAAGGCAAAAAGCGTATGCGTAAGCTGGGCACTGTTGAGGTTCCGCAGGAGGCGTTTATGGCTGTGCTTAAATTAGATGAATAAATTAAAAGGTTTTTACGGTTATTACGGCAGCAGCATATAAATTAAAAAATACCGCCGGCATATGCGGCGGATCATAATAAACGGCTATGGAGTTAAACGCCATAGCCGTTTGTTTTTATAGACCCGGTTGACAGCCTCCGAGTTGGATTGCTATAAACAGAAAATATTTTAAATTCAATTCAAACCAATATCTTCTATCCATTTTTGCACATCGTCCTTCGAGCTTCCGCCTGCAAACCGTCTGCCTTCAAGCCGGATAACGGACTCTCCGCAAATCGGGTGCAGATTATCCGCGCTTGAACCAATGCCGCTGCTGTGGGACGTACAGAACGGCGCAATGGTTTTGTCAGAAAAATCATAGCTTTCCAAAAACGTATATATGATTTTCGGAGCCTGACCGTGCCATATGGGATAGCCGAGAATTATTGTGTCGTAATTATCCATATTTTCCACTTTCCCCGAAATTTCGGGACGTGCCTTCGGATCGTTCTGTTCCCTATCGGCCCTGCAATCGGTGTAGTATGCAAGGTCAGCTTCGGTGTACGGCTCTTCGGGAATTATTTCGTAAATATCCGCGCCGAGAATTTCCGCCGCATATTCTGCAATAGAAGCTGTAGTTCCCGTGCAGGAAAAATATACAACAAGAGTTTTATTACCCATATTTTCCTCTGTATTTTCGGACTTTTCCGTATCGCTTTCGCTTACAGTTTCCTGAAAATTATTTACCGTTTCGGATATTTCTGTCTGAATTTCCTCATCAGGCGCGCTTTCACAGGCTGTCATTGTAATAAATAATATAATTGAAAATATTCCGCTTAACAGATTTTTCATTTTATGTGTTCCCTCCTGATTTTTTTGCATACGCTTTTATAGCAATCCTATAAAATAATGCCTTTTGTAGGGGCGGGGTCTCCCCGCCCGCAATTATGAAACAACGGGACGAGAAACCCGTCCCCTACAGATACGGTTATTATTTTGTTGGATTGCTATAGGAGCAAATCAGTATTAGTACCAGTCATGCTTTTCATTTCGGTCAAGAGCGTTGATACGCTCCATTTCTTCATCGGTAAGTTCAAAATCGAACAGCTCGGTATTTTCCTTGATATGATCGGGATCGCTTGACCCGGGGATAACCACAACGCCCTTTTGCAAGTCCCACCGCAGTATTATTTGTGCGGAGGATTTGCCGTGAGCTTCTGCAATTTCTGAAATTACGCTGTCCCCCAAAAGCTCTTTTGTATATCCCCTGCCGCCGAGAGGATACCAACATTGCACAACAATACCCAAATCGTGAATGTAAGGAATAACATCGTTTTCCTGATAATAAGGGTGTATCTCGTTCTGCACCAGCGCGGGAGTAATATTTATCTGCGGCAAAAAGTCCTCCAGCTCCTCAACATACCAGTTTGAAAGACCTATGGAGCGTATTTTCCCCTCGGCGACAGCCTTTTCCATAGCTTTGTAAGCCTTTACGTCGTCCGTGCCGGGGTGGTGCAGGAGCATCATATCAATGTATCCGATATCAAGCTTTTCGAGAGCCTGCTCAATAGCCGCTTCGGGGTCTGAAAACTGGTTTGGATAAAGCTTTGTGATAACGAAAATTTCCTCTCTCGGAACACCCGAACTTCTCACCGCTTCGCCAACGCTTTCCTCGTTGTGGTACATATACGCCGTGTCAATGAGCCTCACGCCGTTTTCCAGTGCCGCAGTTACTGAATTCACGCAGACCTCGCCCTCAAGACTGTAAGTGCCGATACCGTAAATGGGCATTTTATAGCCGCTGTTTAACGTTACGGTTTTTGTCTCAAAGTCAAATTCTATATCGCTTTTCAAGGGATTTTCCTCCTCATCTGCACTTGCGGACGTGGTTGCTTTTGGGGAAACTGTTTCCGACATTTTAGCATTGGTAATTTCGGTATCTACCGAAGCTGTATCCAAAGCGGAGCTTTCGTTTGCGGAATTTCCGCAGGCAGTTATCCCAAGCATGAGAGAGACCGCCAGAAAAATATCAAGTATTTTTTTCATTTCACTTCCTCCGTTCTAATACTATAGCGGTACATAAAAATATCTTGACAAAATTCGTAGGGGACGGGTTTCCCGTCCCGTGGTTCAGCATATTTTTGTATCGCGGGCGGGAAGACCCCGCCCCTACAGTATGGCTATTTTTATGAATTGCTATAATTTGCTCCTAAAAGCGTAGGTAAAAAATCTGCACAAAAATCACACGCGCAAATTTTTGCTTGATTTTTTACACGCTTTTTAGTCGCAAATTGGTATAATGTCATTTTCAGAAACAATTTTCAGCGTCCTTGCGGGAACTCCGCCAACCACCGTCATAGGCGGAACGTCCCGAGTCACCACAGCGCCTGCCGCAATGACTGCCCAATCTCCGACGGTAACTCCGGACAAAACTGTGGCGTTTGAACCTATCCAGACGTGGCTGCCGATTTTTATGGGAGCATAATGATTTTTTCTGTTCATTGCAGGGGCGAGGTCGTGGTCTATCGTTGCAAGCACAACATTGTGTCCGATAAGCGTACCCTCGCCTATTTTGATACCGCCCTGATCCTGAAAGTGACAACACGAATTTATGAAAACGTCCCTGCCTATTTTGATGTTTTTGCCGAAGTCTGTATAAAACGGCGGAAACATACGGAATTTATCATCAATTTTTCTGCCTGTGAGCCGTCCCATAATTTCACGAATTTCCTCGGGAGTATGGTAGCAGTTGTTAAGCTCCATAGTTATTTTTATCGCTTCTTGAAAAAGCTCGTTTGCGTATTTGTCACGTTCCGCATTTTCCGGCGGGTTATCGCAAAAGCCTGCTATTACTTCATCTATTGTCACGGTACGCATATCCTTTCTTCAATTTTTATTTCAAATTATCCTTGAAAAACAGTTCCATTTTATCAAACGGGATAATGTCGGTTTGGTCGTACAGATCGGTATGCACGGCGTTGGGAATGATCATCAATTCCTTGTTGTCGGCGTATTTGCTGTCCCTTACCATATCGGCAAAAGCGTCCTTTGAAAAATAGCAGGAGTGCGCCTTTTCGCCGTGAATAATCAGTACCGCGCCGCGAATTTCGTTGCTGTATTTTAAAATAGGCTGGTTGAGGAACGACATACAGCCGATAACGTTCCAGCCGCCGTTGGAATTGAGGGAGCGTGAGTGATAGCCGCGTTCGGTTTTGTAGTAATCGTAATAATCCTTTACAAAGAAAGGCGCGTCCTCCGGGAGCGGATCAACCACTCCGCCGCCAAGCTCATAGCTGCCGCTTTTGTAATCGGCAATACGCTGTGCGTTCAACGCCTTTTTCTTTTCGTAACGCTGCTCCTCGGTGTTTTCACCGTCAAAATAGCCGTTTGCGTTCACCCTGCTCATGTCATACATTGTGGAAGTTCCCGTCGCCTTGATACGCGTGTCAAGAGCGGCAGCGTTCAAAGCCATTCCTCCCCAGCCGCAGATTCCGATAATTCCGATTTTTTCCGAATCGACATTTTCCTGCACGGAAAGGAAATCCACCGCAGCCTGAAAATCCTCGGTATTGATATCGGGTGAAGCCATATATCTTGGAGTACCGCCGCTTTCGCCCGTAAAGGACGGGTCAAATGCAATTGTAAGAAATCCACGTTCCGCCATTGTTTGAGCGTACAGTCCCGAGGACTGCTCCTTTACCGCGCCAAATGGTCCGCAGACAGCAATTGCCGCAAGCTTTCCCGACGCATTTTTCGGCGTGTACATATCCGCCGCGAGAGTTATTCCGTAACGGTTGCGAAAAGTTACCTTGCTGTGTTCGACCTTGCCGCTTTTGGGAAAAGTTTTGTCCCACTCTGCTGTAAGTTCAAGCTTTTCGATATTTGCCATTTTTATTACCGACCTTTCTTTGATTTATTTGCAGGTCATATCTCCGCTTTCTCGATTTTGTAAACAAGGAAATCGAGACTGTCCACCTGCTTCTGATTTTTGCGAATTTCATCAAGGAGACGTTTTTTCTGCGGCTTTATCAGAGCAAGAGCCTGCTCGTATTTTCCTGCAAGGATAAGCTCCGTACAACTTTCTGCTGTTTTTACGTCGCAGCCCGCGTCGGTGAGATTTTGAAAAATAATGCCGTATTTATCGGAAGTCTCCGCCATTTTAAACGCCTCCTTTAAGTTCTGATGTTAGTATACCATGTTTTTCGCAATATGTCTAATATCTGTTTTTTATTTTGCATTATTCTTGACACGAATAATGATTTGGTATATAATAAAATTATAACAATCCAACAAAATAATAACCGTATCTGTAGGGGACGGGTTTCCCGTCCCGCTGTTTCATAATCGCGGGCGGGGAGACCCCGACCCTACAAAAGGCATTATTTTATAGGACTGCTATAGGAGATGATAAAAATGGAATTACGCACACTAAGATATTTTTTGGAAATAGCACGAAACGAAAATATGACAAGAGCTTCGGAAAGTCTCCACGTTTCCCAGCCGTCCCTTTCAAAGGAAATGAAAGCCCTTGAAGACGAATTGGGCAAAAAGCTTTTTATACGGAAAAACGGAGGTCTCAGACTTACCGACGAGGGTATGCTGCTGCGAATGCGTGCGGAAGATATCGTCGAAATGACGGACAAGACCGTGGCGGAATTTATTGCCCTGGACGAAATAAACGGCGGTGATATTTATATAGGCTGCGCCGAGTCCTATCTGATAAAATATCTTGCCCGTGCGGTAAAGGATTTTACGGAAAAATATCCTTTGTTTCGGTATCATCTTTCAAGCGGCAACACCGAACAGGTTGCGGAAAAGCTTGACCGAGGACTGCTTGATTTGGCGTTTATCGTTGAGCCGCCCGACCTGTCCAAATACAATTATCTTGAGGTTCAAGGTGCGGACGTGTGGGGCGTCGTCATGCGGCGGGACAGTCCCCTTGCGGAAAAGCAAACTGTTCGAGTTGAGGATTTATACGGTCTGCCTCTTATCTGTTCAAGGCAGGCAATAGCGGCTGACATTCCCCGCTGGTGCGGAGAAAACGCGGAAAAGCTGACCTTTTCGGGTACGCTTAATCTATGCTACAACGGCTCTGTTTTCGTCCGCGAGGGACTTGGCTATATGCTGACCTTTGACAAGCTTGCCGATACAAGCCCGAACAGCGAGCTTTGTTTTCGTCCCCTTGAACCGACCCTTGAAACAAAGATGTATATAATCTGGAAAAAATATCAGGTCTTTTCACCCATTGCGGAATTATTTGTTAAGGAGCTGTGCGGCAGATTTTCGGAAAAATAAATTTAGAACCTGTCTTCACAAGATGTGTGTGCGGATTTTTGGCAAGATTTTGCTGAGATCAAGGCAAAAATCCGCAGGCATACTCGCGTATGGCAAGGATTTTTAACGCAGAGTTCGGCAAAAGATTGCCGAAAAGACGTGCATACAGCTTGTGAAGACAGGTTCTTATAATATGATTTCCGGAATGGCTTAAAACTTAACACACTTTTACTAAAAAATCAAGGAGCAGCTTATGTTCAAAGGTTTATATATCCACGTTCCGTTCTGCATAAAAAAATGCCGCTACTGCGACTTTTATTCGGTGACGGACTTGTCTCTTGCTGAAAAATACACAAAGGCAGCCGTGCGGAATATTTCTCAAATAACGGATAAATTTGATACCGTTTATTTCGGCGGCGGGACTCCCTCTCTGCTTTCTGCGGAGCAAATTTCCGAAATATTGTCTGCTGTTAAAATTGCCCCAAATGCCGAAATCTCTATGGAGTGCAACCCCAACAGCGTTACGGAAAATTACCTTAAAGAGATTTATTCTGCGGGGATAAACCGTCTGTCTTTCGGAGTACAGTCCTTCTGTGATACCGAGCTTAAAATGCTGGGCAGACTTCATACTGCCGAGGAAGCGATTGCGGCGATAAATTCCGCACACTCGGTCGGCTTTGAAAATATCAGCGCGGATATTATGCTTGCGGTCTCGGGACAAACAAAAGAAAGCCTGCGCCAAAGCCTTGATGTTTTGGGAACGCTGCCTCTTACCCATGTTTCGGCATATATGCTGAAAGTTGAAGAGGGTACTCCGCTTTCCCGCGACAAAAGGCTTCTTTCGGAAATTCCCGACGAGGACAGTACCGCGGAGATGTACCTGCTTGCAGTCCGAAAGCTTGAAAGCATGGACTTTGAGCAGTATGAAATTTCCAACTTCGCGAAAAAGAATTTTGAGTGCAGACATAATTTAAAGTACTGGCGCTGCGAGGAATATTACGGAATAGGTCCCGCCGCCCACAGCTTTGTGAACGGCGAGCGTTACTGCTGTCCGAAAAATATCGCGGACTTTATTTCCGCAGAGGTACAGGGGAAAGTTACCCTTGAAAACGGCGGCAGCGAAAGCGAAAAAGCCATGCTTTCCCTGCGGCTCACCAAGGAGGGAATTGCGGCGGAAAAAATGTCCGCCGAAACCGCTAAAAATGCGGAAATTTTAGTGCAAAAGGGGCTTATGAAAAAAGAACAAGACAGCTTTAAGCTTACGCCTGAGGGCTGTCTTGTTTCAAATCAAATAATTATTTTTTTGGGAATTATGCCGTAAAAATGTGTCATTATCCAAACTCTCCTGTCATTGACAATCGGAAAAATTTGTGCTATAATTGCAATCGGAGGGTTTTACCCTTTAGAGCGTCCCACAGGTTGGACGGCTTGTTTCTCCTCCTTTTTCGCAAATACCCATTCCATAAAAGGAGGTTGATGCTGTATGGAGATTACTACATATGTAACGCTGGCAGATATGCTGGCATACACAATGGTGTTGATATCAGTTGTCAGTCTTTGCTATGTGATTTTTCGTCGCAAGAAATAGCGGGACAAAAGAAATAACCGCCCGAGCTTCAATTCAAGCGGTTATTCTTAACTGACTTTGAGGAGAGCAAGCCGTTTGTGGGCGCTCTCTTTTTATATTTTCATTATATCACAAGGCTTTCAATTTGTCAAGCGTTTTTTAAACAACCGTAACTAAAAAGAATCTCAATATCTTGCCCTGCTGCGGACTATCTTTCTTGTGGCTTTGTCGGCGTACATAAGGTCGTCCGAAGCCTTTATCAGGTCGTCCACTGTGGAGCCGTCGGGGACGGTGCAGGTTATACCTATGCTTGCGGCAACCGTATATGGTTTGCCGCTTGTTTTGTTGTATGCGTCGATATAGGCTTTCACGCGGTTTTTAAAGCCATCGGCGTAACCATCCTCATTGTCGATAACGCCTGCCACAACAAACTCATCGCCGCCGAATCTTGCGCAGATCTCATCATTTACCGCGGCATTTTTCAAAGCGTCCGCCGCAACCTTTATGGCATTGTCTCCCTCATAATGCCCGTAGGTGTCGTTAATGCCCTTCAGCCCGTCAAGATCGGCGGAAACTATAGCAATTACTTTGCTGTCAGATTTAAGAGCCCTTTCAAATTTAGGCACTATAAGGCGATAGAAACCGCGGCGGTTATAAAGCTCCGTTAATGGGTCGTATGTATAAAGACGTTCCATTGCGGTATACATTCTGACGTTTCCGAAGCCGTTGCCGTAAACGTCCGCCACCTGCGGGATACGCTCATATGATACAAGGCTCATTGCCCTGTTTATACAGAGATAGCCGAGAGGTATATCAAAATAATGTATCACCGAAAAAATAACCGGGACGTCCATGTTAATATATTTATCAAATTCGGGCATGATATTTTTTCTTTTAAAGCGGATAACTTCCTTGCTGGGGTCGGTGTAATGCCCCCTGAATATCATAAGCACTTCATCGGTGAACGGCTCGTCACTGTCGGACTCAACAATGCCGCTTTTGGGGGAAAGCGCGTCCGAATTAAGGCAGCAGCAGGTCTCGAAAAAGTCCTCGTCCTTTGAAAGACTTTCTATGATAAGCTCGGGAGCGCGCGCGCTGCTTATAAGCGCCATATGGTTTGACATTGAGCTGTTGCTGTACTGATATTTGTTGAGCCTCTGGTTCATTTCGTTAAGTATTGCAAACGAGTCAACAGCCGTATTTTCAGCGCAGCCGCAGGATTGAGAAAGCACCATTTCAAAATCAATAACTATCTCACTCGGGACAGTCTTTCCGTTTAAACTGTCGTCTATTACGGAGACTATCCTTTCCGTCATTTCGCTTCGGTTATTGTGGCAGGTAGTAAGCCGCGGGTTGTGAAATCTCTCGTCGTAAATACCGTCAAAGCCTGTAACGATAATATCATTTGGGACGGAATATCCATGCTCCCTGATGACCTTGCAGGCGGTCATAGCCATAACGTCGTTGCTGCAAATAATAGCTTCGGGAAGCTCCTTTCCCTCCGCAAGAAATTTTTCCATAACATCTCTTGTGGGCATCTCCCAAAACTGACCGTAGCCGACGCGTTCGGGGTCGTAAGGTATACCCTTTTCGGCGAGTATTTTTTTGTAAACCTCGTGGCGTTCCTCCGAAAAGCTGTTGTCCTCAATGCCCGCAATAAAATTCACCTTGGTAAGACCGTGATCTATAATGACGTGCCGCACGATCTTTTCAAAACAGTCGCTGTAGTCATATTTTGCGTTAATGCAGCCGTCAAGAGGGTACTCCACCGCAACAACGGGCTTGCCCCTGCGGAGAGCCTCGCCGGCAGCTTTTTTTACAAGCTCCTTATCCTTGATAAGCTCGCTGAAGATCACCATGCCGTCAATAATATCATAGTCGATAAGATCGAAAATAAAACTTTCGCCCACGTTGTTGCGGCGGTTTGTGGTGTAAAATCCGAAATCGGTGTTGGACTGATACACAAAAAGCGCATAGCCTGAGCTTACAGCGCAGCGGTTCAGAAGCTGCAAATACTCGATAGAAGCGGGGTCGAAAACTCGCGGTATACAAACAGCAATAATTTTTTTGCCATTAAACATTTTGAAGCCCCCTGATTAAATATATACATATATTTTAACATAAAACCCATAAATAGTCAAATATTTTTTTGCAATTTTACACAGTTTTTTAGGGCAAAAAAGTTGCAATTATTGCACAAAAAAATGCCGCACAAAAGTTTTGCACGGCATTGACAAATGTCAAAAAAAGTGGTATTATAATAGTGCGGATTTATTCCGCAGGATAAAGCGCACCACTACGGCGGACGGTTGCTCCCGAAAGGGAGGTGATAACTATGGTTACATACGAGGGTATTTTTACTTTCATTATTATGCTTACCGGCGTTATTGCCCTTATTTTTGACATAATCAAGTTCTTCAAAGATAAATAAGGCATATAAAAAACCGCCCAAGCTACCAACGACGGCGGTTTTTTACAAAAACTAAAATCAAATGGAGCAGCCGTTCGTCGGTGCGCTCCTTTTATATTTATATTATAGCACTGTCAACAGTGCGTGTCAAGTGTTTTTGAAAATTTCATAATGTATTGACAAATGTCAAAAAATGCGGTACAATATAAATGCGGACTTGCTCCGCAGGATAAAGCGCACCACGCGGCGGACGGCTGCTCCCCTTTTCAATCCGAAAGGGGGTGGGTAATATGAACGTTAGTTTTACAGATTT
>CANDEV010000033.1 GCA_947383835.1 uncultured Clostridia bacterium
TATTTCGCTAAAGCATACTTTAATGAAAAAAGCCGAAAGGATTCGGCGAATAAAAATTAAAACATGGAGGTAACTATTATGGTAGTACAGCACAACTTAACCGCGATGAACGCAAACAGATACTTAGGTATCAACAACTCTAAGCTTTCCAAGTCTCTCGAAAAGCTTTCTTCCGGCTACGCAATCAACCGTGCAGGCGATAACGCTGCAGGTCTCGCAGTTTCCGAGAAGATGAGAAGCCAGATCGCTGGTATGACACAGGGCGTTAAGAACGCACAGGACGGTATCTCAATGGTTCAGACTTTTGAAGGTGCTCTCACAGAGACAGACTCCATTCTCCAGAGAATGAAGACTTTGGCTGACCAGGCTGCTAACGGCACATATCAGGACGATGTTGACCGTGACGCTATCCAGCTCGAATTCGATCAGCTCAACGACGAGCTCAATCAGATCGCTGACACAGACTTTAACGGCGTTATCGTTCTCAACGGCGGACAGATGGCTGACGGTCTTAAGGCTGTAAACGGCAAGTTTGATTATGCAAACTATGTAAGAGATCCTAAGTATCTTACTTCCGCTGATGTAAACAGAATTGACGCTCAGCTGCTTGATGATCCTCAGACCACAAACGGCTCAACAAAGGCTGATACAATGTGGAATGACCTTAACGCAAACTGGAAGAGAAATGACCCAACCAAGCAAAAGGGTCCTGACAGCATTGATTTCACATTTGAATATGACGCTACCAATAAGAAATGGACATGTATCGGCGCAACAAACGGTGCTGATAAGGATCAGGTAAAAATAGATGCTACCGCAAATAAGAACGGTAATACTGATGCAACGCATACAGAGAATGGTGGTTTCGCTTTTGGTACTGCAAACTGTGCAGCTGCTGTTGATGTTGTGCTTGACGGCACAAAATTACAGAACGGCGACAAGATCGTTGTTACAGTAAACAATCCTTACGCAGATAAATACGGTCCTACAAACGCCGGTGCTGAAGTTGTTGACAGCACAGGTTTTAAAGAGGGTGCAGGCGGAAAAACACTTGCTCAAGCTAATCTTACAGTTGCAATAACTGGTGCAAGTGTAACTGATGCTACTATGACAGATACTAAGAATAGCATTCTTAAGGCTATGGACGGTGCAGAATTTAAATTCACATATGGCGCTGAAGCTAATGATACAACTGATGGTTTCAAGCAGATTGGACTTACACTTTCCGATGGAACAGTTGTTAATCCTCCTACTGCTGCCGACGGTGTACAGAAGATCACTTTGCAGGATGGAACAGTTTGCGGTGTAAAGGTTGCTGCAACCGGTGTTACAACAATTGGTATATTGAATGATACTGGCGATGATCTTGCAACAATAATCGGAACTATTACTCCTACTAGTCAAGGCGATATGTCTACTGCGAAGAACGGTTCTTCAGGTACTGTAACTTACAAAATCGCTGTTGATGCTTATGCTTATGATAATTCCAATAAGCCTAACGCTGCAGTTAAGGACGTAAACACAGAAGTTTCTAAGTCCAATACTTATAACAACGCTACAGCTCCTCTGACCTACACTGATCACATTGTACTTCAGGCTGGCGCACGTTCTAAGGACGCTGTTGACTTCACATTCAAGTATACTTCCGGCGGTCTTGGCGATCTCAAGGCTAACATGAACTGCTCTGCTCGTGAGGACGGTCTTGGTACTGCTAACCTCAAGCTCACAGATCAGGAATCCGCTAACTACGCTATCGACAGAATCGATAACGCTATCAACAAGGTTTCCATGGTTCGTGCAACATTCGGTGCTGTTCAGAACAGACTTGAACACAAGATCGATAACATGAACGTATCTATCGAGAACCTGACTTCCGCAGAGTCCGGTATCCGCGATACAAATATGCCTACAGAGATGATGAACTTCACAAAGCAGCAGATCCTTGCACAGGCTTCTCAGTCTATGCTTGCTCAGGCAAATCAGCTGCCCCAGAGTGTTCTTTCACTCCTCCAGTAAGCATAATTTTAAGCTTAGGAAACTTAAATTTAAAAACCTCCCCGTTTTGGGGAGGTTTTTTATTGCAAAACCACTTGACAAATTTGCGGAAATCGTGTATACTGTAAATATAAAAGGAGCGCACCGACGAACGGCTGCTCCCCAACTAAGTTTAGATTAAATGAATTTAACCGCCGAGTTGGTAGCTGGGGCGGTTAATTTCGTCTTTGTTACTTATGTCTGTTGTTCTTATTGCTAAAAACAACGTAACAAAGAGTGACGATCGCTGTCAACATTATTACAAACTGTATCATTTCTGACCAGGCAACATATGTATTCATAGATAGCACTCCTCCTTCCGTTATTATAATGAAAGTGAAGGAGGGGAAACAAGCCGTCCGCCGCGTGGTGCGCTTTATCCTGCGGGATAAGCCCGCAGTTTCATTTTACCATGTTTTTCGATAATTGTCAACAAAAAATGTTTTCGTGCTTTACAACCGCGCCGAAATGTGCTATAATATATGTATCAATTTTTCGGAGGCGGTTTTATGTCAATTTATGAATCGGGCGAGGATTACCTCGAAACCATACTGTTGCTTCACAAAAAAACGGGGTACGTCCGTTCGGTGGACATCGCCTCCGAGCTTGGTTACTCCAAGCCCAGTATAAGCCGCGCTATGGGTATACTCAAAAACGACGGTTATATCACCGTGGAGCGAGGCGGACAGATCATGCTCACCGACGAGGGCAAAGCCAAAGCCGAGGAGGTCTACGGCAGACACGTTATGCTCCGCGAGTTTTTAAACAGGGTTCTCGGCGTTTCTGAGGAAAATTCCGAGCGGGACGCCTGCCGTATAGAGCATATCCTAAGCGAGGAGACCTGCCGAAAGCTTCGGGAATTCATTGAAAAAAATTAAATTGAAAGCGCACAAGGTTTACAAAGCCTTGCGCGCTTTTTTTAGAATTCAATTTTCTTTTTCTTGTACAAAATTATTTCAACTGCCGCAATTATTACCGCTGCGGCGGAAATACCTATAAGTACGGGCATATCGTCCGTTAAGCTCCCCCTTACCGCCATGGTGTAAATAAAAACGGTCAGAGCCATTGCCAAAATCATAACGATTATAATTGAAATAAGCAGCTTAGCCGATTGACTGCGGGTCATCGGATCTTCCATTGCAGCCCGCGTGTTCCACATCTTTTTGTCACGAAAGCACATCAGAAGATACCCCATTGAAAGCGCAATATTTACTATATTTATGCAGATAAAATAAGGTATCGCCGAGGGTCGCATAAATGCGGATATTACGCACTGGACGATCGTGAAAATAAAAATGTTCAGAAAAATATTTATAACGGCAATGCTTTTTATATCGCTTTTTGTGAACGGCAGAACCTTCAAATGATTTATAAAGGAAAAGAACATTCCGTTTGCAATAGTCATTATACTCAAAGTGCCAAATCCGCCGAGGCTGAAACCTGTCGTAATATCCAAAGCGATGTCCTGACTGTTGGGTTCATTCAGCAGACCGCTTGTCATGCACATAAGGTCCATAAAAATTATCAGCAGTATTATTGGCACATTCATCATTTTGGCTGCGGTTTTGAATTTTTTTGAAAATGAAGTATTCATTTTTTCACTCCTCTACTTAAATCTCCATGAGATATTTTTCATACGGCTTGAATAAACCTCTGCGAACAGTATCAGCACAGCCGTAAAAGCCGCCAGTATAACGACTCCCGATACCCCCGAAAGAAATCCGAAGCCCTCCAGCGTTTGGCTGAATGTCCGTGCCATTTCGGGAGTTATCTCGCCGCTTTCGTCCGCGGGAACAAGCATAATAAATACCGGAACAAAGCTTGAAACCATTGAAGATATCATGCCAACAAGTCCGTTTTTTACAAATAAGGTTATCATAAGCAATGCCGCGTTTATCGCCATATAAACAACCGCTGTAACTCCCACAATGCCGTCGTAGTCGGAGTACCCCATGCTCTTTGAGACTTCAATAATTATCATCACCGCTGCCGTGATAAGGAAATTGACAACATTAGTTTTTTCCCAGTCAGCAATACGCATATTTACTTTGTCCTTGCCCTCAAAGGGGAGGGTGCATAGGAATTTTCCAATAAAAAACGAACCGTTACCCGTCTGCGCTGCCGCTGCGTAAATATTTAGCGTGCCGAACAGGGCTTCCTTGACGTACTGCAAAAGCGCGCCGAACATAGTTATAAAAACCGTGTTAAGTATCATTACAGTATAAATCTCGTCTGTTTGCGATGTTACGAAAAAAATAGCCGCGTCAACAATAACAGCCATTGCCGCCAGAAAAACTGTTATCAGGCGATAGCTGTTCCCGCCCATTTTGCACATAACGTCCGTAAGCTTTTTCGCACGTTTTCTTTCGATTGCCGTCATAATTACTCCCCCTTTTCGTTCTGCCAGATGGAGAACGTCAGCAGATTTTCAACGTTGGGATTTTTCACCGACACGCCCTCGAACCTGTCAAGATGTTCCCGTTTAACAAGAGCCTCGAAGCCTGTGTTAAGCTTTCTCGCACCTATAGCGTACCTTTCGTTTTCGGGAGTAAGCTTATCCTTTGCGCCGCTTATCACTGCGTATTTGTCCTCTATCATGTCAATGCTCATGCTTTCGTGTATCTTTCCGTCAATGACAAGAGTTATCACGTCCGCTATTTTGTCAAGGTCGCCTGTGATGTGGGTGGAGAAAAGCACCGAACGTTTTCCGTCCGCAACAAATTCCCGAAGCATATCGAGAATTTCAATTCTCGCCACAGGATCGAGACCCGCCGTAGGCTCGTCAAGTATGAGAAGCTCCGCGCCGTGACAAAGAGCTGCCGCAAGCATAAGCTTGGTCTGTGTACCCTTTGAAAGTGCGGCGACCTTTTTCTTTTCGTCTATCTTCCACTTTTTCATAAGCGCGGAAAACTTTTCGCCGTCCCAGTTATCGTAGGCAGCGGAGCAGACTCCCGAGATTTTTTTCGCCGTGGTGTTTACGAAAAAGTAGCTTTCGTCCGCAACATAGCCGATTTTGTTTTTGACGGAAATTTCCTCCTCGATGTTGTCCATGCCGCAAACCTTTACAGTACCGCCGTCACGGTCGAACATATTCATGATAAGCTTTATAATAGTAGTCTTGCCCGCGCCGTTCTGCCCGATAAGACCCATGACAGTCCCCTGCTCGATAGAGAAGCTTACATCTTTAAGGGAGAAGCCCTTATAGTTTTTTGACAATCCGTTTATTTCAATAATATTATTACTCATTGTAGTTACCTCCGTATATGTTTTTCAGCTCGCTTTCAAGCTTTTCAATGGGAACGTCCAGCTTTTTCAATGCCTCCGCCTGTATGCGGAACTGCTCCAAAGCCTCTGCGGTGTGTTTTTCCTGTATCATACCGATATCCTCCAGTTTTACAAAAGTACCCTTTCCCGCCACCGTGTACAGCAGACCCTCACGCTCCAGGTCGGCGTAAGCACGTTTTGTTGTTATCATGCTGACGTTGAGGTCGGCGGCAAGCTGTCTTACGCTTGGCATAAGGTCGTGAGCTTTAAGCTCGCCGTTCATAATGGCTTCCTTAATGCCGTCCTTGACCTGTTCGTACATTGGCTTGTCGCCTGCGGCATTAATAAATAAATTCATTCACTCGAACCTCCTTTTCGGTTTTTATTTTCTTTGAAAAATTCCGCCCAAAGCTTTACGGTATAGTAAACCGTGTATATACCGCCGATAACAACGGGTATCATAACGATAATTCCCACCGTGTTATTAAAATTTTTCAAACTGCAAGCTATTCTTGCCAAATTGATGTAGAACAGTAAAAATGCGGGCAGACACTGAAATTTTTTCGGTTCGTCCAACTGCTTCAGACTGCATAACGACATGATCGACAGCATTATTATCGGCACGTCCACCGCGCTGTCTGCGCCGCCCGCATTCACGAAAAGCATTATTATACTTTCGGCAATCGAGAGCGTCAGTATTGTAATTGCATTTTTCTTGTTTAAAAGCTTATCTGCAAAATTGTTCATGAGATTTTCCTCCTTGCTGTATATACCTGATATACACAGTATATCAAGATATACACAGTTTGTCAATAGCATACTGCAAATTATAGCAGGATTTGTAGATTTGCACAAAATATGCAAAAGTTATTGTGCATACATACAAAAATGTGCTATAATTAAGTTAAAATGAAAAATTTCGGGCTTTTGAATTGTATTATATATGAAAAGTCAAAAACACAGTCTTTTCAGAAGGGAATGATAAAACATGAAAAAAACAAAAACAATAACAAAGATCGCCGCTTTGACAATGGCGGCAATGCTGGCTGGAGCGGCTGTCCCTGCGGCGGCGGTTATGCCTGTTTACGCGCTCACAGGAGCTTCCACATCAGACAAAAGCGAGGTTGAAATGAAAGCTGCTCTTACAATTGCAAAGCAAAGGGTGACTATCCCGGACGAGCTGTCCGAGTTCACCTATTCCACGGGTAAAAGCTACGGCACAAAGGTGTATCAGTTTACATGGAGCACCCCCAACACAGCCGAAAAATATCGGTCTGTAACCGTGTCCGTTGTGGGAGATATTATTACGGGTTATTCCGACAGCAAGGCAAACGAGGGCTATTCAAGCGAGCCGACCCTTGCAAAGCTTACCGAGGCTGAAATTCTTGCCAAGGCAGAGGGGTACATAAAACAGCTTGACCCGAAGATAGCGGGGGAGGTTAAAGCCGAGGTAAACTCGCTGAACCTTTTCGGCAATACCGCAAGGGTAAATTTCTACCGCTATGTGAACGGCGTTAAGGTGGACAGCAACAACGGCTATGTTACCGTCAACAAGAACACGGGCGAGCTTTACAACTTTTCGGCAAGCTGGTGGGACAACGCAGATTTCAAGGACGCTAAAACCGCGAAGTCCGAGGCGGAAATTCGCGAGGACTTCAAAAAGCTCTGCAAGCTTACTCCTTATTATAAGATAACAACAAACTATGAGACGAAAAAGAAAACCGCAAGAATAGTGTACGAGCCTGATTTTACCTCCGAGATAGATGCTTTCACAGGTGAAGCCTCCACTATTTGGGACGATATGAAAGAAGCGGGCGGCACAAGATTTTACGGCTATGACACAATGGCAGCAGAGACTGAAGCTGAGGCAGCAGCTATTGCAGACTCTGACACGGGAGCAGGAATGGAGAACGGTGTTGTTTTTACCGAAGCGGAGCTGAAAAAAATTCAACAGGACGAAAATCTCCTTACGGAGAAGCAGGTGTTTGAGCTTCTCAAAAAGGACAAATTCGTCGCTCTTACAGACGATTACGAAATAAAAAGCTGCGAGGTATATTCCGACAAGGAGGACTACGGCGTAATGCCGCTGGCTGAGGATCCCGCGGTAAATAAAAAGGAGGAAAAGGAAACTTTCTATATGAGCATACGCTTTACCGCAAAGGATAAAAATTACAAGGGCTATAAAAATATCTCCGTTCAGCTCAACGCCGAAACAGGGGAGATCATCAACATGAGCAAGTACAGCAATACATCAAAGCTGCCCAAGCTTAACGTTGAAAACTCAAAGGCTGTTGCGGAGGCTGCCGCAAATCAGTACGCAAAGGATATTATAGGCGAGTGTCACCCCGACGCAGGCAACGACAGTGAAGTTTCCGTCTGGACGGGCGGCTTCGAGACCTCAAGGGATTTCCGCTTCAACCGCTTTGTAAACGGTATTCAGGTAAGCGGCGATTACGTTAATGTTACGGTGGACTCAAACGGCGTTGTTACAAGCTTCTATTATAATTATACGGAGGACGTTAAGTTCCCATCCTCGGACATTCTTACCCCCGATGAGGCGCTTGATAAGCTTTATACACAGCGTAATTTTAACTATTACTATACAGGCTGGATAACAAAGAACGGCAAGGTACAGACCTATCTGCTGTACGATATTGACAGCTTCTACCTTAATGCCAAAACAGGAAAGCTCTGTAATTGGAACGGCGAACCTCTTAAAAATTACAGCAGCGGCAGGGACGTTGTATATACCGACATCAAGGGTATCCCGCAGGAGCAGGCTATACTTGCTTTGCAGAAGTACGGCGTTATCGTTACAAAGGACAGCAAATTTGAACCGAATAAAATTATTACAAAGGAGGAATTCAGCAATCTCCTCGGCTACGCTGTAGGAGACTATTATTACGACGTTCCCGAATTTGCAACGGAGCTGGAGGATCAGGAATGGCTGAAAGAACAGCAGAAGCCCATAACACGAACAGACGCTGCCGTGATATTTACAGGCAGCTACGACCAAAATGGTCTTGCTTCCTTAAAGGGAATTTACAAGACCCCGTTCAGCGACGTTAAGAGCGGAGATGAAAATATCGGCGCGATTGCAATTGCATACGCAAAGGGCTTTATCCCCAAGGGAGACGGAAAGTTTGGCGGAGACAAGCAGGTGACCCGTGCGGAGGCTGTTCAGATGATATACGATTATCTGGTATATCTCTCCAAATAACCGAAAAGGTTACAAAAATCACTTAAATTATGTCAATTTGTAATAATTAGGCGGCTTTTTGTTACCGAATTGTTACCGATATTTAATTGACATTTGGCAGAAATAGTGCTACAATATAATTAAGGAATTAAAGCTGCCGCAAAAAGAAGATATAATCAGCGGCGAAGCTTTCTTAAAGGAATGGAGGAATTTTTATGTCAAAACTGTTTAAATCAATGCTCAGCGTATTTTTGGCAGTGTTTATGGTAGCTTCATTAGTTGTTATACCGTCAAGCGCTGCATCGCCTAAGCTGAACAAAACTTCGGTAACCGTTACAAAGGGTTATCAGACCACGCTTTCTGTTTCAAATGCGTCAGGCAGCGTTACATGGTCAACGGGCGACAAATCCATAGCAACCGTTTCTTCAAAGGGTAAGGTAGCGGGAAAAAATCCCGGAACTACATACGTGTATGCCAAAACAGGCGGAACTACCCTTAAATGCAAGGTAACAGTAGTTGCTTCAAAGATCACGGCAAATAAGTCCAGCGTTACCTTTGACAAGGTGGGCGAGACCGCTACGGTCACCTTTACCGTAAAGGGCTCTCACAGCGGAATTACAGTAGGTTCTACAGACAGAAGCGTTGCTACGGCTTCTTTCTCCCCCGCAAGATGGGACGGCAACAACGTTACAGTAAAGATCACCGCCAAGGGTTCGGGCACTGCAAGGATCAAGGTCTACAACAAGAATTATCAGTCCACCTGCTACAAGTACGTCAATGTAACAGTCAAGGAGCAGGCAGCGGCAAACGTTATCATGCCTTACACAAAGGACGTTAAGGTAAACGCAGGCGAGTCTTACAATCTTCAGGTATACGCACAGAACCAGAGCAATCTGCTGTGTTCTGTTCTTAATCAAAACGTTGCAACGGTAACAGCCGGAACAACAACCGGAAATTATAAGAATTTCTCTATCAAGGGCGTTACAGCAGGAACAACGACTGTAAGATTCTACGACAGATACAACGCAAACAGCTACGTTGACGTAACGGTAACTGTAGCGGCGGCAAATGTTGAGTATTACAAATTCTATACCACCTCGCCGACTACAAAGCTTCTCTATAACGATCAGATACTTACTATCAAGCCCACAAACTCTGCGGTAACTTACTATATGCTTGTTCCCGCAAATTATGATCCCGCAAATGTAAATACTCTTACCGCGCAGCAGTTCAATGTTTACGACTACTACAAGGTATACACAGCAGTACCTTCAAGAAAGACTTCAACGGACAAATACGAGTCGTTCTATAACGAAAACAGCGCATACACATACGGCTACAGATATGTACTTCTCCCGGCAAATTATGATGAGGTCCAGTACAATACAACTGTTGCCAAGTACAACAACAAGTATGAGTATTATACTATCTACAGCGAAAACCCTGTAAGACCGAACAACTGGGATTATGTTGAGACATGGACGGTCAACGACCCTGTAACAGGCAGAGCTGTAACAAGATATCTGATTGTTCCTTATAACAACTACGACCAGACCAAGATCGACGAGATCAAGAACAAGGATCAGGCTGCAAACAGTACCTCAAAGTATTATACAGCGTATTCAACATATCCTACAATAAATAAGAATACCGACTATATCATAAGCTACTATAAGAACGGCGCTCCTGTTTATATGGTAGTTCCAAAGAACAGAACACAGAGCGACATTGTAAAGGCAAACGACGCTATTCTTAAGGATACGGGAATTTATGAGTATAATGTAATGTACTCTACGCTGCCTACCACATATGATGTGAATACAGAAGATTATGTTCAGTGGCAGGTAGGTACACAGAGCGTCTATATTCTTTACCTCAAGACTGATGCTAACGGTTATCCCGTAACTGCACAGACAGCTATAACAGCCGCAACAAATAACTTTGCGGACGGCACAAAGTAATTCAAAGCAATGATAAAAGGCTCCCGAAAAATTGAATTGTCCCATTTTGTACGTACAGCACAAAAATGCTTCAATGGTATAAAATTAAATTAACAAGAGACGAACTGACTTCGGAATTCAAGCGGAGTCAGTTTAGTTTTTAACTGACTACGTTTATTGTTGTAAAAGAATATATAATCATCAATAAGCAAACGAGCTTCATCAAATGTTAATTTTAGGTGTGGACAAATAGCGCATAATATGATATAATAAAGAAATGAGAAAAGCA
>CANDEV010000034.1 GCA_947383835.1 uncultured Clostridia bacterium
ATCCTGCAAAATATCAGCCATTGCAGCAATAACCTTGCCCTCTTTTGTGGTCTCGTCAAGCTCAAGACCTTCCATAAGACCTTTCAGATAAGACACTTTTTCACCAAGCTTCATAGGTATCCTCCTTTTGGAAAGCTGCCGAAGCAGCAATTGTTTAATGTTACATAGTATGGCTTATTTTTTTAACCATACCCAAAATCATATTTTAACCGCCCCTTGAAGGGGCTTCGGCACACGCATTAAGCGCGTTCCATGTATTCGCCTGTTCTTGTGTCGATTCTTATTGTCTCACCCTCGTCGATAAAGAGGGGGACTTTGATTTCCGCACCTGTTTCAAGAGTTGCGGGCTTTGTAGCGTTTGTAGCAGTATCACCCTTAAAGCCGGGGTCCGTCTGTGTTACAACCAGCTCAACAAAGTTGGGAGGCTCAACAGCAAAAACCTTGCCTTTATAGGAGCAAACCTTACAGATCATTTCTTCCTTAACAAACTTAAAGTTATCGGAAAGCTCTGCTGAGCTGATAGGTACTTGCTCATAGGTCTCGGGATCCATAAAATAATATAAATCGCCGTCGGTGTAGGAATACTGCATATCCTTTCTCTCAACAAAAGCTGTAGGGAATTTAGCGGAGGGGTTGTAGCTCTTTTCAACCACCGAACCCGAAATAACATTCTTGACCTTAGTTCTTACAAAAGCCGCGCCTTTGCCCGGCTTTACGTGCTGAAATTCAACAACCTGAAGCACGTTGCCGTCCTCTTCAAAAGTAACGCCGTTTCTGAAATCGCCTGCTGTAATCATAAAAATTAACCATCCTTTTAGAAATATATTCTGCTTAACGCAAACATACAAAAAGCTTACATATATTTTACCACATTTTTTTATATTTTGCAAGTGTTTTTTGTAATTTTATTCCGATTTAAATATTTTTTACCGAAAAAAGCATTTAAATAAACTAAACGGGCAGAAAAGGCTGAGCCTTTACCCATATCGGCATACGCTGCCAATAACAGTAAATCACTCCCATGGGTAACAATACTCACGTACCGTTCCTGCCTTAATTGCCCGTTCATTTTCAATTAAGCGTTAATAATTTACAATTAATACTTACGCTTACGAGCAGCCTCGGATTTCTTTTTACGTTTTACCGAAGGCTTCTCATAGTGTTCTCTTTTACGAACCTCAGCGATAACGCCGTCCTTAGCGCAGCTTCTCTTGAAGCGCTTAAGAGCAGTATCCAAGGATTCGTTTTTTCCAACACGAATTTCAGCCATTTTATTCCCTCCCTTTGCCCTGCGGCAGAGGTTTTATATATTAGGCTCCATGCAGAATAAACTGCCGCGGGAGCGCGTCCCGCGAAGCTCACGGACAAGCCCGAAAGCCGCGAAGCCGCCATACATACTGTAACAAAGCCATAGCAATGCAGAGTATATAAGAGATAACTATTTTATTATACCTCATTTATACCGTCCTTGTCAATAGCTATTGAAAAAAAACTGTACAAAAAATCATATTTTTTTTCGTCACAGATGAACATGGCAAAATATTGCAGTTATTTTACTACAATATTAACAAGTCTGCCCTTAACATAAATTTCCTTGACAATGCTCTTGCCATCAATAGCGGAAACAACGGCGGGATCGGCTTTTGCGGCAGTCAGAGCCTCCTCCTGAGCCGCTTCAGCAGGGATCATGACCTTTGCTTTTATCTTGCCGTTGACCTGAACAGCTACCTCTATCTCGCTGTCCACACAGAGCTTTTCGTCATATTTTACCCATTCCTGCTCGTTCAATATTCCGCCGAAAATTTTATTGTACATTTCCTCGGTAATATGAGGCGCAAACGGATTAAGCAATATCAACAAAGTTTTCATCTCGGCTTTGTTTATGCTGCCGAAATCAGAAATTTCATTCAGCAAGCTCATCATTGCAGCAACGGCGGTGTTGAATTTCATTGCTTCAATGTCCTCGGAAACCTTTTTAATAGTCTTGTGCATAAGGGACGTAAGCTCGGAACGATAGCTGTCGCCGTCCACAAGCTTGTCCTGCAAAGCCCAGATCCTGTCAAGAAAACGCTTGCAGCCTTTCATGCTTTGATCGCTCCAAGGAGCAGCCTGCTCGTAGTCGCCCACGAACAGAACATAGACGCGCAGAACGTCCGCGCCGTACTGGTCAACAACGTCGTTGGGGTCAACGGTGTTTCCTCTTGACTTAGCCATTTTCTCGCCGTCGGAACCGAGAATAAGACCCTGTGCCGTTCTCTTTGCGTACGGCTCGTCGCAGGGCACTTCACCCATGTCGTACAAAAATCTGTGCCAAAATCTGGAATAAATCATATGGCGGGTAACGTGCTCCATGCCGCCGTTGTACCAATCCACAGGCATCCAATACTTCAACGCTTCCTGCGAAGCAAACGCTTCATTGTTGTTGGGGTCGCAGTAGCGGAGGAAGTACCATGAAGAACCTGCCCACTGTGGCATTGTATCGGTCTCACGCCTTGCGTCGCCGCCGCATTTGGGGCATTTGCAGTGCACGAAATCGTCTATTTTCGCAAGGGGACTTTCGCCGTCAGTGCCGGGCTGGAAATTCTCCACGGGGGGAAGCTTCAACGGCAGCTCATTATAAGGTACAGCCACCATTCCGCACTTAGGGCAATGTACGATAGGGATAGGCTCGCCCCAGTAACGCTGGCGGTTGAACGCCCAGTCCTTCATTTTATACTGTACGCCCTTTTCGCCGCAGCCCTTTTCAGCAAGGACTTCAAGCATTTTGGCAATTGCTTCCTTTTTATTTTTTATGCCGTTGAGTACGCCGGAATTCACCATTTCACCGTCGCCTGTATATGCTTCCTTGGAAATGTCTCCGCCCTTGATGACCTCAATTATGTCAATACCGAATTTTTTTGCAAAATCATAGTCGCGGGTATCATGAGCGGGAACAGCCATGATTGCGCCTGTGCCGTAGCCCATCATAACGTAGTCGGAAATATAAATGGGGACTTCTTTTTCAGTGACGGGGTTTATCGCCGTCAGACCGTCAATTTTCACGCCTGTTTTGTCCTTGACAAGCTGTGTACGCTCAAATTCGCTCTTTTTCGCGCACTCGGCTTTATAAGCGTCCAATTCCGAAATATTGGCAATTTTATCGCGGTATTTCTCGATAATCGGGTGTTCGGGCGCGATTACCATAAAGGTCACGCCGTAAAGTGTGTCGGGACGGGTGGTGTAGATACGGAGCTGCTCGCCGTTCTCCTTAACGGTGAAATTCACAAACGCACCTGTTGACTTGCCTATCCAGTTTTCCTGCTGAAGACGGATATTGGGCAGATAGTCCACCTCGTCAAGACCCTGCAAAAGCTTGTCGGCGTACTCGGTTATGCGGAGATACCACACCTCTTTGGTTTTCTGGACGATGTCGCTGTGGCAGATGTCGCACTTGCCGCCTTGGGAGTCCTCGTTGGACAATACGACCTTACAGCTTGGGCAATAGTTTACCAAGGTCTTGTCTCTGAAAACAAGTCCCTTTTCAAACATTTTAAGAAATATCCATTGTGTCCACTTGTAGTAATCTTCGTCGGTTGTGTCGATAACTCTTGACCAGTCAAAAGAAAATCCCACACGTTTAAGCTGACCCGTAAATTTTACTATATTGTTGTCTGTAACAACTCTCGGGTGTACGCCTGTCTTAACGGCTGTGTTTTCGGTAGGCAGTCCATATGCGTCAAAGCCTATGGGGAACAGCACATTATAGCCCTCCAGACGGCGTTTTCTGCTGACTACTTCAAGTCCCGAATAAGCCTTGATGTGACCGACGTGCATACCCTTGCCCGAAGGATATGGGAACTCTACAAGCGCATAAAATTTCGGCTTTTTGCTGCCTGTTTCGGCTTTGAACGTGCCGTGTTCCTCCCAGTACTGCTGCCATTTTTTTTCGGCAGCGGCGTAATCGTATCTTTCCAAAATAATCAATCCTTTGCTATTAGAAATTTAGATGCAAGAGGCAAGAAGAAAGAAATTATTTGCCTCTTATTTTAATGTATAATAAACTCCAAAACGGAGCTTTTCAAACTTATTCTTTGCTGTTTTCTATTGCGCGGACAGCTTCTGTCTCATGAAAATATTCCATTGCGCTTTTGCTGAAAATAAGAGTAAAAAGCGCTGTAACGTCAAGCAGAGCCGTGACGGCTATCAAAACAGTTACCGCTGCGGAGGATATCGGCAGGACTGCGCCGTATTTGCGGAAAACATATGCTATGACCGCAAGCACGGGAATATCCGCGATACGCAGGATTATTCCAACATTTCTCGCTGTTAGGCTCCCCCGCTTTATGTGGTAAGCCGCCGCAAAGCCTACTGCCGCCATAAGAATATTCAGCGTAAGCAGCGACAGCGCGGAAAGTCCGTAAAATAATACAGATACAAATACCGCTGTTTTTCTGCCTCTGTCTGTTGCTGAAGTCATTGCTCTTTCATCTCCTCTGTTAAGGAAACATATTCGACATATTTTACATATGCGTCAATTTTTTTTGAGTACAAAAAGTAAACTCCCGTAAGAATATCCACAGGTACGGAAGCAGCGGCAATTGCCGTTACAACGCTTGCCGCACCGTCAGGCAGAAAGCCTAATGCATAAATTCCTTTAAGTACACTCATAAACGAAGCTGCTCCGCAAAGCATTTTGCCAATTGGGAACACCCACTCGTATTTCTTGCCAAAATAATAAAGATAGCCAAGCAGCGCCCCTGTTACAACGGCATACAACAGTCTGCCGCAGAGAAGATTTGCCGCAATGAAAGCAATACTGACGATCATTATTGCGGCTATTGCTTTTTCCGCATTTTTTGAATTTTCGATAAGTCTTGCGATATACCGCTTCCGTTCAGCTTCTGTTATATCCGGCTTGCGGGAAAGCTGCCGTATTCTCTCGGCTTGCTCTTCCTCGCTTACAGTTTTTCTTACCCTGATAACTACGATAAAATTCATTTATATCCCCCGCTACGAACTGTCACAAATATTTTGATATATCCACCTCTGAACCATCCTGCCACAGACGTTCAAGATTATAAAAATCACGCATTTCCTTGTTGAAAATGTGTACAACAACGTCGGAATAATCCAGAATGATCCAGTTTGAGCCGTTGTTTCTCTGAATTTGTCTCGGCTCCAAGCCCTGTTCTTTGAGACGAAATTCAAGTTCGTCCGCAAGAGAGCGCGTATGAGTGGAGGACGTACCGTTTGCAATTATAAAATAGTCCGCGATTATTGTTAAATCCTTAATGCCGATTACCTTTATATCCTCGGCTTTTTTTGTATCAAGGGTCTTTACCGCCGCAGAGAGAATTTCTTCCTGGGTCATTTAACACCCGCCCTTTCTTTATCCTTCTTTTTTATTGAAATGTAATAGTTGTACGCTTCGATAGTGTGGCTCGGCAGCATTGAGCCTTTATTTACCACGTCCGTCACGGAGAATTTTAACGCTTCAAGCATTGCCTTTTCAATGCTCTGATAAGCCGTTTTACGCATTTTTGAAACATCCTTGTAATTTCTGTCTGCGGAGATAAGGTCGGCAAGGTATATTATTTCCTCAAGTCTGCTCATGCCTGCTCGTCCCACAGTATGGTATCTTATGGCATTCAGCATATCCTCATCATAAAGGTTAAGCGCCTGCTCCGCGTACCTTGCCCCCGCAATGGCGTGGTGCAGGGGCGGTGTGGCAATTTCAACCTCGGTAACGTTCATATCCGAACCTTTTACTAAAGTAAACTGCTCGTCCTTGGGTATCTCCTTGCAAATATCGTGCAGAAGTCCTGTTATATACGCTTTTTCGGTATTTGCATATTCATAATGCTCCGCAAGCTTTTTTGCCTCTGCGGCAACATTAAGACTGTGCTGATACCTTTTTTTGGAAAGCCTTATATCAAGAATATCCTTTATCTCATCGGCAGAGTACATAAAATTCACTCCATTTTTAACATTTTCCCGAAAACAAAATTTATCTGATAAAATTTGTCATTTCTCCGCTTTCCGTATCGGGCAGAGCTATGCCGCTGTTTTTGCCCGCTTCAAAGCATTTCATCATCCAAGCTAAATTACGGGCAAGATTACGCATTGTACGCATACCCTCTTCGTCCATTTCCGCTTCGCCCGGAACACGTCCGTGCGCCATATTCCAGTAGGTAGAGCCGGCAACAGGCATCTGGCGTATACCAAAATACTTATTCAAACAGTCAAAGGACGCTGTGTTTCCGCCGCGTCTTGCCACCGTAACAGACGCCCCGGGCTTAAACTCAAAGGCTCCGCCTCCACTGTAGAAAGCTCTGTCCAAAAACGACAGTATACGTCCGCTTGGGTGGGCGTAGTAAACCGGTGTACCGAAAACAAAGCCGTCCGCCGCCTTAGCCTTTGCGATAAATTCATTAACACCGTCGTCGGTAAACACGCAGCCGCTTTCGGTGCATTTCCCGCAGCCTATGCAGTCACGAACGGGCTTGCCGCCTATCTGATATATTTCGTACTCAATGCCCTCCTTTTCAAGCTGGGCACCGACCTCAAGCAGCGCTCTGTTGGTATTTCCGTTTGGCTTACAGCTTCCGTTCAGCATTAACACTTTCATATGCGTTCCTCCTAAAAATTGTCGTTTAGCGGTATAATACTAATTCACTCCCAATGTGCAGGAAAAAAATTCGGCGCAAAAATCATATACGCAAATTTTTACTTGAATTTTTTATACACATTTAGGTCGTGAATTAGTATAAATCATTTTTCATTATATATTTTACTACATTTTGGGGAACATAGCAAGATATATCGGAAGAATTTTTAATTTTTTTACGAATTTCCGTTGAAGATACTTCAAAGGTATCTATAGGGACGACTGTCACCGAACCGTATTTTTTCAGAGTTTCCGCCTGTTTTTCAAGTTCCTCAAGATCACTTTGACCGCTTTCGCGGGAGGCAGCTATAAGTCCGCACACAGAAAGGATTTCCTCAAAATTGCGCCACCTATGAAATGACAGCAGCATATCGCTGCCGATAATGAGAAAAAGCTCATCGGTTGGATACTGTTCTTTCAAATGACGGACAGTATTGACCGTGTAGCTGACCTCCGGCAAAGATATTTCGTAATCACTGACGGTAACGTATGACATATCCGCAAAAGCAAGTCTGCACATTTCATAACGCTGCTTGCCGCTTGCAGGGACTCTTTCCATATTTTGCTTAAAGGGAGAAATTCCCGCGGGCATGATAATTATTTCGTCAAGAGTTACACTGCCGTATATTTGTTTGACAAGATTTACGTGTCCGTTATGGACGGGGTCGAAGCTCCCGCCGAAAACCGCCCTGCGCATTACTTGGCTTTCAGGTCTATCTTGGGATTTTGCGGATTGCGCTTAAAAAGCACGAATTTGTTCCCAATGACCTGCACCACCTCTGATTTGGTTTTTTCGGCAAGCTCGTTAGCCGCCTCCGCAGGTGAAAGAGGACTGCCGTCCTGGACTTTCATTTTGATAAGCTCCCTTGCTTTCAAGGCGTCGGAGACCTGTGTCACCAATGTGTCGATAATGCCGTTTTTACCAACCTGCAAAATGGTGTCCTCGGTTTGGGCTATGCCCTTTAGAATTGCTCTTTGTTTGCTTGTCATAATTTATCAATCCTTTTTATAGAAATTAGAGGGTAAAGAATAGAATTTGTCATTTGTAATTATCTTTAAAATATTCACTGTGATCTTCAAAATAATCTTTGGGATTAAAACGAACTATTTTTTTGCATAAAAATATATACAAAACAAGTATTGCAGAAAAAAGTACAATATCTAACAATATTCCCAAAAATGAAAGTCCCGAACCCATGCCTAAACCTGTCTGGCTAATTATTATAAAAAAGCATACAAACACAGCCGCTGCCAGCAGTACAAGCATAATAATAAATTTAATAAATAATATAAAAATTTTTTTCATAGCTGTCCCCCATTTTTATAATTATACCACATTAAACCTATTATGTCAAATTCTGCTTATTTTCTTAGAAATTTCTTATCCTTGTCGGGTATACCGTCCTCGTCGGCAATAAAACGTTCCGCTCTCATTCGCAGGTTGTACTTCTCACGCAGCGCGGCGACGGTTTTCATCATTTCGGAGGCGTGGTGACGGTCTATAGACTGCTGATCCTCCCACACGTCTATCAGCAGGACGGTCTCGGGGTCGTTCAAGGGCTGAAAATACTCATATTTCAGACAGCCCTCCTCACCGCGTATCAAGGCGGCTGTACCGCTTTGCTCCATTTCCTCGGCGAAATGTCTTGCGCTGCCGTTTTTTCCTGTGTAATAAAGATTTACCGAAATGCTCATTGGTTTAGCTCCTTTATTTTTATTTTGGTGTATTGCGTTTGTGGATTTTTCGTATATCAATACCTTTTATTTTAGCTTTTCCATAAATATCTCATATATGGCATAAGCGGCATTTCCTGGAGCTTTTGGAAACAGTGTTTTTACAACGTCCTGTGCTGAAGTCCATTCTGCGGAATCGACCTCCTGCGACAAGGTTAGAGCGCATTTTTTTGTTTTTCCTATAAAACCGTGCATAAGCAGTTCATTTTTTGCAAACCAATATGTTCCGGCGTATTCAAGTGAATCGAGAGTTACTCCAATTTCTTCCCTAACCTCTCTAAAAGCTGTTTCTTCCGCACTTTCTCCTGGCTCAATATATCCCGAAACAAATGACGTATATTTATCTGACATATAACCTTGCCTTAA